>JAEZGM010000035.1 GCA_023416955.1 Bacillota bacterium | reverse complement strand
TATCAAGTGCCACCAGCGGAGGCAAGATTGAAATAAGACTTGACAGTGCAACAGGAACTTTGGTTGGAACTTGCGCAGTTGGCGGAACAGACGGATGGCAGAACTTTATAGATGTAAACTGTGCTGTCAGCGGTGTAAGCGGTCAACACGACGTATACCTGAAATATGTTGGAGATAGCGGATATTTAATCAACCTTAATTGGTTTAAATTCAGTAATTCACCTGTTATTACAGGTAAATTAGGTGATATAAATTCCGACGGACAAATAGATGCCATTGACTTACTGGTGCTGAAAAAATATCTTCTGGGATCTGAAACAATAGAAGATACAAAGCTTGCTGATTTGGATGCTAACGGAGATGTTAACGCAATTGATTTTTCTCTTATGAAACAATATCTTCTGGGGACAATTACTACTTTTCCGGGACAAGCTTAACCCACAATAAATAAGAAAAGAGGTATTATTATGAAAAAAGCATGCAAGATATTAGGGCTTTTAATTATTTTCACTACTCTTTTTTCATCCGTATGTTATGCAGACAACCCAGTGGTACAAACACTTTATACCACTGATCCTGCTCCTATGGTTTATAACGGAACTTGTTACCTTTATACGGGACACGATGAGGACACAATAGTAGATAACTTTTATACCATGAAAGACTGGAGATGCTACTCATCGACGGACATGGTAAACTGGACAGATCATGGTTCGCCTCTTGCGGCTACCACTTTCAGCTGGGCAAGCAAGGACGCCTGGGCAGGTCAGGTTATCTTCAGGAACAATAAATTTTATTACTACGTACCTGTAACCAGAAAAACCGGCGGATATGCACTGGGTGTTGCTGTATCCGACAGTCCAACAGGTCCGTTTAAGGATGCTCTGGGGAAACCTTTAGTAACCAATAACGGAGGCTCTGATATTGACCCTACCGTATATATCGACGACAACGGACAGGCTTACCTTTATTGGGGAAATGGAAATCTCTGGTATGTTAAGTTAAATCAGGACATGATTTCTTACTCCGGCAGTGTCGTTCAGGTATCACCAAAGCCATCGGGCTACGTAGAAGGTCCGTGGTTCTATAAACGTAATAATTTATATTATATGGTATATGCAGGCATGGGTTCAAATGGTGAAAACTTACAGTATGCCACAAGCAGCAGTCCTACCGGACCATGGACATCCAAAGGCGAAATCATGCCTTCAAAAAATAGCTTTACAAACCATCCGGGCATAACGGATTATAAAGGAAATTCTTATTTCTTTTATCATACAGGTGATTTGCCGGGAGGCGGAAGTTATCACCGTTCCGTAGGTGTTGAGCAATTCAAGTACAATGCTGATGGTACAATCCCAACTATTCCTATAACTCAAGCCGGACCTGCTCAGGTTCAATACCTCAATCCATTTGTACAAAACGAGGCTGAAACAATTTGCTGGGAATCCGGAATAGAAACAGAAACCTGCAGCGAAGGCGGGATGGATGTAGGCTTTATCGAAAACGGTGATTATATAAAGGTTAAAGGTGTAGATTTTGGTACAGGAGCAGCATCCTTTATTGCCAGAGTTGCGTCAGCAACAAGCGGCGGTAATATAGAGCTTAGACTAGACAGTCCTACGGGTACACTTGTGGGAACTTGTGCAGTCAGCGAAACAGGCGATTGGCAGACCTACAGTGATAAGTCTTGTACCGTAAGCGGCGCAGAAGGCGTTCATGATTTATATCTGAAGTTCACAGGGGGGAGCGGTTATCTCTTTAATTTCAATTGGTGGAAATTTGAAAAAAGCGGAACAACAACAATTGTCGGGGACCTCAATGGAGATGACTGTGTAGATGCAACAGATTATGCATTGCTGAAGAAATATATTCTAGGATTAATAACTGATTTTCCGGTAGATAACGACATTGAAGCAGGAGATTTAAATAAGGACGGAGCTATTGATGCACTGGACTGTGCTACTTTCAAAAAACTTCTGTTAGGTATTGTTTGAAAAATTACCGAGTACAACTAATTGTTATATCTAATTTGTAAAATTGGTCAAGGAGGCAAATATGTTAAAAACTATGAGTAAACTTCTGCCATGCCTATTGATACTTTCACTTATATTCAGTGTACAAATACCAGTTTCCGCAGAAAATGTTGAACTACTAAAGCAGTTTGACATGGAGCAGGTAAAAATCACAGATGCATACTATGTGAATGCATTTAATAAAGAAGTTGCATACCTGAGGGCAATTGATCCAAACCGTTTGTTGGTGGGCTTTAAGAAAGCAGCAGGCTTATCAACAACTTATAGCTATTATGGAGGGTGGGAAAACAACACCCTGATTCAAGGCCATACTATGGGGCATTATATGTCAGCACTTGCTCAGGCTTATAAAAATACTAAGTCCGATGCTACAGCAAATGCGGATCTGAAAAGCCGTATCGATTTGATTATTTCGGAATTGCAGGCTTGCCAGAATAAAAACGGCAATGGATATTTGTTTGCAACTCCTGTTACTCAATTTGATGTTGTTGAAGGAAAGGCTTCCGGTTCAAGCTGGGTACCGTGGTATACCATGCACAAAATCATGTCAGGTCTTCTTGACGTTTACAAATTTGAAGGTAATCAAACCGCATTGACAATAGCAACAAATCTGGGAAATTGGATTTACAAAAGAGTAAACGCCTGGGATTCTGCAACACAGTCAAGGGTGTTGGGTGTTGAGTATGGTGGAATGAATGATTGTCTCTATGAATTGTATAAGCTGACTGGCAACAGCAACCACTTAACAGCAGCACATAAATTCGACGAAACCTCATTATTTAATACCATCGCTGCCGGTACAAACGTTTTACCCGGAAAACATGCCAATACAACTATCCCAAAATTCATCGGTGCCCTGAACCGCTATCGCACGCTGGGAACATCAGAATCATCATACTTAACAGCGGCACAACAGTTTTGGAATATAGTATTGAAAGACCATACATATGTAACAGGCGGTAACAGTGAAGATGAGCATTTCAGGGCCGCAGGCAAACTGGACGCATACAGGGATAATGTAAATAATGAAACCTGTAATGTCAATAATATGCTGAAGTTGACCCGAGAGTTGTTCAAGGTAACGGGTGACGTTAAATATGCAGATTACTATGAGAATGCATTGATAAACGAGATCATGGCTTCTCAGAATCCCGAAACCGGAATGGCCACATACTTTAAGGCTATGGGAACCGGATATTTCAAGGTATTCAGTTCCCAATTCGACCATTTCTGGTGCTGTACGGGAACGGGGATGGAGAATTTCACAAAGCTGAATGACAGCTTGTACTATAATAATGGTTCAGATTTGTATGTAAACATGTATGTGAGCTCTACCCTGAACTGGAGCGAAAAGGGCCTTTCACTGACACAACAGGCAAATGTACCATTATCAGATAAAGTAACCTTTACTATCAACAGTGCTCCTTCATCAGAAGTAAAAATTAAATTCAGGTCACCGTCTTGGATTGCATCAGGACAAACTGCTACGGTTAAGGTTAACGGTATTCCAATTAATGTTGCTCCGTCAAATGGCTATCTTGATGTCAACAGAGTTTGGCAGTCAGGAGATACAGTTGAGCTGACCCTGCCTACCGAAGCAAGGGTTTCGAGACTGACTGACAATCCAAATGCAGTAGCCTTTACGTATGGCCCCGTAGTATTAAGTGCAGGCCTTGGAACTGAAAGCATGACTACTCAATCACATGGGGTTCAGGTACTAAAAGCAACCAAAAATGTGACTATCAAAGATACTATTAATATCAATACCACTGCCAGTCCTAGCATTGATAATTGGCTTGCCAATATTAAGAATAATTTGGTTCAAACGCCCGGAAAACTGGAATTTACACTGAGAAATACCGACGAGGATAACCATTTGGTATTTACACCCCATTATCAAAGATACAAAGATAGGTACGGTATCTATTTTAAGCTGGGAACATATGTGGGTACACAACCCTCAGACAATTTACTTGCTAATCCGGATATGGAGTCAGGGAGCACCACAGGCTGGACTGTGAATGGTGCGGGTACAATTGCCGCTTCAACAGTGCAAAAGCACTCGGGAAGCTATAGCCTCCTGCATACAGGCAGGACAGGAGCATGGAACGGGCCTATTCAGAACATTACAACAAGAGTTCAGAATGGTAACACGTATGCTTGTTCCGGCTGGGTTAGATTGGATAACACTGAGAGTGCACCGGTAACAATGACTATCCGGAAAACAGATGACAATGGAACTACCTTTACCAATATTGCTACCGCAACCGGTAGTAATAGCTCCTGGGTTCAATTGTCAGGTAACTACACTTTAGATGTTACAGGTACATTGACTGACCTTAGCATATATTTCGAAGGGCCTGACAGCGGAACCAATTTATATGTGGATGATGCGTCAATGAAAATTTTCTCCACCGGAAGTCAAGTGAAGCATGGGGATGTTAACGGGGACGGCACTGTGGATACAATTGACTTTGCACTATTAAAGAAGTTCCTGCTGGGTGATGAGGTCACAATTGATTCGGCAGCAGCTGATCTTGACGGAGATAAAGCGGTGACAGCAATGGATTTTGCGATATTTAAGAAGTATCTACTGGGACAAATAACAGAGTTTTAAAACAAAAATTAAAATTAGGGGGGATATAAAATAATGAAAAAAGTTCGTGTGGTCAGTACAATTGCCCTCTTAGGGCTTGCGATTACTATAATAATGGCTCTCAATATTGGGGCATGGGATAACAGTCTTGCAAAAACACCACCTATGGGGTGGAACAGTTGGAATATTTTCCATGGAGATATTAATGAAACTAAGATTAAACAGATTGCCGACACAATGGTAAGTTGCGGAATGAAGGATGCAGGCTATGTGTATTTGAATTTGGATGATAACTGGATGGCAAATCCGGCACGTGATTCCAACGGAAATCTTCGAGCTGACCCAACACGTTTTCCAAACGGTATTAAGGC
>JAEZGM010000017.1 GCA_023416955.1 Bacillota bacterium | reverse complement strand
CGGCAGCTTTGAGGAAGAAAGACAATCAGAGGCAAATCCATTCCTTTGATTCACGTTGTAAATCAAAAAACTACTCAAGTTTTTGCCTGAACTGAATTCAAATTTACACAAAATTTTCCGGAGTGCCCTGTTCGTGGAAGATATTCAAATTGCGGAGCCATCTCATGATCTGTTTGCAAACAATGTGAACGGGCAGATCTACCACCCATTAGTGAAAGCGTATATCCTGGGAACAA
Source organism: Bacillota bacterium (assembly GCA_023416955.1). Taxonomy (GTDB): domain Bacteria; phylum Bacillota; class Clostridia; order Oscillospirales; family Acutalibacteraceae; genus Caproiciproducens. The sequence continues at coordinate 4,593 of JAEZGM010000017.1, read as the reverse complement.
AAAAGCTCTAATTCAAGTATTCTTTATTTTTCTGGATACATGTATTCCGTACTGCCTCCACTGTATATTTACTTCCCTGTTAAAGTTTTTACAGTGGAGACGGTATGAGAATAGGCTGATTATGATTTGCGGAAATTTCAGCATCATAGCCGCGGTGTGCGGATTGCAGGAGTAGTTAATGGAGTAAAGAGCGCAGTTTTTATCGGCTTGCCGAGAAGGATTGTAATATCGGTTGACAAATCATTCCGAATCCTATTTGGATTCAGGAAGAGAGGCCATAATCCCAGTTAACAGAATTTTGAAGTGCATCAGAGTTTGCTCTTTCAAATCAAAGTCGGGGTATCGGATGCACCACTCATAGGTAAGCCCTCTGATGGCCATAACACAATGTCTGGTCAAGGTTTCAAGGGGCAGAGAAGTTTTGAATTCCCCTCGCTGTATCCCATGCTTAAGCACGTCTCCGAACGTTTTATAGAGTTCCCGGCCATATCCGCTGACCGTCTCCATATCAACCTTATTTGTGAGCTGCAGCTTGTAAACGGTTCTTAAATTGTTATAACCGATCCTGTTCACCATCAGATCAATGATTTCCTTGACAAAGGCCATTAGAGTATCCGACGCCGGCATATCTGGCGGCAAAGAATCCAGAAAAGTCCTGTAATCCAGATCCAAACGGGCTACATAATCGGAGAATAGAGAGATATATAAGGCATCTTTCGACTCGAAGTGCACATAGAACGTGCCTTTGGTCACCCCGGCCGTCTCCGCGATGGTTTCCACACTGACATTGGCAAAGTCATATTTATTGAACAGTTTCTCGGCGCTTTCGTATAGCTTCTTCTTGGTTTCGGCACCCTGCTCTTTTTTGCGGTTTGGCCTATCCTTCTTCATGAATTTCAACTCTCCTATATTGATTTAACGAAAAAAATAATATATAATGACCTTAGTTACTAACCACGGTTACCAAACTCGGTTAGTATATTGCTCTTAATTATATTGCTTGCCAGCTATGAATGCAAGCCGTAAGTTCATAGTAAGCCCAAATTCACGGATATCTCTAAGAAATCTATCGACTGTGCGGTTGGTCGCGGCCTTTCTTCCGTATATGCCGTTTTTTAACAGTTGAGGAAAAGCGGGGTTGAAACAGGATTATGAAATTTCAATATATCAAATATTGCTGGCCGCTGTGGATCTCCGCTTTCATCACACTGTCCCTCGGCCTTTTTACCATGGCAAAACGCCGAAATGCAAAAGGCGCCGTCAGCTTTATCATAAGTATGTTACTGGTATCAATATGGTCGTCAGGGAACGCTCTTGAAATGCTGAGCGCGGATTTTGCGACAAAACTGTTTTGGGCAAACATACAGTATTTCGCCTATTGCTATTCCCCTGTATTTTTGCTTTCGCTATGTATGGAATATACCGGGCTTGACAATTGGGTCCGAAATAAAAAGATTTTTTGGCTGTGCATTATCCCCACCATTGTAATTGTTCTGGTCTGGACGGACGGTTCCCATGGATTGGTCCGTTCTGACATGCATTTGGATGCCAGCGGACTGTTTCCGGTCATTGCAAAGGATTACGGGCCTGTTTTTTATGTCCATGCCGCGTATTCCTATCTGTTGGATTTTCTCGCGTGGGAATTATTGGTTAGCGCGGCCTTTTTTAAAAAATCAATTTACAGAAAACAGGCATTCTCGCTGCTTTTGGGCGCGAGTCTTATTATATTGCCAAATCTGATCTATGTTTTCAAACTGATTCCGTCGTACCGATTCGACATTACGCCGGTGTTCTTCGGACCTGCCGGGCTCATTGCGGCGTGGGGGCTTTTTCGCTACCGGCTGTTTGACATCGTCCCTATGGCGTGGGCTACTGTGCTGCGTGTCATGGACACCGGAGTCATGATCCTGGACAGTCAGGGAAGAGTTTTGGATTCCAATCCCGCTTTTGAAAAGATCGTTGGGCTGAAAGCTTCCGAAATAGTGACCAGGCCGGTCCGGGATGTCTGCGCCGAAATACCGGAATTCGCGAATGCCTGCTATAAACCGGAAATAGCCCGCTTTGAGTTCTCGGTTTGCAAAGACGCGGTTCAAAAGTCATATGCGGCGGTTTTTTCTCCGATTTTTTCAAATGATGGAATATCTGTCGGCAGATTGGTGATTCTGTACGACAATACAGAAAAAAAGCTCACTCAGGAGATGCTTTTAAAACAGCAATGGAAACTTGCCGTCGATGAAGAGCGCGAAAAAACGGCAAGAGATCTGCATGACAATTTAGGACAGGTTTTTGGGTTCATCAATTTGCAGGCGCAGGGAATTCGTCAGGAACTGAAAAACTCGGGGGTAAATACCGTAACCCATCGCCTTGACCAGCTAGTGGATGCGACGCAGTCCGCCCATACCGAATTAAGGGAATACATACGAAGTATCCGGGACCCCGCATACAGTGAAAAAAACTTTCTCACAGCCCTCGAAAAAAATATTGCCGACTTTGAAAGCCAAACCTGCCTTACGGTAAGACGAAACATCCCAGCCGGGTTTAACGGCGAAGCGATAAAACCGAGTGCTCGGATTCAGACACTCAGCGTTATAAAAGAAGCCCTGAACAACATCCGCAAACATGCCGAAGCTGAAAATGTTGAAATCACGCTTTCGCTTGAACAGGAGAGACTTTGCGTTGTGATTCAGGACGACGGGAAAGGATTCAATGCCGTACGCAGCGCCGATTCCGCAAAGACAAGATTTGGTCTTGACATTATGCGCGAACGGGCGGAGGAGATCGGCGGAACCCTGAAAATTGAGACTGCGCCGGGGAAAGGATGCAGCATTATTCTGAATGTACCGATTGAGAAGGAGGATGACAGGAATGAAATTGATGCTTGTGGATGATCATCCGCTGTTCATGGAAGGGCTTCAGTATCTCCTTGAAACCCACGGAATCAGCGTGGCGGGTACGGCCTGCAACGGAAAAGATGCGCTCTACAAAGCAAGAAATTTGCGGCCCGATATTATATTGATGGATATCCGAATGCCGGAGTGCAGCGGGATCGACGCGTTGAAGCTCATTAAAGCGGAAATGCCGGAGATTAAAATTGTGATGCTTACAACATCGGACGAGGACGATGATTTATTTGAGGCCATTAAGTGCGGCGCTTCGGGATACTTGCTGAAAAACATCAATGCGGAAAAGCTGATTGAAATGCTCTCCGATCTTGAAAACGACGGGATTCCTCTCTCCCCGGGCCTTGCCGCAAGGCTTTTAAAAGAATTCGGGCAGGACCGCGCAAATGCGGAGCAGCCTGAAACCGGCGTAAGAAAGGAGCTGTCTGGCAATTCTGCCCTGACTGAACGGCAGACGGAAATTCTGGAAATGGTGGCCGGTGGAATCACTTATAAAAAAGTCGGTGAAAGGCTGGGGCTTTCCGAGCGGACGGTCAAATACCACATGGGCAGGATCATCGAACTCCTCCATTTGAAAAACCGGGCGCAGGTTATCGCCTACGCGAGTCGGAGCGGCCTTACAAAAGAGCTTTAATCTGCTTTAATATTGCACTAAAGTACAGTCTTGCCGACGCAGACTGTACTTTTATTTTTTAACAGACTGTACTCACGTACATTGTTCCCAGGAAGCAAAAAAGTTACAATATTATTGTGGCGTTTTATGTTTGTTTCATCTGTTTCTATGGCGGTTCCGCCATTCGTCTTAAGGAGGAGAATCATGTTAAAAAATTCAATTCATCAAAAAGCGCTTAGCATTCTGCTGGCTTTCAGCATGGTGCTGAGCGTGTTCCGGTTCGCGGGCGTTTCGGCATTTGCGGAGGAAACAAAGAACAGCGCGATGCTGCTTTCAACTTTGCAGAACAGCAGCCGTACGGTTTTATCTCTGGACGACGGCAGCATTGTGTTTGGCAGCGGGGGCGTTACGGTAAACGGCGCCGCCGTCACGGCAAATCCCTGTGGCTATATTATTACACAGAAGGACAGCGGGGCGGCTGCTTTAAGCAGCACTGTTTCCGTTACGGGCGGAACACAAAACATCACCCTGCAAAACGTGAATATCGACGTTTCCGGCACAAGCTTCGCCTGCGCGTTTTCCATCGCGGCGGGCGCGGCGGTCAATCTGACGCTGGATGGCAAAAATACGCTGAAAAGCGGTGAGCATTGCGCCGGACTTAATGTACCGGCAAACGCAGCACTGACCGTTACGGGAGAAAGCGCCGGCTCGCTGAACGTAACCGGCGGCAATTTTGGCGCGGGCATTGGTGGCAGCAATGGCGATGGCGGCAGCATCGAAATCAGCGGCGGCACGGTCACGGCAACCGGCGGCACTCAAGGCGCAGGCATCGGCGGCGGCATCGGCAATGGCGGCAGCATCGAAATCAGCGGCGGTACGGTCACGGCAACCGGCGACCAAAATGGCGCGGGCATCGGCGGCGGCGGTGAGGGAAGCATTGGCGGTGAAATTGCTATTAGCGGCGGCAGCGTCACGGCACAGGGCGGTGGTAGAGGCGCAGGCATCGGCGGCGGCAATAGTGGCAATGGAGGCAGAATAAAAATCAGCGGCGGCACGGTTACGGCTGACTCATATGCTAAA
>JAEZGM010000041.1 GCA_023416955.1 Bacillota bacterium | reverse complement strand
GCTTGAACACTCGTCATTATATCAGAATGGTGATGCTTTTTGCTTAAGCTTCTAATCTCACCCGCGTAGCGGGTGGATTTTCGTTCTCCAAACGGCAAGACGTTTGGAGAACCTGCTAAAGCAGATCAAAAAGGCATGGCTGCCGCCATGCCTCATTATAAAGGGAATCACTCTTTGAAAAAGACATTCCCATTCAATTTCAAGCTGTGTACCACCGATGTTCTCAGACGGTACTCTGTTATCATAAAGTACCATATTAAGGCACTAATCAAGCAATTTTTCCCTTAAAACCTGTATTGTCTCCTGTTTCAGACCGATACGTGCAAGATAGTCCGCCGCGGAGCCGTACTGCTCCGCAAGGTGCTGCAGCGCTTTTTCCATATTGGACGCCGGCGACTGCATGATGTATTGAGGAACCACCAGCCCGCGGCTTTCCAGCTCCTTAGTCTGCAATACGAACATCTCTTTCATGAAAACTTCAGTCAAAGCGTAATCACCGATCACTGTTTCATCATCCACTCCTGCCAGCTTGAGCAGCAGCATGGCAACCATACCGGTGCGGTCTTTCCCTCCCGTGCAATGGAACAATACCGTACCCTGCGGGTGGCGGGCGATTGTTTCAAAGACTTCACGGAACTCCGGCTGGCTGTCGTCCAGCATCCAGCAGTACAGTTCCCACATGCTGGGCGGGAATTCCTCATCGGCATATCTTTTAATGCGAACGGGATCCTGCAATGAAACCGCTGCAAACTGCACCGACGAATCAAAAAGCTCCTTACGGTCCGGAAAACGCTCGCGCTCGTCCGGAAAGCGAAAATCAATCACACAGCGCACACCATAATCGCTGAGAAACCGTGCGTCCTCCGGTGTAATCAGATTCAGTGCGTCGCTGCGCAGAAAAGCATGTTTTTTCAGATATTTTCCGTCCTCATTGCGGTAACCGCCCAGTTCCCTTGTGTTCTTCGTTCCGGACAGGGGAAACGGCTGTGAAATTTGTTGCATTTTATTTCTCCCAACGTGATTTAATTCATTGCCCCATTGTAAGTCTGGTGCGAATTCTGCCGGACAAAAACTCCACCAGTAAAACCAGCACAATCAAGCCCAGTAAGATGGAACCGGCCTCGTTCCAGCGGTAGGAGTTCATTGCAAAAATCAGCGGCGCACCGATTCCGCCGGCGCCTACCAGACCCAGCACGGAAGCATCACGCAGGTTCATATCGAAACGGTAGAGAATGGTCGAAATGAAATTCGGCACTAGCTGCGGCAAAACGCCGTAGCGGATTTTCTGAAACGTTGTGCAGCCTGCGGCGTCCAGTGACTCCAGAATTCCCGTGTCCAAATCCTCAATGGCTTCAATATACATTTTAGAAAGCATTCCGATGGAGGACAGCGACATGGTCAGCAAACCGGCGAAAGGCCCCGGGCCGGTCACACGGATAAACATCAGGCCGTAGATCAGCGGCGGAACCGTGCGAATCGCCATAATCAAAAAGCGGCCGATTACTGCAATGAATTTTGGTACAATATTGCTTGCGGATAAAAAAGAAAGCGGAATTGACAGGACAGAACCGACAACAGTGCCCAGAAACGCAATACAGATCGTTTCCAGCAAAAGAAAGGGTACGCCCTGCGTGGTAAAATTCAACAGGAGGCTCATATCCGGCTGCAAAATTCCAAGAATAATATTTTTTGCGACGGTCATTCCGCTCATGCCTGTTTTCTGCATGGACACGGCGGTTGACGACCAAAGAAACAGGACTACTATCACAGCGCTCACAGCTGCACGGAAAAGGCGGTGTTTTGGCCGCAATTCCCATTGACGTTCAATTGACGGGTTCATCCGCTTTCCTCCTTAAGCTAGCTTACTGCGCAGGTAATGGCTCACGCCTTCAATGATCACAACGGTAATAAACAGCATTAAAAGAATCATACCGACGTTGTCGTATTCTCTCCAACCGATATTCTCGTTCAAGATCAGTCCCAGGCCGCCCGCACCGACGTAACCCAGAATGGAGGCATAGCGCACATTGCCTTCAAAGCAAAACAGACAGATGGAAAGGTAGGACGGCAGTACCTGCGGAGTAATCGCACGGCAAAAAGCCTGAAACTTCCCGCAGCCAAGCGCTTCCATCGCTTCAAACGCACCCATATTAACGGTTTCAATCTGTTCATACAGCGTTTTCCCGACATAGGCGAAGGTGAAGATCGCAATCGCGGTTGTACCTGCCATTGTACCAAGGCCGAATACGTATGTAGCGATCAGCGCCGTCACCAGCGTAGGCAGCGTACGCACAAGACTGAGGAATAGTCGGACAACCGTGATTACAAAGCGGTTCTTAACGATATTCGTTGATGCAATAACGGCAAAGGGCACCGCAAGCAGCGAACCGATGAACGAACCGAGCAGCGACATTTTTATCGTATCAAAAAGGGGCTGCCATACGCTGGACATATAGGAAATCTTCGGCGGAAACATATTTGCCAGAATGACGAAGAACTGATACCCCCGCCGTGCGAGCACACTCATGTCAAAGCCGGTCACTTTAACAGAAAGATAAGTGAACGCGAGTACAAGGACCGTAATCGGGATCGTGTAAGAACGCGGCTTTGTGACGGTCTTGCCGCTGCTTACCTGGTACTGCTTCATTCTGCCCCCTCCTGCGCTCCGCCGTAAACCTGCGCCAGCACGTCTTTGGTAACGTCCTCCGCTTTTCCGTCGAACACAATGCGGCCGGACTGAATTCCAATCACACGGTCGGCATACTGCAGTGCAAGATCGACATGATGGATATTGATGATGACGGTAATGTTCATTTCCTGATTGATGTGCTTGAAATCATCCATCACCTGTTTGGCAGTCACGGGGTCAAGGGAAGCCACCGGCTCGTCCGCCAGAATGATACGCGGATTCTGTGCCAGCGTTCTGGCCAGCGCGACGCGCTGCTGCTGCCCGCCGGAAAGCTGATCCACACGGGTGAACGCTTTGTCCAGAATGCCCACCTTGTCCAGCGCCTCAAGCGCTTCCAGATTGTCCTTTTTGGGGAACACGCCCAAAATTGCCCGCCAGGCCGGAAGATCCGGCACCTTTGCGGCAAGCACGTTCTTGATTACGGTCGTGCGCGTTACAAGGTTAAAGGACTGAAATATCATGCCGATTTTCCGCCGGAACCTCCGCAGCCGCTTACCCCAAAGCGTATTCACATCCACATCGTCCACCATCAGGGTTCCGGACGAAATGGGGTGCATCCGGTTAATGGTACGGATCAAAGTCGATTTACCCGCACCGGAAAGTCCGATCACCGCTACAAATTCACCCTGTTCGATTTGAAGGGAAACATCATTGAGCGCCTGAAACCCATTCGGATAAACCTTGTTGACATGTTCAAATAAAATCATGCGATCCTCCAAAAGTGCACAAAGGATGAACCGCGAAAGTTCATCCTGCGCCTAATTTTAATTTACTTATCAACCAATCATTTCTTGATCTGCTTCAATATTTCCTGTGCCTTGCGCTCATTGTCATAATCGGAGGATTTTGCAGCCTGGTAGCCCTCGTGGCTGTATATGGAGATTACTTTTTTGCCTTCGTCTGTTTTTGCAATGTTGATGAATGCGGTCTGCAATGCCTGTTTCATGGAATCGTCCATAATCTTGGAATTCTTGCTCACGCTGATCGTATCATTGTAAATCTGGTCAGTAACACCGATCACACCGGTTTCTTCCCAGATGGATGCTTTTCTGCCGTAATCGGTTGTCCATTTTTTCTCATAATCACGGCGCGCGTCGGCGTAAGCCAGAACAACGTCAACCTGTCCGGAAGCAAGACGTGCAAAGGAACTGCCGTAGGAGTCGGCCTGCACCAGATGGGGCAGATCTGTCAGAGTTTTCTGGTAGTTCTTGTTCAGCCAGAGCGCGGGGTAAATGTAGCCGGCGGAAGAAGAGGAAGACATAATGCTCCAGTTTACATTGGAAAGATCTTCAAAGGTCAGCTTTTGCCCGTCGTTCACTTTCTTTACCAATGCCTTGCCTTTTTCAGTGGGGCCGGCAATGATAAGAGAACGGTAGTAGGTTACCTGCTTGTCAGTCGCTGTTGTCGCTTTTCCGTCATTCCAATCCTTCGGGCTGTCGGAATCCTTGCTCAGGCCCGCTCTGGTTGCGGTAAGAATAACATCCGCTCCGTCGTCATAGAGCACATAGGTTCCGCCGGGAATCATTCCGACGTCTGCCGTGCCGGAGGAAAGAGCTTCACCCACCGCTTCATAGGTAGTACCGACAGTAATTTCCACATCCTTCACATCATAACCTTCGTTTACGAGTTCTTTCTGAAGGAGGCTTTTCAGCGGGGCGGTGGCTGTAACGATTTGCTGTGGATCCTTGGAAGGAACGAAGTACACGCTCAGCTTGTCCACTGTTTTCAGGCTGCCGGAGGCTGCCTGGGAATCCGCCTGAGAGGCTGCGGCTGAGGAAGCCTGCGGCTGCTGGTTTGAACATGCGGCACCTGTCAGCAGCATTGCCCCGGCAAGGGTAGCAAGCGCAAAGCGTTTGATGGGAGATGTTTTCATTTTGTTTTCCTCACTTTCTTTTTTCAAACAGGGATGACAATGTATCAGTCGAAAAGCATGCGGCAACCGCGGGTGCGGGTACCAACTGCCTGACTTGCACGGAAAGGGCACCGCCGCAGTAAACAACACAGTTGTAAGCCGCAACAGCTTTCAGATAAGTATCGGGGCCGGATTCTTCCATCACATACGACATGGAATCCGCCGTAAAATAAGGCTTGCCAGCGTAGGTTCCGGCATAGTTATGATGCGTATGGCCGCAAAAAATGCCGATCACGTCGCTGCTTGCGATGAGATCCGGCAAATCGGCATCTGCTTGTATACCGCCAAGTCCTTCCTGACCATCAATCAGAGAATGGTGAACCGCGAGAATACTGCCCTTTTCCGACGGAACAGAGAGTATATTCCGCAGCCACTGTACTTGGCTTTTTTCCAATCGGCCGGAAATACCGTCACCGGTATCCAGCATAATCACGCGAAATCCCTTGATGTGATACACTGTATCACATTTCCGGGACGCATCCTGTTCCAGCAGTCCCGCGGCAAAAGCGGCACGGTCATCATGGTTCCCGGGGAGTGCCACCCAAGGAGTGCCGCCCAGTGTGTGATTCAGCGCATCGCGCAGAATCATATAGTCTTCTTCCGTACCGTCGTGGGACAAATCCCCCGTTAATAATACAAAGTCCAACCCCTCTGCTTTTTCCCTTTCCAAACACACAGCAAGGTTCCCCAAAGAATCCGGCAGCTTGCTCAGCAAATTCTGAAAGCCCCAGTCCTCATACTGTTTTCGAAAATGAAGATCCGATAAATGGACAAATCGAAGTGATTCCACTGATTTTCCTCCCGACTGATTTTCGGTCCCTGTGGTTTTACGTACTTTCTCCAATCAGCAATCTGGTTGGAATAATAATTTTCATCGTCTGTGTCCTGCGGTTTAAAATCCGTTCAGAAAGCAGTTCAATCGCTGTCTGCCAAACAAAATCCGGGTACATTTTTATACAGGTGTAAGTCGGATGAGTAGGCTTTAGAGTTTCAATATCATTGTAAAGCACAATGCCCAAATCCTCCGGCACACTGATTCCCGCTTCTTCCACCGCACGCAGCGCGCCTTCGGCTACAGCGTCGTTCCCAAGAAGGAAAGCGTCCGGCAGGTTACCGGTTTCGATCATCTCTGCCATAAGCCTGTAGCCGCTTTCACTGGTAAATTCCCCGACGCGGATCAGCGATTCATCATAAATATTTTTTTCTTTCAGGTAAGCCTTCAAGGCATTCAGTCTGTGGAAGCCGATTTGCACGGTATCGCTTTGGAACAGACCGCCTATGTACCCGATGCGCTGACAGTGTTTCTCTTCTGACAGGTATTCCACCATCTGCTTCATGCCCAGATTAAAATCAATCAGAATCTGGTCGTGCTGATAATCATCTTTATTGGAGTTCACAAAAACAATCTGGTAGGAACGGCTCTGAAGAAAATCAATTTCATTCGGGTCAAAATCTCCGAAAGCAAGGATTCCGTCCACATGATCCGTGGAGTCCTGTGGCAGCCGGACAAATTTGATTTTCAGTCCCTTTCCGTTGGTCTGCGCAAGGTAATCCAAAGCAGCCATGTGTGAATTGGACTGGCTCTGTGTGATGATCTTCCAATCGACAATACCGATGGTCGCGGTACTGAACGCAGGGTTTTGTTTCCTAAGCTTAGGCGGAACATAACCCATCATATGTGCCGTTTCGACGATTTCTCTTCTTTTTTCCGCACTCACGGACATTGTATCGTCCAAATTCAGCACGCGTGAGACTGTTGCGAGCGAAACACCGACCTTTGATGCAATTTCTTTCAGAGTTGCCATTCTCGATCCTCCCGATAGTATTAAGTATAGCAAAGACAAAAATAAATATCTACTGTTTAACTAAAACTTTACTAAAAATTAAGGAGAATCACTTATTTAAAAATTAAATTAAGTCAAATCCCCAATTTAGCTATTGACACAGTATCTCACATAGTCAGTTCACTTTAGAAAACATCCAAGAAACAAGCGCAAAATCTTTAACAAAAGATCCGAATGCAGATTGAACTCACTGCATTCGGATCTCTCAATATGGATATTTTTGAACTGTCTCTACTTGACGGTTGCGACGGCCACCGGCGACCGCTCCGAATTGATATAGAAGCCGGAGGCAGTGCCGGTTTTGCCGATTGCAATCACTCTAAAATAGTGATTATTCCCGACAGACTGGATAAATTCCGTCCTAAACGCAGATGGCGTGCCCGATACAAATCGGGGTTTTGTATCGGCGGTAAGTTTAAAGATGTAGGCTGCGGATGACTTAACATGAAACCGTTGGGTTGTGTCGGACTTAACAGCCGGTACGGATGCATCTATTGTCGCCACCAAAAGCTTTACGCCATTCAGATAAATTCCGGCCTGCGCCCCCGGCTTTCCGATTGGAATCAGCTTAAAATAATATTCGCCGCTGTCTTTTCTGGCAAGCTGGATTTCAAAAACGCCCGGAGTTCCGGCAACTAAAGCGGGCACGAGATCGCTCTTGACGGTGATTTTAAATTGATATGTTCCCTTCACGCTGAAGTCAGCTGTTGTATCGCTGATAAAGTGGTTCGCTGAGGTCGGCGGGGTTGAGTTGTTCCCGGAAGAGTCAGAATCCCCCGAATTACCGGGTTGTGAATCGCGTTTTTTGGTCCATTTGGCATAAACCGTAATATTGTTCGTAACAGCGGTGTTTACCTTAAACTCCGCCCCTTGTCCGCCAGCTTGTGTAAACCAGCCCCCAAAAGTAAACCCGGTTTTTACCGGCGGGGTCGGCAAGGCCTGCACCGTGGTCTGCGGTTCGGTTACCTCGATGGAAGACGGATTCGCCGCCCTGGTTGCACCCTGACTGTCAAAAGTCACAGTATAGGTTTTGGACGGATTTTGGTTTTTGATCCATTTGGCGTAAATCGTAATATTGTTAGTAACAACAGTGTTAGCCTTAAATTCTGTCCCTTGTCCGCCCACCTGTGTAAACCAGCCGCCGAAGGTAAAGCCCGTTTTTATTGGTGTAACCGGCAAGGTTTGCACTATGGTCTGCGGTTCGGTTACTTCAATGGAGGAAGGATTCGCCGGTATATCCGCGCCCTGACTGTCAAACGTCACCGTATAGGTTTTGGGCAGAATGTTTTCTTTTGCAAAAGGAATGAGCGCACCCTGCCCCACATTATTGGGATAATAGGTAAAGTTGGAGAAGGTGACATCCTTAAAATCAGTCGAGTTACCGGTGGTGGCGTAAATTCCAATTTTGATATTCTGAGCCGAGGCAGTTCCGATTACTCCCTTCGCGTCCTCATGACGGATTTCTGTCCAGTTTTGGTTGTCATAGCTGTAATAGCTTGTGAAGGTCTTTCCATTCTTAACTAATTTGAGGTAAGCATCAGCAGCACTATTGGTATCTGTTCTTGCCGGTTCTTCCGTCATGTTGTTAGCCTGACCGTTAACTACTTCGTTGCGTACCATTGCAAAACAGTTGTTGCCGAAGGAGCTATGGAATCTTCGCATAGTGGCAACAACATTCTTTTCATCGGTAAAGGCTGCCAGCGCCATGGCTTGGTAGTTTTTACTGAGTCCTCCGCTTACTTTTGCGCTGATTGCAAAATTTTGGTCGGCAGGCACGGTAGCAATAATATTCTTCAAATAATTTCCGCTGCCGGCATTATTTCCCGCTTCCCCCTGCTGCATCGTAATAGTAACTGAATTTTCCGAATTGAAACGTATTTTGTCGGTATCCGCGCTGCGAATGTTCCATGTATTGGCGTCAAACTTGTATGCTGAAGCCGTAACGTTCACCGCACAGACTGCTTTAATGGTTCCGTCTGCGGGTGAAACTGCCGTTATTGTTACCTTGCCGGGCTTAATTCCCCGCACAATCCCAGTGGAAGAAACGGTTGCTACCATATTATCGCTTGATGTCCACATAGCATTTCTAATCAGTGATTTTTCAGGAGTGATCGTTGCGGTAAGCGTAAAAAATCTTCCTTCTTCTATGCTTGCCGTTGTTTTATCCAGATTAATTGTTTCAATCGCAGAAGGCTTGTTTTTTAGTATTTTTACCGCGCAGCCGCCGCCCTTTTTCATCGGGACAGTCAGGACATCACCTTTTTTAACCTCTTTATACTCAAACCCCAGATCGTTTTGGGTGGCCCCATCGTCCTTATAGACCATGGCGTAATATGTAGTTGCGTCATTTAGAAAATCCAATGGAAAAACAGCGTTTTTCTTCTCCACCGTAACGGACGCGCCATACCAGTCGTCGCCGCTGCGGCGTACCATTGTAGCAAAATCACCCGGATACCCGTCGATTAATTTCGTTTCGTCCCACACTGCGGGCAAGTCTTTATAAAGAGAATACGCCGGGCTGTTCAAATAACTTTCCGGGCTGCTGGCAAGGCAGTGCAGTCCGCTTTGAACCAAAATTGATGATGCAACCTGCAGTCCAACCGTAGTTGAGCTGCCGCACGGATATAATGTTTCCGTTACGTCGGCCGGGCCCACGGCGTTGCGTATAAACGGGAAAAGCGTAAATTGATCCGGTTTTAAATCTCCTTGCTCCTGACCTCTGATTGCTTCTCTTGTCAGGACATTGGGATAGGTTCTGATTTCACCGGTCGGCTTATTTGCTCCGTGGGTATTGATAATCAGTCCCAGACTGGAGCACTGCTTATAAATATCCTCGTAAAGCTGTGTTCTGTCCTGTGTTTCCCTATCAAAGAAGTCAACCTTGATACCAGCGATGCCTTTCTTCTTCCATTCGATCAGCCTTGCATCACGCTTCGCCTGCGTATTCAGATCATCACACCTGACCCATGCAATCAGCTTAACACCCTTTGCGTCCGCATGTGCTCTTACTTCGTCAAACCAATCGTAATAACCTGCATAATTGCTGTCGCTTCCTGCAAGAGCCCCCGGCTGCCAGCCTTCATCCATAATATAGTACTTCCAGCCCATATCGGCCGCAAAATCAATATACTTTAAGATAATATTTTTATCGTGCTGATTGGCAGTGCTGTAACCTGCCGACATCCAAGACCAGGCGGTAACCCCCGGCTCTGCCCAGTCGGCGTAGTTATAGCTTTCGTCCGGCGCCGGGCTTAAGTTTTCCACCATGGTGTTTTGTACAATATCATTTAACGTGCCTGTAATGGCAACTCTCCACGGGGATACGAACGGAGCCGAGGTACTGACAGGCTGCTCCTTCTGCTGCGGAGTAAAGGAAACCCGCAGCAGTCCGTTTCCTTCCGCTTTCACCATGGTACCTGCGTATTCACCGCTCAGCTCTGCTTCTGTCAGCAGGGTAAATATTCCATCCGGTGTTCTATAAAGGAACGGAACCGACTGATCGCCTGTCACAGATTCAATTGGCTTTTCCACAAAGCTGTCTTCATAAGACCATTCATTGCTATGGCCATATGCCATCGCCCAGGTTTCGGAACCAGCCGGAATTTGGTATCCTGTGGACTCACCTGAAACAGTCATGCTCTGCTTTGAATCGTCGCCGGATCTAATAACATACCGGAACGCGACGCCGTCATCATACGTGCGGACAATCACATCAAATTTCATGCTGTTTTTTGTAAAAGAAATTATTCTTTCCCGTGCATGGTTTACATACTTGCTTTTCTTATGAGAAATAACCGAATAGGTTTCATTGATTTCCTTTGCAGCTGTTACTGAAGAATAAACTAAGTTGTTGGAAAAGTCACCCAGACTTGTGTTAATTCCGACAGGAGAAAACCCGAGTACGGTTTTCCCTTGCTTCTGCACGGAATACTGGAGACTGCCGTTATCCAGTTTAAAAATAATATTTGTATTTTTATCGGGCGATTCTACCGACCATAGCCTGCCTTCAACTTCGTTGCCAACGGCAAGATCAAGAGCGGCTTCTTTCGTAATTCCGTTGACGGTTGCTTTGCAGGTGATCGTTGCTGTTCCGTTGGCCAATCCTTTTACCACTCCGTTCCCTGATACGGACGTGACTGCTTCGTCGCTGCTCGTAAACACCAGATCGCCGGGTTGAAAAACTGCCTGTGAGCCGTCAACCAGATACCCTTTCGCGGTGATCTGCGCAGTTTCACCTACCTTGATAACAGATTTATCCGTCTGCAGCTGCACGTTTTTCAGATTCTTCTGTACAGTGCCGTCTAAAATGATTTTTGCGTCAGCCCAAACGCTGTGATCACTGTTGTTATCATCGCCACCCGTTGTGGTGATGAGTGTCAGAATTTTCGCATCAGCGGGAATATCGATGTTTACAAACTGCTGAACACTATCAGAATTCAGAACAGCACTTTTAAACTTTTCCACTCCATCTACCTGAACAATAAATTCGCAATCGCCGTTTGTTTTCATGTTATTAATTCCGATATACGATTGGAAAGACTTAACGCCTTTATCTGTAATATCATAGTCTATTTGTGAGGCCGCATGCGCAAATAAACCTTTGGGATATGTTTGTAGGGTTCCGCCGGAGTCCTTCAGTTTAATTGGGTTGCCGTCAAGATCTTTGTCCCTTGTGGCACTTCCATATCCTACTTTGGCGGAAGACCATGTGAGATCGCTCAAATACTGTGTGATATCGCTGCTGCTCAGTAAAGCTTGCACGTCACCCGATGACTTCTGTGTATTGGTTTCCGGATTTTCTTCGGCAAACGCGGCGACCCCGCCTGATAAAATAATCTGAAGAACTAATACCAAAGCCAGACAAGAATACCAAACCTTCTTTTTCATCTTTTTTCTCCATCCTCATGTGAAATTAAGATCGCAACCGAGTTACTGATCTGCCAATGATAAATTGAATTTTATCCCCAAGCCGCGTTCGTCCTGCCCCATTAAAATCTCACATTGGTGTCAAATCCTCCTCCATCATAAAAGATTTGGGAGTTCGACGATAGCGCCTATTTAAGGAAAATGATATATCAAAAATTGAGAGTAAAATCAAATTCAATTTAAGACTCTAATTTAATAAAAAGTATTATATAAATATAAATTTTAAACTTTTACTATAACATTTATTAAAATATCACATAAATTTGATTGGAACAATATCTTCACAGGAAAATAATAATCAATTACATAAATCTGGTATAATTGTCCATATTTGGGCCTTGAGCAAAATGTACTGCTCGAATCGGTACCAAATAATCATTAAACTCAAGAAGCAGAGAGCGACTCTTAGTTTAATATAGAATGATAAATTTCAACCTGCATTGATTTTCGTACAATGAATACAGTTCATGGCAAGGAGCGTATAAAACTTCGCTAATCAGTAGCTTTTTGTATCGTTTCAGCTCAGGCCTGATTTCATGTTTTCCATAAGGAGGGCCTCTTTAAAATAAAAAATAGATGGCTATGAGCTCACCTAAACAGGCAAAAAACATAGTCATCTATCCTAGCATTGCTAACCATTTATAGCATATTTTTAATGCGCAGTCAACACATAATCAATCTTATAAAAGCAATATTTCAGTAATATTATACTAAAAATCACTCCCACTCAATGGTGGCCGGGGGCTTGCTCGTAATATCATAAACCACGCGATTAATGGATTTGACCTCGTTGACAATGCGGTTTGAGACCTTTTCCAGCAAATCATAGGGAATTCTTGCCCAGTCGGCGGTCATAAAGTCAGTCGTGGTCACTGCGCGCAGCGCCAAGGTGTAGTCGTATGTTCTGCCGTCGCCCATGACACCGACGCTCTTAATTCCCGTCAGCACGGCGAAATACTGGCTAATGGAACGGTCAAGTCCGGACTCCGCCACTTCCTCGCGGAAAATCGCATCGGCATCCTTTAGAATATCCAGTTTTTCCTGCGTAATTTCGCCCATAATGCGAATGGCAAGGCCGGGGCCCGGGAAAGGTTGACGCCAAATCAAAAAGCCCGGAATGCCAAGCTCCAGACCGACGCGCCGCACTTCATCCTTAAACAAATCGCGGAGCGGCTCCACCAGACCGGTGAAGCCGACATCCTCCGGCAGCCCACCAACATTGTGGTGGCTTTTGATGACCGCCGCGTCGCCGGTACCGCTTTCAACAACATCTGGATAGATGGTTCCCTGGCACAGGTACTCCGCATGATCAATTTTACCGGCTTCTTCTTCAAAAACACGGATAAATTCCTCGCCAATGATTTTGCGCTTGCGCTCCGGCTCGGAAACGCCCTCCAGTTTTGTCAGAAAACGTTCCTGTGCATTCACGCGGATCAGATTCATATCGAACTGCTCACGGAAAACGCGCTCGACATCGTCTCCCTCATTTTTACGAAGGAAACCATGATCCACAAAGATACAGGTCAGATTCTTTCCGACCGCCCTGTGTACCAGCAGCGCGGCGACGGAGGAATCCACACCGCCGGAAAGCGCGCAGATCACTTTTTTGTCACCGACTGTCTTCTTAATCCGGTCGATCGCCGTTGTGATAAAGGAAGTCATCACCCAATCACCGGAGCAGCCGCAGACTTTAAACAAAAAGTTTTTGAGCATTTCATTGCCCTGCACGGTATGCTCCACCTCGGGGTGGAACTGCAGCGCGTACAGCTTTCTGCTGTCGTTTGACATTGCGGCTGTAGGGCAGGTTTCGCTGGTTGCCGTGACCGAGAAACCGGACGGTACCTGTGAAATATAGATGGTATGGCTCATCCAGCAGACGGATTTCTCTTCCAACCCTTGGAAAAGAACCGAATCCGTATGAAAGCTGACTTCCGTCTTGCCGTATTCGCGCACGGTGGCGCTCTGTACGGTGCCGCCGAGCGTATAGGCCATAAGCTGAGCTCCGTAGCAGATTCCCAAAATCGGAATGCCCAAATCAAAGATCTTCGGGTCACACTTGGGGGCGCTTTCATCGTAGACGGTATCGGGTCCGCCGGAAAAAATAATGCCCTTATAGCCCGCCGCACGGATCTGCTCCGCGGAAGTTTTATACGATTTGATCTCACAGTACACATTCAGGTCGCGCACACGGCGCGCAATCAGCTGGCTGTACTGGCCGCCGAAATCAAGAATCAGCACCGCTTCATTTTGAGTTGTCATTCAATCACACCATTCTTTTCTTTTCCATTACCAGGCCTTGTTTGTCAAATGCAAAGTCTTGGAACATCTGATTTACGTCCTGTTTATTCAACCGTTACGGATTTCGCAAGGTTGCGCGGTTTATCGATATCGCAGCCCTTCAGCGACGCGACATAGTAGGAGAACAGCTGCAGCGGAACGACCGCAAGAGAGGGCAGCATGATGTCGCATACCTGCGGGATATAAATATGATGATCGGTTTCCTGCTCGATCTTCGTATTGTTTTCTGTGGTAAGGCCGAGCGCCACAGCGCCGCGCGCCTTAACTTCCTTGACGTTGCTCATCATTTTGTCAAACAGCTGCGGTTGTGTTGCGAGCGCCACCACAAGAGTTCCCTCTTCAATCAGGGAAATGGTGCCGTGCTTTAGCTCGCCCGCCGCATATGCCTCGGAATGAATATAGGATATTTCTTTCAGTTTCAGCGAACCTTCCAGCGACATGGCATAATCCAGATTTCTGCCGATGAAGAAAATATCCTTTGCGTTAAAGTACTGGGAAGCAAGGTACTGAATATTTTCTTTATTTTCCAGAATCTTTGCAATCTTATCCGGAATGCTCTGCAGCTGCGCAATATAATTCGCGTATTCTTTCCTTGAAATGGTACCGAGTTTTTCCGCAAAATAGATAGCAAGAAGGTATACGACGGCAAGCTGTGTGCTGTAAGCCTTCGTTGTCGCGACCGCGATTTCCGGGCCCGCCCACGTGTAAATTACGTCGTCCGAATCGTTTGCGATGGAGCTTCCGACGACGTTTACAATAGACAGCGTGCGCGCGCCGAGACGCTTGGCTTCACGCAAAGCTGCCAGCGTATCCGCTGTTTCACCGGACTGGCTGATGACAAGCACCAGAACGGAATCATCTATAATCGGTTCACGGTAACGGAATTCGGAAGCAACGTCCACTTCAACCGGTATGCGCACCATTTTCTCGAATACATATTTTGCCACCACGCCGACATGGTAAGCCGAACCGCAGGCAACAATATATATTTTTGAGAAATTCTTAATCTGCTCAGCCGTCAGCGTGATATTATCCAGAACGATTTCCCCGTTTTGAATGCGAGGTGAAATTGTGTCGCGCACCGCTTTCGGCTGCTCCATAATTTCCTTCGCCATGAAGTGCTCGTATCCGCCTTTTTCCGCCGCGGAAATATCCCAATTGATATGCTCTGCCTGTTTCGCAACGATTTCTTTATCCAGATTATAGACGGTAACACTGTCGCGCCTGAGCACCACAATCTCATTATCATTCAGGCGGTAAATGTCCCTTGTTTTATTCAGGATTGCCGGTACGTCGGACGCAATGAAATTTTCCCCATTGCCCAAACCGACAATCAGCGGGCTGTCTTTACGAACCGCCAGCAGCTCGTCGGGCTGATCCGCACAGATGATCCCGAGCGCATAAGAGCCTTCTACCTTTTGCAGAACCTTCACAACGGCATCGAGCACGTCGCCCTTATAGTAATATTCCAAAAGCTGGGCCACGACTTCCGTATCCGTTTCGGAGACAAATGTGACGCCCTTACTGATCAGATAATTTTTCAATGCCAGGTAATTTTCAATGATTCCGTTATGAACGACCGCAAACTTACCCGAATCGCTGACCTGGGGGTGGGAATTGATGTCGGACGGTTTGCCGTGCGTCGCCCACCGGGTATGGCCGATTCCGACCATACCGGGGGTATCGGCACCGTCATGAATCATTTCGCTTAAAATTTTCAGCCGGCCCTTTGCTTTAACAACCTGCAGGGAAGTACCGTCATAAACCGCGACACCGGCGGAATCATACCCGCGGTACTCCAGTTTTTCAAGGCCCTTTAAAAGGATCGGTGCGGCCTGATCGTCACCAATATAACCAACTATACCACACATAAATAATACACCTTCTTCGGCAATCTTTAAAATGCACAAGCGCCAACAAAGTAAGAAAAACTGTTGGCGCTCGTTCGCTTACCTGTAAATAATGTCCTCGCGGGAAGGGCCGTTTGAAACCATCTTAATCGGAACACCGATTTCACGTTCCGCAAACTCAATGTAATTACGGGCGGCCTCCGGTAAATCCTCGTATGTCTTGATTCCTCGAATATCGCATTTCCAGCCGGGCATCTTCACCAAAACCGGCTTGCAGCGTTTGAGCTGAATCGTGCTCGGGAAATGGTCGATACGCTTTCCGTCCAGCTCGTAAGCGACGCAGACCGGAATTTCATCAAGATAGCCCAGTACGTCGAGCACGGTCATCGCGACACTGGTCGCGCCCTGCACCTGACAGCCGTAACGGGAAGCAACCAGATCAAGCCAGCCCATTCTGCGCGGGCGGCCTGTGGTAGCGCCGTATTCGCCGCCGTCGCCGCCCCTGCGGCGAAGCTCCTCGGCTTCATCCCCGAAAATTTCACTGACAAACTCGCCCGCGCCGACCGCGCTGGAATACGCTTTGACCACAGTAATGATCTCCTGAATCCCGTAAGGGGGCAGCCCCGCGCCGATTGCGCCGTAAGCGGCAAGAGTGGATGAAGAAGTCACCATCGGGTAAATACCGAAATCCGGGTCCTTCAGCGCGCCGAGCTGACCTTCCAGCAAAATGGTTTTGCCGTCCTTTACAGCCTGGTGCAGGAAGGAAAATGTATCGGCGATATAAGGAGCAAGCATTTCCTTATATTCCATCAGCTTTGCGAAGACCTCATCTACCGTGAGTACAGGCTGATGGTACAGATGCTCAAACAGCGTATTCTTTACGGCAAGCACCTGTTCAATTTTTGCTTTCAGGCTGCTTTCATCGTCGTACAGCTCGCTGATCTGGAATCCGATTTTCGCAAATTTGTCGGAATAGAACGGCGCAATGCCTGATTTGGTGGAACCGAACGAACGCGAGGAAAGACGCGCTTCCTCAAAGGTATCCAGCTGAATGTGATAGGGCATTACAAGCTGCGCACGGTCTGATATGATAATATTCGGCTTCGGAACGCCGCGCTCCTCCAGCGAAGCCATTTCTTTTACAAAATTTTCAACACTCAGCGCAACACCATTGCCGATCACGTTTGTTACATGGCTGTAAAACACGCCGGAAGGCAGCTGATGCAGAGCGAATTTTCCATAGTTGTTGATAATGGTATGACCGGCATTGCTGCCGCCCTGAAAACGGATGACAATATCGGAATCTGCGGCTTCAACGTCGGTAATTTTCCCTTTTCCTTCGTCGCCCCAGTTCGCGCCAACGATTGCTTTAATCATAATTTATCTCTCCGCCGCGCCGCAACGGAACCATAAAACTGCCCGGCGGCCGAATTTGGGCAGTCCCTCACAACTGTATTATCATATCATAAATTACCGCAAAAACAAAGACTTCTCACAGAATAAAAACATTTTAAAGGTTGATCAGCCCTGTTTATAAATTTTGAACTAAATTTTTAAACAAGACTTAGGTAATCGATGATTAAGTCGCTAGACAGCAATTCGAAGCCGCGAAAATACTGTACTGAGCGGCTTTAGAATTGCTGTAATCAGCGGTTACCTTGAGTATTACAGGTTGATTTCCGCTTTTTCCTCCGGTATTAAATCATATGTTTCCAATACAGGGCTCACGACTTCATTAATAAATTCCGCCGTCTGCTCCGGCGCGCGCCCCACATATTTTTCGGGGCTTACAATGGCATTGAGTTCCTCCAGAGTAACCCCGAAAATCGGGTCATCCGCAATGCGGCTTAAAAGGTCGTTTTCCCCGCCCTCTTCTTTTACCACTTTGGAAGCGGCCATGGAATGGACACGAATCCGCTCGTGCAGCTGCTGGCGGTCGGCGCCGCGTTTCACAGCGTCCATCATGATATTTTCCGTTGCCATGAAGGGAAGCTCGCGCCGCAGATGCTGCTCAATCACTTTCGGGTAGACAACCAGTCCGTCCGCGACATTGCTATAAAGATTCAGAATTCCATCTACCGCAAGGAAGGCTTCCGGCACGCTGATGCGCTTATTTGCGGAATCGTCAAGCGTGCGCTCAAACCACTGCGCGGCCTGTGTCATTGCGGGGTTCAGGCTGTCGGCAATCACATAGCGGGAAAGCGACGCAATGCGTTCGCTGCGCATCGGGTTGCGCTTGTACGCCATAGCGGAAGAACCAATCTGATTTTTTTCGAACGGCTCCTCAATTTCCTTCAAATGCTGCAAAAGGCGGATATCGTTGGAAAACTTCGCCGCGCTTTGCGCAATGCCGCTTAACACTGCCAGCACGCGGGAATCCAGCTTGCGGGAATACGTCTGGCCGGAAACCGCGTAGCAAGCGGTGTATCCCATTTTTTCGGCAATCAGTGAATCCAGCTTTTTTACTTTTTCATGGTTGCCGTCAAACAGTTCAAGGAAGCTCGCCTGTGTGCCGGTGGTTCCTTTCGAGCCCAGAAGCTTTACCGTGGAAAGAAGGTACTCCACGTCCTCCAAATCCATTAATAAATCCTGAATCCAGAGCGTGGCGCGTTTTCCGACTGTGGTCGGCTGGGCGGGCTGAAAATGGGTGAACGCCAAAGTCGGCAAATCCTTGTACTGAACGGCAAAACGGGAAAGCACACGAATGGCCCCGATCAGCTTGTTGCGCACCAGCTGTATCGCTTCCGCCATGATGATGACATCGGTATTATCGCCGACATAGCAGGAGGTCGCGCCCAAATGAATGATCGGCTTCGCCTTCGGGCACTGTTCACCGAAAGCATATACATGCGCCATCACGTCATGGCGCACTTCCTTTTCCCGCGCCTCGGCAACCTCATAATTAATCTCATCGGCGTACCGCCGCATTTCGTCAATCTGCTCCTGCGTAATGTTCAGCCCCAGCTCCTTTTCGGACTGCGCCAACGCAATCCAGAGCTTGCGCCATGTTCTGAACTTTTTATCCGGTGAAAAAAGATACTGCATGTCCGCGTCGGCATAACGGGAATTCAGCGGCGATTCATAGGTATTTTTCATGGTTTTCCTCCTGAAACAGGGCGAACCGAACCATGCTGTTTTGTTAGCTTGTTCAGTTCGTCCCCAAATTAGTCAAAAGATTTTATCGGAACACAGTAATTGTAATTCTTATCGGCAACGGAGTGGCTGGGCAGCGGAGCGGGGTACTGGCCCGAAAAACAGGCGTCGCAGTATCCGCTTGCGCAGCCGCCGAGCATTTTCGGCAGGTTTGCAAGATCCAGAAATTCGATAGAATCCGCAAAGCTCATTTCCCCGATTTCCTGAATGCTGTGCTGGCAGGCAATCAGGTCGTCCTTGGACGGAATATCTGTTCCGTAATAGCACGGCCACAAAAACGGCGGCGAACTGATGCGCAAATGCACTTCCGTAGCACCCGCTTCCTTCAGCATAGTAACGATGCGCGCGCTGGTCGTGCCGCGCACAATGGAGTCGTCCAGCATGACGACGCGCTTTCCTTTGACGGACGAAGCAAGGGAATTCAGTTTAATGCGCACACTGCGTTCCCGGTCGGACTGCGTGGGCTTAATGAAGGTTCTGCCTATATAGGTATTCTTGACAATTCCTTTTTCAAACGGAATTCCTGTTTCCTCGCTGTAACCGATTGCCGCGTCCACGCCCGATTCCGGCACACCGATCACCATGTCGGCGTCCACGGGGTGCTGCCTGGCAAGCAGACGGCCAGCTTCCTTGCGCGCCTCGTACACGCTGATGCCGTCGACCACGCTGTCGGTACGGGCGAAATAAATATACTCAAATACGCAAAGCGACTTTTGGGCGTTTACCGGGTCTTTAATAGAGCGTAACCCGTCCTTGTCAGCCACAACAATTTCACCCGGCTCCACGTCGCGCACGAATTCCGCCCCGCAGGCGTCCAGCGCGCAGGTTTCGGAAGCGAACACATAGGAATTGCCGATACGCCCGATGCTGAGCGGACGGAACCCGTGCGGATCG
The DNA here is from genome assembly GCA_023416955.1 of Bacillota bacterium. Classification (GTDB taxonomy): domain Bacteria; phylum Bacillota; class Clostridia; order Oscillospirales; family Acutalibacteraceae; genus Caproiciproducens. Next base: position 101,403 of record JAEZGM010000041.1, on the reverse strand, counting down.
CGCGCGGCAATCAGCTTTTGCGGACTCATAACAATCATGGAATACGAGCCCTGAAGCTGCGGCATAGCGCGGCGCACCGCTTCCTCAATGGAGGGCGCGTCCACACGCTCACGCGCAATGATATAGGCAATAACCTCTGTATCAATTGTGGTCTGAAAAATACTTCCCCTGCGCTCCAGCGTGTGGTGCAGCTCATAGGCATTGGTCAGATTTCCGTTATGAGCGATTGAAAGCGTACCCTTGATATAGCGCATAACAAGGGGCTGTGCATTTTCGCGCACACTGGCCCCCGCCGTAGAATAGCGGACGTGCCCGACCGCCATCTGCCCTGACAGTCCGCTCAGAATCTTATCGTTAAATACCTCGGTCACCAGTCCCATATCCTTATGGTAGGATACCACGCCGCGGTCACTGACCGCAATTCCGCAGCTTTCCTGCCCCCTGTGCTGCAAGGCCAAAAGACCATTATACGCCGCATAAGCCGGATTCACTTCTCCATCGGAATAAATTCCAAATACCCCGCATTCTTCATGCGGCTTGTTTCCATCATAGTCCAGTACCGAACCGCTCAAAAGCTCACCATCCTGTCTAAAACTCACGTCACTGATATACGTTAAAACGATTTAGGCCTTGTTTGTAAAAACAAGGCCTAACCCGCCGAAAAGGGACACACAGGCCATACGGCTCGGGAATTCCCTTTTGCGCGGGCAAAATCATGGAGATTTTTAAGAAATCAAATTAAAGGCCGATGCGCTTCATCACTTCGGCGTAGGCTTCCTCAACACCGCCAAGGTCGCGGCGGAAACGGTCCTTGTCCAGCTTTTCATGCGTGTTCACATCCCAGAAGCGGCAGGTGTCCGGTGAAATTTCGTCCGCCAGAATAATGCCATCGGCGCAGCGCCCGAACTCCAGCTTAAAGTCGATCAGCTCAATATTGACGGAAAGGAAGAACTCCTTCAGAATCTCGTTTACTTTGAGTGCCATTTCGCTGATGATGTCAATTTCCTCTTTTGTCGCGAATTCCGCCGCAAGAATGTGGTACTCGTTGACCATAGGGTCGCCCAACTCGTCGTTCTTATAGCTAAACTCCAGCACGGTGGTTTTCATCGGGGTACCTTCCGGCAAACCGAGGCGCTGGGAAAGGCTGCCGGCAGCCTTGTTGCGCACGATAACCTCCAACGGAACAATCTCTACTTTTTTCACGAGTGTTTCGCGGTCGCTCAGTTCCTCGACAAAGTGGGTCTTAATCCCTTTTTCTTCAAGCAGCTTGAAAAGATAGTTCGACATTTTGTTGTTTACGACGCCTTTGCCGACAATGGTTCCCTTTTTCTGCCCGTTAAACGCGGTTGCGTCGTCCTTATAATCTACAATGCAGTAATTCGGATCGTCTGTTGCATATACTTTCTTTGCTTTTCCTTCATACAGCTGTTCACATTTTTTCATTTGAAATTCCTCCATGTGTTTGTTTTTATGAAATGGACGGATTCATATTCATACAGAATAGCTGTAATCAACAGAATCCGATCCGTTTACGGCAGATTTTATCTCTCAGATAAAGTTCAAAAACGTGGATACTTTCGTGATGTCGATTACAGAAAGCTGGGTTGTTTCCACATGGCGCGCGCAGGTTAAAAACGCGTTCGCCGTGTCGAGCGAGGTCAGGCAGGGAATGCCGGACTCCACCGCGTTTCTGCGGATTTTGTAGCCGTCGCGGTTATGGGCGACGCCCTTGGACGGCGTGTTGATGACCAGATTGATTTTGCCTGAAGTGATATGATCAAGAATATCCGGCTTGCCCGCGCCGATTTTATTGGTACGGATGGTCGGAATATCGTTGTCGTTGAAATAGTCGGAAGTGCCCGCTGTGGCGTAGATCGTCCAGCCAAGGTCATAAAGGCCGCGCGCAATCGGCAGCGCTTCTTCCTTGTCGCTGTTTTTGACGGTAAAAATGACTTTGCCATTTTGAATCATATGCACGCCCGCGCCGTAAAACGCTTTAATCAGTGCTTCGTCAAAGGTGCGCGCAATACCTAGCACTTCTCCTGTGGACTTCATTTCCGGGCCGAGGTCCACGTCGGCGCCGTAGAGCTTTTCAAAGGAAAAGACCGGCATTTTAATGGCGACCAAATCCTGTTCGCGCTGTAGCCCGTAATGGTAACCCATATCGGGCAGCGTTTTGCCGAAAAATGTTCCGACAGCAAGCGCCACAATCGGGATTCCTGTAACTTTGCTGATATAGGGAACCGTTCTGGAGGAACGCGGGTTTGCTTCGATCACATAGACTTCCGTGTCTTTCACGATGAACTGAATGTTTAAAAGTCCCTTGATTTTCAGCGCCTTGGCAAGGCGGCGCGTGTACTCCACAATGATTTCCTGCGTCTCCTTTGCGACATCCACCGCGGGGTAAACGGAAATACTGTCGCCGGAATGGATGCCGGCGCGCTCAATATGCTGCATGATACCCGGAATGACGCAGTCCACACCGTCACAGACGGCGTCAACCTCTACTTCCGTGCCCATAATGTATTTGTCAACTAGAATCGGGTGCTCCTGCGCAATCCGGTTAATGATGCCGATTTGCTCGATGATATCCTGATCCGCATAAGCAATGTGCATGCCCTGCCCGCCCAACACATAGGAAGGACGCACCAGCACGGGGTAACCGAGTTCGTTTGCGGCGCGGATTGCCTCGTCGCAGGTGAACACCATGCGCCCAGCCGCGCGCGGCACCTTGCACTCGTTTAGAACCGCGTCAAAACGCTCACGGTCCTCCGCCCCGTCGATGCTGTCGAACGAGGTGCCAAGGAGCGGAACGCCCATTTTTTCCAGCGCGCCCGCCAGTTTGATCGCCGTCTGACCGCCGAACTGCACCACCGCACCATCCGGCTTTTCCAAATCGACAATATGGTGCACGTCCTCTTCGGTCAAAGGCTCGAAGTACAGCTTGTCGGCAATGTCGAAATCCGTACTGACGGTTTCGGGGTTATTATTGACGATAATCGTTTCGTACCCGAGGTCCTTCAGCGCCCACACGCTGTGAACGGAGCAGAAGTCAAACTCAATGCCCTGCCCGATGCGGATCGGGCCGGAGCCGATGACGAGTATTTTCTTCTTTTGCAACTGGGGTTTCGATTCATTTTCCAAACCGTAACTGGAGTAATAATACGGGGTGGCCGCGTCAAATTCGGCGGCGCAGGTATCGACCATTTTGTAGACCGGCTGAATCGCCCATTCCTGTTCCAATTGACGCAGTTCGTCCACGGTTTTTCCGCTGAGCTCCGCAATGGTTTTGTCGAGGAAACCGCAATCCTTCGCACGGTACAGCAGTTCTTTATCAATCGGCTGTGCCGCAAGCGCTTTCTCCACCGCGATGACGGAAGAAAGCTTATCAAGAAACCACAGGTCGATTTTCGTAATATCATGAATCGCTTCCGGCGTAATACCGCGGCGCAGCGCTTCTGCTACAACCCACAGCCTGCGGTCGTCCGGCACATGAATCTGCTGCTCCAGCTCGCTGTCGGAAAACTTCGCCAGCGCGGGGTCAATCAGGCTGAACAGGTTCTGCTCCAGCGAACGGATGGACTTCATCAGCGCGCATTCAAAGCTGTGCGCGATTCCCATGACCTCGCCGGTCGCCTTCATCTGTGTACCGAGCAGACGGCGCGCGTAAACGAATTTATCGAACGGCCAGCGCGGAATTTTAACGACGCAGTAATCAAGCGTCGGCTCAAAGCATGCAAAGGTTTTCTGCGTAATCGCATTCGGGATTTCATCAAGCGTATAGCCGAGCGCAATCTTGGAAGCAACTTTTGCAATCGGGTAGCCGGTCGCTTTGGAGGCTAGCGCGGAGGAACGGCTTACACGGGGGTTTACCTCGATCACGCAATACTCGAAGCTGTTCGGATTCAGCGCGAACTGCACGTTGCAGCCGCCCTCCACCTTCAATTCCGTAATAATGGAAAGTGAAGCGCTGCGCAGCATCTGAATTTCCTTGTCGGCCAAAGTCTGGCACGGCGCGACGACAATGGAATCGCCGGTGTGAATGCCGACCGGATCAAAGTTTTCCATATTGCAGACCGTAATGCAGTTGCCGTTATGATCGCGCATCACTTCGTACTCAATTTCTTTCCAGCCGGAAATGCAGCGCTCAATCAGCACCTGATTCACGCGGCTGCGGTGCAGGCCGTTTGTAGCAATGGCAATCAGCTCTTCTTCGTCCGCCGCAATGCCGCCGCCGCTCCCGCCGAGCGTATAGGCAGGGCGCACGACAATCGGGTAGCCGATGCGGTTTGCCGCCTTAATGCAGTCCTCCAGCGTTTCGGCGATCGCGCTTTCCGCGCAGGGCTGACCGATGCGCTCCATGGCTTCTTTGAACAGCTCGCGGTCCTCCGCCATACGGATCGTATCGGCATTAGTTCCGATCATTTCCACATGATTCTCTTTTAAGAAACCGGATTCTTCCAGTTCCACCGCAAGATTCAGCGCGTTCTGCCCGCCGAGCGTTGGCAGGATACTGTCGGGATTCTCTTTCAGAATGACCTTTTTGATGGTTTCAATCGTCAGCGGTTCAATGTAAACCTTGTCGGCAATCTGTTTGTCCGTCATAATGGTAGCCGGATTGGAATTGATGAGGATGACCTCAATTCCTTCCTCGCGCAGCGCGCGGCACGCCTGGGTGCCCGCATAGTCGAATTCGGCGGCCTGACCGATGATAATCGGGCCGGAACCGATGATGATTACCTTTTTAATATCCTGCCGTTTCATAGCGCGCCCCCTCCAATCAAATTCAGAAAACGGTCGAACAGGAAGCCTGTGTCGAGCGGCCCGGGAGACGCTTCCGGATGGAACTGCACGGAGAATACTTTTCCGTTTTTATAATTTAATCCTTCAATACTGCCGTCATTCATACTGATGAAGCTGACGTCGGCAATTGAAGGATTAATGGTTTCGCCATTCACCACGAAGCCGTGGTTCTGAGAAGTAATATAAACCCTGTTGGTTGACAAATCCTTGACAGGGTGGTTAATACCCCTATGGCCGTATTTTAATTTATATGTATCAAATCCCTGCGACAAAGCCATCAGCTGATGACCCAGGCAGATTGCGAAGGTGGGGATTCCGTAAGCATATACTTTTTTCAGTTCGGCAATGGATTTTACGCATTCCTTCGGGTCGCCCGGGCCGTTGGAAAGCATGATCCCATCGGGAGAAAACGCCATCATCTCTTCAAAAGAAGCGTCATAGGGGAAGCACTTCACAGTACAGCCGCGTTTTACAAGGGAACGGATAATGTTGCTCTTCACCCCATAATCGGCAAGCGCAATTTTTACCGGTCCGTCGCCGTATACTTTGCTCTCCCCCGTGCTGACAGCGGGAACGCAGGATTCCATTACAAAAGCGCCGATCTGTTTTTTCATATCTTCCGTGTTGATTTGATCGCCGAAGGCAATCATGCCGCGCATGGTGCCGCTTTCGCGCAAAACCTTTGTCAAAGTGCGGGTGTCAATGCCCTGCATTCCGGGAACATGGTTCTGCTTCAGGTAGGTATCCAAATCCACATCACAACGGAAGTTGCTGGCTTTTCCCGCCACGGAATGAACAATAAACGCTTTCAGCCACGGCTTTGTGGATTCCGCGTCGTCATAGCTGATTCCGTAGTTTCCCATCATCGGGTACGTCATGATCACCCCCTGACCCGCGTAGGACGGGTCAGTCAGCAGTTCGGAGTATCCGCACATTGCGCTGTTAAAAACGACTTCGCAAAGAATATCTTTTTCGTCACCGAATCCGGTGCCTTCGAAAGTCATTCCATTTTCCAGCATGAGCAATGCTCTCATTTTATCACCAACCGTTTCTTTGATTTTATCGTGTTACCTGCCAAAGGAATCAATGATTCTTTGAACCGCTTTTTCCGTATTTTCTTTTGTATTAAAGGAAGTCAAGCGGAAGAAACCCTCCCCGTTCGTCCCAAAACCGGAACCCGGCGTGCCGACGACACCCGTTTTTTCCAGCAAAAGATCAAAGAAATCCCACGCGGTCAGTTCACCCGGCGTTTTCATCCAAACATAGGGGGAGTTCACGCCGCCGTATACTTCAAATCCGGCTTTCGCAAGGCCTTCGCGGATAATTTTCGCGTTATTCAGGTAATAGCTGATATTTTCCTGCACTTCGCGCTGGCCTTCCTCGGAAAAAACCGCTTCCGCTCCGCGCTGAATCACATAGGAAACGCCGTTCATTTTGGTGGACTGCCGTCTGCCCCACAGTTTATTTAAGGAAACGCCCTCCACGGTCAGTTCCTTCGGAATCACCGTAAACGCGCAACGCGTACCGGTGAAGCCGGCGGTTTTGGAAAAGCTGCGGAACTCAATCGCACAGTTTTTTGCGCCTTCAATTTCGAAAATACTGTGCGGCATATCCTTTTCTGTAATAAAGGCTTCATAGGCCGCGTCATACAGAATGACAGCATCGTTTTGCAGCGCGTAGTCGACCCATTTTTTCAGCTCGCCGCGGCTGACGCCGACACCGGAAGGATTGTTCGGGAAGCAGAGGTAAATCAAGTCCGCCTTTTCCCTGGGCAGCTCCGGCAGAAAGCCGTTTTCCTTCAGGCAGGGCATATAGACGATCTTGCTCCAGCCTTTTTCTTCCGAATACTCGCCGGCGCGCCCTGCCATTACATTGGTATCCACATAAACGGGATACACAGGGTCGCAGACCGCAACAACATTGTCAAGGCCGAAAATATCGCCGATGCTCCCGGTATCGCTTTTCGCTCCGTCACTCACGAAGATTTCGTCCGCCGCAATATCGACGCCGCGCGCCTGAAAGTCATGCTTTGCAATCGCTTCGCGCAGGAAAGCAAAGCCAGTATACGGACCATAGCCCTGGAACGTTTCAGGATTCCCCATTTCATCGGCAGCGGATTTCATCGCGTTCACAACCGCCTGCGGCAGCGGTCTTGTTACGTCGCCGATGCCCAGCCGTATCATTTCAACCTCGGGGTGTGCTTTTGAGAAAGCGTCTGTCCTTGCGTCAATATCTGCAAACAAATAGTTGGGGGGAAGTTTCATAAAGTTTTGATTAATCCTAGCCAAAATTCACAGTCCTTTCAAATCAATGTATATTTATACATCAATTATGCATTATATCACAGTTTTATCTCGCCGTCAAAAATAAATGCGGCGGGGCCGGTCATAAATACGCTGCCGGTTTCCCCGGCATCCCAAACAATTTGAAGATCGCCGCCTCTAAGATGTATCAACACATTATGATCTGTTTTATGATTTAATATGCAGGCGACCGCTACCGCGCACGCACCGGTTCCGCACGCCCATGTTTCCCCGGAGCCGCGTTCCCAAACACGCATTTTTACTTCATTTTTATTCAGTATTTGGACAAACTCCGTGTTGACCCGATTCGGGAAAGCGGGGTGTGTTTCAAATTTCGGCCCGATGTGCTCCAAATCCAAGCCATCAACATTCTCTGTAAACGTGACGCAATGTGGATTTCCCATGGAAACACAGGTGACGCGGTATGAATCCCCATCCACTGTAAAAGGCGCATCAATCACCCGGTCGCCGCCGAACAGCGCCGGAATTTCCGCCGGTTTCAGGATCGGCTTTCCCATATTGACTGTAACAGAAGTTACAATGTCATTCTCGACCTGTAATTTTAAAGTCTTGATGCCACTCAGGGTTTCAACCGTAAGCGTTTCCTTTTTGGCAATGCCGCGCTCATAAACATATTTGCCCACGCAGCGAATCCCGTTGCCGCACATCATAGCGCGGGAACCATCGGCATTGTAAATATCCATACGGCAATCCGCCTTTTCGGACGGCGCAATTAAGATCACCCCGTCGGAACCGACGCCGAAATGCACATCGCTCAGACGCACAGAAAGTGCGCCGGGGTCTTCCACCGTTTCTTCAAAACAATTAATATAAATATAATTATTTCCGATGCCCTGCATCTTCGTAAATTTCACAGAATAACCTCCCGCTTACGAATTCATTATAATCAGCGCGGTTTCCGCCATCTTTTTTCCGTTGTCCATGCTCTTTTTCTGAATAAAGCGGTGCGCCTGCGCCTCCGTAAGGTGGTTGCGCGTAATCAACAGGTTTTTCGCCGACTCAATGACTTCTTTATCGTTCACTGTTCCACTGGCAATCATTTTTTTCACGCTCAAACTGGTATAACCGGAAAGATCCAGCAGCATATTTACCGTAGAGAACAGTTCAACGCGGTTCAGCGGCATATACAGACTGCAAACCGCCATGTCCGAAGCAGGCGGGAGTTGTGAGCGCAGGATAAACACAAAATCGTAGTTCTGACTGACTGTCTTCGGAAGACCGACCGCGGGCATATCTTTCAGCTTTTCACTGCAGACCACAACACCGCCCTGATAATGCCGGTTGGTAAAATTGATGACCTGCGACCCCGCCGAACACACACCGCTTACATTCAGTCCACCGGAGCGAAGCACCGCCGCAATTTTTTTAGCGGAATCTTCATTGGAATTTGCTACCAAAATACTGCTCATAATCAACAACTCCGTGGCAAGGAATAGGACAAATTAAAATTTATTCAGGTATTCCTTCAATTCCCATTCCGTAACAGCGGTGGAAAAATCATACCATTCCTTTTCTTTCGCCTCTGTATATTTGCTGAGTACATGATCGCCCAGAACCTCGCGGATAAACGAATCTTCCTTCATTTCGGAAATTGCGCTGAACAGGTCAGCCGGCAGACTGTCGATTCCGGCGGCCTCACGCTCCTGCGGATTAAAGTCATAGATATTCGCGGATACCGCCGCCGGCGGCGTCAGGTCGTTTTTGATTCCGTCCAGTCCCGCAGCGAGCAGCACCGCGAACTCGAGGTACGGGTTGCAGGAAGGATCCGGGTTGCGCAGTTCGATGCGGGTGCCGAGGTTTCGGGCCGCGGGCACGCGGATCAGCGCGCTGCGGTTGCTCAGCGTCCACGCAATGTGGCAGGGGGCTTCATAGCCGGGAACCAGCCGTTTGTAGGAGTTTACAAGCGGGTTCGTAATGGCGCACATCCCCTTGATGTGCTTTAGTACACCCGCAATGAAGTTATAGGCAATGTGGCTTAATCCGGTCTCGCTTTTCGGGTCGTAAAACGCGTTCCTTCCGTCTTTGAACAGAGACATATTGGTATGCATACCGGAGCCCGCCTGACCATAGACCGGTTTTGGCATGAAGGTCGCGCTCAGTCCGTGCGCGTCGGCACAGGATTTCACAACCATTTTAAAGGTCAGGATATTGTCGGCCGCGGAAAGCGCCTCACTGTATTTAAAATCGATCTCATGCTGAGCGATTGCCACTTCGTGGTGGGAAGCCTCAATTTCAAAACCCATTTCCTCCAAGTTCAGGCAGATGTCGCGCCTTGCGCTTTCGCCCAGATCGGAAGGGCCAAGGTCAAAATAACCGGCGGTATCGTGAGTGATGGTTGTAGGATGACCGAATTCATCGGTATTAAACAGGAAGAACTCGCATTCGGGGCCGACATTGAAGGTGTATCCCATCTCTGCCGCCGCCTGAACCGTCTTTTTCAGCACATAACGCGGATCTCCCTCAAACGGAGTACCGTCCGGTTTATAAATATCACAGATCAGCCGGGCAACGCTTCCATGCTGCGTGTGCCAGGGCAGAATCGCGAATGTGTCCAAATCGGGGTGAAGGTACATATCCGATTCTTCGATACGCACAAACCCTTCAATAGAGGAGCCGTCAAACATGCATTTGTTGTCCAGCGCCTTCACAATCTGGCTGTTTGTAATTGCAACATTTTTCAGCATTCCAAAAATGTCGGTAAACTGCAGTCTGATAAACCGGATATTATTCTCCTCAATCATGCGAATAATATCGTCTTTTGTATATCTGGCCAATCAAATACCTCCCTAAAAATGAAAATAACAAGGCTGCTCTTTGTCAGAACCTCCTTGTCATTAATTTCGTGTCCACTTCAATATTACTACTATAATATTATATTTGTGATTCCCTGTCAATGCATTTCGTTTTGAAAGTAAACTTTCAATTTTATGCACAAATTTTCGGTTAATATGATTTATTTTCTGTAGTTTTGAATTATTTCGTTATATATCTTGCAAATCTGTGCAAAATATTACATATTCAATCAGCCGTTTCATTAAGTATCGCGTACAGGTCACAATCCTGAAACCCCTCGCTGCATTTGTACTTGTGGCGCAATCTGCCCTCCAGCGTCATGCCGCATTTTTGCATGACCCGGCCGGAAGCGGGATTATTAACGGAATGGTAGGCTTCAAGGCGATGAAATCCGACCTGTTCAAACGCAAACGCAATCACCGTTTTTGTCGCTTCGGCTGTGTACCCCTGCCCCCACCACGGTTTCCCGACGGCATAGCCGATTTCTCCGGATTCATCCAGTACCGAAACATTAAGAATACCGATAGAGCCAATCGGCATATTACTCTCTTTCAGCGCAATCACCCAGTGGTAGTAATCCGAATCTCCGTACTGCGCCATCCATTTTTTCACCAAATCGGTGGTTACCTGCTCATCCGAATGCGGCGCCCAGCGAAGGAACCTCGTTACATCCGGGTCCTGTGTCCAGTTTCGGAACATTGCGCCAACATCGTCAAGCGTAAATTCCCGCAAAATCAGCCGCTCTGTTTCTATAGTTTGTGTTCCTGCTCCTATCATACGGTTCACTCCTTTATTTCCTATTTATGATATTTCCCATGGTGATTAATTTGAAATGCCCGGTATACCTGCTCGCAAAGCATCACGCGCGCAAGCTGATGGGGAAACGTCATGGGCGACATGGAAAGGCGCAGGTCGGCGGCCTGCTTGACTTCGTCGCTCAGTCCGAACGAGCTGCCAATGAGAAAGGACAGTGCACTCGCGCCGTTTACCGTCAGCCTGCTGATTTTCTCCGCAAGCTGTTCGGAAGAAAGTGTTTTCCCCTCAATACAAAGGGCAATGCGCACGGAGCTTTCGGAAGCGGCGAGCAGCTTCTCCCCCTCGCTGTGCAGCGCCGACACAATCTGTGCTGGAGAAGGATTGTCGGGCAGGCGCGACTCCGACAGCTCCGTTATGGAAAACCGACAGAAAGGCTGCAGCCGCTTGCCATATTTCGTACAGGCGTCCCTCCAGTAAGCTTCCTTCAGTTTGCCCACGCATAGAATCTGAACCGTTACCATTCCTGCCTCCTAAAAAACCGTAATTTTCCCTGCGGTATTCTCCCTTGGCGCGACGCTCAGCTCAAAGTCGGTGCCGATCTTCATTCCCGCCATGGTCAGCGCGCACAGAGCCGTCTGATATGCAAGGTCGGGCGTATTGTTCTCAGCACTGAGGTGCGCAAGCACAAAGCGCGTCGTACCGCTTTCAGCCAAACCGCACAGTTCGTCCGCACAGGCTTCATTGGAAAGGTGACCGATCTTGGACAGGATTCTTTTTTTAAGCGGGTAAGGGTACGGCCCGTTATTCAGCATACCGACATCGTGATTGGACTCCAGGACTACCAAATCAGCCCCTGTCAGCGCGCCGCGCACTTCGTCGGACATGTATCCCAAATCGGTTGAAACGCAAACAGAGCGGTCGTCATAGGTTCGCACACGGTAGCCAACGCTTTCCGCGCTGTCGTGCGAAGTGCGGAACGGCTCAACATACATACCCGCGCTTTCCATTCCGCTGCCGTCAATGACGCCGCACTCAAAATTTCCTTCCAGGCAGCCCATCCGCTCCAACTCCCGCAGCGTACCGAGGGAGGTGTAGACCGGAATATGATAGCGGGAAGCAAACACACGCAGCCCCTTGATATGGTCGGAATGCTCATGGGTGACAAAAATCCCCTGTATCGCGCCGGTGTCAATCCCGGAGCACGCCAGCATCTGCTCCATTTGTTTCGCGGAACGTCCCGCGTCGATTAAAATTCCGGCAGTCGCCGAACCTATGTAATAACTGTTTCCGCTGCTTCCGCTGAACAGCGGACAAAGCCTAGCCATATTGAACCTCCAAATATAAGAAAAGGGAAAGACTCCCGTCCATCCCATTTCCGTTCCTGTTATGATTCTTAAATCGCCTGAGCGACAGCCGGTTCGGGAACATGAATCCTCTGAATATCCGCACCTAAGCTGCGAAGCTTTTCCTCTACATCTTCATATCCGCGTTCTATATGGCTGATATCCTCAACCTGCGTGCTTCCTTTTGCCGCAAGAGCCGCAATCAGCATTGCAGCGCCCGCGCGCAAATCGGTTGCCTTTACCGGCGCAGCATTCAGATGATCTACCCCTTCCACAACGGCCAGCTTGCCGTCAACGGAAATCTGGGCTCCCATACGTTTTAATTCCTCAACATAACGAAAACGGTTATCCCAAACACTTTCATTAATAATGCTTGTACCGTTTGCAATGGAAAGCAGCACCGCGACCTGAGGCTGCATATCGGTCGGAAAACCGGGATGCGGCATTGTCTTAATGTTGCACTTATTTAATTTCCCTGCACGGCACACACGGATGGAATCGTCAAACTCCTCCACCAGAACGCCCATTTCTTCCAGCTTGGCGGAAATGGATTCCAGATGCTTCGGGATCACGTTCTTTACAAGAACATCGCCGCCCGTCGCCGCAGCCGCCACCATATAGGTGCCCGCTTCAATCTGGTCGGGAATAATCGAATATGTTGTTCCGTTCAAATGATCCACACCGTAAATTTTAATGACATCGGTTCCCGCGCCGCGGATATCGGCACCCATCGAATTTAAAAAGTTGGCAAGGTCAACAATATGAGGTTCTTTCGCCGCATTTTCAATTAAAGTAAATCCTTTTGCCTTAACGGCCGCCAACATGATATTAACAGTCGCGCCGACAGAAACAACATCAAGGTAAATATTCGCACCGGTCAGCGACCCCGCGCTGACGTCCACCATCCCGCCTTCTAACTTATAAGTTGCGCCGAGTGCGGCAAATCCTTTCAAATGCTGGTCAATCGGGCGAACGCCAAAGTCACAGCCGCCCGGCATGGTGACCACCGCGTGATGGAAGCGGCCTAAAAGAGCACCGAGCAAATAATAAGAGCCGCGAATATGTCGGGCCAATTCATAAGAAGCTACATGGGTATGAATTGATCTTGGGTCAATCTCAATCGTACCTTTTCCGACTGTGCGAACTTTCGCACCCATATCATATAAAATTCTTGTAATTGCGGTAACATCTGTAATATTCGGTACATTTTCGATACGGCATACATCGTCTGCCAGTATCGCTGCGGGAATAATCGCTATGGCGGCGTTTTTAGCACCGCTGATACTGACTTCGCCGGTTAGACGACTGCCACCTCTAATCACGAATTTATCCAATGCGGCACGCTCCAATCTAAAATATAAACAATACTATTATTGCATTTTTTCGTAAAATATCAAGCGCATTTGACGATTCTATCATTGTTAATATTTGCAATTCATAATCACAATTTTTTCTAGTTTATCAAATCTGTTTTATTTTCAAGAAAGCATCAAGTGAACACACTTATTGATAATAATACACGATGCCAAAATTGTCAACAAGAACACAAACAGGTTACTGTTTTGTAACGAAAGTCACAAGAATCCCCCTATGCTTCGACACAAAATGCCATGTTGGGGGCTTCGTTACTATCCTACATAACCGAGCGGATTCACCTTTGTGCCGTTTTTGATCACCTCAAAATGGCAATGAGGCCCGGTCGAATTTCCGGTACTGCCCACACGGGCAATGGCCTGTCCCTTCGCAACCCGCTGCCCGCTGCTAACCAGCAGCTTACTGGCGTGGCCATACAGCGTAGACAGCCCGTTGCCGTGGCTGATTTCAACACAATTTCCATAGCCGTTCTTCCAACCGGAGGAAACAACGACGCCGCCGTCGGCCGCGACAATGGTTTTCCCATAAGCGCTTCCGCCGGAAATATCGATACCGGTATGAAAGCTGCCCCAGCGCCATGTAAAATACGTTGTAATGGTATGCAGCGACGGCACCGGCCATATCATATTTCCGGTGCTTTCGCCGGCACCGCTCACTTTCGGGCGTTTTTTGGTTCCGGTAATCACCACTTTATCCACCGAAGGGGTTGTGACGGTACGGCTGACAATCTCCCTGTCCGTTTCCGTCCCGTTCACATAGGATACTTTATCAACACATTGCTGCACACCGTTCACGCCGTCGGTCTTGACCTTTGAATAATCGGTATACTGGGAATCATCCTGAATGGTAACGGTCTTGTAGGAAAGCGGAACCTGATAACTGACCTGCTTCTCGATCTTTACGCCCAGCATGGGGACCGCTGTCTGAATATTGATCGAATCGCCGGGGTGCAGATCATCCCCCAGCTGGTTATTGTTCATCTGATTCAACTGCGACAGCGTCATATTATGTGCTTTTGCAATCGAAGTCGCCGTATCCCCGTCTTTAACGGTGTATACGATACCAGATTGCGACGAGGTATTCAGAAGTCCATTCATCGAATCCGTCGTCATGATCGTCGTGGTCGGGAAAAGGCCGTTCACAGTTTCCACATCCTGCACAAACTCTGCGGTTGCCGCCGTGTCGGCACCACGCGCGCGGCTGAGCTGATTTTGCAGAATGAAGCGCAGGTCGGCGCTGCTTTTGACCGCACCGATCAGCTCGCCGTCCACATACAGGCCGCTTGCTTCTTCAATAATGCCGTTGGAACGTTCAATAATCTTGTCCGTAACTGTGCCCACCGGTACAAAGCTTGACGGATTGGCGACGGTTAACTCAAAGGAGGGCGTAAAATTCATTGCGCTCTTTTCATCCGTTTTGTCGTGAACCATGCGTTCACTGACCATTTCCGTAGCCTGTTCAAATATTTTTTCATTTTGAAGCGTTGCGACGGCTTGTCCGTCATAGGACAAAACGAGTCCGTACTGCAGGCTGTTATAGTGCTGGACCGTAAATACCAAAAAAGCGATTGCAGCCACCGGGGCCGCAATATTGAGAATCGAGGTTAAAAAACCCTTGTGCCGTACGAGGCTTTTTCCGGCTACCCAGGCGTATTCCCTGAGTGCCCGTAAAAAACCTTGTTTGCGCGCCTGTGAAAGACGCGCATGTGCGATAGAAATCCCTTCCCCAATGGAACGGATTTCTTTTTTTACTCTTTTTACTTGTTTTCCCAGAGATATTTCATAGAACCGACGGAAAAGGTCCTTGACCGGATACAGGAATTTTGAAAGGCGACGGTGAAATCTCCTGCTGATGCGGACGGACTGAATTCCGACAATATATAAAAAATCATGGGTATTTCCACACGATTTAATAATAAGCTTTTTCAGCTTCAGCATTCGCATGCGGCCAAATCCTTTCGCTTCATTAAATTGTTACAACTTTGTAATCAACATTCAATATCATAAATCAAAGGTAACAATTTTGCAACCTATTTCCAAGGAATTTACAGATGCGTAATAATGGCAGCGACAAGATTCGGCTTAGTACTGCAGTTTTTCGACCGTCCAATCCCTAATAATTGGCAGAAAACGTTCTGCCTCTTCCCTTGCTCCGGCAAGGTCATGTTCCAGATAATTGCCGCATTCCGCCGGAGCGGTTCCCGGCACAGCTCCGCTGTAATCGGCGATAAAGGAAAAGGCTTCATTCATTAATGAGATAGCGTCTGCCGGCGCAACGTCCCTCAGCAGGAAGTAAAAACCCGTACGGCAGCCCATCGGCCCAAAATAAATCACATGATCCTTCCACGCCGAATTACGGGCAAAAGTCGCGAACAAATGCTCAATGGTATGAATGGCCGCGTTTTCAAGGTACGGAGGCGTATTCGGTTTGCGCATGCGAATGTCGTATGTAATAATATCCCCGTCGATGCGGGAAGTATAAATTCCGGGAAGCAATGTGTTGTGGTTCACACAGAAACTGGCGATTCTTTCCATCGGTATTACCCCTTCAGTTTTGTTTGTTTTACCAGGTCTTGTTTGTAAATTAAAAAACTTCATAAACAAGGCCTTTGTAAATATGTATTGTATAAACTCTTTTTTTAGAATCGAATGGATCGGCCCGCCGCACATTGTACGCAACGGCCCGGCAAACGAGGTTGCCCATCCAGCCCTCTCAATGATTTTCGGGAACAGAATAAATAATTTAAAATCTAAAAAAGGCACAGCAAATTCGCTGTGCCTTTTATTTTAACATATTACTGCTGCTTTTTAAAGGACTTTGGATAAAAAGTCCTGCAATCTTGCATTCTTCGGATTGCTGAAAAACGGTTCCGGCGGCGCCTGCTCCAGAATCTGCCCATTGTCCATAAAGAGCACGCGAGTTGCGACTTCACGCGCAAAACCCATTTCATGCGTTACGACTACCATGGTCATCCCGTCATCTGCCAGTTCCTTCATAACCTGAAGCACTTCGCCCACCATTTCCGGGTCCAGCGCGCTGGTTGGTTCGTCAAAAAGCATCACATCGGGGTTCATTGCCAATGCCCTTACAATCGCGATACGCTGTTTTTGCCCGCCGGAAAGCTGCGTGGGGTAAGTCTGAGCCTTATCTGCGAGGCCAATGCGCTCCAAAAGCTGCATTGCCTGCTTCTCCGCTTCCGCCTGCGTTTTCAGCTTCAGCGTTACGGGGGCAAGTGTGATGTTATTCAGTACGGTCAAATGCGGGAACAGATTAAAATGCTGAAACACCATGCCCATTTTCTGCCGAAGCTTATTAATATCGCAGTCCGGTTTGTTAATCTGAGTGTTTTCAAACCAGATTTCGCCCTCTGTGGGCTGTTCCAAAAGGTTCAGGCAGCGCAGAAACGTACTCTTTCCGGAACCGGAAGGGCCGATCACAACAACCTTTTCGCCCTTTTCAATCACCTGATCAATGCCTTTCAGCACATGCAGATCGCCATCCATCGTATGGAATGTTTTATGCAGGTTTTTAACGGTTATCACTCTTATGCAGCCTCCTTTCCAGCTTGCCGAGCAGCGTGGTAAGCCCCATTACCAGCAGCAGATAAATCAGCGCGACCCCCAGCAGCGAAGTGTATGGGTCGTAGGTTATGCTGCGGATAATGTCGCCGCCCTTCGTCAAGTCCTGAATCGCAATATAACCCGCGACGGAAGTTTCCTTGAGCAGTGCGATAAACTCATTGCCGATTGCGGGCAGCACGTTTTTCAGTGCCTGCGGGAAAATGATTTTTATCATGGTCTGCCGCTGATTCAGTCCCAGAGAACGCCCGGCCTCCATCTGCCCTTTGTCCACGGACTGAATACCGCCGCGGATCACCTCCGCCACATAGGCGCCGGAATTGATGCCGAACGCGAGAATCGCAGCCACAATTTTATCCACATTTGCAGACTGCAGCACAATAAACCACATAACCAAAAGCTGAACGACCACAGGCGTTCCGCGAATTACGGTTAAGTACGCGCTTGCAAGCGCATTTAAAATACGTAATTTATGGGGATTATTCTGATGCGTCACCTTGATCAGCGCGATCAGCGTCCCGAGAATCACGCCGATAATCACGGCGAACACCGTAATGAGCAGCGTATTTTCAAAGCCGGTCAGGATATTTTTATACCGTGCTTTATAAACGAAGGAATCATAGAATTTCTGAGGAAATTCCGAAAAGTAACTCAGCGGCAGCGTCGCCGTCAATATGTTCATAGTATGCCTCCCATTATAAACTGCAAAAGCAGGGCGACGGAATCCTCCGCCGTCCCTGCAGGAAAGTACAAATCAAGAAGCGATCAACCGCCCAAGGAATCCTTATACTGATTCACCAGCTTGTCAAGCTCACCGCTGGATTTCATCTCGCTCAACACCTCATTAATGGTATTGAGCAGAGCAGCGTCGCCCTTCTTCACTGCAATCGCGTACTTTTCTACCGTCAGCGCATCGCTCAGTTTCTCGATTTTATCCGAATTCTTCTCCGCGAACTTTGTCGCCGGGAAGTTGTCGATTACAACCGCGTCAACCTTGCCGTTAATCAAATCCGTAACAGCGTCCACGCCTTTATTGTAGCGCTCCACAGAGCCGACCTTTACTTCGCTCTTTCCGTCTTCATTGGTGCAGTAGGTGTCGCCGGTCGTTCCCTGCTGCACGCCGACCTTTTTGCCGTTCAGGTCAGCCGGCTTTTTGATTGCGCTGCCCTTCAATACAATAATGGCCTGGGAAGCATCAAAATACGTATCGGAGAAATCCACGTTCTTTTTTCTGTCATCCGTCACGGTCATGCCGGCTGCCACAAAATTGGATTTTCCGGAATTCAGCTCAGTAATCAATGTGTCAAAAGAAATATCGTTGATTTTCAGTTGTACACCAAGTTTTTCGGCAATCTTTTTGGAAATGTCCACATCAATACCGACAACGTTGTCGCCGTCTTTATACTCGAACGGTTCGAACTCCGCGTTGGTAGACATGGTAACAAAGCCGTCCGCTTTGATTTTATCGAGCGAAGTCGATTCCGCGGCGGAAGACGCCGCACTGGATGCCGCTTCATTTGACGAAGCGTTGGAAGAAGAAGCCGCAGCCGTCGTGCCGTTAGAAGCACACGCGCCCATTGAAAAAGCCATGACCGCTGCCAAAGCGAACGCCGCAAATTTCTGAATGTTTTTCATACCGGATACCCCCATAAAATTTATCTGTGATTCATTTGATTTTGTTGGAATGATTGTATTATATCGCATAAATATGCATTAATCAAGCATTTTATTTAATAAAAATTCATTTTTATGCAACAGATTACATTTACCTCAGATTATATTCCGGTATTTGTGCATATAGTCAGTTTACTTTAGAGAGCATCCAAGAAAATGGAGGTTGGTTCTGTTTTCAAATTTACTGACTATATTCCACACCGCAGGTTGAGAGCAGATTTTTCATGTCCTCCGGCAGCGCGCTGGAGAGAACTATTGCTTTGCCGGTACAGGGATGTACAAAAGAAAGGCTGCCGCAGTGAAGGGCCTGACGGTTAATTCTCTCGGTGTGACCGCCGTACATATCGTCACCGGCAAGCGGATGCCCCAAGTGTGAAAGATGCACCCTGATTTGGTGCGTACGCCCTGTTTCCAGTTCCAGGCAAAGAAGCGTATGCCCCGCGCCGGAAGCCAGCACGTGCCAGCGCGTCATTGCCTTTTCCCCGTGCGGCGCGACCTCCCGCTGGATTCCGTGCCCTTCTTTCAGCGAAATAGGGGCGTCAATCGCACCGTCACCGGACAGGCTCCCCTCGCAAACAGCGAAATATTGCTTTTGCACACTTCCCGCCAGCCGTGCCGCCGCATACGCGTTTTTTGCGAGCAGGACCAGCCCGCTGGTGTCCTTGTCCAAACGGTAAACCGGGCGAAACGCAATTTTTTGCCTCTGAGCGGCGTAATAGGCGGAAACCGCGTTTGCCAGACTGTCGCAGTCGTGCCCGGGGGAAGGGTACATCGGCATCTGGTCGGGTTTGTTCACGATCAGCAGATCGTCGTCCTCATAGGTGACAGAGAGCGGCACGGCAACCGGTTCAATCTGTTTTTCATCATCCGGCATACGGAGCTGTACCGTGTCCCCTGCGCGCAGCGTCTCGGTCACGATTGCGTGCGCACCGTTTTTACAAATTCCCATCGGTACACGTTTCAGCCGTACCATCAAGCGGGCCGAAACGCCGCACCAACCGCGAAGAAAACCCTTGAGGCTGACGCCGTCGTACTCCGCAGGAACGGTAAAAGAAAGTTCGCGCATAAAATCCCCCATGGCAAAAGGACGGCGGGCAAACGCCGCCGTCCAATGAAATCAATAATTTTCTCTTATTTTACTTCCACGGTCCAGCCGAAGGGATCGGGAACCCTGCCCCACTGAATACCGGTCAGCGTATCATACAGGCGCTGCGACACCGGCCCGATTTCACCGCCGTTGATTTTCATGATATCGTCGCCCCATTTCAAATGACCGATGGGAGAAATAACGGCTGCCGTCCCCGTACCGAACGCCTCTTTCAGTCTGCCCTGCTTTGCCGCTTCGGCAAGCTCATCAATGGAGAGTTTGCGTTCCTGTACCTTCATACCCCATGATTTCAGCAGCTCAATGGCAGACATGCGGGTTACGCCCGGAAGAATGGAACCCTGCAGCTCGGGAGTAACAATGGTATCATCTATTTTGAAGAAAACATTCATCGTGCCGACTTCTTCAATATACTTGCGTTCAATACCGTCCAGCCAAAGCACTTGGGTATAGTCCTGCTTTTCCGCTTCGTCCTGCGCTTTCAGGGAAGCGGCATAGTTTCCGGCTGTTTTTGTATACCCCATGCCGCCCCTGACAGCGCGGACATAGTTCTTTTCCACATAAATCTTAACCGGGTTCAGGCCTTCCGGATAATACGCTCCGACCGGGCTGCAAATCACGATAAAGAGCAGGTGGTTTGCCGGATGAACACCAACATGCGGGTCAACTCCAAAAATAAACGGACGGATATATAAAGAGGTTCCTTCAGCGGAAGGAATCCAGTCGCGCTCAACGGAAACCAGTTCTTCAATGGCATGCTGCGCAAATGCTTCGTCAATCAACGGAATGCAAAGACGCTCATTGGAGGAGTTCAGACGCGCCATGTTCTTTTCCGGGCGGAAAAGGAGAATACGGCCGTCAACAGCGCGGTAAGCCTTCATACCCTCGAATACGGATTGCCCGTAATGCAGGCACATGGCGGCAGGCGACAGCTCAATCGGCCCGAACGGAACGATTCGGGGATCATGCCAGCCTTCCCCTTCATCATAGTTCATAATAAACATATGATCCGTAAAGATCTTACCAAAACCAAGCTTTGTGGGATCGGTTGGCTTCTGTTTTGGGTGATCGGTCAGTTGCACTTTGATTTCCTGCATGTTGAATGCCCTCTTTCAATAAATTGCCTCTCATTATACCATTATTCATTTCTGTTTACAAGATTATACACAAGTCAATTACCATTGGCTAAAGCCAATTTTGTTTTCTGTTAAACCGTAATTGACTTTAATGAACGCACAAGGCGCTGCCCTTAATTGCTGCGCAGGCCCTTCGGGTAGTGGTTTTTCAGCCGCCCGCCGGAGCATTTTCCAAAGCCCGTCATCACGCCGTCTACAGCGACGCCTGTATACCCGCTCAATGAAGTGGTGACCGAAATCTCTTCCCCGTGAAGGAACGCCGCAATTTTCGGAGAACCATGGGGCAGATCAACGACCGCTCGCAACTCCTCCGGATGAGCCGCCATAAACAGCGCGTGCGCGGGTTCCACGCGGTTCTTCTTCAACTCCCCAAGCGGCACTCCCGCGCGGATTACACCAAGTCCTTTAATTTCCGGCAGTATTTCCGGCAACAGGAGAAGAGATTCTCCGACCTGCTCAATACGCCTGCCTGGTTTTACCCGGTAAAGCGCGTTCAGTAGTTCCTCTGCCGCGCCATATTTTGCTCCGCGTTTGATCTCGTAGTCACAAACCATACAGGGATTCGGCGAATTTCTCTTCAGCACGGCCACAAAATGCCCCTCGCCGCCATCCATGGGGTAAATGCGGCGCGCCTGCGGTAGCGCCGCTGGGCGGCCGAACGGAAGCCTGCAGTCCATCAGCTCAAAATCAGGGTTTTGCGCCAGAAAGCTGCTGATAACACCTTCGTTTTCTTCCGGTGAAAACGTACAGGTCGAGTAAACCAAAACGCCGTTTTCTTTCAGCGCGTGGGCGGCGCTTTCCAAAATGGCAAGCTGCCGCACGGCACAGGCCTCCACATGAGCGGGGCTCCAGTCCTGAACTGCCTGCTCATCACGGCGGAACATCCCTTCCCCAGAACACGGCGCGTCCACCAGAATGCGGTCAAAATAACCTTCAAGCGCGGTGCAGAGCACATCCGGCCGGCAGGAAGACACCACGGCGTTTGAAACACCGCAGCGTTCCATATTCGAAAGCAGGCTGGTCGCGCGGGTACGCACAACCTCGTTTGACCAGAGCAGCCCTTTTCCTCCCAGTAAAGCGGCAATCTGTGTAGATTTTCCGCCGGGCGCGGCGCACAGGTCAAGGATATGCTCCCCCGGCTGCGGGTCCAGCGCCGTCACCGCCGAAGCAGCGGAGGGCTCCTGCGAATAAAATGCGCCCGCATGGTGCAGGGGCAGGCTCCCCAACTTTTCCGCATCGGACGGGATATAGTAGGAGAGCGGAGAAAACGGGGTCGGCGCGATCTGAAACGGAAGCGCTGCCTGCAGGGTACCAAGGCTGCACTTTAACGGATTCAGCCGGATTCCCCGGTAATGCGGCATTTCATAGCCTTTTATAAATGTTTCATATTCGTCTTTCAGAATTCTTTTCATTCTTTCCTGAAATTCCGAAGGCAATATATTCAACCAGATCAGCTCCGATACAATCGATTAATAGGTATATTTTCCAGTTCTGCTGTAAACAATAAAGGCACAAAGGGGGTGAATTCATGGATAAACAGCCAAGTTCCGGAAAACAAAGCTACAGCAGCAATTCATACAGCAGCTCGAATGATTCAACCAGTGTAAAAAATTCTAAAAATAATTCCACTACTAACACGAAATCCAATAACGGCACCAGTTCAACTCGTACAAACGGCGGAACAAACTCCACCCGCACCAACGGTTCCACCAGTTCTACACAGTCAAACAACAGTTCCAATAACTAATTCCAATACAGCAAACAGGCGGTTTTGTAGCAGATACAAGACCGCCTGTTTGCTATTTCTTTTTTACATCCGAAATTAACTGCTTCAGCGTTTTATCGTCCTGTTTCACCACGCGGAATCCTTCTCCGGAAATTTCGCCCGCCTCACCTACAATGATAAAAGCGTTGCTGTCATGAGAGCGTACGATTTCTTTTATTTTTACCACTTCATAGCGGCGCACCGCACAAAGAAGCACTTCTCCCTCTCGCCCGCTGTAAGCTCCCCGGGATTTCAGCACGGTGACGCCGCGGTCCACATCCCTTAGAATATCCTGTGCAATCTCTGCATTTTTCGGAGAAATAATATACAGGATTTTTCCTGTACCGATATCCGTGCCGTACAGAATGGTGTCAATCAACTGAGTAGAAACAAAAATAGCAATGCCAGCATACAAAACACTTTCCATACTGTGGTAAACCCAACCGGATGTCAGGATTACCATGGAGTCGACGGCAAGCATCAGTTTGCCCATCGATACATGGTGCAGCCGCCTGCCCAGTAAACGGGCAATCAAATCCGTTCCGCCGGTAGTTCCGCCGCGTGTAAACACAATGGACAAACCCAGACCTTCGAGTACACCGCCGAAAATCGCCGCCAACATCGGGTCACCGTGGTAGGCGGGAACCATCTGATGAACGATATCAATCGCGACAGATACGAATACTGTTGCCACCATCGTCTTTCCGACCAGCTTGTAACCGATTTCAACGATGGCCCAGATAAAAATAGGAATATTCAACAGCAGGCTGAACATACCGATCGGCCACCCGGTGATATGGTTAATCAGAATACTGATACCCGTTAAGCCGCCGGGCGCTATTTGGTTCGGGGAAGTAAAAGCATTTACGGAAACAGCGTAAATGAGGCTGCCCACAACAAAGCAGACTATATCTTTCAGGATTTCCTGAATTCCATTTTTTTGTGTTTCAGAAATCATTCGAAGACCTCCTGTCAGCTTTCTTCACACAATATCTGAAAAAGTTCACGGAGACGGTCGATTCTTCCGTCAAGGTACAAATACCCAAATAAAGCTTCAAACCCAGTCGCCGCGTGGTAGTCCGCAGGGCTCGAATTTTTGGGCAAATGATTCGTGTGCGCGTTTCTGCCGCGCTTCAGAATTCCCGTTTCCTCTTCCGTCAGAACCGGAGCCAATTTTTGCGCTGACAGCGCCTGCGCGCTGCTGCAGACCTGTGCGACAGACTGTTTGTGCAGCGCGTTTACCGGACAGTTCCCGGCACAGACCAGCCGCTCCCGTACAAAAAGCTCAAAAACACAGTCGCCTACAAAAGCCAGCGTCAGCGGGCTGAGCTGTTTGGGGTCACAATCCGCGTTAAATAACCGTTCCAATCAAGCACTCCCGTTCTTATTCTATAAAGTCAAATTCAAGGCCGTAAATGCTGACCGTATCGCCTTCTTCTATTCCGGCATTACGCAGCGCGTCGATGATGCCCGTGCTGATAAGCACACGCTGGAAATACTGAAGCGACTCATAATCGTCAAAGTTAACGGAGTTAATGAGCTGCGGCAGCCACTCGCCCTCTACGGTAAACACGCCGTCATGATTCGTAACCGTAACCTCTCTGCGGCCCATCTCTTCAACAGGGACAAGCGCTTCCGGCTCGGGCTCGTACTGCATGACCGGCGGAAGCTTGCTGAGCATTTCCGAAATTTTATTCAGAAGCGGGTCAACCTGATAGCGGATTGCCGCCATGATCGGGAAAAATTCATACCCCTGCTGCTCTACAAACGCCTTAAAGTCCGCAATCTGCTCGTCCGTTGCAAGGTCGCATTTATTGCCGGCCACAATCATCGGGCGCTGTGCAAGCTCCGGATTGAACTTTTTCAGCTCTTCATTGATAATTTTGAAATCTTCCTTCGGGTCGCGCCCCTCACTGCCGGAAATATCCACAATATGAACAAGCATTCTGCACCGTTCCACATGGCGCAGGAACTGGTGACCCAGGCCGACACCTTCACCGGCGCCTTCAATCAGGCCCGGAATATCGGCGATGACAAAGGAATTTCCCTCCCCGAGGCGCACCACGCCCAGAACCGGCGTAATGGTGGTGAAATGATAGTTCGCAATTGTCGGCTTCGCTTCGCTGATGACGGAAACCAGCGTGGATTTTCCCACATTGGGGTAGCCGACCAGACCGACGTCGGCCAGCAGCTTCAATTCCAGCGTCAGTTCAAACGCTTCGCCGGGAGTTCCCGGTTTGGCAAACCGGGGCGTTTGCCGCGTGGGCGTGGCAAAATGCGTATTGCCCCAGCCGCCGTTACCGCCTTTTGCAATCAACTGCGGCTCGTCGGTCGACAAATCCGCCAGAAGGCGACCCGTTTCCGCTTCACGCACCAAAGTGCCGCGCGGCACCAGAATCGTAAGGTCATCGCCGCGTCTGCCGGTGCAGCGCTTCCCCCTGCCGTTGTCGCCGTTTGGCGCGTTATACTTACGCTTGTACCGAAAATCCGCAAGGGTGGACAGGTTATCGTCCACTTTGAAATAAATATTGCCGCCGCGCCCGCCGTCACCACCGTCCGGCCCGCCGGAGGCTACGAATTTTTCGCGGTGAAACGAAACGGCACCGGCGCCGCCGTCACCCGCTTTGATTTTTATTTTTGCACTGTCTATAAACATCCGAACTGATACCGCCGTTTCATTAAAATCATTATATTTTTAGTATAACCACAAAGCCAAAAAAACCCGGGCGGAAGCCCGGGTTTTGAACTCGTGGAAACAACTTACTGTTCTGCGTAAACGCTGACCTTTTTGCGGTCGCGGCCAACGCGCTCAAACTTCACCTTGCCGCTGACAAGAGCAAACAGTGTGTCATCCGAGCCGATTCCAACGTTTTCACCCGGATGGATGTGTGTTCCGCGCTGTTTCACAAGGATATTGCCGGCCAGAACAAACTGACCGTCCGCACGTTTCACACCAAGACGCTTTGACTCGGAATCACGGCCGTTCTTGGTGGAACCCATTCCCTTTTTATGAGCAAACAGCTGAATATTTATCTTTAACATTCTTTACACCTCCGTATAGCATACTTTAATATTTTTTGGATACTGTTCTTCAAGCCCCTGTAAATGGAGCTTAAAACCCTCAAAAATGCTGCGGCAGTCATTTGCCTGCCCCGGTGTTACCCGTACCAGCATGTACCCGTCTTCCACGGTGATTTCGGCGTTCACATGAATCACATCGGTTACGGTATTGGCAGTCATATACGCTGCGGAGGAAACCGCCGCGCAAAGAATGTCATTGCCCGCAGTGCCGTTGTGACCGGTCACCCGAAACCCGGTCAGCCGACCGTCGTCCTGAGTAAAAAACTCCGCGCGAATCATAATGACTTACGCGTTGACTGCGGTAATCTGAACCTTGGTGTAGGGCTGTCTGTGGCCCATCTTGCGTTTTTCATTCTTTTTGGACTTGTAAGTAAAGACCGTAATCTTTTTTTGTTTACCGTTTTTCAGAACTTTTCCTGTTACGGTAGCGCCTTCCACATAGGGTGCGCCGACTTTCAGTCCGTCGTCGCCGGAAACCGCGACTACTTTGAAGTTGACTTCGGAATTCTCTTCCACTGCAAGCTTTTCAATATAGATGACGTCGTCATTCTGTACCTTGTACTGCTTGCCGCCTGTTTCAATCACTGCAAACATGAATAAAAGGTCCTGCCTTTTCACTAATCTCGCTACTATCGGGCGGGTCACCCGCTTAAAGCCCGTAATATGCGGCTTATCAATAATAACATATAGAGTCAATTTTGTCAATAAATTGATTCACAAATTCCCTGCGTGGTGCGGTTTCCGCTATTTCTGCCGCTGCGCAAGCGCAGCACCGTTTTTGTCATTTCTGCCGCTCAGCTAACCGCTGCGCCAGAACGGCAAGGTACTCGCCCTCCTGCCCAAAGCAGTCCAGTGCCGCAACAGCCGACCTTGTAAGGTCTTCCGCCGCCTTCTCTGCATTTTCAAGGCCGAGAAGGCTCACGTAAGTGCTTTTGTCATTACCGGTGTCGCTGCCGACCGGTTTTCCGAGCGTTTTCGTGTCACCGGTAACATCCAGAATATCGTCCACAATCTGGAATGCAAGCCCGAGCGCCTGCGCGTATTTTTCAGCAGCAGCAAGTCGCTTCTCATCTGCGCCGGAAAGCACACAGCCCATTTTAGCGGACGCGGCAATCAGCGCACCGGTCTTGCACTCGTCCATGACCTTCAGCGTTTCAAGGGAAACCGCCGTACCCTCGCTTTTCAGGTCAATCACCTGACCGCCCACCATGCCATATGCACCGGCAGCGGAGGCGAGTATTCCTGCGGCGGCGGCCGCACGCTGCGCGCCGACGGCGCTCACGGCTTCCGGTGAAAGCATCGTTTCAAAAGCGAATGTCAGAAGCGCGTCGCCCGCAAGCAGAGCAATATCCTCCCCAAAAACCTTATGGTTGGAGGGGCGGCCGCGCCGCAGGTCGTCATTGTCCATACAGGGAAGATCGTCGTGAATCAGCGAATAGGTGTGTACCATTTCCACCGCGCAGGCAAAGGGAAGCACAGTTTCCACATTCCCGCCGCAGATACGGCAGAACTCCAGTACGAGAATCGGGCGAATCCGTTTGCCCCCGGCGAGCAGGCTGTAGCGCATGGCGCGGATCAGTTCCGACTGCCGTATATCCTCCTCGGGCAGGAGGGTATTCAAATATTCCTCAATCGCGATCTGGTAATTCAGCTCATGCTGTTTATGCTTATCACTCATCTGCCATATCCTTTTCTTCGCCCGTCTCAAGATCGGTAATCTGTTTGATCTTCTGTTCCGCATTCTGAAGCTTTCCGTAACAGTGAGAAGCAAGCGCGGAACCTTCCTCGAACAATTTCAATGAGTTATCAAGGCTCTCCTCCCCGTTTTCCAGCTTATCCACAATTTCTTCCAACCGCTTGATCGCGGTTTCAAAACTCATATTTTTATTCATGCGTATGACCACCCTTTCTCGGTCTGCTGCACAATGAATGAATGTACAAACCTTAGCATAACGCGGATATTCATAATGAATCAAAATTCACTTTGTAATATCCACATTTTCTTCCCTGCTCTCAACCGTTCCGCTGAATTTACCGTCCTTCAATAAGACGGAAAATGGTTCCCCGGCCTGAACCTGGCGGATACTGGTAATCGTCTGACGGTCGCGGTCATAAACGATAGAATATCCCCTCGACAGGGTTGCGAGCGGGCTAAGCGCGTTGAGCCGACCGCCCGTGAGGGCAAGCCCGGATTTTGCCTCGCCGATTTTTCGCTCCATTCCATTGGAAAGCCTGCTTGAAAGCCGGTCAACACGAATTCGCTGCAGCTCAATCCACTCCTGCGGGCGGCGAAAAGAGTAAGCGGACGTGATGCCGTCCAGCTGCTGCCGCAGCGATTCCGCCTTAGCGTCCATACTCTGCTTCAGCCGAAATGCGTCATAACGCACAGAGGCCGCCAGTTCTTCGCAGTCCGGCACGGCAAGCTCCGCCGCAGCGGAGGGCGTAGGTGCGCGAAGGTCGGCGACAAAGTCACAAATTGTAAAATCCGTTTCGTGACCGACAGCCGAAATGACCGGAATTTCGGAAGCGGCAACCGCCCGCGCAACACTTTCTTCGTTAAACGGCCACAAATCCTCAAGCGAACCGCCGCCGCGCCCCAGAATCAGCACATCGGCGCACGCAAGGCGGTTAAAGCGCCGCAGAGCGTCCACAAGCTGCGGGGCGGCCCCCGCCCCCTGCACCAGAACCGGGCAGAGGATCACTTCCGCCAGCGGATACCGCCGTGCCAGAATCGTTGTAATATCGTGCACGGCCGCGCCCGTTGGGGAGGTAATCACCCCGATGCGTTTCGGGAAGCGCGGCAGCAGGCGTTTCCGCTCGGCGGCAAAGAGGCCCTCCGCCTCCAGCTTTGTCTTCAGCTGTTCAAACGCAAGGTTCAGCGCGCCGACGCCGTCCGGCTGCATGTCCTCAACATACAGCTGATACTGCCCGGTCGCCTCATATACGCTTACTCTGCCCCGTATAATGACTTTCATTCCGTCCTGCGGTGAAAAGCGCACACGGCGGGCATTCTGCGCAAACATCACCGCGCGGATCACGCTTTTATCGTCTTTCAGGGAGAAATAAAAATGTCCCGATTTATAATGATTGGTAAAATTCGAGATTTCACCGCTCAAAAATACATGGTTCAAGTTTTCATCACCGTCAAACAGGGATTTGAGGTAAGTATTCAACTGTGTTACAGTCAATACGGCAGGTGTCTGCATCATAATCCCCCTTATAAAATCATTGCGCGCGGCGCTGCTCCGTGAAGGAGGTTAACACCGCAATACCCGCGGCATTGTCCGCCGCAAACTCCGGCGCGGCAAAATATGCGCCGTATTTTTCCGTCAGCACTTTGCGGATCAGGCTGTTGGACATCACCCCACCCGCAAACACAAGCGGCAGCTTTCCGTGCTCCTTCCGCAGCACGGTGGTCATTGCGTCAAGCGCGGCACACAGCGACTGCAAACAGTAGGAAGCAATGTCTTCCTTCGGTTTCCCGGCGCGAAGCATGGCGGCGCACTGATTTTCAATGCCGGAAAGCGAGCAGTCCGCGCCTTTCATGGACGGGCGGATGGAAAAGCGCGCCGTCGACTGAAGCGCCAGCTGTTCCAATGCCTTGCCCGCCGGAAAATCCAGCCCGAGCAGCGCACCGACGCGGTCAACAGCCTGTCCGCCTTTTAAATCCAGTGAGCGCGCGACAAGGCGAACCTGAAAAATACGTTCTTCGTCCGGCGTTACCAGTACCGCTTCTGTCGTCCCGCCGGAAACGTGGAACGCAAGAAACGGATTCGAAAGCAAAT
The DNA here is from genome assembly GCA_023416955.1 of Bacillota bacterium. Taxonomy (GTDB): domain Bacteria; phylum Bacillota; class Clostridia; order Oscillospirales; family Acutalibacteraceae; genus Caproiciproducens. Next base: position 71,886 of record JAEZGM010000041.1, on the reverse strand, counting down.
CAAGCTTTCCAGCCGAGTAAAGCGCTGCAGCAATATGCCCTGCCTGGTGGGAAAACGTGTACAGAGGTACGCCGAGCGAAAGCGAAATCGCCTTTGCGGTGCCAAGACCCACGGTAAAACAGGGCATATAAGAGCCTTCCGCGTCGCGCGGCCGGTCGGAAACGCCCACCGCGCGGATGGACTGCGACTGCCCGAGCAGCGCCTCCAGCACCTGCGGCAGTTGCTGCACATGATGAAATACCGCGTCGCTCTGGCGAAGGCCGAGCTCCCCTGCCTTCACGGGGAGGAGCTTCTTCCGCTGGCAAACCTCGCCGTCCTGAAATAAAGCGGCGGAAGTCGTGTAATTACTGGTATCAATACCAAGCAGCTCACTCATGGGTCTCTTCCACTGCTTTCGCTACGGAGCCCAGCACGCCGTTGATAAAGGGTGCGTCGTCACCGCCGCCGTACTTTTTCGCCAGGTCGACGGCTTCGTTGATCGACACGCTGACCGGAATATCCGATTCGAAAAGAATTTCGTAAATTGCCATGCGCAGCAGCGCAAGCGAAACTTTTGACAGCCGGCTCATTTTCCAGCCGCGGATATTCTTTTCGATATACCCGTCCAGAAGGGCTTCTTTTTGCTCTGCCCCGCGCGCCAGCTTTTCTGTAAACGCATCAATTCTGATTTCGCTGGACATTTCCGCGGTATCAATGATTTCGTCGACGGTGTCGTGATTGATACTTCGTTCAAAAATCAGGATAAAGGCCTGTTCCCTCGCTTCGCGTCTTTTCATATTTCCTCCGTTTTCGTACTTTGTTCGGGCATTTCCGGCGCCGGAAAACGGACGCCTATATGCAAAATATTAGAATTTTGTAAATAAAAAACCCTCCACGAATCTGTGGAGGGTTCAATCGTTTCGATTATATTTTCAAACTTCCACACATGTATTATATCACAGTGTTCTTAAAAAACCAATAGTGGAAGCCGGAAAAATGATTCCTATACAAAATTAATTTTGATCTTATCGAAAGTAACGCCTGACTGACCCGCAACAATGTCCTTGATGATGATTGCCGCGTTCTGCTCGGAGTCCTTCGATTTGACTACCACGCTGCATTCGCCGTTTTGCAGGAATACAAGGCAGTCCGAAAAACCTTTTGCCTTAATCAGCGATTCAATGTTCGATTCCTGAATGCTGTTCTGCGCAATCACGGCGGCTTTGTCGACCGCTTCTTTCTTCGCCGCGTCGCCCGTATTGCTGTCCTTGATTATTTTTGTCAGTGTTTCCACCGCCGCGTCGTGGGTCTGACGGCGGGCAAGCTGCGCCTGGGAGAAATAATTCTCCGTGCTGGCCTTCACAGCGGACGAAGTGCCGGAGGCCGCGGATTCTGGTTTACCGGAAACCGCCGACCCCTCCACAAGCTGTGCTTCCCCCAGAGTATGGGCGGAAGAAGAAGCATTCGTGGCCGCGTTGGTTGCCAGCAGCTGATTATCGCCCGCAAACTGCCAATTTAAATAGACCGCCGCACCGAGCGCGACAACCAAAGCCGCTAGTACGAGCTGACGTTTTCCCATATTCATAAATCAATTCCTCCTGTTTCAAATTATTTTGCTTTTATGACACACACCCGCGCGGAAGAAATGTCCAACGCCGTTGTTACCGTACTGATGACATTTTCCTGCACGGCCGGATTATCGCCGCCGTCGCATACCACGACCACACCTTTCACGATTGGCTGCACCTCGGTTACCGCCAGCGCTTTCTGCGACCCATCGGCATCCTTTATCACGATGTATTTCCTGTCGGTGCTGTCATTAACCTGATTTTTAACTGAAGACGAACCTGATTTATCCTCTGTTGTCTGGTTGCTTGTTTTTTCTTCGGTCGCGTAAACATACTCTGTGTTCCGCTCCAGCGTTACAAGCACCCTCGCTGTGCCGACGCCTTGAATTCCGGTTATGATGCCCGTCAGCTTTGTTTCCATCTGATCTGCGTACTGGTCTGCCGTGACAGAGGACTGCGGTGAGGATTCCGCCTTTTGGGGAGAACTGCTTTTAAAAAAGCCGGAGAGGAAAATCAGCGCGATTCCGACGATGCAGACGACCACAATCACTGTGCGGTATTTATCATTGCTCGCCAGCTTATCGAAAAGCGTCCCTTTTTTCTCCTTATCATCCATAGGGTTTTACCTCCATTTTCAGTCCCGTCACTTTTTCCAGACGCTCCGCCGCGGTGCCGCAGTAAGCATCATATCCTTTTGCAAGCGTCACAATCACTTGGTTAATTGATATGCTGCCATCCTCGTGAGTATCCATATTTACGGAAACATTTTCACATTTTATATTGATTTGGCTCAGCTCCGAAATGACGAGATTGTGGATGCTCTGCTGCGCGGCATCACTCATCTGACGGTTGACCGTATCCTGCAAGTGGGTATTCGTTTCATTTTGCGCGGACTGCTGAAAATCGACGCTGATCTGCGGGACAATACTTGAAACAGGCTGAATCAGAACACAGACAACAAACGCACCGATTACAAAACGGATCATCCGCTCCATGGAGCCGTTCGGCACAATATTTTGCAGCATTGCCGCCGCGAGCACCGCCATGCAGATGGCGGCGGCCCACTCCCTGACCGCGTTCATGACGCACCGCCTCCGATCATTAGAATGACAACGGTGGAAACCGTAAGGATCGCCATACAGCAGAGCGTAATGCTGAGCATTGTTTCCAGTACGGTACCGGCGGATTTCAGAATCAAAGAGATTTCTTTCTGCTCAAATACTTCGCCGATTCCGGAGCAGACATGCAGCGTAATAATCCAAGCTGTACATTGGACTAACACCGGCAGAAAAATAAAAATCCCCGCGAGAATTCCGAACGCACCGACGCCGGATTTCAGCAGCTTCAGGCAGGCGTTGATGCTTTGAACAGCGTCGCCCAGAGCGCTGCCCACAATCGGCACGGCGTTGCTTACAACAAACTTTGCCGCTTTGGCCGTGGCGCTGTCCGCCGAAGCGGCAACCACGCTGTGAATCGTGAGCAGGCCTGAAAAAATCGTCATGCAGAAGCCCATCGCCCACTTCACTACTTTATGGAACGCGGCGCAAAGCCCGCCCAGGCCGAGATTGGGCGATACCGCGGATACAGTGGATATCGCCAGAAAAATATTCATCAGCGGTACAAGAACGTCTGCCGACAGCAACGAAATCACATTCCCTGCCGCCATCATCAGTAAATTGTAGGAGTTCGCGGAAACAGGCTGCCCCGCCGCAATCATAATGCCCACAAGTACGGGGACACAGGCAAGCAAAAAATCAGCGGCGGCGTGAATCACATTGGCGGCGTTTGCGATGCAGGAGACGACCGGCTGTATGACAACAACCGTGACACACAGCGTTCCCACAAGGCCGATCACGCCGCTCATCGGCCTGTCCCCAAAGGAAAGCTTCATTCCGTTCAGCAGCGCGCAGATCAGCATCATCGCAACGACGGATACCGCTGCTCTGAGCGGCTCTTTCACATTCCCCCCCACCATGGAGACGACCTGTTGGAACAGATTCTGAGGCGTAATTGCCGTAATGCTCTGCCAATCGGTTCCCGTAATTCCTATCTGCTCCAGCGAATTGCGTGTTTCTTCGGGAAGCTGATCCGTCAGATCCCGCGCCCCGCTTTCCTGAAGCTGCTGGCTGTAATAGTCGGGCTGGTTGTCCGCAGCGAACGCCGAAAGCGGAAACAGAAAAATAAATGCGACCGCAAAGAACATGCAAACTATTTTTTTCATGGCTATGTACCTATGAGCCCGACCGCTGTTTTTGCAATGCTTTCAAAAAGCGGCAGAGACAGGATCACGATCGAAATTTTTCCGGCGAGCTCCACCTTGGAAGCCAGCGCGCTTTCCCCCGCGTCTCGGCAGGAATCCGCCGCAAACTGCGCCAAAAAGCAGATTCCAAGCGACTTGAACAGGATCACGAGATATTCCGACGACAGTCCCGAAGCGGAAACAAGCGTGTTGATTTGCTTCACGGCAGGCGAAATATTCGCGAAAATTTCAAACAGAATGATAATGCCTGCGGCGATGCTGATCAAAATCGCGTACTCCTGATGATACCGTTTGATCATGGCGGACAGCACGGCGGCGATGATGGCAATCCCGGCGATTCCTATGATATTCATAGCTATAACCCGAACAGGGTTTTAATGGTTTTAAATAGGACGTCGATCTGCTGCACGATCATCATCAGCACAACAATCAGCCCCGCCAGATTCGTCATCATTGCCTGCTCTTCGCGGCCGGAACGAACAAGCAGCTGGTTCAGCACCGCAACAATGATTCCAATGGCGGCAATCTTAAAAATAAAGTCAACATCCATTTTTATGACCATCCCTTCTCTGCCAAGTTTGAAATCGCGTTTCTCAAACTTCCTCCTCCATTTTTACCACAGCACAATCGCCGCAGCCACTCCGCCGAAAATACCCAATGACCGGTAAAGCTTCGACTTTTTTTCTTTTTCCTCCCGTGCTTTTCTCAGGTGTTCACTGACAAGCTCGGTGTACAGCGCGCAGTGTGAAAGCTGGCCTTCCACATCGGTTGCGCCGAACTCGCGGCCAAAGCCCTGCAGCAGCTCAATATCGCTCGGAAGGAATCCGCTGTCCTTTGCGCCTTTTGCGACACTCTCCTCCCAAGCCGCGGAAAACGACTTTCCCTGTGTGCAGCCGCGCGCACAGATACGCAGAAAATTCAGCTCCCCGCCGTGCCGCCGCACGATTTGCTCCACGGGAAGCGCCTCGAAGCGAATCTCCGTCTGTGTGCGGGAAAGAAAGCGCAGGAATGCCTCCAGATCGATCACCCGGGCGGCGAGCTTACGCGACTCCATACAGCCCGCGAGCGTTCCCGCCACGATCAGCATCAAAGCGCCTATGAGCTTCAGCAAGCAAATCACCTGCCTTATAAATTCCGATGAGGATCCCCGGTTTCTCGTGTCCTCCCAGCATGGCGACGCTGCCAAACGCGCCCGTTTCCAATAATTGAACCGCTTGATTCTTGCGGATAAACTCCTCTATAGTGCCTGCGTGAATACTGGAAATCATACTAACGCCGGCGTTGAGCCCCTGTTCCACCGCCCGGACTTCATCATTTCCGCCCAATTCGTCGCAGACGATGTATTCCGGTGAAAGCGAGCGGATCGCCTGAAGAATTCCTTCTGCTTTCGGGTAACCGTCGAGTATGTCGCTGCAGGAGCCGAGGTCGTTTTGCGGCACTCCCATGTAGGTACCTGCCAGCTCGCCGCGCTCGTCTACCACGGTTACTTTTTTCAGGTCGCCGCAGCTTCCGTTGGAAAGCTGGCGCGCAATGTCGCGCAGAATGGTTGTTTTTCCGCTTGCCGGAGCACCCGCCAGCAGCAGCCCGCCGGAGATTGTATTTTTGAGGACCCGGAACAGTTCGTCCGCCGCGCCGGGTACCTCCCGTGCAATGCGGATATTGACGGAAGAGATGTCGCGCATACCGGTGATTTCGCCGTCGCGGCAAACCGCGGTGCCGCTGATGCCCACGCGGTGACCGCCGGAAAGCGTGATGTAGCCGTTGCGTATTTCATTCTGGTGGCTATAAATGGAGTAACTGCATATATTGCGAAAACTCGCTTCAATATCTTCTTTTTCCGCAAGGATCATTTCGCCTTCCGGGCGGCAGATCAGCCTTCCGCTGTGGGATAAAAAATAAATTCCGCCCGTACAGCAGACGCAAACCGGCCTGTTGACGCGCAGCCTGAGTTCCTGTGTCTGTCTTTTCACATCGATGGGCAGCCGCTGAACCAGCAGCTTGATTCGCTCGCTCAGCACACCCGCCGCCGAGTCAAATCGGGATTCGTTAAAATTCTCCATTGCCTTGTCCTCCTTATACCCCATAAATATGGACAACTTTGCAATGTTAGAACCATATTGTGGACAAGAAAGCAAAAAGAAACTGGGTGTTAGAAAATGAATTTTCATTCATTTTCTAACACCCAGTTTGGGTTCGTATATCTACTTACTATGCAACAGCATTTTTATAAAATAAATTCGAAATTATTCCAGCATTTGGCTGAACTCATCTTCCGTAATGATGGAGACGCCAAGCTGCTGTGCCTTTAAAAGCTTGCTGCCCGCGTCTTCCCCGGCGAGCACATAATCCGTCTTTTTGGATACGCTGCCGGAAACTTTTCCCCCGCACTTTTCTATGGCGGCGCTCGCCTCTGCCCGGGTTAGGGTAGGCAGCGTGCCCGTCAGCACAAATGTTTTACCCGCGAAGCGATTGTCAGTCATCACTGCTTTGCTTTGCATATTGACCCCCGCGTCGCGCAGTCTGCCAACCAGATGCGCCGTGTTCGGCAGCAGGAAAAACTCGGAAACGCTCTGCGCGATAATCCCGCCGAAACCTTCTATCTGTGCGATTTCCTCCGCGGTTGCCGCAAAGATCGCGTCCATGCTGCGGTAGTACCCGGCCAGAAGCTTAGCCGCTTTCAGGCCGACATGCGGGATCCCCAAAGCGAAAATCAGGCGGTACAGATCATTTTCTTTGGAACGGTCAATGGCGTCAATTAGATTTTGCGAGGACTTTTCCCCTACGCGCTCCAGCGCCATCAGCTGACTTTGCTGCAATTCATACAGGTCGGCGGGCGAAGTGAGCAGCTTTTCCGAAACCAGCTGTTCCACCATGGCGGGGCCGAGACCCTCAATATCCATTGCGTCGCGGCTTGAGAAGTGAATGATATGGCGCAGAAGCTGAGCCGGGCATTCCGGGTTCGTGCAGCGGGTCGCGGCTTCCCCCGCCGCGCGGACGACCGGCGCTCCGCAGGACGGACAATCAGCCGGCATCTCATACTGCGCTGAATCCTCCTGGTGGGAAACAACGGAAACGACTTCGGGAATAATTTCCCCTGCCTTGCGCAGAACAACCGTATCGCCGATACGGATATCTTTTTCACGAATATAGTCTTCATTATGGAGTGTTGCGCGGCTCACGGTAGTCCCCGCCAAACTGACCGGTTCAAATACACCGGTCGGAGTCAGCACGCCGGTGCGTCCGACATTGATTTCAATGTCCAGCAGCCGGGTCTGCTTTTCCTCCGGCGGGTATTTATACGCTTCCGCCCATTTTGGAAACTTCGCTGTACTGCCCAGCAGCTCACGCTGGGCAAACGAATCCACCTTGACAACCGCCCCGTCGATGGAATAGTCAAGCGAACCACGCAGTTCGCCGATGCGCCGGACTTCTTCCACAACCTCTTTAATGGTATCACAGGCTTTGTAAAACGGCGGAACGGCAAAACCCAGACTTTTGAGGAAATCCAGCGATTCCTTATGTCCGTGCAGCTCCGCGCCGTTTACCTGCTGCACATTAAATACGAAAATATCCAGCACGCGGGAAGCCGTAACCTGCGAATTTTTCTGGCGAAGCGAACCGGCCGCCGCGTTGCGGGGATTTTTAAACGGTTTCTCGTCATTCAACTCCTGCCGCTCGCAAAGCTTTGCAAAGCTTTCGTGGGACATATAAACCTCGCCGCGCACCTCCAGAAAAGGCAGCGGCTCGTTCAGCTTTTTCGGCACCGTACGGATGGTACGAATATTTTCCGTTACATCCTCCCCCACAGTTCCGTCACCGCGGGTAGAGCCGCGTACAAGCAGGCCGTCACGGTACTCCAGCGACACGGAAAGCCCGTCGAACTTCGGCTCCACAATGTAGGTCGGGGCGCCCGCAGCCGCCCTGACGCGCCGGTCAAAATCGGCAAGCTCCGCTTCGGAAAAGGAGTCGTGTAGACTTTCCATCGGTACGGTGTGCACGACCGGGTCAAATTTATTGACCGGTGCACCGCCGACCTTTTGCGTAGGGGAATCCGGTGTAACAAGCTGAGGAAACTCGGCTTCAAGCTGCTGAAGCTGACGATAGAGCATGTCGTACTCATAGTCGTCAATTTCCGGCGCGTCCTCCACATAATATTTCTGATTGTGGTATTTAATCTGCGCCGCTAATTCAGCGGCGCGCTTTTGCGCTTCCTGAAAGTCCATTTTATATCCACTCCCGCTATTCTTTTCTTCTCAGGAATACTTTTTACAAATTCTCGCGTTCCAATACACGCAGGATAAAATGCGCTTCTGCATAAAAATATGTGCTAAGTCTTGTTTGTAATTTTTAGATTAAAAATGGATTTTAAAACAAGACCTAATTTACATTGGCAAAAACCTGCGGCACCTGCCCCACGATAATTGTCTCGGCAACGGGGATATTCGTTTCCACTTCCGTCGTGGTATTAAACCCCGGTATGAATGAGTAGACGCTGGTATGTATGTTCAGATAAATCTGATGTTTTGTCTGGTTGATTCCCGCCGATTCAAAAGAGCTTTTAAAATCCGCGTTAATATTGCCGTTGAGCGACACGCTGAGCGGGATTTTGGGCCCGAATCCATGTATGAAATCATTGCCCAGCAATGTGCCGAGCGGAACACCGACACTTATATGCGCATCGTCGCCAAGCTGTTTCTGAACATCCTTCATAATAACCGCTTTCAGTTCGTTCATCTTGACCATGTTGGTGGTAATCGCAAGAATTTCCCCTGAATTATTGCGCTCCACCGTGACCAAGTCCGTATAAGAAACCGTGTTCTTCTTCAGTTCCTCCGCGACAGCACCGTTGATGAGAGCAATGGACTGTGCCTTTGCCTGGTTAGTAGCGACGGATTCGTAAATCGGGCGGAGCTGATGGTCCAAAAACAGAATAAAAGCAAATATAAAGACAAAAATCACGGCGGCTTTTCGGTACCCATACCGCCGGGGATAGGAATTATGCCATCTTCTCACAATAATCCCTCCTTGTGGCCTTACAGTCGGTTCACTTTAGAAAACATCCAAGAAAATGGAGATTGGTTCTGTTTTCAAATAAACTGACATAGGCAGTAACCTGACCTAGGCAGTAAACTGCCTATGGTATCATAATACTCAGAGGGAATCAAAGGGTGATAAAATTCTATTGCTGAATCCAACAATCAAAAAATAAGGCACAAAGAAACAAAGCTCTTTGTGCCTAAAAATCAATTTAGAAATCCTTATTCAGCAGTCGTTTCGTCTTGTGCGGCGGCCTCTTCTGCGGGCTCAAGGAGCGCACGAATGGAAAGGCTGACGCGCTTTTTGTCAAAATCAATATCTGTAATCTTGGCCTTTACAACATCGTTGATCTTCAGGGCATCCTGCGGCTTTTCGATTCTGTGGTCGGCAATCTGGGATATATGTATCAATCCGTCGATGCCGGGGATAATTCTTGCAAATGCGCCGAAGGTTGTCATGCCGACAACAGTAACATCAGTGACGGTTCCGACCGGATAATCACGTTTCAGAACTTCCCACGGATTATCTTCCGAACGTTTGTAGCCAAGGGAAATCTTGCCCTTTTCCTGATCGAGGCTCTTAATGTAAACGGTGACGGTATCACCCACATTCACAATTTCGGACGGATGCTTGATTCTTCCCCAAGACAACTCGGAGATATGAATCATACCGTCAATACCGCCGAGGTCAACAAACGCGCCGTAGGAAGTCAAAGACTTCACAACACCGGTGTATTCCTTGCCCTCTTCCGCAGTTTCCCAGAATTTTTCGGCCTGTTCCTTGCGTGCGTCCTTTAGGACGGAACGGATGGAACCGACTGCGCGGCGGCGGCCACGGTTCACTTCAATAATGCGGAACTTCACTTCCTGTTTCAGCAGATCCTGAAGGGAGTCACTGCGGGAAGCGGTTGCCTGAGAAGCCGGAATAAACACGCGGATTCCGTTGGTTACGGCAATCACGCCGCCCTTGATGACTTCGGTAACGACACCAGTCAGAACTTCACCGCTCTCTTCTGCAGCAGCGACGGTTTCCCATCCCTTTACAGCGTCAAGACGCTTCTTGGAAAGCATAATCGTGCCTTCCTGATCGTTGGTGCGCATAATCAAAAGGTCAATTTCATCGCCGACTTTTAACAGATCTTCCGGTTTTACGTTCGGGTCGGCGGACAGCTCGGACACCGGAATGAAACCGGCCTGTTTTCTGCCGACATCGACATAGACTTCGCTCGGAGTAATGCCGACAACAACACCGCGTACTTTCTCATCTGTATTTAAATTTTTTAGGGACTCTTCCAGCATTTCCTCGAAGTTCCCCTCGGCATTATTCTCCATTAAATTCTGCTCTGCGCCCTCAATAATTTCTGACATGGTATCAAGTACCTCCTTTATAATGCTTGCCGGTGTAGATGCCCCGGCAGTAATGCCAATACGGTCAGCTTCTTTCAGAGCCGACAGCGGTAGCTCGTCCGCGGATTCAATTAAATATGTCGTACAGTTTTTGCTGCACACATCGCGTAATTTTGCGGTATTGGAGCTTTGCCTGCCCCCTATGACAATCATAATGTCGCAATTTTGCGACAGAAGAGCCGATTCCGACTGACGATTTACAGTAGCATTACATATTGTATCAAAAATTGTTGCATTTGTATATACCCTTTTCAGGATTTCCAAACAATTTTCCCACTCCGCCACGCTGAATGTTGTCTGTGCAACCACGCAAACCGCCGTATCGTTATTATTTAGAACATTTTCAACAATATTCTTCAATTCACCTGCATTTTTAAACACATAACACGGGCCTTTGCAGTGACCCTGAATCCCCTGTACCTCCGGGTGACTGGAATCACCGGCAATCAGCACGGTTTCTCCCCTTTCACCCGCCCGGGAAACAATCTGATGAATTTTAGCGACAAACGGGCAGGTTGCATCCACACATTCAATACCCAGTGCAGCAACCTCATCCATCACGGACTTTGCCACCCCGTGTGAGCGAATTACCAAGGTGCCGTCGGCCGGAACCTCGCGCGGCGATTCCACAATCCGAACGCCCCGATCCGCCAGATCAGCCAGGGTCTGCGGGTTGTGAATAATCGGGCCGAGCGTATAAACCGCTTTCCCCTGCTCCGCAAGGCCGCTTACCATATTGACCGCACGGTCCACACCAAAACAGTAGCCCGCCGATTTTGCCAAAAACAGCTTCAATATTTTTCCTCCAGCAATTGATTGATGCGCTTCGCCAGCAACAGCGAGGCTTCACGCGTATGCTCGCGGGAATCCGCGGTTCCCATCAGCGCCGCAGTGGAAATCACCTCGCCGAAACGAACGGTAATACGGTGAAACGGGCGAATCACGCCATCACAGTAAATACAGGCGGGCAGAATCGGAGCCTGCGCTTTCTGTGCAATCATCACCGCGCCCGCTTTCGGCTTAAAAGGCGTATTATCCCACACACATTTCCCCTGTGGAAAAACACCGACAATACCGCCTTTCCGCAGAATATTCAGCGCTTTTTTCACGGATTCGGCGTCCCCTTTGCCGCGCCTTACGGGAAAGGCTCCCATTTTGTAAAGCAGCCAGCGCGCGACGGGGCCGTGATCCTCAAACAGCTCTGATTTCGCCATATAGCGAATCTGCCTGTGAAACGGAACCGCAAGCAGAAACGGATCAATCAGTGACTTGTGATTGCTGCAAACAATGAATTTCCCCTGTCTCGGAATATTTTTCTTGCCTTCAATATGAAACGGAAAAATCAGTCTTGCAAGCGGAGTCATCGCCCTCATCCAAAAAAAGTAAAACATGATTCAGACCCTTTTACCCAAAATCGTGTAAATCGCGTGCGCGAAGCTGGGCAATGCGATTCATCACTTCCTGCGAAGCGGCGCGAAATTCCGAAAGCGAGCCTTCTTTTAAGCCGAGTTCTTCCGGCGTAAGCAGCTCCCCAAAAGAGACTGTGCATTTATGGAACAGCCTGGGCGTTTTTCCTCCCTTTGCCGTAATGCAGCACGGCAAAATTGGCGCGTTATGGCTGTGGGCAAGCATTACGGCACCCGCTTTTGGCGGAAGAAGATCACCTGTTTTGGAGCGGGTTCCCTCAATAAAAATTCCAACGGCCTGACCGCCCTCCAAAAGCTGCGAAGCACGGTTCATTGCCGCCTTATCGCCTTTTCCCCGCTGTACGGGAAACGCACCCAGCGCGGAAATCACCGCAGCGACGAATTTGTTATGAAACAACTCTGCTTTCGCCATATAATAAATCTGCCGGCGCTGCGCAAACGCAAGGCGAAGCGGATCGGACATCGCCATGTGGTTACAACATACAATGACCTTTCCCTCTTTGGGAAAACGGTCTTTGTTTTTCACCTTTGACGGTATAAATAACTGCACAAACCACTGAATCCCGATTTTTCCGACATTGTAAAGCGGTGTGCGTTTCATAGTATCACCCGTTTTCATCTGATTATTTGAGAACCTGTTTTCATCGCTCCCGCCGCCATTACTTTTCCCCCTGATGAGAACAGGTGCTTAATCTGCTCACGATCAGCCCGGTAAGCTGTTCAACAGACTGTTCCAGTGTGTTCCCGGTCGTGTCGACAATAACGGCGCCCGGCGCCGGCACCAGCGGCGCAACGGCGCGGTGGGAATCCTGATAATCGCGGGCAATCAAATCGGCCAGCACTTCGTCATACTTCGCGTCCGTTCCCTTTTGCAGCAATTCCTCATACCGCCGCTTTGCACGTTCTTCCGGCGAGGCGGTTAAAAAAATCTTAATCTGTGCATTCGGCAACACAACCGTACCGATGTCGCGCCCGTCCATTACAACGCTTTTTTCTTCGGCAAGACCACGCTGGAGCGAAAGCAAAAACTCACGCACCGCAGGAATCGCGGAAACATCCGAAGCCGCCATGGAAACCTCCGGTGTACGGATTTGTTCCGATATGTCTTCCCCGCAAAGGAGCACGCGCTGTTCCCCTCTTCGAAAAGCGATGGTTACCCGGACTTCATTCAAAAGCGGAACAACGGCCTCGGCGTTTCCGGGCTCTACCCCGTGATTCAGCATAAAAAAACCGATGGCGCGGTACATCGCGCCGGTATCCACATAAATAAAGCCCAGCTTCTTCGCAGCGCGGCGGGCGATGGTGCTTTTTCCCGCGCCGGCCGGGCCGTCAATGGCGATTGCAGTCATGGTATTCCTCCTATTCTTAGTCTATTGTTATCGTAGGCGGAACATCCCCCGCCGGAAGTGGCAGTGACTCCGCGGCAAGCTTTCCGGTGCTGAACGCAATCTGCAGATTAAATCCGCCCGTATAGGCGTCCACGTCCAGTACCTCGCCTGCAAAATACAGACCGGCGACCAGTTTGGATTCCATCGTCTTCGGACTGATTTCGGATACTTTTACCCCGCCGGAAGTGACGATTGCCTCCTCAATGGGGCGAAAACCGGAAACCGTCAGCGTAAACGACTTTAGCAGCTCCGCAAAAGCGCGGCGCTGTTCTTTCGTAATCTGATTGCACTTTGTTTCGGGCGCAATTTCCGACCGCTGAATCAGTACGGGAATCATTTTGCGCGGGAGCAAAGCGCCGAGCGAATTGCTGAAATCCCGGTTCAGGTTCTGAGCAAAGTCACGCTGCAGCCGTAAATCCAGCTGCTCCGGGCTGAGCGCCGGTTTCAGGTCAATGGAAACCTGATAGCGCCCGGGCGCCATATCACGCATATGCGCGCTGGCACTTAACACAATCGGGCCGGAAAGGCCGAAGTGCGTAAAAAGCATTTCGCCAAAATCTTCATAAATCTGTTTCTTTTTTTCTGTATCGAAGACACGCAAAGCCACATTTTTCAGCGAAAGACCCATCATTTCACTGCATTCGCTTCCATCCACCGTCAAAGGAACAAGGGAAGGCCGAAGCGGCGTTACCGTGTGACCCGCCTGACGGGCAAAGCGATAACCGTCGCCGGTTGAACCGGTGCCGGGGTAAGAGGCGCCGCCGCAGCAGACAATGACCGACGAAGCAAAAATCTGTGTGCCGTCACGCAGCTCCACCCCATAAACGGCGGCATCGCGCAGAAGCAGGTTTTTGACTTCACCCGTTAAAGTATCCGCCCCACCGTGCCGGGCAAAGGCCGACAGCCTGTCCGCCACATCGGACGCTTTGTCAGACTGCGGGAAAACACGGTTGCCGCGTTCGACCTTAGTCGGCAGCCCCATGCCTTCAAAAAAGTCAATGGTATCCCGCGGGGTAAACTGATGGATAGCACTATAAAGAAAACGCCCGTTTGTCGGCACGGAAGCGATCACCGTCTGTTCGTCGCAGTAATTTGTCAGGTTACATCTTCCCTTGCCGGTAATTAATATTTTCCGGCCCAGCCGATCCTTTTTTTCAATCAGGCAAACGCGCAGCCCGCGGCGGGCCGCAGTACCGGCGGCCATTAGGCCCGCCGCGCCGCCGCCGATCACCGCAATATCATATTGTAAGGGTTTCGTTTGATTCAGAGCTACCATCCACCTTTTCATAGACTCCGTATTCGTCCCAGATATTTTCCAGGGACTGGAACAGATTCGCCACGTCCTTCGATTTCTTGAGCGTCGTGGTCACGATCAGCGCGTTGATTAAACTGAGCGGCGCGACAAGGGAATCAACAATGGACGCCATATCGCTGCGAGCAAGCAGCAGATTGTCGGCGGGTTCAGCCAGAGGCGACAGCGTGCTGTCCGTAATCGCAATGACCGTAGCGCCGCGTTTGTGTGCAAAATTCATGGCTTTCACAGCTTTGCGGGAATAGCGCGGGAAACTGATTCCGATTACAACGTCGCTTTCATCCACTCGAATCATCTGCTCAAATATTTCTTCTTCGCTTGTAGCCTGTACCAGACAGACTCCTTCAAAAATCTGATTAAAGTAATAGGATAAAAACGACGCCAACGCGAGCGAGCTCCTCGCACCGATAATATAAATCTTACGCGCGGCAACAATGGCATCAACCGCGCTGTAAAACGCTTTGTGCGAAGTTTCCTCCATCGTTCTGCGAATTACGTCCATATCCTGATTGAATACGGAGTCAAGCACATCATTGTTGCCAATACGGTTAGCCGTTACTTCCATACGCTGTACAGATGTCAGCCTGCTGCGGATCATTTCCTGCATGGCCTGCTGCAGCTCCGGGTAACCCTCATAGCCGATTTCGGTAGCGAAACGCACAACGGTTGATTCGCTCACACCAACGGTCGCCCCCAATTTGGAAGCTGTCATAAAGGCGACTTTGTCGTAATGCTCTTCAATATATTTGGCAATTAATTTTTGTCCTTTAGAAAATTCAGGCATTTGTTTCTGAATTCGATTCACTAATAAACTGTTCATTTTACCAACTCCCGCTATTCATAGTAATTCGAAAGCAAATAAAAATCAAGTGTTTTTATATTATTTTTTGCAGGAAGAACTTTCAAAAAATTCATCTATGCATTGATATATCAGTTTAAATCATTAAAATAGCTATAAAAAATCAAAAGTCCCTTCAGGCTTTCTAACGGGCGAAGCACGGCGGCACCGAAATAAATTCAGTTTACACAGAAGGTTTGCCTTTTATTTTAAATGCAGCCAACGGCTGATGGGTTTATGAATTTTTTTCATATAAGAAATCACCAGCGTTGAAATTGCATAATCGTACACTGCAAATGTTATATTCCCGAGGATCAGAAATACCATCGGAAGATTTACGCCGAATATGACAAAACTGTCCTGCGGAACGCCCAAAACCCAGATGCTTATAAAATATCCCAGCACCATGGCCACATTGAATACCGTAAATTTTATCAGATAGGACAAAAATTTAGGAAAGTCTTTCTTTTCGATCAAGGCCTTTAAAATCGGGTAATAGCCAAAAAACAGAATATAAAGCATCACAGCTTCTTTGTCCGCCGCAATCAGCAGGGAAAGCGCCGAAGACGCAATATAAACCGGCCACGCCCACGACGCGCCCAGCTCAATCACTGCGGCAATCAAAAGGATACCGGAAAAAGCAGGCAGCGCATAAGTTCCGACCGGAATCAGTCCGGTCATAAACATCAGCAGAACACAAAGCGCGGTCAATACCCCGCAAAAAGCAACGCGCATACTTCTGTGCAACCGGGTACCTCCTTTTCCTGTCTATCAGTATCAGCAGCAGGGGATCAGGTCGCCGCCCATGGACTCACAGCAGCAATCCGCACACCACAGAGTGGTACAGACATCGCAGGCATCACAGCCGCTTCTGCCCCCGACATTCGGGTTATAACCGCCGTAAGCGCCGCTGCGCTGTGCGTTCACCTGATTATAGGCGGTCCGAAACTCCGTATTATTCGGGTCCATCGCGCAGGCCCGTTCAAAATGAGTATATGCTTCTTCAAGCCAGCCGCGTTTGTAAAGAATCGTTCCCTTCAGGAAATACCATTCCGCATTGCGCGATTCCGACGGGACGCCATTCAAAATCTGCTCCGCATCGGCTATGCGGCCCGCCATAATCAGGTTGCGCACATCACTGAAGCTGGAACCGGAGCCGTAATAGCCGTAGCCGGCATAGCCGGAAGGATTGTAGGACGATCGGGCGGAAGAAGCTGAGGCAGCGCCTCCGTTTTTCCGCTGTTTGCGTTCCTGCGTAATGGTATCATACGCCTGATTGATTTCTTTCATTTTTTCCCCAGCCAAGTCGGCAAGTGGACTTTCGGCGTAGTTGTCCGGATGATATTTTTTGGCCAGTTCGCGATAAGCCGCTTTTATTTCATCGTCGGTTGCGTCCGGGGATACTCCCAATACTTTATAAGGATCTGCCATTCACGTTCTCCTCTTTAAACAATCGCTCTTTTTGAATTGCGGGCAGCCCTTTCACAATGACATTTTCAAGAATGGGCTGGAAATGTTTCAGGTCTAATATATTGAAAGCAGCAATCAGCTGCGAAAGGGTCATGTTCAGGGCTCCGTTCGCCTTCACTTTGGCGGCGGCAAATGCTTCCCCTGTTGAATCCGGGCCAAGTCCATACTGCTTCACAAAAGGATTGAACGAATGCGTTTTCACGTCTTTTTCCATATCGTCCGCCGCGTCCATCATATAAACCCATCTGCCGAGGAAATAGCCAACCTGCCTGAGGACACGGACTTCGGCACTTTCCTGCCCGGCATCCGAATTTCCCGCTAACGCTAAAACCTGGCTGAGCATGACCGCGGTAGGCTCGGCACAGGCATCCACACCGGCGTCGGCACTGTGTTCCGCGGGCTGCTGCAGCGCCATCGCGGAATCTACGATACGGGACATTTCAGGGAAATCGCGCGCCGCTTTTTTCCTCGCGTGGGAAGCAACGGGAAGCAGCAGGTAACCCCGTATTTTCCCGAACGAATGAGAATCGGCAATGTCGTCTTTTACCTTATGGTACGTCATGAAAACCGACAGTGCCGACGCAGCCGTAAAATCCTGCTCGCCGCCATTGCAGAAAACACATTTTTTCAGCGGATTCACCACGCACCGCCCTTCGTGAAAACCGGTGCATTCAGGCCGCATGGCTAACAGCAGCATTGCGTAAAATGTACAGTCATAGCTCAGCGACAGCCTTGCGGCAACACCATAGCTTTTCCCGAGCTGACGGCACAGTGTACAGTATATGCCCCTGTACTGCTCGTATTCACGGACGAGCAGTTCGGACTTTTGTGCTCTGACATAACCAAACAAAAGAAATCATCCTTAATATAGGTCTTGTTTGTAAAATCTAAACTCAAAATAGATTCGCTTGATTGCATCGTTTTACGCTGATATTTTAGTAATTCGCACGTTCCTCATCATTTTACAACCAAGCCCTAGCGTAAATTGTTTATTACTATTTTACTATATTTCAGCAGAATATTTGATAAACAGATTGTAAATTTTCGCTGCGGGCTATATATAGTCAGTTCATTTGAAAACAGAGCCAATCTCCAAGCGTAAATATAGTTCAAAGATTTTGCGCTTGTTTCTTGGATGTTTTCCAAGATAACTGACTATAACGCAGCTTATATGGCTTCTTATAAATTGCTTTTGCGCTACGCATATGTTAGAATAATTCTTCGATAAATCTAAATTTTATATTGCAGCCCTTATTTCAGACAAAGTGAATAACGTACAGGAATATTCGTTGTAATATTTCATTATATATGCTATAATTTATTATGTATAAAATTTAATATTTTAAAGAGGAGGGAAAAAAATGAAACTATATGATATCGATGTAGCGCGGCTGATCGACCTGCTTGATAAAGCAAATGGCAATGTTTACCTCGTGACCGAAGACGGCAATACGCTGAATCTGAAAAGCAAACTTTGCCAGATGTACGGCGTGAAAGCGCTGCTGGAGAGTGCGAAGGACTCTACAATTTCTGCCGAACTGAATGTTGAAAATCCGGAAGACGAACTCATGTTTATCAACTATATGATGAGCAAATAATATAAAGATTCCAGGGTCATTGCACAATGAATAAAGAAGGTGTTGCAAATGAATTTGCAACACCTTCTTTTTAATAAGCGGCGCTGAGCGGATTCAGCACCCCATATTCTTTATTATCCATATCGTCAATAAATTTGATTGCTTTGCCCGCGCCGAGCGCTACGCAAATTTGGGCATCCTCGGCGACATGAACCGGCATTTTTACTTTTTTGGAAATCAGCTGGTCGAATCCGTAAAGCTGGGCTGAACCACCGGTCAAAATCACACCGTCGCTGTAAACATCACCCATCAGCTCCGGCGGGGTAAGCTCCAACATTTCCTGAATTGTTCGGACAATCTGCATTGCGGGCTCAATCAGCGCTTCCAGCATCTCATCACTGGAAATATCCGCCCACTGGGGCAGTCCGGTCATGGCATTTCTGCCTTTTACCCGGTAAGTCGCGACTTCCAGCCGAGGGTATACGCAACCAATCGCAATTTTTGCTTCTTCCGCCATGCGCTGGCCGATAATCAAATTGTACTTTTTACGGATAAACTTGATAATTGCATCGTCGAACGTATTTCCCGCAACCTTGATGGAACGGGAAATCGCGATGCCGCTCAAGGAAAGCACTGCCATGTCGGTTGTACCGCCGCCGATGTCGACCACCAGCGTGCCGTACGGCTTCGCAATATCGACGCCCGCACCGATTGCCGCAGCCACGGGCTCCTCGATCAGGCATATTTTCCGCACGCCGGTCGAACTGATTGCGTCAACCACAGCACGCTTTTCCACCTCTGTAATCTGACAGGGCACACTCACCACCACGCGGGGCATAAACAGCTTACTGCTTTTCAACTTTTTCAGGTGAGCGCCGATTAAGTACTGCGCAAGTTCAAAATTTGAAATAACTCCGTTGCTCAGCGGATGGCACACATTGATTTTGTCCGAAGTGCGCCCCACCATGTCATACGCTTCTTTTCCTATGGCCACAACCTGATCGGTTTCTACATTTACGGCAGTAATTGCCGGTTCGTTCACGATAATGCCTTTGCCGTCCAGATAAATTTTTAGGGCTGATGTACCAAGATCCATTGCGACATCAGTTCCTAACATAGCATCACTTCCTCTTTCTTTACTTCCGTTCATTATAATACATGGCAGGAAAGATTTCAACTTACGGGCGCGCAACCTTGG
Source organism: Bacillota bacterium (assembly GCA_023416955.1). Classification (GTDB taxonomy): domain Bacteria; phylum Bacillota; class Clostridia; order Oscillospirales; family Acutalibacteraceae; genus Caproiciproducens. The sequence continues at coordinate 52,426 of JAEZGM010000041.1, read as the reverse complement.
CGATTGCGGCGCAGGAGACCTCTTTTGCACCGGCGGAAAAAAGCACCGCAGCGCACTCCCCTAGCGTCGCTCCGGTTGTTACGATATCATCAACCAGCAGAATTCGTTTACCTGAAATTTCCTGTTCCTGAAGCGGCTGATACACGCCGCGCACGTTGCTTTTTCTATCCCGCATACTCAGCTTGTGCTGTTCCGGATTGTCCACCGTCTTTACCAGCGTTTCGCGGTAGGAAAGATTCATGCGCTCCCCCGCGCTGCGCGCAATCAGCTCAGACTGGTTATAGCCCCGCAGTTTCCTGCGGTCGGCAGAAACAGGCACAGCCGTAATCAGATCAAAATTTCCAAATTCATTTTGAAATTCATCGACTATGCGGCCGCCGAAAAAATCGGCATAGTTTGTCTTGCCATGAAATTTAAAGCGAATAATCGACTCCCTGATACTGCCGTCGTACAGATACGGCACCCTACAGCAAATAGTCTGCCCAGTTTCTGGCAGCAAAATGCACTTTTGCGCGTGGATACAGGGATTTTCCGCTTCACACCGGACACACAGCGGTGTGCCATGAGCCGCCACGGTACCGCAGAAAACACAGCGCGGCGGAAAAAGGAGGTCGGTGAAGCGAGAAAAAATCGCTCTAGCTTTCATGCTCCGATCCTCCGGTCAGAAAATAATACAGCCCTGTGTAACGGCGTGTTTTCTTGTCGTTCTCCACCATCGTCTGAACGGTTCGCTGCGTTCCGACCAGAATCAGAAGCGACTTTGCGCGGGTGATGCCGGTGTAAAGCAAATTGCGGTAGTACAGTTGGGGCGCCCCGGGGTACATGGGCATTACTACCGCCGCAAATTCATTGCCCTGACTTTTGTGTATGGTCATGGCATAGGCGAGCTCAAGCTCGGCGGCAGATTCCAGCTCATAAAGCACGACGCGGTCTTCCATCTGAACCGTCATGGTGGAGGCGCGGCGGTCAATTCCGCACAGAATGCCCAAATCCCCGTTGAACACCCCTTCCCCCGCGGTTCCGTCAAATTTCGTCCACGGCAGATTATAGTTATTCTTAATCTGCATGACTTTGTCACCCTCGCGGAACAGCGTTCCGCTAATGGTGATTTCTGCTTTCTTTTTGTCCGGCGGGTTCAGCTCGGCCTGCAGCTTTCGGTTCAGCTCCACGGTGCCGAGTTCGCCCTTGCGGCCGGGGCAGAGCACCTGAATATCCGTCATGGGGGAATAGCCGTACCCGGCGGGAAGACGTGTCCCGCACAGGCTGACAATCGTAGAGGCGATGCCGCCCGGCTCGTTGCCACGCAGGAAAAAGAAGTCGCTGGAATGCACGGAAAGCTCCGGCATCTTCCCGCTGACAATACGGTGTGCGTTGGTGACGATCAGACTTTGCATGGACTGGCGGAAAATCTCGTTCAGCTGCACCACGGGAAGCAGGTTTGTGGCAATTAAATCACCCAGCACATTACCCGGGCCGACGGACGGAAGTTGGTCGCAGTCGCCCACCAGCACGAACCGGCAACCGAGCGGAAGCGCCCGCAGTACCGCCTCAAAAACAGTAATATCCACCATGGAAAGCTCGTCGATGACCAGCGCGTCGCACTCCAGCAGATTTTTCTCATTTCTGGAAAAGACGGGCCGGTCATTTTCGTCCCATTCCACCTCCAGAAGGCGGTGTATCGTTTTTGCCTCTTTGCCGGTCAGCTCCGACATGCGCTTTGCGGCACGCCCCGTAGGCGCGGCGAGCAGCACCTTTTCACCTTTCAGCTCCAGAATACGGATAATCGCGTTCAGCGTGGTCGTTTTACCCGTACCCGGCCCGCCTGTCAGAATCAGCAGCCCTTTTGAAAGTGCCTGACGGATTGCCTCTTTCTGCCGTTCCGCGTAGGCAATCTGAAATTCCTGCTCAATTCCCGTAATATAGTTTTCAATTCCGATAATAGACTGCGCAGGGTAATGCAACATCATATTCATGCGCCCCGCCGCATAAACCTCGGAACGGTAAAGCTTTGGGGTATAGATGTATTCGCGGTCGCCAAATACAGCCGAAATAACGGAGCCGTCCGATTTCAAGGCTTCCAGTGTGTCTGCCGCCGCGCTTTCCTCCACACCGAGCATTCTGGCAGAAAGCGGCACAAGCTTGTCCGACGGAAGGCAGGTATGCCCGTTATTCGTATTATGCCTGAGCACATACACAATTCCCGCGCGAATGCGGCAGACGTCGTCCTGTGGGCGTTCCAGGGACGCCGCGACCTCATCGGCACGGGTAAACCCGATGGAAATCCCCTCTTCACAAAGACAGTACGGGTCTTCCTGAATCCGCTCCACGGACTGTGAGCCGAACAGCTTCCAGATCCGCACGGCCTCCTCGGGTGTAATCCCGTACGCACCGAGATAAACCATCATTTCCCGGATTCCGTGCACCTTCTTGAACTCGTCGCTCATATTCAGCGCCTTTGCTTTTGTGACTCCCTTAATCGCGCAGAGGCGCTCCGGTTCGGACTCCAACACATTCAGCGCGTTCTCACCGAACATATCGACTATTTTTGCAGCGGTTCCCGCTCCGATGCCCTTCACCGCACCGGAGGCAAGATATTTCAGCATTGCCGCCGCTGTGGCCGGTTTGGAGCGCTCGTATGCGTCTGCCTTGAACTGTGTGCCGTAAGTGGGGTTGTTGACCCAATTTCCCATTACATGGAGTTCTTCCCCAACGCCGACCCAGGGAATCGTGCCCACAACGGTGACGAGTTCACCGCTTACATTCAGTTCCAGAATGGAGTATCCGTTTTTTTCATTTCTAAAAATGACCTGCTCAACTGAGCCGGTCATTTCAAGAAGAGTATTTTCTTGCATTTCTACTCCCCAATTTGACTTCATAATAGACTAAGTATAATACAATGTATATGTATTGTAAACCCGGATCGTGTTCACAATCGGCCTTGTCTATTCAGCGCAAATCGGACTTTTTTCTTCCATAGATTCTAGGTAACCGCTGATTAAAGCAATTCTGAAGCCACTCATTCCAGTATTCTCGCGGCTTCGAATTGCCGTCTCACGACTTAATCATCGTTTACCTAGTAGGAAATCAGTCCCGGCAGCTCCTCAGGATTACAGATGACAATACAGGGGTTGCGCGCCGCGATGATCCGGCATACCGTTTCCGTTTCCTCGTCCATTTCATAATTTACACAGACAACCGTGCTGTTCTTTCCGGTAAGCCACTCAATTTTCTCCACGGCGCCCGTGAGGAGCATCTCCGCGCTTTCCTCATGCCCGTGAATCGGTACAACCAGATAGTACTTTCCGGGATGGTTACTTTTGAGGAGCCAGTGTACCAGCCAGCGCACAAGATCGATTGCCCCGGCAACTGCCAGCAGAACAAAAAGTACTTTTGCTGCTGCGTCAATCATAAAAAATCACCTCATCACAGTCTATGTAATGAGATGATTTTCTGCTATCATATATTCCTTCGGAAGAAACCTAAAGGATTATTTTTTTAATGCCGCTTTCAGCGCTTCCGTCTTATCGCGCTTTTCCCAGGAAACATTCAGGTCTTCGCGGCCCATATGCCCATAGCTTGCCACCGCGCGGTAAATAGGCTTGCGCAGGTCAAGGTCACGGATAATCGCGCTCGGACGCAGGTCAAACACCTTCTGTACCGCTGCCGAAAGCTCCTCGTTGCTGTACTCGGAAGTTCCAAAGGTCTCAACCATTACGGAAACCGGCCGCGCAACGCCAATGGCGTACGCAAGCTGAATCTCACATTTTTTAGCGAGCCCCGCCGCAACAATGTTTTTGGCTACGTGGCGCGCGGCATACGCAGCGGAACGGTCAACCTTTGTCGGGTCTTTGCCGGAGAACGCGCCTCCGCCGTGACGGCCGTAACCGCCGTAAGTATCCACAATAATTTTTCTGCCGGTAAGGCCGCTGTCACCGACCGGCCCGCCGATCACAAAACGGCCCGTGGGGTTAATATAAAACTTCGTATTCTCGTCAATCCACTGGGCGGGAATCACCGCTTTTACCACATTGGAAACAACGTCCTGCCGAATCTGTTCCAGTGGAACTTCCGGGTCATGCTGGGTGGAAACGACCACAGCGTCGACTCTGACCGGAACGCCGTCGTTGTATTCGACGGTAACCTGTGTTTTGCCGTCCGGACGCAGGTACGGCAGCGTGCCGTCTTTTCTGACCTTGCTCAAGCGCTTGGAAAGCTTGTGCGCCAGCGAAATCGCAAGCGGCATCAGCTCTGTTGTTTCATCGCAGGCGTAACCGAACATCATGCCCTGGTCACCTGCGCCGATCAGATCATTTTCGTCCGTTGCGCCGTTCTTCGCTTCAAAAGACTGGTTTACGCCCATCGCGATATCCGGCGACTGCACGTCTATGGAAGTAATCACACCGCAGGTATTACCGTCGAAGCCGTAAGCCGGATTATCGTAGCCGATTTCTTTCACGACATCGCGCGCCACAGCGGGAATGTCCACATAGCAATCGGTCGATATTTCACCCATTACATGAATCACACCCGTCGTGGCGGTAACCTCACAGGCAACGTGGGCGTTGGGGTCCTTTGCGATAATTTCATCGAGCACCGCGTCCGCTATCTGGTCACAGACCTTATCCGGGTGCCCTTCTGTTACAGATTCTGACGTAAAAAAGTATTTTGCCATAAAAATCCTCCTGTTTCTTGATGGAATAAAAACAATAACGCCGTCCGGAAAATCCGAACGGCGTGTATCACAACCTCATCTTTCGGCTTTACCGCAGGATTTAGCACCTTGCCTCTTGGCAGGTTGCCGGACATCATCGGGCCTGTTCCCTCTGTCACTCTTGATAAGGGCTTATTTAATTTTCGTAATGATTATAGCATAGAACTGCCGCTAAGTAAATATACAAAACTCAGAAATTGTCAAAACTCAGCGGTGCAGAATAGGGCTTACATGCTTATACAGCAACAGCGTAATCGCTGAAGTTAAAATACCCTTCAGCAGGTTGAACGGAGCAACCGCAAGCAGAATAAAGCTCCACAGGCCGTGTATGGAGGGATTCACCGCAGTGCCCATCTGGACGAGCGCTTCCATCGGCATGTGAAACACAGTGGCATAGACCGGAAGCAAAACGAAGTAGTTCAACAGGCTGCCTGCAATGACAAGAGCAGCAGTTCCCACCGCCAAACCAATCACAGCGTATTTCTTCGTCTTGTGGCGCTGATAAATTACCGCGCTTGGCACCACCATGGCGCAGCCGATAATCAAATTCGCAATTTCGCCGATCCCGCCCGTTGTGGTGCCGTGCAATATAAGGTTGATCAGAATCTTAATCAATTCCATCATTGCGCCCGCGAGGGGGCCAATCGCAAAGCTGCCGATCAAAATCGGGACTTCGCTCAGGTCAATTTTATAAAAGCTTGGGGCAAACCAGAGCGGAATTTCTATCAGCATCAGAACTGCGGAAACAGCGGATAAAACGCCAATCTGCGCAATACCTTTTGCGCTGAAAAGGACAGATTTTTTTTGTGTTTTCGCTTGTGTTTGTGTTTTCATAGATATACTCTCCTTCGAGCTGTCTACGAAAAAAAGTCCCACAGTTAAAAACTGTGGGACGAAAATACGCAAATACGCGCGTTCTTCTTCTATCCGGACTATACCGTCGGCTTTGGGATCAAACCAAATCTGCGAGTTCATCGCTCGTGGGCTCGTCGGCTTACACCGCATTACCACCGGTGGGGATTCACACCCCGCCCCGAAGACAGCTATTTATTTTTTATTATCATAACACTGCTGTACATATTTGTCAATCTTCGGATTGATATTCCTTTGGAATATTCCGATCAATGATGGAATGAATGAATTTAAGGCTGAATTCCGGCGTGAATTTACGGACGCCGTGTGCTTTTGCGAGCGTATCCGTATATTCACTGAGCGGATAAATGCTGATATTCGCGCAGTGCGGGCCGTAATCCGTTACAATCGGTTTAAACTTCATACCGCTGAACGTCGTCTTATTCGTGGTAAAGTCCTTGGTCATGGTCACCGTAAGCAGGCCGCTCACCATATTTTTACCTGACTGCTGTGCGGAAACAAGGTTGCCGAACGCGTAAATCACCGGGCACTTTGTACCGTCTTTGCGCGTAAGCACCGTAAGTTGCTGCACCACATGCGGGTGATTGCCAAAAATAATGTCCGCGCCCCAGTCCACCATGTTCTGGGCGAGCGTCTTTTGCTTTTTCGTCAGCGTGTAGGTGTTCTCGGTGCCCCAGTGGACGGAAATGACAACGACATCCGCCATGGACTTTGCTTTTTTGATCAGCTGTTCGATCAGCGCGGTGTTATCCGCATAAATCAGGCGATATTTCGAATTTTTGGGAAGATACAGTCCGTTTGTCATTTCGGTGATGCCGATGTGGGCTGTTTTAATACCTTTAGCCTCTACGATACGAATATCCTGCAGATCCTCGTCATTGCGGTAAGCACCAATTGCTTTGACCGGCTGTGTATCCCAGTAATCCAGCGCGGCGGCAAGCCCCTTCTCGTTCTGGTCAAGAATGTGATTATTGGCCTGATTAATCACATCGAAGCCCAGTTTCACCAGCTCGCCACCCAATTGCGTGGGCGAGTTGAAACGGGGGTAGCCGGAAAGCGGCGCCACATTGCCGGCTATTACGGTTTCCTGATTCATAACGGATATATCCGCGTTTTTAATATCCCCCGCAATGCGCGCGTATACCGGTGAAAAATCGTATCCCTTTCCACCAGCACGCTGGCTGGCCTGCTGATAGATCACGTCGTGGATAAGATTGTCCCCTGCTCCTAAGATTGTGATGGAAACAGGTTTTTGAACCGGTGCAGATGACGATGACGGATCAGCCGCGGAGGCAGAGGATGCCTGTGACTGCACCGCTGACGAAGCAGCACGGGACGCAGAATCAGCACCCCGTGCATTCTGCATTCGTAACCCGGCAACCACTCCTGTGACACATGCCACAACCAAAACTGCCGCGACGGTCACCCGCACCGCAATCTGCTTCGCGCTTAACTTCCGATATCTTCTCATAAAATACTTCCTTATTATTGTCAGTTAACTTTAGAAAGCATCCAAAGAAACAAGCATAAAATCTTTGAACTATGGATTTTACGCTTGGAGATTGATTCTGTTTCCAAATGAACTGACAATATATTCTCCAACTGATTATAGCATATGAAGGAACAGAAGACTATATCCAAAATACAAAAAAGCCCCCATTCCTTTCAGGATGGGGGCTAATCATGCAATATGCTTAAATTATTCGCTGATCTTAATAACCGCGCCGGAACCAACAGTGTGGCCGCCTTCACGGATGGAGAAGCGAAGTCCTTCTTCAATTGCAATAGGGGTAATCAGTTCAACGTCCATTTCGACGTTATCACCAGGCATGCACATCTCTGTTCCTTCCGGAAGAGAAATAACACCTGTAACGTCAGTAGTTCTGAAATAGAACTGAGGACGATAGTTATTGAAGAACGGAGTATGACGGCCGCCTTCGTCCTTGGTCAGAACATAAACCTGGCCACGGAATTTGGTGTGCGGATGAATCGTTCCCGGCTTAGCAAGAACCTGGCCGCGCTCGATATCAGTCTTCTGAATACCACGAAGCAGAACACCGACGTTATCGCCAGCTTCAGCAAAATCAAGGGTCTTCTTGAACATTTCAAGGCCTGTAATAACAGACTTCTTACGCTCATCGGTCAGACCGAGGATTTCAACTTCTTCGCCAACCTTAGCTGTACCACGGTCTACTCTGCCGGTAGCAACAGTGCCACGGCCGGTGATGGTGAATACATCTTCAACAGGCATCAGGAAAGGCAGGTCAGCTTTACGTTCCGGAGTCGGAATGAAGCTGTCAACAGCGTCCATCAGCTCGTGGATGCACTTGTATTCCGGCGCATCGGTGTCGGTAGAAGCGGATTCGAGAGCTGCAAGAGCAGAACCACGGATAATCGGTGTGTCATCGCCCGGGAAATCATATTCGTTCAGAAGGTCACGAATTTCCATTTCTACGAGGTCAAGCAGTTCCGGATCATCAACCTGGTCAACTTTGTTCATGAAAACAACGATGTAAGGCACGCCCACCTGACGGGAAAGCAGAATGTGCTCTCTGGTCTGCGGCATCGGGCCATCAGCTGCGGAAACAACAAGGATAGCACCGTCCATCTGAGCAGCACCGGTGATCATGTTCTTAACGTAGTCAGCATGGCCGGGGCAGTCAACGTGAGCATAGTGACGCTTTTCGGTCTGATACTCAACGTGAGCGGTATTGATTGTGATACCGCGCTCTCTCTCTTCAGGAGCCTTATCGATATTGGCGTAATCCATGAATTCTGCTTCACCAGAGAAGTGAAGAACTTTTGTAATAGCAGCGGTAAGGGTGGTCTTACCATGGTCAACGTGGCCGATGGTACCAATGTTTACGTGGGGTTTGGATCTGTCGAACTTTGCTTTTGCCATTGGAAATCCTCCTTTTTATTGTACAAAATATGAAAATTTAATTTAAAACTATGCCTATTATTCTACCAATTCTATGGTTAAAAAGCAAGTGCATTTTTGTTATTATTCGCTCTTTTTACCACGGGCAGAAACAATTTTTTCAGCAACGCTCTTCGGAACTTCCGTAGAGGTTGCAGGTTCCATAACATACTGGCCGCGGCCCTGTGTTCTGGAACGCATGTCGGTTGCATAACCGAACATTTCGGAAAGCGGGACATGAGCTCTGATCTGCTGAGCACCGGAAATTGCGTCCATGCCCTCAATCATACCACGGCGGGAGTTCAAGTCGCCGATGATGTCGCCCATGTACTCTTCAGGCACTGTTACAGTTACCTTCATGATCGGTTCCAAAATAACCGGATCGGCTTTTCTCATAGCTTCTTTGAAAGCCATAGAACCGGCGATCTTAAACGCCATTTCAGAGGAGTCGACTTCATGATAGGAGCCGTCGTACAGCGTAACCTTCACGTCGATTACCGGATAGCCGGCAAGCACGCCGGAAAGCATAGCGCCCTGAATACCCTGGTCAACAGCGGGGATGTATTCCTTCGGAATCGCACCGCCGACAACGCCGTTGACAAACTCGTAGCCTTTGCCCGGATTCGGCTCAATGCGGATCTTAACGTGACCGTACTGGCCGCGGCCGCCGGACTGACGAGCGTACTTCGTATCGACATCTGCATTGCCGTGGATGGTTTCCTTGTAGGCAACCTGCGGTTTACCCACATTCGCTTCCACTTTGAACTCGCGCAGCAGACGGTCAACGATGATTTCAAGATGAAGCTCACCCATACCGGCGATAATCGTCTGACCGGTTTCTTCCTGTGTATACACACGGAAAGTCGGGTCTTCTTCCGCAAGCTTCGCAAGAGCGATGCCCATTTTTTCCTGACCGGCTTTTGTCTTAGGCTCGATTGCCACTTCAATAACCGGGTCGGGGAATTCCATGGACTCCAGAATGATCGGGCGCTTTTCGTCGCACAGCGTGTCGCCGGTTGTGGTATTTTTCAGACCGACAGCAGCGGCAATATCACCGGCATAAACTGTTTCCAGATCCTGGCGGTGGTTTGCGTGCATCTGAAGAATACGACCGATTCTTTCGTTGTTGTCCTTGGTAGAGTTGTAAACGGTTGAACCTGCATTCAGCTTACCGGAATACACACGGAAGAAGCAAAGCTTACCAACGAACGGGTCAGTAGCAATCTTAAATGCAAGCGCCGCAAACGGCTCGTCATCTGTAGAGTGGCAATCCAGCTCTTCGCCTGTTTCAGGGTCGGTACCCTTAATTGCCGGAATGTCGGTCGGAGCCGGCATATAAGCAATGATGGCGTCGAGCAGCTTCTGTACACCCTTGTTGCGGTAAGAAGTACCGCAGGTAACCGGAACCATCTTGTTGGCAATGGTCGCTTTACGGATCGTTGCCACAATTTCTTCGTTGGTGAGGGTTTCGCCGCCCAGATATTTTTCCATCAGGGCATCGTCCTGCTCAGCAACGTTTTCGATGAGTTCCATGTGGTATTTGTCAGCAAGTTCGCGCATGTCTTCCGGAATGTCTTCCACGCGCATTTCCTTGCCCATCTCATCATAATAGATGTCCGCTTTCATCTCGATCAGGTCGATAATACCCTTAAAGGTATCTTCCGAGCCGATCGGAAGCTGAATCGGAACAGCGTTGCACTTCAGGCGGTCTTTCATCATCTGGACGGAGCGATAAAAATCCGCGCCCATGATGTCCATCTTATTGATGTAAGCCATGCGGGGAACATGATATTCCTCTGCCTGGCGCCAAACTGTTTCGGACTGGGGCTCAACGCCGCCCTTAGCATCGAAAACCGTTACGGAGCCGTCGAGTACACGCAGGGAGCGCTCAACTTCAACTGTAAAGTCAACGTGGCCGGGGGTGTCGATGATGTTGATTCTGTGACCCTTCCAAAAGCAGGTAGTTGCGGCGGAGGTAATGGTGATACCTCTCTCCTGCTCTTGAACCATCCAGTCCATGGTTGCAGCACCGTCATGCACTTCGCCTATCTTATGGTTAATTCCCGTATAGTACAGGATACGTTCTGTGGTAGTTGTTTTACCGGCATCAATATGAGCCATAATGCCGATATTTCTGGTTAACTCAAGTGGTACCTGCCTTGGCATAGTGTCCTCCTTAATTCTGTAAACGAGTTATTTTGTCATTATAGTAAATAATCTGGCAGACATAGCCGGATTACCATCTGTAATGAGCAAATGCTCTGTTGGCTTCTGCCATCTTATGCGTATCGTCACGCTTCTTGGCAGCACCGCCTGTACCATTTACAGCATCAAGAATCTCACCGGCAAGTCTTTCTCTCATTGTCTTTTCAGATCTTGCTCTGGAATAAGTCGTCAGCCAGCGCAAACCCAGGGTTTGTCTTCTTTCCGGACGAACTTCCATAGGAACCTGATAAGTTGCACCGCCGACACGACGGGCCTTTACTTCGAGACTGGGCATTACATTTTCCATTGCTGCCTCGAACACTTCGAGCGGTTCCTTCCCCGTCTTCTCCTTGATAATATCAAATGCGCCGTACACGATTTTCTGGGATACACCCTTCTTACCGTCGACCATAATGTTATTTACAAGACGAGTAACAAGCTTTGAGTTATAAAGCGGATCCGGCAAAACATCACGTTTTGCAATATTGCCTCTTCTTGGCACTTTACTTCCCTCCTTCATATGAATGATATCATAGGTACTCGAAAGCGACAACTCCCGTTGGCCAACGCAGAGGCATTCATATATATTATATATAAACACCGCCGCATTATGTTATATTAACATGCAGCCGTTCGGATTCTGTCAAAAAATTTCCCTTATTTTTTTGCTGTTTTCGCAGCGCCAGCCTTCGGACGTTTTGCGCCGTACTTGGAACGGGCCTGCATACGGTTGGCAACACCCTGTGCGTCAAGAGTACCGCGGATGATGTGGTAACGCACACCAGGCAGATCCTTAACACGGCCGCCACGGATCATAACAACGCTGTGTTCCTGCAGGTTATGACCGACACCCGGAATATAAGCACTGACTTCAATTCCATTGGAAAGTCTGACTCTGGCGATTTTTCTCAGCGCGGAGTTCGGCTTTTTCGGGGTAGCGGTTTTCACCGTTGTGCACACACCGCGCTTTTGCGGGGAATCCTGATCAATAGAAACACGTTTCTTTGAGTTCCATCCCTTTAACAGCGCAGGAGCCTTGGCCTTTGTTTCGGCAACTTCTCTGCCCTTGTGGACTAACTGGTTAAATGTTGGCATAAGACACCTCCTCACTTAAAATTTGATATGTCAAGCGAATCAAATTGAATTCCATCCGCTGTAACAACAATTTCAATCGGAACAGCCGGAATCCTGCTTCAGAGCAAACCCCGAAGCAGGAAAAAGCTTTCCAATAGCAAACCATCACAATTAGTAATTATAACGCTATACCGCGTCATTTGTCAATACATCATTTACGGGCTCAATTTCCACATCCGTATAGCATTTCATGCCGGTACCGGCGGGGATCAGCTTACCGATAATGACGTTTTCCTTCAGGCCAAGCAGCGGGTCAACCTTGCCCTTAATCGCCGCGTCAGTCAGCACGCGGGTCGTTTCCTGGAAGGAAGCCGCAGACAAGAACGAATCCGTCGCCAGAGACGCTTTTGTAATACCGAGCAGTACAGGCGTATAGGTTGCCTCCTGCAGCTCGGTTTCGCCGGCGGCAATGCGCTCGTGAATTGCTTCGTTCTCCGTTTCCAGTTCGCTCTTTTCCACAAGGGAGCTTGGCAGCAGCGTTGTGTCGCCGGCCTCTTCCACGCGGACTTTTTTCATCATCTGGCGAACAATGACTTCAATATGCTTATCGTTGATGTCAACGCCCTGCATACGGTAAACGCGCTGAACCTCTTCAATCAGGTAATCCTGCACAGCGTGTGTACCGCTGATTGCGAGAACGTCATGCGGATTGACCGAGCCTTCGGTAATGCGCGTTCCGGCCTTAATCTCCTGTCCTTCCGCAACAATGACACGGGAACCAAAGGGGATCAGGTAAGACTTTGCCTCACCGGACTCGTTATTGGTAACAACGACATGGCGATTTTTCTTAATTTCCTCGAACGTAACCTTACCGGCGATTTCACTGATAATAGCGAGATGCTTCGGCTTACGTCCTTCAAAAAGTTCCTCAACACGGGGCAGACCCTGTGTAATATCTTCCGCACTGGCGACACCGCCGGTATGGAACGTTCTCATGGTCAGCTGCGTACCGGGTTCACCGATGGACTGTGCCGCGATGATACCGACTGCTTCACCGACGGAAACAGGCTGGCCGTTCGCAAGGTTCGCACCGTAGCACTTTTTGCAGACGCCGTGCTTCGCGCGGCAGTTAAGGATAGAACGAATCTTAATGCGCTCCGTACCCTTGCCTACAATCACATCGGCATCATGATCGTTCATCAGCTTATCTTTGGAAACAAGCACTTCGCCTGTCTTATCATCGACGAAATCTTCCACAAGGTAACGACCCTGGAGACGTTCATGCAGAGACTCAATGGATTCCTTTCCTTCACGGATATCAAATACCTCAAGGCCATCCTTCGCTTCACAGTCATCCTCGCGGATAATCACTTCCTGTGAAACATCAACCAAGCGGCGGGTCAGGTAACCGGAGTCAGCCGTACGCAAAGCGGTATCGGCCAAGCCCTTTCTGGCGCCACGGGAAGAAATGAAGTATTCCAAAATGTTAAGGCCTTCACGGTAGTTAGCACGAATCGGGATTTCGATGGTGCGGCCGGAGGTATTGGCGATCAGTCCGCGCATACCTGCCAGCTGACGGATCTGGCTCATGGAACCACGCGCGCCGGAATCAGCCATCATGAAGATCGGGTTGTAGCGGTTGAGGTTCTTCTGCAGTGCAACGGAAACATCGTCCGTAGCCTTTGCCCATGTTTTCAGCACCGCGTTGTAGCGCTCACCCTCGGAAAGCAAACCGGTCTTGAACTGATCGGAGATAATGTCGATCTGTTTTTCCGCTCCATCGATGATGTTCTTTTTCTCCGGCGGAATGGTTGCGTCACAAACAGCAACCGTAATGGCGCTCAATGTGGAATATTTATAGCCCTGAGACTTGATGCTGTCAAGAACATCCGCTGTTTGGGCAGTACCGTGCATCTTAATGCACTTGTCAATAATCTGGCCAAGCTGCTTCTTACCGACCAGGAAGTCAATTTCATATTTAAACAAATTTTCCGGATTGGAACGGTCAACATAACCCAAATCCTGAGGAATCGGGCGGTTGAAGATCATACGTCCCACTGTTGTGTCAACCATTCTGGAAACCGGTTCACCGTCTATCTCCAAGGTACGGCGCACTTTGATTTTCGCGTGCAGGCCGACGGTTTTCGCGTCATAGGCCATCATCGCTTCATCAAAGTCACGGAAGACCTTGCCTTCACCGAGTTCGCCGTCTTTATCCAGCGTAAGGTAATAGGAACCCAGAACCATATCCTGTGTCGGAACCGCAACAGGGCGTCCGTCGGAAGGTTTCAGAAGGTTTCCGGCAGCCAGCATGAGGAAACGTGCTTCTGCCTGTGCTTCCGCGGAAAGCGGAACGTGAACAGCCATCTGGTCACCGTCGAAGTCGGCATTGTAAGCGGTACACACCAGCGGATGCAGCTTCAGTGCGCGGCCTTCCACCAGAACAGGCTCGAACGCCTGAATACCCAGTCTGTGAAGCGTAGGCGCGCGGTTCAACAGGACGGGATGGTTTTTAATTACGATTTCAAGGGCATCCCATACCTCGGGCTTAGCGCGTTCCACCGCTTTGCGGGCGGCTTTGATGTTGCCGGCGGCGCCGGTTTCCACCAGACGCTTCATGACGAACGGCTTAAACAGCTCCAGTGCCATTTCCTTCGGCAGGCCGCACTGGTACATTTTCAGTTCAGGACCGACAACGATAACCGAACGGCCGGAATAGTCAACACGTTTGCCCAGAAGGTTCTGGCGGAAACGGCCCTGCTTGCCTTTCAGCATATCGGACAGGGATTTCAGCGGACGGTTGTTCGGGCCGGTAACCGGTCTGCCACGGCGTCCGTTGTCAATCAATGCGTCAACAGCTTCCTGCAGCATTCTTTTTTCGTTGCGCACAATGATATCCGGCGCGCCGAGTTCCAGCAGTCTTTTCAGTCTGTTGTTACGGTTGATCACGCGGCGGTACAGGTCATTCAGATCGGACGTTGCGAAACGTCCGCCGTCAAGCTGCACCATCGGGCGGATATCCGGCGGAATAACCGGGACTACGTCAAGAATCATCCACTCCGGGCGGTTGCCGGAAAGGCGGAACGCTTCCACAACCTCAAGGCGCTTCAGAATGCGCACGCGCTTCTGACCGGAAGCACTTTCGAGCTCCGCATTCAGTTCTTGCGAAGTCTGTTCCAGATCGATTTCAGTCAGAAGCTTCTTAATCGCTTCAGCGCCCATACTGGCTTCGAAATCATCCTCATATTTTTCGCGCATATCGCGGTATTCTTTTTCGTTCAGCAGCTGTTTTTTCTGCAGCTCGCGCACATTGCCCGGGTCGGTAACAATATAGAGCGCGAAGTACAGCACTTTTTCCAGCATACGGGGCGAAATATCCAAAATCAGGCCCATTCTGGAAGGAATGCCCTTGAAGTACCAAATGTGGGAAACCGGAGCAGCCAGTTCAATGTGGCCCATACGCTCGCGGCGCACTTTAGCGCGTGTAACTTCCACGCCGCAGCGCTCACAGACCTTGCCTTTGTAGCGGATTCTCTTATACTTTCCGCAATGGCATTCCCAGTCCTTGGTAGGCCCGAAAATGCGCTCGCAGAAAAGTCCGTCGCGCTCCGGCTTCAATGTGCGGTAGTTTATTGTTTCGGGCTTTTTGACTTCGCCGTGGGACCATTCTCTGATTTTTTCCGGTGAAGCAAGTCCGATCTTAATTGATTCAAAAGTATTAAATTCCATGCTGCATCCCCCTTATTCTAAATCGTCACTATCGTCTGAAATAAGGTCAAAGGATTCGTCCTTATCAACATCTTCATCATCCCCGAATCCGTCGGAATCGTCAAACAGATCGTCTTCCTCGGCTTCGTCAACGGAATAGCCTTCCAGGTCGTCGGCAACATTCTGCTCTTCAAAGTTGCTTTCCGACGGATTGAAGCTGATGTCGTCGTCATCGTCAAAGTTTTGTTTCAAATCAATTTCTTCATCGTTCTTATTCAAAACTTTCACGTCAAGGCCAAGGGACTGCAGTTCCTTAATCAAAACTTTAAATGATTCGGGAACGCCCGGCTCCGGAATATTCTGACCCTTTACAATGGATTCATAGGTCTTCACACGGCCGACGACATCGTCGGACTTCACCGTCAGAATTTCCTGAAGCGTATAGGCCGCGCCGTAAGCTTCCAGCGCCCAAACTTCCATTTCACCGAAACGCTGGCCGCCGAACTGAGCCTTACCACCCAAAGGCTGCTGGGTAACGAGTGAGTACGGGCCGGTGGAACGGGCGTGAATCTTATCGTCAACCAGATGATGCAGCTTGAGGTAATACATAATACCCACGGTAACCGGGTTGTCGAAATACTCGCCGGTTCTTCCGTCTCTCAGCCATGTTTTACCGTCGTCGCTGATACCAGCTGCACGGAAGCATTCGACGATATCATCTTCGTGCGCACCGTCAAATACGGGGGTCATAATCTTCCAGCCAAGCATTCTGGCGGCATAACCGAGATGAACTTCCAGCACCTGCCCGATATTCATACGGGAAGGAACGCCCAACGGGTTCAGAACAATATCAAGAGGCGTGCCGTCCGGCAGAACAGGCATATCCTCAACGGGAAGAATACGGGACACAACACCCTTATTGCCGTGACGGCCGGCCATTTTATCGCCGACAGAAATTTTTCTCTTCTGAGCAATATAGCAGCGAACCACTTTATTAACGCCCGGGCTCAGTTCATCGTGGCTGTTTTCACGGTCAAACGTTTTTACATCCACAATGATACCGGACTCGCCGTGCGGCACACGCAGGGAGGTATCTCTGACTTCACGGGCTTTTTCACCGAAAATCGCACGCAGCAGGCGTTCTTCCGCGGTCAGCTCGGTTTCGCCCTTCGGGGTTACCTTGCCGACGAGGATATCACCCGCACGCACCTCGGCGCCGATGCGGATAATGCCGTTCTCGTCCAGATCACGCAGCAAATCTTCGTTGACATTCGGAATGTCGCGTGTAATTTCTTCCGGCCCAAGCTTTGTGTCGCGCGCGTCAATTTCGTACTCCTCAATATGGATAGAGGTGTATACATCGTCACGCACAATTTTTTCGCTGATCAGAACGGCGTCTTCGTAGTTGTAGCCTTCCCATGTCATAAAACCGATCAGCGCGTTTTTACCGAGGCTGATTTCGCCGTCCTTCGTCGCGGGGCCGTCGGCAATCACGTCGCCGACCTCAAGGCGCTGGTTCACATCAACAATCGGTACCTGATTTACACATGTTCCCTGGTTGGAACGCATAAACTTTGTAATATGATACACGTCAACAGAACCGTTGTCGGCCGCGACGCGGACTTCATTGGCGCTGACGCTGCGCACCACGCCGGCGTGCTTTGCAAGCACACAGACGCCGGAGTCGACGCCGGCTTTGTATTCCATACCGGTACCGACGATGGGGGATTCTGTTTTCAGTAACGGAACAGCCTGCCGCTGCATGTTGGAACCCATCAGCGCACGGTTGGCGTCATCGTTTTCAAGGAACGGAATCATCGCGGTCGCAACGGAAACAACCATTCGCGGCGAAACATCCATGTAGTCGGCGCGCTCACGCTCCACTTCCACGAATTCATCGCGGTAACGACCGTTGACTTTCGCATTTTTGAAATGTCCCTGCTCGTCCAAGGGCTCATTCGCCTGAGCAACGATATAATCGTCTTCCACATCGGCGGTCATATAAACGACTTCTCTTGTAACGCAGCCTGTTTTCTTGTCGACCCTGCGGAAAGGCGCCTCGATAAAACCGTATTCATTGATTCTTGCAAAGGTTGCAAGATAGGAAATCAGACCGATGTTCGGGCCTTCAGGCGTTTCAATTGGACACATACGGCCGTAATGGCTGTAGTGAACGTCACGCACTTCGAATCCGGCGCGGTCCCTGGACAGACCGCCGGGACCCAGAGCGGAAAGACGGCGCTTGTGCGTCAGTTCCGCCAGCGGATTCGTCTGGTCCATGAACTGTGACAGCGGAGAAGAACCGAAGAATTCCTTGATGGCCGCCACAACAGGACGGATATTGATCAGGGAATGAGGAGTCAGAACTTCAAGATCCTGTGCCTGAAGTGTCATTCTTTCACGGATAACGCGCTCCAAACGGGAAAAACCAATACGGAACTGGTTCTGCAGCAGTTCGCCGACGGAACGGATGCGGCGGTTGCCGAGGTGGTCGATGTCGTCAATATTTCCAAGACCGACGGCAAGGCAGTTCATATAGTTGATCGATGAAAAAATATCATCAATGATAATGTGCTTTGGAATCAGCTCGTCAATTCTCGCCTTGACGGCGTCCTTCTGCTCCGCTTCCGTCGTGCAGCTTTCCAGGATTTCAGCAAGCACGCTGAAACGAACGCGCTCATTGATTCCGCATTCTGTCTTCACATCAAAGGAGACAAAGTCATTTAAATCAACCATACCGTTTGAAATAACCTTGACTTCTTTTTCGTTGACGGTCACATAGGCGATGCTGACACCGGCGTTGTCAATCTCCCTCGCTTTATCGTGGGAAATGATTTCGCCTTCTTCTGCCATCAGCTCACCGGTAAGCGGGTTCACAATCGGGCGGGAAATCTGCTGGCCGGTGATGCGGCCTGCAAGGTTCAGCTTCTTATTGTATTTATAGCGGCCGACACGGGAAAGGTCGTAACGGCGTGCGTCAAAAAACAGTCCGTTAATATGGGACTGAGCACTTTCAATCGTCGGCGGTTCACTCGGTCTTAACTTGCGGTAAACCTCAAACAGCGCTTCTTCCGTATTCTTGCACGGGTCTTTTTCCATGGTTGCGTGGATACGGTCGTCCTCGCCGAAATACTCCAAAATTTCGGTGTCCGTTCCCAAACCGAGAGCACGGATAAATACGGTAACCGGAATCTTGCGGTTTTTATCAATACGGACATAAAATACATCGTTGGAGTCATTTTCGTATTCCAGCCATGCGCCGCGGTTTGGAATTACGGTCGAACTGAACAGTTCCTTACCCGTTTTATCGTATTCCATTTTATAATAAACGCCGGGGGAACGAACCAACTGGGAAACAATTACGCGTTCCGCGCCGTTAATAACAAATGTGCCGCTTTCAGTCATCAACGGGAAATCGCCCATGAAAACTTCGGATTCTTTGATTTCGCCGGTTTCCTTGTTCAGCAGACGGGCGGTTACACGCAGCGGAGCCGCATATGTCGCGTCGCGCTCCTTGCATTCCTCCACGCTGTAATTCGGCTTATCGTCATCCAGTTTATAATCCACGAAGTCCAGCACAAGATTTCCAGTGTAATCCGTGATGCCTGAGACGTCCTTAAAAACTTCCTTCAGGCCTTCGTTCAAAAACCATTGATAGGAATTTTTCTGAACTTCAATCAGGTTCGGCATATCCAGAACCTCGTCAATGCGTCCGAAACTTCTGCGGACATTTCTGCCAACTTTCACCTGTTTGACATTCACCATTGGCTTAATCACTCCATTCATATATTTACCATCCGCGGCATAAATTAAGCACAAAAACAATTTGCCCCATCATTAACTTTCGTAAGCTTTTATGATATGCTCTTGCCTTTTTTATCACGTTGTGCTATTATATAAAAAATAGATAAGAGTATATGTTTCCATGATGATGCAGTATATTATTCTATAACAATACGTTGCGTTTGTCAATATCTATTTCCGTGTTTTCATAATATCCTCTCATAAAATCAGCCGATGGCCACCAGGCCACCGGCTTTTTTGTTTTATTCTGCCTTATTTTTTCCCGTCGCGCACTGATTCAGAGACTCAAATGTATATGAATCGAGTTTTTCCCGCACATCCGCTGAAATTTCATCATAAATCTGATGAAACCGACAGGAGGTTTTCGTACAGTCGTACGCTTCCTGCTGGCAGCGGCTGATCATGTAAGGCCCTTCCACCGATTCAATCACCTGTCTCAGCGTGATTTTCTCCGGCTCACAGGCAAGCATATACCCGCCATGCGCTCCCTTATACGAAACGACCAGTCCGTCGGCAACAAGCTTGCGCAGTATTTTCAGCGCAAACCGCAGCGGAACCTGCGTCTGGTCGGAAATCGTGCGGGCATCCATTCTTGACCGGTTGACCGCCAGCGATTCCACAATGCGAACCGCGTAATCGGCTTCAAGCGTCATGACCATTTATTATTTCCCCTTAATCCAAAAAGTCCTTTAATTTCTTGCTGCGGCTCGGATGACGCAGCTTACGAAGCGCTTTTGCTTCAATCTGACGGATTCGTTCACGCGTAACATTGAACTCTTTTCCGACTTCCTCCAGCGTGCGGGAACGGCCGTCTTCCAGACCGAAACGCAGACGGAGTACCTTTTCCTCGCGTGGGGTCAGAGTATCAAGCACATCGGCAAGCTGTTCTTTCAGCAGAATGTGGGAAGCGGCGTCCACTGGCGCGGGTGCTTCGTCGTCGGGAATAAAGTCGCCGAGGTGGCTGTCTTCTTCTTCGCCGATCGGCGTTTCCAGTGAAACGGGCTCCTGTGCAACACGCATGATCTCTCTTACCTTGTCGACGGGCATATCCAGCTCTTCGGCTATCTCATCCGCGGTCGGCTCGTGGCCGTTTGTGTGCAGCAGCTGGCTTGAAACTTTCTTAACCTTATTAATGGTTTCCACCATATGCACCGGAATCCGGATCGTTCTGGCCTGATCGGCAATGGCGCGGGTGATTGCCTGGCGAATCCACCACGTCGCATAGGTGGAAAACTTAAATCCTTTGGTATAATCAAACTTTTCCACAGCCTTGATCAAGCCGAGGTTTCCTTCCTGAATCAGGTCAAGGAACTGCATGCCGCGGCCGAGGTAACGCTTTGCAATACTGACGACCAGACGGAGATTCGCTTCGGAAAGGCGTTTCTTGGCGGCTTCGTCACCGTCCTTGATGCGGATGGCAAGGTCGATCTCTTCTTCCGGTGAAAGCAAGGGAACACGGCCGATTTCCTTGAGGTACACTTTTACGGGGTCATCAATGGCAATACCCTCTGTGCTGAGAGAGGCCTCGAGATCTTCGCTTTCGTCCACCTGAACGTCAAAATCAAGATCATCCAGCGGGATGTCGCCGAAATCCTCAATAATCTCAACACCCTGCGACTCGAGCGTATCATAAAATTTTTCTATCTGTTCCGGGTCAAACTCCAACTCGCCGATAGCGTCCAGTATTTCTTTTGTGGAAAGCTGCCCTCTGCTTTTGCCTTGCTCGATCAATTCCCTAATGACCGTTTTTTTATCCGGTGCTCCCATAATGAATCCCCCTACTTTTTCTGCTGTTTCAGCTCCTGCAGGTAACTTTGTATATCCTGCGTCGGAGCGGTAGCAACATTTTGAATGTTTCTTCTTGCATTTTCCTGTGTAATAACCTGTATATATTCCTCTGCGTCCCGTTCTGTTACGGTGACGGAATGAAATTTAGCGAAAATTCTTGCGATAACCGCCATTTCATCCATAGAGAAGTTTTCCGATATGTCTGTAAGGCTTACCGCCTTTCCGTCTATAATTCTGCCCATTATTACCTGATATACACGGCGGTTGAACGCTGTGACAAATTTTTCAGAAGGCAAAATATCATAAATATACGCCGCGCGCTCGGGATTTTTCTCAACATAGGCAATCAGTGCTTCCTCCGCGCTTGCCGCGCGCAGATTCTGGGACTTTTCCGGATTGATGCTGTCGCGGTAGCCGGCAGTCTGCTGCTGAAACTCCCGAAACTCTTTTTTCTCCCGGGTTTTTCGCTGGCGGCTATGCAGCTTGTCCACCTGCTGCATGATGGCCGCGCGATCCACGCCGATTTCCTCCGAAAGCTTTCCGGCGTAAACCTCCTGTTCTATACGGTTCTCGAGCGACGCAAGAACCTCGGTCGCGCCCGTCAGGTACGCAATGCGTCCCTGCGCATTCTGCAGGTTACAGGCGTTCTTAATTTTTTGAAGCCTGTATTCCACATCGTTGCCGCAGGCATCCAGCAGATTTTTAAACTTCGCCCGGCCGTTCTCCCCGTTGGAGCGTATGTATTCATCGGGGTCTTTTCCGCCCGAAATCGTCAGCACCTTGACAAGCAGACCGGTTTCACGCAGGATCGGAATCGCACGGGAAGCCGCTTTCTGCCCCGCTTCGTCGGAGTCATAGCAAATAATGACCTCTTTGGTATAGCGTGCCATCAAATGCGCCTGCCCGGGTGTCAACGCTGTTCCGAGCGTTGCCACCGCGTTGGTGAACCCCGCCTGATGCAGCGAAATCACATCCATATAGCCTTCGCACAGAATCAGCTGCTCGCTTCCCGCATTCTTGGCAAAATTCAACGCAAACATGGAACTGCCTTTATTAAAGACCGGCGTTTCCGAAGTATTCAGGTATTTCGGTTTTTCATCCGTAAGAATACGCCCGCCAAAAGCAATCACATTTCCGCGCAGATCAATAATCGGAAACATTACTCTGCCGAAAAAACGGTCAATCGCTTTTCCGCTGCGCCCTTTTATGGCAACGTTCGACAGAATCAGTTCGTTCTGAGTATACCCTTTTTTCTCAAGATAATCAACCAGTGTAAATCGGGAAGCGGGCGCGAAACCCAGCCCGAAATGGCGGATCGTATTCTGCGAAAGGCCGCGGTTTGTCAAATAGCGCATACCGTCCGCGCCCTGCGGCGAATTCAGAACGGAATGATAGAACCGCGCCGTTTCCCTGTTAATTTCCTGAATACGCGCACGCACCCTGCTCATGCCGTCGTCCACATTGTTTTCCGGAACCTGAAGCCCCACCCGCTGTGCGAGAAAGCGAACCGCTTCCATATAGTCCAGATTCTCAATCCGGCGGACGAACGTAATCACATCCCCGCCGGCCCCGCACCCAAAGCAGTAAAATGAGCCGTCCTCCGGGTAAATATTGAAGGAAGGCGACTTTTCGCTGTGGAACGGACAAAGTCCGACCATATTGCGGCCTACATGCCGCAGATTCACATACGACGACGCAATGTCTGAAAGTTCGCAGCGCGCCTTCAGCTCCTGTATAAACGATTCCGGCAGCGGCATAGTGTCACCTCCTGATTTCAAACGGATACGCGATCGTTACAGCGTCCATGACTTCGGTACATAAATATTCTGGAAAAGCTGAACGGCATAGTGGTCGGACATCCCCGCAATATAGTCGCAGGCAGCCCGCTCGTATCCGTCCTGCTCGGCAATCAGCTTCATATCTTCCGGCAGATGTTCCGGCATTTTCAAATATAGATAAAGCGTTTCGATCAGCCGGGGAACCTTTTTTTCTTCGCCCTTGGCGTAAGGATTCAAATAAACGGACGCAAACATAAAATCATGCAGTCGGTCGAACGCAGCCTGTACCGACGGTTCCATCTGAATAACGCCGTCCTGGCTGCTGTCAACCACGCTGTGAACCAAAGTATCGATCCGTTCGGATCGGCCGCAGCCAAGAACACGGGCAACCTCCTCCGAAATATCGCTTTCCTTTAACACTCCGGCGCGCTCGGCGTCGTCAATATCATGATTGATATAAGCGATGCGATCCGCTACGCGTACAATGCGGCCCTCCAGCGTCATTGCCTCCGTTCCTTTTGTATGGCAAAGAATACCGTCCCTGACTTCTTTGGTCAGGTTCAAACCCTTCCCGTCCTTTTCCAGTTTTTCCACCACACGCACGCTTTGCTCGTAGTGCCGGAACCCGCCGGGAAAGATTTCGTTCAGCGCCCGCTCGCCTGCGTGCCCGAATGGCGTATGACCCAAGTCGTGACCGAGGGCAATCGCTTCCGTTAAATCCTCATTCAGCTGGAGCGCCCGCGCGATGGTCCGCGCGATCTGCGCAACCTCCAGCGTGTGTGTCAGCCGTGTGCGGTAATGGTCACCCTCCGGTGACAAAAAGACCTGTGTCTTATGCTTGAGGCGGCGAAAGGACTTGCAATGAATGATCCTGTCCCGATCTCGCTGGTAGGGTGTTCGCAGATCACTTTCCGTTTCCGGCGTCTCTCGTCCCCTCGTATTCTTCGCTAAAGCGGCAAAAGGCGACAGAATCTGTTCCTCAATCTGCATGGTTCGTTCACTTACATTCACAGCGGCACCACCTCTCAACATGTTTCATCGATATATAATACATATACGCAAAACAAAACTGAATTCCTGCAACTGTTTACGATATTTCAAAATATTTTTCTCCGATGATCACGGCTTCGCTCCGTCCGCAGGTTACATCGGCGAGTCGGCGCTGAAATTCCGGTACCCGCGCACCTTCCATATGAAAAAGAATGGTCACGGCATCCGTAAAAACGGCGTCGTCTACCGTTCCCCCATTTTCGGGAATCAGCGTGGAGACCCGCCCATAGCCACCGTAGTCACAGCGAACCTCCGCAGTCACGCACGGGCGCATCGTGATCACATGTGCCTGTTCCAGCGCGATGGACGCGGCGTGGGAGTACGCACGGACGAGTCCGCCGCCCCCAAGCAGAATCCCGCCGAAATAACGGGTCACTACCACGGCGGTATCGGTCACTTCCGACTTCATCAGTACATCAAGCGTCGGAATCCCCGCAGTTCCCTGCGGTTCCCCGTCGTCGGAATAGCGCCTCGTCTGCCCGGTGCGAAGCGAATACGCGTAAACATTATGCGTGGCATTCCAATGCTCCGCCTTGACCGCGTTGATAAACGCAAGCGCTTCCTCCTCTGTTGCGACAGGTTTCGCGGCGCCGATAAAACGGGAGCGCCGCTCCGTAAATTCAGCACACGCCTGACTTTTGACGGTGCGGTATTCTTTCATGAAACTCACGCCCTGACTGCCAAAATAGAAGATGCAAAATAGGCGGCGCAGTTCCTGCGCCGCCTAAGCCGACCAAATACGGAAAAGTATGTCCACTTATATACCGTAACGTTTTTTAAACATATCAACACGGCCGCTGGTATCAACGAGTTTCTGCTTGCCGGTAAAGAGCGGGTGGCACTTTGAGCATATTTCAACGCGGATATTTTCTTTTGTTGATTTTGTGTTAATGACATTGCCGCATGCACATGTGATCGTTGTATCCTTATACTGCGGATGGATTCCTGACTTCATTCTTGTCACCTCTTTCAGAATAACTGCAACTTAACATATGAATTCTAACACAATGCCTGTGAAAAAGCAAGTACAATTTCAAGAAGGCTTTAAGAGCCCAAATTCTTCTGTTTCACATTAAAACAGAAGGTATAAAATCCATCAGTGCATGTGCAACTGTTGAGGACGCAATGTTGTTGTTCCTCGTGTATATATAAGTAAAATAGACATGATCAAAAATAAGTAAGATAAGATGGATACTGTTCTGAACAACAAATTCAGTCAATGACAGATTTGCCTTTATCATCTGAAACGGAATGTGCGTGAGGCTGAACATCAACCCAGCCGCCAAAATGCCAAGACATTTGTTTTTGATCAGTCCCTGAATCCTGGTCTGTATAAATCCCCGGAAAACCAGTTCTTCAATTAATGCAATTTCAAGAAAAAAATAAAGAAATTGCCAAAAGCAACTAAGAAGATCAGTAATCGGACGCTGATACCGGATTTCATTCACCAGATTCGGTAAAATAAACGGCAGCGAAAACAAAATGCCCAACAAAACCGATTTTAAAATTTTATCGGTCTTCAGCCCGATGCTCCGAATGCTCTGATGATTCAATTTCATGTAAATAAAAACAGGAAGCACCTGCACAAGTGCCATTGGTATATAAAAAATTAACCGATAAAAAAATTTATTTCTAAAATGAATGGTAAAATCGGTGTAGATTGAAGTGTGGAACATGAGCAGTCCAAACAAAAAAATAATGATTACTTCGTAAATAAAGCAAAGAATCGCCGCAATTCCATCCTTCTTCCCAAAACGTTCCGGGCCTTCAAACCTGACTTGAAAAATACGCTTTTCCTTTAGCATACCGCACCCCCGTAAAATCATTGGTAAAATGATATGCGATCAATTTTGCAAAAAAGATAATTTTCCGGGTTAACCTGCGGCCTGTTTCTGCCTGTACGCGAAATACTCTTCCAGGCACATGTTGTACTCCCGCATTCTCATTGCGTTATCGGTTCCGACATAGCGAAAATGCCCCGGGTCGGGCGCCCTACCTGTAATTTCAGCCTTGTCCGCCGGAGTGCGCAGCACAAATCCGTACTGAACGCTGTTCTTCATCAGCCATTTGTACTGGGCGGTCGTGGAAAAATCCATTCCGGGTTTCAGCCCGTCCGCGGAAATCTCTACCGCCATTCCCGTTTGAAATTCATTGTATCCGGCTTTTCCAATGGTGTTCTGCGCCTCGTTTTCCGCACGAACCTGAGAATATTTTTGATTTTTCATCAGGCTTTGCACCGCGGCCTGAAAAAGCTTGCCCTGCTGCTGTGCGTCCACATAGCCGCCGGTCAGCTTGAGCACGCAGCCGTCCGTCTGAGCGTCGGCCATCATTTTTTTCAGTGCAGGTAAAATTCTGCCGTCGACGGTCACGCCGTCAAGCTCCGCTGCCCGCACTGAAAAATCGGATTTCAGCGCATTGGCTGAATTCACAAGAAGAAGATTATATGTATCGTCATAGACCGGAAGCTCGTCGCTTTCCGACGACAAAGGAGCCGAACTCGCCGGTTTGGTTCCGGTGGTCACCGCATCCGCAGGCCGGTGAATCTGCATCCACACCAGTATTGCTCCCGCCGCAACGGAAATGCAAAGTGCGGTCGATACCACCGTCATCACAATTTTGATTCGCCGCACCTGGTCGGATTTTCGCCAGCCGGGACGTGATTTTGCCACTTTTTCACGCTGATGTTTCACTCTGTTACATTCCCCCAAATGATCGTAATTTTTTTGCATATGCTAATTGTATATCTTCGATTAAAAAAGTTCAACTAAATTGGAAATTTAAGGGCGTTTCACGATATATACTGCGATGTTTGATTTTAACTTGGATGTGTAGTATCATATACAGTGGGAAAATTTCCAACACGAATTCATTTATTACAGAATGGAGCTTTTCATATGCGTAAAACAAAAATCATTTGTACGCTTGGTCCGGCAACGGACGACCCCGAGGTTTTACGGCAGCTGATGCTTGCCGGAATGGACGTGGCACGGCTGAATTTTTCGCACTCCACGGCAGCGGAGCAAAAAGTCAGATCGGACACTGTCAAGAAACTGCGCGAAGAGTTGGACCTCCCTGTAGCGCTGCTGCTCGACACCAAGGGCCCTGAAATTCGGGTTAAGGATTTCAATCAGCCGAAAATCACCTTGAAGGCAGGCAATAAGTTTACCCTGACAAACAGGGACATCGTCGGCGACGAAACCATTGCCTCCATTACGTTTGAACGCCTTCCGCAGGAGGTTACTTCCGGCGCGAAAATTTTAATAGATGACGGATTAATTGAACTAAAGGTAATTTCCTGTACCGACACCGACATTCTCTGCACCGTAGTAAACGGCGGAGTCGTTTCAAGCCATAAAGGGATCAACGTGCCCGGAATCAAGCTCTCTCTTCCTTTTATCAGCGATAAGGATAAAGCCGATATCGCCTTCGCCGTTCAGGAAGATTTTGAATTTATCGCCGCGTCTTTCACACGTTCCGCACAGGATATTATTGAACTGCGCACAGAACTTGAAAAGCACAACTGCCACGATATTCGCATTATCGCGAAAATCGAAAATTCAGACGGTGTGGACAATATTGATGATATTATCCGTGTTTCCGACGGAATTATGGTCGCAAGAGGTGACTTGGGCGTTGAAATTCCGTTAGAGGAAATCCCGGTGATACAGAAGGAACTCATTAAAAAAGGGTACAATGCCGGTAAACAGGTGATTACGGCAACCCAGATGCTCGATTCCATGATGAAAAACCCGAGACCGACCCGCGCGGAAACCACGGACGTTGCGAACGCAATCTACGACGGAACAAGCGCAATCATGCTTTCCGGCGAGACGGCGGCGGGCGAGTACCCCGCACTCGCGGTCAAGACCATGGCGCGCATTGCAGAACGCACGGAACAGGACATTGACTATGTGGGAAGGTTCAAAAAGCGTGATGTAAGAGAACTGCCAAATGTCACTTCCGCAATTTCGCACGCCACCTGCACCACAGCGCATGATCTGGGCGCAGTTGCTATTATTACGGTTACAAAGTCCGGCAGAACCGCCCGTATGATCTCCAAATACCGCCCGGAGTGCCCCATCATCAGCGGCACAACCGACCCCAAGGTGCAGCGGCAGATGAACCTTTCCTGGGGTGTTGTTCCCATTATGGTCGACGAGAAAAACAATACAGACGAGCTGTTCGACCATGCTGTTGATGTTGCGCGCAAAAAGAAGTTTGTACAAAGCGGCGATCTTGTTGTGATTACCGCCGGTGTACCGCTGGGTGTTTCGGGTACCACAAACCTGCTGAAGGTTCAGCTGGTCGGCGATGTGCTCGTTTCCGGTACCGGAGTAACCAAAAGCGCTGTCTGCGGAAACCTTTGTGTCTGTGCGGATGAAAATGAAGCCTTGAAAAATTTTAAGCCCGGTGATATTCTGGTCATCCCCCAAACAAGCAATCGGATATTGGATCTTCTGAAAACTGCTTCCGGAATTATCACCGAAGCGGATGGCACAAATTCGCATGCTTCCATTGTCGGTTTGGCACTGGATAAACCGGTAATTGTTTCCGCGCAAAACGCCACCCATATTTTAAAAAGCGGCACAACCGTTACACTGGACGCGGCACGGGGAATAGTGTTCAGCGGCATACAGAAATAATGAAATCCTGACTAATAAAAGGGCAACAGGTTGTTAAACTTGTTGCCCTTAAAATATGCTACTGTTTTAGGTGACTAGAAGAGAGGGAAAAAATTTCCAAGCAAATTGACCCAAAAAATAATTGAAATTATACAGAAGTGGCGTGCCTTGCTGTGCCTTTTTAGTTTCCTCCAAAGGTGGAAATGTAGTAAGCCCATTCCCATTCCGGTTTAATACGCAGATGGGTGACGTTCTATTTTTCAAGTCTTGCTCAAATTCCATTCCCCATTTCCAAGCAGGTCTAATGTCATATTACAAATTCTTAAAATCTCTGGTCTGTGGGAAACAACGATTAAAGATGCGTTATTTTCCTTTAGATATGTGTCCAAGTTGGAAATGAATTTCTTCTCTGTTAGCATATCCAATGCAGCGGTAGGTTCATCCATAATCAATAAACCGGAGCCTTTAATAAGCGCTCTTGCCAGTCCTACACGCTGCCGTTCTCCACCCGAAAAGCTATCAACTTTTAAGCTCCCTTCCTTTTCTTCTAAAAAAGTTGTATGTAGAATTTGGTGGTATTTCTCTTCGCTATAAGCTATATCAAAGCAAATATTTTCTTCAAAAGTTCCTCTGAAAAGGAAAATATTTTGAGGAACGACAGAAATAAAGCTAAGCAAAGTGGACTTGTTTTGTGGAGATAATTGTACTCCATTGATCATAATGTTTCCATGCTTAGGTTCCGATTCCCCCAGCAGCAACTGAATCAATGAAGACTTCCCCACACCGGACGCCCCGGTAATTGCCAGACGATCTCCTTGTTCCATAATAAAACTCAAATTTTGAAATAACGGCGCTTCACTACCGTAAAATGCCGTTACATTTTTTACTGCAAGACTGTAAAATCCGTCTGAACTGGGTTTGGCATCGGGTGCCGATTCTGGTAAAACATGTATTTCTTCCACAATCAGGGATTCAATTCGTTTTTCCACCGCTCTTGCTTGCTGGGAATCCAAGTTCAGATTGGTCAAGTTTTCAATCGGCTCCCACAAATACGGAAGATAAGCATAAAAACCCATAACAACACCCAAGGTTGTTTCATGGGAGAGCAGCATGAGTGCTCCCGCGAGCAGAGTTAAAACGGGGATTAGTTGAATCAATGCGGTGGTCAGTGAATTCCCCAGACTCTTCCATACCTGCAGCTTCGTCATAAAACGATAATGTTCGTTGACGCCATCTAAAAAACGATTGGTAAAATAGTGTTCCTTCCGAAATATTCGTACCGTGTATATGCCGGTCAATGTTTCTTCGGCTTCACTCATCACATGAGAAAAACTTTCTCTTTCTCTTGTGGCTGATTCCCGCAGTTTTTGATTCAAGAATTGATAACTAACGCCATACAATATTCCCGAAATCACTACGACAATAGAAAGCCTTATGTTCATGTACGCGAGAAACAAAAACATGATTAATAAGGTGGAAATATTCAATATCAGAATTGGAGCCCGAACAATTTTTTTCCGGGCGTATTGTTCGGTGTCATTTAGTACACGGTTCACCAAGTCCCCGATAGGATGCTCTTGAAAAAAATAAGCGTCTCTCAACAGTAAACGACCAAAAACAAAGGTACGGAATTTCGTTGTTCCAAGGTGGATCATTTTAAACCAGAAATAGTTTTGAATCCAGTTTAGGAAAAAACCGACTGCTACTAATACGATCATAGCAATTGCCAGAAAAACAGCGGATTGATCTAAATTTGTCAAGGCGTCTACTAGTTTACTGATAGTAAACGGTAAAAGTAACCCTACAAAACTTGTTATCAAATTCAGTGCCATGACACCTGTCCGAAAAGGGATCATGGACTTTAAAATCTTATCACTTTCAGCAGATAATACGCTTTTGTTTTTCATCATATGTACCATACTATACCATTACAGGTTCACAGATTCCTTCGCATACTTGTTCCTGTGTAAGTCCAAGTTCAACTCTTCTTTTTTCAATAATGAAACCTATCTTAAAGACCTTCATAGACCCTCCCACATACTTAACATAATGATCTTATTTATAATTCTCAAGAATTTGCCCTATCAATCGTAAACAATAATTCTTATTTTAAATTATTATATTACCAAATAAAACTAAATTCAAGAAAATCATACAGAATATGAAATTTAATTGTATCTGTATTTGAAAATAGATCAGCCCAAATGTAACCTCTCAATCTTCAGCATAGTTATAAAAAAGAATAATGATGGATGCCAGAAATGCTCCCTCTAAGTTCACACATTGCCTTACGGCAGCGCTCTTTGTGTTCACTTGGGAAGCGTCGTTCGGCAGACAGCAATGGTCATCCCCTGGCAAGGCCAGGGGATGACCATCGCAAAAAGGCGGAACAGAAATTTACGCTGTTCCGCCTTTCAGTCTGAAGACAAAGTATCAAGGAAAAGGTACTTCGCTTTTTTGCCAAAAGGAACAGGGCAGCCTTCACAGCCGCCCTGCCCCATCATTATTTTTTAGGTTATAATGTCAATCAAACGTCTTCCAAATCTACCACTGTTTTATCTTCCGTGGAAGCGTAGTTCAGTTTTTCAACAATCTCTTTCGTGTCGCGGGCAATGACCAGTTCCTCGTTTGTCGGAATGACATAAACGGCAACCTTGGAATCAAACGCGGAAATTTTTCCTTCCGCACCGCCAACCATTTTATCGTTCTGCTCCGCGTCCACGCGCAGGCCCAAGTATTTCAGCCCACGGCAAATTGCGTAACGCATATGCGCCTGATTTTCGCCAAGACCGGCTGTAAACACAATCGCGTCCACACCGTTCATGGCAGCCGCGTAGGCGCCGATCTGTTTTGTGATCTGATAGTACAGCATCTCATGGGCAAGCGTTGCCTTGGGGTCGCCGTTGATTTCCGCTTTCGTCACATCGCGGTCGTCGCTGTAGCCCGAAATACCCAGTAATCCGGATTTTTTATTGAGAATCGTATCCATTTCACCCGGGGTCAGCTTTTCCTGCTCCATAATATAGGTCACAACAGAAGGATCCAGCGAACCGCTGCGGGTACCCATCATAAATCCGTCAAGCGGAGTAAAGCCCATGCTGGTGTCGATCACTTCCCCGCCCTTAATGGCGGAAATGGAAGAACCGTTGCCGATGTGACAGGTAACCATATTGATGTCTTCCAGCGGCTGGTGCATTAAATGCGCGCAGTGCTTGCTTACATAGCGGTGCGAAGTGCCGTGTGCACCGTAGCGGCGCACTTTGTATTTATCATAGTACTCATACGGTATTGCGTACATGTACGCTTTCTTCGGCATGGTGGAGTGGAATGACGTATCAAAAACAACACATTCCGGAACCTCTTTGCCAAACACCTCGCGGCAAGCAAGGATTCCCTGCAGCTCCGGCCCGTTATGGAGCGGTGCGAGCGGAATCAGGCTGCGGATACCCTCAAGAACTTCTTCATTAACGAAAACGGATTTCTTGAAAATAGAGCCGCCTTGAACGATGCGGTGGCCGATAGCCGAAACCTCGGAAAGATCTTTGATTACGCCGGCTTCCTTGTCAACAAGAGCACTCGTTACCAGCTTAAACGCCTCAGTATGATTGGCCATGTCAACCTGAACGTCCTTCTGACGGCCGTCCGCTGTTTTATGACTGAAAGTGCCGCCCTCAATCCCTATTCTCTCACAGTTGCCCTTTGCGATCATCGCTTCGGTGTCCATATCAATGAGCTGATATTTTAACGAAGAGCTGCCTGCGTTAATGACCAGAATCTTCAATGTTATTTTTCCTCCTAAATATTCCTTTCGCTATCCCTATACAGCAATTGAATTTGCTGCGGAAAACCTGTATATTATAATAGTACATTGAAAAATGAAATTCAAGGAGTTTATGCTTAAAATGCTTGTCGCCGGAATTATTTCCGAATATAATCCATTTCATTTAGGTCACGCAGCGCTTATAGAGCAGACACGGCAGGCCGGCGCAACTCATATCGCCGCCGTCATGAGCGGCAATTTCGTGCAGCGCGGCGAACCCGCCATGCTGTCGAAATGGGCAAGAACAAGGCAGGCGCTGGCAAACGGAGTGGATCTGGTTATTGAACTGCCGCTGCCATGGGCAATTGCGGGCGCGGAAAAATTCGCGCTCGGCGGCGTAAGCCTGACCGACGCGCTGGGTGCCGACCGGCTAAGCTTTGGCAGCGAGTGCGGCAGCGCCGAAGAGCTGCAAAAAGCGGCTGCCGCGCTCACTTCCCCGCTGCTGCGCGAGGAATTACAGTCCGAACTGAATAGGGGCATCACATTTGCTCGGGCAAGACAAAATGCGGTGGAACATCTTTACGGAGCGGAAACAGCGTTACTTCTTGCACAGCCGAATAACACGCTCGGCATAGAATATATGAAAGCGCTTCACAAGCTGGGCTCTTCTGCCGAACCGTTTACCATCCGGCGTGTCGGCGCGGCACATGACGCACAGGACGACATTGAACAGATTGCCTCGGCTTCACGCATTCGCCGCGCGGCGGCAAACGGCGAGGATTTCACCGGATTGATGCCCTCCTCCAGCGCCCTGATTTTCAGACAGGAAATGGAAAACGGAAGCGCGCCCGCTTCGCTACAGCGTATGGAACCGGCTGTTTTGGCGAAACTAAGGTGCATGAGCAAAGACGAATTTGCCGCTCTTCCCGATATCAGCGAGGGACTGGAAAACCGGCTTTACAGCGCAGTACGCGGGGCCACAAGCCTGGAAGAAGTGTTTGCGCTCACAAAATCCAAGCGTTACACGCTGGCGCGCATCCGCCGCATTGTACTTTCCGCTTTTCTTGGCGTTACAGCCGACATGAGCCGGGGTGCCCCGCCTTACCTGCGCGTACTCGGCCTGAACGCAAACGGCGCCCAGATCCTGCGCCGCGCAAAATCCATTAAAAAGCTGCCGATTATCAGCCATTCTTCTGACTTATTATTGCTTGACAAACCGGCTGAAAATATGCTTGAATTAGAAAACAGGACGACCGATCTTTACGCTCTCTGTATGCCGAAACCGGGTCCCTGCGGTCTGGACAAAACCACGGGGATAGCCACTGTATGAAAGGATGTGTCGAAATGTCTGCTGAAGTAAAAGAAATACAATTCGAAAATTACGGCAGATGTATTCAAATCAGCAACGGCCTTGTCGATGTGGTGGTTACCATTGAGGTAGGCCCCCGCATTGTGCGGCTTGGGTTCGTAAATGAAGAAAATGTACTGTATAATGATCTGGAGCGAAAGCTCATGAACAATGACCCAAGTCTTGCGGAACGGTATGGCAAGGATTCCGCTTTTTACAGTTACGGCGGCCACCGCGTCTGGCTAAGCCCCGAACGGATACCGGAAACGTATTATCCGGACAACGACCCTGTTGTTTACGGCGTTTTGCCCGACGGTGTCACCTTTACGCCCGGCCGCCAGCGGCGCAATGAAATGCAGCTCGGCTTTGAAGTAATGCTCGGGGACGGCGCGACCGATATTATGGTGGTTCATACCGCCAAAAATCTTTCTAAAGAAAAGCAAACCTGTGCGCTGTGGGCCGTAACAATGCTCAATGGCGGCGGTATGGAGGTCATTCCCCAGAACCGGGAAAGCGGTTCCGGCAAAGCGCTGCCCAACCGGATGCTCTCCGTTTGGCCTTACACCGATCTTCACGACCCCAGACTGACCGTTTCGAATCGTTTTGTTAAAATCCGGCATGACCCGCAGATTGAAGCCCCATTGAAAATCGGATTAAATAACAATCTTGGCTGGGCGGCATACCGCAGCGGAAAATATATTATTGTAAAACGGTTTATTCACAACACCCAGGCGGCATACCCCGATTTCGGCTGTTCCTATGAAACTTATGTATGCGGCGGCTACGTGGAGATGCAAACCCTAAGCCCGCTGTATAATATCGAACCGGGCGAAGGAATCCGACATGTAGAAAATATTGCGCTGTTTAAAACGGAAAGCCCGCTGCCCGAGGACGAAAATCTGATTGATGAATATATAGAGGGATTGGAATAAACATCATTATATCCAGAAATGATTTCTTATAGCCAAAAAGCGGAGAAAGCACAAAATGCTCTCTCCGCCTTTTGGGTTTTACAGAAAAAATATTACAATGTTCCGAAAATGCGGTCTCCGGCGTCGCCGAGGCCCGGCACAATGTAGCCAACTTCATTCAAATGCTCGTCCACCGCCGCACAGTAAACCTGAACGTCGGGGTGTGCTTCCGTCAATGCCTTGACCCCTTCCGGCGCCGCAATAATGCACATAAACTTGATGCTTTTCGGGTTGCTGCGCTTAATAATGGTGATGGCGTCAATTGCGGAACCGCCTGTCGCAAGCATTGGGTCAAGCACGATCACGTCGCGTTCATTGGTATCGAGCGGAAGTTTGCTGTAATATTCCACAGGCTGCAATGTTTCATGGTCGCGGTAAAGGCCGATGTGACCGACTTTCGCCGCCGGAACCATCTCGAGTACGCCGTCGACCATGCCGAGCCCCGCACGCAAAATCGGCACAAAGGCAAGCTTTCTGCCGGCAATCACTTTTGTTTTGGCAGGGCCGATCGGGGTTTCAATCGTGGTTTCCTCCAACGGCAGGTCGCGGGTTGCCTCATAGCACATCAGCAATGCAATTTCGCTGACGAGCGAGCGGAATTCCTTGGAACCGGTATTCTTGTCGCGCAAAAAAGTGAGTTTGTGCTGAATGAGCGGGTGGTCCATTACGAATACTTGATTTTCCATTTAACAGCCTCCAAAATTTGATATACTTAGGGCTCATACCCAACCACGGGCGCTTACCCAAATATGAGTAAGCGCCCGATTCTTACAATTCACCGCGTTCAATAGCAGAAACCTCATCAATACGGCGCTGATGACGGCCCCCCTCGAACGGCGTATTCAAATAAATCTTTACCAGCTCGACGGCTTTCTGCTCATCAATGACTCTTCCACCCATGCAAAGGATATTTGAGTTATTGTGGCGTCGGGTCATCTCCGTGCTGTACGGGTCGGAGCAAACGGAAGCACGAATGCCGTCAACCTTATTTGCGGCAATACTCATGCCGATTCCGGTTCCACAGCAAAGGATTCCTTTTTCCGCTTTTCCGTCCACGACGCTGTGTGCCACTTTGGATGCGATCGGCGCGTAATCAACAGAAGCTTCATCAAATGTACCGAAATCTTCATATTGGATTTGCTCCTGATCAAGATATTTTTCAACCGCTTCCTTTAATTTTACGCCGCCATGATCCGCTCCTATAGCAATCATGCAAATTCAACTCCTTTTCCGTTTTAACTTCAGTTCGCGCTCTGCCTGAGGCAGGCGCAGATAAACCGGCATCAAAGCCGCCGCGTCCACCGCACCGCCCTGTTCATAAAGGCGCTGTGCCGCTTTTGCCACACCGCAGGCGCGCTGATAAAGCAGCGGCTCCGGCGGAAGCTTTATACCCAGTTCCTGAAACCGTTGTTTATTATAGCACAAAATTGCGCCGTCACCAACCAAATAAAGCGGTTTTTCGTAATTTATGCATTCCGCGGCAAGATCTTCAACGGAAAGAGCACGATCCGGGGTCAATCTGGTCAGATTTTCGCCGTGTGCGGAAAACACTGCGTTGTAAACCTGCTGGCAGCGCGCGTCCATCACCGCGCAGACCGTTCCGTCCAAATGCGCCAGATTCAGCGCTATGGCTTCCAGCGTAGAAACGCCGACACAGGGCTTTTTCTGCGCCATAGCCAGTCCTTTCACGCTTGCCACGCCGATACGGATTCCGGTAAAAGAACCCGGCCCGGCGGAAACCGCAAATAAGTCCACTTCGCTGAGCTGTGTCTGTGTGCATTTCAGCACATTTTCAACCATCGGCATCAGTGTCTGGCTATGTGTCAGGCGCGTGTTAATATAAAATTCACCGAGCACTTTTCCGTTTTCCACCAGTGCGGCCGAAGCCGCTGTGGCGGAAGAATCGATTGCCAGTATTCTCATAAATTCATCCCTTCAATTCGGAAAATGCGCTCATTTTCCTGTTCTCCCTGCCGTATTTCAATCTGAATCGCATCTTCCGGCAAGGCGGACTCAATATTTTCGCTCCATTCAATCACCAAAACGCCGCCGCTTTCCAGATAGTCAAAAAAGCCGGTGGAGTACAGGTCGTCCCAGCCTGTAACCCGGAACATATCAAAATGATACACCCGCACGCGCCCGCGGTATTCGTGCACCAGCGCAAAAGTAGGACTGGATACGCCTTCGTCAATGCCGAGCCCTCTGGCCAGACCGCGGGTAAAGGCGGTTTTCCCCATACCCATGCCGCCGAACAGTGCGACGGTTTCCCCTCCATACAGCTTCGTCGCCAGACGTTCGCCCAATGATTCCGTTTCCGCCGGAGAATTTGTTTTTATTTCCTGCATATTGTCACCTGAATACCCATCAGGATTAAAATAATCCCGTAATTTTTCCGGTACTGTCCACATCAATATTTTCCGCGCTCGGTACCTTCGGCAAACCGGGCATCGTCATAATATCACCCGCATAGGCCACCACAAAACCCGCGCCGTTTGACAGGCTCAGGTCGCGGATATGAATGCGGAAGCCTTCCGGCCGCCCCAAAAGGGAGGGGGCATCGGAAAGGGAATACTGCGTTTTCGCAATGCACACCGGCAGCTTTCCGCCGCCGAGCACTTCAATTTCACGAATGGACTTTTCCGCTTTCGCGGTGTAATCCACACCGTCCGCCCCGTAAATTTCCTTTGCGATTGTTTCAATCTTATCTTTCAGAGAAGCCTGCTCTGAATAAATCGGTTGAAAGTCCGACGGCTTCTCCGCCACTTCACAGACTTTCTTTGCCAGCTCAACGCCGCCGTCTCCGCCTTTTTCAAAGACCTCGGAAAGCGCGAAATCAGCGCCCTGCTTGCGGCAGTATTCCTCAATAAACCGAAGCTCCGCTTCCGTATCGGTCAGAAAACGGTTAATGGCAACTACCACCGGAACACCGAACTTTTTCATATTGGAAATATGCGCGCCCAGATTGGAGATTCCGGCCTTCAGCGCTTCTAAATTTTCCTTCGCGGTTTCCGCTTTGGGAACCCCGCCGTTATACTTGAGCGCGCGTGCGGTTGCTACCAGCACAACCGCGCTCGGGTGCAGTCCGCCCAGACGGCATTTAATGTCCATGAACTTTTCTGCGCCAAGGTCGGAGCCGAAGCCCGCCTCGGTAATGCAGTAATCCGCCAGCTTCAACCCAAGGCGGGTTGCACGCAGCGAATTACAGCCGTGCGCAATGTTGGCAAACGGCCCGCCGTGCATAATCACCGGGGTACCCTCCAGCGTTTGCACCAGATTCGGGTTGATCGCGTCTTTCAGCAGCGCCGCCATCGCGCCCTGCGCTTTCAGGTCACGCGCGAAAACTGGCTCGCCGGAATCCGAATAAGCAACCAGAATCTTTCCCAGCCGCTTCTTCAAATCCGTCAAATCGGCGGCAAGACAAAACACAGCCATGACTTCCGTCGCCACAGTAATGCAGAAGCTGTCCTCCCGCGGAACGCCGTTTACTTTTCCGCCAAGACCGATCACTACATTACGCAGCGCACGGTCGTTCATGTCAAGGCAGCGCTTAACCAAAATGCGGCGCGGGTCAATGCGCAGCGCGTTGCCCTGCTGCATGTGGTTGTCCAGCATGGCGCAAAGCAGATTGTTTGCGGAGGTAATGGCGTGAAAATCACCGGTAAAATGGAGGTTGATGTCTTCCATCGGCACCACCTGCGCGTAGCCGCCGCCCGCCGCGCCGCCCTTGATGCCGAATACGGGGCCAAGGCTCGGCTCACGCAGGGCAATGACGGCGTTTTTCCCGATTTTTTCCATTGCCTGACCAAGTCCGGCCGTCGTGGTAGTCTTCCCCTCCCCGGCCGGAGTGGGGTTAATCGCGGTAACCAGAATCAGTTTTCCGTCCGGTCTCCCTGAAAGGCGCTGAAACAGCGAATTGTTCACTTTCGCTTTATAGCGTCCGTAGGGTTCCAGCTCCTCTTCCCGAATACCGAGCTCGGAAGCGACCTGTGCAATGGGCAGCAGTTTTGCCCGCTGGGCAATTTCAATGTCTGTGAGCATGAAGCAATTCTCCTCATACATAATATGAAGAAATTATATCATATTTTGCGGCGGAATTGAACTGAAAGCGGCAAACAAATCAGATTTTTCTCAACCGATGCTTTAAAATCAAGTTGTACCCAATATAGGCTTGCATGTTGCGTGTTGACATAATATAATAAGGTTTGATTATGAGGTGAAGCTATGCGCGTATTAAATCCCATTCTGAATTATTTTAAGAGGACGGACAAGCTGTACTGGCTGCTAATGCTGACCATTTCTTCGTACAGCCTTCTTCTACTGAAAACCGTGCCCAGCGACAGCAGAGCGAAAAGCTTTTTTACAGTACAGCTGATGGCGATTATCATCGGCTATGTCGGTGCTATTGTGCTGACCATGGTCGACTATCATGAAATTGCGAACTACTGGTATATTGTAGCCGGGTTCTGCCTGTTTCTGATCTTATTTACCCGACTGAAGGGAACCGCCGTAACAAACAGCGGCGGCGTCAACGCACAGGCGTGGATTAAACTGCCGGGCGGTCTGACCTTTCAGCCGAGCGAGCTGGTCAAAATCGGGTTTATGATTACTTTTGCTAAGCATATTTCCGTACTGAAGGAGCGCGGGCTTCTTTATTCTCCGCTGCATGTCATCCTGCTCGCGGTACACGCCGCGATTCCTGTTATTTTGGTTAGTATGCAGGGCGACGACGGAACGGCGATCATTTTCTTCTGCATGTTCCTTGCCATGTCGTTCGGTGCCGGGGTGCAGCTTCGCTATTTTGCCATCGTGCTTGCCGGTCTGGGCGTCGGATTCCCGCTGGCGTATAAGTTTATGTTAAAACCCTACCAAAAGGACCGCCTGTCCATTTTTATGAACCCGGACGCCGACCCGCTTGACAAAGGCCTGCAGCAGGTTCAGGGCAGGCTTTCCATCGGCAGCGGCGGTCTGTGGGGGCGGGGGCTCTTCAGCGACCAGACCCGCGTCAGCAAAGGAGTTGTTCCGGTGCAGCAAAGCGATTTTATTTTTTCCGTCGCGGGAGAACAGCTCGGATTTTTCGGCTGTATGCTGATTATTGTCCTCCTCCTGCTCCTGCTGATCCGAACGCTGGTGATTGCGCGCAAGGCGGATGACGATATGGGAAGCACAATCTGCTTCGGATTTTTCGGCATGATCGCAGCACAGTCGCTTTTCAACCTTGGCATGTGCCTGAATCTGCTGCCGGTCATGGGCGTTACGCTTCCGTTTTTCAGCGCGGGCGGCTCCTCTGCGGCTTGCCTGTACCTCGGCTTCGGTCTGGTATTGAATGTGTATATGCACAAAACAGCCTCGGATAAAGTGAATTTACGGCGTTTTTAAAAGATCAATATAAAAGTAGTTCTTTCCCGGGTACGGCAGTCACCGTGCCCGGGATTCTTTATGCCTGTGAATGTCCCTTAAAAGGGACATTCACAGCAGGAACTACACTGAACATAAAAAATGATATTGAAATAAGAATGATGTCTAAACTATAATGTCAGTATCGACAAAAGGGAAATTTTGTAAGAAAGAGGTTAAAAACATGTATCTGGCACATATTTCCGATGACAGACGTGAACAAAGCGTTGAAGAGCACCTTCGCTGCACCGCCGCGCTGGCAGAGCAGTTCGCGGCAGAATTTCACAGCGCGGAGCTGGGAAAATGCTGCGGTATGCTACACGATACCGGAAAATACTCCGAAGAATTTCAGAAACGGATTCGGAACCTCGGGCCGAAGGTCGACCACTCCACCGCGGGCGCGCAAATTCTGATGCAGAAGCTGCCCAACGGCATGGGCAAAATGGGCGCCTACTGCATTGCAGGGCACCACGCCGGACTGCCCGACGGGGGAAGCAGCTCGGACGAAACAGGCAGCACGCTTTGCGCGCGCTTAAAAAGCTCCGTCGATCCGTTTGATCCGTTTTATAAGGAAATCGACATTGAATCCGTTCTTCCCAAGTCCGCGCCGCCGATAAGGATGCTGATGGGTAATGGCTTCACTTACTCCTTTTTTATCCGTATGCTTTACTCCTGCCTTGTGGACGCGGATTTTCTTGACACGGAATTTTTCATGTCGGGCGGAGCGGTAAACCGCCCCAAAGGAAAAAGCATTGAAGCACTGTACAAAATGCTGCAAAAGCACCTTGAGGAATATCGGAATCCCACCAGAGACATTAACATTGAACGGAGCAAAATTCTAAACAACTGCCTGCAAAAAGCGGATTCAGAAAAAGGACTTTTTACCATGACGGTTCCCACCGGTGGGGGCAAAACCATTTCTTCGCTGGCTTTTGCGCTCAAGCACGCCGTAAAGCACCACATGAAGCGCGTCATTTATGTGATTCCCTATACCAGCATCATTGAGCAAACGGCGGGGGAATTCCGCCATATATTCGGCGACGAAAACGTACTGGAGCACCACAGCAATTTCGATTACAACGACGAAGGCGAAAAGATGGACCCCAAGCGGCTGGCAACGGAAAACTGGGATATGCCGCTGGTCGTCACCACCAACGTGCAGTTTTTTGAATCGCTGTTCGCCAATAAGTCCTCCCGCTGCCGAAAGCTACATAACATCAGCAACAGCGTCATTATCTTTGACGAAGCGCAGATGATTCCGCTGAATTACCTGCAGCCCTGTGTACGCGCCATTGCGGAGCTGACTTACAACTACGACTGCACGGCGGTGCTGTGCAGCGCGACCCAGCCCGCGCTGCAGGGACTTTTCCCGCCCGAAATCAAGAGCCGCGAGATCTGTGAAAATACCACGGAGCTCTACAACTTTTTCCGCCGCGTTACGATGAAGCAGGCCGGGGAGTTGGACGACGACACGCTCGCGGACGCGCTGAACGCGCGGCGTCAGGTGCTTTGTATTGTAAACACCCGAAAGCACGCGCAAAATCTGTATGACCGATTGGACAAAGAGGGCAGCTTCCACCTTTCCACCCTCATGTATCCGGCGCACAGAAAGCGGATTCTGGACGAAATCCGGGATCGCCTGAAAGACGGAAAGCCCTGCCGCGTGGTTTCTACGAGCCTGATTGAAGCGGGCGTGGACGTGGACTTCCCCGCTGTGTACCGCGCGTGGGCGGGGCTGGACTCCGAAATTCAGGCAGCGGGCCGCTGCAACCGCGAAAACAGACGACCCGCAGCGGAAAGCCTGGTTGTTCTGTTTCAGCCGGAAGAAAAATACCGCAACCACTCGGCTTCTATACAAAAACCGATTGACAGTACCGAAATCGCACAATCGAAATACGCAGACATTACTTCGCCCGAAGCGATTCGGTGCTACTTTGAAACGCTGTACCATCTTTCTTCCCCAGAGGAAATGGACACGAAAGAGATACTGAAAAATCTTGAGAAGGACGCAAACGCGCTGAATTTTCCGTTTACCGAAATCGCAAAAGATTTTCAATTGATTGAGCAAAGCACCCATTCTGTACTGATTCCTTTAGAGGAAAAAGCAGCGGCTTTGGCGGACAGGCTGCGCGCGGGCGAGCGGAGCCTGGAACTGCTGCGCGCCGTTGGGCACTACTGCGTGAATATTTACGACGGGGAATTCACAGCGCTGCGTGACGCGGGAAAACTGGAATGCATCGACAACGGAGAAATCAGCATTTTGCTGGATTCCGAAGCGTATTCGGAGCAGAAAGGCCTTGCGGTGAAAGCCGAGTCGGGCGTTGCCTTTTTCGGGTAAACGTAGGGCGGCGGGATTGCTCCCGCCGCCCTGTAACCTAAAATATAACCAATAAAACGATTTCAATCCACGCTTTTCAGCGACAGTCCATATTATACCAAAATTTTAAAATAAATCAACTTTTTCCTATTGACAATATTTAGCAGTAGAGGTATTATTTATATATCCAATAAAACGGAATAATTTATGAAAGGAGTGTTTCAATTGGGTTACGGAATCCGTCTGGAGGTAAACGGGCCTTACGCCCTTTTTTGCCGCCCAGAAATGAAGGCGGAACGCGTGTCCTATGATGTGCTAACGCCCTCTGCCGCGCGCGGCATTCTGGAAGCGATCTATTGGAAACCGGAAATTAAATACTACATTGATCGCATTCATGTATGCAATCCCATTCGCTTTACGAATATCCGCCGCAACGAAGTCGGCTCCAAAATTCTGGCGAGCTCGGTGCTTTCCGCCATGAACGGCGGGAGCGTCCCCTACCTCAGCACGCACGAGGAAATTCAGCAGCGCGCTTCCATGCTGCTGCGGGACGTGCGTTATGTCATTGAGGCGCACTTCACACTGACCGGAAAAGGCGGTGAAAGGGATTCGGAGGAAAAGCACTACGCGATTCTCTCCCGCAGAATCAAAAACGGGCAGTGCTTCCACCAGCCTTGCTTTGGAAACAGAGAGTTTCCCGCTTCGTTCCGCCTGTTCGAGGGCGAGTATGTACCCACCCACTACACGAACACCGGCGAAAAGGACCTAGGCTTTATGATTTTTGACATGGACTACTCGGACAAAGAAAACATTTCCCCGATGTTTTTCCGCGCG
This sequence comes from Bacillota bacterium, assembly GCA_023416955.1. GTDB lineage: Bacteria > Bacillota > Clostridia > Oscillospirales > Acutalibacteraceae > Caproiciproducens. The sequence goes on along the minus strand of JAEZGM010000041.1, from coordinate 9,269 downwards.
GTGATGCGCGACGGCGTGATTGATGTTGCGAACAGCGAGGTGATACGATGATTTTACAGTCATTGGTGCGCTATTACGAAATCATGGCAAAGGACGGGAAGCTGCCCCTCCCGGGCTACTCGACCGCCAACGTGTCGCTGGCAATCAATCTTTCCCCCGACGGCACGGTGCAAAGTATTGTAACCATGAAAGAACCGAAGACGCGCGGGAAAAAGACGGTCGATGTGCCGCAGAGCATGACCGTACCGGAACAAGTAGTACGCGCTGTAAATGTCTGCCCCAATTTTCTGTGTGACAACGCTTCCTACCTTCTCGGGATCGACAGCAAAGGAAAACCGGAGCGCACGCTGGAATGTTTTTCGAAAAGCAGGAAACTGCATGAAGCCGTTCTATCCGGTGTGCATACGGAAACGGCGCAGGCCGTTTTGAACTTTTTTCAGCATTGGGAACCGCAGAAAGCAGCGGAACACCCTGCACTGCTGGACAAGCTGGAGGAAATCTTGGCGGGCGGCAACCTGATTTTTATACTGAACGGCGGTAACCGTGCACAGGATAAACCGGAAATCCGCAACGCGTGGGAAAGCTACCGAAAAAGTCAGGATTCCTCCTCATTAAAGCCTTGTCTTGTTACCGGTAGAATAGCACCTGTCGCCAGACTTCACGGCAAAATCAAGGGCGTAAAAGGCGCGCAGGCTGTGGGCGCGAATTTGGTCAGCTTCAATTCCAGCGCTTATGAATCCTACGGGCACGACGGCGAGCAGGGACTGAACGCCCCGGTAAGCGAATACGCCGTATTCGCTTACACAACCGCGCTGAACTACCTTCTTTCCAGCGACGATCACCGTATTCAGCTTGGGGATACCACCGTCGTTTACTGGGCGGAAGGCCGACAGCAAGAATGCGGCAATCTGTTTACGGCCACCATGAACCCACAGAACGAGGATCAGAATAATCTTCTGGATTCAATTATGGAAAAAGTGAAGGACAGTCAGCCAATCGCCGACGATGTGACGCTTTCCACCCCGTTTCATATTCTGGGGCTTGCACCGAACGCCGCGCGTATTTCAGTGCGGTTCTATCTGCACGATACATTCGGAAACTTTCTGAACAACATCGCGCAGCACTACAAGGATCTTGAGATTGCGAAGCCGCCGTTTGAATTCCAGTACCTGACCACTTATTGGCTGCTGCAGGAAACCGTCAACCCCAACTCCAAGGATAAGAAAGCTTCCGACATCATGACCGGGGCGGTCCTCCGCAGTATTCTGGCAAAGCAGCCCTACCCGGAGTCACTGCTGAACGCGGTCATGCTGCGCATTCGCGCCGAGCAGGACGACCCGGACAAGCATATTCAAAAAATCTCCAGCGGGCGCGCTGCGATTATCAAAGCCTGCCTGCTGAGAACATCAAATAATGAAAGTTATAAGGAGGTATTAACTGTGTCTTTGAAAACTGAAAGCAAGAACCGCGCTTATACTCTGGGCCGCCTGTTCGCGGTGCTGGAAAAAGCGCAGCAAGATGCTAACCCCGACATTAACACAACTATTAAAGACCGCTATTTCACATCAGCATGTGCAACCCCGAAAATCGTTTTCCATACGCTATTTAGCCTGTATCAACCTCATCTGGAAAAGATTAAAAAAGCAGACAGCGGAAAGAGAAAGGGATACGCAATCAACTTAGACAAACTGGTTCGGGAACTGATGGACAAGTTTGAAGTGGACGAAGACCCATTCCCCGCAAGGTTGGACATGGACGGACAGAATTTATTTATACTCGGATATTACCATCAGGTGCAGGATTTTTACACCCCGAAAAATAAAGACGAAAAGAATGAGGAGGAATAAACAATGTCAGAAGTAATTAAAAACCGGTATGAATTTGTAATCCTTTTTGATGTGGAGAACGGCAACCCGAACGGCGACCCCGACGCGGGCAATATGCCGCGCGTTGACCCCGAAACCGGGCTCGGCCTTGTCACCGATGTGTGCCTAAAGCGCAAGATACGCAATTATGTGGAAACAGCGCGCGAAGACGTGCCCGGTCACCGCATTTACATTAAAGAAAATATTCCGCTAAACGTCAGTGACCGTGAAGCCTACACCGCGCTCGGAGTTGACGAAAAGAAAATCAGCAAGAAGGACGATCCGGAAATCGACACGAAAATCCGTAATTATATGTGTGAACAATTCTTTGATATTCGTACCTTCGGCGCGGTCATGACGACCTTTGTGAAAGCCGCCCTGAACTGCGGGCAGGTGCGCGGCCCGGTGCAGATCGGTTTTGCGCGCAGCATCGACCCCGTCGTTCCGCAGGAAGTCACCATTACACGCGTGGCAATCACCACGGAAGCGGACGCGCAGAAAAAGGGCACAGAAATGGGGCGCAAGCACATCATTCCCTATGCGCTTTACCGTGCGGAGGGTTATGTTTCCGCAAATCTGGCGCGCCGATTCACCGGTTTTTCAGAGGACGACCTTTCCCTTTTATGGGAAGCCATTATCAATATGTTCGAAACCGACCATTCCGCCGCGCGCGGGAATATGGCGGTGCGCGAGCTGATTGTTTTCCGTCACGACAGCGAGCTGGGCAACGCACCGGCTTACAAGTTGTTTGACACCGTAAATGTCAAGCGCAACGACGGCGTGCAGTCGCCCAGACAATACGCTGATTACACTGTTACGGTCAATACCGATGAACTCCCCGGCGGCGTAACCTGCACCCGCATGATTTAGCGTCATGGAATACGACGAAGACGAATTTCTGAATCTTGCCGGCATTCAGCATTTTTCATTCTGCCGCCGTCAATGGGCATTAATCCACATTGAGCAGCAATGGGCGGAAAACCTGCGCACAGTAGAAGGCGGAATCATGCACGAAAACGCGCATGATTCCTTTTCCACTCAAAAGCGCGGTAATTTGCTGATTTCGCGCGGAATGGCGGTTGCATCAAGAAAACTGGGCGTGAACGGTGTCTGTGATGTAGTGGAATTTCGCAAATCGGAAAAGGGCGTTTCTCTCTTCGGGCGGGAAGGCAAATGGCTGCCCATTCCTGTGGAATATAAGCACGGCGCTCCGAAAGAGAACGACGCGGATCGACTTCAGCTTTGCTGTCAGGCGATGTGCCTGGAAGAAATGCTGCTGTGTGAAAAAATCCCGGAAGCTTTTCTGTATTACGGAGAAACCGCGCACAGGCAAAGCGTAGAACTTGACGAGCCGCTGCGCGGCAAAGTAGGGGCCATGCTTTCCGAAATGCACGAATACTTTCGCCGCAAATACACTCCAAAGGTCAAGCCCACAAAAAGCTGCAATGCCTGCTCGCTGAAAAACCTTTGCCTTCCCCGTTTATACCGGGCGGGCTCCGCGGCGGATTACATACAGGGACGTATGGAGGAACTGACATGAGAATACTGGGAAACACGTTATACGTGACTTCTCCTGACGCTTACCTTGCGCTGGACGGTGAGAATGTCGTGATACAAAAGCCGGATACCGAGGACGTGGGCAGAAGAATCCCGCTTCATAATCTGGACGGGATCGTCACATTCGGCTACACCGGCGCAAGCCCCGCCCTCATGGGAGCGTGCGCAAAACGAAATATCGCGCTGACATTTCTCACCGCAAACGGGCGATTCCTGGCGCGTGTGACCGGCGAGGAACAGGGTAATGTCATCCTGCGGAAAACCCAGTACCGTTTTTCCGACAGCGAAGCAGACAGTGCCGCAATCGCCAAGGGTTTTCTGACCGGAAAGCTCTACAACTCCAGGTGGGTTATTGAACGTGCCAACCGTGACTATGCTTTGCGGCTCGACACAGAAAAGCTGCACCACGCTTCTGAACTCATCGCCGGATCGATCCGCGCTTTGCAGAGTGCGTCAACATTGGAAGAGATTCGGGGGATTGAGGGAGAAGCCGCGGTTCAGTATTTTTCCGTTATGGACGATATGATTCTACAGCAGAAAGAGCAATTCTATTTTCAGGGCCGGAGCCGCCGGCCACCGCTCGACAACGTCAACGCGATGCTCTCATTCGTATATACGCTACTGGCGCATGATACCGCCTCCGCGCTGGAAACCGTGGGGTTAGACCCTTACGTAGGGTTTCTGCACCGTGACCGCCCGGGCAGGCTTTCGCTTGCCCTCGACCTGATGGAAGAATTCCGCTCTGTTCTGGCCGACCGTTTTGTACTGACATTAATCAACACGAAGCAAGTCAGCGGTAGCGGATTTATCCAAAAAGAAGACGGCGCGGTTTTAATGGACGACGATACACGGAAAGCGATTTTAATCGCTTGGCAGAAAAAGAAGCAGGAACAGATCACGCACCCCCTGCTCGGCGAAAAGATGGAGTGGGGACTTGTCCCCTATGCGCAGGCGCTGCTTTTGGCTCGCTACCTGAGGGGCGACCTTGACGCATATCCGCCGTTTTTATGGAAGTAGGCAAACAATATGCTTGTATTAATCACATATGATGTCAACACAGAAACCGCCGTCGGAAGAAAGCGGCTGCGCAGGGTAGCAAAGGTGTGCGTCAACTATGGTCAGCGCGTACAAAATTCAGTGTTTGAGTGCAATATGGACGCCGCGTTGTGCCGCACGGTGAAGTATCAGCTGGAAAAAATTATAGACCCGCATCTGGACAGCCTGAGATTTTACAACCTTGGCGATCACTATCAGTCAAGAATTGAACATATTGGCGCAAAGCCCTCCTTTGATGTCACGGAACCGCTGATTTTATAACTTAGTGCGAACCGGAAGCTTGCACTCTTTCCCTGTACGCTTCGCACCTCATTTTATGTATATTTACAGATATATAATACTATTTGTAAATCATCTTCTAACCCACATTTATTATTTTGAGGAAATAGTGTGTATTCTCACAGAAACATATAGTTTTCCTTGGTACTTTTTGCTGTCGCTCCCCACACGGGAGCGTGGATTGAAATATTTTTGTAATCTCAACCGTGATATGGTCTCCAGTCGCTCCCCACACGGGAGCGTGGATTGAAATAGAGGACGACCGCATCACCGGAATAACTGATATTGTCGCTCCCCACACGGGAGCGTGGATTGAAATTGGTAGCCAGCGATATCGTCGCGGCGAAGCATAGTCGCTCCCCACACGGGAGCGTGGATTGAAATTTTGAAACCCGATTGAGCTCTTTGAAATATTCCTGTCGCTCCCCACACGGGAGCGTGGATTGAAATGAGCGAAAAGTACACGACTTTGTAGCTTTTTGCGTCGCTCCCCACACGGGAGCGTGGATTGAAATCCAACGTTTTTGGTTGAGCCATGTAGCCGGGTTAGGTCGCTCCCCACACGGGAGCGTGGATTGAAATCATGCATTAAATATCCCCCGCCCGAGTGGTAGAGTCGCTCCCCACACGGGAGCGTGGATTGAAATCTTGATCCTTGCAATCCTGAACAACTAAATCAAGTCGCTCCCCACACGGGAGCGTGGATTGAAATTTTTCGGCGTGTATGCTGCTGAGGACATTAAAGCACTTGGTCGCTCCCCACACGGGAGCGTGGATTGAAATAGCTTACGAATGCTGAAACCGGGGAAGTTTCCACGTCGCTCCCCACACGGGAGCGTGGATTGAAATCTTTTTATTCCTTATTTCTTTTTGCCCGTATCTGGTCGCTCCCCACACGGGAGCGTGGATTGAAATGCACTTGTGTAAAGCGCGTCAATGATTTTTGCAAGTCGCTCCCCACACGGGAGCGTGGATTGAAATATAACAACCCGCTGATTTTCCGATGATTGAATTGTCGCTCCCCACACGGGAGCGTGGATTGAAATTTTTGCTTCTTCGCCGGTAGAAAAGAAACGCTCTGTCGCTCCCCACACGGGAGCGTGGATTGAAATACCCGGTGTAACATTCATATTTTGATACATTAGAGTCGCTCCCCACACGGGAGCGTGGATTGAAATCGTGTAGTTATTGGTTATACCGTTATAATCAGTCGTCGCTCCCCACACGGGAGCGTGGATTGAAATCTTGTACATTTGGGTTCAATGCAAATTTTCCATAGTCGCTCCCCACACGGGAGCGTGGATTGAAATACCTCCTAAATTCTATCATCAAATAAATTTATTTCGTCGCTCCCCACACGGGAGCGTGGATTGAAATGCTAAAAAGACATTTGCTAAATATTCGGGAGTTTCAGGTCGCTCCCCACACGGGAGCGTGGATTGAAATAATGCTATAGAATTGCCCCTTATCTGAAATTAAAGGTCGCTCCCCACACGGGAGCGTGGATTGAAATTTCCTACGATATTTTTATAGTCCGCAAGTGCGTTGTCGCTCCCCACACGGGAGCGTGGATTGAAATCCTACGATTGAGTTATTTTTGTTTGAAGCACCATGTCGCTCCCCACACGGGAGCGTGGATTGAAATCGTAAACGTAATATTTTCGGCTGTTAATTTGCCTGTCGCTCCCCACACGGGAGCGTGGATTGAAATATCTAGTTCAGTACTGCCCACAGCCCATTGAAAAAGTCGCTCCCCACACGGGAGCGTGGATTGAAATTTTTTGCTCTCCCAAAACTCAGTATCTTTTCTTGGTCGCTCCCCACACGGGAGCGTGGATTGAAATGGTTTGTGTAAGATATCTATTACCGCTTATCCAGTCGCTCCCCACACGGGAGCGTGGATTGAAATCTGCCCCCAAAGCGGACAAGTCAAAAGCCGAATGTCGCTCCCCACACGGGAGCGTGGATTGAAATACAATTACACCTAATCCAGATCATTTATTCCTAAGTCGCTCCCCACACGGGAGCGTGGATTGAAATTTAGCATCGTGTTTCGGAACAATTATTGCAAAATGTCGCTCCCCACACGGGAGCGTGGATTGAAATTGAATCTATTAAAGAATCAAAAACAGGTGTTAAAGTCGCTCCCCACACGGGAGCGTGGATTGAAATGTCCATCAGTGTGCCACAGGATGGGCAATATTTTGTCGCTCCCCACACGGGAGCGTGGATTGAAATGCCTTAAAAATCGCGCATTGATTGAGCGGAATAGTCGCTCCCCACACGGGAGCGTGGATTGAAATATAGTCATGTGCATAGTACGCTTTAACAGTCTGAGTCGCTCCCCACACGGGAGCGTGGATTGAAATTCCATGCGGCTCTATTTTGGGGCTTCCGCACCCTGGTCGCTCCCCACACGGGAGCGTGGATTGAAATATGCTGTCGGTAAATCCCTGCCCAATACCGAGCGCGTCGCTCCCCACACGGGAGCGTGGATTGAAATGGGTCGTCGGCTTCCTTACGGTCGTCCAGCCGACGTCGCTCCCCACACGGGAGCGTGGATTGAAATTGGTCCTCGACATACTGCGGGATATAAGTCCCTGTCGCTCCCCACACGGGAGCGTGGATTGAAATTTGTTCGCAAAAACCTCAAATTTTGTCTCATGAGTCGCTCCCCACACGGGAGCGTGGATTGAAATTATCGGAATACGGTATACATCAAGTTGCCCTCCTGTCGCTCCCCACACGGGAGCGTGGATTGAAATCAAAGATTTACTATAAAAACTTGCTACAGATTGCGGTCGCTCCCCACACGGGAGCGTGGATTGAAATGGAGCTAACTTACCTGCATACTTACTTCCAATTTTGTCGCTCCCCACACGGGAGCGTGGATTGAAATTTCGAAAAGACTTTCGAAAGTCTTTTCCTCGCCGCGTCGCTCCCCACACGGGAGCGTGGATTGAAATGCCTCCAAATAAAATGAGGATAACGAAATACGTTTGTCGCTCCCCACACGGGAGCGTGGATTGAAATTCTCAATGTATAACACATCGTCGGTGTTAAACACGTCGCTCCCCACACGGGAGCGTGGATTGAAATTGCCCGACAGGGACTGCTGGAAGATCAGAAAACCGTCGCTCCCCACACGGGAGCGTGGATTGAAATTTGATGTTAAGTGATCGGTTATAACCGTTTGAAGGTCGCTCCCCACACGGGAGCGTGGATTGAAATCGCCCGACCCATGTCTACGAAGTCAGCGACGGCGGTCGCTCCCCACACGGGAGCGTGGATTGAAATAATGACCCTGAGGTAGAAGAAATTTGTTTCGTCGTCGCTCCCCACACGGGAGCGTGGATTGAAATCCGCAAATCTCTGTCACTCAATCCGTCGATGTATGTCGCTCCCCACACGGGAGCGTGGATTGAAATCGATTGACCTTATTCAACGCCCACAATGGGTTTGTCGCTCCCCACACGGGAGCGTGGATTGAAATTGCTGTTGGTAATTATATGCTGACAGCGGACGGAGTCGCTCCCCACACGGGAGCGTGGATTGAAATGCTGAATCGAAGAAAGACAACAATAATCCATCAAGGTCGCTCCCCACACGGGAGCGTGGATTGAAATCTATTATGAGTGTAGTACTAAAAAGCGTTTAAGGGTCGCTCCCCACACGGGAGCGTGGATTGAAATTGAGACTACAACCGCCGGTACAATTCGGGAGGATAGTCGCTCCCCACACGGGAGCGTGGATTGAAATGCATAAAGCGTATGCCCATACCCGGCAATCATTGGTCGCTCCCCACACGGGAGCGTGGATTGAAATCGGCGGCGTAAACATTAGAATCACAGGGCTTGCGGTCGCTCCCCACACGGGAGCGTGGATTGAAATCATCCGTATTTAGCGTTGCCACTCCGTTGGCGGCGTCGCTCCCCACACGGGAGCGTGGATTGAAATGAACATTTTGCGTACATAAGCAGATTCCAATTCGGTCGCTCCCCACACGGGAGCGTGGATTGAAATAAATGCCGCCTTATTGACAGCGTTTTGCAAGTCTGTCGCTCCCCACACGGGAGCGTGGATTGAAATATTCTGCCGGCCTATTTGGATATACGATGTTCGGTCGCTCCCCACACGGGAGCGTGGATTGAAATCGCTTGTCTTGATGCGGGTAAATGTAAATCCGCGTCGCTCCCCACACGGGAGCGTGGATTGAAATTATAGATTTTGCTCCAAGCCCCAATATTGCAGCCGTCGCTCCCCACACGGGAGCGTGGATTGAAATCGTCAAGACTTTTGTACGCTTACAGTAATCACATGTCGCTCCCCACACGGGAGCGTGGATTGAAATTGATTTTAGCGCGTACAATGCGTCGCGCTTATCCGTCGCTCCCCACACGGGAGCGTGGATTGAAATAAGAATTCAGACTTGGATGAATAACAATACTCGCGTCGCTCCCCACACGGGAGCGTGGATTGAAATTCAGTATGGAGGATGTACAATTACTCTAA
>JAEZGM010000042.1 GCA_023416955.1 Bacillota bacterium | reverse complement strand
GCTTTTTCGATTTTCACGAAGCTTTCGTTTCGTTCTTTTCGTTTGCCTTTCCGTAAGGCGCTTGACTATAATACCAAATGCATACCCGTATGTCAACACTTTTTCGCAATCTTTTTCCGTTTTTTTTGATTTTTCTTTTTGTCTGGGCTTTTATCGACAAAAATCGGCTGGTTTTTCCCATTCTGATGCAGTTTCTTAGAACTTTTCCTTTTTTTATCATAACTGGGATAAATCGTACTGCTTTGGAAAAAATGAAAGCGGGGTGATCACATGAATAAGAAATTCAAGTATTTCTGGAGTATTCTGGTTGTCGTTTTAATCAATGTTCTGATGATTGCAATCGTGACAAATCTAGGCCCGTCTATAGAAACGCTTTCAAAGGTCGGCTCACAGGGTACCGAGGTCAAGCAGGTGCAAACCAAGCTGAAGAATCTCGGTTTCTATAATGGTAAGGTGGACAGCATCTTCGGCTCTCAGACGAAGGACGCGGTTTTACGCTTTCAGCGCGCGAACGGATTGACGGCTGACGGCGTTGCCGGACCCAAAACGCTCTCCGCACTCGGAATCGGTTCAAGCGGGGGCAGTTCTGCCGGAGGGGTGGGCGGTTTCAGCAGCAAGGATGTTTCCCTGCTTGCCCAGGTGACTTCCGCAGAAGCGCGCGGAGAGCCCTATAAAGGGCAGGTTGCTGTCGCTGCGGTTATTTTGAACCGAATTCAAAACCCGTCGTTCCCGAACTCGCTGGCGGGCGTTGTGTACCAACCCGGCGCATTCAGCTGCATGACGGACGGCGGAATCTACGCACCCATCGCCGACTCGGCATATAAGGCCGCGCGCGACGCCATTAACGGATGGGATCCGTCCGGCGGTGCTATTTACTATTATAATCCCGCCAAGAGCACCAGCAAGTGGATTCTTTCGCGCCCCGTGCTTACGGTCATCGGCGATCATCGCTTTTGTTCTTAATAACTATAACACATGCGCCGGGCGATTTGATTCACCCGGCGCATTCTATAGTCAGCTAATTTGAGAACAGAACCAATCTCCAAGCGTAAAATCCATAGATCAAAAATTTTACACTTGTTTCTTGGATGCTTTCTAAAGTGGACTGACTATATACTATATATGTTACTATATTACTATCGATTCCTTAATCTGAATCCCGCTTATTTGGCCTGTTCCGAAAAATCCGCGGGGTATACGTCATCAATAGACAGAGAGCGTCCTTCTGCTCGCACGCAGATACCGGGGCCTTTGCCTTATACTTATTATATAGGAAAGATTCTTCCTTGCCCCAAAGCGCATTCTGACAGTATTACAGACTGCACCCCTGCAATAGAGGATTTTCTGTAATGTCTGTTACCCTCGACGGTAAATATAGCCCTCAGGTGTATGGGGCTTTCCGTTCGTATGCGATGGATTTCCTGCCAATGAAAGAGAAAATTTGCGAAAATCAGCCTTTTGTGGCTCCCTGCATGGAGAACCCTTTGGACATAAAGCTCTGAGAAAGCAGATACAGAATTACGGAGGGGAATGCGTACAAAATAGAGTAGGCAGCGAGCGGGCCGTATGCAATGAGTCCATGCTGGCCGAAGAACTGGTACAGCTGTACAGAGGCAGGCAGCTTCTGTGCGGTCGTCAGCAAAATAAACGGAACAAAGAAATTGCCCCAGCTTCCGGAGAAGGTAAAGATCGCCACGGTGCAGATGCCCGGCATCATGAGCGGGAGAATGACTTTAACAAGGCTCACGAACGGGGTTGCGCCGTCCACCCAGGCCGCTTCTTCCAGTTCAACCGGAATGGAATCCATAAAGTTTTTCATCATCCAGATACCGTAAGGCAGAGCCGAAGCCGTCATGAACAGAATGACGCCAAACAGATTGTCATACAGTCTCAACGCGACAAATTCCTCGTAAACAGGCACCATAACGGCGGTGATCGGCAGAGAGGTCATAAACAGCAGCGAATACATCAACAGTCTTTTGTGCCGCATCTGATATCTGGAAAGGGGATATGCCGCGAGGCAGGTGCACAGAATGACCAAAAGCGTTTCCGCGAGTGAAATGACAAGGCCGATTCCAAAGGCTCTGCGGTTGTCATCCTTCGCGATTACGGACGCATAGTTTTCCAGCGTGGGCTTCGCCGGCAGGCTGAGCATAACGCTGGCGTTCGGATCGATGGAAGCCAGAACAACCCAGATCAGCGGCAGCAGGAACACCGCCCCGATGATGAACAATATAGTATAAGGAATCACTTTATCAGTAAAAAAGTATCTGCGTGAAAGTTTCATGATGGCGCTCCTTTTAATTTTCTAATTTCATGGTCTTTACATAGAAGAAGCTCAAGATGACTCCAATAATAAGCAGAATCATAGAAATCGCCGTACCGTAGCCAATCTGGTAGTTGATAAAGGCCTCGTTGTACATAAACACCGGGAGAGTTGAGCTCTTTGTGCCGGGGCCTCCGCCTGTCATGGTATAGATCAGACCGAAAACGCCCAGCGTTGACAGTGTATTCAGCATGGTGTTGGTGGCGATTGCTCCTTTAATGTGAGGAATTACGATCTGGGTCAGAATGACGAAGCCGCTTGCGCCATCCACGACAGCCGCCTCTTCAATCTCTTTCGGAACGTCATCCAGCGCCGCCTGGAACATCAGCATGGAAAACGCCGTGCCATGCCAGATGTTGGCAACGATTACACACGCCATGGGGTACTGATAAAGCCATGCAACCCCGTGCACTCCAAAAAAGCCTGCAATGGAGTCCATTGTAGCATTTTGCCCAAAAAACGTCATCATGCAGAAGGCAACAATGATTTCAGGCATGATCCATCCGATCAGCACGAGTGAGCCGACGATTCTGCGGACAACCTTGTTTCTCTTCTTCATTAGAAATGCGATCAGGAACCCAAGGGCCTGCTGACCGATCAGCGCGCCGAGTAAAAAGATAATGGTGTTGACTATACTGATAGCGACTTCCGAATCCCGGAACATTTGTATGTAGTTTTCAAACCCGATAAACTGAAGGCTGTCCGAGCCAGGGCCGGTAAGCCTGCTGTTTGTGAATGAAAAAAATACAGTCAGCATAATAGGGAAAATAAAGAAAATGAGAATTAACAGGGCTGATGGGAAAAGGAACAGGTATTTTTTTAATGGACTTTTTTTGTTTTTTAATGTTTCCGAATTGGTCATATCCATCAATTTGCTTCCTTCCGTAATTCATGAATAATAAAAACAGGACGTGCTGAAAATTCAGAGAATTTGGCCCTTTTCAGCACGTCTGTCATAATTAAGTATGTGAGTTACTGAATCGTGGTGGTTTTGTCGGCGCCGACGATACGCTTTACATCGTTTGCGTAGCTTTCCATTGCCGCCTCCGGTGTAGCAGAGCCGGTAGCCACCGCTTCAATCATTGTCTGAATTGCAGTGGAAACGGAGGAATAGTTCGGATCGGTCGGTCTGAACTGAGCATTTTTCAGGAATTCAGTCGCAACTTTGTTGAACGGGTTGCTATCAATATATTTGGAGTCGCTGGCAATATCGGAACGGGGAGAAAGGTTGCCCTGCGCCAGTACCAGTTTCTCAAGGTTTTCTTTATTGCTCATATACTTCATAAACGCAGTCGCCGCGTCTTTGTTGGCGGAGTTCTTGGTCAAAGACCACGCCCAGCCGCCGGACATCGTGATGGAGCCGGGTTCCTGGCCCTTCTGTGTCGGCATCGGCACAAAGCCCATCGTGTCCTGGTAATCCTTCATTGCGGTCTTCCACGCGCCGGAAGCCCAGTAGCCGTCAAGCAGCATCGCAACCTTGCCCTGCGGGATCAGCTGGTTGGCAACAATGCTTCCTTCCTGGCCGTTTGTGACCATCGCAGTGCCGGCTCCGTAGCCGCTGCGGTTCATTGTGTCGATAAATTTCAATGTGGAAAGAATATTCGGGCTGCCCACAATCCATTTTCCGCTGTTGTCCAGCAGCGTTTCGCCTGTACCGTACAGCAGCATTTCATAGCACTGCATTGAGGTACCTTCGCCGATCGCCTTGCCATTGTACATTACGAACGGGGTTACGCCGTCCAGTTTTTCCTTGATTGTTTTACTTGCCGACAGAATATCGTCCCATGTTTTCGGAGTCCATTCTGCAGGAAGGCCGGCTTTCTTGAACAGCTCTTTATTATACCAGATTCCTCTGGAATCCGTGCTACTAGGAATACCGTAAACTTTGCCGTCAATGGTGACGCCCTTCTTCACGTTCGCGGTAACCTGTGACCATTCATCCCAGCTGTTCATCGCATCGGTAATCGGCTCAAGGTAGCCGGCCGCCGCGTCGGAACTGATTAAGAAAGTATCTTCATTCACGATATCCGGGCTGGAAGTTCCGGACTTCATCATTAAATCAAGCTTGGTATAGTATGTGTTTTCGTCCGCCGTAATAGGTGCCGGGTTAATCGTGACGTTGGGGTTTGCTGTCTTGTAGTCTTTAATCAACTCTTTCAGCCAATCTCCGATCGGGTCGGTAGTGCCGGAAACCTGATAGGCCACTGTCAGCGTAACCTGTTTTGGACCGTTCGCTGCCGAAGCGGCGCCTGAGCTTGACGTTGAACCTGAGCAGCCTGTGAATACGCCTGTAACCAGCGCCAAAGCGCTAATCAAAGCACAAATACGTTTACTTTTCAATGAAAAAGACCTCCTCCATGATTTGACAAGTTAATCTGTAAGGCTAAAATGACCTAATATAAAACTGTAACCGGTTAACAGTATATATTATTTAATATATCAATTAAACATGTTCCACAACAACATTTTGTGATTTGATATATTTTATAAGCAATTTTGTTTGCAGTATTTATAAAGCACAAATTCAATTCGTCTTCAAATTGTGAGAAATAACTAATTTCTCTCTTCTGCGCATTTATTATATCTATATTAATTTTGTTTGTCAATATACTAAATTAAAATATCCGCTATTTTTGATATATCATTGTGACGTAAGTTTAACATACTTATATCATTTCATCATGAATTTAATCTCAGAAGCCGCAAATCATGAGTCTTACACACAAAAAAGGGGATTTCAAATGAAAGAGCTCATTTGAAATCCCCTTTTGATATATGTTCCGGCAATTAGGCTTCAATTTTTCGGCAGGATTTGCGCTCAACCAGCGAGGAAGGAATATATTCTCTGGTACACTCTTTTGAGTCGCCTTTGATTTTATCCAACACAATTTCGGCGGACCGCTTTCCGATTTCGTAGAAATTCTGAGAAATCGTGGTAAGCGGTACGGAGACATACCCGGAAAGCGCCAGGTTATCGAACCCGACAACCGACAGCTGTTCGGGAATTTTTATACCGATTTCATTGCATACGTTAATCAGCATAATCGCGACATTATCGTTTTCAGTATGGATTGCCGTCACACCGCGGTCTAAAAGACTCAGAAGCAGATCGGACATCGCTTTGATCTTTTTCTGCTGCTCAGCCTGGCTCAGATCTGAATCCGTATTGACGTCGAACCCCACTTTGACCAGAGATTCATCGTATTGAATCCCGTTGTCATACAGCGCTTTGCAGTACCCGAAAAAACGCTGCCGCACAGAGGACTCGTTCTCCAACTGAGTGATCGCCAGATAAGCAATTTTTTTGTGGCCCAACCGGCAGAGGTAATCGACGGCATCGTACGCGCCGCCGAAGTTATCGGTAACAACGGAGCTTATATCAATATCGGAAAAGTATTTATCAATGGTAACAATCGGGTATTTCTGAATGCTCAGATTATAAAGCAGATCCAGATTGCCAACGTCGAAAATAGGGTAATAAATAACACCTTGAATCTCTTTTTGTCTCAACTGGCGAATCATTTCGCGCTCCTTATTCCGGTCGCTGACGATATTTTCCACTGCCAGCTGGTAGCCGTTGGCCGTCAGCACATCGGAAGCACCCTTTATAATGTCAAGCAGACAAACGTTGATGGCCTCCAGCGGAATGATCATATTAATAATTTTAACGGGTTCGGAATCACGCGGACTCACTTCGTCCACCCTGTCGGCTACAAAGCTGCCACTTCCCCGTTTGCGCACAATCAGGTTCTGCTTTTCCAACTCTTCCAGCGCGCGCTTCGACGTGATTCTGCTCACGTTGAACAGGTTGGACAGCTCCGCTTCCGTCGGGAGCTTATCGCTGGGCTGGTATTCACCCTTCGCAATTTTATCCTTCAAATATTCAACGATTTTGTTATAAAGCGTTACATTGTTATTCATAGCTTTTCCTTAATGCAAACCCATCATTATTTTTTATTATAAAAATAGTATATATTCAATTTTGAAGCATGTCAACTGGAACCAACCCTAGCAAGCGTGCTTTATCGTTCTCTTCCAGAAATCAATGTGGATATTTGTACAAAATATGCCCGGGACATCTCTTTACATTTGAATATTCTTGTGATACCATATCATTTGATATAACAATTGTTTCATCTTGTCTAATCTTTGATATATCAATGAAGTTAATTATTCTGACGGGGCTTCTGCATCCCGCCGTGATTGACCGGCGCCCACGAATTCTTATGAAAGAGGAAACTGTATGCCTTATTACTTCAATGAAATGAAAAAAAGTCTTCAAACAACTCTCAGCAATCTGGAAAGCCGTATTTATTTGCCTCTGGCAGACCTCGACATCACCGCATGGGTCACGGAAGAACCGGTTTCTTATGCAAACCGCATGTCCGGCAGGAAAGAGTGCTTCTCGGTGGGCGAGCAGTGGGGCAGGCTTTGGGACTGCGCATGGTTCCATTTTACGGGAACAGTCCCGAAAGAAGGCAGCAGGAAGGATATTGTCCTTTTGATTGATTTCAGCGGCGAGGGCTGCGTTTTTGATGAAAACGGATGCCCGGTTCAGGGCCTGACCACATACAGCTCGGAATTTGATGTAACGCTGGGCCGCCCGGGCAAAAAGACGGTTTCTTTTCGGGATAACGCCAACGGCGGCGAGCAGGTCGACTTATGGGTTGACGCCGGCTGCAATGATCTGTTCGGAAAATATCAGGACAGCGGAACCATAAAGCAAGCGTGTATCGCGGTGATCAATAAAGAGACGTATGCGCTGTATTATGATTTTGCGACGCTGCACGGTCTGTTGGAGCAGCTGCCCGAGAACAGTGCCCGGGCAAAGAGCATTTTGTTCTCTCTGTTCCGTGCGTCACAGCTTCTGAATGAATATACGGAGAAAGAAGTCAAAGCGGCCCGTGCCATACTCGCGGAGGAACTTGGCAAAAAGGGCGGTGATCCGTCGCTGCGGGTCAGTGCCGTCGGGCATGCCCACATTGACCTTGCGTGGCTGTGGCCTCTGCGGGAAACGATCCGCAAGGGTGCCCGTACCTTTTCCACCGCTCTGATGATGCTGGATCGGTACCCGGACTATGTGTTCGGAGCAAGCCAGCCGCAGCTGTACCAATGGATGAAAGAGTATTACCCCGCGCTTTACAAAAAAGTCGGTCAACAGGTCGAAGCGGGAAGATGGGAAACGCAGGGCGCCATGTGGGTGGAGCCCGACACCAATATTACCGGCGGAGAATCACTCGTTCGCCAGCTTCTCTATGGAAAACGCTATTTTCAAAAGGAGTTCGGTATTGATCAGAAAATTCTGTGGCTGCCCGACGCATTCGGTTATTCCGGCGCACTGCCGCAGTTGTTAAAGAAAAGCGGCGTGGATTATTTTATGACCATCAAGTTGTCATGGAGCAAGTTTGATCAGTACCCGCACCATACATTCTTCTGGCAGGGTATCGACGGCAGCCGAGTCCTCACACATATGCCCCCCGAAGGCACTTATAACAGCCCCGCATCCCCCGCCGCGGTCATGAAGGCGGAAAACGATTATTTGGATAAGGGTGTTTCCGACGAATGCCTGATGCTGTTCGGCATTGGAGACGGCGGCGGTGGCCCCGGGGAAGAACACCTTGAAATGCTGAAGCGGGAAAAGGACCTGAACGGCCTTTCCCCCGTTACACAGGAACCCGCGCTGTCGTTTTTTAACAAACTCGAGGAAAAGCAGGACCAATACCAGACATGGGCGGGTGAGTTGTACCTGGAAATGCATCAGGGCACATACACCACTCAGGGACGGAACAAAAGGTACAATCGCAAGACGGAATATTTGCTGCATGACCTTGAGCTGTTCTCGGTGATTGCTTCCCGCAGGGCCGGGCGGCCGTATCCCGCGGAGGAGCTGGAGCAAATCTGGAAAGAAGTACTTCTGTACCAATTCCATGACATTCTTCCCGGTTCTTCCATTACCCGCGTTTATACGGAGTCACGCGATCGTTATAAGCTGCTGCAGGAACATCTGGAGGTCATACTCGGAAAAGCCCTGGAGGCAGTCGCCGGTACAGCGGACTCCGCCGGTAACGAGACGTCCATACTTGCGTTCAACTCGCTGGGTTGGGCGCGTAAAGAGTGGGTTCCGGTCGGAACCGGTTGGAGCCTTGCGGAAATTCCCGCGATGGGCTATGCCGCAGTCGGTACGGGCGGAATTCAGACGGTTTTCGAAAACGTTTCGGCGACTGACCGTCTTTTGGAAAACGACTTGTTGAAAATTGTTTTTAATGAAGACGGAACCATCGGTTCCATTATAGATAAGGAAACCGGCAAAGAAATTATTAGCGGAGCCGCAAACCGGCTTGCTGTTTACAACGATCCGGGCGACGCGTGGGATTTTCCGATTTCTTACGATACCGTGGAGGGTGATTGTTTCCAAGCCGTGGAAGTGGACGCACGGATCGAGGGCCCCCGCGCAATCGTCTGCCGCAAATATCGCTATGGCGATTCCAGCCTGACGCAGAAGGTTCAGGTCACGGCCGACAGCAGACGAATTGATTTTATTACCGAAGTGGAATGGAATGAGTCGGAGAAAATGCTGCGAACTTCGTTCCCCGTTACGGTTTCCGCCAATGAGGCTACCTGTGACATTCAGTTTGGAAACATCAAGCGCCCGACGCACAGGAACACCAGCTGGGATATGGCAAAGTATGAGGTTTGCGCACACAAATGGGTAGATTTGTCCCAGCCGGATTACGGCGTGGCACTAATGAACGACTGCAAGTACGGTCATCAGGTTGGGGAAAACTCCATTGATCTGAATCTGCTGCGCAGCCCCCATTATCCGGATCCCACAGCGGATCGCGGTCATCATGAATTCACCTATGCGCTTTATCCGCATACCGGGGATTTCATTGAGGGCGGGGTTGTGCGTGCCGGATATGACCTGAACGTACCGCTGCGAACAGTTGAGGTACAGGGAAAATTGGCTTGCGTACCGGGAGCACAGGCATCCTTCCTTTGGGCCGACAGTGAAAACATCGTGATTGAAACGGTAAAGAAGGCCGAAGATTCAGACGGAATGATTGTCAGAATGTATGAATGCCACGGCACCGAGACAAAAACGAAACTGCATTTTAACTTTGCTTATCAATCCGCAAAAATGGTTGATTTAATGGAGCATTCAGTTGCAAGTGACAAGTTCGACAGTAAAACTCTGGAACTCCGGTTTTCCCCCTATGAGATTCATACCGTTTTAATCAGCTTCTCCTGAATTTATTTGTGTACTGAATTATTTCCGTTGGCAACGGGCCGCCCCGCACATCGCTTCCTCAATTATTTTGCAGAAAACGGGTGCCGGGCGGCCCGGCGTTTTTGGCGGAAATATTCAATATAAAGAGTTTGAAAAGGGGGGGATTTTCAGACATCCGATTGGGAGGCTTTTGGCCTCGCATCCAAATAGGCAGGAGGTATTTATATTGAAAAGAAATCTTGGAAAAAAGTTAGCGGCCTGCGTTTTGTCTGTTACAACGCTGGCCACAACCGTAACTCTCGCGGCAGCACCGGCGTATGCCTTTACGGCCTCTAATGCAGATACCGCAATGACAGCATTCAATAACGCATTCTGGAATTCGTCCAAGAAGCTGTTCTGGGACGACACCAACCACTCCAAGGATGAAGATATCTGGGTACAGGCGTGTGAATGGGATATCGTAATGGACGCCTACCAGAGAACCAAAAATCCGTCTTATCTGACACAACTCAACGAGGTGTATCAGGGTGGGGCCGCCACATACGCAAATTTTGACTGGAACAATACATCCGTCTGGTTTGCAAACGACGATATGCTGTGGTGGATTATCGGTATGCTGAGAGCATATGAAATCACCGGAAACAATACATACCTAACGACCGCCAAAGCCGGAATAGACAAGATCTGGTCCACTGAATATGACGCGAGCGACGGCGGAATCTGGTGGACAAGCGTACAGCACTCCTCTAAAAACGCATGCGCCGAAGGCCCGTTTGTCATTGCTGCCTGCAAGCTTGCGGCGGATTCAGGCGACAGCTCATATCTAAGCAAGGCAGAAACCGTATATCAGTTCCAGAAAAGCACACTGTTTGACGAAAATACCGGATCGGTCGCGGACAGCAAGCAATTCCCGTCTGGAATCATTGATCCAATGAATTTCAGTTATAATCAGGGCACGATGATCGGCGCGGGGCTGTTCCTTTATCAGGCGACGAATCAGAGCGCTTACCTGACCGACGCAATTAAAGCCTGCAATTACCTGAAGAACGTCATGGGCGACGAGGAAGGAATTCTTCCTGCGGAAATGGACATGAACGATCAGGGAATTTCGAAGGCGATTGCCGTCCGATATGTCATGATGCTGGTGAATGAGGGACAGACACAGTACCTTCCCTGGCTGCAAAAAAACGCGGATATGGCCTGGGCCCACAGGGACACTACCAGAAATTTGACCGTTCGGGACTGGAACGCCTATGCCGGCACGGGGAATATTTTTGCCTGTGAAGCTGCCGGAGCGGCAGACCTGCTTCAAGTCTGCCCGACGAACACCTCTTCGGCCAACCGCGATGCCTACACCGTGGTCGAAGCCGAAAGCTCCGACGCCAGAACACCAGCTATGAGCGTTGATTCCGGAAATGGGGCGGATAAAAATCTGGGCGGAATCCAGAACAACAATTACGCCGAATTCAAGAATGTTGACTTCGGTTCAGGCGGAACGAATGGGTTTAAAGCGAGAGTTTCGGTCAATAATGACGCCGGCGGTTTTATAGACGTCAGGCTCGACAGTCCCGCCGGCGCCCTTTTGGGGACGCTGAACCTTCAGCAAACCGGCAGCTGGGGCAATTACCGCTATATGGATACCGACATCGGGAGCGCCACCGGCGTACATGACGTGTATCTGATCTTCCGTACGGCCTCGGGGTATCAATATGTCTGTAATCTTGACAAGTTTTATTTCGTAAAAAGCACTGCCGCTGTGGAGCCATACCGTTTCCGCGCGCTGGAAGCGGCTCAATCCAGCGGGAAGAGCGGCACAATCGGTCTGGGAGGATCCCCCGAAGGCGGAAAATGCCTCAATAATATTCAGAATAATACCTATGTTTCTTTTCAGAACGTAGACTTCGGCACCGCCGGAGCAAAAGCTGTCAACGCAAGAATTGCAACCAGCTACGATGCCGGCGGGACGATCGAGGTGCGGCTTGACAGCACAACGGGATCCTTAGTGGGAACGCTCACCGCTCCCGTTATCGGAACCTGGAACGATTACGCAACGGTAACGGCCGAGCTAACTGGGGCTACCGGAAAGCACACTGTATACTTTGTCTTCAAGACCGGGGCAGGTAAAAACTATGTGTGCAACTTTAGCTACGCTGAATTTAAGGGTATCAATCAGGCTTATGAGGCGGAAGGCAGCGAATTGTCGCACAACGTGGGCCGTGCAGGCGGCGCCGGATGGTCGGCAGACACAAACGCTGATTCAGCTGGATTCATGATTTACGGCCCTTATCAAAAAGCGGCTGAGGGTTCCAGAAGTATCGTGTACAGAATGATGATCGACAATCATTCGGCCAATAACGATGACGTTGTCACAATCGATGTACGCGATGCGGACACCGGTACTGTTCTGACACAGCAGACGATTACAAGAAATATGTTCCGGCAGGACAGGGTTTATCAGGACTTTATTCTGAACTTTTCCGGTGCAAACTCAACCGATAAACTGGAATACCGCGTCTACTGGAACGATAAAGCATACATCAATGTAGATAAGATTCTGGTACGCTAAAAACGCCTCCAAAACAGGTATCATCATATGAAAAGGACACGGTTTCCGTGTCCTTTTTTCTCTGCATTATTACGTTGAAACTGACGTACTTATCCGTAAATTTCGTGTAAGGGAGATTGTCGAGATACAGCCCATGCTCTCACCCCTGGAATTCAATCACACATACGCCGGGCGATTGATTCACCCGGCGTATTCTATACTATTATATGATTATTGCTCCACCCATACTCGAACGTCATTCCCGTTTCTTGAAAACCGAATGGTTCTGCGAACAACGGTTCCGCTTTCCAGTTCAATATCTGCTTGAATGCACATTTTTTCGTATGCCTTCTGGCTGTTCACCGATAACTTTTCCCAATCCACTTGACCGAGAGCGGACTCATTGCTCGCCTCTTCTGTATAGGAGGTCTTTAACCCAAAGTTGATCGCATTGGCCTGCTCCAGAAAGTCCGCGGAATATACATAACCGATGGGCGTAAATCCGTAGGAGACTGTCATGCCATCCCCCTGATCTGAATTCCATATTGTACCATCCGTATAGCGGTATGCTTCCCTGCTTTTTACCTGTGCCTCTGTAAAAAAGATCTTTTTAATAAATTCACAGTTCACGGCAGTATAAGTTACTCGCTTGATATCCGGGCGGCCGGAGCAGCGAAGGTTAAAATCAAACTGTTCTTCCCAGCGCATCTGTTTCCCGTCCCCGGTTCCGCCTGAGCCGGAAATGCTGTATAAACCATTCTTCGGAACAGAGACCGCCGTGCCGTCGGCTGGAATTTGGGTTTCCAGCGAACTTTCTCCTTCGTCAAGATACAGGGAAAATGTAACCCCCTTTTCCGTTTCAGCGGACTGAACAGGCTGTGCTGATTGTGTGCCCTGTGTGAGCCACGCGCCGCCGTTTTCTAATTTAGGGAGAATAATTAACCCCGCAATCACCAAGGCTACTGCAACTGCCCCTGCGACGTATTTTATGACAGCCTGCTTCCCACGCCCGCCGAAGCGCATTTCCGCCGCGGTTTCAGTGACAAGATTTTTGGGCGCGTGAACAGCACGAAACGCGTCAAGGACTTTATTCTCGCCGCCTTCCTGTACCTCGTTCATTGGAAAATCCCTCTGTAATCGGGACAGACGGCTATTTATCTCGGATTCCTTTTGATTTAAAAATCGCGCAATATCCGCCGGGCAATACTCCTCTATGTAATATAAATATATTATAATCCTATCTGTTGTATTATACGCAAGTAATTCCAGGGGAAGCTCCGTCTGCTCCGGCGCCCGGAATATGGAGTCCTCGTCCGGTTTTTCCCGGTGACGCAGCAGCGCGGAAAAAGAGGGTCTGCGGCTTTGCTGAACCGTCGTACGGATCAGCCAGTCCTTTTCCCCGGCTTCATCCTCAAAAGGCGCGGGAGTCTCCATCAGGCGAAGGAAAACCGTACGGTAAACTTCCTGTGTATGTTCCTGCCGCTTTGACAGCGCGATGCGGTATACCAGATCGGAATAATGCTCCAGCAGTGCTGAAGTATATTCTTCCGTACGTTCCGGCCGTACGTTCATTCGCTTCCCCTCCTTATTTTGTAAGAGCCTTGCCTCCCCCTCCGATAGGCGGAGTAGGAAGCAAGGCTCTTGATTTATTTGTCATTCAAATGCTTCGGGTGCGTTACTGTACGGTAACCACGCAGCGGCGTACGGCGGTTTTACCGGAT
Source organism: Bacillota bacterium (assembly GCA_023416955.1). Classification (GTDB taxonomy): domain Bacteria; phylum Bacillota; class Clostridia; order Oscillospirales; family Acutalibacteraceae; genus Caproiciproducens. The sequence goes on along the minus strand of JAEZGM010000042.1, from coordinate 183,937 downwards.
ACCGCGGAGTACAGACCCGAACTTCCGGTCCTTACAGCCTGTACCTTTACATAATAGCTTTTCCCCACCTTTTTCTGGGAGATCACCTTGAAGGTACCGGCGTTTGCGCTTAAGAAAGTAAATTTGGAAGTGACCCCGTTCGGCGTGAATTTAAACTGATACGTTTTTTCCGCTTTCATCGTCAGCGTCATCGCGGTGTCGGAAGTCAGCTGTGAATCCGCCTGCACAGTAGCAGAGGGAGCAGACGGTTGGGCGACTGGCTTTCCGTCTGAAAAATCCTGATAAGCGTAGTCCAAGTCAACCTGACCGCTGATTCCGGGCACGATACCCGAACCATACTGCCACAGGGAATAGGGATTGCTGTAGTCGGCGGCGTTCACACCCCAGTGCGCAGGCCATTTTACATAAGGATCCAGCCCGGAACCGGAGAGCCCGGTATTAAAAATGCCGGTGGGAGCGTAAATACCGGCCTGATAGCCCGTATCGGTAATCGCCTTGCAGAATGCCGCGGCGATCGCGGAAAGCTGCTCCTTCGGCATATTCCTGTGAATCTGCTGTTCAATATCGATGAAAATCGGATAATCCAGGTGCCGTGCGTTGATGATGCTCAGGCACATCTGCGCTTCCGCAACCGCCTCGTCCGTACTTGTGGCATAGCTCATGTAATACGCACCGACCTTAATGCCGCTTGCGACCGCGCCGTCGTAATTCGAAACGAAATTAACGTCCGTCTGCGTATCAATCAGCTGGCTCCCGTAGCCCGCGCGGATAATCGCGAAATCTACGCCACTGTTTTTAACATCGCTCCAGCTGATCGTTCCCTGATAGTAGGAAACGTCGATTCCTTTTTTGGCAACATGGACTACGCAGGATACCTTGGTGCCTCCCGCCGCTGTTGCGGTTATTGTTGCGCGGCCAAGGCTGACGCCGGTGACCTGCCCGTTGTTTACCGTCGCCACAGCCGGATTATCACTCGACCACTGCACACTGGAAATCGGCGTTCCCCATTCGAGTGCGGAAAGAGTTGCGCTTTCCCCCACTTTAACCCCAACCTTCGTGCTGCTGAGCGCCAGCTGGGTAGCGTCCTCCGCAAAAGCGGGTACCCCGAACGAAACGGTGATAACCACTGCCAAAAGTATTGCCGCTAACCTTTTTTTCATATTTCCCATTCACCTTTCCTGAAAATCCAGTCTTTCACTCCGGCTATTTCAGAACGCGAGAATCATCCCGCCCCCATAAAACGGCACAATATGGAATAATTTCACAATTATTATAGGAGTTTTTCTTTTTTCTGTCAAGGCAATTTATATAAAAGAAGATGCTGAAAACAGATGGAATTTCCTTTTGCAGCACCTTCTTTTATTGGGTGGGATATTTATCCATTGTTCAGCAGCTATTAAGTAGCCTCTGATTAAAGCAATTCTGAAGCCGCTCAGTACAGTATTTTCACGGCTTCGAATTGCTGTCTGACGACTTAATCATCGTTTACTTAAGCAAACATTGATTACTTTTTAAACTCTTTAAACAGCTTGATTGTTTTTTCCTGCCGCTGTTTATTTTCATCATTCGTAACAGTATCCTTGTAAATCATAATATACTTGCCGCTGTCGGAAATAATCGCATCTACTTTCTTATTCATGATCGTAAAGCTGCCGTTGGCTTTTACATCGTTCAGCACTTTCTGCGCATCAGAGTTTAAACTGTTTGTATTAAACTCGTACAATTCTACAGAAACATTGTCTTTTCCGTTTAACCCGAACTGGTATCTGGCACCTTTTTCCGCGCCAATGAAAGAGGCCTGCATATCGGAAGGATTTCCGGAAATGAGCCCGCTGACCGTCAGGTATTTTTCCAGCCCATCCAGACTGTCATCATAGCTGGATGCGTCGGCGGAAGGCGCCTGGGAAGAGACTGCGGAGGAGGAAGCTGCCTGGGAGGATGTCGATGCCGAGCTGGTTCTGCCGACATCACCCGCGCCGCAGGCTGCCATTGTGCCCGCCATAACAATCGTCAGGGCAAGAATAAATATCTTTTTCATTGTTTAATCCTCTCTTGATGCAGGGTATTCCAAAAGCGTTACCGCCGTCGGAATCCCCGAATATTGAATTGCACCCTTTACAATCTGAAAAGTCCGTCAAAAAGAAAAACCGCTGCGCGCGGTTTTCAAGATAGTTTAAATTTATTATCTGATTTTTTCGGCACTTTGTCAAGAATCATTTAATCTGTTTATACTATTCGTCTTAATTTTACAAATCATCTCAATCTGTATAATTCAGACTGCTGCGCAACCCGTGCGCGCACAGGTTACAACAGCAGGCGTTGAGCTATTTCGGGCTGTCTGCCCTGCTTGATTTGGCTTTACCGAACCGGCGATGGCATACGCGGCCACGACAATGACGACGCACAGAACCAGCACAATTAGCGCCCATAGTTTATATTTCTGCCCGGAGTATTTTATTTTTTTCCACATTTCGTTTTTCTATTCCACCAGTCCTAGGTAACCGCTGATTAAAGCAATTCTGAAGCCGTTCAGTCCAGTATTTTCGCGGCTTCGAATTGCTGTCTGACGACTTAATCATCGTTTGCCTAATAAATATAAGATTAAAATGTTAAAACATCAATCCGTTCCCGCCGGATACCGAATCACTGTTCCTGCTGAATCGGTAAGCGGCCTCTATAAAGTCGTGGTAACGGACGCGCTCCGATAGTATGGGCCGTTCGCCAAGCTCACGCAGAAAGACTTCGCCGTTCGCGGTTCTTTCAGCCAAATAGTAGCGGTCATGCCATCCCATCGCGCCAATTACGGAATTGCCCGTATTTTTTATGCCCGCCGCAATAACTGCGGTATTGCCGAAATAGTGTTCGCACATTACTTTTAAAGTATCAGGGGAATCAGAAGAGAACAGACCTTTTACATAATAATACCCTTCACTGCTTGGCTCGAGCTGATTTATTTTTTCGCTCCACGCGAGATTTCCGTCTGCTTGAACCAATGTTTTCAGCGAAAAAGCACCATTTTCACATTTTTTAAATGAAGGCAGCGGCAAACGGTCGCTTTGTTTCCCGGAACGGCACCCTGAAAGGGCGATCACGAAGCAAAACACCAAGAGGGCGAGAATTCCCGTTCTTACAGAAAAATGTCTGATTCCGGCCGACATATCATAGCACCTTTCTTCTTTTATCCTATTTATTCCATTATACCATTAAGTGGAGATTATTCAATCTTTTCTGCCGCTCTTTCGGTGCCGGAGAGAAGACCTCTTGCACAAAGCTGAAAATCAAAAATAAATTTCGTTTATAAATTGACAAATTATGACAACAAGGTCTATAATATAGCAAACAGAATTTTTTCTGAAAAAGGCAAACCTGCCGAAAGGCAGGGACGCAAAGCCACAGGTCTAAGGCATTATTTTGCTATGACGGCTGGGTTGCCATGAAGTATACGCCCATGGCATACCTATGCCCATGGGCGTATTTTTATTGCTTTTCCGCCCAATTTAACGGGCAGATATATATTTTTTTAAGTGAGGGAATGTTATGGGAACTTACCAAGTCACACACAATCAAAACACATTAACCGTAAAGCTCGAAGGAAAATTTGATCAGGCACTCACCGCGGAATTCGTTAATGCCTTTCAAACGGAGGTTGCGAAAATACAGCCCGCAAATACCGAGCTGAAATTCCTGGCGGAGAACTTTCAGGTGCTTGGCGCGGACATGCACGACACCCTAAAAAGCTGCTTTGAGCTTTACCAGAAGCTTGGGTTCAAGAAAGTCCTGATGGATTTGGGAACCAACGCGATCCTGAACATGCAGGTAAAGCGAATCGCAGCGGCGGCAGGCCTGCAGAACGTTGAAATTTTATAACCTGAAAGAGCAGGAGCATGACTCCTGCTCTTTCGTTTATTAATCCAATCCGTAATTCTGAAAGAAAAAGGTGATTGATTTGTATCATTTTAGCATCCGCGGCATCGAAGTCTATCATGGCAGCACCGTAAAAGACAATACATCCTACATTGAACATTTTAAGTCCAGGGGCAAGGATGTTGAACACTTTTTTCGGGACGTAATCGGGCGCGACAAGCGCTACCTGATTGACAGTGAAAAAGAAAACAGTCTGACAATGGCACTGGAAGCCGTAAAAAAACTGTTGAAGAATACCGGTCTTTCAGGCGATGAACTGGACATGATCATATTTTCCAGTCAGCTGCCGGAGTACGTTGCGCCCCCAAGCTCCGTTCATATTCATGCGGCGGTCGGCGGCAAAGAAGAGTGCGTGTGCTACGATATGAACGTAAACTGCGCGGGAATGTCCATCGCGCTGGAGCATACGGCAAAGTATATGGCGGCCAGCCCCAATATTAAAAAGGCGCTGATCGTGGGCTGTGATTATGTCAATATGACCGTTGACCCCGAAAATGAATACTGCTACGGTCATTACGGCGACGCCGCCTGCGCCGTACTGCTGGAAAGCACGGGGGAGGACTGCGGCCTGCTGGATTCCCTTTACTGTGTGAATTCTGTCGAGCACAATAACATTTTATTTCCCGGCGTAGGGTTTTCCAAGCTGTTTACCGTGGAAGACCGAAACCAGCTGCGGTTAAGCTGGAAGCCTTTTGAAAGCGTCTGGATTCCTCACGCGGCGGAAAACCTTCAGAAGCTGCTGGATCGAAATCAACTGAATACCTCAGACATCAAAATGTTCTGTTTCTCCCAGTTTGTTTATCGAAATATTGAGGGGCTGCGTAAGCTGCTCGATATTCCGGAAGAAAAAAGCCTTTACATCGGCGACGAGTACGGCTACACCGGGACAAGCAGCCCCTTTATCGTACTGTACGAGTCCATGCGCAGGGGGCTGGTCAAAAAAGGCGACTATGTTGTGATCTGGACAATCGGAGCGGGAACGGAAAACATTGCTTTGTTATTCCGCGTCTGACGTAAAAGAAAGAGGGCGAAACATATGCAGTATGTAAGGCAGACTCTTGGCGCTATTGTCGACCAAAAATGTAACGAATACAAGGACCGTGAGGCCATGGTATTCGCCGCGGACCATTCCAGAATCACTTACGCTCAATTTCAGGTTCTTTACGACTCCCTAGCAAAATCCCTTTATGAACTGGGGATACGGAAGGGCGACCGCATCGCGCTCATGTCCGTAAACTCCCCCTGCTGGCTGGCGCTGCAGATTGCAGCAGCCAAGATCGGCGCCGTCCTCATCTGCATCAACACCGCTTACAAGGAAGCCGAGCTGGAATATGTGCTGAACCACTCCGAGTCATCCATGCTGATTCTGGCAAGCGGCAGCAGTAGAACTTCCTTCTTAAATACTTTCCGCAAAATCTGCCCTGAACTGGAACATTCAGTCCCCGGTCAGTTGAACAGTGTCTACCTTCCCCATTTAAAAACCATTATCACCGATGAAAAACGGCCCTCGCATGGGGTTTTGACCTTGAGTGAGCTGACTGAGAGAGGAAAAAACCTACCGGACTCCATTCTTGACGGGCTCACTCTTTCCTGTGACGACATCATCAATATCCAGTACACTTCCGGCACCACGGGGAAACCAAAAGCCGTTATGTCAGCGCACTATGCCATTGTGAATAACGCGCTGGTGTGCGGCGAAAACATGAAGTATACCCCGGAGGACCGCCTGTTGCTCTGTCTTCCCCTTTTCCATGTAATCGGCTGTGTATTAAGCGGGATTTTGTCGCTCCTGTTTGGCTCCACACTAGTCATTGTAGAGCGCTTTCAGACGGAACAGGTTCTTGAATTTCTGGAAAGAGAAAAATGCACTGCGATCAACGCCGTACCCACCATGTTCCATTTTCTTCTGAACAGCCCCGATTTTTCATCGGAAAGCCTGACCGCCCTCAACAAGGGATTCATCGCGGGATCATGCTGCTCGCCCGCTCTGATGCAGGACATTATGACTAAACTGCATATCAAAGAGCTTTCCAATGTTTACGGTCAGACGGAAGCCATTGCCATTACGCAGACCGTGCCCGGCGACAGCCTGGACAACCTGATCCACACCATCGGACGCCCGCTGGAAGGCGTGGAAGCCAAAATCATTGACCCCGCTACGAAAAAGGCGCTTTGCAGCAGCCTCAGCGGCGAGCTCTATATCAAATCGGAGTACCTGATGAAAGGGTATTATAAAAATAAAGCCGCCACAGAATCAGCGGTTGATTCGGAAGGCTGGCTGCACACCGGCGACCTTGCCGTCATGGATTCACAGGGTTACATCCGGATTATGGGCCGTATCAAGGATATCATTATACGCGGAGGCGAGAACATCTCCCCCGTTGAAATCGAAAATCTGCTGAAGGAATACGACGGAATTCAGGAGGTTGCCGTAATCGGATTCCCTGACCCCGCTTTAGGAGAGGAAATCTGCGCATTGATCGTTTCCAATGACTCTACCATTACGGAAGATGAACTGCTGGATTTTCTGCGCAGTCGGCTGGCTAAATTTAAGGTTCCCAAATACATCCGCTTTGTGGAAGACCTTCCGATGACATCCAGCGGAAAAATTCAAAAATTCCTTTTGAAAGAACAGCTTCAAAAGGAATATGCCGTCAGTGAAGCCTTAAGATAAGATCCCCTTACATCACCCATGATTCCGTTTATAAGTTTCTTCATCGAATAATCCTTCTAAAAGGACGGAACTCCGTATTTCACGGAGTTCCGTCCTTTTATGTGCGCAAGAAGATACTGGGCGCATACATTAGTCAATTACCTTTAGAAAACATCCAAGAAACATGGAAATTAGTTTTGTTTTCAAATGAGCTGACTATATTATCGTACGACAGCCCGGTTATTTGGACCCGTTCATTTTTCTGGTCAGCGCCCTGCCCAGAGCACGCGAACCGATGCTGAACAGAAACACCATTAAAATCAAAATCGCGGAGGACAAATTGGCAATCTGGGCCGCGTTGGGCGCAACGGCCTCCGTTCTGGATGACCAGATATGGAGTGCCAGCGTTTCACCCGGGCGGAACGGATTCAGCGGGCATGTAGGGGATTTCAGATTCCAGTTCGACCAGTTGATGTCCGTGCTCATACCCGCGGTATACAGCAGCGCGGCCGCTTCCCCGAAGCCACGCCCCGCTGCCAGAATAATTCCCGTCAATATCCGCGGAAAGCAGGCGGGAATCAGCACTTTGATAATGGTCTGTGCATGCGTGGCGCCCAGAGCGTAGCTGCCTTCCTTATAGCTTTCCGGTACTGCGCGCAGGGCATCCTCGCTGACCGTAGTAATCAGCGGAAGACAAAGGACGGAAACCGCCAACGCACCCGACATTAAATTCCAATGGGAATGTGTCATCACAACAAATACCAGATACCCAAAAAGGCCCACAACAATGGACGGAAGCGAAGACAGCGTTTCAATACAGGTGCGGATAAACCGCGTAAACCGGCTTGCCTTCGCGTATTCGGCCATATAAATTCCCGCCATAATCCCGATGGGAACACTGATAACCAAAGAAAGGAACACCAAATAAACCGTGTTGAAAAATTGGTTTCCGATTCCGCTTTCATCAAAACCCAGCAAAGAAAACTGAAAGTCCGAAAACCCTTTGACTAATATATACAGGGTAAAAGCGGCAAGCAGAAGGAGAAAAAAGCCCGCTACGCCGTACAGAACCACAGTAACTGTTTTATCAATCTTTTTGGCGAGAGCATGCTGACGGTTTCTGTTCATTTGCTTTTTTCTCCTTTCCCTGATATTCTGCGCAGAATCAGAATGAAAATAAAGGAAATAAGCAGCAGCAGCAATGCCATTGTCCATAGGGCGAGGTTGTATTCCCCGCCTTCCGTCGCACCGCCCATATCGGACGCAATTGCCGCCGTAAGGTTATTTGTAGGCGAAAGAATTCCTTCCGGAAAAGCTTTCATTTTTCCGATTACCATTGCAACAGCCAAGGCTTCGCCAAACGCGCGCGCCAACCCCAGAACCACACCGGTCAGAATACCCGGCCCTGCGGAGGGCAATATGATTCGCCAGATTACCTGCCACCTTGTAGAGCCCAGGCCGTAGGCAGCCTCCCGATATTCATAGGAAACGTTTCTTAAGGCGTCGGCTGCCACGCTTGTGATAGAGGGAAATATCATTACAGCCAAAACGATTCCGCCCGCCAGAACAGAGTACCCAAACTGCAGGTGAAATACTTTTTCCAGAAACGGCACCAGCACGGTTGCGCCGACCCAGCCGTACACAACCGACGGGATTCCCACAAAAATCTCGACAGCGGGCTGCACGATTTTCGTGCTCAGCCTCGGGGAGATTTCGGACATGAAAATAGCCGTGGCGAGGCTGAACGGAGTGGCGATCAAAAGGGCCAGAAAGCAGATTATAATGGAACCGAAAATAAAGATCGCTGCGCCGACCTGCCCGCCGCCTGTAAAATCATCCGCCGGATTCCAGTCCGGGGAAAACAGAAACTCCGCGACACTGTGATGATATGTGGAAAAAGTGCCTGTCCCTTTATAAAATAAAAATGCCCCGATTGCGATGGTAAGTATGACGATGAGCAAGCCACAGGCCGTAACAAGCCAGCGCCAGACACGGTCCATTCCTTTTGCCATTCATGTAACACGTCCTTTTTAAAATAGGCAAAAGACCGAACGGGATTTCCCGTCGGCCTTCAACCTGTACAAAAAATTGGGAATTATCAACGGGGCACTATCTCGAGACTGTCATTTTTGATGTGACATTGTAACCGAGCGTCTCAACAGCACTGCCGTATTCGTCAGACTGCATATAGTCAAGGAATGCTTTCACAGCGCCGGTGGGTTCACCCTTTGTATACATGTGCTCATAGCCCCAAACCTTGTATTTACCGTTATATACGTTTTCGAGTGTGGGCTCTACTCCGTCAATCCCTACGGTGCTTACACTCGTGTTGTTAATTAAGTAGGAAAGCGCAACATAGCCGATCGCGCCCTTATGACTGGAAACATTCTGAAGCAGTGTGCCGGAATCGTCAGTTTCCAAAGACTTGTTGGAAGCTTCTTCTGTTTTGTTCAGGGCGTATTGTTTGAACAGTGCGCGTGTGCCGGAGGTGGTCGGACGGGTTACCAGGGTAATGGGTTCATCAGGGCCGCCGACTTCTTTCCAATTCTTGATCTTTGCGGTGAAAATGTCGGTCAACTGCTGTGTGGTCAGGCTCTTCACCTTTTCCGCAACATCTTTGTTTACAATCGGAGCCATTGCAATGACGCAAACCTTGTGGTCAACCAGCTGAGAAGCCTGGTCTGCCGGAAGCTTGCTCGCCGCTTCAACGTCGGAGTTACCGATATTGACTGTACCGTCTGCAACTTGTTTCAGGCCCGTGCCGGAACCGCCTGCATTCAACGTAATGGAAACGTCGGGATTGTTTTTCTTGAATTTGCTGGCCGCATCCTTAGCGAGAGGATACAGAGCCGATGAACCGGAAGCCGTGATCGTGCCGGTGACAGCCTCGGAGGAAGCAGCGGAAGACGGCGCAGCCGCTGAGGAAACTTCAGCCGCTGAGGAACCAGCCTCTGACGCTGCGGGGGAACTTGCTGCTGTTGAGCTGGAGCATGCTGTTGCCGAAAGGCTAACCATAATTACCGCAAAAAGAAGCGAAATTGCTTTTTTCATGTTATCTCTCCTTAATCCTTGTTTTTAAGTACGTGAATTAGTATATATCCTTCATATTAAAACCAAAGGTAAGTTGCATTAAACTATGGTAAAGCAATTGTAAAATTCACGTTACGACCGGTTCCCGATTGTTCAGTCACTTTATTTCATACGCGATTTCTCTGCGGTAAACCCGATATATCGGTACGGATTTCCTTAACAAAAAAATCCCCCGGGCGGTCTGCTGCGTGCAAACTGCCCGGGGGACTTGATACGCATTTATTTATAAGCTCTATAAATACCCTGATGCTTCGGATGGCATAGAGAACATTTGCTGCGATACAAAAATACATTTCGCTTAAATCAGTAACACCGTGGCCTGCAGCGGTTAACCGCAGGCCACGGTGTTTTTGTTCATTCCGAAGGATTACAGCTTTGCGAACTTGATGAGAGTGCGAATCATTTGAGAAGTAAAACCATGTTCATTGTCATACCATGCCACAGTTTTTACTAACTGCTGATCCCCAAATGTACTGACTTCCGTCTGGGTTGCGTCAAAAACCGAGCCAAAATTCGTACCGATAATATCGGAAGAAACAATCTCCTCCTCGGTGTATCCGAATGATTCGTTATGAACGGCCGCCTCTTTCATTGCCTGATTGACTTCCTCTGCCGTTACCTTTTTGGAAAGGATACTGACCAACTCAGTAACGGAGCCGTCGATTACGGGAACGCGCTGCGCATGCCCCTGAAGGCGCCCATTTAGTTCCGGAATCACAAGGCCAATTGCCTTGGCGGCACCGGTCGTATGCGGAATGGTGTTGACTGCGGCTGCGCGGGCAGCTCTCAAATTATCGCCGCGCGGGCCGTCCACCAGCATCTGTGTTCCCGTGTAGGCATGAATTGTCGTCATCGTACCCAAAGCAATGCCAAATTGATCATTCAAAACCTTAGCCATCGGCGCCAGGCAGTTTGTGGTGCAGGACGCAACAGAAATAATTTTATCATCTTTAGTCAGCGTGTCGTCATTTACATTGTAGACGATTGTCTTGATCTTTCCGGCCGGGGCTGAAATCAAAACTTTTTTCGCTCCCGCTCTCAGATGGGCTGACGACTTCTCTTCCGAAGCATAAAATCCTGTGGATTCAATTACAATGTCAACCTCTTCAGCGCCCCAAGGGATGTTTTCCGCGTTCCTTTCGGCATATACGCGGATCGCTTTTCCGTCCACAATAATTGAATCTTCCGTGGCTTCCACTTTCCCGGGGAAACGGCCAAAGGTGGAGTCATACTGCAATAAATGAGCCAAAACCTTGGGGCTGGTCAGATCGTTTACAGCAACCACTTCAAGTTCCTCTCCGACTTCCTGAATTCGCCGGAATGCAAGCCGCCCAATTCTTCCAAACCCGTTTATTCCAATTTTAATTGCCATAGTAATGATTCCTCCTTTATACTTCTGTTCCTTTATTTGGCCTTATTATAATCCTTTCGTAAATAAAAAACAACAACCAAAGTTTATTTCATAACAAAACAGGGAAGAGGCTGCCCTCTTCCCTGTTTCATTATTATCAATTATTGGTGGACACAAGGGGACTCGAACCCATGACCTCTCGCGTGTGAGGCGAGCGCTCTAACCAGCTGAGCTATGCGTCCATAGTCCGCATGTGCGGAATATCAAATAAAAAAATGGTGACCCGGACGAGAATCGAACTCGTGATACCGCCGTGAAAGGGCGGTGTCTTAACCGCTTGACCACCGGGCCATATTTGGTAGCGGCAATTGGATTTGAACCAATGACACTTCGGGTATGAACCGAATGCTCTAGCCAGCTGAGCTATGCCGCCATAAAATTTTATTTGATTGCGCTTCATTAAAAACATGTTAAAACGGAGCGTTTTTTATTATATCTTATATGCCCCCTGCTTGTCAACCCATTATTACAAATTTTCTGATTTATTTTAAAATATAACCGCAAATGCCGGTTTTGGCCGGCACTTGCAGCAATGATTAAAATTAAACGGAAAGCGAGTAGTTCGGCGCTTCCTTGGTAATCTGAATATCGTGCGGGTGGCTTTCCTTGAGTCCCGCGCCGGTAATTCTTACGAACTGTGCTTTCTGGTGAAGCTCTTCAATGTTGGCGCAGCCGGTGTAGCCCATTCCGGAGCGAACGCCGCCGGTCATCTGGTAAATGGTATCGGACAGAGGCCCCTTGTAAGGAACGCGGCCCTCTACGCCCTCGGGAACAAGCTTTTTCGCGTCCTGCTGGAAATAGCGGTCGCTGCTGCCCTGACCCATTGCGGCCAGGCTGCCCATGCCGCGGTACACCTTGAACTGGCGGCCCTGGTACAGTTCGGTTTCCCCGGGAGATTCCTTACAACCCGCTACAAGCGAACCCACCATAACCACATTGGCGCCGGCGGCGAGCGCTTTCACAATGTCGCCGGAAAACTTGATGCCTCCGTCCGCGATGATCGGTACGCCGTACTCTGCCGCCGCGCAGGCAGCGTCGTAAATAGCGGTAATCTGGGGCACGCCGATGCCTGCGACAATACGGGTCGTGCAAATGGAACCGGGGCCGATACCCACCTTTACGCAGTCTGCGCCGGCTTCAATCAGCGCCTTTGTTCCGGCCGCGGTCGCCACGTTGCCGGCAATCAGCTGCAGGTCAGGATACGCCTTCTTCACTCTGCTCACGGCTTCAATCACTCCGCTGTTGTGTCCGTGGGCGGAATCAAGTACGACAACGTCAACCTGAGCCTTAACCAGCTCTGCAACACGCTCCAGCACATCGCCGGTCGCGCCGATTGCTGCGCCGCACAGCAACCGACCGCCGGCGTCTCTTGCGGAATTCGGGTACTGCACTGCTTTTTCAATATCTTTAATCGTGATAAGACCTTTTAATTTGAAGTTACCGTCCACAATCGGCAGCTTTTCAATGCGGTGCCTGCGCAGAATTTCCTGCGCTTCCTTCAGCGTAGTTCCCACCGGAGCGGTCACCAGGTTTTCCCTTGTCATTACCTTGGAAATAGGCTGGTTATAATCGGCTTCGGTCATGAACCGGAGATCGCGGTTCGTGATAATGCCAACCAGTTTTTCATTTTCGCAAATCGGTACGCCGGAAATGCGGTAACGCGCCATAATATCATTGGCGTCGCGTACCAGATGTTCCGGCGAAAGGTAAAACGGATTCACAATCACACCATTTTCAGACCGTTTTACACGGTCAACCATATCGGCCTGTCTCTCAATCGGCATGTTTTTGTGAATGATACCCACGCCGCCTTCACGCGCAATGGCAATCGCCATTTCCGATTCTGTGACGGTATCCATTGCCGCCGTCATCAGCGGTGTGTTTAACCGGATGGATTTCGTCAGGTTCGTGGAAAGATCAATCTCCTTCGGCAGAACATGGGAATCCGCCGGGATCAACAGAACATCATCAAAGGTGAGCCCTTCTTTGACAAATTTCTGGGCATAATCCGTATTTAGCATTGTTTCCTCCTCTTTGCATTACATCTTCCTGCTTTTTAATATAATTTAATATTTTATCATTATAAATCCGATATTTCAATATAGGTTGGGGCATTATACTTCATTTTTTACAGCGGTTTCATGTCGGCGCAAGCGGTAAAACCGCAGCCCCTCTCATTGATCCCCTGCATCAGAATGCGCCCGTCCTCTTCCTGCGCATAAATACGCAGCGTATCCCCCAGCCTGCTTTCCGCAAGATAATTGATCTGCACTCGCGCATATTGCCGCCCCTCGTGCCCGCCGGGCAGAAAATCGTCCAGAATATTGGCGTAAACCGCGTTATTGAGGTGCGTATTATAATCCAGATCGGAATAGCGCACCGTATGTTCGCCGACAAGGGGAAGCGCGTCGGGCACCGCAACCTTGGAAATACGTTCCTCGGCGGGAATCTTTTCCGGGCTGAACACCCCGTAATCCAGAAACTGCGCCGGACGAAGCAGCTTGTGGGTACGGGTGTTCGTAATCACAGAGGTCTGCATGATTTCTATTATTTTTTCACTATTGGAATATACAATAAAATCACGATAAAACTGTGCACCCGCCAAGCCGCGCGGGTGCGTTTTCATCGTGATGGTTTCGCCGTGAACCGGCATACGCCCTATTTTTACGCTGTTTGTAATTAAGAGAAACACGATTCCGTCCTGCGCCATTTTCTCATAGCCAAGCCCCAGCGCCGCCAAATTTTTCTCGCTGACATCCTGGCACATGCGCAGCAAAACGTCAAGCCGTAAAATCTGCTGCGCGCCGACCTCATAGGTGGCGACGCGCAGATCATTCGTATATTCCTGTACTAAATCAGCCATTTCGAATCACTTCGATGCCGCCCATGTAAGGACGCAGCACCTCCGGCACGGTCACGCTGCCGTCGGCGTTCTGATACTGCTCCACCAGCGCAGGCAGTACACGGCTGGTTGCAAGCCCGGAGGCGTTCAGCGTGTGAACGAACTGCAGCTTCTTGTCCTTGTCGCGGAATTTTACATTGCCGCGCCTTGCCTGATAGTCGCGCGCGTTGGAAGCGGAGCTGACCTCTTTATAGATGCCCATGCTCGGAATCCAGACTTCAATGTCATAGGTGCGCGCCATGGAAAAGGAGCAGTCGCCCGCAGCCAGCTTGCTCAGGCGGTAGTGCAGACCCAGCTCCTGCACAAGGCGCTCGGCCTTGCCCACCAGCTCGTCAAACGCTTCGTCGGACTTAGCCGGCGTGGTGTACTGCACCATTTCCACTTTATTGAACTGGTGCCCGCGGATCATGCCGCGCTCTTCGGAGCGGTAGCTGCCGGCTTCTCTGCGGTAGCAGGGCGTATAGGCAATGTATTTGCGGGGAAGGTCTTCCTCCGTCAGGATTTCATCGCGGTGCAGGTTGACCAGTGCGGTTTCCGCCGTGGGAAGCATAAATTTCCGGTCGGTGCTGGTCGGGTTCTGAATCCAGTATACCTCATCGCCGAATTTTGGGAACTGACCGGCAACATAGCCGCATTCATAATTCAGCATATGGGGTACCAGCATCAGCTCGTAGCCGTCGTTCACATGCTCGTTAATAAAGAAATTGAGCAGTGCCCATTCCAGCCTTGCACCCATTCCGGTGTAAATCCAGGAGCCGGCGCCCGCCAGCTTTGCGCCGCGCTGGTAATCAATCAGATGCAGGCTTTCGCACAGATCCACATGGTTTTTCGGCTCAAAATCAAACTCCGGTTTTTCTTTAAAATAGTGAAGCGGCTTATTGTTTTCCTTGCCGCCCGCGCAAACGTCCTCGTCCGGCAGGTTTGGAAGCCCCAGCAGCAGGCTCTTTTGCTTTTCTTCCAATTCAGAAAGTTCAGCGTCGCTGTCCTTAATTTTCGCCGCCAGTTCCTTCATTTCCGCCATCAGTTCGGAGGGATCGCCGCCCTCTTTTTTGATCTGAGGAATTTTCTTTGAAGCGGCGTTCTGTTCGGCCTTCATCGTTTCCACGCGGCCTGTGACTTCGCGGCGCTCCGCGTCAATTTTGAGGATATCCTCGACAATCTGATCCGCGTCAAATTCGCGCTTTTTTGCCGCTTCCTTTATAAAATCCGGGTTGCTGCGAATGAGTTTAATATCAAGCATGTTCTATTCTCCTTTTTATTCCTCTGCCCGCCGCTCCCTGTGCGGAAGCGGCAAGGGATGATAATTCAGATAAATTTTTTCAGCCAAATATGTTATTCTGGTTTTTCGAAGCTTTTGACCAGCTCGGCAAGATCGTCTTCCCCGTAGAACTCGATTTGAAGCACACCGCGTTTCTTGGTTCCGCTGATTTGCACCTTGCGTCCCAAATGCTCGTGCAGTGCAAGTTCCGCTTCCTCATAATAATGGACACGGGATTTTGATTTTTCCTTCCCGGTCATTTTCGTCTGCTCCGCCGCTTTTTTTGCCATGCGCTCTAACTCGCGCACGGAGATACCCTGCTCCGCGGCAAGTCTGGCGGCCTTCAGCATGGATTCGGCCGTCGGAAAACTGAGCAGCGTGCGCGCATGCCCTGCGGAAAGCTTGCCGGAAGCCACCATATCCAGTATTTCCTTCGGCAGATTCAGAAGACGCAGCGCATTTGTGACAGTCGGGCGGGATTTTCCCACCGTGTTCGCCACTTCCTCCTGCGTAAAGCCGTAAGTTTCAATCAAAGACTGGTAGCCCTGTGCTTCTTCCAGCGGACTGAGGTCCTCGCGCTGTAAATTCTCAATCAGCGCGAGCTGCATGACCTCGCTGTCGCTCATTTCCCGTACAACTGCAGGCACTTCCGTAATTCCCGCCATGCGGGAAGCGCGCCAGCGCCGTTCGCCCGCCACAATCTGGTAGCCGCCGCCGAAAAGCGGACGCACCAAAAGCGGCTGCAGCACGCCGTGCTGGCGAATAGAGTCCGCGAGTTCGGCAAGCGCCGCATCGTTAAAGTCTTTCCTGGGCTGAGATCGGTTCGGTTCTATTTCATTCACTTTCAATGATACCGCCGCGTTGCGGTCGGTATCATTTTCCGCAAAAATCGCGTCCAGGCCTTTGCCCAACCCGCCTTTTTTCACCGGCATTGCATTTCCTCCCGTTATTTTTTATTATTGGTCAAAATTTCGTCCGCTAATGCATTGTAGCAACCTGCCGCGCGTGATGTCTTATCAAAATACTGAATCGGACGCCCGAAGCTGGGCGCTTCGGAAAGGCGCACCGCGCGCGGAATCACCGTTGTGAACACCTTGCGGGGAAAATATTTCTTCACTTCCTCCACGACCTGCTGCGTCAGGTTCAGCCTGCCGTCGTACATGGTCAGAAGCACACCCTCAATATCCAACAGCTCATTATACTGCCGTTTGACACGCCGAACGGTATTCATCAGCTGGGAAAGCCCCTCCAGTGCATAGTATTCACACTGAATCGGCACCAGTAGTGTGTCGGCGAGGCAAAGCGCATTGGTGGTGATCATGCCGAGCGACGGCGGGCAGTCGATCAATATGTAATCGTACTGCTCCCGAAGGGGAATCAGCGCGTCTTTTAAGATTGCTTCACGATGTTCCAGCGCGGCAAGCTCAATTTCGGCGGCGGCAAGGTCCATACTGGACGGAATCAGATCAAGATGCTCAAATTCCGTATGAATAATGACATCCTCCGCTTTGGCGTCGCCCGTCAGCACTTCGTAAACCGTATTTTTCAGCTTTCGGCGGTCAACACCAAGCCCGCTTGAAGAGTTCCCCTGCGGGTCAATATCAACCAGCATGGTTTTCTTTCCCTTCATACCCAGCGCAGCAGAAAGATTGACAGCGGTAGTCGTTTTCCCCACGCCGCCTTTTTGGTTTGCTATCGCAATGATTTTCCCCATTTTCGTCCTCCTGATGCAATACGGTATGTTTTCAAATACAGATATAAACTGTGTTTTGTAGTCAGAAGCTTTAGAAAACATCCAAGAAACAAGCGCAAGATCTTTCTTTATGGATTCTACGCCTAGGTAACCGATGATTAAGTCATAAGACAATCAGCAGTTACCTTGAGATTGGTTTTGTTTTCAAGTGAACTGACTACATTATAACACGCTTTTCACGTAAGATAAAGATTTTTTGCCGATTTTTACACAATGTTTCATGTGAAACAAAAGAGGCCGAACTTTCGTCCGGCCCCTTTTGTGGGAAATGATATAGGGAATAGGAGTAAACCTTATAAGCAATATCAGGCAGGTTTTCTGCCTCCTGCGGCGGCATTTCCTTTTGGAATACGCACAATACATTCAATATACTCTTCATTTTCGCTTTTCAGCGCTTGCGCGTTAATTCCACTTTTTTTCATCGTTTCAACGGCATGTTGAATCGTATTTAAAAATACTCGAACATCTTTTACAACAACAATGGATCTATTCTTTACTTTTTTCTTACCGCTTAAAAGATGCTCTATGTAGGAATCCGTCTGCTGCACATTCATATTGCGGAGTATAATTTCATCCAGGACCTTATCCCGTACTTTTTCGTCGCCAATGCGAAGCAACGCCCGCGCATGGCGCTCGGTCAAACCGGCATTTGTAATTTTGAGTCGCTGTGTCTCCGAAAGCTTGAGCAGCCTCAGTTTATTTGCAACAGTCGACTGACTTTTTCCAAGGCGAAGCGCCGCCTCTTCCTGCGTCACATGCCATTCCTCAATTAACCGCTGAATTCCTTCCGCTTCCTCGAAAATCTGAAGATCCTGACGCTGAAGATTTTCTAACAAAGAAAACAGAGCGCTGTCCTGTGCGGAGCAATCGCTTACGATACACGAAACAGTCGAAAGTCCGGCGATTTTACAGGCGCGCAGCCGGCGTTCCCCGGCGATCAGCTCATATCCGGTGCCGATACGACGCACAGTAATCGGTTGGAGCAACCCACTTGTCCGAATACTGCGCGAAAGCTCAATCAGTTCCTGTTCGCTGAACACTTTCCGCGGCTGAGCCGGATTCGGGTAAATAGCGTTGATATCAATCTGCACTATTTTGTTTTTCTCGCTGAACAGCATACAAAAACACCGCCTCTCTGCTTGTCCTTTCCTGATTAGAATAGCATGATTACGGGAATTTATTTGTAGTTTTATGGAGGCTGCAAAAAAATGTTTTGTCATTTTCTGCGAAATTCAGTAGATTCGGCACGGATTATAAATGCTTTTCTAATCATTTACTAATAAGCAAAAGGTTTTCAACAAAATTGCAAAATAAAGTGAAAAACGTTCTATAGAATTCGGACTTTCCCCAAAGCACATTATAAGGCTAATTTTCCACCGTATTATAAAAATCCGTGGAAAACTTTCTTTCCGGATTCAAAAAAAGGAGCGGGTTCATTCCGCTCCTTTTTGTTTTCTGTTTTTCGTTTACAACGGCTTCTTCGAAATCTTTGACCCATGGCGAGGGTACAAGTCATTCAGCGATTTGACGCGTGTAATCAGCACCAGGCTTCGCCCGTCCCCGTTAGGTAGCGCAAACTCTTTTACCTCACGCAGATCGCATCCCAAGAGGCGAATTGCGTTTTTTGCCCCGTCCAATTCCTCTGTAATATCCGGCCCTTTCATCGCGGCAAACGTGCCGCCCATTTTCAAGAACGGCAGGCAGTATTCGCACAGCAGATTCAGCGGCGCAACCGCACGCGCCGTGGCAAAATCATAGGAAACACGGTGTTTTGTCAGACGCCCGGCTTCCTCCGCTCGCGCGTGAACGGTCTCGGCTTTCAGCCCCAGCTTCTGCAAAATATCCTGCAAAACAACAAGCCTTTTATTCAGCCCGTCAAGCAGAGTAAGGCTGATGTCGGAGCGCATAATTTTCAGCGGAATCCCGGGGAAACCCGCGCCGGTACCGACGTCAATCAAGCTTGCGTGCTGCGGAACATCCATATACTTTAATATAAGAATACTATCCAAGAAATGCTTAACCGCGATTTCCCGCGGCTCGGTAATGGCGGTCAGATTAATTTTCTCGTTCCATTCAACCAACAGCTCCATATAGGTTTGAAAGCGCTCGGCTGCCGCTTGATTTACTTCCAATCCATATGAATCCGCGTACTGCATCAACAACGCGCGTATATCTTCCATGGTTGCCCGCCTTTCTGTTTATGAATTCAGCTTTTGCGCCGTATCACGGTCGAACTTCGTCAGCCAAATCAGCAACACAGAAATATCAGCCGGACTGACCCCGGAAATACGCGCCGCCTGACCGATGCTTTGCGGCCTTACCTTGTTCAGCTTCTCCTGCGCTTCTTTCCGGAGCCCAACTACTTCCGTATAATCGGCATGATCGGGCAAACGGCGCTGCTCCAGACGGCGCACTTCCGAGATATCCGCTCTCTGCCGCTTAATGTATCCCTCATACTTTAGTTCAATCTCTACATTTTCAAACACCGCCGCATCGAGGGCGGTGCGCTCCGCATCAATTGATGTCAGCTTTTCGTAATCAAGCTCCGGCCTGCGAATCAAATCCGACAGCCTTACTCCCGTGGAAACAGTCGATGTTCCATGTGAAACAAGCAGCTTGTTCAGCGCTTCAGACGGGGAAAAAACAGTGTTTTCGACACGTTTTCGCTCCTCTTTTTTCAGCTGTTCTTTGGTCAAAAAACGCTCCCAGCGAGCATCGGAAATCAGTCCGATTTCTCTCCCAATCGGGGTCAGGCGCTCGTCCGCATTGTCCTGCCGCAGAACAAGACGGTACTCGCTGCGGGAAGTCATCATGCGGTAAGGGTCGGTCACGCCCTTCGTAATCAGGTCGTCTACCAGGGTGCCGATGTAAGAGCTTGCACGGTCGAGAATCATCGGCTCCCTGCCAAGTACCTTCAAAGCCGCGTTAATTCCCGCAACCAAGCCCTGCGCCGCGGCTTCTTCATAACCGGAGCTACCGTTAAACTGACCCGCTCCGTAAAGGCCGGGGCAATCCAGAAACTCCAGCGTCGCGCCCATCTGTGTCGGGTCTACACAGTCATATTCAATCGCGTAAGCGGAGCGCATAATTTCAACGTGTTCCATGCCCGGTATGGAGCGATAAAAAGCGAGCTGAACATCTTCGGGAAGGGAAGAACTCATTCCCTGAAGGTACAACTCCTCCGTATCAAGGCCGCAAGGCTCAATAAAGAGCTGATGGCGGGGCTTGTCCGCAAAACGTACAATCTTATCCTCAATGCTTGGGCAGTATCGGGGGCCGACCCCCTCTATTTTTCCTCCGTAAAGTGGGGAACGGTGAATATTTTCCAGAATAATGCGCTTCGTTTCACTGTTTGTCCACGAAATATGGCAAACAGCACGGTTCTGCAACGGTTCCAGCGTATCATAGGAAAACGGCACAATCGGCTCGTCGCCCGCCTGCTCCTCCAAATTAGAAAAATCCACACTGGAGCGGTTGACACGAGCGGGGGTTCCCGTCTTAAAACGGCGCAGCCGCAGATCCAGTTTTTTCAGCGATTCACTTAAGAAGGAAGCCGGAAACATCCCGTCCGGTCCACTCTTGTAGGAAACGTCGCCGACATAAATTTTACCGTCTAAATAAGTTCCGGTTGCAAGCACAACCGCTTTGGTACGGTACACCGCTTCCATACGCGTAACGACCTGCCAGCCGCCGTCTTCTTCGTGAATCAAATCCACAATTTCAGCCTGCTTCAAGTCCAGGTTTGGCTGTAGTTCCAGCTTGTGCTTCATGATTTTTCCGTATTCACGGCGGTCAATCTGCGCGCGCAGAGAATGAACGGCAGGGCCCTTGCCGCGGTTCAGCATTCTGCTCTGAATGGTGGCGGCGTCGGCGGTTCTTCCCATTTCCCCGCCCAGCGCGTCAATTTCCCGCACCAAATGCCCTTTTGCCGTACCGCCGATGGACGGATTACAGGGGCAGTTGCCCACCGCGTCCATATTGATCGTAAACACACAGGTTGCGCAGCCAAGCCGCGCTGAAGCAAGCGCAGCTTCAATTCCCGCGTGACCCGCGCCAATGACAACAACATCATAGCTTCCCGCTTCATACTTCATATCGTTTCCCCCTATTGCCAAGACCGATTCAAATTACTTACCCACACAGAAATGAGAAAACACGGAATCCACGACCGCTTCGGTCGCGCGCTCGCCGGTTAATTCCAGCAAAGCAGATATCGCGCCTTCAATCGAAACCGTCACCGCGTCAAGCGTCATTCCCTGCCGCAAAGCGGCTTGCGCTTCCGTTACACATTCCTGTGCACGGTGCGCCGAATCACGCTGACGTTCGGTAAACAGAATTCCTTCCTCCGGATTCAGCTGCTCCGTTTTCATCAGCTTTGCCACTGCCTGCTGAAGCTCCGTGAGGCCGAAGCCGTTTAAAGCAGAAATATAAACAATATGTTTAAAATTAATTTTTATATACTCTATGTTGATTTTGACCGGTAAATCGTTTTTATTGATCACAGCAATCGCCGGTGAACCGGCGGCCAGCTCCGCCAATTCGCGGTCGTCTTCCGTAAGTTTCTGTGATGAATCAAACACCGCCAGAACGAGCTGCGCTTGCTGTAAGCGCTCTCTTGCACGCAGCACCCCTATCTGTTCGACCGGATCCTGCGTCAGGTGAATTCCGGCAGTATCGGCAAGCAGCAGCGGCACATCACCGAGCAGCACGGTTTCCTCCACCACATCGCGCGTGGTTCCGGCGTATTCAGTCACAATGGAACGTTCGCACCCGGCGAGCAAATTCATCAGCGTAGATTTTCCTACATTGGGCCGACCGGCAATCACGGTTCGAACACCCTCGCGCAGTACGCGCCCTGCTTCAAACTGACAAAGCAGATCATCCAAATTCTGGTGCGCCGCCGCAAGCGTTTCTTCCAGTGCGTCAGTACTGACTTCTGGAATCTCATCCTCCGGGTAATCTGCCCAGGCAGAAAGATGCGCGGCGGTATGAATCAACTGCTCCCTAATATTTACGATCCGTTTTTCCAGCGCACCGTCATGCCCGGCCAGCGCGGCCTTTGCGGACTGCCGACCCTGTGCGCCGATCAGCTGCATGACGGATTCCGCTTCTGTTAACCCAATTTTCCCGTTCATAAAAGCCCGGCGCGTAAATTCACCCGGCGCGGCAGGAACCGCCCCGGCAGCAAATACTGCTTTCAGTACACGCTGCATAATATACATCCCACCGTGGCAGGAAAGCTCTACCACATCTTCACCGGTAAAGCTGGCGGGCGCGGCAAAGTTCAGCGCGATTGCTTCATCAACCGTTTCTTCCCCGTCATAAACCCTTCCGTAAAGCGCCCGGTACCCGCGCAGACTGTCCAGACTTTTTCCGCTTTTCGCGGTAAAAACTTTCTGTGCAACAGCACGCGCCTGAGGGCCCGAAATACGCACAATGCCGATTCCCCCCACGCCCTGCGGTGTGGATATTGCGGCAATCGTTGAGGACGAACCGTTATATTTCTGTGCTTGAGTTTCCATAAATCCTCCCAAAAGAGCCTGATCCCGGCTGTCGTCAAAAAAGGGCGATCCTTTCGAACCGCCCCGACGCTGTAAATATATTGCAATATTATTTATTCGTATCTATGCGGCCATAAAGCGGCGCTTTGTTCTGTATTCTGGCATCCCCGCCAGCCGGCCTGGCGACCGGCGTCTGTGATGAAGAAGGAGCCTGACGGTGCGGAGGCGTCTGCCGCTGCCCGCCATTGTTTGACTGAGGTCTTCCGTTTCCGGGACGGCGCTGTCCGTTTCCAAAATTCTTGCGCGGATAAGGGCGCTCGCCCGCTTCGGGACCAATCACCACATGACGCGCCAGTTCCTCGCCTTCCGACCACGACTTTGCGCCTTCCACTGTCTGGACGGCGGTATGAATGATTCTGCGTTCATATGGATTCATCGGTTCGAGGGAAGCATTTCGTCCGGTCTTTACCGCACGCGCGGCCATTTTTTTACCCAGAATGTCCAACGTTTCCCGGCGTTTTTCGCGGTAATTTCCAATATCCAATGTAATACGGTAATAGGAATTATCAATATGATTCGCAACCAGTCCCGCCAGATACTGAAGCGCATCAAGCGTTTCGCCGCGGTGACCGATGATAAATCCGATGTCTTCTCCGGAAAGGGAAAGCAGCGCGCCGTTTTCCTCTTCCGTAATCTCAATGTTAACCGAATTCATACCCATTTGGGCAAGTACTTTTTTCAGGTATTCCGCCGCGGCCTCCGCGGGGCCGCTTTGGATAAATGCTCTAACCTTTGCGGGGCTGCCGCCAAAAAGACCAAATGTCTTTTTTGTAGGCATTTCAAGAATTTCAAATTCAGCATCATAGGTTTCCACGCCAAGCTGTCTGCAGGCTTCTTCCCTTGCTAATTCGACGGTATCACCGGTTGCGATTGCTTCTCTAATCACAATAATTCCTCCCCGTATGTCTTTTATTTTCTCGTTCCCAAATAATCTGAATTATTTTTAGAACTCTTGGCCTTTGATTTTCTCGGCGCCTGCTTTGACTGAGCGGGTTCTTTCTCAGAAACAGCAGCGGAAATTCTTTGCTGCGCAGCAAGCGGCAACGGAGACATTTTTGCTTCCTCCTGCTCCCTCAGCGCGATTCGCTGTGCTTCCGCTCTTGCGTTCAAATCCGTTGGATTATACCACACATTCATAAAGACAATCTGCAAAAAGCCGACCACAGTGGAAATAATCCAGTAAAAACCGACGGCGGCAGGCATTGTGCAGGCAATCCATGCGCTGAACAGAGGCAGAATGTAGAGCATATATTTCATGCAGCCCTGCTGCTGTTGCTGCATACCGGGCTGCAGCTTCATGGTAAAATACTGGCTGAGCAGCGAAGTCAAAAGGCAGAGTACAGGAATAATCCACAGGTTGGATTGGAACAGTGTGCCGAAAATATTACTGCCGTCCGCCGGGGTATCCAGAAGATTCAGACCCAAAAAGTGAAATCCCTTGCTGAAGGAGTCCAGGCGGCTCAGTTCGTCCCCGCTGAACATGGTCAGCTGCGGCTTCAGTTCGGAATAGTGCTTAACAATTTCAATCTGCGCGTAACGCGTATCAAAAGTGGAGCCGAGACCGGGCACCATTTTCAGCATGTTCACGCCTTTATTCACCGCGTCCCCCGACAAATGGAGCGCGTTTGCGAGCGGATTAATAACCGTATAATACAAGCCCATCATAATAATCAGAGGAACAAAGTTTGTCAGACAGCCGCTTGCAGGGTTCACTCCCTCTTTTTCGTACAGCTTTTGCACTTCTTCCTGATATTTTTGTTTGTCATTGCCGTACTTTTTCTGAAGCTCCTGCTGCTTAACCATCATTCGGCTGTTTGCAGCCATGGATTTCTGCGATTTTATGGTAAAAGGCATCGTCAGCATTTTTGCAACAATCGTAAACAATACGATTGCGATACCATAATTCTTTACAATTAAATAGAAAAACCAGAGCAGATATCCCAGAACGCTTCCTAAAAAATTAAAAATATCCATCATATAGGCGGTACTCCTCTATTTGGTAGTCGCTCTTCCTTTTTTTTCAGGTACAGGGTCGTAACCGCCCCGGCTGAACGGATTGCAGCGTAAAATTCTGTAAACGGCGAGGCATGTCCCTTTGAATGTCCCAAAACGTTCAATCGCCTGTATCGCGTAAGCGGAGCAGGTTGGGTAATATTTGCAGCATGGCTTTTTATAAGGCGAAATTACAGTTTGATAAAACCGGATTAGCCATATCAGCGGATGTTTCATTTCAAAACCCCTGCGTTATTCATTGCCTGTTTCATTGCGGAATAAATATCCGTACTTTTCACAAACGGCGTTTTTCCCCGCGCCACAAAAATAAAATCGAAACCCGGCTTTACCTCCGGTGCAATCAAACGAAAAGCTTCCCTAATGATTCTTCGCGAACGGTTGCGCTTGACCGCGTTTCCTGTTTTCTTGCTCGTGGTGATTCCAATACGAACAGTATTGTTCCGGTTTTTCATAACATAGGTTACAAGAACCGGGCTTACATAGGATTTTCCCTTGCCGTAAATTCTGCGAAAATCCCGGTTTTCTTTAATTGCTGAAAAACAACTCATAAAAGACGGCACCGTGTTTCATTATTTCAAAAAAATTAATTTCATAAGAACTAGGTAACCGCTGATTAAAGCAATTCTGAAGCCACTCAGTACAGTATTTTCGCGGCTTCGAATTGGTTGTCTAGCGACTTAATCATCGTTTACCTAAAAAGAAAGGCCACGTTCCGTGGCCCTCTTGCTTAGTAGCTTAAACGAGCTCTGCCCTTCGCTCTGCGGCGGGCCAGCACTTTGCGGCCGTTGCTAGTGGACATTCTTTTTCTAAAACCATGCTCCTTTTTTCTGTGGAGCTTCTTGGGCTGATATGTTCTCAGCATAAAAATCCTCCTTTCGGGGTACAAACCTTGCAATATAGCATTATATCGTATCTGCTTATGGGCTGTCAACCTTATTTTTGCCCTCAAAAGGAAAATAATTCCCATCTGCGGCCCGTAATTGGAACTTGTTTTATAAGAGCTTGCCTTTCCAAAATAACTATAACACAATATAATAGGAAATGAAAGAAAATATTATGGCACACCGTCAAAATTTTTCATTTCTTGTTTGGACTGCTTTAATTTACTACAATATAATGTATAACTATAAAAAAATGAAATTTGTAAAATATTCGCTTTTGTGGTACTATAATCATTAAGTATACCTGAGCGTATAAATCTTTTTACTCAAATGAGGTTTTAAAGAATGGAATCCTTTACCGAAATATGGAATCTGGTGTGCGATTACTGCAAAAAAAAAATTACCGATATTGCGTATTCTACCTGGATCAGCAGGATTGAACCGGTAAATCTTGATTTTTCGCAGGGAATCGCGGTGCTGAAAGTCCCCAATGAGCTTCACCGGCAGACGCTGACACATTATTATATGGATTTGCTGGACGAAGCATTTGAACAGATTTTCGGGCAGAAACTTCAAATTCAGATTTGTACGCCTGAAGAATCCGGTACGAAGAAGCAGACCACGGAAATGCCGCCCATCGGCGACGACTATGAGTTTACCTTTGATACCTACATTGTCGGGTCTTCCAACAAATTTGCACACGCTGCCTCCATGGCAGTGGCGAGCAAACCCGCCACGCTGTACAATCCCTTGTTTATTTACGGAAACTCGGGGCTTGGAAAAACGCACCTTCTTTATGCAATTTGCAATGAAATCATTCGGACCCACCCGGAAATGAATATTTTGTACATTAAGGGCGATGAGTTCACCAACGAGCTGATTGAAGCGATCCGCCGGGGCACAACCTCGGAATTTCACAACCGTTACCGCAAGGCGGACGTGCTTCTGGTTGATGATATTCAGTTTATTGCCGGCAAAGATTCCACGCAGGAAGAGTTTTTCCATACATTTAATACGCTCTATGAAGCAAAAAAACAGATTGTACTGACATCCGACCGGCCGCCAAAGGATATTGCGACGCTGGAGGACCGTCTGCGCACCCGTTTTGAGTGGGGACTGACGGCCGATATTCAGCCGCCTGATTTTGAAACGCGCATTGCCATCGTAAAACGCAAGGCGGAGCTTCTGAAGGTGGAGCTGCCCGACAATGTTGCCGAATACATTGCGAACCGGCTGAAAAACAACATCCGTCAGCTGGAAGGCGCAGTCAAAAAGATGAAGGCCTACCACCTCCTTTCGGGGGAAGGTATGACGGTTGCCACCGCACAGGCGGCGATCAGCGATATTATCAATAACGATCAGCCCACGCCGGTGACCGTCGAGAAAATTATTGACGAGGTGGCGCGCACATTCGGCGCATCCCCCGCGGATTTGCGTTCAGGAAAGCGCTCCGCAAATATTTCCAGCGCGCGTCAGATTGCGATGTATGTGGTACGCGAAATCACCCAGATGCCGATGACTGCAATCGGGGAAGAATTTGGCGGGCGCGATCACTCCACGGTGGTTTACGCCATTCAGCAAGTCGAAAAAGGGCTTGCCCGCGACCCTAAAACCAAGGCGACAGTAGAGGATATTATAAAAAATATCCGCGACAGGTAAATGGCTTCTTTCCTCCTCACTGTTTTTTGGATCTTGTTTGTAAAGAGAAAAACAGCGTTTTCTACCTAAACTCAAAATAGATCCGCTCACTTGACTTCATCGTTCTATTTTGATATTTGAGCAATTCACATAATCCTTATCATTTTAACAAACAAACCCCGGGCAATCGCTGATTACAGCAATTCTAAAACCGCTCAGTCCGGTATTTTTGCGGCTTTGAATTGCCGCGGCTTACTAAATTTGTTTACCTATATATAATTGTGAAACAGAGATTGGCTGCCTTGAGAACTCAGCTCTGCGGAAAAAAAGAAAAACTGCACCGATTTTGCGGAAAATCCGGCTAATGTCAAAATGTTAAATCTCTTTTTACTTTTCAACAAAACCAGTGGAAACGAATTTTTGAACAAAAAAATTATTCCCCAAAATATTTAACTTTTTTTCAACATTCCCCACAGAGTTTTCAACAGAGTGTTAAATCTCATTGATTATTACAAGATGTCAACAAATCATTCACAGGCGTGTTTGGAAAGATTTAAGCATTTAAATTCAGTGGCGTCGGGAACAAATGAAATATTTCAACTTTTCCGCGCCCCCTACTGCTCTTACTAAATTAAATCTTTTATTGCTTTTATAAAAGGATGCGAAGGATGAAATTATGAGAATCACATGCAACCGGCACGATTTAAATGACGCGGTGTTAAATGTTCAGCGAGCCGTGTCTACAAAATCCTCCGTTCCCGCACTGGAGGGAATTCTGCTGAAAGCGGCAGAAAACCAGATTACCCTTTGCGGGTACGATCTGGAACTCGGCATGACGACTCAGATTAACGCCACCGTGGAGGAACGCGGCAACATCGTTCTGGGCGCCCGCCTGTTCGGCGATATTGTCCGCCGTCTGCCCGGCGATACCGTTACACTCTCGGTGGACCAGAAAAATATCACAACAATTGTGAGTGGTCCCGCAGAATTTTCCATTGTGGGAATTCCCGCGGAGGAATACCCGGAGCTTCCCTCCATTACGGAAGAATCCTCTATCAAATTGGCCAGCAATGTGCTGAAAAGCATGATTCGTCAAACGATTTTTTCCGTTGCGGAAAGCGACGCAAAACCGATTCATACCGGAACGCTGTTTGAGCTGGAAAAAGACCATATCCGTCTGGTTTCCGTGGACGGCTACCGGCTGGCCATGCGCGAGGAAATCGCGAAGTGCGAAGTGGAAACCAATTTTGTCGTACCGGGAAAAACGCTGAGCGAAGTATTGAAGCTGCTGAACGACGACGACAGCGAGCTTGAAATTTTAATCGGCCGGCGCCACATTATGTTCCAGATTGGAAGCTATTGTGTGATTTCACGCCTGCTTGAAGGAGAATTTTTGGATTACCGCGCGGCAATTCCGGCACCAAGTACGACGGAGCTGTTTGTTTCTACCCGCGCGTTCATTGACAGCGTGGAGCGTGTTTCGCTTTTGATTACCGATCGGCTGAAAAGTCCTGTTCGCTGCCGCTTTGAAGAAAATGAAATTAAAGTTTCCTGTTCCACGGCAATTGGACGTGCAAACGACCAGATTGAAGCGAAGATTTCGGGCAACGCGGTAGAAATGGGCTTCAACAACCGCTATTTGCTTGACGCGCTGCGCAATTCGGAGGGCGACGAAGTACGCGTGCAATTGAACGGCGCGCTCAGCCCGATGAAAATTTTGCCGCGTGAAGGGGATTCATTCCTGTTTCTGGTATTGCCGGTCCGGCTTAAGAGTGATTCTTAAAAGTAAGTTTTGAAAATCAAATTTAGTGTATAATTTTATTTATATATAACTTATCGTATATGTTTTATCTGATATGCAGATATAATCGTCTTTTGACCAAATGAAGGCTCGAATTCTGTATTGGCGCGGGCTGTTGCCCGTCGGAAAAGGAAGCAAAATGAAGGAAGAAAAAATTGCGATTGACACAGAGTTTATCCGGCTCGACGCTCTGCTGAAGCTGGGCGGCGCGGTGGAAACCGGCGGTCAGGCAAAAGTGGTCGTGCAGGGCGGAGAAGTAAAGGTCAACGGCGAAACCTGTACGATGCGCGGCAAAAAAATGCGCCCCGGTGACCGCGCAGAATATCGCGATGTGATTTATGAGGTGCGTGAAAGGTGAATATTATTCACCTTTCCTATACCGGTTACCGAAATCTTTTGCCCGGTGAATTTTCGCCGGCTGACGGGATTAACGTAATCTACGGGAAAAACGCGCAGGGAAAGACGAATCTGCTGGAAGCGATGTGGCTGTTTACCGGCGGGCGCTCCTTTCGGGGTTCGAAGGATGCCGACCTGATCGGCCAGGGGCAGGAGCGGGCGGAGCTGAATCTCTCTTTTTTCAGTGAGGAACGCGAACAAAGCGCCCGTATCCGGGTAGAAAACGGCCGCCGCAGCGCAAGCCTGAACGAAGTGCCGAAACGGAACGCCGCCGGGCTGATCGGTTCGTTCTGTGCGGTCATTTTTTCGCCGGAGCATTTGTCACTTGTGAGGGAAGGCCCCGCGTTCCGTCGGAACTTCATTGATTCCGCGCTTTGCCAGATTCAGCCCACTTATGCGGCGCTGCTTTCCCGTTACAATCACACGCTGGTTCAGCGAAACGCGCTGCTGAAAGATATTCCTCGCCATTCCGAATTGCTGGACATCCTGAGTATTTGGGATGAAAAGCTGGCGCACTGTGGCAGTGAAGTCGTTCGGTACAGGACGGAATACATCCGCCAGATTCAGGAGCCGGCGCAGTCTATTTACGCCGGAATCTGTGAAAATAAAGAGAGTATGAGCTTAAGTTACCTGAAAAGTGCCGAAAATCTACAGGAAGCGCTCATGCAGTCCCAAAGGGAAGATATTTTTTCGGGTCATACTGGGGTTGGCCCCCACCGGGATGACCTTGAAATTACGATTGATTCCCGTTCGGCGCGCGTTTTCGGCTCTCAGGGGCAGAAACGTTCCGCCGTGCTGGCGCTGAAACTGGCGGAAGCGGAAGTGCTTCGCCGCCGCACTGGTGAAAAACCGGTTGTCTTTTTGGACGACGTTATGAGCGAGCTGGATTCCGGCAGGCAGGATTATCTGCTGAATCATTTGGAGGATTGCCAAGTATTTATCACCTGCTGTGAACCGGAAACCGCCGACCGGCTGCACGCGGGAAAACGGTTTTTTATGGAAGCCGGCAGGCTTACGGAAAGATAAGCCGCGGAGAAAGGATTTTTATGTATCTTCATTTGGGACAGGATACGGTAATCAAAATGGATGACATTATTGGAATTTTTGATATGGAAACGTCGACGATTTCGAAATCAACTCGCAATTATCTGGCGGACGCACAGAAAAGCAACCGCGTTGTGAATGTTTCCATGGAAATGCCAAAATCCTTTGTGCTCTGCTGTGTAAAGGGCGGAAAACCCGTTGTCTATATTACCCAGATTTCCTCCGCTACACTTTTGAAGAGAACCGGGTATATCGAGGGAATTTCAAATGTTTGAAGAAGGAAAACACGCATGAAAAAATTTGGAAAAACCGAATGTCCCTATTGCGGGAGAAAAGTCGGGTTTGCCGGGGCGTGGATTTTGAAGACGCAGGGCGAGTACCGGTGCCCGAAATGCGGGGGCATTTCAAATATCGTTCTGAACAAGCGCCTTTATATCATCGCGGCGGTTGCCGCGGTACTGAGCGCGATATTGCTTCTTGTGGAAGTTTTGTTTGTTCCGCAATTCAGCATTGGCAGCGTAATTTCAGTAGGCGCGCCGTTTGTACTGTTTTTTTTCGTTTCGCCGTTTTTTGTACGGCTCGTAAAACCCGTGGTTCGGAAAAGGCCAACTGTGAGCCCGCGTGAGAATGCGCAGCGCCAGGATTTGGATCGGACCAGGGTGATGAATCCCATCAAAAAAGGGTAGGAATCTTACCATGCTGAAACTTCCTCTTTGTCCTCACTGCGGGGCGCGGTTTTTATATCCGGATGTAAGAAAAAACCGAAAAAATTATACCGGAACGTGTCCACATTGTAATAAAGAGTTTATCATATACAAAAAGTATCAGATTATTCTTCTTCTTTGCGCATTTTTTATCCTGGTTGGGTTTAACTGGTTTCTTCTCAGCGTGCCTTCTATGAATATCTGGTATTTGATGGTGTTTACCGTCCCCGGCGTGGTGATCACTTATTTTTTGATTCCATTCGTCATACGGTACCGTCCGCTTGAGAAAAAACCGGAAAAAGAGAAACGAAAAAAATAAAGAACCTTTAATATACTCATTGTAAAACAACTGGAGGGTTAAACTTGGAGTTTAGCGAAATTACGCAGACGCACGAGAAATACGATGGAAATCAAATTCAGGTGCTCGAAGGACTGGAAGCGGTCCGCAAGCGCCCGGGTATGTACATTGGCTCTACGGGTCCGCGCGGCCTGCACCACCTCGTATATGAAATCGTAGATAATGCGATTGATGAAGCGCTGGCCGGATTCTGTGACAAAATTGATGTGAAGATTCTTCCAGGCAACATCATCAGCGTAAAGGACAACGGACGCGGGATTCCGACTGGAATTCAGCCGAAACTTGGTATTTCCGCGCTGACCGTCGTCTTTACCGTGCTGCACGCGGGCGGTAAATTTGGTGGCGGCGGATACAAGGTTTCCGGCGGTTTGCACGGCGTGGGCGCGTCCGTGGTAAACGCGCTTTCCGAGTGGCTTGAGGTTGAGGTTTATAACGGGGAGAAAATTTATACCCAGCGTTTTGAACGCGGAAAAGCGGTTTCTGAACTGGAAGTGAAGGGAGACACCGACACGACCGGAACACTGGTTCGC
The DNA here is from genome assembly GCA_023416955.1 of Bacillota bacterium. Lineage (GTDB taxonomy): Bacteria > Bacillota > Clostridia > Oscillospirales > Acutalibacteraceae > Caproiciproducens. Next base: position 152,020 of record JAEZGM010000042.1, on the reverse strand, counting down.
TTTAAGCCGGATTCTGAAATTTTTCAGGAAACCACTGTATTTGACTATGAAACGCTGCAGACCCGCCTGCGCGAACAGGCTTTTCTGAACGCGGGCATTCATATTGAACTTGTAGACGAGCGTGACCCGGAGAATTCGGTGCAGAACAATTTCTGCTATCACGGCGGACTGAGCAGCTTTGTGGAATTTATTCACAAGAAAAAAGCGGTGGAGGTTATTCACCCTGATATCATGCATTTCAGTGCTGTGGCCCCCGACGATTCTGCAACGGCGGAAATTGCGATGCAGTACAACGATTCCTATAACGAATTGATGCTGTCCTTCGCAAATAATATCCATACGACCGACGGCGGTACGCATGAGGACGGCTTTAAGCGCACGCTGACCCGCGTTATGAACGATTACGCCAGAAAATACAACATTCTGAAAGAGTCCGATAAGAATTTTTCCGGCGACGATGTGCGTGAAGGCTTAACCGTTATCATCAGTGTCAAACTGAAGGAAGCGCAGTTTGAGGGGCAGACCAAGGCGCGCCTCGGTAATACGGAAATCGGCACTTTGGTCAGCAATTTGATTTCAGATAAGCTTTCGACTTATCTGGAAGAAAATCCGGCAACGGCGCGCGCCATTTTTGATAAGGCGCTCGCGGCCTCCCGCGCGAGAGAAGCGGCACGCAAGGCGCGCGATATGGTGCGCCGCAAATCCGCGCTGGAAAGTGCCTCCCTGCCGGGTAAGCTGGCAGACTGCCAGAGCCGCAACCCCGACGAAACAGAAATCTACATCGTGGAAGGAGATTCCGCCGGCGGTTCCGCAAAAGGCGGACGTGATCGGAAATATCAGGCCATCCTGCCGCTTTGGGGCAAAATGCTCAACGTGGAAAAAGCAAGGCTTGACCGTGTTTACGGAAATGAGAAGCTGATGCCGATTGTAACGGCGCTCGGCTGCGGAATCGGTGAGGAGTTTGACCTGAGCAAACTTCGCTACGGCAAAATTATTATCATGGCCGATGCCGATGTCGACGGATCCCATATCCGCACGCTGTTGCTGACGTTTTTCTTTCGCTTCATGAAGCCGTTGGTGGAACAGGGGCATGTGTACCTCGCACAGCCGCCGCTGTTTCGGGTGACGAAATCCAAAAATCACTACTACGCGTTTTCCGACCAGGAAAGAGACAGAATCATGGCGGAGCTGGGCGGAAACTACGAAATTCAGCGTTATAAAGGTCTTGGTGAAATGGACTCCGAACAGCTGTGGGAAACGACGATGAATCCGGCTACACGCACCATGCTGCGCGTGGAAGTGGAGGACGCGGCCGCCGCGGACGAGGTGTTCACGATTCTGATGGGCGACAAAGTGGAGCCGCGTCGTGAATTTATTGAGAAAAACGCCAAATATGTGCATAATTTGGACATTTGATTCCTGTAAAATGGGAATGAAAGACAAATTATAAAATACAAAGGGTATAATAAAATTATCAGATTACGATAAGGAGAGACTTCTGTGATAAAATTTACGATGGAACAGGACGAAGCTGCGCAGCCTCCGGAACCCCCGGGGGAAAAGACCCCCGATGAGACGGAGCAGCGTAGGCTGGAACGGGAATCCGGCGAACTTCTTCTGGATGAAACGATGGATGAGATTTACCGTGAGGAAGACCCGGTGGAATGGGACGGTTCCGAGGCGGAGCTGGTAGCCGACGAGGACGCGGAGGAATACGAGGAACAGAATACGGGAATTCAGCTGAAGTATACGCTGAAGCAAAGCGAGATTTTTCAGGTGATGATGAAAACGCAGTACACGCGTTCCAGAATCACGCTTTCTGTTATTGCTTCACTGCTGGGCATTGCCGCGGCAATTACCCAGTTTGTACTGGCGGCATCCGGCCGCGGGGGTGGGGTTGCGCTGGGTGTGATCTGCCTTGCGGTTGTTGCCGTTGTGGTTCCCTCCCCTGTTTTCCAAATGCGCGGCCTTGCAAGGAAAGCTGCCGACGGACGCGAAATCAAAATGACTATTTATCCTGATCATATCGAAATGGGCGGCGCGCAAAACGGTTGGGAAATCCCACTGGACGGAACAACGGCGCGCGGCGTTTTTCAGGAGCTTATTGTGCTTTACATAGGCAGCCAGATGGTGATTCTTCCGCTTCGCTGCGTGGAGCCTATTGTTTTGCCGGAAGTGCAGGCGACGATTATTTCCGGTACGCACCCGGCCTGATGTTTTCTGGCCGGCGCGGTGTGAATTCAGTACAAGGAAGGAAAATTATGCCGAGTTTTTACGAAGGAGAAGCCGTTGCGGTTTTGGAACAGACCGTAGGTGAAGAAGAATACGCCGATGCTTATTACGCGGCGCAAAGCTCCGCCTCACTGTGGAACCGGCGTGAAATCAGAGCCGCACTCTGTGTCACGCTCGCGGTTGTATGTGCGTCCGCGATTCCGGTTTACCGCACAAGGTTTTCCACATTGTTCGGCCCTGTCGGTGGAATACTTTTATTTCTTGCCCTTGCGGCCGTTTTTTTCTTTGTACAGCCGGGCGTCATGATCAATCAGGCAAAACGAAGCTATTCTTCCAACCGGCTGCTCGCGCTGCCGCAGAAAGTCAGCATTTACCGCGACAGCATTGTTGTGGAAAGCGAAAGGGAAAAATTCACCGAGTACTGGACGGATTTTTCCCGCTGCCTCGAAACCAAAACGGCATTCGTGCTGATTGGCGGACGGGAGCGGGCACTGATGACCGTCCAAAAGGAAGGACTGGACGAGAAGCTTCAGGAGCAGCTTTCCGGGCATTTTTCCGGTGCGTTTGCTTCCCGTTACCAAAAAATCGGGCGATAAGGAGGAACCGGCTTGGAAGAACCCATATCTGTCAGTTTTTTAATTACAAAGTCGGACTACGCCGATTTTAAAACAGGCGCGGCAAAGGCCTGCGTGAGCAAAACGGAACGCAGCATGCTTCGGGTGACCGGTTGTCTGCTTGTGTTTGCGGCGCTGATTCTGCGCGGTTTTTTCAGCAGCGCGTTTTATCAGAATGTCGTTTACACCCTGATTGGAATTGCCGGTGTTATTTTAGGTGTATTCTATGATGTTACGGTTCACTATTTTGCGCGCTGGCGCGCCTTTTCCGAATACGAGGCGGGCCGGGAACGCTTTACTGCCCAGAATACGGAGTTCGGAAACGAGACCGTCCGCTTTTCTACCGACCGCTATGAGGCGGAAATTCCTTATTCGTTTTTTATCAGTGCATATGAAGATGACAAAATCTTTATTTTATATACCGGAATCGACGAGATGAAGTTTGTTCCGAAGCGGTCAATGAGTGAGGACGAGTGCGAACAGGTTCGGGCCGTTCTGAAAAATCAGCTTCAGGAAAAATATCAGCAGGAAGGTGCCCGCTAATGGATGAGAATTTTCAAAACGAAAAAATTATCAATGTAAATCTGGAAAAGGAAATGAGAGACTCATTTCTGGATTATTCCATGTCCGTCATTGTTTCACGTGCGCTGCCGGATGTTCGCGACGGGTTGAAGCCGGTGCACAGGCGTATTCTTTACACAATGTTTGAAAAAGGGCTGACGCCCGATAAAGCATACCGCAAATGCGCCGATACCGTGGGCGCGGTGCTCGGAAGCTACCACCCCCATGGCGATGCCTCCGTTTACGACGCGCTTGTGCGTCTTGCACAGGACTTTTCCATGCGCTACATGCTGGTGGACGGTCACGGAAACTTCGGTTCCGTGGACGGCGACCCGCCGGCTGCTTACCGTTACACGGAAGCGCGTATGGGTAAAATGGCTGTCGAAATGCTGCAGGATATTGACAAGGAAACCGTTGATTTCGTTCCGAACTATGACGACCGCCTGAAAGAACCCACGGTTCTGCCGAGCCATTTCCCCAACCTTTTGGTGAACGGTTCAACCGGTATTGCCGTCGGCATGGCGACAAACATTCCGCCCCATAACCTGGGAGAAGTCATCGACGGCATGTGCACGATGATTGACAAGCCGGACGCGTCGCTTGACGATCTGATGCAGAGTATCAAAGGGCCGGACTTCCCCACCGGCGGCATTGTTATGGGCCGCGCGGGAATCCGCGCTTCCTACGCGACGGGCCGCGGGCGTATTACCGTGCGTGCCCGCGCTGAAATTGAAGAAGAAAAGAACGGCCGGTTCAGCATTATTGTGACCGAGCTGCCGTATCAGGTCAACAAGGCAAGACTGATTGAAAATATTGCCGAGCTTGTGAAGGATAAGCGCATCGAGGGTATTTCCAATATTGAGGATCATTCCGACCGCGAGGGTATGCATATTGTCGTCAGCGTGAAGCGCGACGCTTCCCCGCAGGTTGTTTTGAATCAGCTTTATTCCTACACCCAGATGCAGACGACGTTCGGCGTGAATATGCTTGCAATTGTGAACGATGAGCCGAAAACGCTGACGCTGGCGGAAATGCTGCAGGAATTCATCAAATTTCAGGAAAGTGTCGTGCGCCGCCGCACGCAGTTCGACCTGAACAAAGCGAAGGAGCGCGCGCATATTTTAGAAGCGCTGCGCATTGCCGTTGACAATATTGATGAAGTCATTCATATTATCCGTTCCTCCAAATCCATTCCGAACGCGCGTGAGCGTTTAACGGAACGCTTCGGGCTGGACGATCCCCAGACACAGGCGATTGTGCAGATGCCGCTTGGCCGCCTGACCGGACTGGAACGCCAGAAGCTGGAGGACGAGCTTGCCGCGCTGATGGTGAAAATCGCGGATTTTGAGGATATTCTCGCAAACGAGGGCCGCGTACTGGAAATTGTTAAAGAGGAAGCGCTTGCGGTCAAAGAGAAATTCAACGACGAGCGCCGCACCGAAATCGCAACCATCAGCGGCGAGGTTGACATTGAAGATTTGATTCCGCGCGAGGACTGCGTTCTGACCCTTACAAACTTCGGTTATGTGAAGCGTCAGCCGACGGATACCTACCGTACCCAGCGCAGGGGCGGTCGCGGTGTCAGCGGTATGACCCGCAGAGAAGAAGATGTGGCAAGTGAAATGTTCGTCATCAACAGCCATGACTATGTCATGTTCTTTACGAATCTTGGCCGTGTTTATCGGCTGAAATGCTATGAGATTCCGGAGGGCTCCCGCACCAGCAAGGGAATGAACATCGCGAATCTGCTGCCGATTGCGCAGGACGAGCGTGTCACGTCAATGATCCGCGTGCCGGAATTTGACGAGGAGAGCTACCTTGTCATGGTAACCAAGAGCGGCGTTATTAAGCGTACCAGCCTGAGCGCTTACGACACGGCGCGCAAGGGCGGCGTCATCGCCATCGACCTTGATGAAGGCGACGAGCTTTCATGGGTGCGCCTGACGGACGGCGAATCCGAACTGCTGGTTGCGACACGGCTCGGTATGGCAATACGCTTTTCCGAGCAGGACGTGCGCGTGGTCGGCCGCGCGGCGCGCGGCGTAAAGGCAATTACGCTGAAGGAAGGCGACTGCGTGGCGGGCATGAGCTCCCTGCGCGAGGGCGGTCTGGTACTCACCGTTTCCGAAACCGGATATGGCCGCCTGTCCCAGAGCAGCGATTACCGGCTCCAGTCAAGGGGTGGCAAAGGCCTGCTGAATTATCATGTGGAGAAATATGGTTGTGTCGCGGCGATCAAAGTGGTTGACCGAGAGGACGACATCATTGTCATTGCCTCTGACGGCGTCATTATCCGTATTCAGGCGGACTCCATCCGCGAGTGCGCAAGACCCGCAAAGGGCGTTCTTGTGATGAGGCTGAATAAGGACAGCAAGGTCGTGACCATCGCGCGCACCGCGCACGAAGAGGGCGAAGAGGAAGACGCGCTTCCGCCGGATGAAGGCGACGCCGACGAGGGTGCCGGAACAGAACTTGACGAGGAAACCACGGAGGAAACGGGAGAAGCTACGGACTCGGAGAATTCACAGACCGAGGAATAAGAAAGGAGCGCGAGGATGAGAAGCAAACGCATCATCAGCGGTCTGCTGGCGGCTGCCCTTGTTATGACGGCATTGACGGCCTGCGGCGGAGAAAAAGGCAATAACGGAGAAAGCAGTTCCGCAATTTCCAGCCGGAGTGAAAGCAGCTCTGCTGTGCAAAGCGAAAGCTCCGCATCCGGCGCGGCTACTTCTGTGGCGGGGGTCTCCAGCGCCGTGAGTTCACAGGTTCTTTCCCAGCCGGCGGAGTCCCAGAACGGCCCTGTGCTGACAGTGAAAACGGACGACAAGGAGTTTGACAAGAAATTTGCCGAAAACCCGATTGACAAGGCCTATGTGAAAGAGAGTGCAACCGCGATTTCCAATGTGGACATGGTCAATGTTTCGGAAAAATACAGCGGTATTTGGCAAAAAGAAATTGACGGGGCTTACAAGGCGCTGACCAAAGCGATGAGTACCGATTCCAGCCAGAAGCCGAAACAGCTGAAAGCGGAGCAGGAAAAATGGGAAAGCGGAAAAACCGCCGCACTGCAGAAAATCAGCGCGGAAGCACAGGCCGCTGGCGGAACTATGGCGCAGGTTGACGCGGCTTCCAAAACCATGAATTATTACCGCGACCGCGCCGCGAAATTATACCGTCAGCTATATTCCTACGATAAAAATTATATTTATGCTTATCAGGCAAAATAATTCATATTCTTCATGGACTTTTGGGGGCAATGAATGGAACTGATTGAAAAGAAACGCAGCGAAAAAGAAATTTATAAAGGCAGGGTTTTGCGGTTCCACGTGGACGAGGTCGAGCTGCAGAACGGGAAAACCTCAACACGCGAGTGTATCGATCACCCCGGTGGGGCTAGCGTAGCCGCGTTGACGGAGAAGGACGAAATTTTGTTTGTGCGCCAGTTCCGCTATCCTTACCGGGAGGTTGTTTTGGAAACGCCGGCGGGAAAGCTGGAACCGGGCGAAGATCCGTTTGAAGCGGTTAAGCGGGAACAGCGAGAGGAAACCGGTACTACGGGAGTTGGGTACGTCAATTTGGGCAAGCTCTACCCTTCCCCCGGCTACTGCAATGAAATCATTTATCTTTACGCCTGCCGCGTTGCGTCATTCGGGAAAACCGATTTTGACGAGGACGAATTTTTGCAGGTAGAGCGGATTCCTGTGGGAAAAGCAGTCGAAATGGTTATGAACAATGAGATTTCCGATTCCAAAACGCAGGTGCTTGTGCTGAAAACCGCGCAGCTGTTGAGGGAAGGGAAAATCTGACCGGAGGAAGTTTTGCCCTTTTCCGTCAATACTCGGGCGGAAATTCGGCAGGCAGAGAAGGAATGGTCACAAGTATGAAAAGGGAAAGAAAAAAACCGCAAATTGACGAGCGGAAAAAGCGGCTGCTGGTATACCTCAGCCTTTTGGCCGCCGCGGTCTTCATTGGCATTTTCAATCGGGAAGGATTATGGCTTGCCGTGGGGCTGGGCGCGGGGATTCTGATTGCCCTTGTTATTGATCTTGCGGGCAGCCGCCGCAAAAGCGCGGAAAAACCATCCGGGTTTTCCACAAAAAACTCGGAAACGGTGGAAAATGAAGACAAAGAAGCACGATAAAAAAGGTAGCGTAAAATGAACAAAAACTCATTTTACGGTACCTTTTTTAAAATATGGAGATTGGACAACAGCAGCAGTCTTTTTTATAATATAACAGTTTCATTTCGCTGTTATGGAAGCAATAACTGCATCAAAAAGGGTTTCGCCCTCCCGTCCTAAGGATAAATAATCAAAAAGCATAAAGCCAAATTTAATGCCGTCCATGAAAATAGAAAAGGGATCTGTCCCAAATAAAACAGTTCAATTTTACTGTGTATCGATGGAAAGGCCGAATTCCTCCGGTGACGCGGGATAAAAGAAGTACGCGTGCGGGGGCAGCTTCTTTTCGGATTCCGCCAATGTCCGCAGCTCCAGCAGGCGGGGCGCGCTGAAAAGAAAAGCCGCTCTTGCTTTTCCGGACTGCACTTGTGTGAGCGCGGCTTCCACGGAAGCGGTGCGCGTAAATGCGGAATCGCTTTGCTGTGCGGGCACGGAAAGCATTTCCGTTACCAGACGGTGCAGTGTAGGTTCGTCGTATGTGCTGTCTTCCCGTAAAATAAACAGCGTCCAGTCCGAACCGCCGGTGTAACAGGCAAAGGCCTTTTTTCCCTGACGGTACAGCGCGTCCAGGTTCGCGGTAATTTCCTGTTCCCCGCTGCGGGCAATTTTACGGAAGTATGGCTCGCTCCGCGAAAAAAGAAGCTCCTGATTCAGCGGCTCGGGCGAGAAATACAGCAGATGCGACGGCAGTACCGTCAGCCCCCCCTGCCCCGCGTCGACCAGAAAGGTCAGTACGGAGGAGGACTTTTCATTTTGCCGCAGGTTCAGGGCCGATTCATACACCTCTATCCCGTCCGCCAAAAACAGGCGGCGCAGCTCGAAATCAGCCCGTAGCGCGGCGATCACCATCAAATCGTTAATGACCCAGACACGGTGGGTTACGCCGGATTCCGTGAAAGAGAAACGGGGTTTCCCGGAAGAAAGCAGCGTGATTCTGCTCCATGTTTCACGCGAAACGTCGTCGTAAAGCGCGGTTACCGGGCGCGGCTGAAAGCCGGTCTGTTCCATAAATGCAGTCATGTCTTTTACCTGTGCCGGCTCGGGTTCCATACAGGACAAAGCGTCTCCCTCCGCTTGCACAGGGCAGATCAGGCCTTTGACGGTTTGCTTTTGGCCGAACCGTGAAAATTCAAGTTCACAAATTAAAATTGCGGGGGCGGTCATTTGTTTCAGCAGGCCGGTTTCAAGCCAGTTAAGGAAAAGGCCGGCGGTCAGCGTTTCATTTATAGAAAACAACGGGTTCAGGCTTTTCCCACCGTTGTTCTCGGTAAGCTGCAGCGCGCGGTATGGGCTTAGTTGTGCCATGTGCAACACTCCAAAAATCAGATGTTCTTATTGTAAGGTTTGACACAGGTTTCGTCAAGCGAATGGGGCTGATTTTCGCCTTCACAGAACCATCACCTAAAATTTATAAAATAGAATGCCTTTCTTAAAAGAAAGTTTACAATTAACATAGAATTAGTTGCTAAAATAAAATAGATTTAAAAATAGCCATATTCTTTTTTGTGCAAAATCTATTATAGTCAGTTAACTTAAGAAAACATCCAAGAAAATGGAGATTGGTCTTGTTTTCAAATTAACTGACTATATGAAGCGGAAATGCGGAGTTACTTACAGAGGGGTTCGGATTTTCGCGCATTCTTTTGCCTTCATGGGCAGAGGCAGGCGGCAGGGTCACAAAGAACAGAAAAGAAATAGCTGAAATACAGGAGGGACGCACGATGATTGAGGTGAAAAACCTCTCAAAGCGGTACGGCGAAAAAACGGCTTTGAACAACATCAGCTTTTCAGTGGAAGAAGGTACCGTCGTTGGATTCCTGGGGCCGAACGGCGCCGGAAAATCGACGACGATGAACATCATTACGGGCTATCTTTCGGCAAGCTCCGGTTCGGTAACAGTCGGCGGCTTCAATACGCTTGACAACCCGAACGAAGTGAAGAAGCTGATTGGTTACATGCCGGAAATTCCGCCGCTTTACACGGATATGACGGTCAAGGAATACCTGAATTTTATGTATGACCTTAAAAAATGCACGCTCCCGCGTGACAAGCATATCAGAGAAATCTGTGCGCTGGTACGCGTTAACGATGTGTTTGACCGCCTGATTGCGAACCTGTCAAAAGGCTATAAGCAGCGCGTCGGTCTTGCGCAGGCGCTGCTCGGCAACCCGCCGGTCCTGATTTTGGACGAACCCACTGTTGGGCTTGACCCGAAACAGATTATTGAAATCAGAAATCTGATTAAGAATCTGGGCAAAAAGCATACGATTATTTTGAGCTCCCATATCCTTCCTGAGATTCAGGCGGTGTGCGAGCGTATTATTGTGGTTAACAAGGGAACGCTCGTCGCGGACGGAACCCCCGATATGCTGGCCCGTCAGCTCAGCGCCGACCACAAGCTGGTCGTGCGTATGGAAGGCCCTGCGCCGGAAATCAAAAACGGGCTGAAGACGCTGAAAAATGTGGTAAGCGTTGAAGAGTTCGGCGAAAAGGAGCCGGGCGTTTACGAGTTTGTTGTGGAAGCACGCGAAGGCACCGACCTGCGCCGTGACCTGTTCCAGCTGGCGGCAAAGAAAAACTGGCCGATTCTTTCCCTCAACAATACCGGCCTGTCACTGGAAGATGTATTCCTGCGTCTGACAAGTGCGTCCTATACCAAGGACAGCACCGTGCTTAAGAATGCAATGAAGGGAGGCGAATCCGCATGACCGCGGTATTAAAACGTGAACTCAAGGCGTATTTCTACTCCCCCATCGGCTATGTGTGCGTCGGTATGATGATGCTGTTGTATGGATTCTATTTTTATCAGGTGATGCTGCTCGGCTCTTCCTCCAACATTGCCAGCGTATATGGCGCAATGTTTATTTGGGGTATGATGTTTATTCCGATTATCACCATGAGAAGCTTCAGCGAGGAAACAAAAAATAAAACCGATCAGGCACTTTTGACGGCGCCTGTGGGCGTAACCTCCATTGTCATCGGAAAATTCCTCGCCGGATTCATTGTGTATGCGATTGCTACCGTGGGCAGTCTGGTTCCGGCCATTATTATCGGAATATTTTCTTCCCCGAGCTGGCCTTTAATCTTCGGGAACTTTTTGGGAACGCTGCTTTACGGCGCGGCCATGGTATCCATTGGTGTTTTCCTCTCTTCCCTGACGCAGAGCCAGGTGGTCGCGGCGGTCGCGACTTATGGCGTGACCATCTTCCTGCTGATGGTGGATCAGTTCTCCAGTAATATCAGCAATGCGGTTGTGCAAAAGATTATTCAGTGGATTTCTTTTAACTCACGCTACACACCGTTTACCAAGGGAATGCTGGATGTGTCCAGCATGGTCTTCTTTCTGAGCGTAATCGCGGTTTTCGTATTCTTGACCGCCCGTAAGCTCGAAAGCAGAAGATGGAGTTAAGGGGGGAATCACAATGAATATAGAAAATGAAAACGAAAAAATAAATTCGCAGGAGCCGGAAGAAGTCTCCGCTCAACCGGCAGCGATTTCCGATGAATCAACGGAAAGCACCGCCGCAGCGCAGGAAAAGCCCGAGGAGAAAGGCGAACCGAAGCAGCCGGAGGAAAGCAGCCCCAAAAAGGACGAAAAGAACCCTGGCGCTGTAAAATCTTATTTCGGCAGCACCAAGTTCAAACGCGGGGGGATTTCTACCGCATTCACCGCGGGATTCCTTGTGATTGTCGTTCTGATCAATGTTTTGGTTGGAATCCTTGGGAACCATTATCCGTCCATGAATCTTGATTTATCAAAAGACAACACCAATACACTCTCCGAACAGGCAAATAAGATCGTTGACAAAGTGAAAGAACCGGTGACCATTTCCATTATGGCAACGGAAGAGCAGACCAAAAACGACCAGATTTTGTCCGATTACGGAATCAAATACAGCCAGGTCGGAACCCTTGCCGCCAAAATGGCGGAACGCAATTCCAATATTAAGGTGCAGTACATTGATTTGGTGAAGAATCCGACGTTTGCCAAAGACTATAAGAGCAACGAGCTGACACAGGGCGATGTGTTGATTAAGAGCGACAAGCGCGAGCGGATCGTCGTTTATACCGACTTATTCAATATTCAGTACAGTCAGGACGGCAGCTCGGCGACTAACTACTCGCTGGTCGACAGCGCGCTTGCTTCCGGCGTGAACTCCGTCATTGCGGATACGCTTCCCGTCGTGGCGTTTGACACCGGCCACAGCGAGCAGATGGACGGCACGACCTACAAGCAGCTTTTGTCGAACAACAGCTTTGAAACAAAAGATTTCAACCTGTTGACCGACGCGGTTCCCGATAAGGCGCAGATAATTGTTTTGGGCTGCCCTACAACGGATTATACCGACGAAGAGATTAAAAAGCTTGACGATTTTCTGAGCAGCACCAAGCTGGCGGGCGACCGCACGCTTCTCATCACGTTTACTCCCAGCCAGACAACGATGCCCAAGCTTTCCGAATTCCTGCAGGAATGGGGCATCCAGTCCAAGCAGGCAGTGATTGTAGAAAGTGACCAGAGCAAATATTACGCCAATGACCCCAGCTATATTTTATCCACAGTGCAAAGCGATCTCAGCCTGAACGGCAGCAGCACCGACTACGGATATTTCTCCACACCGGTGTCTGTACCGCTGAACCTTCTTTACGACACGAAGGGAACGAAGAAAACCTACGTCCTTGCAAAATCCAATACTACCAGCTATGCGGTGGACAGCAAAACCACGTCCGCGAGCGGCCTGCCAAAACAGGCATACGACACGGCAGTACTTTCTCAGGATTCAATTACATCGGGCAGTAAGACTTATAAGGCAAATGTCGTTGCGCTGGGCAGCACCGCAATGTTTGAGACCAGCATTCTTGGTTCCAGTGCATTCGGAAACTCAAAATATGTAGTCGATCTGACAAAGTATGCGACGGGAACCAGCAATGCCGATACCGCGGTGACCAGCACTCCGGTTCAGACCAACGTTTCCGATATTAAGCTGACCGCTCAGGTAAGTACGATTCTCGGACTTGGCGTCTTTACGATTTTGATTCCGCTGCTGATTGCCATTGCAGGCATTGTTGTGTTCCGCAAGAGGAGGCACCTGTAAGATGAAAACCGGCACCAGAAATCTTGTCATTGTCGCATCCGTGATTGTCGTGCTGGGAGGCGCAGTCGCCGCCCTCACGCTCACGGGCAATAATAAAGAGGGCGGGTCTTCATCCGCCGTTTCCTCCACACCGACCATGGACTTACTGTCCAAGACAAGCGGCGATGTGGTATCCATGTCCGTCAAAAATAAAAAGGGAAGCTACGTGATTATTCCCGTTACCAAGAAGGCGGCGGTTTCATCGTCTTCCTCCGGTACTTCTTCCGCCGCGGAGGAAACCACAACCTATACCATCAAAGGGCTGGAAGGTGTTCCGATCGACTCTTCCGCCGCGGAACAGGTTGTGAAAAACGGGTTCAGTCTGGTGGCAACTCAAAACCTGGGCACCGTGAGCAACCCTTCGGAGTTCGGCCTGACCGACCCGCAGGCGACGGTGGAAGTTCGCTTTAAGGACGGCAGCAGCTATAACTACAAAATCGGCAGCGTCAGCGCCACCGACAGCACTTCGTACTATATGTCCGGTGAAAAATCGGAGAATGTATATGTTGTCAGCGTTGACAGCGGTATTTTGGAAAACGCAAACTACTTCATTGATAAGGTCATGCTGAACATTCAGAACAGCAGCGGTGAAAATGATTTTACCTCGGTTACGCTGAGCGGGAAGAATTACACTCAGCCGGTCACCATCCGCAAGGAGGGTACGGTTGAGGCGATTACCTCCCCCATCAATGTGGAAGCCGACTCCACGAAGTACGGCGCCGTAAAAACCGCGCTTGCCTCTCTGACTGCTTCCTCCGTGGCGAAAGCCAACCCTACCGCGCAGGACCTGAAAACCTATGGGCTTGACCAGCCGAGCGCGGTCGCGGAATTTACCGTAAATAAGGGTAACTATAAGCTCATGCTCGGCGCAAAGAGTCAAAGCGGTTACTACGCGATGTTGGGCGGAGTGAATGTCGTTTACGAAGTTTCTGCCGACAGCGTAAGCGCTTGGGCACAGACAGACGCGTTTGCTTTGCGGCAAAAGCTGATTCTGCTGCCAAATATTGAGACGGTAAAATCCATTACTGTTGCGCAGAACGGGACGGAATCCGCGCTCAATACCGCCAGAACAAAGGACGAGACAAAATCCACCGAGGATAAACCGGCCTATAATTATACAGTGACAGCCACCAATGGCAAGAAGGTTGATTATTCCACTTCCTATAAAACCTTCTATCAGGAGCTGGTGAGCCTGGAACTGCTGGAGTCGGTAACCGCAAAACCGACGGGCACGCCGAACTGCACGATTACCTATCAGTATTTCAACAATAATTCGCCGAATAAGATTGAGTTTTATAAGAGCGGTGACCGCCGGTATACAGTGGTGCTGAACGGAACGGTACAGGGAAATATCATTTCCCCCGATTTGGATAAAGTCGTTTACGATTTTCAGCAGCTTGGAAAATAAAGACTGCTGAAGAAAAAATTTTGCCGCACAAGAGACTAATATATGGCACAGTCAAAAAGATGCTTCGAAATGAATTTTCATTTTGTAGCATCTTTTCTTGTTTTATCTAAAAATGTTCATTCATACGATTCCTTTTTGCCCTATCTTTACTCTTTTACCGGGTCCGCCTTTGACGTATAATAAAAAGAATAATATGTTTCGGAGAGATGTAAATGGGAACGGCGCAAGTAAGAGAGAAAATTGGCGGAATAAAGCGGTCGTTGATCGTGTTTGTAAAATGGATGCTGTTGGCGGCGTTGGCGGGAGTATTGATCGGGATGGCAGGAACGGGGTTTCTGTACTGCGTTAATGCGGTGACGTCTGTCAGGCAAAATCATGCGTGGCTCGTGTGGCTGCTGCCGGTGTCCGGTTTACTGATTGTGTTTTTATACCGGATTTGCGGTGTGGAAAAGTCGCAGGGAACTAATCTGGTGCTGCTGGCGGTTCGTTCACCCGAACCGCTGCCGTTTAAAATGGCGCCGATGATTTTCGTTTCAACGGTGCTGACACACCTGTGCGGCGGTTCGGCAGGGCGTGAGGGCGCCGCGCTGCAAATGGGCGGCAGTCTTGGTTTCAGCGTGGGGCGGTTGTTCCGGCTGGATGAAAAAGATATGCATATCATGACGATGTGCGGCATGAGCGCGGCGTTTTCCGCCGTATTTGGCGCACCGGTTGCCGCCGCGGTTTTTTCCATGGAAGTGGTGAGCGTCGGAATCATGTATTACGCGGCGCTTGTACCCTGCACGGTTGCGGCACTGGTCGCCACCGCCGTTGCCCGGCAGTTCGGAGAAGTGCCGGAAGCCTACTATTTGACCGAAATACCCGCGCTGCTTCCGCTTCCGATGTTTAGGGCCGTGCTGCTTGCGGTGCTTTGTGCGGGGTTAAGCGTAGTGTTTTGCTTCACGCTGAAAAACAGTGCAAGGCTGTATCGAAAGGTTCTCGAAAACCAATATTTCCGTATTGCGGCGGGCGGGCTTTTGGTCGCGCTGCTCTCGCTGATATTCGGTACGGATTACCTTGGAACGGGGATGAACGTGATTGCCGGCGCACTGGCGGGCAATGCGAAACCGCAGGCATTTATTTTAAAGCTGCTGTTCACCGCGCTGACATTGGGAGCCGGGTTTAAAGGCGGAGAAATTGTACCGGGATTTTTTGTCGGGGCGACATTCGGCTGCACTGCGGCGAGCATTCTGGGCATGAACCCCGCGTTCGGCGCGACGCTTGGACTTCTGGCGGTGTTTTGCGGCGTTACGAACTGTCCGCTCACCACGCTGGTGCTTGGTGTGGAGCTTTTCGGCACAAAGGGCGCTCCGTTCTACCTGCTTGCCGCCGCCGTCAGCTATATGCTTTCCGGTTATACCGGGCTTTACAGCAGGCAAAAGATCCTGTATTCCAAGTTTAAACCGGAGTTCCTGGGCGATCAAAAATAGCGTTTAGAGAGAGGGTAATTTGTATGCTACACGCGGTGGGAATGGAGACCCTGAAAACGGAGCGGCTTATTTTAAGGCCGTTCACAGAGGAGGACGCGGAGCAGATGTTCCGCAACTGGACGAGCGACCCGCGCTGCGCAAAGTACATGTTCTGGGAGCCGGACATCACATTGGAGCAGACGCGGCGACACCTGGCGGAAATATTACAACGCTACCGGGAAGATCCTCTGTTTTTTCGCTGGGCGATTACTTTGAGACAGGACAAAGAAGTAATCGGAAGTATGCAATTGAGACCTGTAGAGAGCTCTGCGGACACAGGGGGCGTTGGCTATGTGATCGGGCAGAACTGGTGGGGCCACGGATACATGGCGGAGGCGCTGACGGCGGTTATTCGCTACGGCTTTGAACGGGTCGAATTCAAGACTATTTGCGCTTCTCATTTTCCGGAGAACCCCGCTTCGGGCAGAGTTATGCAGAAAGCGGGAATGGTATACCGGGGAACAAGTCGGGTCGAAGGAAAGAGGGGTCCCGTGGAATGCGTCGAGTATTCCGTGACGAAAGAGGAATATAGCAGCTCATTTAACAACAAAATTAATTTTGAAACGTAAAATCCACAGATCAAGGCTTTTGTGCTCGTTCTTTGAATGTTTTATAAAGGAAGTGGCTGTATGAGCGTAAGATGGAAGAGACTGTGGCAAAACAGTCTCATCAATAAAAAAGATGCGTCCTAAAACGGCTTTAAAGCCTGATCAGGACGCATTTTTCATCACATTTTATGGATTAAAGCCGCAGCTTCAGCTGATGCGCTTTTTCAGTGCTTCGGCGTTGCTGGCATAAATCAGCGCATTTTCCTTTGATATTTTTCCTTCTTTATACAAATTGTATAAACTGGTATCCATGGAAATCATGCCCTCACTCGAAGCGGAGGAAATTGCGTTGTCAATCTGATGCACTTTTGATTCGCGTATCATATTGCGGATTCCGGAGTTTACAAACATAATTTCGAACGCCGGAACAAGCGTACCGTCCAGCGTGGGAATCAGCTGCTGTGAAACCACTGCGCGGAGCACCATGGAAAGCTGCACTCGAATCTGCTGCTGCTGGCTGGGCGGAAAAACGTCTATAATACGGTCTATCGTATTTGCCGCACCGACGGTATGTAAGGTGGAAAGCACAAGCTGGCCGGTTTCGGCAGCGGTCATGGCGGTTGCGATGGTTTCAAAGTCCCGCATTTCCCCCAGCAGGATTACGTCGGGCGCCTGCCGCAGAGCCGCGCGCAGCGCGGGCACATAACCGTGGGTGTCGGTTTCCAGCTCGCGCTGGCTGACGATGCTCTTGTCGTGCCGGTGCAGATACTCAATCGGGTCTTCAATGGTGATAATATGGCTGTTGCGCTCATGGTTGATGCGGTCGATCAGACAGGCCAACGTCGTGGATTTTCCGCTGCCCGCCGAACCGGTGATCAGTACCATTCCTTTTTTATAATCGCTCAGATTCAGCACCGCCTCGGGAATATGGAATGCTGCCGGATCAGGCAGGTCAAACCCAAAAACGCGCAGCACCGCCGCCATGGAACCGCGCTGAAAATACGCGTTGCAGCGGAAGCGCCCCAAGCCCTCAATAGAGAAGGAAAAGTCGTCGTCGCCGCTGCTCAGAAAGGAATCCATGCTGCGCCCGCGCGTCAGGGCATATATTTGCTCAATACAGCATTTCGTATCGTCCGGCTTTAATTTGTAATCACATAGGTCTTCCTGCTCGACGGGAAGAATGCGGTCGCTGATTTTACAGCTGACCGGGCATCCGGAGATAATAAAGATATCGGAAGCCTTTTTTGCCATGGCCGTTTTTAAGATGCTCAGAATATCAAATTCCATAGGGCGTGGTTACTCCTATTTCCATTATTGAGCGCTGCTCCCCGACCAGAGGGAAAGGGAAGAACTGTCGCCGTTATCCCGCTGTTCGGCGCCGACCAGCTTCTGTTGCGTCACCCGGTATCGCTGTGAAGCAGAATAGGGTTCGACTGCTACGGTCAGCGCCAGTGTACGGTTTGTATTCACGGGAAAGGCCAGCGATGCCAGAACCTGCCCATCCTCACTTTGCGTTACGGCTGCGCCGTCAATCCGCGCAAGCCGAAGTGCGGAAAATTCGCAGTAAGCGTAATCAAGCTTTTGCTCTGACGACGCGCCGCTTTTCAGGTAGTCCATGATTTGCTTTTCGTTTTCGAAATAGACACTGTCATTCAGGGTATACAGCAGAAACGGCTTTGCGGAGTAACGCGCCGCGTCGTTTTTTGCCTGTAACAGAGCGCTGTCTATTTCCGCCAGCTTTTGCTGCGCGGAAGACGAGGCCTCGTAATAGTTTTCCACGGCATTTGCGTTTTTGGTGGAAAACTTATAATCCGCGTTTGCGGTCACAAAGGAAAGCACGCCGAACATGGTCAGGCACAGCACAACGAAAATCATTAAAATCGACGAGGCGCCCACACCCGGAAAAAAACTGCTTTTTCGTTTCATGCGACCCTCTCTTTCCGCCGCACCCTTACGGGGCTTTCGGCAAATATTTGGACGAACCCAATTTGTAAATGCTGTTTTCGCTCCCCGCGGCAATGCGCGAAACGGCAATGTCGGCAACTACCGTCGTGCCGCTTGGGGAAGCCTGCTTTTTCAGCGTGACTTCAAGCGTATAGCGCGGGTTGGAACTGGTTTCGTTCCATTGCCGGTCAAATGTAAGGCGGTAATGCTCTGCCCCGCCAGAAGTAGTGTGCGCCGCGTTTTTCAGCGCGTACGGAACGGAATCCACGGAAGTAATGCTTTTTACCTGCTCGGCAATATCCTCCGACTTCATGACGGCAATACTCAGCTCGCTGCTTTGCCGCGCGCGGCTGTTCGCCGCTACAAAGAGCTGAAGCGTTACGGAGGCGGACAAAGTAAAAAATAAAATAACCAGAATGATTTCAATAAAAAAGCTATTGGGATTACTGCGATGATTCTTCATAGATCAGCCACCCTCCGATATCGAGAGTTTCAGCTTTTGATCCCCTTTTCCGTTTACGGAAATGATTAGCAGTCCGTCGCTTTCCGCCATGGAAAAACCGGAAACCGGCGTGATTTTGTCGCCGTCCCCCGCTTTGAAGCCGTTTTCGGCACGGGTAAACAGCTCCAGCAAATAGCCGTCGTTCTCGTAAATATAAGTGTGGAAGCTTTCGCCGTTTGCTTCGGAAGTAAGCACCAAAACCTGGTACCCGTCAATCGTCTGCAGCGCGGTTTCGCCCGCCCCCGCCGCGTGAACCTTGTTGGCCACATAGGAAAGGCTGGCGCGTGTCTCGTTGTTTGTCCTCATATCGTCCACAATATTTTTATAAACATTGGCGCCGATGAGTACAAGGAACAGCGAGCAGAGCGCGAACAGGCTGAATACAATCAGAATAAATACCGTATTGAAGGAGTGTGTCTTTTTTTCGGTCATTGCGCCACCCCCTGATCCTGCCCCTTTTCACGCACATCAATGGACGGCATAATATTGGAGCCGGCCAGTTCGTAGCTGACGGAGTACCTGTTGTGATTGATCACAACGCCGTAATGCTGTTCCAAATAGGAGACGCTCGGAGGGTAGACCCCTTCAATCGCATAACAACTGACAACCGCCTTGCGGATGGCTTCCTGCGTTACGTTCAGATCCTCCGCACTGTTCGTGCCGGAAATATTTTTGAATCCGTATTGAAATAAGAGGATGACGGCAATAAAAATCAGCGCGCTCACAAGTAAGCCGCGATGTTGCTTTTTTGATCGATACAGTCTCAAATTCCGTCACTCCCTTTCACGAAGAATTTATGATAGAAAATCGGCTCAGCCGATGGAGGACATCACACCCATCAGCGGCAGCATAATGGACAGAAGAATCGCACCGATGATTACGGAGAGCACGCCTACAAGCACCGGCTCAATCATTCCTATCAGCTTGTCGATGGAAGCATCGACCTCCTGGCTGTACAGATCCGCGAGGTTTTTCATAACCTCTTCCAGATTGCCGGTCTTCGTTCCGATCCGCACCATACTGCCGTAAATACCGGGGAACAGGTTTGCCCGCTCCATCGCGTCAGGAAAGGAATCCCCGCCTTCCACCGCTTTTCGGCAGACAGCGATTTTATCAATCATGGCAGGGTTAGTAATGATGCCCGGAATCAGTTCCAGCGCTTCCGAAGTGTCGTATCCGCTGGACAGCATGGAAGAAAGCACAGACGCGAAACGCGCGGAGTCCACTTTGTCCAACAGGCGGCGCGTGGGTTTGAATCCAGCTGCGCAGGAAAGCAGCCAGCGGGAGCCGACCTGTGTTCTGCTGACGATCAGCAGTGCCGCAAGAACAATGGCCAGCAGTGCAATCACAATCAGGGCTACCTGCCCGATTACAGTTCCGACACGCAAAACGCCGTTCGAAGCGGCGGTCAGGTCGGTGCCCATATCACGCAGCACACCGTTGAAAACGGGGAGCACTTTTATCACCAGTACGGAAATCACGACAGCCATCATCAATGTAAGAACGAGTGGATAGGTAATCGCACTGATAATGCGGCTGCGCAGGCTGTCTTCGCGCGCGTAATAAAGCGAAAGCGCCTCGGTTACGTCGTCCAGCTTGCCGGTCTTTTCACCGATGCTGACCATGTTGAGCATGTAATTCGGAAATACGCCGGTGCTTTTCAGCGCGCCGGAAAAAGAGCCGTTCTGTTCCAGCTCCTTTTGAATTCGCTGCATCAGCGCCTTGCCGCCGTCGGTTTCCAGCCCGTCGCCAATGGCGGAGATTCCTTCTGAAAGCGGAATCGCCGCGCGAAGCACCATACAGACCTGGGAACAGAACAGGGAAAGATCCGCAGCGGGAAGTAATCCGGATTTTCCTGAAAAACTTTTCTTTTGTTTGCTCATAGCATGTCCTCCGTACCGCGTGAAGCGGAGCTTTCTTTGCCGGGGGTATCCCCACAAATAAACAGTTCATAAACAGCCGGCAGTTCGGCTTAATAGTACTTTTGGGGCGTGTATCCCGTAGCGGTCTGGCCCGCGGCTCCCATCGTCGAATCATAGCGTTTCCAGGAACCGTTCACGTAAATATCATTCCATGAATGGTACCCGACGCTTGCGTCACCGATGACCAGCCGGGTTGGGATATTCTGTGACCGGCACATGGCGGCCATTAAGGCGGCGTAATCGAAGCAAATTCCCTTTTTGCTGGATAGCGTTGCGTCCACACTGGGAACATAGCCCGGTTTTACGCTGGAAGCCTTGGAATAATCATATTTGATATTCTTCGTTATGTACTTGTATATTGCGTCAACCTTCTCCGCGTTGCTTGTCGCGCTCGCGCACAGGCTCTTTGCCGTGGTGACCGCAGTTGTGGAGCGGGTATAATTTACATATTGATTGGGGTAAAGCGTGTAGCCGTAGCCGCTGATGGACGCGTTCACCTGAGTCGAACTGAGCTCCGCGTAGCTGTTGCCTGAAACGTTCTCCATAAACCGGACGCGGTAGGTGCCGCTCCCTTTTTGGAGCGGAAGGGTCGCGTAGCCGGAGGAAATGTCATATTGGTAGTACGACGACTCGCTGCCAAAATAAACAAGGACCTTTACTTTGACAGAACCGCTGTACTTAACCATAATGTAACCGTCGGAAGCGTTGCTGTAGTCCAGCGTACAGCCCTGTTGTGAAAACACGCTGCCGCCGGAGGCTTCGGGTATTTTTGCCGTGACCGCGGGCATCGGCTTTGCGGCGGGTTTGGGTATCGGCGAAAGCGGAATGGAGGAAGTCACATTTTTAGACGGCGCCGCAGAAGGTGCTTTCGCCGGCACGGCAGCGGAACCCGGCCTGTCCGCTTTGCTTGAAGAAGCCGCCGCGGAGAAAACCGCTGAAGAAGCGGCTAAAGAAGAGGACACGGAGCCGGCGGACGACGAGGGCAGAACGGAGGAAGCCGAGGATGCCTGCACAGAAGGTAGGACCGATGACGCCGCGGAGGAGGAAGCTGACGATGAAACATCGGAAGAGGATTCCTCGGCGGGAGGCGTTGTATAAGAGCCGCAGGCGGAAAGTATAAACGCAAGGGAAAGCAGAACCGGGATGATTCCTCTTCGCTCCATGTTCTCCTCCCTTCCACGCCGGGCTAATCCACGGAATCGACCGGATTCACTCGCGTGCTGACTACAATGTTATTTTTACGGTATTCAAAACGAAATTTCTGTAAAATACGGTTTACGACAGTATTTGCATTTTCATAGGTAATTAACGGAAGCATAATGATGAATTGTGTCGCACTGTAAGACGCAACAATATCCCCTTTGCGCAGGCTGCTGATAATGGCTTCCTTCATGCGGCCCACGGCGGGCTTTGCAACTTCGGGCTGCGGAACCGCACCGTCGGGGTCTGTCAGGGTGACTAGCACAATAAAAATAGATTGCCCTGTGCGGCTGATGGTGCGCGCCTGCACCCGATAAACGGATTTGAAGACGTCATAGTCACAGAAATAGGCGCCCTCCTGTGAAGCGGCTTCTTTTAAGTCGTTCTTAATGACGGAAAGGTCTATTTCAACATGATTGATGCTGTTAATCAGCTGTTTGTAAATGGGCCGAAGAGAATCGGCAATGTTTACACCCAATTCCTTGTAAAACAGGTTCACCGCGTAATTGTAGTGCTCAAGCGCCTTGTTGCGCTGCCCGGTGCTGATATAGGCAAAAAGCAGCATCTTGTGAATAGATTCCTCCAGAGGCGCGTGATGAAGAGCCTCTAAGCAAAAATCAATAACTTCGTCAAAGCGCTGGCGATCAATCAGCAATCCGCAAAGCTTCATGACACAGTCGTTGTATAGCGTGGAATAATAGGCGGCGGCTGAAATTGCCCATGTGCTGTAAGAGGACTTCGGCAGATACTCTCCTTTATAAAGATGCACCGCCGCGGCTAGACTTGCAATCCGCTCTTCATCGGGTAAAGAAAAGTTTTCACCCTGCTTAAACAAAGCCTCAAACTGCTCGGTATCGATCGTACAGTCGTAGCTGTTGTTCCAGGCGTAGGTTCCGCGCTCATATTTAATAAACTCCGCGTTTTCGTCAGCGGAGATTTCTTTCAGCAAGGCGCGTGCGCGGTACACCAAATTTTTCAGTGCATTCAGCGGGTCACCGCATTCGCCCTCTTCCCAAAGAACATCTATAATATTCTTAATCGGGATCGTTTTTTTTCGGTTTGCCAGCAGGTACTCAATCAGCATCCACACACGTTTTGTGCGGCCTTTTAAGTTGGAAAGCTGATGTCCGTTAATCGTAATGGAGAAATCACCCAACATGACAACTTCGATTTTAGGGTCGTTTTGTTCGCTCGATAGCATAATAGCACATCCCCATGATGAAATGAACATATCTAAACAATATGGTATCATACATGGAAAAAATTAACAAGATCATGAACAATGTTCCGGTAGATAAATTTAAAATATTGGGGTAATTTTCGGGACAATACCATTTATTACGGGAGACACAGTCACAAATATCTTAACTTTTTCCATTATAAAACGGCAGGGCACAATTTTGTGTCCTGCCGGGAAAATTAACCAACTAATATGATTTTTAATTCTTTTCTGCTCTGATTCAGGTCAATGACACGCTGATTGCGGCTGCCGCGGAAAAGCAACGTCAAATCCTTTTCCGCTTCCACAAACGGGCCGTCAATCAAAATATCTGTTTCGCTGAGCAGCGCGTCAATGTCGGGATTATGCCGCGCAACCAGCTGTTCGTAAACATAGCCGGTGTAAGCAGTCACATCCAGACCCCGCGCGTGAATTTTTTTCGCAAGCGCCGCAAGCGGAAGAGGCTGGCAAAACGGTTCCCCTCCGCTGAAGGTCACGCCCTTCAGCAGCGGATTCTCGCAGATTTCGCGGAAAAGGTCGTCGGTGTCAATTAGCTTTCCCCCGCCGAAATCGTGCGTTTGGGGGTTGTGGCAGCCGGGGCAGGCGTGGGGGCAGCCCTGTGTGAAAATGACATAGCGGATGCCCTTCCCATCGACAATGGATTCCGGTTCAATTCCGCTGATGCGCAGTTCACAGCCCATGCTTTACCCTGTCCTTTTCTTCCGCACGCTTTGCGTTGTTCCAGCGGTCGGTTGTGCCGACCAGGTAGCCGGTAATTCTGCGAATGCGCTCAAATTTCGGCCCGTCGTCGGTTTCATGGCGGTGGCAGCAGGGGCACTCGTTGTCAATAATGCCGTTGAAGCCGCATACCGGGTCGCGGTCAACCGGATGGTTTACCGAGCCGTAGCCGATGCCCGCTTCCTTCATGCAGCGGATCACGGACTCGAACGCGTCAAGATTCTTCGTCGGGTCGCCGTCCAGCTCAACGTAGCTGATGTGGCCCGCGTTGGTCAGCGCATGGTAAGGCGCTTCCAGCTTGATTTTACGGAAAGCGGAAATCGGGAAGTAAACCGGAATATGGAAGGAGTTCGTATAATATTCGCGGTCGGTCACACCAGGAATTACGCCGTATTTTTTCTGGTCAATGCGCACGAAACGGCCGGAAAGGCCTTCTGCCGGAGTAGCGAGCAGCGTAAAGTTCAGGCCGCTTTTTTCGGATTCGTCATCCATACGTTTGCGCATATAGGAGATGATTTCGAGTCCCAGCTTCTGGCTTTCTTCACTTTCGCCGTGATGCTTGCCGGTCAGCGATTTCAGCGTTTCGGCCAGCCCGATAAAGCCCATGCTGAGCGTGCCGCTTTTCAGAACTTCCTCCACGCTGTCGGTGGGGGCAAGTTTTTCCGAGTCCATCCAAACACCCTGTCCCATCAGGAAGGGATAGTTGTAAACCTTTTTGCTGCACTGAATTTTAAAGCGGTGCAGAAGCTGGCGCACGACCAAATCCATGCGCTTATCCAGAATTTCATAGAATTTCTTCAGGTCGCCGTCCGCCTCAATCGCGATACGGGGCAGGTTCACGGAGGTAAAGCTCAAATTGCCGCGGCCGCAGGTTACTTCCTTGGTCTTGTCATGCGTATTGCCCATGACGCGGGTACGGCAGCCCATGTAAGCGACCTCGGTGTTATAGTCGCCCTCTTTGTAATATGCAAGATTGAACGGGGCGTCGAGGAAGGAGAAGTTCGGGAAAAGGCGTTTTGCGCTTACCTGACAGGCCAACTTGAACAGGTCGTAGTTCGGGTCACCTTCGTTATAGTTAATACCCTCTTTGACCTTAAAAATCTGCACTGGGAAAATCGGGGTTTCTCCGTCGCCAAGACCGGCGGAGGTTGCATGAAGCAGATTGCGGATTACCATGCGCGCTTCGGGGGAGATGTCGGTTCCGTAGTTAATGGAAGAGAACGGAACCTGCGCACCCGCGCGGGAATTCATGGTGTTCAGATTATGTATCAGCGCTTCCAT
This sequence comes from Bacillota bacterium, assembly GCA_023416955.1. Lineage (GTDB taxonomy): Bacteria > Bacillota > Clostridia > Oscillospirales > Acutalibacteraceae > Caproiciproducens. Next base: position 127,031 of record JAEZGM010000042.1, on the reverse strand, counting down.
CGCCTGATAAGTCGCTTTGTCGGTGTCCCTTGTACCTGCTTTTACCGCATAATTGTGCGCGCGCAGCGCTTCTTCCCCGGAAATGGAAATGCCAAGCTCAAGTGCCCTTTCGGGAAGAATACCGTCTAGTTTTTTGCCGAAGGAATCTGTGCCGCCCAGCGTAACCTTCTCCGAAATTTCGCCGCGCACGGATTGGGCAAGCTTATCTGCGTCGCTGTCGCTCAACCCGTTTGCAACCTGGAAAAACTGGGACAGCGCCTTGAAGTAGGCTTTTTCAAATGTTTTGGCCACACCCGGCGCCAGGGAATAGTCAAAGTTCGGAACGGACTGGCCGCCGTGCATTTCATTCTGGTTTGCCTGAATCGCGATGCACGCTAAAGCCGCGTAGGAGCGGATATCATTCGGCTCGCGCAGCGCGCCGTGCCCAGTGGAAAAACCGCTGTGGAACAGCTTGATCAGGTCGATCTGGCAGCAGGTTTCGGTCAGCATGTAAAAATCCTGGTCATGAATGTGAATATCGCCGTTGATGTGGGCGGCCGCAATATCTTTTGGGAGCACATAATTGTTGATAAAATACTTGGAACCTTCTGAACCGTATTTCAGCATGGTTCCCATGGCGGTGTCCGCGTCGATGTTTGCATTTTCGCGCTTGATGTCCGCGTCGCGCGCGTCCTGATAGGTCAGTTCTTTGTAAATATCCATCAAGTCGCTCTCGGCCTGGCGCGTTTTGGTATGCTCCGCACGGTAAAGGATATATGCTTTCGCTGTTTTGGCATAATCTGCGGCAATCAGGTTCTCCTCAACCTTGTCCTGCACCTGTTCCACTGTGGGAATGCAGTCGTCCGGAAAACAGGCGGAAATTTTCCCGGTCAGCTGGTCAAGCGCGGTTGACGGCATTGTTTCATCCGGTACGGCCTGATTTGCCTTCTGGATTGCGTTACGAATTTTCACCTCGTTAAACGCTACAACTACGCCATTTCTCTTTTGAATTTTTACAGCCACTTGAAACACCCTTCCTCTACTTTAATTCCCAATAAAGAACTTAAGGAATCAATCAAAAAGTATTACAATCATACAGCACCCCAAGGCAGATGTCAATAGACATATACAATATATAGGACGATATTTTTAAAATACCAAATATAAACACAATATATGTAAAATGGAAAAGCTGTACCCCCAAGGGAGGGGGCACAGCCTGAATAGAGAATACGGCTATGCGCTCGTACCGCGCGGCTCAGTTCCGTGCCAAAATTTCGTCGATCCCGCGCAGCTCCTCCTCAGAAAAATTCAGGTTGGAAAGGGCCCCAACGTTTTCCTCCAACTGGGAAATACGGCTCGCGCCGATCAAAACGCTTGCCATCACCGGCTGGCGCAGAATCCAGCTCAGCGCAAACTGGGAGATGGTCTGCCCGCGCTGTGCGGCAATTTCACCAAGCGCGACCACTTTTTCAATCGTTTTCGGCTGAATGCTGTCCCGGTTCAGGAAAAAGGAATTTCCTGCCGCGCGGGAATCCGCAGGGATCCCACTGTTGTATTTCCCGGTAAGCAGCCCCTGTGCCAGCGGGCTGAAAGCAGTCGCACCCATGCCGCGCTGTGAAAGGGATTCGAACAGGCCGGCTTCCTCCACTTTACGGTCAAGCAGGCTGTAGCGTGACTGACAGATCAGGCAGTGAACGCCCATGCCTTCCAAAATTTCGGACGCCTTTTTTGCCATGTCGGGGCTGTAGTTAGAAATGCCGGCGTACAGCGCTTTACCGCTTTTCACTGTGTGAGCCAGCGCGCCCATGGTTTCCTCCAGCGGGGTTTCGGAGTCCATGCGGTGGTGATAAAAAATATCCACATAATCAAGGCCCATGCGTTTCAGACTTTGGTCGAGGCTCGCCAGAAGATATTTGCGCGAACCGAAATCCCCGTAAGGGCCGGGCCACATGGTGTACCCTGCCTTGGTGGTGATAACCATCTCGTCGCGGTATAGGTGCATGTCCTCTTTCATCAGGCGGCCGAACGTTTCCTCCGCGCTGCCGGCGGGCGGGCCGTAATTGTTGGCAAGGTCAAATACGGTAATCCCCAGGTCAAACGCGCGGCGCGTGACCGCGCGTGCGTTTTCGTACTGGTCGTAAGTTCCGAAATTGTGCCAGTAGCCGAGGGAAAGCGCGCTGAGCTTCAGTCCGCTTTCGCCGCAGCGGCGGTATTGCATGGTATCGTAGCGGGTATTGTCGGCAACATAGGGGGCGATTGACATCCGTCTTTCCATAATCAATTCTCCTTTACAGCGTGTTTTGCCGCCCAAGCACGAATCTGTTCAATAGCGGGCACAAGCTCCGCGCCCACCGGCGTGATGCAGTATTCTACCTTAGGCGGAATTTCCTGAAATGCGCGGCGCTCTGTAAGCCCGTCCGCGGTCAGCTCGCGCAGGCTCTGGCTCAGCATCATATCGGTAATACCGGAAATCTGCTGCTTAATGGCCCCGTAACGCCGCCCTTCGCCGCCGCGAAGCACCCAGAGGATGCGCAGCTTCCACTTTCCGCCCACAAGGGCAAAGGCGTCAGCCAGAGGGGATTCCCCTTCGACTGATGCCGGCTCCGGCAGAGTCAGTGGCTCCGGTGAAGAACCCGCCCCGCCTGCCTGCCCTTTTTTCGCGCGTTTTTTCTTTTTATCTTTATCCTTTTTCATGGTTCCACATCCGTTACTCAAATATTCAAAGTGGGTTTGTATAACCTATTTTATCATGTGGCATACGGTAAGTAAACAATCCATCTACAGCAAACGAATCATAGAATAAAAACAGGGAATTACCGCCTGCCGCTTTCAGTAATGACTTTTTCCAAAAATATTCTGTTGCTAAAAGCACCGTTTTTCTCGGCCTTTGTCGCCCGTATCTGTTCGGTGTCCTGTGCTGAATATCCAAGCGCCGCGTACAACGCGGAAATAACCTCTAGAACATCACAAAGTTCCTCAATATTGTTATCGTTCAGGTATTCTTCTGTTTCCTCCCGCAGCTTTCTGTTTAGGCAGGCGAGGTACTCGCCGTCGGAAAGGATACGGGTAACCGGGGCTTCGCCCTGTGATTGGATGATTTCAGGAATCCGGTCACGTACCAGCTTATTGTAAATTCTTTCGTGTGAGCTGCTTTCTGTATCATGAATTTCCGGCATTGTAAAACTCCTTTTTTCGGTGAATCGGCGCGTGGCTTACAGCCACTGCACAAATCCTGTTTTGTCCGATGAGCGATAACCTGCGCGGCGATAGAAGTTCAGCGTGGCGGCGTCTTTTGCGCCGGTAAGCAGCATCAGCTTGTAGCAGCCCTGCCGCATGGCCTGCTCCTTTGCGTGTTGCAGTACAGCAGAGGCGTACCCTCGTTTGCGGTACGCTCTGCCGGTCACTACATTTTCGATCAGTCCATACGGACGCTGGTTATGTGTCAGATTCGGCACGATGAGCAGCACACAGGAGGAAACAATTTGCCCGTCCTCCACCGCGACCAGAATGCTCTGGTCAGGGTCGTTCAATATCCGCTGCCAGAGTGCCGGAACGGAAGCATCGTCTTCCGGTAGCGGGTTGTCGTGAAGCTGCGTGTAAAGCTGTAAAAGCTGCGCCAGCTCATGTTCCATTATTTTTCTGACGTACATTTCAGATCAGCTCCATATCTTGCAGGATAGGGCTACTCTGTGGGCTGCACGAAAAACCTTCGCTCCCAAAAGCGCCACAGAATAAATAGAATCAGCGCAGCCGCGCAGAAAGCCGCACCGAGCAGCATCGCGTTTGCCACGCCGGAATCCGCTGTTTTTCCGAACGCAAGGTTGGTGGCAGCGGCAACGGATTCGCCGATGATGGAATAGACGGAAAGGATTGTGGCGCGGTTGCTGCCCTGCACACGGCGGTTTTCCAGTTCCATCTGTACCGGGGTAAACAGCGAAAAGGCCACATGAAGCAGCAGCAATCCCGTGACCGAAAGAACCGGATTCGCTGTGAAATACAGCAAAACGCAGGAAATGCCCCCAACAAGCAGCAACAGCAGCACGGATTTTAAATTCCCGAGCCGTTGGGTCAGCCTGTGCGCCCGCGCCGCGCTGAGCCCCGCCACGGTGATGAGAATATAGAGCGCGCCCATGGATGCGGTTGAAATCCCGCTGCGCCGGTATTGGAGCTGGTTTAAAAACGTAACAATGGTCTGATGGCACTGGCTGAACAGCGCCGCCGAAAGCAGGAAAGGCAGAAAGCGGGTGTCATTTTTAAGACCCTTTGCCAGCGCGCGGATTTGCTGCCGAAAAGGAATCGGGTTTTCAACCGGTTTCCAGACATCGGTTAAAAACACGGTCAGCACGGCGCCTGCTGCGTAAGGGAATAAGGTAAACAGCGCCGTATACGAATCGCCGTAGCGTAAAAGAAGCGGGGTGACCGCGACGGCCAGCAAAATACCCGCCGTGCCCATGGCACCGTACATCCCGAATACCTTCTGCGACTGCTTTTCGTCCTCCCCGCAGGAAAGGTAAAGAAACGCGCTGTCACAGCCGGAAAGGCCGCTGATGACTACGGAAAGAATCAGCCGTTCCGCCAGAAACGCGGAAAATCCGTGCGCCTGCCAGAATACAATTTTGGAAACAAAATAAAGGATGTTGCAGATTAAAAGCGTTTTTCGGTAGCCGATTCGGTCGGCGACGAAGCCCCAGGGAATCTCCAATAAGAGGCAGACAACGAGGGAAACGCTCTCAATCAATGTCAGCTGAAAAATATTGATACCCCGCGCTTCGCGGTACAGCGTCGCGATGGGGGCATAAAAAACCATACCCTGTAAAAACGTAATTGCGTAAAACAGGCGAATGTTTCGGGTATGCAAATGAATACCTCCAAACAGAATATGAAATTGTCAAGTTTCTGTTTGGGGCATCAATGGGGACCGGATAAATCGGTGGCTTTCCCCTGCTCAAATCGTTCACGGGCTGCCTTGGAATAAACGCAGCCGCAATAATCCTGCCGGTAAAGGCTGTATTCGTTGGAGAGCGCGACGGAACGGCGGTACCCGTTCTTCTTTTTAAAATCGGAATATAAGTATTTTACGCTGTATTCTTTTTCCAGCGCCGCGCCAATTTCATTGAGCTTCTGCGCATTTTTATACGGGCTGATGGAAAGCGTGGTGGTGAAATAGTCAAAGCCGCCGGTTTTTGCGGCGAGCGCGGCTTCACGCAGGCGTAGCTCATAGCAGAGCATGCAGCGCGCCCCGCCCTCCTGTTCCGCCTCGTGCCCTTTCGCAAGGCTGAAAAAGGTTTCCGGATCGTATTTGCCTTCCAGAAAACGTACTTCGTTTTTGACCGGAAGTTCGGAGATCAGCCGTTGCACTTCCTCCGTACGGCGGCGGTATTCCTCCTCCGGAAAAATATTTGGATTATAATAAAACAGCGTAATTTTAAAATAATTAGAGAGGTACTCCAGCACATAGCTGCTGCAAGGCGCGCAGCAGGCGTGCAAAAACAGGGTGGGGGTTTCGCCGCCCAGTCCGTCAATGAGGGTATCCAGCTGTTTCTGGTAATTGATCTTTATGTCTGCCACGCGGTGCACCTCCCGTCATTTCAATTTATATTTCAGTATATCAATAACCAAGCAATTATTCAAGCAAATGCTTTTGAAAATCAAGAGCGGCAGCATTTGGATTTTTTCGTTTTGAAGTAAAGAACGGAGAGGATTTCTAAAGTTCCAACTTTGGATTTAAGAAATGATTGGGTTTGCCCTCAGGCCGAGCGGGCCCGTACTTTCGGATGCGGCCGAAAGTACGCAAAAGACCGCAGTGTGCACGGAGTGCACACCGGGGGATTTGAAAGGCCAAGGGAGGGTTCCATAAATCCCCCCTGCACTCCCAAGGTATCCCCATTAGGCTGTTGGGTACTGGCGCACCTTGTGGTTTTCATTGACGGTGCTGGAGTTGGCTCTGTGGTTTTTATGAACGTGGGAACGGCGCTCCCCCACTCCAACGAATATCCCCGGGGATATTTGCTGTCGGCTTTGTGATTTTCATGGGTGGAAGGACGGAAGCTCTTTTAGATTTTATATTGCTTTCATAACAATAAATTTGGATTGCTTTGCCGTGAAAAAGTAAATGTACTGCCGTGTTCCGAAAATCGCAGGCAGTTTTTGCACCAAAAATGGGACTTGCCCAAAAAGGGAAGCCCCATCGCTTCGTTTATTCGGTTGCTTTGGATTCTGCTTTCGGCAGAATGGAAATGCCCAGTTCAGTCAGCTGCTGCGTCAAAACATTCGTCGGCGCGTCGCTCATCAGGTCGGCGGAGGACGCCACCTTCGGGAAAGCGATTACATCGCGCATATCGTCGATGTCCAGCAGCACCATGACCAGGCGTTCCAGCCCCCACGCCATGCCGCCGTGCGGCGGAGCGCCGAATTTCAGGGCGTTCAGCAGGAAGCCGAAGCGCTCCTGCGCCTGTTCCGGGGAAATGCCAAGCGCTTCCAGCATACGCTCCTGCAATTGCGTATCATGAATACGGATACTTCCGCCGCCCGCTTCGTAGCCATTGATGACCATATCGTAGGCAATGGAGCGCACGGAGCCGGGGTCACTTTCCAGCCTGTCAAGATCCTCCGGGTTGGGCATGGTGAACGGATGGTGCATTGCCATCCAGCGGCCCTCTTCCTTGCTGTACTCGAACATGGGGAAGTCGGTGACCCACAGAAGTTTCGGCTTGGACTTATCAATCAGCCCGAATTTACGCGCCAGGTTGCAGCGCAGCGCGCCCAGCGAAGCGTAAACGATGCTGTTTTCGTCGCTTGCTACCAGGAATAACACATCCCCGGTTTCCGCGCCCAGCGTTTTGCGCACGGCGGCGGCTTCCTCTGCGCTCAGGAATTTTTCATACGAGGAGGTTTCGCCGGATTCGGCCAGGCGCGTCCACGCAAGACCCTTTGCACCGTAGGTTTTGATCCATTCGCCCAGCTTGTCGATTTCTTTGCGGCTCAGCTGGTCGGCAAGTCCCTTTAAATTGATGCCGCGCACACTGCCGCCGGCTTCAATCGCACCTTTGAACACACGGAATTCGGTGGTCTTCAGGTCGCCGCTTATGTCGCTCAGCTCCAGCCCGAAGCGCAGGTCCGGCTTGTCGGAGCCAAAGCGGTTCATGGCTTCCTCCCAAGTCAGGCGCGGCAGCGGTGTCGGAATGTCCACGTCCAGCATCTTTTTGTACGCGGTGCGGATAAAGCCCTCGCCGATGGCCATAACGTCCTCCTGCTCCACGAAGGACATTTCAAAGTCGATCTGGGTAAATTCCGGCTGGCGGTCGGCGCGCAGGTCTTCGTCACGGAAACAGCGGGCAATCTGCATATAACGGTCAAAGCCGGAAACCATCAGCAGCTGCTTGTAAAGCTGCGGACTTTGCGGCAGGGCGAAAAACTCGCCGGGGAACACACGGCTGGGCACCAGATAGTCGCGCGCGCCCTCCGGGGTGGATTTAATCAAATCCGGCGTTTCTATTTCCAAAAAATTATTTTCGTCAAAGAAGTCGTGTGCAACCTTCACCAGACGGTGCCGCGCGGTGATTGTGCGCTGCATATCCGGCCGGCGCAGGTCGAGAAAACGGTAGCGCAGGCGGGTTTCTTTCTGCACGGGGGAATTTTCCTCAATGGCAAACGGAGGAGTTTCACTCTTTGCCAGAACGCGCAGCTCGGTAACTTCAATCTCAATGTCGCCGGTCGGCAGTTCTGGGTTTTTCGAGGAGCGTTCACGCACGGAGCCAGTGACTGCCAGAACGAATTCGGCGCGCGCGGAAAAGGCTTTGTCGAAAATAGCGCGGTCGGTGTCCGCGTTAAATGCAAGCTGCACAATGCCGGTGCGGTCGCGCAGGTCGATGAAAATCAGCTGGCCCAAATCGCGCTGGCGCTGTACCCAGCCGCAAAGGGTAACGGTTTTGCCCGCATCTTCGGCACGCAGCTCGCCGCAATAATTGGTTCGCTTCATGCCCGTCATAAATTCTGCCATAAAAAATCCTCCAAAATAGTTTTATTTCCTAACTTGGAATATGAAAATCCATAGAATCACACAGATTATAATTGAGGAACAATATCATCAAATACGGAGCGGACAATTTCGTATACGGCCCGTTCCTCATGGGCGGTGACGGTCACGACCGCGTGTTTGTCGGGCATCACAATGCAGAACTGACCGTACATGCCGTCGGCGCGGTAGGCTCCCTCATAGGAGCAGCGCCACATCTGGTAGCAGTAGCCGGCGCAGCATTCAGCGTCCTCAGATCCCGGAATATAGCTGGAGATTACATCGTTGACTATACTGGTCAGGTAACTTTCGCTCACAATGCATCGTCCGTTGTAAACGCCGTGATTGAGCAGGGTAAGCCCGAGGCGGGAGTATTCCTCCGTCGTCAGGAAAAGCCCGGTTGCGCCGAGCGTGTGCCCGCCGGTGCAGGTGTGCCACTGCGGGTTTTGAATCCCCATCGGGATGAACAGGCGCGGCAGCAGGAAATCGCGCAGGTTTTGCCCGCTGATTTTTTCAATTACTCTGCCGAGCATATAGGGGCAGGCGTTGGAATAAAAAAAGGTTTCGCCGATTTTTCCCTTGACGGGAACACGGAAGAAAAGCTCTGCCCAATCCTCCATTTTTGCCTCCAGCGTATCCGAGTCCGGTTCACCGAACCAGAATTCGAGTTTGCCGGAAGCCATGTGCAGCAGGTCGCGGATCGTAATTTCCTCGCTGCCCGGTGAAGCAACCTCCCTGTATTCCGGGAAAAAGTCCAGCACCCTGTCCGTCAAATGCAGCTTGCCGTCGTCCACACACATACCCACGGCAAGCGCGGTGTAGGTTTTCGAGCCGGAGTACAGGCACACTTTGTCGTCGGAACGCCAGCGGTGGCTGACGCTTTCCCCGTCCGCGGTTTCTACCTTAACGCCGTAAACATTCAGGTGCTTTTCCATAACGGACAGGCGGAATTGATCCAATATCGATGAATTCATAAAAACACCTCCGCATTAAAACGCAAGTTCGTCTTCAGCTTTGGTCTGCAGAATCACAAACTGCTCCACAAAATCATCGCCGAGCGAAATACTTGATTTTTCTCCTGTTTTCATATCCTTGATATCTGCGCGCTTGGCCAGAAGCTCGTTGTCGCCCAAAACGATGGAGTATTTCGCGCCGATTTTATCCGCGTATTTCATCTGCGCTTTCAGTCCGCGGTTGTTCAGGTCGCACACAGCGGAAATGGAATATTCCTGTAAGCGGTGCGCCAGCAGGAACGCTTCGCGCTTCGCGTTTTCACCCAGAGAAGCAATATACAGGTCGGGAGTTTCCTGTTCGGGGAACTCGACCTTTTGCGCTTCCAGAACAAGCATCAGGCGCTCCATGCCAAGCCCGAAGCCGAGCGCGGGCATCGGCTGGCCCCCCAGCTCTTCCACAAGGCCGTCGTAGCGTCCGCCGCCGCCGATGGTGTTCTGCGCGCCGAGGTCGCCCGAAACAAACTCAAACACGGTGCGGGTGTAGTAATCCAGACCGCGTACCAGTGTGGGGTCAAGCGTGTACTCCACACCGGTGGCTTTTAAATACTCCTGTACGCTTTCAAAGTGCTCGCGGCAGTCGTCGCACAGATACTCGGGCATCAGCGGCGCGCCCTTTGCCACTTCCTTGCAGGAGGGGTTTTTACAGTCGAGAATGCGCATCGGGTTGCGCTCCAGACGGTCACGGCAGGTGCCGCACAGCTTGTCGGTGTACTGGCGGAAGTAATCCTTTAGCGCTTCGTAATATTTCGCGCGGCAGTCGGGGCAGCCGATGGAATTCAGGTTGATTTTCAGGTTCTGTACGCCGAGCCGGTCATAAATACTCTTTGCCATGCAGATGACCTCCGCGTCGGCAACCGGCTCCGCCGTGCCGAACAGCTCCACGCCGAACTGGTGAAATTCACGCTGGCGGCCGGCCTGTGTGTTTTCGTAACGGTAGCAGGAAGTCAGGTAGTACAGCTTGAGCGGAAGGCCGTCATTGTAAAGACCGTGCTCCAGCATGGCACGCACAGCTCCTGCGGTTCCCTCCGGGCGCAATGTAATGGAACGGTTTCCTTTGTCGTCAAAGGTATACATCTCCTTCTGCACCACGTCGGTGGTCTCGCCCACGGAGCGCTGGAACAGCCGCGTGTCCTCAAACACGGGGGTGCGTATTTCCCCAAAGCCGTGAATTTGGGCTTCGCTGCGCATCACGTCCTCTACGATTCTCCATTTTTCCGTTTGTGCCGGCAGTAAGTCTACCGTGCCCTTCTGGGCTTTGATGAATTCCATAGTATCTCTCCTTTGTTTCAAGTCTTGTTTTTATAAAGACAAGACTTGGCTTAAATATACAAAAATCCCCCGTCCCGATGAAAGGGACGAGGGGAAATCCTCGCGGTGCCACCCTTTTTTAAGAGCCTGAGCTCTCCTCATGTGCCCCGTTCACGCGGGGCTGCGCCCAGCTCGCGAATGTCTTCACCGTGACCTTTTCTGCAAACACGCTCTCAATCGCGGCGTGTTCTCCCTGTGGCGGGGTCAGCGGGTACTCTTTTCGTTCAATGCCGGAATCAAATTTAATGCGTTCACCGAAACGCAGGAAGCCGAGGCCCCTGCATTTCAAAATGCGCATTAAGCCTTCGGATTCAAAATATTGCGCCAGTCAAGGTCGCCGCGCTCCAGTCCGTGAATCAGCACCTCCGCAGTCGCAATATTGGTTGCAACCGGAATATTATGCATATCGCACAGGCGAAGCAGGTTCATATCGTTGGGCTCGTGCGGCTTTGCGGTAAGCGGGTCGCGGAAGAACAGCAGCAAATCCACCTCGTTGCACGAAATGCGCGCCGCAATCTGCTGGTCGCCGCCCTGGGAACCGCTCAAAAAGCGCTGTATTTCAAGCCCCGTGGCTTCAGAAACCATTTTTCCGGTCGTTCCGGTTGCGCAAAGTTCGTGTCGGCTTAAAATTCCGCAGTAGGCAATGCAAAACTGCACCATCAATTCCTTTTTCGCATCATGGGCAATTAAAGCAATATTCATCTGTATCCCTCCTAATATATTTCAAAGAATCCCGTTAAAACTTCTGAAGGGGCGCTAAGGGAACCTGTTCGCCCTCAAGTCTTGCGGCAAGCCGCCCAAAGGCCAGGGCGCCGGGCGAATGCTGTGGTGCGGCTTCGCTTCTTGCCGCTGCCGCCGCCAGAAGCGGGTCTTCGGGAATCACGGCGATCAGCCGGATTCCGGCTGTGTCGATTACGGTGTCCAGGTCGGGGTAAAAACCCTGAAGCTTAAAATTGTGGCTGCTGAACCGGTTAATGATCAGCCGCTGCTGCGTCATACCGGACTGCGCTAAAACCTGCCGCGTTTTGTTGGCGTTGCGCAGGCAAACCGGGTCGGGTGTGGAAACCACAAGTGCGCGCTGTGCGGCGGCTACCGCGCTTGTAAAGCCGCTGCCCACACCGGCGGGGCTGTCGATCAGCACATGATCGTAGTATTTTGAAAAAGCGTCTGTCAGCTGTTTCATGATCTCTGGGCTGACCACGTCCTCCTGGCTCGCAGGCGCCGGAAGCAGAAACAGGCTCGGCGCCAAAGGACTCGCGTACACCGCGTCGGCAGGCTCCGCCCGGCCGGATATAATATCCGAAAGGTCGAACACCTGATGCTCTGTGATGCCCAGCATATGGTCAAGACACCCCAGCCCCGCGTCGCAGTCCATCAGCAGCACACGTCTGCCGCGGTTCGCCAATGCAAGGCCAAGGCCGGCGGATATGGTGGATTTGCCCACGCCGCCCTTTCCCGATGTGATTACAGTAACAGCTCCCATGGTAAAACCTCATCTTCATACTACCATAAGAATTCATGGTAGTCAAAACGTTTTTATTGTTTGATTTACATAAATTGTAAAAATTAAAATATTATTCATAATTGGGATTATCAACCCTGGGCTGTGGAGGAAGACGCCGCGCCTGACGGAGTGGTCGTTCCTGGTGCCAGGGAGGTGTCGGAAGACGCGGCGGGCAGTACAAAGTTTCCGCTTGCGTCTACGGTTTTTCCGTAAAAATAGGCGTCAAAAATATCTTTTGCAATCGTGTTGGAATACAGGCTGGTCGCGCCGTGCTCCAACACGACGGCGATGGCAATCTGCGGGTTGTCATACGGCGCGTAGCCGATGAATACAACGTTATCGGAACCGGGGCCCTGCGCCGTACCGGTTTTGGCGGCAATGGCTACGCCGTAATGCCCGAGCACGGACGAGGCGGTACCGCTTGTTACAACGGAACGCATCCCTTGCTGTATATATTTTAGATTCTGCGCCGAAACGCCGGCATTGTCAACCTCGGTAGCGCCGTTTTGCTTAACTACGGCTGTGCGCGCGTAGTTGGTAACTTTGTCCACAAGGTGGGGCTGCAGCCGAACGCCGTTGTTGGCAATGGTTGCCGCGTACGTTGCCAGCTGAAGGGGCGTGAACTGGTTGTCATTCTGGCCGATGGCTGAAAGAACGGTATCGCCGTAAGTCCAGCTGCCGCCTTTTGCCGCACTCTCGGCTTTTCCCGCGAGAACGCCGCTGCTTTCGCTCAATTCAATGCCGGTCTTCACACCAAGGCCGAACCGTTTGGCATAAAGATTCATATTGTCAATTCCGGTGCGGTAGCCTGTTTCATAAAAGAAAATATTGCAGGATTTCGCAAGCGCGGTGTTCAGCGTAATCGGCCCGTGCGTACCAAGGCAGGTGGGGTGGAATGTAGGGTCCTGCTTGATAAAGCGGGTATAAACATGATTACAGGTAATGACGGTGGAATTGGTGATCGAGCCCTCCTGTAGCGCCGCCGCGGCAACTGAAGGCTTGAATGCGGACCCGGGAGTAAACACGCCGTTGAATGCGCGGTTAATCAGCGGTTTTGTTTTGTCCTGAAGGAGAGTGGAATAATAGCTGGAATCATTTAAATATTCCGTCAGGTCATAACTCGGATAGGTGGACGCTGCAAGCACCGCAAAGTCCTTGACGCGCAGCACAACCGCGCCGCCTGCAACACAGTCTTCGCCGTGCTTGGAGGAAAGACCCTTATAGTGCTCTGCGCTGAGTTTCACACCGTTTGCCTGCGTCGCCTTGATGTTGTCGGCAAGCGATTTGTTCAGAGCCTTCTGCAGGTTGCTGTCAATGGTAAGGTAAACGGAGTCCCCCGAAACGGGCGGCTTGGTTACGGTTTCCGCCGAAAGGGCACCGGTGTTGGTGGTTTGTACCACCTTTTCACCCTCCGTGCCGCGCAGGGTGTTTTCAAACGCCTGCTCAATACCGGATTTTCCAAGACGGTCGTTAAACGCATAACCCTTATCCTTCAACGTATTATACTCGTCCTGTGAAATAGCACCCACATAACCCAGAATATGGGGCATCAAATTACCAAACGGATACTGGCGGGTGGTGGTTACCTTAACGGTCGCGCCGGGCAGGCGCGCGGAATTTTCGCTGACAATCGCAACCGTGTCCTTGCTGACGTCCTGTGCGAATGTGTAGGGCGCGGAAATACCAAAGCCGGACCTCGTCATATTGTAACGCACGGAAGCAATCGCCCGTGTTTCTTTCGCGGCATAGCCCTGAATATCATATTTTTTTATGAGCGCGGCCATGCACTGGTCGGCTGTGGCATAGGGGTTCATGTCCAGAAAGTCTTTGGCCTTCAGTGCTGCGACATCTTTGTCCCTGCCGGAAATAAACTGGTATTTTCCCTTTGAGTCTAAAGTAATCGGTAGCGCATCTTCCCACTTTTCCCCGCGCTGAGTCAAAAGCGCGACAAGCTGCGTAATGGTTTTGTTTGCGGTACCCGTAGGCATGTGCGCTTTGTCAAACACGATGGCATAGCCCGTTTTGTTCACGGCCAACCCCACGCCCTTCGTGTCCAGAATTTCACCGCGCGCAGCGTCCATGCTGACTTTGCTTACGCTGGAGTCGTTGGCTTTCTGCAGCCAGGTGGAACCGTTCAGAATCTGCCAGTTCACAAGGCGAGCGCCATAAACGGTCAGTACAACTGCAACGATCAGCACACAGATAATATATCGTAAATTTTCCTTTATCTTGTTCAAGTCCAGCCTCCGTTTCGAATCATTGAACAATAAAAAAGCTAAGAACAGATTCTTACTCTTCTTTGGAACGAATCTGCACCGCAAACGCGCGGTTAAAATAATAGATGACGGGCATCAAAACGACAGTATAGAGAAACCGTGGAATATAATGCGCGGTCAGCGCGTAAATCGAGTCGGAATAATCGGCCATTACATAGAAAAACACCCACTGGAGCAGGGTAATTAGGCCGCAGACCGCTACCGCCGCGATCATGGCGGTCAAAAAGTTCGTGCGGATCAGGTTGGTGGCAAGAACGCTCAGAAAGAAACAGGTGACCGCAAGGATCAGTGCATGAAAACCCAGTGTGGCGCCCACGCCGAAATCAATCAGCAGGCCGCCCAGCAGGCCGAATGTCATCGAGGCAAGCTCACTTTCAAAAAGCGCAATTGTCAGCACGGCGAGAATCAGCAGAACGGGTCGCGCACCGAAAAGTTCGGGAATCAGCCCCGGTGTTTCCTGTACCATAAAGAGTACGAGTAACTCCAGTGTATAGGCAAAATAGCGAATCCACTTAAATCTTTCCATTTATTTTGCCCCGCTGGAAGAGGACGAAGCAGTGCTTGACGCGCTGTCGTCCGGCAGCGCCTGTCCCTGTCCCTCGAAAGAGGTAATTACCATCACATCGCGTACATCCTTCACGTCCACAAAAGGCTGAACCTCCGCGTAAAGGGAAACGTCGTATTCCTCGTGGGCCACTTTTGTGACGGTGCCCACGGGCAGGTTGCGCGGATAAACGCCGCCGAGGCCGCTCGTGACAATTATATCCCCCACTTTGACCGTAGTCTGTGAAGTCAGGTATCCCATTTTCAGCCGGTTGCTGTCAGCTAGCTTCAGGCTGCTTCCAATCACACCCGAATCGCGGTTTACCTTGTCGACCACACTGATTTTCGTGTCGGGCGAAAGAATACTGGTTACGCGGCAGTACCCGGCGCTTACACTGGAAACCCAGCCGACCACGCCGCTGTCCGTAATAACCGGATCGTTAACGGAAATGCCGGAGGACGAGCCTTTATCTATCTGAAAATTATAAAACACATTGTTCGGGTCGCGGCCGATCACCGCGGCGGAAACAGGTTTAAAATCCGGATTTTCACTCTTCAACTCTAAGAATTTGCGCAGCTGCGCGTTTTCCTGCTGATAGGTGTAATAATTCACCAGCTTTTTATTCAGGTCGTCAACCTGCTTTTTCAGGGCAGTGTTTTCCGCCAGTAAATCCGCGTTGGAGCGTGTAACAGATTGTGCCGTAACCGATGCGTTGTTGGTTACGACCGTGCTGACCTTCTGCATTGGTGTGGAAACTAACCCGAACAGGCTGGAAACGAACGAACCGTCACCGCCCGCCGTGTAGAACATCAGCCCGAACAGAATGAAAACGACGGCGACAAGCAGTTTAAATCCATTGGAATGGAAGACGTCTTTCAACGCAGCACCTCCTTTTTAGAAATGCATAAGGCACATATCCTGTTTATATAATCCAGAGTCCGGTTCTCATACACGCTCCACGGCTGAACCGCATCAAAAACGCCCGGAATACGTTCCGGAAAAGTATTCCTCCGATTTTTTCCTCTTAGGCAGAATTATAAACAAGACTTAGGACCGCCGGACACTGGAATAGAAAAAAGCGGCGGAGAGTAGCCACCCTCCGCACAGCTGTAAGGCTTACGCTTATTTACGGTTTTTATAGTAGGAAGACGGAAGGGTGATTTCAAGCCGTTTCCCTGTACCGTTGACCACACAGTCCAACGGGTTTTCCGCTACATGCACCGGCATTCCGGTTTCCTGCTCGACCAGCTTGTCAAGCCCGCGCAGCAGCGCGCCGCCGCCGGTCAGCATAATGCCGTGGTCAATAATATCGGCGGAAAGCTCAGGTGGAGTGTTTTCCAAGGTGGATTTAATCGCGTCTACAATCAGGGAAAGCGGATCCCTCAGTGCTTCGCGGACTTCTTCCGCGGTGATGGTTACATTCTTCGGCAGTCCGTCCACCAGATTGCGGCCTTTAATGTCCACACCGGCTTGCTCGTTGTCTTCCGTGGGGAAAGCGGAACCGATGCGAATCTTGATATCCTCCGCGGTGCGCTCGCCGATCAGGAGGTTGTACTTCTTCTTGACATAGGAAATAATGGATTCATCGAATTTATCACCCGCAACGCGTACGGAGACGGAGGTGACAATGTCCCCCAGCGAAATCACGGCGACTTCGGCAGTACCGCCGCCGATGTCCACGACCATGCTTCCGGTCGGGTCGCCGACGGGCAACCCTGCGCCGATTGCGGCAGCCATCGGCTCCTCAATCAGGTCAACGGTCTTTGCGCCGGCCTGTCTTGCGGCGTCTTCCACCGCGCGGCGTTCCACTTCGGTGACGCCGGACGGAATGCACACGATAATATTCGGATGGGAAAACGAGTTGGATTTAACCGCCTTGCGGATAAAATGCTTGAGCATGGTTGCTGTAATATCGAAATCGGCAATGACACCGTCTTTCAGCGGGCGAACCGCCACAATGGAGCCGGGCGTACGGCCGATCATTTCCTTCGCTTGCGTACCGACGGCCAAAACCGTGTCGCTGCGTACATCAACGGCTACGACGGAAGGCTCGCGCATCACGATGCCCTTTCCCTTCATAAAAACAAGGGTGTTTGCCGTGCCTAAATCAATTCCTATATCCTTTGAAAACATGAATGCTTTCCCCTTTCAGCGCGCACAAAATCATTTCAGTTACAACTATTATACCCGTAATAAAAGTATTTCTCAACATTTAATTTGTGAATAATTATGACAAGTTCAGAGAGTTTTCAACACACGGTTGATTTTTCCGATGGGCAGGCCCATAACATTGTAAAAATCCCCGTCAATGCGTTTGATGAGCAGCGCGCCCTGTCCCTGAATGCCGTAAGAGCCGGCTTTGTCCAGCGGTTCGCCGGTAGCGACGTAAGCGTCAATTTCTTCGCTGCTCAGACCGTAAAATTCCACGGAGGTGCATTCGTGCCCGCTCAACAGCTTTCCGTCGGAAATCACGCAGTACCCTGTGTAAACCTGATGCACCGCGCCGGAAAGCAGCTTCAGCATTGCCTTGGCGTCGTCGGCATCCTTCGGTTTGCCGAAAACACGGTTTTTCAGCACTACAATGGTGTCGGCGGCAAGAATGGTATCGGTCGGGTGCTCTTTTGCGACAGCTTTGGCCTTCCGGGAGGAAAGCTGCTCGACAATCTGCATGGGCGGGGTGCCGTGCAGGTAGTCCTCGTTTGCGTTGGAAGGGGAAACTGTAAAGTCATAGCCGGCCATTTTTAAAATTTCGCTCCGGCGCGGCGAAGTGGACGCTAGTATCAGCATAGCGGAAATCTACTCCTTTATTTTAACTCTTGTGTAAATAATAATGGATGCCAGCAGCAGGATTGCCTGCGCCACATTCACATTTATCATTGCACCGATTGTCAGATTAATGACGGTAAGATCAAGATTTATGGGGGTAAATCCGAATTTTGCCGCTACGTCGAGCCATGAAAGGTAGGAAATTCCGGCGGTTGCAGTGCCGATGATCTTTCCCAGAACGATGGCCAGCAGCAGCAGAATAATCAGCAGTAACGTTTTTACAATGCCCTTTTTCATTATAAAAATCTCCGATTCCTATGGCCTTGTTTATAAAAAAATCAACAAGGCCATGTAATGTGCGGTAGCGCCCCTGAAAATTCATGAGGCGGCCGTAAAAATGCCGGGTAAGATTAATCAATTGCTATTTTAGCCGTTTGCGAAAGATTCAGCAAGGGGAAAACCTCGTTTTTTTCCAGATCCTTTAAAATATCGGGCTGCAGCAGGCGGCGCAGCTCCGCTTCACCCGCCCACAGGAAAGCATCGTGTTCCTCCGAAAGCGTTACGTCGGGCTGTTCACAGGAACAGAGCCAGGCGAGCATAACGATCTCGCGGCTGGGGTCGGTCAGAAACGACGTAACATACAGGAATTTTTCCGCGCGGGCGGCGATGCCGGATTCCTCGCGGATTTCGCGCAGAAGTCCGTTTTCGAGCGATTCGCCGAACTCAATTTTTCCGCCCGGAAAGCACCATGTGCCCGCGCCGACGTCATCGTGTGAAGAGCGCTGTAAAATCAGGACTTTTCCGTTGTGGACAATCAGGCCATCCGTGGCAACGACGATTTTGTTTTCCATAATCCACCGTCCGTTTCTAATGATTTAGATTTAAATTTATTGTGTAAAGCTGTATGCCGACCTTTTTCATCCATGAAAACAGTATTATTTGTTGAATAAAGAGCTTGCCCTCAAGCCGGGCAGGCTCATACTTTCGGTTGCGCCCGAAAGTATGCAAAGTGCACGCAGGGGGATTTTAAAAGGCCAAGGGAGGGCTCCATAAATCCCCCCTGCACCCCCAAGGTATCCCCATTAGGCTGTTGAGGGCTGGTTCACTTTGTGATTTTCATTGACGTGGGGACGGCGGCTTGCACTCTACACTCCGCAGAATATCCCGCAGGATAATTCTACGCTGGATTGGTGGTTTTTACAATTTCCCGGTCGAGCCGAAGCCGGATTCGCCGCGTTCGGTTTCGCCGAGGTCGTCGGTTTCCTCTATCTCCGGCAGCAACACCGGCATGACCACCAGCTGGGCAAAGCGCTCGCCGGGGTTCAGCGTATACGGGGTATCGCTGAAATTCGTCAGTCCCACACTCAGCTCGCCGCGGTAGTCGCTGTCGATGACCCCCACGGCGTTGGACGGCGTAACGCCGTGCTTTATGCCGAGCCCGCTGCGCGCGAAAATCAGCCCCACGGTCTCCCGCCCGGGAAGCGCAACCGCGATTCCGGTGGGAATCTGGTAAAGCCCGCGCGGGGCGAGCGTGACCGGGGCGTCAATGCAGGCGTACAAATCCAGTCCGGCGGCACCGTCGCTTCCCCGTGTCGGCAAAACGGCGTTGGGACGTACTTTTTTTATTTTAAATGGTTTCATAAGTACCTCTAAATAATTGTTGTTTATAAAAATGATATTACTCGATACCGCGGTAATACAGTCCGCGCGTAAACTCGCCGGCAGCAGGTGTGCCACCGCGGTAGCGCTCAATGACAGCCGCCGCTTCCTCTTTGCTTTCGATGGAAAAGCGCAACAGCGCGAAATCCTGATTGCGAACCTCGCGCAGCCGATCGGACATGGAGAGCGGTACGGAATTCAGCACCTCGCTGCACGCGCCGTAACATTGCACCGGGAACTGAATGCCCTTGCGGTCAGTCAGCATTGGTGCGTTATGGCCGCTGGCGCGGCCATGGCAGTTCTTACAACCGCCCGCGTTCGCGGCGGGGCAGTTGCGGGTCAGCATCAGCGGTTGCCGCCCGTAAAGCATCAGCCCGCGCGGCAGCTCCCCACCGATGGCGGCGGCCTGCGCAAGCGTCAACTCAAACGAAAGCTCCGCGTCGGCAAGGCCAAATTCTTCATACCACGCGAGCGCGGCGGTGTTTGTAATATTCAGCGAAAACCCGCCGTGTACGGTCATGCCCAGTTCGCGGCCAAGTGCCGCCGCACCTAGGTTCCCCGCCCAAACGTCCGCAATGCCCGCGTCCTTTGCCGCTTCCAGACGGTGGCGGACGGCGGCTTCCATTCCGAACATGCCGCGCGGAATTTCGAGCGCGACGGGAAACCCGTCGGATTTTAGCTTAGCAAGTATATTTATATCCATATTATACGGAAGGTATATTAAATCCAGATACCTTGCGTTATCGGGCAAATCGGTATTGGCAAAGCGCGCGCGGAATTTCAGCTCCCCCGCGTGGTGCGTATTCGACTGTGGTACAGGGTAAGCGGTGAAAGAAAACGGCGGCTGCTCGGAGCGCTGCTCCGAAAGCCTGTCCAGCACGGCGCGGCGCAGCTTGTTCAGCAGGGAAACGGGCACGGAAAGCCCCTCCCCGATTTCGCACTGTACCGAAGAGACAAAATACGGCGTGCCGCCGGTTTTTTTCAGCTGTTCCTCACAGCGCGTCGCATCAATGGCACGATTGACGGCAGGCTGTGGAATTTCTCCACTTTCCTCGGCGCAGTGGCCTTCGCTGTCCTGTGCGCGCAGCAGTACGGGTTTCCCTTTTTGAATCCGGAGCATAAAATGAACCGGAACCCTCTGCGCCTCATTCTGGTACAGCGTATGCAGGGTGGAAAAAACCGCGCTTGTCGCGCCTGTCACGTCCTCTTTGGAACGCATACCGAACATCTCGCGCCCCAGCTTTCCGTCCGGGTATCCTGTGGTGAAGCCGGAACGTGAAAACACGGCGTTCAGGTTTTGAAGCAGCTCCTCCGGCACGGGTTCCCCATCCGCCGCAAGACGGCAGGCATGCGTCGCCGCCGCCACATATTCGGGGCGCTTCATACGTCCCTCAATTTTGGCGCTGCAAATACCCGCGTTACGCAGTTCGTTTACGCGGGTGATCATGGAATAATCCTTCAGGCTCAAATCGTGCCCCGTGCCGCCCGGCACGGAAAACGGCAGGCGGCAGGGCTGCGCGCAAAGGCCCCGGTTGCCACTGCGGGAACCGAGCATTGCGCTGAAATAGCACTGGCCGCTGACCGACATGCACAGCGCGCCGTGCACAAAGCTTTCCAGCTCCACGGTTGACGCGGTGCGGATTTCCTTAATCTCCCGAAGCGAAAGCTCGCGGGAAAGCACGACACGGCTCGCACCCGCCTGCTCCAGCGCCGAAACGCCGAGCGGGGTGTGAATACTCATCTGTGTGGAAGCGTGTATAGGGAGGTCGGGCGCGCATTTTTTCAGCATATAGAACAGGCCGGTGTCCTGCACCAGCACCGCGTCCACCGGAAGGGTGCAGGCAAAACGGATAAATTCCAGCACAGCGGGCAGCTCGTCTTCCAGAAAAACGGTGTTCACTGTCAAATGCACGCTTACACCGCGCGCGTGGCAATACCGCACCGCTTCTTCTAATTCTTCATCACTGAAATTTTTGGCGGAAGCGCGGGCACTGAATGAACGCCCGCCAAGGTAAACCGCGTCCGCGCCCGCGCGAACCGCGGCAGTCAGGCTTTCCGGGGATCCCGCGGGCGCAAGAACCTCCAGGCTATTCATCGGCATTCTGCTCGAAAAAGCTCATAAAACCTTCCTCTTCCGGGGTGGCTTCGGGCTGAACGCGCGTGTAGTTTCCGGTCTGGGCTCGCTGAACCGGGGCACCGGCTGCCGGTTTAGCAGGCTGCGCCGGTTCCTCCGCCTTCTCCTGCGGCTCCGAGGCTTCTGTTTCCTCGGTCAGGCGTGCGCGCAGGGACTGAAGTTCTTTTTTCAGGCGTTCGACTTCTTTTTTGGACTCTTCCGCTTCCGTCCTTGCACGGGAGGAATCCTCAAGGTAATCCTTGATCTGTGAGCGCAGATTGTCGCAGCTGCTGTTCGCCTTGTGTGTTTCGTCGCAGTAGTTCAGCGCGGTAATAACCGCCGCCATCGTAACGGAAATCCGCTCGTTCCGGCCGGTCATTTCTTCCATGGCTTTTTCTACTTCATCGCCGATGGAGCGCACATAGCTTTCGCTGTCATCGGAGTTAATCACATATTCGGAACCACAGATATTCAATTTAATTCTGTTTTTACTCATGAAGTCATTCCCTTTCCTGTCAACACAAATTGCGGCCCGCTGTATATCAATATTGTTTATGATAGCTTGTATCCTGACGTAGACTTGATTCTTAATTATAAGTAAATAGTCTCAAACCTAAGGGGTTGAAACTATTATAGCATAACCATTAAAAAAATTCAGTAATTTTGCACTTGTTTTTGAGTGAAAAGCTGGGGCTTGTTTGTAAGACGATAAAAATGGTGTGAATTTACTAATGTATCAGTGTGAAATGGTGTAATCGGGCGGATATGCTGAGTTTAGTATAGAAAAACCGGAATAAAAACTGTTGTTTATGAGTTTTATTCCGTTGTTTCTCTTTTTATGAACAATGCCCGAAAAATGTAAAACACCGAAATACAGAAACGGAAAAACAATATTTATTTAATATGCATAAAATATGTATAAATATTGGAGATAAGGCTTAAAATGAGAAAACTCCGTTTTATCCGATAAAACCGTAATATTTGCGTCAGAATGTCCATTGCTTTGCTTTTATTGAAATTATTGGAATTTTGAGATATAATAGACATAATTCAAAATACAAACAAGCGGAGCAGATTTCCGCACTCCCCCGCCGCGCCGACTTTCGCCGTGCCGAAACGCCGCGCCGGCGGCAGGAATGGAGGATTTTTTATGAATTATAAACTTTCGGTAAAACAGATTAAAGAAAGCATTTTGTCCAAACTGGAGTGCGTTTTCGGCGTAAGCCTTGAGGACGCGACCGATGAACAGTGCTACAAGGCCGCCGCGCTTACCGTGCGCGAACTGATGGCACAGGGGCGCAGCGAATATGTTGAACGGGCGGAAAAAACCCAGACTAAACAGGTTTACTACCTGTGCATGGAGTTTCTTCTGGGGCGCTCGCTGAAAAACAACCTGTTCAACCTTGGGCTGGAAGAAAATTTCCGCGCCGCGCTCGGCGAATTGAACCTGAAATTGGACGCGCTGTATGAGCAGGAGCCGGACGCCGGGCTGGGGAACGGCGGGCTGGGCCGCCTTGCCGCCTGTTTTATGGACGGCCTTGCGTCACAGGGCTACCCCGCCACAGGCTACTCATTACGGTACGAATACGGCATTTTCCGCCAGAAGCTGGTGGACGGCTGGCAGACGGAGCTGCCTGATTTCTGGCTGCCGGGCGGGAAAATCTGGATGCAGGCCGTGCCGGAAAAAAGTGTGGAAGTGCATTTTAACGGTCATATTGAGGAATCGTGGAACAACCAGTACCACGTGGTGCGGCACAAGGATTACACCAAGGTGGTCGCGATTCCTTATGATATGTACATCGCCGGGTACGAAGGAACGGGCATCAGCCGGCTGCGCATCTGGGCGGCTTCCTCCCCCGAGTTCGATATGAAGCTGTTCAACAGCGGCAACTACCTGCGCGCCATGGAGCAGAACGCCATGGCGGAGGCGATCACCAAGGTGCTCTACCCCGATGACAACCATGTGGAGGGAAAATCCCTGCGCCTGATGCAGCAGTATTTTCTGGTTTCCGCGACCATTCAGGACATTATCCGCCGCCATTTGTTTAAGAACAGCACGCTCGACAATCTGCCCGACCATGCCGTGATTCATCTGAATGATACGCACCCGGTTCTGGCAGTTCCCGAGATGATGCGCGTGATGCTGGACGAATGCGGTTACAGCTGGGAGCAGGCGTGGGATATTGTTACGCGTACCGTTTCCTATACCAACCATACCGTCATGCCCGAAGCACTGGAATGCTGGGGCGTTGACCTCTTTAAAATGATGCTTCCCCGTATTTACCAGATTGTGGAGGAAATTAACCGCCGCTTCTGCGCCGGGATGCACGAAAAAGGTGTGGATGGCTACAAGGTCGGCAGAATGGCACCGCTGAACGACGGTTATGTGAAAATGGCGAATCTGGCCGTTGTGAGCAGCCACACCGTAAACGGCGTTTCCCAGCTGCACACCGATATTTTGAAAAATACCGTATTTCATGATTATTTTACAGAGATGCCCGAGAAGTTTACGAACGTAACGAACGGCATTGCGCACCGCCGGTGGCTGAATCAGGCGAACCCCGCGCTTGCCTCCTTCCTTTCCGGGCTGATCGGAAACGGATTTGCACAGCGCGCAGAGGAACTGCGGAAGCTGCTGGCGTACCAAAACGAACCGTCGGTGCTCGAAAAAATGGCGCAGATCAAGCGGCAGAACAAAGAGCGGCTCACCGCGTTCATTCAGCGGGAAAACGGGCTGACCGTCGACCCGGACTCTATTTTTGACGTGCAGGTCAAGCGTATGCACGAATACAAGCGCCAGCACCTGAACGCGCTGCAGATTCTGGCAACGTATCAGTACCTGCGTGAAAATCCGAACGCGGACTTTACTCCGTGCACCTATATTTTCGGCGCGAAGGCCGCGCCTGGCTACTACTTTGCCAAAGAAATGATCCGGCTGATCGTGAACCTTGGCAATACGATCAACAGTGACCCGCGCGTCAATCAGAAAATGAAGGTAGTTTACCTTGAGGATTACCGCGTGACGCTTGCGGAGCTGCTCACCCCCGCCGCCGATATCAGCGAACAGATTTCGCTTGCCGGAACGGAGGCTTCGGGCACCAGCAATATGAAATTCATGATTAACGGCGCTGTCACGCTCGGTACGCTGGACGGCGCAAACGTAGAAATCCACGATTCCGTGGGCGATGAAAATATCCTTTTGTTCGGCATGACGGCGGAGCAGGTGAGTGCGCTGAAACCCCAGTACGACCCGCGCGAATTCCTGCGCGGCAACGCAGTAATCAAAAACGTGCTGGATGAGCTGAACAAAGGCTTCGGGGGCGTCAGCTTCCGCGACATCGGCGATTCGCTGGCGAACAGCGACCCTTACATGGTACTGGCCGATTTTGACTCATTTAATAAGGCGCGTAAAAAGTCCGAAGCCCTTTACCAGAACGCGGCGGACTGGCAGCGCATGTGCCTGATTAATACCGCCAACGCCGGGCGCTTTGCCGCCGACCGCGCCATTCGCGAGTATGCCGAGAACATCTGGCATGCAAAGCCGATTCCGGAGGATGCGCACGCGAAAGGTCTTTTCAAAAAATAAACGGGCGATTTTGCCCTTTGCTTGTTTCTGACTCGGAGGTTTTGTATGTTCAACTCCAGAAATCCCGCTTACCGTGACCCCGTGGGCGCGGTGGCGGACGGAACACGGATTCATTTTAAAATCACCTTGCCGCGTGAGCTTCACTGCTCCGCGGCAAATCTGACAGTGCTCAGTGACGCGACCGGTGCGCAGCAGACGCTGGGCATGTTTTGGTGCGGCATGAACGGGGATTGCTATGAGTGGTGGGAATGCCATTTTACGCCGGAGCGGCCGGGCATCTGTTTTTACTGGTTCACAGTGGATACCTGGCGCGGAACGCTGAAAATGACCTGCGGCCCGAATGCGGAGGGCACGCTGCGCGGCGGGTCGCGCGTGTGGCAGCTAACCGTGTTTGACCGCGGCTTTAAAACCCCGGACTGGCTGATGGGCGGCGTGATGTACCAGATTTTTCCCGACCGGTTTTACCGTTCCGGTCAGCCTAAGGAGAGTGTGCCCGCCGACCGGAAAATGCACGGTCACTGGGGCGAACAGCCGGACTGGGAGCCGAACGGGCAGGGCGAAATCACGAATTCCGATTATTTCGGCGGCGACCTCAAAGGCATCGAGGAAAAGCTCGGTTATTTGAAATCCCTCGGGGTAACCTGCATCTACCTGAATCCGATATTCGAGGCGCACTCGAATCACCGTTACAATACGGCGGATTACTCCAAAATAGATCCCCTTTTGGGCACGACGGAGGATTTTACCCGGCTCTGCGCGAAAGCGCGCGGGCTGGGAATCCACATTCTACTGGACGGCGTGTTCAGCCACACGGGGAGCGACAGCGTATATTTTAACCGCGAAAACCGCTACCCCGCGCAGGGTGCTTACAATTCGAAGGAATCCCCGTACTATCCGTGGTACACGTTTCAGCAGTGGCCGGAAAAATACGACTGCTGGTGGAATTTCGTCACCCTTCCGAACGTAACCGAAACCAATCCGGCGTATAACGAGTATATAAACGGAGAAAATGGGATTATCCGCAAATGGCTGGACGCAGGTGCTTCCGGCTGGCGGCTGGACGTAGCCGACGAACTGCCGGACGAATTCCTTGATAATCTGCGCGCGGCGGCAAAGGCACAGGACGGCGGTGCGCTGGTTCTGGGCGAAGTGTGGGAAGACGCTTCCAATAAGTCGGCTTACGGCAGGCGGAGAAGCTATCTTCTGGGAAAACAGCTGGACAGCGTGATGAATTACCCGTTCCGAGACACCATTCTCGGTTACCTGACCGGGGGCGACGCGGCGGGCAGCATGGAGCGTATATTGAGTATTCTGGAGAATTACCCGCCGCAGGTTACGCGCATTTTAATGAATCATATCGGTACACACGACACGGTGCGCGCGCTGACTGCGCTGGCGGGCGAAGCGATGCACAATGACCGCCGCTGGCAGAGCGAAGCGCGTCTCTCTCCCCAGCAGAGAGAACACGGGCTGAAAATGTTGCGGCTTGCCTCCCTGATGCAGTACACTCTGCCTGGAGTACCCTGCGTTTATTACGGCGATGAAGCCGGAATGGAGGGCTACCGCGACCCGTTCAACCGCGGCTGTTACCCATGGGGGCAGGAGGACGCGGATTTAATCGCGTGGTACCGAATGCTGGGAGGGCTGCGCGCGGAATGCTCCGCGTTGGCGCAGGGTGAATTCATCCCGCTTTACGCGGACAGCTGTCTTGCTTATGTACGGCAGGGTGAAGTTGACGCGTTATTGTGCGCGTTCAACCCCACGTGGGAAGAAAAAAGCTTTACTGTGCCCGCCGAGTGGAAAAGCGCCCGCACCGTGACCGGCGCGCTGCCCGACGAAACAGGCATGCTTCGGTTGAAAGCGCAAAGCTGCGCCGCGCTGCTGCGCAAAATCAAAGAATAAGGCAGTGCGGAAATGCCTTTCTTTTGCAGTCACAAATTACTGCAAGAAAAGCCTTGACTTTTCGCGGACAATCTAATATAATAGTAAAGCTGTCACATAATGACGGCTTTACAATTTAATATGCGCTCGTAGCTCAGCTGGATAGAGTGCTTGACTACGAATCAAGAGGTCCTGGGTTCGAATCCCCGCGGGCGCGCCAAAACAGACAAATTTCTTTTCGAAATTTGTCTGTTTTTTTGTGCGTTCACGCGCTATAATGAAACATAAGTTTACTATATACAGGCAGCGCTAAATAGATAGTGGCATCATGATGATCCCTCTGATCCGTAAAACGAAATTCAAGGAGATAAGTATGAAGGATTTAAAAGATAAATGCAGAATTGCGGTCGTGCAGGCAACCCCCGTTATGTTTGATAAGGACGCGTGTACGCAAAAAACCGTGGACCTGATTCAAAAGGCCGTGGAAAAACACGCGGAACTGATTGTGTTTCCCGAATTATTCATTCCGGGGTATCCGTACGGAATGACGTTTGGATTCACTGTGGGAAGCCGCAGCGCAGACGGACGTAAAGACTGGAAAATGTATTATGACAATTCCATTGTGGTACCGGGAGAGGAAACAGGGCGCATCGGCCGCGCGGCAAAAGAGGCGCAGGCTTATGTCAGCATCGGCGTTTCCGAGCGGGGTGCTATAACAGCCACGCTGTATAACACAAACCTGTTTTTTTCACCGGAAGGCGAGCTGATCGCGGTTCACAGGAAGCTGAAGCCCACCGGCGCGGAACGCGTGGTTTGGGGTGATGCGGATAAGGGGTATTTTCCGGTTGCCGAAACCCCGTGGGGTGCGATGGGAGGCCTGATTTGTTGGGAAAGCTATATGCCGCTGGCGCGCGTTGCGCTGTATCAGAAGGGAGTCACGCTGTATATCTCGCCAAATACCAATGATAATGAAGAATGGCAGGCTACGATTCGTCACATTGCAATGGAGGGTCACTGCTACTTCATAAACTGCGATCTGTATTTTACAAAGGCCATGTATCCCGACCATCTGCACTGCCCGGATGAAATTGCGAAGCTGCCTGATACCGTATGCCGAGGCGGCAGCTGCATCGTTGATCCGTACGGACATTACGAAACGGAGCCGGTGTGGGATAAAGAGGAAATCATATATGCGGAGCTGGACATGCAAAAGGTTCCTATGAGCCGCATGGAGTTTGACGCTTGCGGGCACTATTCAAGGTCGGACGTGCTTGAATTAAATATTCACGAATGATAAAACGGCATATGGGAAAATACGGGCTCACTTCCAATGAAACCGCTTCAGCAGACGCATAAACGTCAGACGGTTGCGGATATACGGCGACAGGCGCAGGGTGATTTCCCGCACGGACTCCGGCAGCCCCAGATCGTTTAAGGAACGTTTTGCTCCGACAACTTCCAGCATCCGGTAAAGCTCCTGCTCCGACGGTAGCGATTGCAGAACGTCCGCGATCGTTGCGCTTTTGCTAAGCAGCAGTTCGCCGGGAATCGCCGCCAGCGGGTCGGGCGTGTTTTCCGCCCAGATAGCATCAAGTGCCTCCGGCGGAACGGAGCGGCGAATCAGGTCGCGTTCCAATCCTTCGTATGGCGGTACGGTGAAGTGGCCCGAGCGCAGAAATTCCGCCGCCTCATGATAGGCGCGCGCGGTCAGTAGAAGCCCCACGCCGACCTTTTCCCCGTGCAGCGCTTGTGTGTGCGGTGAAACCCATTCCATTTCCCAAAGGTGGGAGCAATGATGCTCCGCGCCGGAAGCGGGACGCGAGTTCCCGACCATCTGCATGGCAAGGCCGGAAAGCAGCAGGCCGTACATTAAATGCTCACAGGCTTCCACTCCCCCGTCGCGGATTTCCTCCAGCTGCTCGCATACGGCATTGAGCGCCTGTTCCTCCAGTGCGCAGACTTTTTCGCACAGCGGCTCCCCGGTAACAATCCGGGCGATTTTCCAGTCCGCCAGCGCCGTGAATTTTCCCAGCATATCGCCCACGCCGGACACGGTCAGCCGGTTCGGCGCGCGCGCAACAACGGCGCTGTCCGCAATGACCGCAACCGGGGAGACCGCGGGAAATGTGCGCTTTACCCCGCCCCACGTCATGGCGGCGACCGTTGAAACAAAGCCGTCCACGCTGGCCGCGGTTGGAATACTGAGAAACGGCAGCTCCCGCCTGTGCGCGATAAAGCGCGTAATGTCATGAATTGTTCCCGAGCCGACCGCCAGCAGGCAGCCGCAGCCGGACGGAATGCTTTCCTCCGCCAGCGCAACGCCGCGCTCGTTTGCGTGCAGTCCTTCACAGGGGAGTACGACTGTATCTGCTGCGGGCAGAAGCGCACTGACACGGCGCCCGGCCGCTTCGTAAGTATTGGTGTCGCAGAGGATGACCGCCTTTCCCCATCGGCTGTACGGCTCCTTTTGAAAA
The DNA here is from genome assembly GCA_023416955.1 of Bacillota bacterium. Taxonomy (GTDB): domain Bacteria; phylum Bacillota; class Clostridia; order Oscillospirales; family Acutalibacteraceae; genus Caproiciproducens. The sequence continues at coordinate 97,911 of JAEZGM010000042.1, read as the reverse complement.
AGCGTCGGGAGCTGTTCAAGCGCTCCCGCTTCCAAGAGAATATCCCTTACCGCAATGTGATGCCGAATTCCGCAGGGGCAAGGCTTTTCAAATTCCGAAACATCGATTTCCATGGTGCAATCCCTCCCATTTATAATTTTATAGTAGGGGCTGCTATAGAATTTGTCAATACAGATTTTAGAGTTTTAGCATAAATAGTATTGACAGTTTTTGCAAAAAAGAATATCATCGGACTATAAAATGATTTGATGTGTACATATACTGCGTGTTGCAGACTGAATTTAAAGGAGAGAATCCATTTGCCGTCAGAAACCCCGAAATATCGTGAAATTATCAATTTTCTGAAACAGGAAATCTATACTGGGCACCTTCGGAACGGCGACAGGCTTGACACCGAGGATGAACTGGGCGCGTGTTTTGGCGTCAGCCGTCAGACGGTTCGCCGTGCTTTGAGTGAAATGACCCACGAGGGTTTGATTGAAAGCCGGCGCGGGAGCGGAAGCTATGTCGTTTACCGACCGGAGCTGCGGCGCAGAAAGAGCAAAATGATCGGCGTGGTGACGACGTATCTGGACACCTACATCTTCCCCGGTATTATCCGCGGGATTGAAAGGGAGGTCACGGCGGCAGGCTATACATTGCAGCTTGCGCTGACCCAGAATCGTACGGATTCCGAACAAAAGGCGCTGCAGACCATGATGGATAACGGCGTGGACGGCATTATCCTCGAGCCCGCCAAAAGCGCGCTGCCAAGCCCGAACGCCGGGCTGTACGAGCAAATACAAAGCATGGGGATTTCGCTGCTTTTTATCAACGGGTATTGCCCGGGGCTGCGCATCCCCCATGTTTCCCTTGATGACCGCGCGGCGGGGTGCGCCGCGACAGAGGCACTTCTGCAGGCCGGCCACACGAAAATCGGTGGTATTTTTAAAATCGACGATTATCAGGGACACCTGCGCTGCGAGGGTTACCTTCAGGCAATGCGCGTCGCCGGCGCCGAGCTGAGCGACAGCCGCGTGCTTTGGTATTCCACCGAAAACCGGGAGCTGCCGGCGGAGCAAATTCTGGATAGGCTCAATGACTGCACGGCAATCGTGTGCTATAACGATGAGCTTGCGGTTCGTGTATTTTCCCTGCTGCAGGGCGCGCATATTCTCGTTCCGGGGCAGGTTTCCCTTGCGAGCATCGACGATTCCGACCTTTCGCGGCTGGGGCCCGTTTCGCTGACTTCCGTGATACACCCGAAAATAGAACTAGGGGTTACGGCGGCGCGGCAGCTGCTGCGCATGATGGCGGGAGAATCGTTCGATGCGACCATGGAGTTCCGCGCGGAGCTGCGGGCGGGCCGCTCCATACAGAGGATTGGGGAAACCCCAGCCCGCTGAAAACGCAAAACCGGGGATAAAATCTGTTTTTGCCTTTATTTGTACGCATTAATTATAATTATTTTACATATTTGTTATGCTATTTGATACAAATATAAATTAGGAGGAGTTATCATGCAAACAAAGTACACAGTCGGAGTTGATTACGGATCGCTGTCAGGCCGCGCCGTACTCGTCAATGCCGAAACGGGAGAAGAGGTTGCCAACGCGGTCTACGAATACCCGCACGCGGTGATGGACACCCGTCTTTGGGACGGCACACCGCTTGGCCATGACTGGGCACTGCAGCATCCGCAGGATTACATCGACGTACTGGCGAACACCATTCCCGCGCTGCTGAAAGAATCCGGCGTTTCCGCAGAAGACGTAATTGGCATCGGTACGGACTTTACGGCGTGCACCGTACTTCCGGTGAAAGTCGACGGCACACCGCTCTGCTTCCTTCCGGAATTCGAACACAATCCCCACGCTTATGTAAAGCTGTGGAAACACCACGCCGCGCAGGACAAGGCGAACCGCCTGAACGAAATCGCCGCGCGGCGCGGGGAGCCGTGGCTGCAGAACTACGGGGGGAAGATTTCCTCCGAGTGGGCGATTCCGAAGCTGTGGCAGGTGCTGGACGAAGCGCCCGAGGTTTACGGCGCGATGGACCGCTGGATTGAAGCGGCGGACTGGATCATCTGGCAGCTGTGCGGCCGCGAAACCCGCAATTCCTGCACCGCCGGGTACAAGGAGATTTGGAACAAGAAAACCGGTTATCCCTCCAATGACTTTTTTAAAGCACTTGACCCCCGCCTTGAGAATGTGGTGGACGAAAAGCTTTCCCGCGAAATTACCCCCCTCGGCGATAAAGCGGGCACGCTGACCGCCGAAGCCGCGAAGCTGACCGGGCTGAAAGAAGGCATTGCCGTCGCGATCGGCAACGTGGACGCGCACGTCTGCGTTCCGGCGGTGGGCATTGACGGCCCGGGGAAAATGCTCGCCATCATTGGTACTTCCACCTGCCATATCATGATGGGTACGGAGGAACATCAGGTTCCCGGTATGTGCGGCGTGGTGGAGGACGGCGTGCTGCCCGGTTACTTCGGGTACGAAGCCGGCCAGTCTTGTGTGGGCGACCACTTTGCGTGGTTCATTGAAAACTGCCTACCCGCCTCTTATGAGGAGGAAGCAAAAAGCGAAGGCAAAAACATACATAAGCTGCTGCGCGAAAAAGCGGCGGCACAAAAGCCGGGCGAAAGCGGTCTGCTTGCGCTGGACTGGTGGAACGGAAACCGCTCCGTGCTGGTGGACGTGGATTTAACTGGCATGATTCTTGGTATGACGCTCCAGACCAAGCCGGAGGAAATTTACCGCGCGCTGATTGAAGCGACCGCGTTCGGCACACGCATAATTGTGGAAAATTACCGTGAGCACGGCGTACCGGTGGAAGAATTCTTCGCTTCCGGCGGAATCAGCCAGAAAGACCCGCTCATGATGCAGATTTACGCCGACGTATTAAATATGCCGGTAAAGATCGCGGGTTCGGAGCAGGGCCCTGCCCTCGGCTCCGCAATCTTCGCCTCCCGTGCGGCGGGCGAAGCCGCGGGAGGGTACGACGATATTTTCGAAGCGACCCGCAGCATGGGGCGCGTAAAAAATACCGTATACATGCCGAATCCCGAAAACACCAAAATCTATGACAGTCTGTTCGCGGAGTACCGCACGCTGCACGACTATTTCGGGCGCGGAGAAAACGACGTGATGAAGCGTCTGAAGCAGCTCAAAAAGCAGGCGTAATCAAATTAGTACAGAAAACTTATCATAAAAATAATGGGAGGGAAATCAGTATGTCCGATTTAAAGAAATATGAGTTTTGGTTTGTGGTAGGCAGTCAGGATTTGTATGGAGAAGATGTTTTAAAGCAGGTAGACGAACACGCGAAGACAATGGTCAGCGGCTGGAATGCCGACCCGGCGATTCCCTGCACGCTGGTCTGGAAGCCGGTGGTACGCAATTCCGAAGAAATCTTCGCGGCGCTTTCGGCGGCGAACGCCGACCCGAACTGCGCGGGTGTCATTACCTGGATGCACACGTTTTCCCCGAGCAAAATGTGGATTCGCGGCTTCAGCGCGCTGCAGAAGCCGCTGCTGCACATCAATACCCAGTTTAACCGCGACATTCCGTGGGACACCATCGACATGGACTTTATGAACCTGAACCAGTCCGCGCACGGCGACCGCGAACACGGCTACATTGCCGCGCGGATGCGCCTGCAGCAGAAGGTTATCTCCGGCTACTGGGAGGACACAAAGCTGCGCCGCAGAATGGCGGGCTGGATGCGCGCCGCCGTCGGCGCTTACGAAAGCCGCAGGCTGCGTGTGCTGCGCATCGGCGACAATATGCGCGAAGTCGCTGTCACCGACGGCGATAAGGTTGAAGCGCAGATGAAGTTCGGCTGGCAGATTGATTATTACGGCGTGGGCGACATTATTCGCCGGGTGGAAGCCGTTACCGAAGAGGAAATCGACGCGCAGATAAAGGAATACCAAGCGCATTACCAAATGGCAACCGGTAACATGGAAGCCGTACGCTATCAGGCGCGTGAGGAAATTGCGCTGAAAAAATTCATGGAAGAAGAAAACTTCGGCGCGTTCCATACCAATTTTGAGGATTTGCAGCAGCTTCGCCAGCTGCCCGGGCTCGCCGTACAGGACTTGATGCGGCAGGGCTACGGCTTTGCCGGGGAAGGCGACTGGAAAGTCGCGGCGCTTTGCCGTATTATGAAGCTGATGAGCGCCGACCTCGGCGGTTCCGCCGCGTTCATGGAGGATTATACTTATCATTTTGACCCCGCCTGCGCCATGAATATGGGCAGCCATATGCTGGAGGTCTGCCCCTCGCTGGCGAGCGATACGCCGAAAATTGAGGTGCACCCGCTGGGCATCGGCGGGCGCGAGGACCCCGCCCGCCTCACGTTCCGCACCAAGGCAGGCCCGGCGGTACTTGCGACCATCATTGATATGGGCGACCGTTTCCGTATGATCGTCAATGATGTGGAGTGCCAAAAGCAGGAGCATGATATGCCGAAGCTCCCCGTTGCCGCGGTGCTCTGGAAGCCGCTGCCGAATCTGGAAACCAGTGCGGAAGCCTGGATTTATACGGGCGGCGCGCACCACAGCGTCCTCAGCTATGACCTCACAGCGGAGGATCTGCGTGATTTCGCGGAGATTATGGATATTGAATTCATTCACATCGGTGAGGAAACAGACATCAACGCGCTGCGTAAAGAACTGACGTGGAATGATCTGGTCTGGAAGCTGAAAAAATAACCGCCAAGGAGTGATTTTTATGCTGGAAGCATTAAAAGAGCAGGTCTGCAAAGCAAACCTGCTGCTGCCGGAGCATAACCTTGTGGTATTCACATGGGGAAATGTTTCGGGTTTTGATCGGGAAAGCGGGATGTTTGTCATTAAGCCCTCCGGGGTACCGTACAGCGAGCTGACGCCGGACGATATGGTAGTAGTCAATTTGAACGGAGAAAAGGTAGAAGGAAAACTGAACCCCTCCTCCGATACGCCGACGCACTGCGTGCTGTACAACAAATTCCCCGGTATCGGCGGCGTTGTGCACACGCATTCCCGCTGGGCGGCGATATGGGCACAGGCCGGGCGCGGAATTCCCGCTTACGGCACCACGCACGGGGATTATTTCTACGGTACAATTCCCTGTTCCCGCAAAATGACGCCGGAAGAGATTCGGGGGAAATATGAGTTGGAAACCGGGAACGTCATCGCCGAAACCTTCCGCAACATTGATCCGAATGAAATTCCGGCTGTGTTGGTTCATTCCCACGGCCCGTTTACCTGGGGCAAAGATTGCTTCGAGGCGGTTCACAACTCCGTTGTGCTGGAGGAGCTTGCCATGATGGCGTGGCACACCGAGCTTACCGCAAAGGAGCCCATGCAGCCCATGCAGCAGGAGCTGCTCGACAAGCATTACCTGCGCAAGCACGGCGCAGGCGCCTACTACGGGCAGAAATAAAAACAACGCTTCGATTTACGGCGGCTTTCAAACGAAAGCCGCCGTACTTGTACATACGTGCACACATCAACATGCTAACGGAAACTATTACGGACGAAATCAGGCATGCGATTCTTTATAACTATCTATACGCGAAAAACGGCAGCCGTTTCCTAGTGGGGGCAGGAATCCATAAAATCATATCGCAATAGGCGATGATTTACCGAGTGATTACAGGCCGAAAAGTAGATCGTCAATATCCGGTAAGAGAGGCGCAGCCGAAAGACTGCGTCCTTTGTTCTGCAATCAGATATCTTAAAATATTTTCAGCTGAATTTTGCGCCGGGTGCACCGTCCCATCCCGACAGTACCGCAAAAGCATTTAAAAGCTGATAAAATGCTTTTTCACAGTTTCCTCACAACTTTATCATGGCATCATAACAAATTCTGCTTAGAATAGTGCCTATAGATGAAGCGGGGTGATTACCATAAACGAAATGATAGAAAAGTCAAAGGGAATAAAATGCCGGTTCGAAGCGCTGGGAACCTACAATTCAATTGAAATATCCGGCAGAAAAAATTACGCGGCAATTAATCGTGCCATGGAACGGGTACTTGAAATAGATGACCGAATGTCCGCTTTTAAGGCGGGCAGTGATATTTCCTCATTGAATCGGAGCACGGGCGGCGGGGCTGTAAATGTATTTCCTGAAACATTCCGCCTTTTACAGCTCGCCAAAAAATTCAGTTCCGTTTCTGGCGGCGCGTTTGATATTACCGTCCGTCCGCTTGTGGAGCTGTGGGGCATCGGAAAGAAAGGCAGCTATATTCCCCCGGAGCAGGAAATCCTTCGGGCGGCGCGGCTGGTTGATTACAGTGACCTCGTTCTTGATGAAAAGAGATATTCCGCCTCACTGAAACGTCCGGGGCAGTCAGTTGACCTTGGCGGAATTGCCAAGGGGTACGCCGCCGACGAAGTAAAACGGATTCTGGAAGAAGACGGCATCAAGAATGCACTGATTGATTTGGGCGGCAATATTGTCGCTATGGGTACAGCGCCGGACGGCGCTCCGTGGAAAATCGGCATTCAGAACCCGATGAACGCAACCGGAAGATTTATGGCTGTGCTCCCGGTCGCCGGGCGGACTTTCGTTACTTCGGGCAGCAACGAAAGTTTTTTTGTTCGGGACGGTATCCGGTATCATCATATTTTAGATCCGCTTACGGGGAAACCGGCACACAACGGGCTGATGAGCGTCACCGTAATCGGAGGAAATTCCGCGCAGGCCGACGCGCTTACAACCGCCCTGTTTGTGCTCGGCGTACAGCGGGGGATTTGGCTGTTAAAGAAGTTTTCCGTTGAAGCTGTGTTCGTTACAGAAGAAGGAAAGGTTTTCGCGACAGAAGGGCTGAAAAGTTCGCTGGCTCTGTGTAAGCCATATCATTAAAGAAAGAAACAGGAGCAATCATGACAAATAAAAAACGTAAAATAAATACAATCCGGCTGCTGCGTGCAGCTTTTCAAATAATACTTTTTATTTTTCTGCCCGGACTTTACATAAGCGTGTTCAGCGGAATTAAGCAGATTTATATAAGTGTGATCCAGCATCAGTTCAATTTTGTAGCTTTACTGCCGCAGGAAATAGAAGCAATCGCAATAATCCCCGCCACTATTTTGCTGGGAAGATTTTTCTGCGGATGGGCGTGCGCTTTCGGCTCTATGGAGGATTTTATATCCATGCTGTCCCGCAGGGTTTTCAAGCACAGATTTCGTATCGGCGAAAAAACAGACCGCGCGCTGAAATGGCTGAAATACGTCGTGCTGGTATTTCTGATTGCGGCGGTGTGGACCTTCGGGGTGGATGCGTTTCAGAATGCGAACCCCTGGGACGCCTTCGGGATGCTGTCGGCCGTCGGAAAAATGCCCAATCTGGGCTATGTGGCGACCAATTTAGCGCCGGCGCTGATTATTCTGGTTCTTATCATAGCCGCTTCATTCTTTGTGGATCGATTTTTCTGTAGGTATCTTTGCCCGCTCGGGGCTGTTTTTACCATCATTTCAAAGCTGCGTGTTATCGGCATTCGGAAGCCCAAAGCAGACTGCGGAAAATGCCGGGCCTGTGCGGTCGGCTGCCCGATGGGCATTGCTCTTTATGAGAAGGACACCGTTCGTTCCGGCGAGTGCATCAACTGCTTTTCGTGCGTTTCTGCCTGCCCGCGCGGGAATGTGAGCGTTTCCGCCGCCGAAAGCGATCTGAAGCCGGCACTGACGGGCGCTTTGGCAGTTGCCGCTATGGTGGGAATCTATTACGCCGGTACACTCACTACAAGTATGTCCGCTGTAAAATCAGCCGCTGCGCCCTCATCCTATACGCAGGAGGCGGAAAGCGGAGCCGCGCAGGGTACCAACCCGGATACGGCGTCTTCGCAGGCCGCGTCCGACAGCCAGGGGCAATACAAGGACGGCACATACCAAGGGTCGGGAACCGGATTCCGGGGCGGCACTACGACGGTCTCCGTCATCGTGAGCGGCGGTAAGGTGACGGACGTATCAGTGGTTTCCACCGATGACGACGCGCGATTTTTTAATCGTGCATACCCTGTTATCGATCAGGAAATTATCTTTGGGCAGTCGGCAGAGGTGAATGCCGTTTCAGGCGCAACCTTCAGCAGCAGGGGAATTATGTCGGCTGTTACCGATGCACTGAGCAAAGCGGTGTAACGATTACGCCGCGGCTTTCTCCGCACAGAAAAACCACAGCTTTATCTTTCTTCCTGATGCAATGGCAAGATTTAATACCGTAATGGAAACCTTTCTAAAGGTAAGTGATCATTTGCCGAAGTATGCCTCTAAACTGCTGCCAACTATAATTTCTTAAATGACAGTTTCTTGAAGTGGATAGTAACATGGTTTGCACTGCTATAAAAGTGAAATTCATGGGACAGATACTCATCATTAACAGGAAGAATCTCATCATCCAAATAGTCGCCTATTTCACAATAGCTGTCCTCGTCAATTATTGTTTCATATCTTATTACATTAAAATAATGAATTTCATAGGTTTTACCTTCATCAGTGAGCTGCATAATGATATCTAAAAAAGTTTTGTTCTTCGTTCTGCGTTTTATCAATTCTAATTTTTCTATATTGTAGTCATGAAACCCCATGGATTTATAGTAGGCTGAAAAAGATTTTGGCAGCCTATGTGCACAGCTGTCAAACTCCAGCCAATATTTATTGGTTTGCTCAGATATCATTTTCTCTGCTGTTTCACGATCAACAGCTGAATCTAATTGTTTCTCAAATTCTACAGTGAAATACTTCATCAAATCACCTGATTCTATCGGAGTTCTATAAATAGAGTGAATTCTGTGATTATTAAGGGTCGATCGTCCGCTGCGCTTTGGCAGTTTGATGAATCCAGCCTAAATGCAACGGTACGGGATTAAGTTCTGCTGACACTGCTACCGCATTTCCACATTGTCTCTGGATACGATAACCTCTTTTTGAGCGCCATGCCAAAAAATATGAAACGAGATACGGGTAATATTTGGGGGAAGATTCGGCTTAACGGTGAATTCTTCCGAATTATAAGCAAACGATACTCCGCAAAGGCTTGTTAACATAACCTGCCAGATACAGCCGCAGTTCGCGATATGGATCCCGTCTTCTGCGCCCCTTTCCTGAATGTCCAGATCTTTCGCGGCAGCATCCGCCATAAAGCGTCCCAAGTCCTCCGAACGTCCGATGCGATTTGCTATTATCGCATGTACAACCGTAGACAGTGAAGAATCATGAGTTGTCAATGGCTTATAATAATCGTAAGCCACCTCAACCTGATGATCGGAAAAACGCTGAGGGAACAGCATCATAAGAGCAAGGATATCTGCCTGTTTTAAACATTTGCTTCTATATATTTTTTCCTGAGTTGCAAAAAAACCAAACGGTCTATTTCTGTCCTTCCATAATCCGTCCATGTCAATAGCCGCATAATCTTCAAAATCCGCGCTTTGCAAATATAAATCCCGTTCGGGATCGTAAGGAATCGGCAATAACTCAGCGGCTTGTTTGAAGCTTTCCAGTTCACTTTCCTGGAAGTTTATTTTACGAACCAGTCCGGCATAGGATTCCGGATTTCTTTTACGGATCAGCTCGGCCATTTCCACCGCAGAATTCAGGTTGTATTTTACCATGCTGTTTGTGAACGCATTGTCTTTCGTCATTGGGGAATACTCATCCGGCCCCATTACGTTCAAAAGGTGAATCTCTCCGTTTGAATACCGGTCAATTCTATCCATCCAGAAACGCGCGGTTTCCAGTAAGATTTCAAGTCCGTAATTCTGTATAAAATCATAGTCATCCGTGGCGCGGTAATAGTGCATGACCGCGAATGCGACATCGGCAGTAATATGTACTTCATTGTCCGCATACTCCCACAGGCTGCACTGTTCTTCGCCTGTGAGTCCCGAATGCCAAGGATAGCGGGCGCCCCTGCAGTGGTAGCGTGCCGCGTTCCTGCGCGCTCCGTCCAATGTGTGGTATCGGTACATGATGAGGCTGAGCGCCGACTTTGGGTTGGTATATAAATAGAACGGCAGCAGATAGACTTCACTGTCCCAAAAATAGCGGCCATAGTACGCTTCGCCGGCAAACCCTTTTGCACAAACCTGGGTTCTGTCATCATACCCTGTATTGCTCCGCAGAAGATGATAGATTGAAAACCGCAAGCCCTTCTGCAATTGATCGTCGCCTTGAATCTGTACATCTGCGTTTCCCCACAGCTCTTCCCAGGAAGCTGTATTTTCTGCCAAAAGCGCTTCATAGCCCTTTCTTTCTGCGTTCTTCAGAACCTGGTCGATCAAAACATGATCGCAGTCCCGGCTGCTTCCGAAGACCGAAAACTTACAGAAAGAAAAGCTTTCCCCGGCCGTCAGGTCTTTTTCCCAAAGATAAGATATCTGATTACTGCTCTTTTTGACAGTTTTATTCTGACTTCCGTGTCCAAACTGAAAAGCGCTTTTCATCATTACACGAAAATCGGTGTCCGTTTCCGTAAAGCAGGTCAGCACATCATCCTCCTGTGCCACGGTTATATTTTGAAAATGGCAATATCCGTTTGTTGTAACGTCTGCCTTGATTCCGGAACTCCATTCAATTTTCGGTGTTCCCCGCAGCACCCGGCAATTCACTTTCTGAACAAACAGGTGCTTTGATTCCATACTCGCGAATCGTTCCCAAACGATTTCCAATTGACAGCCACTTTTTGTCTCCACCGTAACCGAGCGTGTCAGAAGCCCGTTTTTCATGTCCAAGGAGCGGCGGTACTTTAAAATTTTACTGCGGATCATGTCAATCTTCTCTCCGTCAGCCCTGATAGAAATATCCATAAAAAACGGAAGATTGATGATAACTTCACCCAACACAGGATGGTTGCCCATTATCAGAGGAATATATGTTCCGCATTTTGAAAGCGGACTGCGCTGAACCTCGGTTGTAACGCTCTTCATCGTGCGGGTATACACTTCATTCTGGGGAGCGTCTTCCAGACCTTCCTCAAAGCTGCCGCGTACGTGCAGATAGCCGTTTCCCTGCGCCATAATCCCTTCGTAGGTTTTGTTCCATTTTGGATTATATTCTGTTTCTTCAATCAAAAAGTCATTCATTCTTTTTATCCTTTCACTGCGCCGACTGTAAGCCCTGAAATAACCTGCTTCTGCAGCAAACAGTAAATGATAATACTGGGCAGTGCAATCAGCACGGTTGCAGCAAACATAGCGCCGTAATCACTGGCAAACTGGCTGGTAAAATAGTAAAGGGCAATCGGCAAAGTTCGGGCGTTATCGCCTGTTGTCAAAACCAGAGCAAACTGAAATTCATTCCAGCAAAGCAGGAACTGCAATACACCCGCTGTTGCGAAACTGGGTCTTGAAATTGGAAGGATTATTTTGAAAAATGTGTAAAAGAAGTTGGCACCGTCCAAATATGCAGCCTCTTCCAACGTCATTGGAATCGTCAGGTAATAGCTCATCATGATATAAAATGTAGTTGCCATACCAAGACCGGCATATACCAAAATCAACCCCAGCACATTATCATAGAGATGCAGCTTATTGATTGAGATATAAAGCGGCAGCAGCAGCGCCGCACACGGAATAAACAAAACAGAGGTGAACAGAAGTCTGATTGTTGCATTCAGTCTGAATCGAAAACGTGCGATCACATAAGCAGCCATGGACATAACGACGAGGTTCAGCGCAGTTCCCCCTACCGCCACAATGATGCTGTTGACATAAAATCTTGCAAGCGGCGCAATACGGAACGCTTTCACATAGTTATCAAATCTGATTCCGTCCGAAAAGCTGACAACTCCAGATATGATGTCGCGGTTTTGCATAAAAGAGGAGATAAATACCCATAAGAAAGGCAGAAGAGAGATTGCCGCGATGAACACAATGAATAAGCCACATAATATTTTTATAATCGGCTTTGAGAGTGATATTGCTTTTTCCTTCATTTCGACTTCTCCTTTCTTAATTATCCGCCTTACCGACGCGGAATACTTTGTTGATGATCAAAACAGCTGTCAGACCGATTATGATCAAATAAACGCCTGCCGTGTTCGCGCGGGCAAAGTCATTATCGGTCAGCGCAGCATTATAAATGAACAGCGGAAGATTAAGCGTACGATCCTGCGGACCGCCCTGTGTCGTCATCATCAATACATCCAGCTTTTGCAGCATGCTGGTCGCGCCTAATACCGCTGATGTGCCAATGATGTTGCGCAGCATGGGAACAGTAATGTAAACGGTAGTCTGGAAATTTGTCGCGCCGTCCACCTGTGCGGCCTCATAAATCGACGTATCAATCGCCGATATTTCGGCCAATACCAGAATTGTTATTGTCGCCGCATAAGGGAGCCATATCGCCGTAACAGCTCCGAACGCCGTTCCTTTGTTCTGAAACCAGTTAACATTAAAGTCGTGGAACCCCATCGACTGAATGATCTTATTTACAATACCAAACTGCGGATTCAGCAAAATCATAAACATCATTCCAAGTGCCGCCGAAGAGATAATGTTGGGAATCATATAGACGGTTCGGATGAATTTCCAATAAAACTTTTTTTGTGCGAGAATTAATGCCACTAGGACGCCGATGGTCACATGAACGACGGACTGCAGCACCACCCAAATCAGCGTGTTTTCAGTCGCTTTTAGAAAACTTTTATCATGAAACAAATTGATGTAATTTTTAATTCCTACAAAATTGATAGCGGAACCGATGGACCAATCTGTAAATGAAGATCCGAACAGCATGACCAGTGACGCACCAAAAACAGCGAGAAAAAGCAATACTGCAGGCACTAAAAATAAGATAATACCTGTTTTATTTTTTTTCATATGTATACCCTTGCTGCCGATTTTAAGCATAGCTCCCATGTTACATGGGAGCTATGCAATTAACCGACTGTTCCCTTTTTGCTTATTTGTTCTTCGAAGCCGCTTCCGTCATGGCTGTAGTCATATCCTGCACACTCATGTCACCTGAAACAAGAGAAGGATAATCCTTGCTCATCTCCGTAATGACGCCCGCATAACTGATTTGGTCAATCGAATTGAACATGAATTTTGCGTTGCCGCTCAGGCTGATCAGCTGCGCGACCAGCGGATTGCTCTTCTTGTATTCATCCGACATTTGTACTTCGCTCGTAAGTGGGATTGTTCCGCTGTCTTCCAACATGATCTGCTGGGATTGCGCGCTTGTTTTATATTTTATAAATTCGAACGCGGCATCCTGCTTCGCTTTATCCTTGGAACATACCATATATCCTATTTCGTACTGAGCGTAAACACCGGCGTTCGGGTAAAGAGCTACGCCGATTTTATCAGCCAAACCCGCTGTCGCTTTATCCGTATTTGAAAAATCCGTGGTCATCCAGGGGCCATTGGCAATGATTGCGGTATTTTCCTGAAGGAAATGGTTGGCTGCGATATCATATTTCGCACCGATTGCATCCTTCGTTGTGTATTTGCTGAGGATCGTTTTAATTTTATCCAGGGAGGCCTGCATTTCAGGTGTGTTATATGAAGTCGGATATTTTGTTGTCATAAACTCATTGCCGGTACTGTTTGCTGTTCCAACCATCGCGCCAAGCAGCAGATTTGTGGACCAGCAGTTTTCGCCCGTCATCATTGAAATAGGCGTAATACCTTTATCAGAGAGCTTCTGTAAATTGCTCATGAATTCATCCCAGGTCTTTGCGGGAGTTATCCCCGCTTTCGCGAACAAATCCTTGTTATAAAAATACCCGATCAGCTGCCTGCCGCTTGAAATTGAATACAGCTTGCCGTCACGCGTATTTGCTTTGATTGCGTCCGGCCCGATAACCTTTTTGTAATCGGCGTCCGCGTTAACATAAGAAGAAAGATCGATTGCCTGCCCGTTGCGGATGGCGAGTTCCAAAACACCGTCTTTTCCTTCAACAATGTCGGGAAGAGCTGTCGATGCTGCCAGAACCTTCATTTTATCGGTGTATGAAGAATCGCTTGGAAGCTCTTCTACCTCGACCTTGATTTTTCCCTTGTACTTCTCGTTAAAACCGTCAATAATCTTCTTTTCCGCTTTTGCGCCGACGTTCGTACCTACGCGAAATGTCGGGTATTTGATGACTACTTCACTGGAGCTTGAGCCGGAACCGGAACCCGTGCTTGCTACGCTTGTATTGGCCGGGGTGCTGCTGCATCCGAAAACAGATGCAGCCATGAGCGCTGCCAGCAAAATTGCTGAGCCGGATTTTAAGACCTTTTTCATCCACAATTCCTCCTGTTTTTCTGGGGGATGTCTGAGAAAATAAAAGTATGCGGAACAAAGGATACAGTGCAGCGTATAATTTATGCGCAAGCCTTTAAAACTGAAAGAATCCAGTTTTTATCATAATTCGCCACCGCGCACAGCGTCGACTGTTCAAATCGTCCCGGCTGTCTTCTTCAGGCACACCCTATTTAGGCTATTACTTTTTGCTGCTAAAATTATAGAAAAATAATTGTCGCGTTTGAATAGACGATCCGTACTTCTAATATAAAAATATTTACCTAAAAAGTGGATGGAAATGTCATTTGCTTTTTTAAACGCCCCACTTATAATATTTTTACTTTTGTTCTTCTATTTTGACTGATTTGACAAATTTATATATTAATCTTTAAAACTATAGTATAATATATTCACTTTGGCGGGACGGAGAGCTCCGGGCAGCAAGCGGCGCCGGTTTGAATTGGGCACAAGCCTGTCCAATTTTAAAATGCAGTGCAGTGAAGGTTTATAAAATGATTAGAAATACTACAATACGCAAAAAAATTATCTTACATACAATTTTAGTCATTGTATGTGCGGTAGTAGTTTCCGGCACCTATTTTTTCTACACATATTATACAACATTAAAGCAGGAAGCCTATGATAGAATGGATTCCTCCATAAGCCAGGCAGTGACCTCCATTTCGCACAAATTTGAAGAAATAGACAATACGTCGTTCGCCTTTCTTGCCAATCCTTATATGCGCGGATGGCAAAACAGAGAATTGGATTTTACAAACGATTCCTTTTCCAGTTATAACAATATAGCGAATCTTCGCAGTGAAATCGAATCCAATTTGATGTTTAATCATGCATGGCTCTTAAAATATATTGACTCTGTTTATATGTTTGCAGATGGGAAAAGCGCCCGTCTGGCATCTCGCAATGCGGAAAGTCTGCCGCAAAGCCAGCAGCGAAATGAAAAAATTTTTGAAACAACAAAAGGCATCAAGCAAATGAGCTTCTATTATTTATCCGATAAAACAGTTTATATGATCCGAAGAATGAACGATGTAACGCAAAGCAAACAGCTCACCCTTATATTTGCGATTAATTCGGACAGCGTTGCGCAGGAATTATATCAGCTGAATTTCAACGCCACCGCGAATATTGCAAATAACCATACCATTTTCTTCAGCAACCGTCATGAACTGATCGGGAAAGCTAATTCCGATAAAGGCCAGCCGCAAAACGCTTATCTTGATGAAACTTCCAATTTTATTGTATATAGGAACCTGCCGGACGACTCTTTTTCCATTGAAATTTCTGTGCCGAAAAGTTCGATTACGCAGCAGGTATTAAAACCTTTGCAATATTATCTTTTTGTTATGATCATATTTATTATCTTTTTTGCCGCGACTGCCGCTTTTGTATCCAGCATATATACAAAGTTTATCAGAGATCTGAATATGGCGCTGAATCAGGTTCGCGTCAAAAATTATGATGCGGTTTTACCGGACTATCATGATTTGGATCTCAAGAACATCAGCAACACTTTCAACAGTATGGTCTCAGAAATTAAAACGCTGATCAATAAAGTTTACATTAGCAAGATGCTTTTAAAGGATGCGGATATAAAATTTTTGCAGTCGCAGATGAACCCCCATTTTTTAGTCAATACACTCACGACAATCAGCACCACAGCTCTGCTCCATAACGAAAATGAGATATTTCAAATGGTAACAGCTTTGAGCAGTATTCTCGACGCTAATCTGCATAACGAAAATCTGTTTGTTACGGTTGAAAAAGAGCTGGAGCATATAAAATGTTATCTTTACATTCAGGGTACCCGTTTTCAGGACAAATTGAAATACAGCATTCATGTGGAAAGCGACGACATTCTGAAACTGTATATCCCGCGCCTCAGTATCGAGCCGTTGGTCGAAAACTCCGTCATTCATGGAATCGAGGACAATTTTTTCGGTGGAGAAGTAACGATTTTCATTCGCCGTGACGAAGATAATGTACTTGTCACCGTATGCGACAACGGAAAAGGGTTTGATGTGGAAAAGGTTCTGCAAGAACATGGTGCAACACCAAAAGGAAGCCACAGCATAGGAATCATCAATACGAACAAACGCATCAAGCTTCTTTTCGGAGAACAGTACGGAATCCGTTTCGAAAGCGAGCCCTTTGTAAAAACCTGCGCTTATATTTCTTTTCCGGCACTTACAAATGACGAGAGAGGAAGAATCATGGATGACCAAGATTTTGATTGTAGAAGATGAATATATACTGCGAAAAGGCATTATATCCCTGATCAACTGGAACCAGCTGGATTGTGAGATTTCCGGAGAATCCCCCAACGGAACGGAGGCAGTTCACTTCCTTGAAAAAAACACAGTCGATTTGGTAATCACAGATATTAAGATGCCGGGAATAAACGGCCTGGAGCTTGCAAAATACATTTCAGAGAATCACCCGCAAACGGGGGTGATCTTACTTTCGGCATACAGCGATTTCGAGTATGCCCAGCAGGCGATTAATCTTGGAATATTTCAATATGTGCTAAAAAGCAACTTTATTAAAGATTTGCCAAAGGCGGTAAAAGATTCGATTGGAAAAATTAACAGTCAACGAGCCAGCCAGAATGAGCATGTCATTCCGACACGAAATGACATGCTCATGAAACCGATTGTAGTAAAAAGTATGCTGGACGGATCTCTGAAAGACGCTGAAGAGATTTTGGAATGGTTTGCCTGTTATGATATACATTTAAAATATTATTTTATCGTCATAGCTGAAATTGATACTACCGAACAAAGCAATTTTGAAAAGAGCACGGAAAAAATCAGCCTTTCCGTAAAGAATTTCTTTGATCTGTCTTTTAAGGATTATTCTCATCTTTGTGTTCTTTTGAATGACAACCTGCTGTTTATTCTAATCAATTTTGACGATTCAAATGAAGTATCAAATCTGCGTTCCGTTGTCGTTGTGTGCAATCAAATTTTATCTACCGTTAAAAATTATATGTTTTTTGATCTGAGCATGGGGGTAAGCACCCAGCATCTCCGGTCCGCCGACATAAAGCAATCTGGAGAAGAAGCAAAATATGCGCTCAATCACACCTTTCAATACAATGGAATGGCGCTTTATAAGGATGTGATAAAACAAAAATACAGTGATCCCCCAAAAGATGGACAAAAGTATGCTGATATTATTCTGAATGATATCTCTGTTCATGACGAACAATCGATTACAGTTCATCTTCAGGAATTCTTTAACTCTTACATAAATTCCATGAACGACCTTGAAAACTTTAAAATTGAAGTTCTTTTGCTGCTGTCTACCTGTTTCCGAAAGCTAACTGACAACAACATTCATATTTCATGCAATGACAGTTTGCATCGAAGAACCAGCGCTCAAATTATCCAGTGCCAGACATTAAACATGATATATAAAATTATGGAAGGCGTGTTTCAGGATGTCATCAGACTGGATATTTCAGCACCGAGTCACTACAATCACTTAGTTGTGCAGGTAAATAATTTCATCAAAGAAAATTACGGGTTGCCGATCAAGCTTGATGACATGGCAAAGCTGTTTCATGTGAACAGCAGCTATCTGAGCCGCCTGTACAAAAAAGAAACCGGTGATTCCATTATTACCGCATTAAATAAATACCGCATAGAAAAAGCAAAAGAACTGTTGAAAAGCGGGGACTATCTTATTTCTGAAGTCGGTTACTTGGTGGGAATCAGTGATCCCGCATATTTTACCAACGTTTTCAGCAAATACGCTGGAACCAGCCCACAAAACTATAGAACTATTACTGAAAGAGGTATGAGTTATGAATCAAGTGAACGGATGCATATTTGATCTGGACGGAGTAATATGTGATACCGCGAAATATCACTTTATAGCGTGGAAAAGCCTGGCGGATCAGTTGGGAATCAGCTTTACAGAGGAAGACAACGAACGCCTGAAAGGTGTCAGTCGCATGGAATCCCTGGAAATTTTACTGAGCCTCGGTACCAAAATATATAATGAAGAGGAGAAAAAGCGGTTTGCTGAAGAAAAAAATAACAGATACATACAATACATCAGTAAAATGACCAGAGAAGAACTATTACCGGGTGTTGAGGCCCTGCTGATGAAGCTGCGCAGTGAAGGGATCAAAATTGCCCTTGGTTCGGTAAGCAAAAACGCTTCTGCAATTATCGACTGCCTGGAAATCGGAAAATTTTTCGATGGCATCATTGATGGAAACAACGTTACGCATGCCAAGCCGGACCCGGAGGTTTTCCTTTTGGGTGCTGCCGCCATTGGAATTGAACCAAAATACTGCGTCGTTTTTGAAGATGCTGTCGCAGGTGTTCAAGCTGCTCATCGGGCAGGCATGAAGTGTGTGGGAATCGGCAGTGAGAAAATTCTTACCGAAGCGGATTTGGTGGCGCCCGACCTGTCAAATGTTACCTTATCTACAATCAGAAGTATATGAATTTAAGGCATTACCGCTTCAGAAAGATCAATGCGTGAGAATTAAATAATGTTGATTTGGAAATTATCAATAGAAAGTAAAAGTAAAAAAATTAAATAATTATAAAAATATTACAATCTTAATTCGAATTGGTGAATAATTTTTTTACAATAAGTTATTTTATAAAAAATATTACAAAAACAGGTATAAATAACAAATTAACTTATAAGCCCCTATCGCCTATAATGTAGTTGTCGCTGGGCTGTTGCAAAACGGAAGTCTTGCAGCAGCCCAGTTTTTATGCTAAAAGCATTTTACACCAATATTTTGGTTGGAAATATGGCATAGAAGCTGTAGAGTCAGTACATTTGAAAACAGAACCAATCTCAAGGTAACCGCTGATTGTCTTATGACTTAATCATCGGTTACCTAGGCGTAAAATCCATAGATCAAAGATTTTGCGCTTGTTTCTTGGATGTTTTCTAAAGTGAACTGACTATAGTGAAAAAGAATAATCAGGCTGGAGAACGGGAGTAAAGAAATTCTGATGAAATTTGAAGATTTGGAGATTGGCATTCGGAAAGAACTGCCTTCAGGAGGCTTTATAGAAAAAAAGATATTCAATGACAGGTATGGCTGCGGAATCAATGTTCTCGGCGTATCCAACGGCCTGCTTTCTTTTTCAATAATATTCGAAAGAGGAATGGATATTGGTGAGATCTACCTGAATAAGGAGAAAGTCACATGGGATAGAAGTGACGGTTACCTTCTTCATCCGGATAATGTGAATCTTTATGAAAACGAGGGCTGGGAAAAAGGGTTTTATTCAGCGGTTGCCGCTTTGGGTCCTGAAATTTTCGGTACCCCGGACGAAGTCAGAACGGTGCACGGAACAGGTTCCTACTCGCAAACGGCTTTGGAATCTGTACGAGTTTCATGGGATCAGGGTCAGATTTGCGTCGAAGGCATCGTTCCCATAAAGGGTTATGGAACTGAACCGATCTATGAGAAAAACATTAAAATTCTGACAAAATTCGGCTCGCCGCTGATAGTCAGAAGGGACGTTACAAGGAATTTAACCGGCGAAAAGCAACCCCTGGATGACGGATACCATATACAGCTGTCCGGGGAATTTGTATCAAAAGGCGGAAAATACGTGCTTCCCGTCGCACAGGATAAAATGCTTCTTCGCGATTCGGCTCCTGCGGAGGAAAATCCTTTTAAAATATATGATTTCGGCACAGTGCTTGACCCGATACGATGCTATCAATATGTGCCTGAGCAGGTAATCGGCTTGGACAGGGTCACGGAACTTGCGGCTTACTCAGATTTGATTCTGGGGAGTGGCAAAGTAACCGCTGAGATGATCGTAAATTCAAAGAATAGTGAAGCAGCCTTTGTCGTAAGACCGCTGAAGAGCTTTCCAAGGTCATTAATCGCAAAGAGGGCTATTCCAGAACCGATGTATGCGCTGGAGCCCTGCAAAACCAGACCAAACTCCTTACGCCAGAAAACGATTGACGGAGAGCTTGTCTGCCTGGAACCTCATAGTCAGGCGGATTCATGGATCATATTGGGTGTTGTCAGGAACACTCCAACTGTTTTGTTGATGGAAAGCCTGATTGAATCCGCAGGGAAGCAGGAATTCGAAAGCAACCTGTGATAAAAATTATACCTTGTCTTTCCCTACTCTTAACAAACAGTTTGGAAGGATAAATTTTGAAAGGGGGTTCGTGCTGCCGAAGAAGATTATTAATCAGGGAGCCGTTTTAAAAAGCAGATTGATAAGGGGAGAATTTTATGTTGCGAAAAGAGAGTGCAGTGCCTAGAATTTTATCATTTTTACTTTCATTTCTTGTTGTATCTTCGACAGTCATGCCGCAGGCAACAGCATACGCGGCAGATACCAATGATGTAAAAGATTCCGGCATAAGCGTGGGTCTGATGGCTTCCGCAGGTGCCGATGCCGGGAATTTGCCGGCTTTCAAGGGCACCGGTGCGGCGCCTGAACCCACAGCCTTCACAAACGGTAACATGATGCAGGCAATTTATGACGCCGACATGAGAGCGGGCGGAACATCCTTTTGGATGGACAGAATGCTTGCGCGGCCGGGGGATGACCCTTCGACGTCGGATAATCAGGGGAACATGCTGTCAAAAGGCAGATCCATCTGGATGGGATGGCAAGATACTTCAAAGCTTGGCTTTGCGGGAGAAGTCGCCTATATTGACGATTCAGACAGTGACCAGAGCTTGAGCAAAACGGATGGGGTAAGCGGTTACACCATTGACCTTACCTCAAGCGGATTAAAGGAAAATGTGAGCAAAAGGGTTAGCTATCCAAGCTATTGGAGCAGTGAATACAATGACTCAAACGGATTGAATGTAAATATTAAAAAGTTCTTTACCGAAAATAACGTAGCTGTTTCGGTCTTGGATATCAAGAACAATTCAGCCGCTTCAAAAACGCTTACCATGACAGTGACTTCTCCAAGAGCGGCCACCGCCAGCGGCAATGAGTTGACAGGGCAATATAAAGCGCCCAGAGGATTAACGACAATTTACCCCAGAGTTTCGGGTGACGGACTGACAGCCGGCGGGTCAAGTCTGACAGGCACATTCAGCGTTTCGGCAGGTCAAACCGTGAGTAAGAAAGTTGTTATGGGGTTTATCACTGATGAAATCCCTGAATCAAAAACGGATTATGAACGCTTTAAGGGTTATGACCCCAATACCGCGTTTACCACACAGGTGAGAGAATATAATAGCTGGTGGGCGGACAACATTCCTTACATAGATGTTCCGGACACCAATATCAAGAAAATGATTTACTACCGCTGGTGGCTTGACCGGTTCAATGTACAGGACGACGAGCTGCCGATCAGCAAAGGATATGCATTCCCGACCAGCGTGGAAGGCGTTACCGGCTATAATAATGCAATCACGCTACCGCTGCCATGGCAGCTGGAAGAGAGCAGATATTTAAGAAATCCCGACATTAACTACGGTACATGGCTTTCCATGGGTGCGACCGCCGGCGGGGGAGCATTTAAGGATAATCCTGCCTCTCCATTTTGGACCGATGGCCCTGAGATGAAAGCATTTGTCAATTATATTACAAAAGCCGGATGGGATTCCTATAAAGTTTTTGGCGGACAAGACGCCATTCTCAAAAAATTTGCCGATTACGGCTATAACGATGTCAAAGACTTTATGTCGAAGTATGATAAAAACGACGACTATATTATCACGCTTCCAGACGGAAGCTGGACGGGTTTTGACTCGGACAGTCCGGTCACTAAATATTTTAACGGCAGCGGCGGAGCAGGCGCAACAGGCGGGGCTGTAGACAGCCTTAGCACCTCTTATGAGTTTGCAAACGCACAGGCGGCTTCAGAGATGTACGGTATGCTCGGGAATACCGCGAAGGCGGACGAAATGAGCACATTGGCCGATAACATTAAAAATTCAGTTTTGACAAAAATGTGGGACAGCAATAAAAAGGAATTCTTACACAAGGATGTTAACTCTTCCGCACTCAACCCATGGAAAGATATCACAAACTTTTATCCCTTCACCATGGGGCTTGTTCCAACAGACGACGAAACGTATAAAGAGATGTTTAAGCTATGGACAAATTCCAACGACTTTGTCGTATGGCCGGCACTCATAGGAGACATTCAGGATTCCAAGGCGGCTGAAGCAGCCGGTAAATCAATGACATGGAATTCCGCTCCGTCTTCCATGGGAGTAAGCCTGAGTTTTCTGTCCAAAGCCGTTAAGGACTATCCATCTTCCTATATTACGCCGGACATGTACAAGCAGCTGCTGTACTGGGGCGCCTGGGGAATGTATGTCGGAGGAAATACCGATTATCCGGACGCCAATGAATTCTGGAGCGATGTGACGGATTCGTCTATGGGCTACAGATCCTGGATTCATCACAACATGCATTCCAAATACAACGTATCCATCATTGAGGATGTTTCGGGTCTTACCCCTAGAGCGGATAATAATATAGAGCTGAATCCGATTGACATTGGCTGGGGACATTTTGCAGTCAATAATATGAGGTATCATGGCAGTGACATGTCCGTCATCTGGAACGGGGATAATCATTACAGCGATATCCCGCAAGGATATTCCGTTTATATCAACGGAGAGAAAATGTTTACCGCAGCAGGCTTAAAACACCTGGTATGGAATGCTGAAACGGGTGAGGTAACATTTCCTGAGGGCGATTCAGTAACCGTAAGCGATAATATAGCAAATCCAGACTTTCAGACTGCTGATGAAGTAAGCTACTCCAATGACAGAGTGGACAATATGTTCAAAAAAGTAGGTGTCAATATAAAGGGAACAGATTCCGTTACCGGAGTCAGCCTCCCTGACTCAGAAAAATCTCTGTATATAAATCAAACGAAACAGCTTACAGCAACCGTTCAGCCCGAAAGTGCTCAGAATCAGGCGGTGACATGGCAGTCGGATCATCCGGAGATCGCGTCTGTGGATGAATATGGCCATGTGACGGGAGTTTCCGAAGGTACGGCCATAATCACCGTGACTACAGAGGATGGCGGGTTTGAGGCGACATGTACGGTTACCGTTAGTCAAGCCAATCCGGCAGATCTGGCTGAAGTAATACTGGATAAAGATCAAATGTCCATGACTATTAATGATACCCATAAATTGGTCGCTGCGGTTCAGGGGACATTTGACGGTTCAACCAGTCTTGCGTTAAATAAGAAAAGCACGGGATACCCTGAACCATCCGCTTCGTATACATGCGGCGGCGATAACGTCTGGTACGCCGTGAACGGCGAAGACAGTTCAAGCCTGAGATGGACCTCTTGGAATTCGAAGAATGCCACAGACTGGTTCCAAATCGATTTTGGCACCGGCAAAGATGTAAACAGGCTGGGGCTGGCCTTTTATGACGACGGAGGCGGAGTGGTTCCCCCAAAAAACTATCAAGTACAGTACTGGAACGGCACCCAATTTGTAAATGTGCCGAACATGGTTCAGTCACCGTCTGTTCCGTCCAGCACATCTGAAAATGTTGTGCTCTTCAATACGGTAAACACACAGAAAATACGAGTCGTCATGACAAACCAAAATCCGGTGAATTCCGGGAAATATGTCGGTCTCAAGGAAATTGGCGCGTATAATGATCCTTATTACTTACAAAAGTTATCATGGGAATCTGATCAGCCCGATGTTGCATCAGTGGATCAGGATGGGAATGTTACGGCCAAATCAATAGGAACAGCGAACATTACGGTAACAACACCCGACGGCAAACATCAAACACAATGCGCGGTTACGGTGAGCGCAGTGGATAAGACCCCGCTCTCACAAAAAATCAGTTATGCGCAGGGCCTCACGCAAGGTGATTTTACATCGGAATCGTGGACGGCGCTGCAGACTGCATTAAGTTCGGCCAAGGACGTCAATGCACAGGCCGACGCGACACAGACGGCAGTGGACACGGCCCTGAACCGCCTTCAGACCGCGATCAGCGGCTTAAAGTATCAGGAGAATCAGTCCGTGATCGATTTTTCAAACGCCGGAACGGGAACTCTTGATTTTGGCGGCGGTGATCAGGTAAAGCGATTCCAGACCTTTATCGCAAGGCCGGGTTATGTTAACCTGACAGGAATCGATGTTAAGATTCTGAACAACAATGCCAACGGCGGCGCGACATTCGCACTTTATAATGCGGATTCCGACGGAATGCCCGTGGGCAGTGCTCTGGCTTCCGCAACCGTGTCCGGCAGCAGTATCAGTTCGACGGGAAGCGTGGTCCACGTGGAGTTAGGCTACAGCGGACTGACGGCCGGAAACAAATATGCCGTCGCATTGGGACACACGGAATCCGGTGATGGCACTCACGACTATAAATGGTATTCTTCGGCGGATACAAGCAATCCCGACTGGTGGAAATCGAATGTAATGAATCCGCAGATTCAGCAAGACGGGCAGGATGTGCCTTCCGGTAAATACGACGGGAGCAACTGGATCGACGAGTCCCGTCTGGGAGATTATTGGCTGAAAGTTTATACACAGCCGGTCGATAAGACACTTCTTGCGCAGATGATTCATACCGCACAAGGTCTTACAGAGGGGGATTACATACCGAATTCATGGACTGCACTGCAAATCGCGCTGAATGCCGCGATAGCGGTTAACGACAAGGCCGATGCCACACAGGAAGAAATTAACTCGGCGGCTGACAAATTGCAAACAGCAATCAGCGGTTTGGCAGCGGTAGACCGGTCGGTGATCGATTTTTCAAGTGACGGAACAGGCACCCTCGATTTTGGAGGCGGCGACCAGATAAAACGATTCCAGACCTTTATCGCAAGGCCGGACTATGCCGACATAACCGGAATCGATGTTAAAATTCTGGACAACAATGCCAACGGCGACGCGACATTTACACTTTATCATGCGGATTCCAACGGGATGCCCACGGGTAGCGCTCTGGCTTCTACAACCGTATCCAAGTCTGATGTTGACAGTGATATCAGTCAAAACGGCGGCGTAGTCCATGCGAAATTAAGTTACAGCGGACTGACGGCCGGAAGCAAATACGCTATCGCATTAGGGCAAACGGTGGCCGGCAGTGCCGACGGTTACCGCAACAATTACAAATGGTATTCTTCGGCGGATACAAGCAATCCCGTCTGGTGGGATGCGAGCGTAATGAATCCGCAAATCCAACAGGATGGGCAGAACGTGCCCTCCGGAAAATATGACGGAACCGACTGGGTCGATGAGTCCCGTCTGGGTGACTACTGGCTGAAGATTTATACGGCAAAAACTGTGGTTGAGCCTGAGGAGCCCGCGGATAAGACCGCCCTTGAAGCCGCCATCTCCAATGCGGCCAAGTACATAGAAAGCGGCTATACCGCGAACAGCTGGAATGCGCTGCAGAAGGCGCTGGCCACGGCAAAAACACTCAATCAGGATGAGAACGCTTCTCAATCCGATGTTGATGATGCGGCAAAGGCGCTTAACGACGCCGTCTCAAACCTGAAACCAATTACCCCGACAGACCCAACAAAGCCGACTAATCCAACGAAACCGACAAATCCAACTGATCCGACAACGCCGGCGCAGACATTTGTCAGTGATACAACCCAAGACCTTCGTTTAAATGGTTTATACCAGTTCAAGATCACCAGCAAAAACGGTTCCGCTCCGGTATTTGTAATAGGTACGCCGGGCGTATTCAATTACGCTTTGGTTAATACCGTCGGCAATGATTACTATTTCAAGCTCATCCCCGTTGGTGACGTGGGTGCAAGAGCGGGGATTTATGTAAACGGCATAAAAGTACTGGTTGCAACGGTCGGCGCTGATTTTGTAAGCGATACAACTCTTCCGTTCAGCGTCAGAGGGAACGCGTCTTATGTTTTCAAGGTTACGGCAGACGCAAAACCAAAATTCGCAGCGGGGACCCCTTCAGCGTTTAAGACAGAATTTATCAAATCCATTGGCAAGGATTATTTCTTCAAAGTAACTGCAATTGGTAAAATAGGTGCGGGCTGCGGTTTCTACATTAATTCGCAGAAAACCCCGGTTGCTGTTGCAGCTATCGCAAAGTAAGGTTACACCGAATTTGGGCCTTTCAAAACGACCGCTATGGCATTACGCCATAGCGGTCGTTTTAGACTGTCAAAAAAGTCTGGGGAGAGCCGGGCTTTTTCGTTGTGAACATGTGAAGAGCTTCAAGAGGTTTTGAACATGAAAATGGATGTATTAACAACCGGAAGTTTGGACGATGATTTTCTTAATAGGATAACAAATAAAGAGGTGCTACGCAGTGAATCTTTATGGTAATAGCACCAGATAAAATATGTTTATTTTGTATATTTTATAACTTGAGATAAAGATATAAACAGTGTATAATGCTTAAAGTATCATAGTATATTTTGTATAGACTATAAATATCTGCGTTGAGAATTGTGACGTGCAGAAAACGGTCTGGCCGTTTTTTGTGCGCCTTTTTATTCGATTTTGCTTTATTTTTGCATATACATATAGAAAGTGGAATTAAATCGCGAAATTGAAATGAAGTCATGGGGTGTATTAATGAATCAAGAGTTTATCGAAACTTTGGAACGCAATCCGGTTATTGCAGCGATTTTTGACTCATCAGATCTGGAAGAAGCCCTTAATTCACCGTGCGAAGTGATTTTTCTTCTGGCGGGAAACATTTGCGAGTTGCAGATGTTATTAGATAGGGTACATGAGCGGGGCAAGAAAATGTTTGTCCACATTGATCTGCTGGAAGGTGTTGCCAATGACCGCAGCGGGATTCAGTTTTTGAAAACATATTTCCATCCTGACGGAATTATTACCACCAAGGCGGTTGTTGCAAAGCACGCCAAAGAATGCGGAGTCTTTGTGATTCAACGTTTTTTTCTTCTGGATTCCAAATCCTATGAGAATGCCTATAAGACAGTGAAAAACAGCGATGTGGACGCAATTGAGATTTTGCCCGGGATTTTGCCGGAAATCATTCATCAAATCAGTCAATCTACTTCGGTTCCCGTAATCGCGGGCGGACTGGTTCGCACCAAAAAGGACGCTACGGATAGTTTATCCATGGGGGCTATGGCAGTTTCCACCAGTTGTAAAAAGTTGTGGACGATGTAGTCCGACAACATAGGCAAAACGTTTTTTCGCGGTATAGCCGTGGAATTTCATTTGACAACTGAATTAAAAATTGCGAGAGAAGAGAGCAGCAAAAAAGAAAAGGAGGAGACTCCTTTCGTTTTGTTGCTCTTTTTTATATATAATCGGTTCACTTTAGAAAACATCCAATAAACAAGCGAAAGATCTTTGATCTATGGATTCTACGCCTAGGTAACCGATGATTAAGTCATAAGACAATCAGCGGTTACCTTGAGATTGGTTCTGTTTTCGAATTAACTGACTTAGACACCCGAAACAGGGACCCCGCGTTTGCAGAGCAGACGCATAGAAAATATAAAACTATAGAAAAAGGAGGTAGAAGGTATGAATTACGATGTCCTTTCCAAACTAAGGTGCGGTGTTTATCTGATTAATGCACCGGATGACAAGGGAGGGGCAACGCAATGCTGGCAACTAGACCAAAAAAATTAATGGGTTTTCTACTGTGCCTCAAAACTGCGCTGCATTGTTGGGGTGCGAAGTCACCGGTCAGACCGGCTGTGGTGTTTCACCGTGTATTTTGACAACGAGCCGTCTACTCGGAATTTGGCCCCGGCAAAGCGATGACCAGCGACCATTACCATGACGTGATGTCGGGCAAAGTCTCTCACAAAGCGCCTGCATGGGCAGCGCGATACGAAAAGTGATTGAAATATTAGGGGAAGCAAGTCTAAGGAGGAGTTTGTTATGGAAAAATATTTAGTGGCATTGGACCAGGGAACAACCAGTTCCCGCTGCATCATCTTCGATAAGCAGGGGAATATTGTGAATGTGGCACAGAAAGAGTTCACTCAGATTTTCCCTCATCCGGGATGGGTGGAGCACGATCCCATGGAAATCTGGTCCAGCCAGCTGGCGGTGCTGACTGAGGCTAAGGCAAGGTGCAATCTGGACGTTTCTGAGATTGCAGCCCTCGGTATCACCAACCAGCGCGAAACTACCATTGTGTGGGATCGCCATACCGGCGAACCGGTTTATAACGCGATCGTGTGGCAGTGCCGCCGCACTGCGGATTATTGTGACCAGCTAAAAGCCAAAGGCCTTGAAAAGACAGTGAAAGAGAAGACCGGCCTGATTATAGACGCTTATTTTTCAGGCACCAAAGTGCGCTGGATTCTGGAAAATGTGAAGGGCGCCAGAGAAAGGGCGGAAAAGGGAGACCTGTTGTTCGGAACGGTGGACAGCTGGCTGATCTGGAAACTGACTAAGGGAAAATGCCATGTAACGGACTATACCAATGCTTCCCGCACCATGCTGTTCAACATCCATACGCTGCAGTGGGATGACGAGATTCTGAAAGAGCTGGGGATTCCAAAAAGTATGCTGCCGGAAGTTAAACCTTCCAGCTATGTATACGGGAATACTGACGCAGAATTTTTGGGCGGAGAAGTCCCGATCGCCGGAATCGCGGGTGACCAGCAGGCGGCTTTGTTTGGCCAGTGCTGTTTTGAACCCGGTCTGGTGAAGAACACCTATGGAACCGGCTGCTTTATTCTGATGAATACCGGGGAAAAAGCGGTGGATTCTAAAAACGGGCTGCTTACTACCATTGCTTGGGGCTTGGACGGCAAAGTGGAGTACGCTCTGGAAGGCAGTGTATTTGTAGCGGGCGCGGCGATTCAATGGCTGCGTGACGGCCTGCGGATGATTGACAACGCGGCCTTTACCGAAACGTACGCGAAAAAAGTAGCGGACAGTGCCGGGGTTTATGTGGTGCCGGCTTTTGTCGGCTTGGGCGCGCCTTATTGGGATCAGTATGCAAGAGGCATTATTGTAGGACTGACCCGCGGCGTAGAAAAAGAGCATTTTATTCGTGCAACAGTAGAAAGTCTGGCCTATCAAAGCTATGACGTGATGAAAGCTATGGAAGCCGACGCAGGTGTTTCACTGAAAGAGCTGCATGTTGACGGTGGCGCATCGGCCAATAACTTCCTCATGCAGTTCCAGGCGGATATTCTGGGAACCAACGTACTGCGTCCTAAAATTATTGAGAGCACTGCGCTGGGCGCTGTGTACCTGGCCGGACTTGCTGTAGGGTATTACAAGGATAAGCAGGATATTCTTCAGAACGTGGCGCTGGATAGAACCTTTAAGCCAAATATGGAAGATGCTACGCGCCAAGAGCTGGTAGCCGGATGGAAAGAAGCCGTAAAACGTTCCTTTGGCTGGGCATCCAAGGAATCTTGAAAGTAATTTGAAGAGGAGGAATTATTGTGCAGAATTACTTATATGAATTTTTGGGCACGGCTCTTGTTGTACTTTTAGGCGACGCGGTGGTTGCCAACGTAAATCTGAATAAGACAAAAGGCCAGAATTCCGGGTTAATCGTAGTTGCTTTCGGCTGGGCTACCGCAGTGCTGATTCCGGCACTGATTTTCACCCGCAGTGGCGCGGTATTTAACCCAGCCCTGGTGCTTGGCCTTGCGGCAATCGGCAAGATGGAATGGGCGGTGGTTCCCGGGTACATAATTTCTGAAATGCTGGGTGGTTTCGTCGGTGCCGTTCTGGTATGGGTGATGTACAAAAACCATTTCGATGCTACTGATGACGCCAATACGAAACTGGGCGTATTTTGCACTGGTCCTGCGATTCGCAGCTATGGAAGCAATTTTATCAGCGAGGTAATTGCTACTTTTGTGCTGGTATTCGCTATTTTGGGCATTGTGCAAACCCCTGTGGGCGACGTAGCGGCAGTAGGCACCTTTGGTGTTGGCAGCATTATCCTTGCCTGCGGCGTCAGCTTGGGCGGCACCACCGGTTATGCGATGAACCCTGCCCGTGATCTCAGCCCCCGTATTGCCCATGCCATTCTTCCAATCCACAACAAGAGAGATTCCGATTGGAAATATGCGTGGATTCCGGTGTTTGGGCCAATCTGCGGCGCACTCCTGGCTGCTTGGCTGTCGGCGGCGATCTTTTAAGGCTTTTTAAAAATTCGACTTGACAACGACCTTACAATGGCATAAACTAAAATTTGCCGTGAATTGAGAGAAAGAGCCGGGCAAACTAGACTCAGGGAGAAATGGGTCTGTTTTGCTTGGCTTTTTTTTGCTCAGATGATACTTTTAGGAGGTTTGCAGATGTTTGATGTAGCTATCATTGGAGGCGGAGCGTGCGGCTGTTCGCTTCTGTATGAACTGAGCCGCTACGAAGTGAATGCGGTGCTTTTGGAAAAGGAAAACGATGTAAGCATCGGTACCACCAAAGCGAACAGCGCGATCGTGCACGCAGGATACGACCCGGAACCGGGAACCTTGATGGCACGCTACAATGTGGAGGGGAACCGGATCATTGAGCAGCTTTGCGCGGATCTGGATATTTTATATGATAAAATCGGATCACTTGTGATCGGATTTTCCGAAGAGGATCGTGTAACAGTAGAAGCCCTGTATCGAAGAGGGGTTGAAAACGGTGTGCCCGGACTGCGCATTATAGAGAAAGAGGAACTGCATCAGATGGAACCGACGCTGAGCGAAAATGCTTTATTCGCTCTTTATGCGCCCAGCGCGGGGATCATCAACCCATGGGAGCTGGCGATTGCGCAGGCGGAAGCAGCGGTGCAGGGCGGCGCAAAGGTGATGCTTGATACCGAAGTGACTGCCATTCAAAAAGAGGGCGGGCGGTTTGTAATACAGACCTCCGAAGGCGTAGTAGAAGCCCGATATGTTGTAAATGCCGCCGGTGTGTATTCAGACCGCATAGCGGCTATGGTAGGCGACCGGAGCTTTCGTATCACGCCCAACCGCGGGGAATATTTTGTTCTGGATACCACGCAGGGCAAGCTGGTCAACCGCGTTATTTTTCAATGTCCCACAAAGGCGGGCAAGGGTGTTCTTGTGTCCCCCACGGTACATGGTAATCTGATTGTGGGGCCAAACGCGGAAGACGTTAGCACAGACGACGAAGAAACAACGGCACAGGGCCTTCAAAATGTACGGAAGGCGGCGCTCATGAGCGTCCCAACCATCAATTTTCGTGATTCTATCCGTAACTTTGCGGGAGTTCGCGCTAATTCCACACAGAGCGACTTTATTGTGGGGCCGTCGGAAGCGTGCGAGGGCTTTTACAACATTGCCGGAATCAAATCCCCAGGGCTCACCTCTTCCCCTGCAATCGCACGGGATGTGGTCCAAATGCTGCATCATGCCGGGCTGAAGCTGGCACCGAACGCTGCTTTTGTGGCGAAACGGCGCGTTGTGCGGTTCAAGTCCCTCAGTGCGAAAGAACGCGGCGAAGCGATTGAACGCAACCCGCTTTACGGCACGATCGTCTGCCGCTGTGAAACCGTGACGGAGGGAGAAATTGTGGACGCAATGCATCGTCCGCTTGCGCCCCGCTCGATAGACGGCATCAAGCGCCGCTGTACCCCCGGTATGGGGCGTTGTCAGGGCGGCTTCTGCGGACCCAGGGTACAGGCTATTATCGCCCGCGAACTTGGTGTTTCAGAGGATCAGATCCCCTTGGACCGCACGGGAATGAATATTATTCTTGGGCGAACCAAGGAGCAGAAGGAGGCTGGTAAGCAATGAAGCAGGAGTATGATGTAATTGTGGTCGGCGGCGGCCCGGCAGGTCTTGCGGCGGCGCTTTCGGCCCGGCAGAATGGCGCAGAAAACGTGCTTTTGCTCGAACGGCAAACAGATCTTGGTGGAATTCTGAATCAGTGCATTCATAATGGGTTTGGCTTGCACTATTTTAAGCAGGAGCTGACAGGCCCGGAATATGCCGAGCGGTTTGTCGATGAACTGAAAAGGACAGATATTGAGGTGCTGACCGGTACCATGGTGCTCGAGCTTGATCTTGGCGAGCGGCGCACCGTATATGCCATTAATCCGCAGCGCGGTTATTTGGAGCTGAGGGCGAAGGCGATTGTTCTGGCGATGGGGTGCCGCGAGAGAACCCGCGGCGCGATCGGTATTCCCGGCAGCCGCCCCGCGGGCGTGTTTACCGCAGGCGCGGCACAGCTGTATATGAATCTGGAGGGTGACCGCGTCGGCAGCCGTGTGGTCATCCTGGGCTCCGGCGATATTGGTTTGATTATGGCTCGCCGCCTGACGCTGGAGGGTGCAAAGGTGCTTGGTGTTTACGAGGTGATGCCGTATTCGGGCGGGCTTACCCGTAATATTGTGCAGTGTCTCAATGATTATGACATTCCGCTGCATCTGTCGTACACTGTTACAGAAATCCGCGGCGATAAGCGCGTAGAGCAGGTAGTGGTGCAAAAGGTGGATCAAAACCGTGTCCCCATCTCCGGCACCGAAGAAGTGCTCGACTGCGACACCGTTCTTCTGTCGGTAGGCCTGATTCCCGAAAACGAGCTTTCGCGCCAGGCAAAGCTGGAAATTGACCCGCGCACAAACGGCCCGGTGGTGTATGAAAATATGGAAACCAGTGCCCCCGGCGTATTTGCGTGCGGCAACGTTGCACATGTACATGATCTGGTGGACTTTGTTACTGCCGAAAGCCAGCGTGCGGGAAAATTTGCCGCGCAGTACAGCCAGAGCGGCAGCTCGTCTGATCAGGAGTTACTCCGTCTGAAAAACGGATTTGGCGTGGGCTATACTGTGCCGCAAAAAATTCGCCCACAGGGGGTAGAAAAATCTGTGGATGTCTTTTTTCGCGCAAATCAGATTTTCCAGAAGGCCCGCATTCAGGTGACCAGTGGAGATACCCGAATCGCTTCGTATCCGCGCGATCATATTGCCCCCGGCGAAATGGAAAAAATCACTTTACCACTTGCTTTACTGCAAAAAGCGAAAAACGGCGAGCTTAGTGTTTCAATCGAAAAGGAGGAGTAACGCATGACAGAATTGGTCTGCATTGTTTGCCCAAAAGGGTGCCGCCTGCATGTGGATGAAAAAAATGGCTACAAGGTAACAGGCAACTCTTGCTCCCGCGGAGAGGCTTACGGCAAAAAAGAATTGATTGCCCCAACCCGTACTGTTACTTCTACTGTGAAAATCAACGGCGCTTCCATTGCGCGCGTACC
Source organism: Bacillota bacterium (assembly GCA_023416955.1). Classification (GTDB taxonomy): domain Bacteria; phylum Bacillota; class Clostridia; order Oscillospirales; family Acutalibacteraceae; genus Caproiciproducens. Next base: position 64,562 of record JAEZGM010000042.1, on the reverse strand, counting down.
GGTGAAAACAGACCGTGAAATCCCTAAGAAAGATATTTTTGCAGTGATGCGTCTGTTAGATAACATAACGCTTCAGGCTCCGGTGCATGTGGGTGACATTGTTGTACCGAATCTTCTGGGGCTGGATGCGAATTTTGTAGTAACGCGTAGTCTTGCCAAGGTGCCCGACGCGGAATAAAGGATGCTTCGGTTTCCGCAGGCACTTCTATACGTTTTGCTCGGCCAATTTTGACTAAAGCAGAATATTTTTGAATAATGCAAGCGGCCTCTGAAGGGGCCGCTTGTTTCTCGTTATAATCCGGACAAATTATTAAATGCAGGAGTACGGAATTGAGCCGCCGGTCACCTTTTCTCACAATGAAATGCCCGATCACCTTGCAGCTAAATACAATGGATACCTATTGGTTTCGAAGCGATAGCGAGAAGGATCTTAGTTATCAGGATATTCAATTCAAAGAAAATAAAATTGATGCACTAGCCTTATATGGGAATCCTAACGGATTCAGTTTGAAATGCAGTGTCACTCCGGAATGAACCAGCATCGGTAAGTACGAAAGGCACTGCGTTTAATAAGCGGCTGCTGATGGCTTTAAAATCAACGCAAAGCGGTAAAATTGGCTGTCTTCATTGAATAGGCGTAAGCCTATTATCGACAAATAAAATTAACTGTAGAAGAAATTCATTTACAGTACCACTCTATCCCCAAGCGGTGCTTTGTCTGCAATCTGAATTTTCAGGCACAGTTAGGAGTTTTCAATCAATAATAAAATCTCCATTGTGGTGCCTTTATTGCACACCACAATGGAGATTTACACAAAAATTGGGGATAGTCTCAATCTGTGGCATCCCACCCTGGAATACCGGTATCTGTGTTATCCGTATTCAAGCTTTACGCAAAATGCGAATAAACCTACAAGTTCACAAATCTTTGCCGTTTGTAGCAATTACTCGTTTGTACCACTCGAATGACTTCTTTTTCTTTCTTTCATAAGAACCATTTCCCATATCGTCCAAGTGTACATAAATAAACCCATACCGTTTCGACATCTGGCTGGTAGACATGCTGACCATATCAATGCAGCCCCATGGCGTATATCCCATCACTTCCACGCCTTCCTCAATGGCGCGTGCGATGGCCTTGATATGATCCTTATAGTATTGAATGCGGTAGTCATCCTGGATGCTTCCATCGGCTTCCACCGTATCCCTGCTTCCCAGTCCGTTTTCTACAATAAACAGGGGCATCTCATATCGATCATACAGCTCAATCAAGGAAATACACAATCCTGTCGGGTCAATTTCCCAATTCCATTCCGTAGTCTTCAAATAGGGATTTTTTATTCCGCTTACCAGGTTGCCGCTTACCCGTTCTTTATCGGTTTCGTCCACACTTGTAACACGGCTCATATAGTAACTGAAGGAAACAAAATCCACAGGATATTCTTTCAGAATTTTTTCATCTTCTTCGCCGAAAACAATGTGAATATTTTTCCTTGCCCACTCCCTTTTAATATGGCGGGGGTACTCTCCCCTAACCTGCACGTCAGAGTAAAAATAATTTTTCCTGTTCTCTTCCAAAGCGAGCAATACATTTTCCGGGTTACAGGTTTCGGGGTATGTCAGTGTTCTGGTAATCATACAACCCATCCGGGCGCCCGGTATCATTTCATGAAGGTATTTTGTTGCCAATGCACTTGCCACAAACTGATTGTGGACAGCCTGATATATTACCTCCTCCCATTTTTCTTCAGGATACCGGTCTTTTACTAATCCGGCCGTCGTAAACGGATGTCTGAACACGCTGTCAATTTCATTAAAGGTAAGCCAGTATTTTACCAATCCGTTGTATCTTTTAAACACCGTTTTACAGAATTTCAAAAAAAGATCAATGACTTCCCTTTTATACCAACCGTCATAATGATTGGATAAATACAACGGCATCTCATAATGGTGCAGAGTCACTAAGGGCTCAATGCCTCTCTTCAGCATCTCCCTAAATAAATCTTCGTAATGCTGCAGGCCGTTCTCATTTGGTTCTTCTTCAATACCGTTCGGATAAATTCTTGTCCATTGAATGGAAACTCTCAGTACCTTAAAGCCCATTTCCTGAAACAAGTCCAAATCCTCTTCGTATCTGTGGTAGAAATCAATTCCATGACGTTTTGGATATTCGCTCGTGTCCTGACTTAACATTGCCTTCTCAACGTCATGGCTGGTGATTGCGAACTGCGCTTTGTAATCTCCGGGATCCACATTTTTTTTATATATGCTGCAATCTGCAACTGACATTCCTTTTCCGTCTTCATTCCAGGCTCCTTCGCACTGGTTTGCCGCGGTTGCGCCGCCCCATAAAAATCCTTCCGGAAAAACAGTATTCTGCATTTTATTTCCTCCTGGCAGTTATTAAATGATCTTTCCGCGTCACACCGCTTAATCAGCTTCAACGACAATGTTCCTCTAAAGCGTCCGGGTGCTATTTCAGACAATGTACTGATACATATCCCCGGACTGGATAAACTGACTTGGAATTTTACTTCCGATAGCGGACTCCAAATACTGTGTCATGTATTTCATTCCGGGCTCTTCCGCGTTGAAATGGCCAACTGTAACGATTGCTTTGTTTTCGCCGAAAATACTGCTGTCATGTATATACTCGCTGACGGTATAATCAATCAGTTCCAACGAAATGAGCAAGTCAATGTTTTCCTTGTCCACCTTTGTAATTAAATCGTTATCTTTTCCCATAATATGGGCACAAATGAACACTTTGCTTACTTTTGCATTGATGTCTCCGATTACCTTCATTCCATTCAAATTGAATGTCTGCAACATTTGTTTTCCGATATTCTCCACCGATGTCTCAGGAATTTCAAACGTAGTTGGGTACATTTTTTCATTGCCTTTTACAATGTACTGATCCCAGCCCATTTCTTTCGCAAACGCGTAGAATATTCCATCTACGTATTCGCCGTTTCCGATCGGAATCCCCGAATGAATATGATCATGGTTTCGCCACACCACGATTCCTGTGCTCTCCAACAATTCTTTTTTCTCAAGAAACACTTTATTTCTCTGGTCATTTAACCAATCCGTTTTGTCCCCATGGTTCCAAAAAAGCGCTTCGTGGCATATGATTAAATTTGCACCGGCTTCGTGTGCCTTTCTGATAACCTCGGCTGAAGCCCAGCAGGTTGTTACTATGCCCGTACACTCCTTCGAGGGATCGCCGAATAAAACCTTGTCCCTCGTAGTTTCCTCATTGATAGATTCCCAATCTTTGTGGTACTTCTTAATTTGTGAAATTACTTCCGAAATCTTCATTTTGACCTCCAAAAGAGCCGTTTCTAACGCGATCACCGAAACTTCCATATCGGCAGCGGCCGATATAACACGGAATGCTTGCTCTGAAATGCCTTTGTCACACTAGAATAAAATTCGGCTTTAACCGGTTTGGATTCGAGGAGCGGCCTCTTAACTTCGGAGAAAGCACTGGTCTCAAATCCAAACCAATCCAGCCGATGATCATTGATGATTACAAGGAAGGAATCTTTCCCTTAATAGTTCGCAAGCAACCGCTTCGTTCAACTAAACCTTGCCCGCTTTCCTTATATTTACATCCTTCCGTTCCGGTAGATTATTTACTGATCTTTGAATCGTCAAACTTCAGAATAATTGTCAGCATGAACGACAAAATTGCGGTAACAGCACAGACAAGAGCAAATTTGGGAATGTCACTGCCAAACAGAAGGATTCCAAAAATGCCATTGGACCCCATGGATATCGCTTTGCAACCTAAAGCTGATGACAGAATTCCGCCGGCAAAGCTGCTGATTATCGAAGCAATTAACGGTTTTTTCAACGGTAACATAACAGCATAAAGCGCAGGTTCACCGACCCCGAAGAACTGACTGACAGCGGCACCAACAGAGATTCCTCTTAGGCTTTTGTTCTTTGTTCTCAGAGCTACCGCCAATGTGGCCCCAAGTGCCGCAAAAGCTCCCACCACAAATGCCGGTCTTATGAAACCGTCATACCCTACTGACGCAATTAATTGGATCATTACGGGAACCAATATAGTATGTGCGCCAACCATTACAATTAAAGACAAACATCCCGCAAGCACCCCTGTTGCTAACCAGCCTGCTGAATTATTCAAAAACAGAATTGCCTGTACCAGCGCATTACCGGCATAGTAACCGATCGGGCCTGAAATATACAGCACAAAAGGAATCATGATAAGAAGTGAAATAAATGGTGCAAAGGTCGATTTGATATAGGTCGGGAGTTTTTTGTAAAGCAATGTCTCTATATAATTATAAACATATGTGGACAATAAAACCGGAATGATGGTCGACGCATAGGACAGGGCGGGGAAATTGACTCCGAAAAGATCCGTCGGTTTGCCACTGCTGACCAAATTCACAATGTTTGGGTTTAAAACGAACAAACCGATTAAACCTGCCATGTATGGATTACAGTTCAACTTGCGTGCCGCTGCAAAACCCACAAAAACCGGAAGAAAATAAAAAGTAGAATTTGCGGCGGCCAACAGCACAATGTAAGTCGATGAAGTTTTATCCAGGCCAAAGTATCTGCTCCCAAGAATGGGGATCATCATTATTAAGCCTGCCCCAATCAAAATCGGAATCAATTGAGTCATCGTTCCTGTGATGTAGTCCAATATGCCTGAGCCTATTTTTTTAAACTTATTCTGGCTGCCCTCGCTTTTGCTGGCCTTTTCGTCAGCTCCATCTTCCTCCACTTCTCCGTCGGATCCAAAATTATATAGGGTCATGATTTCTTTGTAGATCGCATTCACTTCCTGGCCCACAACAACCTGATATTGGCCGTTTGCATCTTTTACAGTCAAGACACCCTTTAGCTTTTTAAGCTCGTCTTCCTGAGCAATTTTTGAGTCTTTTAGCGAAAAACGGAGTCTCGTCATACAGTGATTTAATCTCTTTACATTATCCGGGCCACCAACTAGCCTAACGATATCTTTTGCGATTTGATTATAATCCATTTCATACTTCCACCCTTCAATTAGTTATTACACGGTTAATCGCGATTGACTGAAATTTTGCTTTTATTTTAACGTCAAGTTCGCGGCGTTCTAAACATCCGTCAAACTGAACGGTAAGCACATCCTTTAATCTGACTTTGTACAAGCATAACCTAGCGCAGGCTGATTTCCGCAATTTTCGAGCGCAGGTTGAGAACTGCCGATGGGGCAACCGATAATTCATCAATGCCCATCTCTAAGAATGTTGGAAGTAAACTCTCATCCGCACCAAGTTCCCCGCAAATACCGACCCAAATACCGCACTTATGCGCATTTTCCGCCGCGGTTCGAATCAATTTCAGAACCGCTTTATGGTGCACGTCACAAAATTGGGCAAGATTTCGATTCTGCCTGTCCACCGCGAGGGTATACTGGGTCAAATCGTTCGTTCCGACACTGAAAAAGTCAACTTCCTGTGCCAGCTCATCGCTGATAATTGCGGCAGCGGGTGTTTCTATCATAATGCCAAGATCAACTCCGCGGTCGAAAGGAATTTTTTTCTGATCCAACTCACTTCTGACGTCTGCGCAAATTTTCTTAATCTGCCTGACTTCATTCAGAGAGTTGATCATCGGAAACATAATTGCAATTTTGCCATAATAAGAAGCGCGGTAAATCGCCCGGAGCTGGACCCTGAAAATTTCGGGACGCGTAAGGCATATGCGAATGGCACGCAGGCCCATTGCGGGGTTCTCTTCACGTGGCAGCCCAAAATAATCCGCCTGCTTGTCCGCACCGATGTCAAGTGTGCGGATGATGACCCTTTTCCCTTGCATCTTCTGTGTGACAGCCTTGTATACCTCGAACTGTTCCTCTTCGGTAGGATATGTATTCTTTTCAAGGTAAAGGAACTCACTGCGAAACAGTCCGATCCCCTCCGCGTCATTTTTCAACACGGTATCCACATCCGATAGATTGCCGATATTCGCGTACAGGTTAATTTTATGCCCATCCTTTGTTTCGGTCAGCCGACCGCGGTAATGTTCAAGAAGTTGTTTGCGGTGAAGCTCGTCTTCCTGTTTTAAGCGCAAATTTCGCGCAGTTTCTTCATCAGGATCCACATATACAACTCCAGAGGCTCCATCCAAAATAACCTGGCGACCCTCCAGATGGTTATCCAGCGTATCTCCCAATCCAATCACCGCCGGAATCCCCATTGTGCGAGCAAAAATTGCGGTATGTGAGTTTGCCGAGCCCTTCGATGTCGCAATTGCGAGCACCTTGTGCTCATCCAGCTGGGCTGTCTCGCTGGGTGCGAGATCATCCGCTGCCAGGATAAACGGGCTATCACCCATGTGCCCTTTTTCTTCCGTACCGGTTAGTATTGTGATAACACGGTCCGATACATCTTTAACGTCCGCCGCGCGGCTTTTTATATACTCGTCATCCATTTTTAAAAAGTTTCCGGCAAACTGCTCCGCTGTTTGGTTTACAGCGTATTCCGCACACACCCCCTCTCTGCGGATAAGTTTCGTGACCGCGTCACAGTAATCAATATCTTCCAGCATCATCTGATGGATTTGAAACAGCAGGGAGATTTCTTCCCCAAGCTTTGACTTGGTTTCCGTATACAGTACGGCAAGCTGAGCAATTGCCTGCCCACGCGCACTTTCAAACCGTTCAACTTCCGCTTCGGTGTCTTCAACCAATCGCTTTTCATGTTTCGCGGATGTGCGATGATAAAAATGTAGTTCGCCAAACGCTACTCCATGGCTGATGCTCTGCCCCCGCAGAATCGTCATGATATGTGCATTCCTTTCTTTACAGATTCGCTCTGATAAATTTTTCCAGAGACTCCGCAGCCGCCGCTTCGTCATCTCCCGACGCCGTAACTGTAATTAAGTTGCCTTTTTTGATTCCGGCCCCCATTACGCTAAACAGCCGTTTCGGGTCAGCAGTCTTGTCCCCGCATATTATTTGAATGTCAGACGAAAATTTCTGCGCTTCCCGCACCAATAATCCGGCCGGACGTGCATGAATTCCATTTTCTTCTTTGATGGTATAGTCAAACTGTTTCATTTCTATTATCTCCTTATTATGATTTCATTTACGGTATTCCATAATACAAGTCTGCCCCGCCTGAGCCTTAACGCCTGTAAAAAGGACCGGTGGTTCTGCAAGATCGCCAATATTAGTAATAAGGACAATGACGCTTGTGTCCAACTTGTTTTGTGTAAGAAAAGACAGGTCTACATCACATAGCGGCTGTCCTGTTTTTACATTTTGGTTCAATTTTACCCGGCTTTTAAACCCTCTTCCATTCAACTCAACGGTATTGATGCCGATATGAACGAGGATTTCCAGCCCATCGGCTGTCTGAATCCCGAACGCATGAGATGTGTCCGCTATACTGCTAATCTTTCCATCCACCGGAGAAACAATTTCGCCCGATTCTGCTTTGATGGCTATGCCATCTCCCAAAATCTTCTGCGCGAAAACTTCATCGTTGACTTCCGTGACTGCAACAACTTCACCATTTTGAACCGCAAAAATCTTCCCAGAGCCGTCATCAGCAACTTTAGTGTCATTTTTTTTATGATTAAAAAACATTTACAATACTTCCTTTTTAAATTGATAAAAGCGCCCTCCATCTGTGAAGCCACGTTACTCTTCTTTTTATAAATCAGATCCACAATTTACAGTTAGCTCTGAATATTATTATGCTCTTAAGCCTAGCCGGCTCAAACTTGGAACGCCTTTTTAAGGCTTCAGTTGACAGTCAATCCGAAGTAGGTCTCTCACATTGACCGGCTGCCATAATACCTTTTCTGCTGCAAGCTTCTTCTTCATTCCCATGCGGCTTTTTCAAGAATCACGGGAAATCCTCTCCCGTTCATCCGCCCCCTTCCTATTCAATCGACTTTCTACTGAACTGCAATTTCAATAAAAAGCACACTCACCAAATCACTTGTCACTAGAGCGTGTATGCAACCCGGAAAAACGACGGATATTTCGCTGAAAAGGAGAAGCTCCAAGGAAAAAAGCGCACGAATACTTTCCGTATTCGGAGCATTTTTGACGCCGGAGATACCCTTTTCAGTAGAAATAGACTAGGCTTTGGAGTTTGCATATACGCTCTAGTTTGCGACTCATAAACAGCCTGTCTCATGATTTTCTGGTGTCATTCTACTGAACCATCAGATCCCCCTTTTTTATCCCATGTTCTATATTCATACATTTTATACATGTAGGCATAAGCAGTAGCTGAATCGTTATTTTTGCTATTTTAACGGATCGTCAGAAGGTTCTCCCCGGATGCTTATTTGTGAATTCCGCCAGAAGTGATTCTTTTTATGTGAATCGTGAGATAAACCAGTTCTTCATCTTGAATTTTTTGACTATACTGCGATTCAATGTGAGCCGCAATTATCTTACTGCACTCATATTCCGGCGAATATCGTTTTCGAACCATCTCCTTGAAATCAGCATCATCTGTATTGATCTTCTCTCTTTTATATACTCGTAAGACAAAAAATTTAAGATGCGTTAAAAACCTCTCAAAATCCAGAGATTGCTCGTCAATTTCAAAATTAAAATAACTTTTAATAATGCCTAATATTTCACTTATCAAGTTGGTAATATCAATCATGTCATCAATTTTTGCATTGTACTCAGCATTTACAATGTGAAGCGCAATTGATGCCGCCTCGTCTTCCGGTAAATCAATTTCCATTCGTTGCTTAATTAATTCAATTGCGTGTTTTCCAACGTCGAATTCCTTTTTATAAAACAATTTAACTTCATAAAGCAACGGATTTGAGAAATTAAGTCTCTGTTTATATCTTTCTATTGCGAAGCTGATATGGTCGGTCAATGTAATGTAAATATTTTTATTCAGCTTTTTGTCTATATATTTTTTGGTATAGTCTATAATATCGCTTGAAATTTGAATATTTTCCAGAGGAATATCAGCCAGCAATCTTTTTAAACGTTCTGAATCTGTTTGACTGTCCATTCTAAATATCTTTTCAATTCTTTCCTCCACAATTTCTTGCCCGGGCTTTACTTTAAATCCGATGCCTCTACCCATCACAACAACTTCATGTCCATCTCCGTCGGCAGCACTGACCACATTATTGTTAATAACCTTCAAAACTTTCATTTAATTTACCTCCCTAAACTGAATCACTACCGACTGAAAGCCAGTAGATTCAATAGCAGCTCACTGCCGTAAAAATTACTTATTTCAAGATTATCAGATTTGCTTTTCTCAATAATAAATTCTGCACCGATTTTACCTGTCACATTCCCGCTGCTTGCTGCCGCATAACGATCTGTCTACAATTTTCTTTATATTCCATTGTAATTTTGCACAGTATTTTCTTATTCATGTCACAAAATATCTTATATAAAACGCATATGCGCTGATGTATGCTTCCTTCCTACTTATGAGTGTTTAACGGCTCTTTGCTTATCACAAACGATTAACCTGAAGGCTTCCGCTGAAAATTTTAACCATATTGTTTCAGGTAATAAAAAAACCAAACCTCAAAGGATAAAATTAGTTTTACCCTTTGAGATTTGGTTTTGCCTGCACTGCAGTAACAATCCAAAACATATATTAATGTGTATTCAAGATATCACATATCGTTAATACAGTCAATAATAATGAACTAAATATTTAACATTTATTATTTCTGCACTAGATCAATTCTATACTTTCGTGCATTTCGGCATCTTATATTTCCGCACTGTAATAAAAATATTAGAGCTATACATTATACAAAACACCGTCCAAGTGAGTTCGAAGGGCACTAGTTACAGTCATTCAGGTATGAAAGGAGACCCGCCAAACTTACGTTTTTTCAGCTTAGCACCCCCTTTCCGGCAGATTGCCCTTATACTACCATAGCGAAATGTAAAGACAAGAAATCGCCTATTAGCTTTTATCGGAATAATTTGAAAGTATCATGGCTGTCCCATCAGACATAACCTGGAACCCTAATTTTTTGTAAAATGGAACGTTTTTTCTTTCTTCTGGCATGAGCTCAATATATAAAAAGTTCTTGTACTTGTCTTTTACTTGATTCATTAGTTCTTTTGCTATTCCATACCCCTGAAATTCAGGATGCACCAAAACATAGTGAACATAGGCCACTAATTCGCTATCGTCTAATACCCTCACTAATCCAACAAGTCTATTCTCATCCCACGCAGTTATTATAGTGGAGGAATTTTTGAGTGCTTTGTAAAGTCGATTTGGATATTCTCCAGATACCCAACCGACAGATAAAAATAGTTCCTGCACTTGATCCTTGCTAAATTCTTTTTCTTCCGTGTATCGAATTTTCATAATTCACCTTTCAGAAAACCAGAAGCCCGAAATACCAACGCACTTCGGGCTTCTTATTCACGTTGAGATAGTCAATTTAAGCAACGCTATAAATTCTGACATCCGGGTCTGCATTCCACAAAGGTTGTAAGCCGACAAAAACATCATTCTTAAACAGTGCACTGTCCAGATAAGCCTTTGCATTTTCAACGCTGTCAAAGCCGTGCAATACCTGTACATCCTCGTCACGGATAAGCAATTCCTTGGATACAGCTCCTTTGATCTGTGACAGGAAAGGGTCACGATAATCGGTGTACACCTTAGCTGCTGCCGGACGATTGGCTTCGCTGATAACCATTGTGATTTCAAGATAAGCTTTTGAGCTCATGTTTTATACCTCCATTTGACTTGTTATGTGATTTAACAATAATTGAAGTATAACAGAGCAACTTGGTAGAGTAAATATATTAGGAAATTTATAAGTAACTAATAAATTTCATAGTTTTATGTTTACTGCTACTCACTGGTTGTGCAAAAGCTGCTCCCTCAGTAAACGGTGACTTCTCTACCCACTGGGGCGTGACTTCTCATATCAACATGATTCTGTTATAGCTTGTCACAGGTTCTGCAGGGGGGCAACTTTTTATTCAGATCCCCGTCCGTACAATGCCTTGACCATTGACAAATATTTTGAAGAATCGGAAGTGCCGATTTTCCTTTCGCTGTAAGCGAATACTCCACTTTAGGGGGGATTTCGTTATATTGCTTGCGGCTGATAATCTCATCTGCAATCAACTCTTTTAGCATGGCTGACAGCACAGCATCGGTAATATTGCCAAGCTCCGTTCGGATTTCATTGTATCGCATGATATTTTTTGACGACAACACACAGATTATTCTTGATTTCCATTTACCCCCAAAAACCTCAAGTCCATGTTCGATAGGGCACATGATTTCCTTTTCAAGTTTTGGTTCATATTTCATCTTTATTTCCTCCGAATCTTGTTCGCTGTTTTATTTCACCGTATCAAATAAAAGTAACTATGTCAAATGAAAGCAATGATTCAGCCAAATTTGTTGGTTGAGGTAATACGTCCGGCGGTAAAAAGGTATTCTCAATTCGTTTGACTGTCCCCATACAAAATACAAACGGTTTCACCGAAGGTGTCAACAGCAAGATCAAGGTTTTGAAGCGTAATGCTTATGGTTACCGCAATTTTCTCCGCTTTCGCAATCGCATTCTTCACACGTTTAATCATCCATCACAAAAAGCCACTCCTTTGCCGTTTCCATTTTGGGTTTACCCAACTATTGGCGAAGAGCCGTATTTGCCAAAATATTGCGTATGTATGTAGATTGCGCCAAAAGTCAAGTTCCAAGTGTCAAAACAAAACTGGTGCCGTCTTTAGCGGCACCAGTCCAAATAATTCTCTAGAACCCTGCGGAAGGACATTCCATTAATGATAAACATCATTGCTATACTTGTTAGCAGCAAAATCAATTTTTATTTAGCGGGTAAATTGATTACGAAGAGTATCAAGATATGACGGCATATGTGCAGACAATCCGCCATCCACCGCAAGGCAAGCCCCCGAAATATATTTAGACTCGTCACTTGCAAGAAACAAAGCGGCATTAGCAAGGTCTAAAGGATAACCAGGTATGTTAAGTGCAGACTGTTCGATCATCGGTTTTAACGCATCAGCCGGTAACAACGCCATTTTTTCATTTACGGACAGTCCGGGCTGTATCAAGGCTTGCTCCGGTGCCGGTGAAAATGATAGAACCTGAAACTCTTTGATTATTATAATTTGAGCGCAACACGGGCGCCGGCATCTACCGCCGCACCGATACTCTTAGCTTTTCCGGGCGTCGCGTCTCCGATCAGGTACAATTCCTTTACTTGGCCTTTCAAGACTTCCTCTAAGGGATTATACGATTTAGTGCCCATCGCAAGTACGACCATATCATAACCTGTTAAGGTTGTTTGCCCGTTCTTATTAGAGCAGAGCGCCCCGTCGGTAGTAAACTTTTCTACTTTTGTTCCGGTTAAGATTTCAACATTGTTTTCTTTCAATGATTGAAGCAGGAAGAATTTTACACTGTCTCCAATTTCCTTTCCCACCTCATCAAGCATTTCCACCACGGTTGCCTGTCTTAACTGGGAAGTAAGGAACTTGGCGGTTTCCAGTCCGACTAAGCCGCCCCCAATTACAAGCACACGATTTCCGCTTTGCACTTTACCGCCCAATATATCCAGCGCCTGTACAACGGGAATTCCATCATTCGGAATCGGTGGCTGTATCGGCTGAGCACCTGTTGCCAGAATGACTGCGTCCGGGTTCAGAGCGGTGATATTTTCCTTGGTCGCTTCGAAATTCATTTTTATATCTACTGCGTATTTTTTACACATGGTAATGTAGTACTTTACAGCGCGTGACAGTTCTACTTTTTTGGGGGGCACACAGCCGTAAACGATCTGCCCTCCAAGCTTATCTGTCTTTTCCAGCAAAGTAACTTTGTGTCCGCAGGCTGCCGCTACCCATGCGGCTTCCAGACCGCCGACACCGCCGCCGACAACAACCACGTTTTTAGGTGAATCAGATTTTTTGATTTTCATGCTTGTTTCATGACCGGAAAGCGGATTAAACGCACATGAAATTCCCCAATCATTCGGGTCGCAGCCCGGTTTGCCCTGACAGCGTGTATTACAGCCCACGCATGGAGAAATCTCATCAATGATTCCGGCTTTCACTTTGTTCGGGAACTCCGCATCCGCAATGCTCGTTCTTCCCAAAGCAACAAAGTCGCAGGAGCCGTCTTCAATAACAGCATCCATCAGGACAGGGTCATTAATTCTGCCAACCGCAATGACCGGCACTTTAACCGACTTTTTGATTACTTCCGCCGCATGGACGTTAAAACCGATTTCCATCGGAAATGGAGCTACCAAATACTGTGGAGTTGCATATACACCGATCGATATGTTAAACACATCGGCGCCTGCCGCTTCCAGAAGTTTCGCCAAAATGGCGGTTTCATTCAGTTTTCTGCCGCCATCAACATGCTCGTCACCACTTAATCTGATGCCGACGAGGAAACCATCGCCACATTTCTTTTTGATATTTTTTACAATATCAACACCAAATTTGGCGCGGCCAGTGATGTCGCCCCCGAATTCGTCAGTACGTCTGTTCACATAGGCGGACATGAACTGAGTTGCCAAATACCCGTGGCCGGCATGAATTTCAATGCCGTCAAACCCGGCCTTTTTTGCCCTTAATGCAGTGTCCCCGAATTTTTCGATCAGGTCATAGACTTCCTCGGTAGTCAGTTCTCTTGTAAGTTTACGATTAACGGGGCAGGGTATTGCGGATGCCGAAACCGGCTGGTCACCGATAGTGAACCTGTTTGTCTCGCGGCCCGCATGATGAATCTGCATTAAAATTTTTGTACCGTATTGATGGACTCTCTCCGTCAATTTTGATAACGCCGGAATCAGATCGTCGTTGTCAAGGACAATTTCCCCGGGAACAGCTTTTCCAAGAGGCTCAACCGCGAAAAATTCGGTGATGATCAGGCCAAATCCGCCCTTGGCGCGTGCTCCATACCATTCAATTGTTTTTTCATCGACAGTCCCGTTTTCATTAACCCCCATACCCGGCATAACAAATCGGTTTTGTATTTCTAATTTACCGATTTTATAAGGGCTTAAGACATGTTCAAACATTTTACTCTTCTCCTTTATTTGAGATGTTCATATCCTGTAGAATCTTTTTAAAAGTTCCAAACAGGCAATATCGGTTTTCTATCCTTTCCGTCCTTGTTTTTAAAATCCGAAGTCTTGGTTGCCTTGGCTGAAATTGCGTCTGAACGCACCAAGGCGCTCGGGTACCCCCCATTTTAATCCCTGCAAGGCACAATCCCAACTCAAAATCTCGTTGATTGTCTATTTACAAACAAGGTTTAAGAAAAAAGAAAACACATACAACATACCCTCATATTCTAAAATATGCTATTTCTTTTGTATTGCATTTAAGTGACCACAATTATATAATTGTTACACAACTGGGAGCGAGGTACGAAATGATCAATATTATAAAATATTGCGAGTATTTATATAACTCTTTGTATATTCCTGTTTACCTTTATAGCAGCACTATGGAATTAATTACTTGTTTCCCTGGCCAGGGAGACAGTGCAGTTCCACCATCAATGTATTTATCAAAATTGTGGGACATTAGTGAAGGAGTAGCTTATGTTGAAACTCATGTTTATTCATACTACGGACAAGTTAAAGTGCTAACCGACGGGATTAGAGTTATTATAGGCCCTATCAGTCCTTTTCCGTATACGAAAGAAACATTATCAATATTGCACAATGATTTCTTGATTGATAGGTTAAAAAATAAACCATTTGATGACTTTCTTAATGATATACCTATCCAAAATTTGGATGATTTTATTAATACGCTTTTACTGATTAATTATACGGTGAATCATACGGAATTAACAAAATCTGATGTGACACATCTTTCAAATCCAATGAGGTATCAGGAAATCCTCACAAAATATTACGAAAATTTATCCGCGTCTGACGAGGAAAAATCCCCAAACAGCAACTATGAAATTGAAAGAGAATTGTTTGGGTATATTGAGACTGGAAACATAAAAAAATTGGATATGTTTTTTATCAATTCCA
Organism: Bacillota bacterium; assembly: GCA_023416955.1. Classification (GTDB taxonomy): domain Bacteria; phylum Bacillota; class Clostridia; order Oscillospirales; family Acutalibacteraceae; genus Caproiciproducens. Next base: position 49,526 of record JAEZGM010000042.1, on the reverse strand, counting down.
CTTACCGTAACTATGACATCGGTGCAACCGCTGAAAATTATTTGCAGGATAAGAAGAATATTTGTATAACGGGTATCTCTTTGATTACTCGTGCGGCAATTAAGGGCGGCCTCACTCCCCATATCGCCTATAAGCTGTCCAATATTTACTTTCGACAAGTTGATCATCTGACTGAAATCAACGCTATTGATTCTCTTTTAGTGCAGGCCGCTTATGATTACACCTACCGTACAGCGAAGTCTAAAATACCGCCTGAAGCAGATAAAACGCTCTATACTATAGTAGAGTATATAAATGAAAATATATATAAAAATATTACGGTTGCAGAAATAGCGGAATATATGCACTTTAACCGCTCTTACCTCTCACGTAAGTTTAAAAATCAAATTGGAATTGAATTAAGCAAATATATTCAACAATGCAAACTGGAAGAAAGCAAAAACCTCTTAAGATATTCCGACAAAAGCATCAGTGAAATCAGTAATCTGCTGTGTTTTTCAAGTCAAAGTCATTTTCAGAACGCTTTTAAGAAGCAATTTAAAATCACACCGCAAACATTTCGTAATTCCGAATCAATGTTATGTAATTGTTAGCTTTACTATTAAACTGTGAAAAGGGAAACTACATTAAAAGGGACCCACGGACCGTTAAGTCCGTGGGCCCCTTTTGCGGCTAAGCCAAACATGCCATAAATTATGGCGCAAAAAGTTCCTTTAACAGGGTTAATAACCCAGAAATCAGACTTTAATCCTGCGCAATAAAATGCTGCGCATACGCTTTGATCTCATTCTCAGTCGCAAGATCCTTACAGGCAGCCGCCAACGCGCATGCTTTATCTAGTGAAATACCCGCCAACGCCGCTTTTACCCTGGCAAAATTAGCCTCGCTCATACTAAGCTTCCGCAGGCCAAGGCCAACCATAATGACAGCCGCGACAGAATTTCCGGCAAGCTCTCCACAGACCGAAATCGGTTTGTTTCTCATATTGAACTGTTCGAAAATAGAGTCCAATACTCTCAGCATGGCAGGACTTAAGCCCTGATAATATTTTGAAATATCGGGATTCATACGGTCCACGGCACACAGATACTGTGTCAGGTCATTTGTTCCGACGCTTGCAAAGTCAACTTCCTGTGCCGCAAGATCGGCGATAGCAGCAATGGACGGAATTTCGATCATAATACCCAGCTTAATATTTTCATTAAACGCCTGTTTTTCTGCGCGCAGCTGCTCCTTTGCCGCCTCAACCTCCGATTTGGCACGGCGGATATCGTCCATGCTGCCCACCATGGGGAACATAATTTGGAGCGGGCCAAAAGCCGAAGCACGCAGCTCGGCGCGAAGCTGTGTTGAAAAAATATCATGATTGTCAAAGCAGAGGCGCAACGCGCGCTTCCCCAGAAAAGGATTCATCTATGGTTATTTTTGAAATCTGTGAGCGGTTTCTTCGTCGTATTCCGACTAAATGATGCAGGCCCCAAGAGTCGGACCCATCACTTGCTGAAATTATTGAATCATTCAACAAACAAAATTGCATTTCTTGCTTCATACGAGCTGGCGCCACTGCTTAAAGCCTGTTGTTTGACCGCCGTTTTTTTCCGCTGTCAATATCATGTCAGTATTCCACATAGTGCATGACCTCCTGTTTGGATTGGGCTGACAGAGAGCGGTGTTTTCCCAGCAGGTAACATTCCTCAGCGGAAAGCTGGCCGTTCTCCTCTGGACCCGCGTTTCGGGGGAACAGGCTGTCGACCCGAATCTGGAGGACGTAGCACATCTTGAACACCGTTTCAACCGTTATTCCCTGAATGCCGGCCCGCAGACCGCTCTTCACGGTGGAATAAGGGATGTCGGCCATAATTGCAAATTGCCGGATACTTTCATATTTTTCGCGGATCAATTTTAAAATCAGTTCCGTGCTGTCCATGTGGTTTCATCTCCTTTTCGGGTGAAATAAGCATACCATAATATTGATAATTAGTGTGGACTTTATCAGATTTGACAAACGTAATAAAACTCATTCTAATTATTTAATATTGGATGAAATTAAATCTGTACTAAAATATAGATTTTATTTAGTCCAACAGATTAGACCGGTGCGCTATAGTAATCTTAAAAAGGAGATGCGACAAAGGATCATCGTCCTAAAGGGAGACCGAAAGAATCCGGTCGGAGGCTTTTTTCGGACATGGAGCTGGAGATATGGATGCTCTGCGTCCCGAAGGGGGGTATTTGTATAATTTTTTTTCCACTACCGCGCAGACAACACTCACGCGTTGTTCTGTCCCATGAACTCCGCCGCTTGCTCCTCCAGTAACAGGGCAGGGAACAGGCTGCTGTTGAGCTGAAAAATTCGCGAAGCCAAGCTGATAAATTGGTGATAACAGCAATTCCCTGCCCGCTCGCCGATGCCGCCGAGAGTCGTGTCGATGTAATCCGCGCCGTTTTTTGCGGCCTCCAGCGAATTTGCCACCGCCATACCGAGATCATTGTGGGCGTGTATCTCGATTTCCATACCAGTGTATTCGCGCAGATCGCGTACGAGCTGGCGTGTTTGTGACGGGACCAAAACCCCGACCGTATCAGAAAGTCGGATGCGCGTCACGCCGAGACCAGCCAGTTGGGCGGCAAGCGAAACCATAAAGCTGATATCCGCCCGGGAGGCGTCCTCGAAACCAACTGTAACTTCGTACCCTTTGCTGCGGGCCAATCCTACGCAGGAGTCAACCTGACGGCCGATCCACGCTTTATTTTTCTTTAAAAGGGTATAAATTTGAAGGTAGGAAACAGGGACGCAGATATGCAGAAGATCTGGCTTACAGAGGAAGGATGCCTTGATGTCGGTTTCCCGCAGCCGGTTCCACGCCGCCACTTTTGCATGCTTCACCGTACGCGCAATGGCATAGACCGCATCGCAAGCCTCTTTTCCGGAAGTGGGAATCCCGGCTTCAATCTCGTAGACCCCAGCCTCATCCAGGAGCTCCGCAATCCGAAGCTTCTGCTCCAGATTCAGCCGTATCCCATGACGTTGCATTCCGTCCCGGAGGGTAGTGTCCACAATCCATTTTTGTTGTTTCATGTCACCTCACGCTCCTTTCGGGCTGGATACCGCGCTGCGATATCCAGCAAGTCTGCATCGCTCAACTCCCGTTCCGCGCGGCGTACGGCCGCGAGGCAGCAGTTTAGGTCCAGCTGGTCCGGGTCCTGGCCCAGCTCCCGCAACCTCAACGCCACCGCCTGCCTGCCGGACTGACTGCCCAGCACGATTTTTCGGGCCGATCCGACCAACTCTGGCGGAAAGGCCTCGTAGCTGCGTGGATCTTTTGCGATTCCGTCCACGTGAATCCCTGATTCTACCTGGAAAATTTCCTTTCCGATAACGGCTTTGCTCCCCGGCAGCGGTTCACCGGTAATTGCATCCAGTAGCTCTCGCATGCGGGCAAAAGCCTCATAAGAGTCGTTCGGGTGGTATCTGGTTTCCAGACGAAGCGCCAGAAGAATCTCCTCCAGCGGGGCCAGATTTTCCACGCCTGCAAAAGAAGCGGCTACACAGGTTCCGCCCTGTAGCAGCCACTCCACTGCAATCGCCGCTGCGCAACCGTAATCGTTTTGTGGGCAGAGCTCCAGGCGCGTGCCGAACCGGTTTTGCAGCGTTTGAAACACAGATGCGTAGTCGTGCAGAAGTAAGTCGTCCAGCCCCGAAACCCGGAGGTTCCAGGATGTGCAGCTCTCTTTACCGAGCTTCCCGATCTCGCTCAGGTCGTTCACCTGCACCTCCATCATGCAGGAAGCTTCTGCATCCAGAAACCGGCGGCACACAAACCCGGAAATGCCCGGGAACTCCTCCACCCGGCCAGAGAAATCTGCCCTTAGAAAATATCTGCCGCGAGGGTCAAGCGTCCCGATTTTTCGGTATACGTCCGCCGAAAGCTCCACAGTGCTCACCCGCAGGTCGAGCAGATACTGCAGCATCTGGCGCAACTGCTCCGGGGAGGCATCGTACTTATCCAAACTGCTGAGCGTCCGGTCCGTAAGTCTGATCACTTGTCTCCCCTCCTCCGCTGCTGCTCTAGGGAGCGGGTCAAATCCGATATTCCTCTACCGGCAACCCGCCCTCAATGTGTTCTTCCATAATGCGCTCCACCTTTTCGGGCGTCAGCCCGCCGTACCAGACCCCTTCCGGGTAGACGACCGTGATCGGTCCGCGGTCGCAGATGCCGAAACAACCGGTGTTGTTGACCATGCATTCGGCGGAGAGCCCACGGTCCTCGATCTCCTCTATAAATTTCTCAACGACTTTCACACTGTCCTTGTTGCAGCAGAGTCCCTTCTGTGTGCCGTTGATTCGGGAACTGCTGCAGACGAAGATGTGATACTTTGGTGTTACCATGGCGATTCCTCCTTACCAAAATTTCGGGCCGCCTGTAAAACGGCCGGTTCCACGCGCTCATAGGTGCTGAACACGCGGATTCCTTTCTGCTTCAGCTTCTCGGCCGGTGCATACCCGATGCGCATGCACAGCATCCCTTCGCAGTCTGAAACGGCCCGCAGGATCCCATCTATCTGCTCTTGCGCGTCGTCGCATCCGCTGCTGCCCATGCAGTATTGCTTGACTGGACGCTTTTCCAAAAGCTGTGCCGTCGCTCCGTCGCTCTCATAAATATAGAACTCTTCTACATGGCCGAAGTGTCGGTCCACCAAGTCTCCCGTTCCGGAAGCGACCGCGAAACGGCGGGTCTTCGCCTCCGGCGTTTCCCGATCGCAGCCGCGGTATTCAATGGAAACGTCGTTTTCCAGCGTGCCGATAGCATCGGCGCGGCACTGGCGGCAGTGGTACATCTGTGGAACATAGCGCGCGCATTCCTTCTGGAGCTGCTGCAACTCGCCGTGGCTGATTTGCGGCAGCTTTTCAAAGGCAGCGCCCCGCACCGGAATCATGGGCATCACGTTATGGATGGAAACGCCCAGCCCGGCGAGCCGCTTCGCAATTTCCGGCACATGCGCGTCATTTACGCCCTGCACTGCCACTGTGTTCACCTTGCAGACCGCGCCGTGCTCCACGAGGAAACGGATGCCTGCCAACTGATTGGCCAGCAGCACGGCGGCCGCCGCGACCCCGGTGAAGGTCTGCCCCATATAGTTTACGTGATGGTAGATTCTCGCGCCGATTTCCGGGTCGACCGCGTTCAACGTCACCGTTACATGTGTTACGCCAAGGTCGAGCAGCTGCTGCGCGTATAGCGGGAGCATCAGGCCGTTGGTCGACAGGCAAAAGGTCACTTCCGGGTCGAATGCGCGGATCCGGCGCAGCGTTTCTGCCAGTTGGTCGAAATTGGCCAGCGCCTCTCCCGGGCCGGCGATGCCGACTACGGTCAGGTTCGGCATCGCAGCTTTTACAGCTCGATATTTCCGAGCGGCTTCCTCCGGAGAGAGTACGGCGGTCGTGACCCCCGGGCGGCTCTCATTGGGGCAGTCGAAATCACGCATACAGTAATTGCACTGGATGTTGCAGGCCGGCGCAACAGGCAGATGGATGCGCGCGTTCCCGGAGGCCCCGCAGTGAAAGCAGGGGTGAGCGAGAGTCCGCTCCTCCATTGTGCGGTATTTTAGCTCTGATTCCGGGACTTTTTCCCGCTCTGGGTCTGCTTCCGCAACCGAAGGCGCAGAAGTTGTTGCTTCGAGCCCCGCCTCAACGTAATATTTTTTGTAAACGTCGCCGCGGAACGTGCCTTCCTTGTGCGCTAGCAGGCTGTTCGTAATCCGGTCCAGCAGGTTCAGCGAACCTTCAAACCCCAAGGTACGCACGCGCTGCCCGCCCACGCGGTCGTGGATGGGAAATGCACAGCGGATGAGGTCAAGCCCCAGGTGTTCGGCTACACGGCGACCATCCCCGCTTCCGACCATCAGATTCGCGCCGTGTTCCGCGGCATGCCGTTCGAGTGTTTTGAAATCGCAGTCGTCCAGAACGGCAGGCGGCTCCACGAAGCAAATCCTTGCACAACCGTCCAACTCCTCGCGCAGCATCGGCCCCAGCTCGCGGCAAACCGAACCGGTCGCTACCACGACGGGCACCGCTCCGTTCTCGCAGCAGAGCCGCGCGGTAGAATAGACGAAATCCGGCTCGCCGAACAGGACGATGCGGCCCTCGGCGTTGTACTTATGTGAATCGATCATGGCATCGACATACCGCGCGCGCGCTTCCTTCAACTTCTCCGTGTAACGCCCTCCGCAGGAGACCAGCGTTTCCAGCAGCGCGTCGGTATCCCGAAGGCCCGCCGGGAGAGGCAAGCGCACCATGGGCGTACCGTACGTTTCGTTCAGGTATTGCGCCGGCGAATCCGACTCTGAGACAAACTGTGAAAGCTCGATCGTGAGCTGCGCTCCCGCCATGCGCGAAACGTCTTCTAGCGACGTGCCGCCCTGTTTCAGCCGGGAATAGCCGGGGTCGTGCCCACCGTCCAGCGTCTCGGACAGGTCGGGCAACAGGATACACTCCAGCCCCATCTCTCGCATCAACCCCTTCAGAAAGCGCGTGTCGGCGGGCGAAATCATCGGGGTCACGAGATTGACGCAGGCGTTTTTCCCTGAGCGCATCTCTGTCTGCTCCACCACCGCGCGCAGCGAGCGGAAAAAACCTTCGTATTGCGTTCCGGAATACCCCGCGGAGGCGACATGGATCAGCTTGACGCCGGACTCCGGGTGACGCTCGCGGAACTGCTCCAGAATGGCGGGAACATCCTCTCCGATGGTTTCCGCAAGGCAGGTGGTTGTAACTCCGATGATCTCCGGGTCGTAAAGAGCAATCAGGTTTTCAATCCCGCTGATAAGGTTCTCCGCGCCGCCGAATACCGTGCCCTGCTCTGTCAGCGAGGAGGAAGCAACGTCCACCGGTTCGTTATAGTGGGTCGCCATGTGGCGGCGAATGTAAGTCGCGCAGCCCTGTGAGCCGTGCAGGATGATTGCACAGCTCCGAATGCCGCACAGCGCGGAGACCGCGCCCATCGGCATACACATTTTGCAGGGATTTACGTTCAGATTTACCAAGTTGGTTTGTGTCAGTGTCTTCATACAGCCGCGCGCCCTCCTTTCAGCTTCTCTTCCGGTTTTGCCGACCGTGGCCCGCCATACTGCCACACGGGGCTGTTAATCGAAAGATTCACCTCTTCCGCGAAATTTAACACGCCCTCGTAGCCGGCCAGTGCGTGCTTGCGCTCGTGGTTGTGGTCGCAGAAAGCGACCCCCAGCTTGTAGGCAAGCGGGCGTTCCTTGACGCCGCCCACGAGAATATCCGCATGTTTTTCCAGAATGAACTGTTCCAGTTCCGCCGGGCTGGCATCGTCGAGAATCACGGTATCTGGCCCGACTAAGGTCTCAATAACTTCGTATTCGTCTTTCTTGCCAGTCTGCGTTCCCACAACGACGGTTTCGATGCCCATTTCGCGGAACTGGCGGATGAGGGAGATAGCCTTGAACCCACCTCCCACATAGATGGCCGCCTTTTTTCCAGCGAAGCACGGCCTAAATTTCTGAACGGCCTCGCGTGCCTCCCGGCTTTTTTCCCGGGTGAATTCCTCTGCGCGTCGGAGAATTTCCTCTTCCCCAAACCAACGCGCCGCACGCAGGAGGGATTCGGTGGTGTCTTCCACGCCGAAAAAGCTCACCTTCATCTTCGGAATTCCCAGTTCCTCCTCCATTTGCTCAGCAAGGTACATGGAGGAGCCGGCACACTGCACCAGATTCAACTCTGCGGCGGAGGCATGAATCAAAGATTCATAGGTGGCGTCGCCCGTGATGGTGGAGACCACCGAAATTCCGATCCGCTCCAGGTAGCTGCGGATGATCCATATTTCTCCGGCGAGGTTGAAATCCCCGAGAATGTTGACGCTGTGCGGCAGCTTCGGCATGTCTTTGTGCGGCCGGATGAGCTGCATGATAGCGTTGCAGGCCATTTTGTACCCGAGGGATTTCGTTCCGGAGAAACCGGGAGCCTTGACGGGAATAACGCGGATGCCGTATTTCTGCTCCGCGCGGCGGCAGACGGCATCCACGTCGTCTCCGATGACACCGACAATACAGGTGGCATAAACGAAGATCAAGCGCGGCGCGCACTGCTCCATCAACTCGTCGATAGCGGCGCTCAGCTTCTTTTCCCCGCCGAAAATCACGTCTGTTTCCCGCAGGTCCGTGGAAAAACTGTTGCGGTAGAGTTCGGACCCGCTCGAGAGGCTCCCCCGAATATCCCAAGTATAGCTTGAGCAGCCGATGGGCCCGTGCACGATATGGTATGCGTCCGTGATCGGATTCAGAACGACGCGCGCCCCGCAGTAGACACATGCGCGCTGGCTGACCGCCCCGGCAACGCTGGCCTTTTCACATTCGATACCGCATCCTTTCGCGCCGCCGCACAGAGCCGATTTGTCAAGAATCGACGGCTGGCGCTCTTTTAAAATGCGGAGATTACTATCTGCCATAACAAACCGCTCCTTTTCTCAGATGGGCCGCCTGCCTTGCCGTCTTGAGGTCGGCTACGGCTCGCTTCAAAGCCCATAAAACAAAAAAGTGCATTGTAACGGAAGAATTGCCCCGTTGCAATGCGCTCAAATGATATGAATTTTGCTGTGCTTTTCCTGCTGGATGCTGCTACATCACGACATCCAGATCTTCGTCCCTGCAATCGCGGTCGGTCCGGTCCATTAGCGCGTTGGTGATTTTCTCCACAAAACGCATCGCGCCCGTGTAACCCACCATCGGAAAGTAGGAATGGACGTAGCGATCCAGGATCGGGAACCCGGCCCGCACCATGGGGATATCCTCCGCTTTGGCGATCTGCTTGCCATAGCTGGTGCCAAGCAGCAGGTCCACCGGGTCATTCTTGATCCACTGGTGCAGCTCGAACAGGTCCGCGTTGGCTTTGACCGTATAACCTTCCACCCCGTACTGCTCACACAGCGCTTTTACCGAAACCTCGAGATCTTCCTTGGGAGTTCCGGTAATCATATACTTCGGGTGCATTCCCATCTCCAGGCAGAGCGCCGTCAGGCCCTGCACAGTATCCGGGTCGCCGAAGATGGCGACAGTTTTACCCGCTGAATACTGGTGGCTGTCCAGCAGGATGTCGACCAATTGGCCGCGCTGCTCCTCCAGCTCCGGCGGCACCTCCCGGCCGGAAATACGTGAAAGCTCCATCAGGTACCGATCGGTCGCCTCCACGCCGATAGGCAGCGGCAAAACGGTGTACGGAATATCAAACTTTTTCTCCATGTCCTCTGCGGCCGGCGTACTGGTGATCTGCCCTAGGGCAATCACTTGCTCGCAGTCACCCAGATGGATGATCTCCTGCACGGGGGTTCCCCCCGCGGGGTACATCTCATAGCGTCCGGTCATGGGGGCGTCCATTACGCCGCTGGTGTCAGGAAACATGGTATAGGGCACCTGCATCAGCCCGGCGAGGCGTTTCATCTCCCGCATGTCACCGGGGTTGACAAAACCGGGGAAAATTGCCGTTTTTCCGTTTTTGACGCCGCTTTTTTCGGAAATGCAGTCGATGAAGCCCGTCATCATGTTGGAAAATCCCGTAATATGGGAGCCTACATAGCTCGGCGTATGCGTGTAAACAATGTATTTTCCCTCCGGCACCTCAATGTCCACCACATAGGAATGGATGTCGTCGCCGATGGTTTCGGAAAGACAGGTGGTGTGGATGGCCATGACCTCCGGGTCGTAGATCTCAAACACGTTTTTGACAGCCGTTTTCAGATTGCTGCCGCCCCCGAACACCGATGCGCCCTCCGTAAAGGAGCTGGTAGTCGCAGGCGCAGGGTCTTTGAAATGCCGGGTCAGGAACGTGCGGTGATACGAGCAGCAGCCCTGCGAACCGTGGCTGTGGGGAAGGCAACCGTGCACACCCAGCGCGCAGTACATGGCGCCAACAGGCTGGCAGGTTTTGCACGGGTTGATGCGGAGCGCCGTACGCTCCACTATGGTTTTGGGTGTCATATCCAACATCGCTATGCCTCCTCTCTGTCCGGTTCGCTGAAGCTTCCCGGCCGCGGTCCTTTGCCGCTCGTGGTCTTCCCGATTTCTGGCGGCGCCTCCGTCAGGGTTCCCCGGACGGATGGGCTATTGCGCCAGGGCGGCACCAAAAACTGCCACGCAGGGTCGTAACAGGCAATCGTCATATCGCGCGCAAAAATTACTGCGCCCCGGAATCCCGCGTACGGGCCGGAATAATCGTAGGAATGCAACTGCCGGGAAGCGGTACCCGCCCGCTGGACGACATATTTGTCCTTGATGCCGGAAAGCAGAATGTCCGGCTTGTAGATTTGAAGCAGCCGCTCCGTCTCGATCTCGTTGTAATCGTCCACCACCATGTCCCCGGGACGCATCTCAGGAATCATGCCCGAATAGGTGTCGATAGGGATTGCTTCCTCACGCATGGTCTGGAGCTGCTCGCCGGAATACCGTTCCCGGTAAAGCGCGGGGTCCGCCTGCACGGAGAACTGCTCGATGTTTTTACTGTCCGCGTCCAGTTTGATCTCCGGAATGACACGGCGGCCTTCGTAATCGTCCCGGTGCGCGAATTCATAGCCCGCGAACGCCGTTTCCATTCCGAGCTCCTCTACCAAAGTCTGATAGTGATGCGAGCGGGAACCGCCTGTAAAAATGCCGACCGTTTTCCCTTTGAGCTTGCCTTTATAATACTCCATATCATCGAACACTTCGGCGAGCTCGTCGGAAATAACTTCCTCCGTGCGCTGAATCAGTGCCGGGTCGCCAAAATACCGGGCGATGTCGCGCAGGCTCTGTGTTGTGGCGCCGATGCCAATGAAGTTAATCTTTAACCAGTCAACACCGTATTTGGTTTTCATCATTTCAGCGATATAGTTGATGGAGCGGTGGCACATTACTAGGTTCAGATCCGCCAGATGCGCATTTTTCATCGTTTCGTAGGATCCGTCCCCCGTAAAAACTGAAACCACCTCGTATCCGATGCGCTTCAGCACACGCTCCTCCTCCCAAGCATCGCCGCCAATGTTGTATTCGCCGAGGATGTTCAAGGAATATTTGCCTGTAGGGCGCTTATCACCCGTGCCGATGATGTAGCGCATCAGTCCGTTGTTTGCGATGTGGTGCCCTGCCGACTGGCTAACACCTTTGTAGCCTTCACAGGAATATCCGATGGCTTTGATACCGTACTTTTCCTCGGTCTGCCGGGCGATGCTCTGTACGTCATCGCCGATCAAACCGATCGGACAGGTGGAACAGATCATGATGCATTTGGGGTGGAAAATCTCCATTGCCTCGTCAATGGCCTTCAGCAGCTTTTTCTCGCCGCCGAACACGATGTCCGGCTCCTGCATATCGGTGGACAGGCAATAAGGAATATAGTTCTGACCGCCTTCCTCCGCCACGGCCTTATTGCGGCGGGTACCCCAGCTGTAAAAACCGCAGCCGATGGGGCCGTGGGTAATCACGCACACGTCTTTCATGGGCCCGACCACAACCCCTTTGCAGCCCGCGTAGCAGCAGCCTCGGTTAGTCATGATGCCCGGCAGCGCCCGGGTGTTGGCCACAATGGCCTGCGTGCTGTTCTCCGATTCGATCTGGACAATATGGTCCCGCCGGTTTTTATAAACGCGGGCCGAGTATTTTTCGAGCAGCCTGGTCTTTTCATTCATGCCAAATTTCTCTCCTTTCCCTAGAAACTGTCCTCGGTTGCTTCCCCCGTTCGTACGGTATATGCTTCAAGCAGGGGAAGGATAAAGATTTTTCCGTCGCCCGGGTTCCCGGACTGGTTGGTGCGAATCAGGATATCGACAACATCTTTCACTTCGCTGTCTTTGACGATAATCAGAAAAAACCGCTTTGCGATCAGCCTCTGCGTCTCGGTAAGCGCCTCGCCCACAGCATTCTCGGGAAGGTCGCCCGTTCGGACGATGGTTTCAATCACGGCCTGGTCGAGCCTGTGCTTGCCCCGCCCCACGCATTTGCGACAGGAAAAAGATGGGTAGCCGCCGTCTGCCAGCGCCTTTTTGGTTGCGTTGACTTTGTTGGGCCGGATAAAGGCCATAATCTCTTTCATAATAGCCTCCTTCTCACAGACCCTCGGCGCCGGTGCTGACAGTGTAGGCTGTTTCGACCGGGGAGACGAAAACTTTTCCGTCTCCAAAATTACCGCTGCCGGTGCGCGCCGTGCGTAAAATCAGTTCCACGAGGCTGTCTTTGTCCGCATCTTCGCAGACGATCAGAAGCATTTCCTTCGGGATCTCATCGTAATGCACCTCGCCCACGCTGATACCTTTTTGTTTGCCGCGGCCGTAAACATCCATTTTAGTCATTGCGGGAAATCCGGCGGCAACCAGTTCGGACATCAGAACGTCCACTTTCTCAGGGCGGACGATTGCTCGAACCATAATCATACTGTCTCCTCCTCTTTCTTCAGATATCCATCAGCCCGTGCTCCATCAGGATGGCCTCCAGCCGTTCCTGCTTGAGCGGCTGCGGAATGACGAACATGTCGTTTTCGTCGATTTTTTTCGCCAGCTCACGGTATTTTCCCGCCTGCATACTCTCGGGTTCAAAATCAATGACTGTTTTTTTGTGGATTTCCGCGCGCTGCACTTCATTGTCGCGGGGGACAAAGTAAATCATTTGCGTGCCCAGTTCCTTCGCAAACGCAGACACCAGGTCGGCCTCGCCGTCCACGTTACGGGAATTGCAGATCAGGCCGCCCAGCCGCACGCCCCCCGTTTTCGCAAAGCGCATGATTCCTTTGGAAATATTGTTTGCCGCGTAAAGCGCCATCATTTCGCCGGAACAGACGATGTATATCTCTTTCGCCTTTCCCTCGCGGATCGGCATGGCGAACCCGCCGCAAACCACGTCGCCGAGGACGTCGTAAAACACATAGTCCAGATCATCCGTGTAGGCGCCCAACTGCTCCAGCAGATTGATGGAGGTGATGATGCCGCGTCCGGCACATCCGACGCCCGGTTCCGGGCCCCCGGATTCCACGCATTTGATGCCGCCATAGCCTTCCTTCATCACGAAGTCCAGATCGATGTCGTCGCCTTCCTCACGCAGGGTATCCAGCACCGTCTGCTGCGCAAGCCCACCCAAAATCAGGCGGGTGGAATCCGCTTTCGGGTCACAGCCGACGATCATGATCTTCTTGCCCATTTCCGCCAGCCCGGCGTTCAGATTCTGCGTAGTGGTCGATTTCCCGATTCCGCCTTTGCCGTAGATTGCAACCTGTCTCATTTTCAGCAGCCTCCTTTTGTGTCTTTGAAATATCGCTATTCATATGGTGTATGTTTCGTCCGCCTCCGATCGGGGCGTTTTCCCTACCGGACGTTGAAACTGTTTTCAGTATACCGCCCGCAAAAGGGTCGCACAATGCATCAGATTTAAGAAAAAGGTCCTTTGGCCTTTTCCTTTTTTGTGCATTTTTTAGTTTTGAAACTTTCATTTTGAAATTTACCAATTTTCTATTGACTTTTATATTCATAGCGTTTTATACTAAATCAGCACCAACAAATTTGTGGTGTTATTCAGTGAATTTCTCGAAAATCAGCTTGCTTTGGGTTTAAAACGAGGTGGCTGCATGGAATTTCGTATTGCCGTACATACCCAATATTTGAATAATGAGAATACGATAAATTCATTTCTAAAATCCGATTCTATTTTGTTGTTCGAACGGGAGCCGGACTGGCAACTCATCGAAACTATCCCGCTTGCCCCCATGCCGGCGGACAGCGTTGCTGCACTGCGCGGTTGGACCGCGGAGCTAATTCGGCAACTGCCGGACTGCCGGGTGCTGGCTGGAGGGGAAATTTGCGGGCTGCCTTATCAGATATTCACCCGCGCGGGCTTTTCCCTCTTTACCATCCGGGAAATCTCGCCCGAAGTGCTGGAGGGAATCGCGCAAGATGTGCTCCGGCTTGAGAATGTCAGCCCGGCGCGCCTCCCCGAATCTCCTGGGGAAACCGAGACACCCGGCATCTATTTCTTCGATCTCTCCGCGCTGCAGCGGGCAAAGCCGGAAATCAGCTCAAAAATGGCGCTGCAGCCATTTCTGAGTGAGACTCCGTTTTTGGAACTGCGGCTGCAGTGTGAGCACATCCCTCCCTGGCTTTCAAGGAACTACCAGGTGGAGTCCATCCCCGATGGAGGGCAGACGCTAGCTGTCATCACCAAAAAAGACTGCGACAGGAGGTAACATGCATGCAAATCAAGAAACAGGAGCAAATCCAAACGCCGTACGGCGTTTTCTGCGGCATTGGCGGCGGAGAAACGGACGAAAAGGGCCGTATCGCCAATCTGCGGCTGAATGAGCGGAACGTGGTTCTGACCCATGTTGGAGAACTGATTCCGTATTATCAGGAGGAAACACCGCGCCGCAGGCAGAAGCCCTCCATATCGTTTTACCCCAGCGGGACGGTGAAAACAGTCTATCTGGAAAAGCAGCAGGAGATTCAGACCCCCATCGGAGAATTCCCTGCGGAATGCGTCACCTTTTACGAAACGGGGGAGCTAAAACGCTTTTTCCCTCAGTACGGCCAAATCAGCGGATTCTGGTCGGAGGATGCGGAGCGCGAACTCAGCATCCCGTTCCATTTCCAGTTGGATTTTGCGGAGTTTACCGCAAAGCTCAGCGGCGTTTCGCTCTTCAAAAACGGCGGAATTCGCAGTGTCACGTTGTTCCCCGGCGAAACGATCTCTGTCCGGACGCCCCGCTTTGGGGAAGTTGCGGTACGGATCGGCTTTTCGCTATATGAAACCGGAGAACTGCTCTCTTTCGAGCCTGCTGTGCCTGTCTCCGTCGATACGCCTCTCGGCCCGGTCGCCGCATACGATGCGGCCGCCGTCGGCATCCACGCAGACAGCAATTCCGTTGTGCTGGACCGGGCAGGCGGCATCCGTGCCGTTACGACCTCTTCGGACCGCCTGTTCGCCGTAGCCGCGGACAAAAAAGCCAGATTTTTCGCCCCTTTGGAGCGGCCCAGTCCGTTGGATGAAAAGGCGACCACCCTTATCCCCATGCGTCTGGAGTTCAACCCAACCGGCAGCACGGTGAGTATCAAAATTGGGGATAACACGGAGCTCCTGCCTCTGGAAGGGACCCGGTTTCAGGTGATTTCAGGCAGCAGTCCCAGCGGTTGCTCCCCCGAACGCTGCGCCGGGTGCTCGCTCTGCGCAAACTAAAGTTTCACAGAATTTTTTAAAATCAGCAATAAAAGGCACCGCCGTCTTTGCTTCACGCAAATCCGCGGTGCCCTTTTTATAGTTGATAACCGACTGAAATCGGTCTCCCGCACGTCAGCAACGCCAAATTCTTTCTTACCAGCCGCCATTTCTGGCTGATTCCATGGAAGACCATGTGATCAAATAAAGAAAAAGGAAGGACATTCATTATGAAGCTTTCGAAAAAACTGATTTCCCTGCTCTGCAGTGCCGCCCTGGCGGTTTCTCTGGCGGCCTGTGCCTCCGCAAACACAAGCAGTGCCGGAAGTTTACCCACATCCTCCGAAGCAGCCTCCGCTGCAGAAATCTCCTCCGCCGTCCCCGGCAGCACACCGCTCACTGGAGAACTGAACATTTCCGCGGCGGCCAGCCTGACAGAATCGCTGAACGCTATCGGCAGGCTGTACAACCAGAGCAATCCCGACGTTAAGCTGACCTTCAATTTCGCTGCCAGCGGCAACCTGCAGAAGCAGATCGAAGAAGGCGCGCCTGCAGACCTTTTTATCTCCGCCGCAACCAAGCAAATGGCGGCGCTGACAGACGAAGGCCGTATTCTCACCGATACGAAAAAAGATCTGTTGGTGAACAAGATCGTGCTGATCGTGCCGACAAACTCCACGCTGGGCATTGAAAGCTTTGATGATTGCCTGACCGACAAGGTAAAAACCATCGCACTCGGCGACCCCGCCAGCGTTCCTGTCGGGCAGTACGCGCAGCAGATTTTTACCAAGCTGAACGGCTGGGATAAAGCAAAGGCGAAGGCTTCCTTCGGCTCCGACGTCAAGCAGGTGCTGTCGTGGGTAGAAACCGGCAACGCGGACTGTGGAGTCGTCTACGCAACCGATGCGATGACGGCAGACGGCAAGGTCAAGACCGTCTGTGAAGCGCCGGAGGGCAGCTACGACAAGGCAGTCTACCCCGCCGCCCTCGTCAAGGGGACTAAAAATCAGGCGCTTGCGCAGTCGTTTCTCGACTACCTCTCCTCTGCGGATGCAAAGACAGTTTTTGAACAGAACGGCTTCACTATGGCCTAAATGTCAGCGCACCGGGACAGTCGAGCGTGCCAGGGCGCTTCGCCCGCCTGTTTCTTTGGGAATGACGTCCCAAATCGCCGCCAACGGAATGCGGATTTACGGCTGCATCCGCAGTTTCCGTATTTTTTACCGGAAGGAGGGCCTGTATGGAACTTTCCCCACTCTGGGTCTCGCTGAAAACGGCATCTCTATCCACCTTCATCACCTTTTTCATCGGGATCTTTGCGGCCTATGAGGTGGCAAAGGTACATGTCCGCCCAGTCAAAGGGCTGCTGGATGGTTTCCTGACGCTGCCGCTGATTCTGCCGCCCACCGTTGTCGGCTTCTTCCTGCTGAAGACGTTCGGGATAAACGGCCCCATCGGGAAGCAGCTCCTTACGGTGTTCGGCTATAAGATCGTCTTTTCCTGGCCAGCCACCGTCATCGCCGCGGCGGTAGTCGCCTTCCCGCTGATGTACCGTACCGCGCGGGGGGCTTTCGAGGCGCTGGACCCAAACCTCGTTTACGCGGCCCGCACCCTGGGACTCGGCAATTCTTTCGTTTTTTGGCGGATCGTCCTGGCAAACTGCCGGCAGAGCATCGTCGCAGGCTGCGTACTGACTTTCGCTCGCTCTCTCGGCGAGTTCGGCGCCACCATCATGCTGGCCGGGAACCTGCCGGGCAGGACGCAGACCATTTCCACCGCCGTTTACGCCGCGATGGCTGCGGGAAACGACGCCGAAGCCTACCGCTGGGTTCTCGTCAATCTCGTCATTTCGTTCGCCTCTATGCTCATTTTGAACGTCTGGGCGGATCGTCCTCCGAAGCGCCGGGTATCCAAGGAGGTGGGCTGACCATGTCTCTGCACATCGATATAACGAAAAGCTTTGGAAAAGGCTCGTTCACCCTGAGTGTCCAACTGGACGCCGAAAATTCCGTGACCGCTCTGCTGGGCGCTTCCGGCAGCGGCAAAAGCATGACGCTGAAATGCCTCGCAGGGATCGAAAAACCGGACCGCGGCCAAATCGTGCTGGACGGGGAAGTGTTTTTCGATTCCGAAAAGAAGGTCAACCTGAGTCCGCAGCAGCGCCGCATCGGCTATCTGTTTCAGAATTACGCTCTGTTTCCAAACATGACGGTGGAGCAGAATATCGGCGTTTCCCTGCGGCACCGGTTCGGTCGGTCGGAGCAAAAGGAGCGCACCGCAGGAATGATCCGCGCCCTATATCTAAACGGGCTGGAAGACCGATATCCGCCCCAGCTCTCGGGCGGGCAACAGCAACGCGTTGCGCTCGCGCGTATTCTGGTTTCACAGCCGCGACTTCTGATGCTAGACGAGCCGTTTTCCGCCTTGGATAGTCACCTGCGCTGGCAGTTGGAACAGGAACTAGGCCAGGTTCTTCACGAGTTCCCGGGCACGACGCTGTTCGTATCCCATAATCGTGATGAAGTCTATCGGCTATGTGAGAAAATCGCTGTCATAGACGCCGGTCATGTGGACAGGGTGGGTGAAAAATGGGAACTGTTCCATGACCCTCAAACATATGCTTGCTGCGTGCTAACGGGCTGCAAAAACGTTTCAGCCGCGCTGCGTACCGGAGAAGACGGGGCAATCTATGCCAAGAACTGGGGCCTGACCCTGTATCCTTCCGCGCCGATTCCGGAAAACCTCGGCTTTGTGGGCATTAGGGCTCATCAGTTCGTTCCCTGCGATACCCCCGGGCCCAATGCATTCCCGTTTGAAATCGTTCGGCAGACGGAAGACACCTTCAGCTACATCCTCATGGTCCGCGCCGCATCGGCTGAAAATGCCGAGTTGCTGCGCTGGGAAGTGAATAAAACCACCTTTCGACAAATGAATCTGAATGCGACTCCATTTCTGCGCGTGGCGCCAGAAGATTTTCTCCTGCTGAAAAGGGCCGGTTCCGCATGAACGGACCCGGAGCGGCGGGGAAAAATCGAGCGTTCCACAGCGGCCGCGAAAGCAAACATCCGGCCGCCGTGACGAGCGCAGGGGCCTCAAACTACTGGTTCGTTTCAAGAAGAAAGCTGAAAATTACCTCGCCTTTTGCATTTTGCCTGTGCAATCATTGTCTGGTGTAAACTGATGCGGGTCCATTGCTGAATTTAAATTATGGATTCCCTTTGTATCATATGCTTCTATATTTACCAGGTTTGCCAGAAAATTGCATATCATTTCAATCCTCACTCTTCAGTCAAAGTGAGGATTCTTTCATTTTATGACTCGTCACTCTAGACGACTAGAGCAGGAAATCGGCACGGAACAAGACAAGATGCTGAACGCAGACCGGTTCCTGAGCATTGTAGATCAGTATACGGACATCCAGGAGTTGACGCCGGAAATCGTGCGGGAGTTCGTTGAAAAAATCTTATGCGTCCAATTGTTCCTTCAAAAATCCGGCTGCACAGTTTTACCTTTGGTACACCCAGGGTAATCATGTAAACTAAGTCAAAAAAGAGCAGCCTTCCTGCGCCAACAGAAAAGCTGCCTTTTGTCAGCAGAGGCTGACGATTAACATAAAACCAATATTATCATATTGCTTCAGCCTCTATTTTAATTGAAGAGTTGAAAATTTTGCCAAGACTTAAAAAGGCACTGCCAAATCACGGAGATCGATATGAGGTTAAAGTGATTTTAGGCAAAGATTCTAAAGGTATCACAATAAGGGAATCCGTGTATAGCACGAAGAGTAAAAGAGACACTGAGTTAAAAGCTCAAAAACTTCGTGATGACTTCATAAAAAGCAATCTGCAAATGATAGATGATCAAGTTATTTTTAGAGAGTATGCGGAACAATGGTTAGAATCAGAAAAACGTAATCATGTCAGGGGGAATACCTTTAATTACACTTATAAAAACACAGTAAAAAACCATTTGATTCCAGCTTTTGGCGATTGCATTTTGTCCCGAATTAAAAAATTGATATTGATTTATTTTTGAACCGAAATATAAATCTCTCGCAGAGCTTAATTCACAATATGAGGATAACGCTTAATCAAATCTTTGAGGATGCTGTTGATAATGATGTTTTGAGCAAAAACCCCTGCAGACATGTCAGAGAGCCAACTTCCAAGCAAATGCCGAAATTGGTCATCCCTTATACTGAAGAGCAGAATGAGGCGGTCTTTAATTTTGCTAAAAGCCGGTTTACGGCGCGGTGAATTGCTCGGCCTCCGTTGGACAGATGTTGACTTGGATCATAATGTTATTCATGTACATCAGGTTCACACAGAGACAGATGGGATAGTTAAAATTGATAAGCCCCAAAATGAATATTCTGTCCGAGGTATTCCGACCTTTCCGGAACTAAAGGATGTTCTCGAAAATGCTCCACGATCCGTTGAACGCTACGTTCGATGTAAGGATAACCCAAACAAACGCATTCACAAGGTCATTCAAAACGAATTTGTTATCTCAAACATTTATGGAAATGCTATGAGGCCTTTTTGCTGGCAGAAAAATGTTTACGAGAAATTTACAACTGATTTAAAGCAAGCTCATCCTGAATTGCCGATTTTACGCGCACATTGACTGCGCCATACCTTTGAAATCAGGTTATATAATAACGGTCAAGGATATGACATCTATACTATCTCCAAGATAATGGGACATGCAAGCGTTGAAATCACTACAAAGATATATGTAAAGCCACGATCAAGACTTCATCGAGAAAACGTTCAAATTCGATCTGTAACAATTAAGCCGTGCCAGCCTTTTTATAAGACTTGGCACGGCTTTTACTTTACATTGCGACAATTCTGAATTTGAAGTCTATTTTTATAGATTTCATGCGGATTTTTCATTGCGGGATTCACGACATTTTTACGGCAAAATTATGACATTTCGCTCAGTTTCATCCAGCTTTATTCAGACTGGGAAATTATACAGATAAAAAACCGCATGAACAACTGAAAAATCCAGTATTCATGCGGTTTTCTGGTGAACCATCGGGGATTCGAACCCCGGACACCTTGATTAAAAGTCAAGTGCTCTACCGACTGAGCTAATGATTCATACAACCTATATATTCTAGCAGAAAAAACTGCCCTTGTCAATAAAAAAATGCCTGTCCGCGAACGGAGCCCGAAGACAGGCTCTGGCTGGGCTGGCAGGATTTGAACCTACGGAATGACGGAGTCAAAGTCCGTTGCCTTACCCCTTGGCTACAGCCCAATATAAAACGCGAAGCAAAGCAATCTGCTTCGCGCTGTTTTCTATATGGGGTGGATGATGGGACTCGAACCCACGATCTCCAGTGCCACAAACTGGCGCTTTAACCAGCTAAGCTACACCCACCATATATATGGCGCGCCAAAAGGGACTCGAACCCCTGACCTACTGCTTAGAAGGCAGTTGCTCTATCCAGCTGAGCTATTGGCGCATTTGCCATGGAGCGAGTGATGGGAATCGAACCCACACGACCAGCTTGGAAGGCTGGAGTTCTACCATTGAACTACACTCGCATTTTAGCGACGGCTATTATTGTAGCATAGTCCAGTGGCAGATGTCAATCACTTATTCTATTTTTACCAGCCAAATAAAAAATATTATTTTAAAACGTCCAGATGAATTCCATTCTCGTTAGCGGAAATCGAAACCGCGGTAATGGTTTCTCCGTAATTGTCCACAATAGCGGAGGCAATTTTGTCTTCGACCTGGCGGCGAATCAGGTTGCGCAGGTCGCGCGCGCCGCTTTTTCCGCCAATGGCATGGTCGGCGAGCCAACGGGTCGCCTTGTCGTCATAAACAAGTTTAATGCCGCGTTCTTTCAGAGAATCGACATACTCGTTCAGCATCAGGTGGGAAATGGCCTCAAAATCGTCTGCATTGAGCGGACGGAAGATAATGACTTCATCTATACGGCTCAAGAATTCGGGCCGTAAAAAGTCGGACAGAGCCTTCATTGCCTTTTCACGGGAAACATCAGCTTCCGTCTTGGCAAAGCCGAGCGCGCTTTCCTTCTTTTCACTTCCCGCGTTCGAAGTCATAATGATAACTGTATTTTCAAAGTTGACGGTGCGTCCGTGAGCGTCGGTCACGCGGCCTTCGTCCAGAATTTGCAGCAGGATGTTCATGACATCCGGGTGCGCTTTTTCGATTTCGTCAAACAGCAGAACCGAGTAAGGACGGCGGCGGACTTTTTCAGTCACCTGTCCCGCTTCGTCATAGCCGACGTAACCCGGGGGAGAGCCAATAATACGGGAAACCGAGTGTTTCTCCATAAACTCCGACATATCCAGGCGGATCAGCGTTTCAGGCGTATCGAAAAGCTCCTTGGAAAGCACCTTGACCAGTTCGGTCTTTCCTACGCCGGTCGGGCCTACAAAAATGAATGACGCAGGTCTGCGGCGGGGGCTGACTTGCACCCTGCTGCGGCGAATCGCCGCTGCAACTGCCGCTACGGCCTCATTCTGGCCGATTACCTTAGAATTGAGCGTTGACTCCAGGTCGGAAAGCTTTTTCAGCTCGCTTTCCTGAATTCTGCTTGCGGGAATTCCCGTCCACAGCTCAATGACGCGGGCAAGATCTTTTTCCTCCACTTCGGAGCCAAGCGCGGCCGGTGCGAGGGATTTGGCCTTTTCCGTCAGCTGGGATATTTCGGTGCGAACCTCCGCCAACTTCTCGTAATCGGGCTCCGTCCCGTCAGCGGTCAGCGCATCCTCCTGCTCGTGCAGGGCTTCAAGCTGGGCGGAGGCGGTGTCGTAGTCCGCCATGGAAGCATTGCGCAGCGCGGCGCAGGCGCAGGCTTCGTCCAACAGGTCAATGGCCTTGTCGGGAAGGAAACGGTCGGTGATATAACGTTCTGAAAGTACGACAGTGCGGCGAACAATTGCCTCCGGTACACGAACGCGGTGGAACGCCTCATAGTAGGAACGGATTCCGAGCAGTACGTCAACCGTATCGTCAATGGAAGGCTCCGCAATGGTAACAGGCTGGAAGCGGCGCTCCAGTGCGGCGTCCTTTTCAATGTATTTGCGGTATTCGGAGAATGTGGTTGCACCGATGACCTGAATTTCGCCGCGGGAAAGCGCGGGTTTCAGAATATTGGCGGCGTTCATGGAACCTTCCGCGTCGCCGGTGCCGACCAGATTGTGGACTTCGTCAATAAACAGGATGATATTGCCTTCGGCCTTGACTTCATCGACAAGACCCTTAATACGGCTTTCAAACTGCCCGCGGAACTGTGTCCCCGCGACGAGCGCGGTCAGGTCGAGCAGATGAATTTCTTTCTTTTTCAGCCTTGCGGGAACGTCCCCCGCCGCAATGCGGAGGGCAAGACCTTCCGCGACGGCGGTTTTGCCGACGCCCGGCTCGCCGATCAGGCACGGATTGTTCTTGGTACGGCGGCTTAAAATCTGAACGACGCGGGCAATTTCCTTATCGCGCCCGATGATGGCGTCCAGTTCGCCCTTTTGGGCTTTGGCGGTCAGATTGGTGCAATATGCATCCAAATGCTTCCGCTTGGTTTTATGTTTTTCCTTCTTTTCTTTTTCCGGCGCTTTCCCGTTTTGAACCTGCTCGGTACTGCTGTCGGAACCGGAAAAAATATTCTGGAGGAAAGGAAAAGTCGCCGCGCCGCCGGGGACAAAGCCGTCCTCTTCACCGGATTCTCCGTTTTCGTCGGAATCCGGCGCAAGCAGCTCGCTCAGCTCCGATTCCATTGCTTCCATTTGCTCTTCGGTAATCCCCATTTTCTCCATTAAGTCGTTAACGGGTTTTATTCCGAGCTCTTTAGCGCAGACAAGGCATAAGCCGCGGCTTTCCGAGGAATCTACCGTCGGCGAAATAAACACAACGGCGGGTCTTTTATGGCATCTTGAACATAGCATAGTAAAACTCACTTCTTCTCATATTGAAATGTCTATCCAAACAATGAAATTGTCATAGATAAATTGATATGCGCTTTCCGCTGAATCCTATGCAAAAAGCGGAAAGTGTAAATCTATATTAAGCTTTATTTATGAATTGGGACGGCGCTACCTGTAAAATATTTATGAATTTTAAAAAGTGCCGTATTTATTTTTCTTTTTTATCCATTACTTTACGAATATCTATATTGTATTTGGGATCGTCCGAATGCAATATAGTAAAAAATATTTTTGCATATTGGACAAATGAATAAATCATAAATGCCGCGGTAATGGCGAGCAGCGTTACGGTCACAGCCATATTTTCAATATGCCAAATTCCCTTGAGGGCGACAATTATGGCAAAGGAAAAATAGAAAAGTATGGTGGACAATTTTCCGTACCAATGGGAGCCGCTGGGCATTTTCCCTTTTTTGAGCAGGAAACACCCGGCGACCAGCATCAGGATTTCCTTTACGACAAAAATGGCAAGCAGTGGGATCAAAACCGGCTGCTCCACGGCAAGGCAGATTGCGACGGCACCCTGCGTCAGTTTGTCAGAAAGAGGATCAAGCATCTGGCCAAGCTCCGTAAATTGGTTGAACTTGCGTGCAATCATACCATCCAGCATGTCGGACAGCCCTGAGATAACCAGAACAATCACGGCCTGCAGAATCTCTCCGCGTGTGAAATAAATCACAAAAGGGATAATCAAAATAATACGTAAAACCGACAGCGAATTCGGAATATTCAGATTTTTGTTTCTCTGCGTCATTTTGCTTTACTCCAATCTATAATTCCACAAGAAAGAGCTCGTAAATAGGATTATGCGCAACAGTGAACTGATAAATGCAGGAGCTGATAATTTGTTTGCTTACGAAATTTGGATTTTTTATTGAAAATACAGGAATTGTCATCTGAAGCACGGCACACAGCAGGAAAATCACCAGCGCCCCCTTCAGCAGCCCGAAAACGCCTCCAAGCAGCTGGTTGACCTGATGAAGCAGCGGTAAGTGAAATACGGTATCGAGCGCACCGACCACCATGCGGACCAGCATCTGGAGCAGCATGTAAATCACTACAGTAACAATCACCCTGGTCAGGGTCAGTTCCAGCACATTGCCGCTTTTACCCTGAAGCAGCAGCGAAGCAATCAGACCGGAAAATCGGTTTGCAAGGATAACGGAGGCGACCATTGCGAAAACGGAGCCAATCAGGCCGACCAGTGAGCGGACAAGCCCGATTTTAAATCCGGAAATCATGAATCCTAAAAAAATTATTAAAAAAATGAGATCCAGCACCATACCGATGATCCCTCCCGTCGCTTCGGACTATCATAATAATATAGCACAAAACTATATTTTGCACAAGACTTACCCGGCAGTTCCCTGGCGCACCTCGGTTACGCCCAGTATGTAAACGGAGGTTTCGCTGCCAAGAGCAATTGCCGCAGCGTCGTTTCCGGCAGAACAGCTTCCCTGCGCCGCGCCGGTGGAAGCAGAGTAAAAATAGACCCGGCCGTCCGCCAGCGCCGCCACAGTACCGCCAAACAGTGAAACGGATTTTACCGCCTGTTTCAGCGGAATGGTAGCTGCCGCCTTGCCGCTCGTATCCAGCACAACCAGTTCAGAGCTGGCGGAGTTCTGATACGGAACGAGACTCAGCGCGGTTTTGCCGTTATTCATATCATATGCGGCGAGCTGCTTTCCTTCATAGTCAAAATCTACTTTTTTTCCGGTATCGGTGTTGATTACGGCAGTAAGACGGTCGCCGACCGCGACTGCGGTGCCGTCGTCATAAAAAGCGGTGTCGACCATCATATTTTCCGTATAAGTGCCGATCGGAGAAACCGGCTTGCTGTCACTGAAATTCAGCAGGTATACGGCGGAAGTAAGCCCGCCGTCCTTTGCAGAGGCGCCGGTAACCACAGCCTTTGTCCCGCGTGCGTTCAACGCTGCCGCTGTGGGGTAATATTCGGAAAACCAATAATGAAACATGGGTTGGTTATTGGGGAGATACGCGGTAAGGTAACCGCAGTATCCGCTCTCCTGTGTAATCAGCGCGTACCTGCCGTTGCCCGCAAGCGCCCCGCACAGAATGTTTCCGCTCGTATTGCCCTTGACCGCTGTACTGCGCTGAGTTTCAATCTGGTACCCGACGCCGCCGAGATTATAAATCAGCGTACGCGGGCCGTTCAGCTTCATAACAGGCTTTGAGAAGCTGTGCTGGCGGCTAAGCGTCTCTTTCGCGGTGGAGTTTAGCACGGTCAGTTCGGTGTCACGCACCATGACCAGTTCTTTATTCATGGATTTGAAATTGCCGGAGGAAACCTCGTTTCCCGCAATTTCGTAGGGGAACCCGTCTCCCGTGCCCATGCCCACGATTTGCGTCTGCGCCCAATCGAGTACGTTTTCCGGTGTCAGGTTGGAGCGGTTAAACCACAGCAGCATGGAGGCAAAACAAAGAATCAGGATTAGAATAATACGGTAAACCCACTTCGGCGCGCGCCCCTCGCGTTTGCGCTGGCCTTTGCGCGGCCGGCGTTGCCGGGGAGACTTGTATTTTGCCGGGTCAAGCTCGGCGGTGTCAAAACGCTGCCCGTTACTCATGGCTTCACATCCTCATAAAAAACACGGTTTAAATAAAGCCCGAAGGGCGGGGCGGTGGGTCCCGCCGCTTTGCGGTTCTTTGCTTCTATAATGCCTACGATGTTCTTCGGTTCAAATTTTCCCTGCGCGACCCGCAGCAGCGTGCCGACCATAATGCGCACCATATTGTAAAGGAATCCGTCGGCAGCGACGGTGAACAGCACCATATCACCCTCGCGCCGCACCTCGGCTTTTGTGACCGTGCGGGTCATATCGCCGCGGTCGCGCGCGTCCAGCGTACAGAACGAGGTAAAATCATGCGTGCCCAGAAAGTGCGAAGCCGCCTCGTTCAGCTGCTTTTCGTCCAGCGCGTACCAGTAATGCAGCGCGCGTCGGTTCAGGAACGGGTCGCGCACCGGGTTGTTCCAAATCTGGTAGACGTATTCCTTGCCGGTGCAGGAGTACCGGGCGTGAAAATCCGGAGGTACCTCTTGGCAGCTTTGCACTGCCATGTCGTCGGGCAGAAAGTGGTTCAGCGCCCCCACCAGCCGTTCGCACGGAATGTTGTGCTCCGTTTTTAAGCTGATGCAGAACTGCCGCGCGTGCACAAAGGAGTCGGTGCGGCTGCAGCCCTTGATGTCCGGCCTCTCGCCCAGCACACGGAACAGTGCGTCCTGAAAAACCTGCTGTACGGAAACGGCGTTTTGCTGAATCTGCCAGCCGTGGTAGTTTGCGCCGTCGTAGCTGATGCTCAGCAGCAAATTCCTCATGGATTCAGAACTCCTTTCTGTGTCTCGGTGAAAAAGGGTCGCTTATTTGAGTGCCGAAGGGAAATAAATCACGCACAGAATGACCCCGGCGCACAGAATCACGGTCAGCGCAACCGCGGCCACGTCGCGTTTGCCGGCGTGCAGCACCTTCATTTTGGTGCGGCCTTCACCGCCGTGGTAGCAGCGGCACTCCATCGCCATGGCTAAGTCGTACGCCCGGCGGAAGGAGGAAACAAAAAGCGGGATTAAAATCGGAATCAGCGCCTTTACACGCTGCATGAACCCGCCGCTTTCCATGTCGGCGCCGCGGGCTTTCTGCGCGCTCATGATTTTATCCGTCTCTTCCAGCAGCGTCGGGACGAAGCGCAGTGCAATCGTCATCATCATCGCGATTTCATGCACCTTAACGTGCAGCAGCTTCAGCGGTGCCATAATGCGCTCCAGCGCGTCGGTCAGCTCGGTTGGCGACGTGGTGAACGTCAGCACGGAACTGAACAGAATCAGGCTGACAATGCGGATTGTAATAAAAATTGCGTTCACAATGCCGTTCCTTGTAATCTGCATGAAGCCGAAGCTCCATACCGGTTCGCCCGTACCGTAAAACAAATTTAATACGGAGGTAAAAAGGACGACAAAAATAATTGCTTTCAAACTTTTAAAATACTGCATCAGCGGTACGCCGGAAAGCAGCAGTATGGTGAAAATCATCGCGACCATCAGCAGCAGGCTTTCAAAGTTTGAGGCGACAAAAATAAAAATAATAAATGCGAAGGTCAGCGCCAGCTTCACACGGGGGTCAAGACGGTGTACGACGGACTTTCCCGGAATAAACTGACCCAGCGTAATATCTCTAACCATTTGCGTCCTCCCCTTTCCGCAGCAGCGGCAGCAGCTGCTGTACAGCCTGTTCCACCGTCAGCGTGGGGGCAACGGGGTAGCCTTTTTCTTTCAGTACGGTCATGATTTTCGTGATTTCCGGTACGCGCAGGCCGATGCTCTCCAGCTCCGCGCCGCGTGCGAAAACCGCGTCGGTGGTATCAAACATTTCCGTACGGCTCGCGTTCATCACCAGTACACGGTCGGCGACGCGGGCAATGTCCTCCATACTGTGGGAAACGAGGATTACGGTATTGTTCCGAATCTGATGGTAATTCCGAATCTGGTTCAAAAGCATGTCACGGCCGTGCGGGTCAAGGCCCGCCGTCGGCTCGTCCAAAATCAGCACGTCGGGATCCATCGCGATAACCCCAGCGATGGCGGCGCGGCGTTTTTCGCCGCCGGAAAGCTCGAACGGGCTTTTCTCAAGCAGCTCCTCTTTAAGGCCGACAAACTCCGCCGCTTCCCGGGCGCGTTTTTCCGCCTCCGCTTCCGTCAGTCCCATGTTTTTCGGGCCGAACTGAATATCCTTGAGTACGGTTTCTTCAAAGAGCTGGTGTTCCGGGTACTGAAAGACCATGCCGACCTGAAAGCGCACGGCGCGGATTTTCTTCGGCTCCGCCCAAATATCTTTTCCGTTGAGCAAAACGGTGCCGCCGGTCGGGCGCAGCAGGCCGTTCAGCATTTGAATCAGAGTGGATTTTCCGGAGCCGGTGTGGCCGATTAACCCGATAAATTCCCCCTGTTCAATTGAAATAGCAACGTGATCCACGGCAACCTTTTCAAATGGGGTTCCCGCGCCGTAGGTAAGCGACAGTTCTTTTGTTTCAATGACAGGCATAAGCTACTCCTAATTACGATTACGCTCTCTTTAATAACGGTTCGAGCGCCGCAACACATTCTTCAGCGTTCAGAACATTTTCCGGTAGCGAAATCCCGCTTTCATGCAGGCGGTATATCAGTTCGGTGGACTGCGGTACGTCAAGCGCGTGCTGCTTGAGCAGTTCCACCTGTGAAAATACTTCGCGTGGGGCTCCCTGTGTCAAAATATCCCCGTTATCCATTACAATCACGCGGTCAGCCTGTACGGCTTCGTCCATGTAATGGGTAATCAATACGATGGTAATGCCCTTTTCGCGGTTCAGCCGCTGAATGGTTTCCATTACCTCCGTGCGGCCGCGCGGGTCAAGCATAGCGGTAGGCTCGTCCAGCACGATGCAGTCCGGCTGCATCGCAATAATGCCCGCGATGGCAATGCGCTGCTTCTGCCCACCCGAAAGCTTGTACGGCGCGTTCAGGCGGAAATCGTACATCTCGACCGCTTTCAGCGCATCGTCCACCCGGCGGCGTATTTCCTCCGGCGGAACGCCGAGGTTTTCCGGTCCAAACGCAACGTCTTCCTCCACGATGCTGGCAACCAGCTGGTTGTCGGGGTTTTGCAGCACAAGGCCCACCCGTCGGCGAATTTCGTACAGCAGGTCCTCATTCACGGAGTCGATGCCGTCCACAAAAATCTTGCCATGGCTTGGCAGCAGCATGGCGTTAAACTGCTTTGCCATGGTGGAT
The DNA here is from genome assembly GCA_023416955.1 of Bacillota bacterium. Taxonomy (GTDB): domain Bacteria; phylum Bacillota; class Clostridia; order Oscillospirales; family Acutalibacteraceae; genus Caproiciproducens. Next base: position 20,600 of record JAEZGM010000042.1, on the reverse strand, counting down.
TTTCCCGAACCGTTGTGGCCGAGGAGGGCGACGAACTCGCCTTTTTGGATGGTCATGGAAATGTCGTGAAGGACTTCTTTTACTTCTTCCGTTCCTTCTTCACCGTAGGAAAACGCGACGTGCTCTGCTTTGATATAATCCATTTTGATTGGAACCCCTTTCCGGGCGTTACTGATTGGAGGATGTTTTATTAATTACTCATGATTTATTATTGCCTTCGGGCGAGCCGGGTTGAAGCTGACTTTGTGATTTATTGAGCTTGCCCTCAGGCCGGGCGGGCCCGTACTTTCGGATGCGGCCGAAAGTACGCAAAAGGCCGCAGTGTGCGCTCTGCGCACACGAGGGGGATTTGAAAGGCCAAGGGAGGGCTCCATAAATCCCCCCTGCACCCCCACGGTATCCCCATTAGACTGTTGGGCGCTGGCTCACTTTGTGGTTTTCATGGACGGCACTGAATTTGGCTTTGTTATTTTTATGGGGGGAGCAGTGTCTTACACTCCGCTGCATATCCCTCGGGATATGCAGCGTGGGATTTTTTGTTTATTTATTCATTCGTCCAGATGGCGGTACTGCCGCAGGGGAGGGTAAGACCGGTTTCTATCACGGGCAGGCCGATTTCACTCGAAGAAACGCTGCCGCCGTGCTTTGTGCCGATCATTACGCCCAGAAGGTACTCCATAACCGCCGGGGAAAGCCCGGTGGTATACGAATTCAGAATAAAGAACAGCGGATTGTCCGACAGGACGGGAACACACTGCTCAACCAGGGAGTAGAGCTGTTCCTCCAGCTTCCAGACTTCGCCGTTCGGCCCTCTTCCGTAGGAGGGAGGGTCCATGATGATGCCGTCGTAGGTGTTGCCGCGCCGCTGCTCGCGCTGCACGAATTTCATGCAGTCATCCACAATCCAGCGCACGGGCCTGTCCGCAAGGCCGGAGGTCGCGGCGTTTTCCCGCGCCCAGCTCACCATACCCTTGGAAGCATCCACATGGCAGACCTGCGCCCCCGCTTTCAAACAGGCCAGCGTCGCCGCGCCGGTGTAGCCGAACAGGTTCAGCACCTTAACCGGACGGTTTGCCGTGCGGATTTTCTCCATGGCGAAATCCCAGTTCACCGCCTGCTCGGGGAAAATACCCGTATGCTTGAACCCCATGGTTTTCAGCTGAAACGTCAAGCCGTCATAGCCGATTTTCCACATGGCGGGCACGCTTTTAAAATTCTGCCAGCTTCCGCCGCCCGTCTGGGAGCGGGAATAGCGGGCGTTTGCCTGTTTCCACAGCGGGCTTTTTTTCGGGGTATTCCAAATGATCTGGGGGTCTGGGCGGATGAGAATTACATTTCCCCACCGCTCCAGCCGTTCCCCCCCCGAAGTGTCAATCAGTTCATAATCTTTCCAGTTTGCAGTTCTCAAAGCAGTTCCTCTTTATCGGTGATGTTTTGTTATTTGCTCTGTTTCAATGGCGTAAAGACATCTTAAGAAAGCCGTTCGCGCATTACATCGGCAATGGAGTTCGCCAGCACGCCGATGGACTGTGCGTCCTCGCCCTCGATCATGACGCGCAGCAGCGGTTCAGTTCCGGAAGGACGAACCACGACGCGCCCCGTGCTGCCAAGTTTCTCTTTCGCTTTTTCAATGACTTCCTTGACTTCGGTGTCCGTATAAAAACGCAGCTTGCCTTCGGGGCCGACCTGCACGTTTACCATTACCTGCGGGTAACGGGTCATGAGGGTCGCAAGGCTCGAAAGCTTTGCTTCGCGGCGGCGCAGGATGCTCAGAAGCTGCGCGGCGGTCAGCTCGCCGTCGCCCGTTGTGCTGAAATCGTGGAAAATAATATGCCCGCTCTGCTCGCCGCCGAAGTTATAGCCCTCCTGCAGCATCTCTTCCAGTACATAGCGGTCGCCAACTTTGGTTGCGGCGAATTTTAACCCGTTTTCGTCGCAGAAGCGGTTGAAACCCATATTCGTCATGATTGTGCCCACAACGGCGCTCTTTTCCAGCTTGCCGCGGCTGTTCAGGTCGGCGGCGCAGATTGCCATCAGGTAGTCGCCGTCCACAAGCTGGCCTTTTTCGTCCACCGCAAGGCAGCGGTCGGCGTCGCCGTCGAACGCAATGCCCGCGTCCAGCTGATGCTCTTGTACATAGGCCATCAGGTTTTCCATATGGGTGGAGCCGCAGTTTTCGTTCACATTTACGCCGTTCGGCTCATTGGAGAGCATATGGCAGTTCGCGCCCAGCTCGGTAAACAGCAGCTCCGCCGTGCGGGAAGCCGCGCCGTTTGCGCAGTCGATCGCGACGCTGATGCCGTCTAGCGAAAACGCGACGGTGCTTTTAATATGGTCGATGTAGTCGCGCACGACGTTCGGCGCGGTGGAAACGAAGCCCACGTCCCCGGCAATGGGGCAAGCCGGCGCTTCCGCGTGGTCGAGCACAATCGCCTCAATCTGCTCTTCCAGCGCGTCGGGCAGCTTGTAGCCGTCACCGCTGAAAATTTTAATACCGTTGAATTCGCAGGGATTATGGCTCGCGGTCAGCATGATGCCCGCGTCCGCTTTGTATTTTCCCACCAGGTAGGCGACGGCGGGCGTCGGCACAACACCGAGCTGCACCACGTTCGCGCCCACGGAGCAAAGCCCGGCGGTAATCGCGCTCTCCAGCATATCGGAGGAAATGCGCGTATCTTTTCCGATTACAAATTTGGGGTGTCGGTGGTTGCTGTCGGTCAGCACCATGGCGGCCGCGCGGCCAACATTCATAGCAAGTTCACAGGTCAATTCGCTGTTTGCAACGCCTCTGACGCCGTCGGTTCCAAATAATCTGCCCATAATAAAAGACAACTCCTAAACTCAATTTTATTTTATCGGATGCTTTTTATTCTTCATATACCATACATAGGATTTACCAAAGGGACGATATTGATGACGGGTTCCTCGTAAGGATGGATTTCCCCAATGACGCGCAGCGCCTCCGGAATCAGCTCCCGTTTGCAGCGGATTTCAATTTTGCGCTCCGTTCCTTCACAGATTTCCCCCACTTCGCCCAGAAACGGGCGGGCACCCTGCAAGGGCCGCCAACAGCCGCTGACTTGAGTAACGGAAATGCAGTGGTCGTACGCGCCGATGTGCCCTGCCCCGGCTTCGCTCAGCGCGTCGCGCAGTGCAATCACATATTCCGGCGGAACATATATTTCAATTTTTACTTCCTCAAACTCCATCGAATAACCCCCGTTTGCCTAAAACAGCTTCTGCTGCTCGGTCTCCGCCTCCCCGGGCGGGGTCAGGTTCAGGTGCAGGTACGCGCTGCGGGTTACGCACCGCCCGCGCGGAGTACGGCTCAAAAAGCCGATCTGCATCAGGTATGGTTCGTAAACGTCCTCCAGCGTGACGGCTTCCTCGCCGATGGCGGCGGCGAGCGTCTCCAATCCGACCGGACCACCGTTGTAAAACTTAATCATGGTGGAAAGCATGCGGCGGTCGTTCGCGTCCAGACCGATTTCGTCGATCTCCAGCCTGTCAAGCGCGATTTTCGCCGCCTGATAAGTAATGACACCCTCGCTGATAAGCTGCGCGAAATCCCGCACGCGTTTCAGCAGGCGGTTTGCAAGACGCGGCGTGCCGCGGGAGCGCGAGGCAACCTCAAGCGCGCCGTCCGCCTCAATTGGTATGTCCAGAATCTTCGCGCTGCGCGTCACGATTTTCGCCAGCTCCTGCGGGGAATAAAGCTCCAGCCGCAGCACCACGCCGAAACGGTCGCGCAGCGGCGCGCTAAGCTGCCCGGCGCGGGTGGTGGCGCCCACCAGCGTGAATTTGGGCAGAGGAAGGTGATACGAAGCCGCCATCTGCCCTTTCCCGGTGATGATGTCAAGCGCAAAGTCCTCCATCGCAGGGTAGAGAATTTCCTCCACGCTGCGGGAAAGGCGGTGCACCTCGTCAATGAACAGCACGTCGCCCGGGTTCAGGTTAGTCAGCAGCGCGGCAAGGTCGCCCGGCTTTTCAATCGCCGGGCCGGAGGTAATGCGGATATTGACGTTCAGCTCGTTGGCAATGATTCCGGCGAGCGTGGTTTTGCCCAGTCCCGGCGGGCCGTAAAGCAGCACGTGGTCAAGCGATTCCTTGCGCTGCTTGGCGGCCTCAATGAATACGGAAAGGTTTTCCTTTACCTTATCCTGCCCGATGTATTCCGTCAGTATTTTCGGGCGCAGCGGGTTTTCAACCTCCGCGTCCTCGGGGGCGTACTCCGGCGCAACCATGCGATTTTCAAAGTCATATTCGTTTTCGTATTCCATATTTGATACTCATCCTCCGGTTTCCGATAGATGGCTGTGCCGACCGGCTGTTCAAATTTTAACTTATATTTATGAATAAATCAGAAAGATTTAAAAATATTTACAGAAATTTTTCTGGTCTTTGTGGCTTTCATACACGCAGGCCGTGTAAAACGTGCCTTATTTCAGATTGCTTGCCATCGCTTTCAGGGAAAGGCGAATCAGCTCTTCCACCGGAAGGGCGGAATCGAACCGTGCGACAACGGCGGCGGCATCTGTCGGGGAATACCCCAGTACGGTCAGCGCGCTGACCGCCGCCCCCGCGTTGGAGGAAGCGTCCACCATGCCCACGGGCGAAAACGCTTCGCCGCTTGTCTGCATTCCCTTGACCTTGTCCTTTAACTCCAGCGTAATACGCTGGGCAAGCTTCGCGCCCACGCCGCTCGCGCGGGTCAGCGTTTTGCTGTCGCCCGTGGCAATCGCCATGGCAACCTGCTCCGGCGCTAACTCAGAAAGAATGGCAAGGCCGACCTTCGGCCCCACACCGCTGACGCCCGTCAGCAGCTTAAAGCAGTTCAGCTCACTCATGGTGGCAAAGCCGAACAGGTCGAGCGCGTCCTCGCGTACATTCAAATGCGTATAAAGTGTGACCTGCTCGCCGAGTTTCGGCAGTGCGCGCTGGGTGCTCAGTGTGGTAAAGCATTTAAAGCCCACGCCGCCGCATTCCACGACCGCCAGCCCCGGCTCCGTGTGGGTCAATATTCCTTTGACACTGTAAAACATGTTGTCGCTCCTGTATGATTCAATTTGTGGTTTGTTTGCCCTGCGCGGTGCGCAGCATGGTGCGGCGCAGCGCCGAGCCAGAGGACTGCCCGTGGCAGATTGCCATGGCGAGCGCGTCGGCGGTATCGTCCGGCTTGGGGACTTCCTTCAAACAGAGCAGCCGCCGCGTCATTTCCATGACCTGCGGCTTGTGTGCCTGACCGTAACCGGTGACCGCCATTTTGACCTGCAGCGGGGTGTACTCGAACACCTCAAGCCTTTGTTTTTGTGCCGCCAGCAGAATCACGCCGCGCGCTTCGGCAACGCCGATGGCCGTCTTCTGGTTATTTTGAAAATACAGCTTCTCAATGGAGACGGCGTCCGGCTTCCAACGCTCCATGACCTGTGTCAGGGAATCAAAGATGACCTCCAGCCGGCGGTTAAAATCCTGCCCGGCCTGCGTCACGACAGCGCCGTGCTCCAGCGGCTGGTAACGCCCGTTCTGGGCGCGGATTACCCCGTAGCCCACAATGGCGTAGCCGGGGTCGATTCCGAGTATTACCATTCCTTACGCTCCTGACCGTATCCGTTTATCTGAATAATATAATATCCGCTTTATTATAGCACAACTGTTCTCAATAGGGAATAGCGCTGAAACGCATTGTCAGGGCAGTCGTATATAATGTATTTTTGCGTTTTGGAGTGAATCGAACAATAAGATCCTTAGAAGTCTCAATTTTGATTTGAGATATAATCAAGACTTGCCCTCAGGCCGGGCAGAGCCATACTTTGGGTTGGCACCCGAAAGTATACAAAAGGACGCAGTGTGCACGGAGTGCACACCGTGGGATATTAAAAGGCCAAGGGAGGATTCCACACCCCCGCACCCCAAGTATCCCCAAAGGGAATATTTGAAAAGGTAAGCTTTATGGTTTTCATGGACGGAAGGGAAAACGGCTCTTTCCGCTTTGGTTTGTGCCAGAAAATGTAAAATAAAGATTTATTATTCAGCCTGAGCAGGATATAATAGACCTATCTAAAACGGAAGGTGGTAATGATATGTTAGAACAGGCTGATTTGCAGCAGAAAACGGATAAAGCGGAGTATAAAAGGCAGATGAAAGAGTTGAAGCCTGCGCTTACAGCATTGCAGCAGCCGCTGCGAAAGGCAAATTTGCCGGTGGTAATCCTGTTTGAAGGCTGGGGAGCCTCCGGAAAGGGCAGCATGATTCAAAGCCTGATTTTGAATTTTGACCCCCGCGGCTTTCAGGTGCATTCCATTACCGCCCCCAGTGAACAGGAACGGCGGTACCCGGTGCTGTGGCGGCATTGGCTTGATTTGCCCGAAGAGGGGGTGCTGTCATTTCTGGACAGAAGCTGGTACCACGACATCGGCGTTACCCGGCTGGAGCGCGACCTTGATGACGAAACCGTACGCCGCCGCATGGACGATATCAACACGTTTGAACGCCAGTTGACGGACAGCGGCACACTGATTTTAAAGTTTTTTCTGCACATCAGCCAAAAGGAACAGAAAGAACGCTTCGAGCAGCTTTCCGAATCCAAGAACACCGCGTGGCGCGTTACGGAAACGGACCGTCGGCGCAATCGCCAGTACGACAAATATTACAGGATGTTTGACGAAATGCTCGGCTACACCAACACCGCCTGTGCCCCGTGGCATGTGGTTTCCGGCATGGACCGCCGCAGCGCGGAGCTGGAGGTTTACCGGATTGTGCTGAGCGGAATTACGGCGGCGCTCAAACAGCGCGAGGAAAAGGCGGTACATCCCGTCGCCGCGCCGGCGGAAATTCAGCCGGGGCATTTTACGCTGCTTCCGATGCCGAAGCTGAATGAAGTTGCACTGGACAAAGCCCTTGACAAGGAGCAGTACAAAAAGAAGCTGAATGAGCTGCAGGATCGGCTCAGCGAGCTGCATAACACGATTTACCGGAAAAAAGTACCCGTGATCATCGCGTATGAGGGCTGGGACGCTGCCGGAAAGGGCGGCAATATCCGCCGTGTTTCGGAAGCGCTTGACCCGCGCGGGTACGAAGTGGTTCCCGTCTCCGCACCAAGCCGGGAAGAAGCGGCGCGGCACTACCTTTGGCGCTTTTGGCGAAAGCTGCCGAAGGACGGGCACATTGCGGTTTTTGACCGCACTTGGTACGGGCGCGTGCTCGTGGAGCGCGTAGAGGGCTTCTGTGCCCCCGACGATTGGCAGCGTGCCTACCGCGAAATCAATGAATTTGAAAAAGAGCTTTCGGACTGGGGCGCGGTCATTGTGAAATTCTGGTTGCAGATTGACAAGGACGAACAGCTGAAACGTTTTGAAGCGCGGCAGAACACGCCGTCAAAGCAGTGGAAAATCACCGAGGAGGACTGGCGCAACCGCGCAAAATGGGATCAGTACGAAATCGCGGTGAACGATATGCTCAAATATACCTCCACGGATTTTGCGCCGTGGCATATCCTTGCGTCACAGGATAAAAAGTACGGGCGCATTCAGGCGCTCGAAGCAATTATTGAAGCCATTGAAAAACGATTAAAATAACAAAGGGGACTTTGCATGATTATTATCCATACCAATCAGCTGGATGAAGCCAAAACGGCGGAGATCCGCGCGTTGGAGGAGAAGTGCCGCGAGCACGACGGTCTGAAAGCGGCGGTTTTCCTTTCCAATGAAATCAATTTTGATCCGAATATTTCCTGTTTTTTCACCTGCTATGAGGAGCAGACGCTGGTCGGTTTCTTGTCGCTGTTTGTCCCCACACAGGCAGAGGCGGAGGTTTCCGCCTTTACATTGCCGGAGTACCGGAAAACCGGAGTTTTTCACAGCCTGCTTGCCGCGGCAAGGGAGGAGCTGAAGCGGTACGAAGTCAAAAGGCTTCTGTTTGTCTGCGAGCCGCAAAGCGCCGCCGCCAAGGCGGTCATCACGCATTACGGCGCGAAATACGAGTTTTCGGAATACCTAATGCATTTTGACCGGGTAACAGCTCTGCCCGCGCCGGGCGCGGTTGCGCTTCGGGCAGCCGCACGGAACGATCTTTCCGCGCTGATCAGCCTGAGCACCCGTACATTCGGCGATGACGAAGCGGAGGCACGCTCCATGCTGGAAAAATCCATGGACTCCCCCGAAATCGACTGTTACAGCGCGCTTTTGAACGGGCGCATCATCGGAATGTGCAACGTGAACCGCGAGGGGGAGGAACTCTCGATTTTCGGGGTCGGCGTGGAGCAGGATTTGCAGGGCAAAGGATACGGCAGGCAGATGCTGAGCGCTCTGCTTCGCGAACTGTGCGAAAAGGAAACCCGCAAAATCACGCTGGAAGTCAACAGTGAGAACGCCGCCGCGTACCATCTTTACAAAGCCATCGGGTTCTCGGTGGAAACCCAGTTCGATTACTACGGCCTTGCTATTTAATTTGCTTAGAATTAAAAAGGACGCCGCAAAGTTTATTTTGCGGCGTCATTTTTTGTTTTGCTCTATTGATCGCTCGATGCTACGGACGAAGCTTTTTTCGGCTTGCTTTAATCATGTGCACCAGACGCACAAACGAGGAAACCAGCAGAATTCCCATTGCAAGCGAACCGGCAATACCCAGCGTGTGCAGTCCGGTTTCAATGAACATATCCGTATTACCGATGATGCCGTATTCCATCGTGTAGTAAATTCCGCCGCCTGGCACCATGGGCAGCAGCGCAATCAGGAGGTAGCCGGTTACCGGCGCCTTCTGCACACGCGCCATCCACTCGGAATAAATGGAAATGGCAATGGTGGCAATGAAAAATTGAAGAATGTCATTTTGAGAGGGCGCGCACAGCAGGTACACAAACCAGCCCAGCGCACCGCCCAAAGAGGACAGCACCAGGGATTTTCCGCGCATGTTAAAGGTGATGCAGCAGGCGGCGCACGCGCCGAACGCGTAAACACAGGGCATAAAATTCGGCATACTCACACCCCCCAGATCATGCGGGTCGCCGTCAGTACCACGCCGGAGCCGATGGCGATCGCGGCAGCAACCAGCAGACTTTCCGTCAGGCGGATCAGCCCTGCCACAAGGTCGCCCGCCATAATGTCGCGCATAAAGCTGGTAATGGCAATGCCGGGCACCAGATTCATCAGCGCGCCGATGATAATCTTATCCGCATTAAAGCCGATGTTATAATGCGCCGCCGTCAGCGCGATTAACGCCGCCGCCGCGCTCCCCAGAATGTTGGTGAAGAAGCTGTTTGCGTGGAAGCGGTTCATCTGGTAGGTCACGACCTTAATTGCCGCGCCGGCAAAAATGGCGCAGACCGCATCGCCGAAATTTCCTCCGTAAAAAAGCGTGAACGCGAATGCGACCATGGAAAAAGAAGCGATCTGTTCCACAAATCCATAAGCGGGGCGTGTGTCGATGGCCTTCAGTTCACTGCGTATGGATTTAAAGTCCGGCGTGTCACGGCAGATACGGCGGCAAAGGTCGTTGACCCGTTCCACTTTGTCAAGATTAGTACAGCGGGTATGGCAGCGCTTGATTTTCGTAATGGGGCGCCCGTCCCCGGTACTGACGGTAACGTAAATGCAGGTCGGTATGGCAAAAATTTCACCCGTGTCCACCGCGTAAGCGCGGAAAATACGCTGCATGGATTCCTCTACACGGTAAATTTCCGCGCCGTTAGAAAGCAGCATATAGCCAACGTCCGTTGCCGTGTTAATCAGGTCATCGTAATTCATCCAAAACACCCTTTAAAGAAAATATCCGGTTTCCGCGTTCGGCTTTAAAAAATTCAAGGAAGCCTGTACAAGCCCGCACTTTTCCTGCTGGGCGGGCATACAATAGAGCAGAAGCAAATCGGCCTATTGTGAAGCAGGGGTGAAGGTTATGAGCTGCAGCGAAAGAGAAATCAGGGTAAGCTGTTCCAACCAAAACGGCCCGCTGACGGGCTGCCGCGTCACGCTGAACGATGAATCCGGCGCGGAACAATTCTGCGCGTTCACCGACCGCCACGGATTGGCAGTGCTCCGCGCGCCGCAGCCCGGCGATTATCAGGTACGCGCGTTTGCAAGCGCAAGTCACTCGCCCGCCGCGCAGAGCAGATGGTTCCGCTTTTTTGCGCAGAGTCGGTTTGAGTGCGGATTCTGGTTCCAGCGTATTCCGTTTTATCAGGGATGATATGGTGCGGGGAACCGACGCCGTACCGAAACGGTTTCTGCAAAATTCAATTAATTATACAATATTTCAGAGGATTAATCATCATCAAATCAGATACGCGGAACAATTTTTTGCTAGCATGGCCCTTACGCCCGCAATACGCTATAAATGGCTTAAACCTACGGTTTGAGCCATTGAGAATTTGTTATCGGGCACAGCCCCACTCGTCGCTTCGCGTCGGCGCAAATTTCCGGAAAGTTAGCAATATGATATAATAGTCTCAAACCTTCAGTTTGAGCCATTGGGAAATTTACTGTCGGAGCGCAGCTCCTCCCGCCGCTGTCGCGTCGACGCAAATTTCATAAGTAAGGTTATGATATAATAAAAAAATGCTCGCAAAAAACCAGCCTGAATATATGTATGCTAAACAACAGGACTGATAAAACAGAGGTGTCAAAATGGACAACCAAATTTTGGAGTCACAAAGACTGCTTTTAAAATCATGTTCACTGAATGAACTCGCACAGATCAACAGAAATCAAACCGATATGCTGAAAACACCGATTGAGCCCGATGCCCTGACAAGTTCGATTCAATCCGCGATTACAAAGAAAATGGTAAAAATGCAGAATACGGACGATGTGCTTCACGATTGGTATACTTACTGGCTGATGATTGACAAAGTCAGCGGAATGGGAATCGGTTTCATCGGGCTCAAAGGCCCCCCGGATTCACATGGCCTTTCAGAAGTCGGGTATGAGATTGCAGCCGCTTACAGGCGAAAAGGACTGACGACAGAAGCTTTAAAGGCGCTTACGGGTTGGGCTTCTCAGTTTCAGGTTTCAAAGGGCATATGGGCAAGAGTTTTGAAAACCAATATCGGTTCCGTCAGCGTTTTGAATCATTGCGGATTTCAACTTTTTGGCGAATTTGAACATGAGAGCACTTATGTTTTAAAATTCAGATAACGGGCTCAATAAAAAATTAATGTGGCTATTACATTATGAATAAGCAGCCAAAAGAATTGCTTGTGGATCATTGACCCCCAAGCAATTCTTTTATGTAACTTACCAATCACGAGCCGGCCGGCACACGCCGGACGCTGTAACCATTATCCTGACTGTTTTTTACTGGCCCTTGCTCTGTTTGGACTGCTGATTCAGTTTTTTTGCTTCATCAAGGCTGCTCTGGTAGGAACTTGAAGAGGTTGACGAAGTACCCGATGAAGAAGTGGAACTGGAATACTTCTGATTCAGTTCGCGTGCCTCTTTAACAGACGGGCTGTTCTTGCTTGTGGTATCAATAGAGCTTGTATCGCCCTGACGGCTTTTTTGATTCAGCTTTTTCGCTTCTTCCAGATTCTGATCCATTTTCAATACTCCTTTTCACCCATACAGTTTTGTCAAATCAAAAAGCAATTTGACATCAATATTGTGCCAAAGAAGCCAGAGTTTATGTCTGGAAAATTGTATTGAACTTTTTAAAGAATTAAATTAGCCTCAATGCCTTTTGTGATTTTTGGATATTGCGAACTTTCCGGGAATTTGCACGGCGCGGAGCGCCGAAAGGGTGCTGCGCTCAGCAAATTTCCAATGGCTCAAACCGGTAGGTAAACGATGATTAAGTCGCCAGACAGCAATTCGAAGCCAGGAAAATACTGCACTGAGTGGCTTCAGAATTGCTTTAATCAGCGGTTACCTTGGTTTGGGATATAATCATGCCTCTGTTGAACGGAGAATTTGCGCCGCCGTGCAGGGGCGAAAGGGGGCTGTGCCCCCGACAGCAAATTCGTAATGGCTCGAACCGTAGGTTTGAGACTATTTATCCGTCAGGGAAAGCGCGGAAATGACGTGTTCCAGTTCCTCAATGTAAATACCCGCAAGGCGGCTCAGGCTGACGTTCTTATGGGAGAGCCACCCGACCTGAATGCTTTCGTCCACGTCGAGCGCAACGGAAACAATGTCGCTGCCGTTCAGGTCTTCGCTGAGGATTCCGGTGGAAATGGTGTAGCCGTTCAATCCGATGAGCAGATTAAACAGCGTCGCGCGGTCGCTTACGTGAATACTTTTTCGGTGCGACACCGTGCTTAAAATCTCTTCCGAAAAATGGAAGGAGTTGTACTCGCCCTGTTCAAAGGAGAGGCAGGGATACGGCTCCAAATCCTCGAGCTGAACGAATTTGCGCCCGGCAAGCGGGCTGCGCGTGCTGACAAAAATATGGGGCTTCGCGTCAAACAGCGGGTGAAAAATCAGGTCGTTTTCCTTAATCAGCTTGTTCAGCACTTTGGAATTAAAGGAATTCAAATATAAAACTCCGATTTCACTGCGCAGATTTTTTACATCGTCAATGATCTCATACGTTCTGGTTTCGCGCAGGGTGAATTCGTATTCCTCCAGACCGTACAGCCGAATGACATTTACAAACGCGTTGACAGAAAAAGCGTAATGCTGGGTGGAAACGGAAAAATGCTGTTTGGACGGCTGCGCGTGGAAATAGCGCTGCTCTAAAAGCTCGGCCTGTTCCGTAACCTGACGCGCGTAGCCCAGGAACTCCGCTCCGTCGGAGGAAAGCGTAATGCCCCGGTTGCTGCGCTGAAAAATCTCAACGCCAAGCTCCGTTTCCAGTTCCTTAATGGACGCTGAAAGGCTCGGCTGCGTGATAAAAAGCTTTTTTGCCGCTTCATTCATCGAGCCGCTTCGGGCGATTTCTATTACGTATTTCAGCTGCTGCAGCGTCATGGCGCATCCCATCCCAATCGTATGATAACGTTAGTATAGTGGATACGGCGCGTAAAGTAAATACCGGGCGGGAGTAAAAGCCGCCTTTGCCCGCGGCGGCAGGCAGGCGGCTCTGTCAGTCCTCAATCTGGTTCAGCACATTTTCTGATTCGTTCAGGTCAAGCAGAATCTGCTGGTTCATATTGTATGCGTTATACCAGCCTTGCTTTGACATATAGGCGTTCATCTGATCCTGAAAAGCAATGGCCTGATTCAGCTGCTGTTTCAGCAGGCTGCGTACGGCGGGGGTGGTGGCTTCGCTTACGGCGTCGGCGTACGTTCTCACGCTCATCTTTGCGGACAGCAGCAGGTCGCCGGCAATGGATTGGTCGCTGAGGAGGCCGCTTTCCCGGCGCGTTTCCTGCCGTTCCGGCTGGGTTTCGTTTTGCCTCGCGCTTTGCCAATGGCCCTGCGGCTCGTTTTGCCACTGCTGCTGGGGTTCATCTTGCTGTATATTCTGCCACTCGCTGTGCTGCGTTTCCTGCTGCCCGCCACGGAGTGATTTTTCCATCGGATTAGGTGATTCCGGTGGATCCGGTGGAATCAACCCTTTGCGGGAACCTGCTGCGGAGTCGGAATTACGGTAAGGAAGCATCATTCATCGTCTCCTCTCTCGTGCTGGCGGCAAAAAACGGCGGGGCTAAGCGTGTTTTGAATGTCCTGAATCTGCCGTTTTGCGGCCGCGGTATCCTGATGAAGAATTTCTTTCAGTTCAGGATCTCTCACCATGTTCTGCAAAGCGGAGGATTTTGCCGCGCAGGTATTTTTTAAGGTCAGGATTTCGTGCAGATACAGCGTTTCATGTGGAGTAACGGGAGTAAACTGCATGGTTGGTTCACCTCTTTCTTCTGCTGGGGCGCGGCTATATTATGGATACGGAGCGCCGTGCCTGCAGGAGTATTATTTGAATTATACGGAAAAATATGAGACGATTCACGTTGTTCATGCGAAATAAGACGGCGTACGGGCAAAATCCTTGCGGGGAACAATCCTTGCTAGGGGACAATCCCTGCGAGGGGGACAATCCCTTTATAATTTGAAATATTTCTTGAAAGCGGAGCCGCACAATGGTAAACTATAAGAATATCAATAGCGACGGTGAATAAAATGGAAAAACTAAAAAAGCTCTGGCGTTACCTGACAACGCCGGAAATGATTTCCTACCTCGTGTTCGGCGTGCTGACCACGGTCATTAATATTGTGGTCTATACGTTGCTGCGCCCACGGCTTCATATGGACGAATACTGGGCGGTGCTGATTGCCAACGCGGTTGCGTGGGTGATTTCTGTCGCGTTTGCGTTTGTGACAAACAAGCTGTTTGTGTTCCGCAGCAAAAGCTTTGAGCGCGCTGTGTTCTGGCGCGAGCTCGGCTCGTTCGTGGGGGCGCGGCTGCTGTCGCTCGGCGTGGACGAGCTGGGTATGGTGCTGCTGGTGAACGTGCTGTTCTGCGGCGATCTGGCGGCGAAAATCATCATGAATGTGATCGTCGTCATCATGAACTATGTGCTCAGCAAATGGTTCATTTTTAAAAAGTAGAATTCCCGTGGCAGTCGGGATTATTCCGCCGGGAGGGAAGCGCGGCTTTCCCCGTGCCCGTGCGAAAACGATATTTTGGAGGAATATGTCATGTTAGCATCTGAAAAAACGATGGACAAAATTGTGGCGCTTTGCAAAAACCGCGGTTTTGTGTACCCCGGAAGTGAAATTTACGGAGGCCTTTCCAACAGCTGGGACTACGGCCCGCTCGGCGTGGAATTCAAGAACAACGTCAAGCGCGCGTGGATGAGAAAGTTTGTGCAGGAAAGCCCCTATAACGTGGGACTGGACAGCGCGATTCTGATGAATCCCCAGGTGTGGGTGGCTTCCGGCCATGTGGGCGGATTTTCCGACCCGCTGATGGACTGCCGCGACTGTAAAACCCGCCACCGCGCCGATAAGCTGATTGAGGACGCGGGCGGCGACGCGAACGGCATGACATTTGAGCAGATGTCGGCCTATATCAAGGAACATGACATTAAATGCCCGGACTGCGGTTCTTCCAATTTCACGGATATCCGCAAATTCAACCTGATGTACAAAACCTTTCAGGGCGTAACAGAGGACGCGAAAAATGAGATTTATCTGCGCCCCGAAACCGCTCAGGGTATTTTTGTGAACTTCGCGAATATTCAGCGCACTACCCGCAAAAAGATTCCGTTCGGCGTGTGCCAGGTGGGCAAGAGCTTCCGCAATGAGATTACGCCCGGCAACTTCATTTTTCGTATCCGCGAATTTGAGCAGATGGAATGCGAATTCTTCTGCAAGCCGGGAACCGATCTGGAATGGTTCTATTACTGGAAGGACTACTGCAAGAACTGGCTGCTGAACCTTGGCCTGCATGAGGGGAATATACGCCTGCGCGACCACGAGCAGGAAGAGCTTTCGTTTTATTCCAAGGCGACGACCGATGTTGAGTACCTGTTCCCGTTCGGCTGGGGCGAGCTCTGGGGCATTGCCGACCGTACTGATTACGACCTGAAACAGCATCAGGAGCACTCGGGCAAGGGCCTTGACTATTTTGATCCCGAAACGAACGAACGTTATATTCCGTATGTCATTGAGCCGTCCCTCGGCGCTGACCGCGTGACGCTCGCGTTCCTGTGTGACGCTTACGACGAAGAGCAGATCGACGAGAAGGATACGCGCGTTGTTATGCGCCTCCATCCGGCGCTGGCGCCGTTTAAGGCGGCGGTGCTTCCGCTTTCCAAAAAGCTGAACGATAAGGCGCAGGAGGTTTATACCGGCCTGGCGAAGAGCTTCATGATTGATTACGACGACAGCGGCTCTATTGGCAAGCGTTACCGCCGACAGGACGAAATCGGCACGCCGTTCTGCATTACCTATGATTTCGAGAGTGAAAATGACGGGTGTGTTACGGTGCGTGAGCGCGACTCGATGCAGCAGGAGCGTATTGCAATTGAAAAGCTGACGGATTATATCCGAGAGAAAATTGATTTCTGATTGCTTTTAATAAATGCAGAAAGGCATCCCGGCAATTGCCGGGATGCCTTTCTGCATATGAGATGTAATTCTATGGCGGTACTTCATCCGCAGTTATTATTCATCTGGCTTATCGGAGTCCGGCGAAGTGTTTTTATCGGCTTCCTCCGGCTTCGCTTCATTCAGCGGCGGGATCGCCCGTCTGCGCTTTTTTTCAGCGTGCCTTTTCTTTCCCAGAAGCGCCCAGTAAATGAGGAATGCAACGGCGAGCAGCACAATCAGAATTGGGGAGCAGCCCAGAAAAAACACAGCAAGATTCTCCCCGAAGGAACCCAGCCCGTGTACGGAATTGCGGAACTGCTGGGAAATTTTCTCGCCGAGCGTTGAGGGTGTTTTTTGAATTACAGTCGGCTCTACCACTTCGTTGAGCTGTATGGTCACGGTGCTGTAATTGACCAGTGAGTCGTACTGCTTCAGGGTGCCCGTTAACTGTTCTATCTGGTAATTTACATCGGCAAGCGCTTTTTCCAGCTCAATCATGTCGGAAAGCTTGCCTGATTTCTGCATCATTGCGAGCAGGCGTTCCTGCTGGGTGCGCAGGCTTTTCAGCCGTGCTTCGGTGTCATAGTACTGGTCGCTGATATTTTCACTGGAACTGTTGAAGATGAGAATGTTTCCGATTTGCCCAGCGCTGGATTTCAGCTGTGCCAGCTTTTCCTGGGGAATCCGCAGCGTGTAGCTTGCCTGACGCAGGGTGCCCTTGCTCGTAATCCCGTTTCCGGTAACATTGGAGTCCTGCACATACCCGCCGAGGCTTGTGCACAGGCTTTGCACTTTGCTGACGGAATCATCAAATTTCAGCGTCTCAATCTGGTAGTTCAGCCGTTCAATAATCTTTTGGTTTGACAGCGCGGCCGCAGCCGAGGCGGGCGCAGTTGTGCTCTGTGCGGTTCCTGAATTTCCGGCCTTGTCAGCCACAGCGGCCCCTTCCGTGCCCGCGGCAGGGGCAACCGCCGAGACTGCGGCGGTGCTGACACCCCCGTGTGTGCGCGTTTCATCATACTTGGAAGAATTTGAGCTGCAGGCGGAAAGAGCCGTCACGGAAACAACTGCAATCAGCAGCAGAGAAGTTGCGGTAATACTCCATTTTGCTTTCATAGGGGTTTTCCTCCTTTCTGTTTGACCAGAAAAAATAAAATCGAGTTTTTACGGTACCTTCTATTTTAGGACTTGTTTGTAAAATGGTGAATCCTGTGCGAATCGCTAAAATAATGGCATGAGATTGAGTAATCAAGCGAACCAAGTTTACTTGTGAGGAGAAAAACCGGAATAAAAACTTGCGTTATGGGTTTTATTCCGTTGTTTTTCTTTTTACAAACAAGACCTTGCTTATGATCCCGGAGGCTGCGGAAATATATTAAATTGTAATGGGAGCGCCGAAGCTGTATTCACGGGTTGGCTGAGGAAACGGACACGGATTCGGACGATCCGCCAGCTGCTTTTGTTTTTGGGAAGAGGCGCAGCGCAGTACCGTCATATATGACGAAGTCGTTCAGCGTTTCGGTAAAGTAGATCAGCGGAACATAGACTTTTCCGCCCACCGCCTTGACCTCCGCCGCTTTGCCGTCCACCGTGTATTTGCCGTTGGAATTGGTCACCTTATGCCCCATATGGGTCGCGGTTTCCTCTAACGGAAGATAAATATTGTCATTTTCGGTATAAACCGGATTTGTAAACGCGGTGTCCGTTCCGTTCAGGCGGGTAATCCCAAGCGATTTCTGATTGCCCAGCATGGGTTTGAGCGCCAAATCCTTAACGGGGAATTCAAATTTAGGAATTCCGCCCGCATAAGGAATCAGCTCATAAAGGTCAAAATAAACAATCAGATTGCCGCCGTCAAGGTAAAAGGAATATTTATTCTTTCTATCTTTTACCGCCTGTGGGGCTTCGGGGAAATAGGCATCCTTTTTCTCATCAATGGTTTTCAGAATCCGGTCGGTAATCTTTTTCTCGCCTGCCGCGGGCTCCTGAAACAGAGAACCCAGGTCGGTATAAAACGTGCCGGTTTTTGTGTTGACCGTGAAGGAATTGATCCAACTCATGCCGTGTGCGCCTCCGGAATAATTTCCGCTGGTAATCCAGACGGACAGCACGTCGTTATTGCGCGAGTAATCAAAAAAGCTGGAGTAATAAAGCGAGCCCGCGCCCGCGGAATCGCCTAAATCCTTGGTGTCTTCCTTCAGCCGGGCAATGCCATCCTTTGAAAGCTGGCTTATTTTGGAGTTCAGTTCATCCGCCGATGAAAACCCGGAAAATTCGGGAATCGCGGTCTGAATCAGGATATTATCCTCTTTTTGATTGGTCAGTTTCACCTGGACGCCGAACGGATCCGCGGCTACCGCAGCTATCGCAGCCGACGTCTTACTCACGGCCGTGCTTTGTGAAGCGCAGCCCGCGGTCAACAGTAGCGATCCGGCCAGTAATATAGCAATTATTGAAGATGTTATTTTTTTCATGCTCAAATCAGCCTCCTGTTCGATCTTTCCCTATTATAAAAATATTTTACAGAAATGTCTATGATTTTGACAGGACTGTAATGATTATGAAGAAAATGTCACCTTACAAGCTAGATTCAGATGATCATTCCGCCGTTTACCCCAAGCACCTGCCCGGTAATGAAATTTGATTCCTCCCCGGCAAGGAAGCTGACGGCAGCGGCAATATCCTCCGCCGCGCCAAGGGTGCCGAGCGGAGTTTCCTCCTTCAGTGCGTTCATGGCGTCTTCCCCGAACTGAGCGTTCATCTCGGTCTGAATGACCCCGGGCGCGATGCAGTTTACCTGTATGCCGGAAGGGCCGACCTCTTTTGCAAGCGCTTTGGTCAGGCCGATGACCGCCGCCTTCGCCGCGGAATAGTGCACTTCGCAGGAAGCGCCGACCTGCCCCCACATGGAAGAAATATTGATAATTTTGCCGCGCTTGCGGTGAATCATATACGGCAGCACGGACTGGCAGCAATGGAATACGCCCTTGACGTCCACATCAAACATGGTGTCCCAGTCCTGCTCCGTAAGGTCGGTAAACAGCTTCTGCTGCGCAATGCCTGCGTTGTTTACAAGAACATCCACCCCGCCTGCCGCGGCAAGCATGCGCAGAACCTGTTCCCGGTCGGAAACGTCCGCTTGAATGGCCTGTGCAATGTCTTCCCCAAAGCTGCTGTTCAGTTCGGCGGCAAGCTTGTCTGCCTGTTCCGCTGAATTGCGATAGTTTAGTATGACGCGGAAACCGTCCCACGCCAGACGCCGGGCGACCGCGCTGCCAATGCCGCGCGACGCACCGGTAATTAAAGCAGTCTGCATAGCGTCTCCTTTATAATATCCGTTCAAATTCAATTTCGTGACGAAGCGGAATCCCATTGTCACCAATCAGCGGAATCTCGGGTTTCAGATTTCGGGCCGCTTCAACCGCATCGCGGTAGAAGTGCGCCATGTCAAAGCCGCGTTTCTGATAAAACCCCATTGCGTTGAGATTATCGTTCGTCGTAATCAGTGTGATTTTTTCACAGCTTACTTTTTCGGCGGCCGCTATTGCCGCATTCAGCAGTGCGCTGCCGGTTCCGACATGTTCATGGATGCTGTCGAGCGACATAATCTCACAGATTTTTCCCGTTATGCGATAGGTGATCAAGCCCACAATATCAGTCTGTTCACAAGCTGTAAAACCGTCCAGCTTAGCCAGGTCGATCAATTCGCCGTGTACCGCCATTAAGGTCGAGAACCAGTGCGCACGGATAAAATCAATTGCAGAGGGACGGGTATTGAGCGTGATGGGAGCAATATTCATAAGAAGAATTCTCCTCCCCGCCTACATATTTCCGGAAGCCAGCATAATCGCCGCCAGCGCGGCAATCGGCGCCGTCTCCGTACGCAAAATGCGCGGCCCGAGCGTGCCGGCGTTCCCGCCGTTTTTTAGAACGAGATCCACTTCGCTTTGCGCAAAACCGCCCTCGGGACCGATAAAAACGGCAAGGATTACGGTCGCGGTGTTTACCAGCTCCGAAATGCTCCGTCCGCCGCCCTCGTAAAACAGGATGATTTCTCCGTCGCGCGCGGCTTCGGAAACAGCTTCGCGAAAGCCGGTCAGAGGGGAAACCGGCGGGATTATGCCCCGTCCGCTTTGTTTTGCGGCTTCCTCGGCTATTTTCTGCCAGCGCGCGGTTTTCTTTCCGGCGGATTTATCGTCCGGACGCGAAACACAGCGGCCGGTCAGAACGGGCACAATGCGGATTGCGCCGGTTTCAACCGCTTTCTGCACAATACTGTCCATTTTATCGGCTTTCGGCAGCCCCTGATATACGGTTACTTTTACGGTCGGTTCCGCAACGGTTTTGCAGAAATTCAGAATGCGCACCAGAACACCATTCTCCTGAATCTGCTCAATTTCGCAGTTATAGTCCGTTCCCACGCTGTCACACAAAATTAAGGATTCCCCCGGCTGCATGCGCAGGGAGCGGGAAATATGGCGGGCGTCCTCGCCGGTAATGATTGTGTGTTCCTCGGGGACATAGTCGATGAAAAATCTGGGCATGGTTTCACCTCGGTTGAAATATGGAATCATTATAGCACAGGAAACGGAAATTATAAATAAGCACATAGAAAAGCGGGGGGGGGGCGGGGGGGGGGGGGGG
>JAEZGM010000013.1 GCA_023416955.1 Bacillota bacterium | reverse complement strand
AATACATTGAAACCTACTACAATACTAAACGGATTCATTCTGCGTTGGGTTGGCTAAGTCCTATACAGTTTGAAATACAAAATTCTTAATTGCTTAACTTTCTGTCCAGTTTTTCTTGACCTTCCCACTCCTGTTGTAGAATTAAACTACGACGGGAGGTCATTTTAGCTGTCTGGAGCTTTGTGGGTATTTGGTAATACCGTTGAGGTCGTAGCCCTGTTGCAACGTTAAAATTATTAATTGTTGAAAATGATTAATAAACCTGGAGTGTAAAAGCAATGTTGCTTTTGCGCTCTTTTTTTGCAATCTGAAAACTCCAAGCTGTGCCAGGAGTTCGATAATTTTTATAAATCTAACAGGAAATTAATAAAGAACAAATATTGTGCTATTTTTTATGGAAAAACAGACAAACTATCTGTGAAGAGATACCGTCATGTATGAAGTATTTCTTAAATAAGGAGGAGCTTCAATTGCAGATCTTGTTGAAAGGAATTAATTTTTATATAAATTCACCGTTTCTGCTGGTTATTTTACTGATACTAATTTTATTGTTCTGTTTTGTTCTGTTAATGCTGTATTATCGGTTTAGCTATTCCGGCAAGAAAGCACGTTTTTCGGTTTGTTCCCCGGGAGAAGGAGATAAACCGGGACCGAGTGAGTGGGAGAAGCAGATGCTTGCTCTGGCAGAAAGCCACAGTCAGGTCAGACTGGCCGGATATAGCTTTGTTCTAAATGATTATAATCAGGCCGCCTATAAAAAATTGAATAAAACCAGAGACAGCATCTCAGCCGTATCCACCGATGTCATTTCCCTGATTCCGGCAGCGCGCTGGCTCTTTGACAATTTCCAGATGCTGTACCGGGAAATTAAAAAGGTGCCTACCTCGGGAACGGGCTATGCCGTATTGCCGGTCCTGAAGGGAAAGGAATACCGTAACTTTCCCCGTATTTATATTGTGGCAAAAAAGATGGTGGCTCTATCCGGCGGACACCTAAGTGAAGAAAACATTTCCGTGATGCTGAAGGCTTATCAGCAGAAGATACCGCTTACGGACAAGGAGATCTGGGTTTTGCCGGAAATGCTGGGCTTTTGCCTTCTTGAAGAGATCATTGCAATCGCGGATGAAATTCTTCATATGATTGATGTAAAGTCGAAGGCAGAGAAATTTCTCCGGGATAAGCTGGCAGATAAGCAGGGCCCGGCCGATATATCAGCACTGCTTTGCAAAATAGAGGATAATTTAAGGCTGAACTATTCGTTCCATGCCCATGTAATATATCTGCTGAAAAATATGTCCTTTGATGAGGCTTCCATTCAAAGATATCTGGAATATCATTTTGCTTCCATGGGAAGACAGGTGAAGACCTCCGGCATATTTCTGGAGGAAGGAAAGATTGAATCATTTCTTGAGACAAATATCCGGACTTTGATTGTCAGCCTGAGGGATATCAATGAAGTGGATGAAGAAAAATTCTTTGAGGAATATTCCTGTCTGGAGCAAATTTTATCACAGGATCCGGACGGTGTCTATAAAAAGATGGATTTGGAATCCAGGGGCATGTACCGTGGAGTCATTGTTAAATTATCGCTCCGTTATCGGCTGATGGAAGAAAAGATAGCGAAAGACTGCCTGGAACTGGCGGTTCAGGGAAGGGAGGACCTGCACTGTTCTCATCATGTGGGAGCCTATCTTTTGGGTAAGGGTTATCCGATTTTGAAAGCTAAGGCATTAGGAAAACCCATCCCAAAAAATATTAAGGAAAGGATGAACATAAAGGGCTTCCTTTATTTCCTTATCCTGTTCCTTATTATTCCGGGGCTGAGCGCCTGCCTGCTCTATGCTTTCCGAACCCTTGGCGGGTTGCAGAATACCAGCCGGCATGTAATTACCCTTCTGGCGGCAATGCCGTTGTTGATGGGTATTTCCATAGAGATTACAAACTTTATATTTACCAAAAGAATTATGGTTAAGAAGATTCCCTCCCTGAACTATCTGAAAGAAATACCGGAGGAAGCAAGAACCTTTGTGGCCATGCCGGTTATCGTCTCCTCGAAAGAACAGGGACTGGAGTACATGGACCGTCTTCAAAAGCATTATCTGGCAAACCGTCAGCCGAACCTTTACTTTGCACTGCTGCTTGATTTTGAGGATTCCCCGGACCAGTTCATGCCGAAGGACGAGGTGATTGAGAGTACCCTTGCTGCACGTGTGAAGGAACTGAATGAGCTCTATCCGTCGGAGCACCAGCGCTTTTCCCTATTCTTCCGTTACCGCAAATGGAATAAGGCGGAGAACTGTTATATGGGATGGGAGCGCAAGAGAGGAAAGCTGGAAGAGTTTAATAACCTTTTAAATGGGGCAGGAAAAGAGAATACCACCTTTTCCTCCATTTTTTGCGATGAAGAGCTTCTTACCACCTTCCGGTATGTGATTACACTGGATGCGGATACAAATCTGCTCCGTGACAATGCCGCGAAACTGGTCGGACTGATTGATCATCCTTTAAATAAACCAATTCTGGATCTCGCCAATCAAAAGGTGAAGGAGGGCTATGTCATCATTCAGCCCTCGGTAAGAAATCATATCGTAGATAAGAACGGCAGCAGGTTCACGAAAATCTTCGGGGGAGAATCGGGCCTTGCCCATTATGGAACTGTAATATCAGATATCTATCAGGATATTTTCAATGAAGGAATTTATACCGGAAAGGGCATCTATGATATAAAAGCCTTCCACAAGGTGCTTTATAATAAGGTGCCGGAAAACCGGATTCTCAGTCATGACCTTTTTGAGAGCTGCTATGCACGGACGGCTTTTTCCAGCACAGCCAAGATTATGGACAATTTTCCAAACAGCGTTTTATCCTTTACCAAAAGGGAACACCGATGGCTTCGCGGGGACTGGCAGCTGCTGCCCTGGTTGTTTATGAAGAAGACCCCGGACGGGAGAAATTTATGCGCATTGCCAAAATGGAAAATCTTTGACAACCTGAGAAGAAGCCTGATTCCTCTGAGTAAGACTCTGTTTATATTGTTGAATCTGGCATGGATGCCGAAAGCATATTATCTTTGGTTACCCTTTGTTTTCTTTAATGATATATTTGCCATAGTGATTCAGCTGCTCACAGTGATCACCCAAAAGCTGATCCGGCCGAAGCTCGCCCTTGTTTATAAAAGCTTCTTACAGGAACTTGCTGTGATGCTGGAAAGAGCATTCCTGGAGTTTACAATCATTCCCTACCGTGCTTATATCGCATCCGATGCAATTGTCAGAACTCTGTATCGGATCTTTATCAGCAAAAAAAATCTGCTTCGCTGGAATACTGCGGAAGCAGTGGATGCCTCCATTGTCAATACCAGAAAAGGATATTTTCTTACTATGTGGAGCTCTCTTCTTCCGGCGTTTGCTCTTGTGATAATTTTATTTATGGGATATTTGAACCCCGCAGGAATGATTCTGACAGCAATCATAATTGCAGACTGGAGCGTTGCTTTTGAAATCGCATACCGGATCAGTCAGCCGGAAAACAAGTTTCATCTCAGGGATAAAGCACAGGATAGTGAGCTGCTTCTGGATACTGCACGCAGAACCTGGCAGTTTTTCAAGGAATTTTCCACGAAGGAAAACAATTGGCTTTGTCCGGATAATTATCAGATTTCAGTTGAAAAAGTCAGCGATAAAACATCGCCGACCAATATCGGACTTCAGTTTCTGGCAATCCTGTCAGCCAGGGATTTTGGGTTTGAAACTCTGAGCTCTACGGTTGAGGCCGTGGAAAACCTGATGGAAACGGTTCAGAAAATGCTGAAATGGAAGGGGCATCTCTATAACTGGTATCATATTAAATCTCTGGAGGTGCTCAACCCTGCCTATATATCAACCGTGGACAGCGGTAACTTTCTGGGGCATCTGGTCGCTCTGAAAAACGGCCTTCTGGAGCAGATCGACAAGCCGGTTTATCCGGACAATTTTCTGTCTGAACTTAGGATTGCGGTTAAGAACAGCAATGAGGAAATTCAGCTGAGAACAGGCAATTCTGCCGGAAATGAACTCAGGATCGAGTATCAAAGGATAGGTGAACTGACAGAAGATATTGCGGATATCTGGGAAAATTTAAACGAGATGGAGCTTAGGCCATCTGCAGATTACCGCTGGACCAGATGTTTGATGAACCTCATTGACAGTACTGTAAATGAAGCTGCGGCCTTAAAACTGAAGGAAGAGAGCTTTTCTTCCTATCCTGTGCTTCGCCATATTGCAATGGAAGATAATAAATATGCGAATGGCATAATTAATCGAATCAAAGAACTCAGTAATAAAATAGACTGCATTTTAGCGAATGCTGATTTTCGTTTTTTATTTAACGAAAAGAGGATGCTGTTTCATATAGGATATCATGTATCCTCGCACACGCTGGATGACGGCTGTTATGACCTGATGGCGTCGGAATCGGCACTCACAAGTCTTCTTGCGATAGCCATGGGGGAAGTACCGTTAAAGCATTGGTATAAACTGGGAAGACCCCTGACCATTGTCAAGGGCATTCCGTGTTTCGTATCCTGGAGCGGTACGATGTTTGAATATCTGATGCCTAATCTTGTATTCAAAGAATATGAAGGCTCCGTTTACGCACAGACTTCCAGGGCAGCGGTACTTCAGCATATGAAGTATGCAAAGGAGGCAGAGATACCCTGGGGGATATCAGAATCCCAGTATTACCGTTTTGACTTAGACTCAAATTACCAGTACAAAGCCTTCGGTGTTCCAAAGATAAGACTCCAGCCGGTCCGTAAGAATTCTTTGGTGGTTGCTCCCTATGCAACGATGCTGGCACTGGATATCGCAGAAGAGGAATGCATGAGAAATTTAAAGCGGTTGAAGGAATTAGGCGCCTTCGGGGCTTACGGTTTCTATGAGTCCGTTGATTTTAACGTACCGAATTCTATGGAACTGACACCTTATTGTATTGTAAAATCCTATATGGCGCATCATCAGGGGATGAATCTGGCTGCCATTAATAATTATCTGAATGAGGGCATCCTTCGGGAGCGGTTTCATGCGGAGATGATGATAAAGGCCTCAGAGGTCCTGCTGGAAGAAAAACGCCAGTCCTATTTGATTTCCATTGCCAGGCAGGGATATACAATAAAAATCGGAAAGCCCCTTTTTAAAGAAGATATTTACAGTAACCGATATGTCAACAGTGCAGGCGTGAATTCGCCGGTTGTAAATTATCTGTCAAATGGTAAGTATTCACTGATGATAACTTCGGATGGGGATGGCTTCAGTAAATATGAGGACCGGATGCTTTACCGATGGCGATCGGATATTTACGCGAATACAGGTAATTATATCTATATCAAGGACATGAATCAGGGGAAGCTTTGGAGCGCTTCCTATCATCCTACAAGAACGGAGCCGGAGGATTACCATGTGGTTTTCTGCCCTCACCAGGCGGAATTTAAACGCAGGGACGGGGATATCTCATCACACATGATTGTCAGTCTGGATGCGGACCATGATTTTGAGATACGCAAGGTTATATTTACCAATCACGGGAATAAGGAAAAGCAGCTGGAAGTGACCAGTTATCTGGAAGTGGTGGATGATACCCATCTGGCAGATTTAAGCCATCCTGCGTTCAATAAGCTCTTTCTGGAAAGTGAGTATCTGGAAGAGCAGGAAATCTTCCTTACAAAAAGACGGCGGAAGACGGAGAATGATAATCCTTATGTAATGCACATGGTAAGAACAGGAACGAAGCTATGCAAAAAATTAGAATATGAAAATGACAGAAAACGTTTTATCGGAAGAAACAATACTCTGGAGAATCCGGATTTTGTGGTTAACAGCATTGCTTTTTTCAATAATTCGGGCTTTTGTAATGATCCGATTATGAGCCTGCGGGCACAATTCTGCATAGGAGCAGGTGAAACCGCCTGCTTTTCTTTCATTACCGGAGTGTGCGGCAGTAAGGAGGAAGCAATAAAAATCGCAGGGGAATTGAATGTAAGTTACCGGATTGATGATATTCTGGAGAAGTTCAGGCTTCAAAAGGACCTGGAGTTAAAGTATCTGGAGATTACCAGAACTCAGCTGAACGCCTTTCAGGATTTGATCAGCCCGGTCTTCTATTCTGCGGCTAATTACCGGGGGCCGGATGAAAATATAAGACGGAACTTTATGAACCAGAGCTTCTTATGGAAATTCGGCGTATCCGGCGATAATCCCATTCTGCTTTTAGTGGTTCGGTCTATTGAAGATGAAAGAATTGTGAAGGATGTATTAAAGGCTTACGAATATCTGAGAATTAACCGTGTTATGGTGGATTTGATTATCCTGATTGATTCAAAGCATGGTTATCTTCGGGAGGTGGATGAATTGATCAACGATATGACAAGTTCTCTTCGGATTTATGATTCCAGAAGCGAGAAGCCAAGCTTTTTTACACTGCATACGTATGAGATGAAACCAGCGGAGATTGATTTGCTGTATACGGTAGCGCGGGTTGTATTTTCAGAAGAGACAGGGATTTATTTTACCAATGTAAAGGAAAATCCGTATGAGTTACTTGAGAAATATTAACCTTTAAGGAGGAAGGGACTTTGGACACAGCATATGCGCCAGCGGCACAGGAGAAGGAAACAGAGAATTATGAATTTTTTAACGGATTCGGGGCATTTGCTTGTGAGGGCAAAGAATATGAAATTCTGCTGGGGGGTAATAACAGACCGCCGGCGCCCTGGATTAATGTTATCTCAAACAAGAACTTTGGATTCCAGATATCGGAGTCGGGTGCGGGCTTTACCTGGAGTATCAACAGCAGGGAAAATAAGCTTACGCCTTGGTCCAACGACCCCGTAAGCGACAGAGCCTCTGAGGCAATCTATATTCTGGATGAAATAACCGGTGAGGTGATGACTCCCATGTCCCTCGGAAGATCTGACCGGGGCATTTACCGGGTAAGGCATGGTTTTGGATACAGCAGGTTCCTTCATGAGGAAGCTCTCGTTGATCAGGAGTTGACTGTTTTTACCCCTTTGGATGAGTCATTGAAGCTATGGAACCTTAAGCTGACGAACCGTTCGGATAAAGTGAAATATCTGAGCCTGACCTATTATGTGGAATGGGTTATGGGCACGCAGAGGGAGCATACCAATCCCTATATTCTGACCTCCTATGACAATGAGCATGAATGTTTATATGCAAAGAACACCTATACCATGAACTTTCAAAACGTTTATTCCTACCTGTTCTCCAGTGAAACGATCGCCGGTTATACCGGCGACAGACAGGAGTTTTTGGGGCAGAGGGGCAGTATCCGGGAACCGCGCGGGGCGGAAGTCAAGCTATCCTGCAACACGGGTGTATGCTATGATCCCTGTGGAGCAATTCAGGTATCCGCAGTAATACAGCCGCAGGAAACCAAGACTGTGTTGTTTGGGCTCGGGCAGAGTAGCAGCCTTAACGAGATATATAAAATCAGATACAAGTACAGGGATGCTGCCGCCGCTGAAAAAGAGTTTGACCGGGTGAAAGCTTATTGGGACGAATTATTAGGGAAAGTTCAGGTGAAGACGAAGGACAGGGCGGTCGATATCCAGGTTAACGGCTGGCTGCTCTATCAGACCGTGTCCTGCCGCATTCAGGCAAGAGCAGGGTTTTATCAGTGCGGAGGAGCTTATGGATACCGGGATCAGCTTCAGGATACCCTTTCACTTCTCTTGGCAGATTCGAGTATTCCGCGCAGGCAAATTCTACTTGCCTGCAGCAGGCAGTTTGAAGAAGGGGATGTCCAGCATTGGTGGCATCCTCCGGTGGGGATCGGGGTAAGAACGAGAATATCCGATGATTTACTGTGGCTGCCTTATTGCACCGCCGCCTATATCCGAAGCACAGGAGATGCCGCAATTTTAAAGGAGCGGGTTTCTTACATCAAGGGTCCGGTGCTTAAGGAGGATCAGCAGGATCTAATGTTTACTCCGGAAATATCTGAGCGTTCCGAAAGTGTTTATGAGCATTGCAAAAAAGCCATCGACCGGACCCGCTTCGGGGAACATGGACTTCCTCTCATGGGGGGAGGCGACTGGAACGACGGTATGAATGAGGTAGGAGTGAAGGGGAAGGGAGAAAGTGTTTGGCTGGCCTGGTTTTTGTATACCGTACTGGATAACTTCATTCCTTTGTGCTATCAGGAAGGCGATAGGGCCTACGGTCGGAAACTGGAGCAGAAACAGGAAACCCTGCTTCAAAACATTGAGGAACACGCTTGGGATGGGGAGTGGTATCTTCGGGCCTTTTATGACGACGGCTCGAAGCTCGGTTCAAAGGAAAACGATGAGTGCAGGATAGATTCCATCAGTCAGTCCTGGAGCGTAATATCAAAGGGGGCGAAAAAGGAACGGGCGAAAACAGCAATGCAGTCGGCATGGCGTTATCTGGTAAGGGAGGAGGAAGCCCTTTCCTTGCTTTTGGCACCTCCCTTTAATAAGACAAGCAAAAACCCAGGTTATATCAAAAATTATATCCCCGGTATACGGGAAAACGGAGGCCAGTATACCCATGCGGCGGTTTGGCTGGCGATCGCTGCATCGATGCTGCATGACTATAACATGGCGCAAACCCTGTTCACTATGCTTAACCCGATTTACGTTACGCAAAACAGGAAGGATGCGCTCAGGTACGAGAAGGAACCGTATGTAATGACGGCGGATATATCCCTCAGCCCGCCCTATACCGGAAGGGGCGGTTGGAGCTGGTATACCGGTTCTGCAGGCTGGATGTATCAGGGGCTGTTAAGCTGGTTTCTGGGCATTCGGAAAGAAGGAAATGAGCTGGTCATTGATCCGGCGACACCTGCAAGTTTCGGGGATTTTTCCATTGAATATAAGTATGGGAGGTCTCTCTATGAAATCAAGGTTGAAAGCAGAAGTAAGGGAACGCTGACAACGGAAGCAATCACTGTGGATGGCAGGTTAATTCAGGGGAACAGAGTTTTGTTGGCGGATGACGGAGAAAAGCATCGGATTGTTGTATAGTTCCTTGCTCGGCTGTTCCAGGGAAACAGAGTCCTAAGTAAAGTAAGTACTGGATTTTCTCTGGTACCTACTTTATTAAAAGTTGAAATTCACAGTGAAATATGGATTTTATAGTTGTAATAAGAGAGTCTTTGATATAAAATATTTTAAAATCAGTTTAAGTTTTTTGCGTCAAATTTAGGGGCAGCTTTGGTAGAAAAACAGTTATTAAACCAAAGGCCATTACTAGATACAGGCTACGAAGAAGCAGTCGTTAAACTCTTACAAGATAATGGAATTATAATTGATGATTTTCAGTGTGTCGGAAAGTGTGATTCTGAGTGCCCAAATTGTGAAGCGGGAAGCTTCAGCGTTTGGCAAAGAAATATAGGCTTCATAAAGGATAAAGAAACATTTACTTTCGATTTAGATACAGCTGATGATATCTTAGACTTCGCAATATACTTGTGTAATAAGTGCGGAAAGTGGACTACTTATATTGAGTGATGTAACTAAGCACTACCAATCAATTACAAGTATCATTATGAGCATAATGTGTTGTCTCCCCTACTTTTTGAGCTTCGTGTTATATTTAAATATGGAATCATATGGATATCAACAATTATTTATCAAGCGAATAATAAGCAGCTTTTAAGCAAAACTGGGGTTTCTATTATTTAGGAGATTTATCTATCCTGCTCATATAATTTTTCTCCATATTCAAAAGGCTGTACCCCACATGAAAACAAAGGGAAATCGGTTCTATTAAGGAGGAGTATGCATTGCATAAATCAGTTAAAAACATCAAGATTGCTATATCTTCATTGACACAAGACGCGGGTGAGGCAACTCGAGCGCTAGAACTTGCAAAAGGCCTACGCGAAGACTGCCCGGCGAATATCTTCATAACAATCATCTTTTTGAGCCATGGCAGCGCCTTTGATAGTGTATTTGTCGAAAATGGTTTTGAAGTTTATTCAGTAAGGCCAAAGCTTCCCGGCGTTGGATTTTTGAGTGACCTTGCAACTACGACACTTAATATGATAGGCAGTGTGGATTTGGCATATGAGTTGCTAAAGGGTGAAGTTGACGCACTGCGTGAGATTTGCCCCGAAGTGCTGATTCACGGCTTTTGGCCGATTGCAGGGATTGCCTCGAAAATATGCAAAATACAAAAAGAGATATGTTATCTACCAATTCCTTTTGAAAAAAGAGCCTTTTCCACATATCTTTTGCAGGACTTGCCGGACTTTTTAGTTCCTCTAACTTATCTGCCGATATCGCTGAGAAAAATGTTAATGCATGGTATTCCAAAATCTCTGAAACTGAAAACGCCAATTTTAAAACAGTCAAATATTTTAAAGGCTTTGGAAAAGCTAGATTTTGATGGCAAACAGCCCGAAATACATAATCTTTTTGATATGCTAGGTGCTGATTTTACAATAATAAACGACTTTCCTGACTTTTATAAAGGGTTTCGACTTCCAGATAACTTCAAAGTTACTGGACCATTGTTTCCACTTGTGCCACACTTTCAGAGCATTGACTCAAAAATAATCGAGCATTTCAGTGACAGTAGCGGCAAAATCAGAATATTTTGCACACTTGGCAGCTCTGGGAGACGTGAACATCTGGTGGAAGCGATAAAGGCACTGATCAGCCTTCCAAGCGAGAAGTACGAAGCAGTTGTGCTCTGCCCTAAAGCAGTCTGCCCCATTGAGCTCGCAAAAGCCGAGGCTGCCGGTTTTTCCAATATATATATTACGGATTCATTTATCCCTGCACTTCAAGTAAACTCAATGGCTGACATAGTTCTGTCTCATGGTGGGCAGGGCACTATCCAAACAGCAGTCGCAAGTGGAACTCCAATTGTTGGATTTGCAATGCAGCCAGAACAGCAAACAAATCTAGATCATATTGTCGCATTTGGCGGTGCAATTCGTTTGCCCATCAACAGATGGAAATCGACAAATATAAAAAAGGCAATCATCGAAATAAGCAATTCTGCACAATATAAGGAAAATATTCAAAAACTCCAAAAGATTCTGCAAACAACCGACGGAAGAAAGAATGCTACGGCAGCAATATTTGACTTTATCTTTGCCGTTAATTAATTAAACAGATATATACATGAATCCATTAGAATGGCCTCATTCAACTAAGCATAACATCAAGCTTATTGACTAGTACTAACTGCGGGTTAGACCATCAATACGAAGGTTCGTATTATCATAAAAAGGTCAGTTATCGAACTTCGCATTTTGTTTGTGACCTGCCAAAGAATTGAGGCTATTGAGGATCCTGTAATTATGTAGAGGGAAAAAGATGAAAAACGATTTATTGAATAATCTTGATAAAATACATACGACAAAGATGGGTGCTGAGCGAATCAGGAAAAATCTAAGTTTAGATATTGCAGACATTGTTGCATGGAGCAAACCGAAAATAGAAAGCGCAAATAACATGATGAAAGAGGGAAAGAATTGGTATGTATTTGTCGATGATTTCGTTCTAACCATTAACGCTCATAGTTTCACAATAATTACTGCGCATAAAGAGACAGGGAAGTAATAATTGGGAGCACAATGTTGTCTTCTCCCCCTTATCTAGAACTTCGCATTATATTTAGTTAATTCTGACCAGCAAACTTTAAATGCTACATATAAGCGGAATAATGAGAAATCATCAGATTATTTATAAAGCAAGAATGGAGAATATTTTGTGAACAATGAAGCAAAAGCATCATGCAAACACAAATACATTGTGGGTTACTCATTAAGAATGCCGCAGCCATTTTTTCGCAGTTTACCTTGTGACAGTTGCGGTTGTAGAATCAAATTGAGTTTTCCTTGGCGGATTTTATACGTTTTTATAGCTATAATTGTAAAAGAACGAGAGCAAACACTCAATAAGAATGCTTACTCTCTATTTGTACCATAATGAGAAACTTGGATTAAGGCATATGAGACAATACCCAAGTATTCGATTAAGACACCGTTAAATGTAGCAATCTCATATAAGGATGATTTATATGGAAAATGAACTTCTTGAAAAGGCAATCGCATATATCAAAGTGATTTTTGAAAATGATTCTAGTGGACATGATTTTTATCACAGTTTAAGGGTATATAAATCAGCTACGCAAATTGCAAAAATCGAACATGCAAATATTTTCCTCGTGCAGTTGGCAGCGTTGCTGCATGATACCGATGATGCCAAACTATTTGGGACGAGCAACCATCTATCACACGCAGTTGCTTTTATGGAACAAAACGCAGTACCTCCAGAAACAATTGAAGCTGTGTGCCATATTATCAGAGAAATATCATTTAAAGGCAAAGAATCCGTTAAACCAAGCAGCCTTGAGGGTATGATAGTACAAGATGCAGATCGACTTGATGCGATTGGCGCAATTGGAATTGCAAGGACATTTGCTTACGGTGGAAGCAGAAATCGAATAATATATAATCCCGAAGAAAAACCATTGCTTGAAATGACAAAAGAACAATACATCAATAATAAAGGCACAAGCGTCAATCATTTTTACGAAAAATTACTAAGCCTGAAGGACCTGATGAATACCGACACCGCACGAAAAGTCGCAAAGGAAAGGCACGAATTTATGGAAACTTTTCTGGAACAGTTCTACGACGAGTGGGATGGTATTAGATAAGCAAATCGGGATTTGGGTCACATGGGTTTCGCACTTTCTTTATGAAATACACTGGATCTGAAGTCAGATTATTTATATTTGAGGATGGTACCAAAATGGACAAGAATTCTGCTAATAGAACGAACATTATAGGTGCAGGCGAGGTTAGCTACGCCATCTCAGTTGATATGGACAAGGATACGATTCATCAAACAAACTGTCTCTTTTGGGACACAAAAGGAAATGATATTTTAGGAACAACCGCGCTTCCCAAATATGGGGCATTTGTCTCGGAAGAGAAATGTCAGCTTTTTGGCGATGTCTCTGGGAAGAAGGTGCTGGAGATAGGTTGTGGAACCGGTCACTCCTTGCAATATCTAGGGGAACGTGAAGCATCAGAACTATGGGGTATAGACCTGTCAAAAGAACAGATTGAAAAGGCGAAGCAGCATTTGGAGGCATTCGATCTTTCAGCAAAATTGATCTGTTCCCCCATGGAAGCGGATTGCGGCATACCAGTGGATTATTTTGACTTTGTTTATTCGGTTTATGCGATAGGTTGGACCACCGACCTTGAGAGTACTTTTTCTCGAATTGCTTCTTACCTAAAAAAAGACGGTGTATTTATTTTCAGTTGGTCTCACCCTATCCACAAATGTGTTGCTGTAGAAAATGATATGCTTGTTTTTAAAAAATGTTATTTTGATGAATCTTGGTACTCTGTATCCTTTAATGAAGGCACGCTCGCATTATCGGACCGTAAACTATCAACCTATGTGAATGCGCTTGCAAAGGCAGGATTTGTAATTGAGCAATTGATTGAACAATCTGATGATGAAATGATGCAATCGCGGGACGACGATTTTGCAAAAAAAGCAAAGATGCTTCCTGTAACTTTCGTAATCAAAGCAAGAAAATTATAAGAATACGGTATGAGTATACCGGTCAGTCGCATGGGCATCTTGAACTTCCCAGTATGTCTATGATTTGCTGGTGGCAGAAATCTCAAATGATTTTGAAAAAGCAAAAGAGTGGCTTATTTAATTAAGATAACGAGCAAACTTGACAGCTATGAAACAAAAACAATCTTCGCATTGTGTTTATGATATTCTTTGAGAGGATGATCTGAGTATTTATATTTTGTGCAGGAGGTTGTAAAGACGGCTATGAATGATTTTATAGAAAAAAAAGCTATCAATAAAGGTTGGTCGGGTGATAAAAAGTACAGCGTTACTACTGCCGACGGCACAAAATATCTTCTCCGAACTTCTCCAATTGAGCAATATAATCGCAAAAAGAACGAATTTGCAATGATGCAACGTGTGTCAGCACTCGGTGTGCCAATGTGTCAACCAATTGAATTTGGTACTTGTGACGAGGGAATTTACTTACTGCAAAGTTGGATTGATGGGAAGGATGCCGAAGAAGTCATCCACACACTGTCTGACAATGAACAATATTTATATGGGTTTAATGCGGGACGAATTCTGAAAAAGATTCATTCTATTCCTGCGCCTGAATCTCAGGAGGATTGGGAAACACGTTTTAACAGAAAGATTGAACGAAATATTCAAAAATACACAGACTGTTCGATTAAATATGGAAACGGACAGGCTTTCATTGATTACATAATTGATAATCGACATCTTTTGAAAAATCGTCCGCAATGCTACCAACACGGAGATTATCATCTTGCAAATATGATGATTGACAGTAATAGGCAGTTGCAGATTATTGACTTTGACCGTGATGACTATGGCGATCCCTGGGAAGAATTCAATCGAATTGTCTGGTGTGCACAGAAGTCACCTCTGTTTGCTTCGGGTATGGTAAATGGATATTTTGATGATGACGTACCAATTATATTTTGGCAGTTGCTTGCGTTGTATATTTCAAGTAATACACTTTCTTCTGTACCGTGGGCAATTCCATTCGGTCAAAGTGAAATTGATACCATGCTCAGTCAGGCAAAAGAGGTTTTGCAGTGGTATAATAATATGCAGAACCCTGTACCAATTTGGTACACTGGTCTCGCCAAATGAGAGCAAAATGGGGTACCCCTCTATTTTAACTTCTCATTATGTTTAATGAATTCTCATTAGGCAGCATTTTGAACTACATGCAAGCAGAATAATTGACAGCAGGCTAACGTCATTTCTTCAGAACCTGCAAACTAATTTGCGCATAAATCTTGACACTACCCATCACCAGATGTCTGTGATTATATAGTACCAATGTGATTATGTAAATCTTAAGTGAGTGTATAAACGCGAATACAATGAAACGAGCGACAGAAAAATCTGCCGCCCGTTTTTATATTACTCAGTATTGATGCCCTTACCGACATACTGGATGACCACAAAATATTTTTTATTGCAGAAAAACGCGGAACTATTGGAACCCCAGATGTGGAGGGCTACCGTTTTTTCTATAAACTGCAGATCGTTTTTTTCAATTCCAAAACAGACGATGGAGCAACGGAAAGTTCTTCGATTCCGATATTGAGATAAAATTCTGTGAGGAAGAGATCTGAGGCGGATTCTCCACAGATTCCAACTGGTATCCCGGCCTCATGCGCATTTTCGGCAGTCATTTGAATCATTTTCAGCACTGCGGGATTGCGCTGATCGTAGAGCTTGGCAGTAGTTCCGTTTAGACGATCTACAGCCAGCGTATATTGGGTCAGGTCATTTGTGCCTATGCTGAAAAAGTCGCATTCTTTTGCCAATTCTCCGCTCAACACAGCAGCCGCCGGTGTTTCTATCATAATTCCGATTTTCAGATCTGGCGCAAAAGCAATTCCCTCCGCGGCCAATTCCGCTTTTGCTTCCTCAAGCATGACCCTTGCCGCTCTGACTTCGTTCACGGAGATAATCATTGGGAACATAATTTGCAGGCTGCCGAATGCCGAAGCCCGAAGCAACGCGCGAAGCTGGGTCCGGAACAGATCCTTTTGCTCCAGGCAGATTCGGATGGCCCGATAACCGAGGGCGGGGTTCGCCTCTTTCGGCAGGTTCAGATAGGGAACCTGTTTATCCGCACCAATATCAAATGTGCGGATAATCACCGGCTTTCCATCCATTTTTTCAAGCACGCTGCGGTAAGCCTGAAACTGCTCCTCCTCCGTAGGCAAAGAGGAACGTTCCAGATAAAGAAACTCGCTGCGGAACAGGCCAATCCCGTCGGCTCCGTTTTCCAAAGCGAGGTCCGCGTCGTCCGGATGACCGATATTGGCGTTCACTTCAACTGCCCTGCCGTCCTTGGTTACTGCCCGGGACTTTGTCAGCCCCTTCAGCTGCAGCCGGTTTTCCCGGTATTCCCGGTCCTTTTCTTTAAAATCCTTTCGGACGGATTCGTCCGGCTCCAGAATGATGTCTCCGGAAGTCCCGTCGATCGCCGCAAAGGCTCTATCTTTCAGTTCCGTAAAACTCTCGGAAAGGCCCGCTACGGCGGGAATTCCCATTGTTCGTGCCAGAATGGCGGAATGAGAAGTTTGGGAACCTTCGCGCGTAAGAATCGCAAGCACCTTGGCTTTGTTCATTTGTATCGTTTCGCTTGGAGTCAGATCCTCGGCAGCCAGTATAAAAGATTCCTTCCAGTCCTCAGGAGCTGCCTCCTCCTTCGAGGTCAGGCATTGGACCAAACGGCGGGCAATATCGACGACATCCGTTTTTCGGTTCTGCATGTATTCGGAATCCATTTGAGCGAACTGTTCCGAAAATTCCTGCCCCGTTTTCCACACGCCATATTCGGCAGAAGCCCTTTCGTGTTCAATTTTCTCCCGGATCGCATCCGAAAAATCTTCATCCTGAAGCATCATGATATGGATCTGAAAAATCATGGAATCTTTTTCGCCGATCTGTTTGAGTGATTCCAGATAGATCTGATTGATTTCGTTGATTGCCTCTTTCTGAGCCTTCTCAAAACGGATCAGTTCCGTTTTGACGTCTTCAACCGTCCGCTTTTGAGTTTCGGGTACAGCGTTCTGATACCGTTGGATACGGCCCATGGCAATACCACCCGACACTCCGATTCCATGGAGCTTTTTCATCTTGTCACCCGCTTCAAATATTCGCTTCGCAAAAGCTTTTGAGCTTTGCACAATCCGCGCTTTCGTCCGGACCCTCAACTACGACGGTTATCTGACCGCCACTTTTTACATCCAAACCCATAACGGCGAAAATACGTTTTGCATCCGCCGATTTTCCGTTAAACCGGATCATTACATCGGAAGCGCAGGACTTCGCGCATTGTACCAAAAGTCCCGCCGGGCGTGCGTGCAGACCGTCTGCATCTTTTACCGTATAAGAAAATTTCTGCATGTTTTTTGCCTTTCTACCTTAAAATTAAAAATCTCCGGACTGAAAACGATCCCCGGCCGGGAGCCGAAAATAACGGTCAGGCAAGGCTGGAAAGCTCTTTTGCCATCAACAGACAGAATTCTTCCGCCTGCGGTTCGATTCCCAGGCAGTCCATGAACCCGTGGTCACAGCCCAAATAACGGATGTTGGTCACATCGACGCCGTTTTGCTTGAGCAGGAAAGCGAAATAGTCATCACTGACCCGCAAATAATCGTATTCCGCAGAGGCGATAATCGTTTTGGGGAATTTCTTCAGATTGTTGTAATAAACGGGAGAAACCAGAGGATTCGTGTAATCCGCCCGGCCCTGAAGATAATAATTTTCAAGCGAAGGACTTCCGTCCTTGATTCGGTCGATCCGGTTGTACGCGTATTCCCTGTGCTCTTCAATAACGGGATACAGGTCGTAGGACCACGAATAAGCGGTCAGCTTTTCGAGCGGAGTGGAATCCACGGCGGGATACAGCGCCACCAGCTCCTTTATGATGTGGTCGTTGTCCTTGATTGCACAGCCCAGCGCACAGTTTCCGCCTGCACTGTCCCCCGCAACCATTATTCTGTCCGGATCGATTCCCAGCTGTTCTGCGTTCTGAAATACCCAGGTTACCGTCCCCCACGAATCTTCCACACCGGCGGGAAACGGATTTTCGGGTGCAAGGCGGTATTCGGGGAAAATAACAATGCCGCCCGACTGTTCGGCGATTAATTTCATCGCATTGCGGTACCCCGTATGATCGCCGGCCGTAAACCCGCCACCGTGCAGAAAAATCAGTGCAGGCCTGTTCTTTTGTGAGGAAGGCTTAGAATAGAAGAAACAATCGATATAATGGCCGCCGCCGATCGGGATCAGTGTTTCTTCTTCGGTAATTTCGGATTCCGTCAGGTCGTAATTTACTTTGTCCGGCCGATACCGTTGGGAAAAAAGGCTGTATTTAGGGGCATAGGTAATCGTTTTGTGGATTTCCTTTTTCTTGATCGCCGTGCTTAAAACACGGCGGTCAAGAACGTCCTTTTTGTCATCATCCGGAATAGGTTTGAAGATTGTATCCAGCTCTCCGGTCTTTGCCGAATATGTTTTCTTTTGAATTTCCACGACGAGAGATGGGTCGTACTGTCTTTTCATTATGCTATTACCTCGTTATGCTTTAAGTTCGGCGACAACCGCGCCGGTTGATATCGCCTTTGCTTCCCTGAAATTAACGGACAGAAAAGAATCGCTGTTTGTCAGAATGACGATGACGGTGCTGTCAATGCCTTTGTCAGAGAATGCTTTCTTATTAAACGACGCGATTTTTGTCTTGGTTGTCACTTTGTCTCCGATCTTTACAAAATTCAGGAGACCTTCGCCGTTCAGCTTTACGGAATCAATTCCGATGTGCACCAAAACCTCGTCTCCGTTTTCCCCGGTAATGCCGATTGCGTGCTTGGTTTCCTGCACCATGTTGACCACACCGTTAATCGGCGAATACAGATCCGCGTCGGCGGGGATGATTCCAAAGCAGGGGCCGAGGATTCCCTGGCGGAACGTATTGTCTTTCAGGGTTTCCTGTTTCACGAATTCCCCCGCGACGGGAGCGGTGATAGTGTCATCCTTGACTTTCTCTTCAAGGGCTTTTTTCTTTGCATCCTTGTCCGGGGCATCGTTGTAAATCGAATCGTCGAAGCCGAACACATAGACCAGAATTACGGTCACAACGATATCAATGGCGACGGTGATGCACGCGTGGATGAAGTTTTCCTGGTCGCCCTTGGTGCCCATATAAGCCAACAGGCTTGTCAGCGAATAGGCACCGAAGGCATATGCTTTCAGGTGAACAAGCCCTGCGTAAAGGGCGGCAATAGTTGCTGCAATCAAGTTTGCCCAGTACGGTTTTACCATCTTCATGGAAATTCCGTAAGTAGTCGGTTCACTGACGCCGCCGAACAGACCGCTGATGACAGCCGGAATGGCGATCTGCCGCAGTTTTTTGTTCTTCGTTTTCAGCACAACCGCCAAAGCAACGGAACCCGCCGAGATGGTGAAGCACAGGAACCATACGTTGATAAGGTCGTCATACCCAACGGTGGCAATCTGCTGAACGGCAAACGGCACCAAAGCCAGATGCATGCCGCCCATAGCAATCCACGGGCCAAGGAAAGTAACGATTGCGGGAGCAAGCCCGCCCGTAGTTGCCTTGATCCAGACGATAAAGCTTTCGATCGCACCGCTCAAATATCCGCCCAGCGGCGCAGTGGCGACAAACATAATCACAGCCATGATCAGCGTGACAACAAACGGAACGAAGAAGCTGGAAACCACGGTGGGGATGATCTTTTTGACCCATTTTTCCACGTACGACAGAATCCATACGGTCAGAATAATCTGAATGAACGTTGAACTGTAGTTTGTCAGCAGAACCGGCAGACCAAAGAAATCCATCGGTTTCCCTGCCACGACGATGGCCGTCCAGTTCGGATGCAGAAGCGCGCATGCCAGAACCAGCGAAATAATAGGATCCGTTTTGAACTTCTTCGCGGATGAATAGGCAACGAAAACAGGAAGGAAGTAGAACACTACATCGGAAAGGAAGTTCAGCATCTGATAGGTCGGGGCTTTATCGGATACCCCGCACATACCTATAACAATGAGCACAACCTTCAGCAAACCGGCGGTGCAGAGCGCCGGAATAATCGGCTGCATAATACCGGCGATAAACTCGAAGAACCGCCCCAGCAGCGCGATCGGGCCGCCTTTCTTCTTTTCCCCTTTTGACGCCGCCTGAGTTGCCGCGTCGGCGCCGGTAATCGCCTGCACGGCATCGCAGACATCCCCCACAATTTGTCCCAGAATGACCTGATACTGATCGGTAGCTTTATCCAGGGCGATTACGCCCGGGACTTTCAGAAGCGCTTCCTTGTTGAGTTTCGAATCGTCCTTTAAATAGACTCTCAGACGTGTTGCGCAGTGTGTAACGGAGGAAAAATTGTCTTTTCCTCCCAGGCACTCGACAATTCCCTTAGCGGTAGCCTGAATATCAACCTTTGCCATACTCCATCCTCCTTGAATTTTTGGGTCGTGAGCAATCACAGCGTCGATTTTCGCTCCTTTCTCTGCGGAAACAAAACCCCCGATTACTCTTTTTCACAAATGTCTTTCCACAAAATTCTCCTGTGCTTTTTCACATTCGCTCTTTTTTTTAGTAAAATCAATCCTTTCCAATCAAGTACAGTCTAAAACGGTCATTGCGGTTAAAAAAAATTAGTTGCGCCTCTATATTTTAAGGACATGCACATAATCCAGGGACCTCATGACTTCCTGAAACCCGCAGATTTGTGTTCCTTCCTTCGACACGGTAATTGTTCCCGCCGCCGTTGTAATTTTTGCAATATCCAAAAGAGAACTGCTGTTTAACATGGAATATGCCAAAGCGCCCACCATGGAATCACCGGCACCGGTGGCACCCTTTACTTCTACATTCCAGGAATCCACCTGATAGATTTCTTTTTGATCGGCGACAATCGCGCCCTTCGGTCCCATGGAAACGATCACCGTTTCGACTCCTTCGGCGAGAATGTCTTTTACCACCCCGACGACTTCGCTGCGGGTTTCCAAGGTTCTTCCCACGGCCAATTCCAGTTCGTGCAGATTCGGCTTGACTGCGAACGGAACGGCACGCAGACCTTCCCGGAATGCTTCGCCTTCCGCGTCCAGAATGACCTTTTTTCCACTGCTTTTGGCGGTCTGGATACATTCGCCGTAAAATCCGGGAGGCACCCCGGGGGGGATGCTGCCGCTCAATACGACAACCGCGGAATCCCGAATCAGGTGCCGGTATTTTTCGCGGAAGCCGTTCAGATTCTCTTCTGTGACCTGGAACCCTTTTTCATTGATTTCTGTTGTTTTATTATTGCTGAGATCCCGAATTTTAATATTGGTCCGCGTCTCACCGCCGATCTCATAAAAATCAGCCGGAATTTCATTCTGAACCAAATGACTCAGCAAAAGCTTTCCCTGACTGCCGGCAATCAGTCCTGTCGCCGTGACGCTGACCCCGAAATTCCGAAGTACTCTGGCCACGTTGATTCCTTTTCCGCCCGGATCCATTCTGGAATCCACCACCCGATTCAAACCGAACGGAACAAATTTCTCAATCGAAATCGTTTTGTCGACAGATGGGTTCAGGGTAACGGTCAATACTTGATCAGACAATGAAACTTCCTCCTATGCTTTACCGAGAGTATTTTCATCTGCAAGGTACAGCTTGACATTGTTGTTTGCGAACGCTTTTCTTTGTACCTCCGTAATGGCGCTGCCCGTGATGCAGGCATCGATATCCCCTATTTTTCCGAATTTTGCAAAAGAAACCCGGCCGATTTTTGAGTGGTCCGCCAAAACGAACACCTGGTTTGCTACACGAATCATTTTCTGCTTAACCGAGGCTTCCACAATGTTCGGGGTAGTCAGCCCTTCCGAAAAATCCAGGCCGTTTGTTGCAATAAACGCTTTGTCGACCCTAATCTGATCCAGTACGGTCTCGGAAAGAGGACCGGTAAAGGCCATGGTATTTTTTCTCAGTGCTCCGCCGGTTGCTACAATTTCAATATCAGGAATACTGGAAAGCTTCTGCATCAGCGGGATAGAGTTGGTGACAACGGTTAAATTCTTGAATTTGATCAGTTCCGAAGCTAGGTAGAATGTTGTCGTGCCAGCGTCAATAATTAAAGAATCTCCATTTTCAATGAATTCTGCTGCTTTTTTCGCAATCATCTCCTTTTCATCTTTAAACTGATCTTCCTTTTCGCTGTAAGTCGGTTCAAAGTTGACGGAGCGCAAGTCGATAGCACCACCATGTGTACGCTTGAGCAGCTTCTGGCTTTCCAGATCGGTTAGATCGCGCCGGATCGTGGATTCTGAAACATTCAGCAGATCGCAAAGCTCTTGCACGGAAGTATGCGATTTACTCTGAACATATTTCACAATATGCTGTTTTCTTTCTTCCTCAAACATAATAGTCTCCTGTTTCTCTTCTGTTGAATATGACTGTTTATAACTGTTTATGATCTATTTCGATTATTATCTTATCACGGGAACAGATTCTTGTCAATACTTACAGTATGTATAATATATTTGGAATTAAGTTGTAAATAATCCCTATATTTCTGCATACTGCTCTAGATTCTGACATCTGAATCATAATTGAAATAAAGTCGGTTTGACCGATCTGCAGAATAAAATCCGAATTATCAGTCAAATACGGTCATAACGTTAAGGCTGGAACAAATCGTCCGTATCCGTCACATACCTGACGAGTCAAATAATGAGGTTTGAAATTTTGAGGCAGTAAAGCAATTCATCGAGGGCTATAACCTTAAGAATCTCGTTTTATTTTACGACATCTCAGCGTTACGACAGACCATAAATTTACACCGAAACACAAAATTAAACTTCGCATTATGTTTACACATAGTTTATAGCGCTCCTGTAAGTTTTGTGTAGATCTATAATCTTGTTTTTCTGAATGACTTGCAATGTCCTGCGTTATGTGCTACCATCTGACTATCAATTAAATATTCTAAAAGCGATGAAGAGAACAAGTAGGTATCTGGAAATGTCACAGAGAGTCCCATTGGCTGAAAAGGGACACATGGAAAGGTATGAAAGCCATACGCCAGAGTTTCGGAAACGAAATCGAACAAAGACTCGGAGCTTCATACCGACTGCACATTTTGTGCTGAGATTATGATGGGAGCGCCCATTACAGCGCAGGAGTATCGATGATTTATCTGTACTTTTCTCTTCCAGAAACGGCATATGACGAGTCACCTGTACTTACGAAGATCTATGCCGTGAGGTATGGATAAACTAAGGTGGTACCACGGATTGAAATACAATCCCGTCCTTGGAAACAGGGGCGGGATTTTTCATGCTCAAAATCATCTTGTCCCATTACAAAAGACGAAAGGAATGATGAATAATGAGCGAAAACAGTTTAGTAGAAGCAAGGTTAGCAAAGTTAGGTTATGTCGGCAGTGTCACCAATCCATACCTGGAGCGATTTGAAAAAACACATGAAATCCGCGAAGCAGCAACTCTAAAAGATGGAGAAACCGGAATCCGTACAGCAGGAAGAATTATGTTTATAAGGAAGATGGGAAAACTCTCTTTCTTAACGATTGCCGATATCGGGGGGAAAATTCAGATCGCAGTAAAAAAGGATATTGTTGGAGAAATTGCGTATGAATTTTTTAAGAAAGGCTTTGACATTGGAGACTTCCTTGGTGTAGAAGGTGAAATCTTCACGACACAGGCCGGTGAAAAAACAATACGGGCATCCCGGGTTGCCTTTCTTGGCAAGGCTTTAAGGCCGCTTCCTGAAAAGTTCCACGGGGTCAATGATACGGAAGTCTGTTATCGGCAGCGCTACCTTGATCTGTGCATGAACGACGAAACAAAAGAACGGTTCTTGAAAAAGTTTCAGTTTATCAAAGAAATCCGACGTTATCTTGAGGATAACGGTTATATTGAAATTGAAACACCTGTCTTGATTGACCATCCCTCCGGCGCAACGGCAAGACCATTTACTGCACATCACAATGCGCTCGATATGGATGTATATCTGCGCATAGCGCCTGAAACCTATCTGAAGAGGGCTATCGTTGGCGGTTTTACGAAGGTGTTTGAATTTGCAAGATGTTTCCGAAATGAAGGTATGGATGCAACCCATTTACAGGATTTCGCCATGCTGGAGGGCTACTGTGCATACTACAATTACAAGGATAATATGAAGTTCCTTCAGAAAATGCTGACAAGCGTTGTAACAAAGATTTGGGGAAGTTCCGAAATAACGGTCAATGATAACACAATCAACTTTGCAGACACCTGGGAAATCGTAACCTTTCGGGATTTACTTTTCAGGGACTGCGGCATCGATATTGATTTATACAAGACGGCAAAGGATTTGCTGGATAAAATAGAGGCAGCGCATATTGACCTTGCTTCCGCAGCTGATCCGCATACTCTCGGGCGCGGCAATCTAATTGATTTGCTGTATAAGAAGGTCAGCAGGCCCAAGTTGATTGCTCCCACATTCCTGGTTGAGCATCCTACCGACCTTTCCCCCTTGGCAAGAGCAAATGATGAAAATCGGGATATTTCTGATCGTTTCCAACTGATTATCAATGGAGCGGAAATCATCAACGCTTATTCTGAACTTGTAAATCCCCGGGAACAGAGAGAACG
Source organism: Bacillota bacterium (assembly GCA_023416955.1). Lineage (GTDB taxonomy): Bacteria > Bacillota > Clostridia > Oscillospirales > Acutalibacteraceae > Caproiciproducens. The sequence goes on along the minus strand of JAEZGM010000013.1, from coordinate 23,024 downwards.
CCTGATGGAACAAGCCCGCTGTAAGGCAAATGGCGATGAAGAAGCAATGATGATGGATCAAGATTATATTGCTGCTATGGAATATGGTATGCCTCCTATCTCCGGCTGGGGAATGGGAATTGACCGTGTCTTTCAGGTATTAACAGGAGCGGATAATATAAGAGATTCCATTATGTTTCCTCTAATGAAGCCAATACTTTAATAATCAGTAACAACATATCTCTTATTGCAGAGAAATGGCGACCACACAAGGGCATATAATCGGTTTTGCCTCCTTGAAAGATTGCCTTTTCTTCACTTGTAGGCAATTAAGACCTGGAAAACTTATGAGCTGCTCATTATGTTTAAACTATGGAAATCCCCGATCGGTAAGTCGATCGGGGATTTTGCATTACCGGGACAGTCTCACCAAATGCCGAATCATATCTTTCCTTTTAGAAAAAAACATGATACTATGAATGAAGAGTTCTGCCATTTCATCCGGCAGGAATTTCCCGTCTTACCCAAATCGGAACAGGAGGCTACGTGTATGGAGAAGTTCGAATATAAAACGCTGTATACCGACGCTAAAGGAGTGTTTGGAGGCAAAGTCGATCAGGGCATGTTTCAATCGGAACTGAATGAATTGGGCTCCCTGGGATGGGAGCTGGTGAGCACGGTTGCCACCGCGCAAAGCTATGGCAGTACAAGGTGGATCATCTCTGTATTCAAAAGGAAAGCAGTGGAAAAATGAGTAAATATGACGTTTTATGAGCTATCTGGAGATCACAACAATATTAAGGAGGTTAAATTGAAAACTCTTCTATTCTTGGCAAAAGGTTTTGAAACAATAGAATTCAGCGTATTTATTGATGTTATGGGTTGGGCACGTAATGATTATCAATACGATTCCCAAGTGGTTACATGTGGCTTTAAAAAAACAGTCGAAAGTGCATTTCATGTTCCGATAATTGTTGATACTCTAATTGATGATATCAATATTGAGGAATATGATGCACTTGCAATTCCCGGAGGGTTTGAGGAATATGGTTTCTATGACGAAGCATATGATGAACAATTTTTAAATCTTATTCGTGAATTTGATGCAAAGGGAAAAATTATTGCGAGTGTATGCGTAGGGGCTTTGCCAGTTGCAAAAAGCGGAGTCCTAAAAAACAGAAACGCCACAACATATCATTTAAGAGACGGATATCGTCAAAAACAGTTGGTGGAATTTGGAGTTAACGTTATTAACAAACCTATTGTTGTTGACAAAAATATCATTACATCGTATTGCCCAGAAACAGCTCCCGATGTAGCATTTAAACTTCTTGAAATGCTTACCTCAAAAGAAAAAATGGAAGCAGTAAAAGCAGCTATGGGATATTAAGCAAATTATACGTAATACGCAGCTTAAGTCTTCTGAACTTCTCAGTGAGACCAGTAACGTGTGTCTTGTAAGTGAGAACGAACTTCCCATAATGTTTGTACTGCTCTACAAAACTGTAAACTAATTATTCATATCACTAACAGAAATTTGGAATTTAACAAGGGGCATTGTATGAGGGTCTTAATATTAGGAGCAAGTGGATATGCAGGACGAGCAATTGCACAACAATTAGGAAAAGATTATGAAGTATATGGAACATATCATACGCAGGCACAGCAATACAGTGTGCATAACAGAATGTTTCAATTAGAACTCAGTGATATAGATTCTACGAAAGCGATATTGGATCGTATTCGGCCGCAAATTATTATTTCAAGTTTGAGAGGAAACTTTCAATTACAACTACAAGCATATAACGATGTTACCGATTACTTATTAGAAAATGAGGTTGGAAAAATTATTTACATATCCACTGCCAATGTATTTGATGCAGCAACAGAAAATCCTCATTATGAACCGGACAAAACTAATTCAGAAACCGATTATGGAAACTTTAAGATCGAATGCGAACGAATGTTACAAGACAAGTTGAGGGATAAATGCATTATTGTTCGCATTCCAGAGATTTGGGGAAAGAATTGTCCAAGAATATTAAAATTGATAGAAGACACGGAAAACAATACGCCGATTGTCACCTATCCAAATCTGTATGTTAATTATACAACAACGATCACGGGCAACGTAATGCAGTTTTGCTTACATTATGGAGATGGGAACGAAGAAAAGGTGCGAAAAGCATACGACGTGTTAAAAACGGATGCTAAAATTTTGATGCCGCTTGCGCCATGTGAATACAGTTCACTAATGGCAGATTTTATTGATAAATATGGTATTAGATGGTGCTTATTTGTATAATGCGACTTTTGGGGTAATAGAAACAAAATGAGCAGAGTGAGCGGTATGAAGCGAAGTGCGAGTTGCCCTATGATTTAGAACTTCGCAGTTTGTTTAGGCCTTGTTTGTAAAATAAAAGTTGCATAAAACTGAAGAATTCTATAAACTGGAATACATGAGACGATATGGATTAAGCAACGAAGAATGGGCATGAATCAAAGATTTTCTTCCACCAAAAAACACAGGTAAAAAAGGCAAACCTCGGAAAGATAATTGCATTATGCTGAACGGCATGCTGTGGATTGCCCGAAGTGCCTGCCAATGGTGAGGATTGCCTGAATATTATGGTAAATGGCAAGGGGTATATACTTGATTCCGCAAATGGCGTGATGAAGGTGTATTAGAAAAGATATTCCACAATTTGTCGGCTGATGCTGACATGGAAAACCTCAGTATAGATCCCACTTCCGTTAAGGTGCATCAAAGCGCCAGTGGCGATAAAAAAGGGACGAACCAAAAGCTGTAGGACTCTCTCGTGGCAGGCTAAACACCAAGATTCATACAATAGTTGATGATCTGGGAAATCCAGTCTATTTTCAGCTGTCCGCAGGAAACATCAACGATTCTGCAGCGGCAATAAATGTCCTGTCCCATGTAGATATTTCAAAAAGCAACGTGCTGGGCGATAAAGCCTATGGCACCAACGGAATTTTGAATTATATCCAACGTCAGGACAGCGAATACTCAATTCCGGCCAAAGCAAACACTGTGAATCCAGGGCGTTGCGATTGGGCAGTTTAAAAAGAGCGCCATCTGGTGGAATTCTTTTTTCAAAAACTAAAATGGTTCAGAAGGGTAGCAACTCACTATGACAAATTAGATACTTCCTTTTTAGCGTTCGTCTACTTGGCTCCCATCGCTGTTTTGGAAATAACACAGCCTTTCCGATTTTACAAACAAGGCCTAATAGATTCAAACGATTATATAAAAATACATAAATAGGAGTTAAGCAGATTGAAAGCCATAATTATTTATTATACCTTGCACGGCTCCACCAAGAAAGAGGCGGAAGCCTGACAAAAGAGCTCTCCGCCCCTTTATGTAGAGTGAAAGAAGCTCATGAACGCAACATAATAATTTTAGGTATTACCATTGTAGGACTTATAATGTGGCGTTTAGCGGTTCCATCTCCCGATTGGTTGGTGAGAGTAGTCAGCGTTCTTATGTTAGCTTCCGTTTTTACAACGGTGTTCAGCACAATGAAACTTGGTAGAAGATCAGCGATCGCGTGATGTTTATACTATGACTAACTTTTGTTCGCGCGCTTCTATTGAATATCTTGCTTTTCTGCGCTGTGCCGCATTCTTTAATACATATGAAATGGGTGGGGAAATGATCAGCGTGTTCTTGGTCGAGGATGAGTTTGTAGTGCGCGAGGGCATGAAAAAAAATGTTGATTGGACCGGCAGCAGCATCAAATTTCTTGGCGAAGCGGCAGATGGGGAACTGGCCTATCCGCTGATTCAGAAACTGAAGCCGGATATTGTGATTACAGATATAAAAATGCCGTTTATGGACGGGCTTGATCTCGCTCGCCTCATCCGGAAAGAGCTTCCCAAAACAAAGGTCATCATTCTTTCGGGTTACGGTGATTTTGATTACGCAAAGCAGGCCATCAGCATCGGGGTTACCGATTACCTGCTGAAGCCGATTTCTCCGGAAAAGCTATTGGAAGCCGTGCGGTGTGTAGTGAGCGTTATTCGCGAGGAGCGGGAAAAGGAAGAAAACTTGCGCCGCTTTGCAGAAGAGATGAAAGAGAATGAGGACCTTGCGCGCAGCAAATACTTTGACGAGGTGATTTCGGGTCAGCTTTCCTCTGCGGATATTATTTCCAAGGGCCGGAGCCGGAACATAGATTTCGCGGCAGGATGTTTCCGCATTGTTCTGTTTGAGGTGAATGACGCGGCGCAGAATGAAGAGACAATGTGCTATTCCGGAAAAGTAGTTCAATTCATGGAGGCGCTTCAGAAAAAGGAAAAAGAGCTGCCACATGTGGATATCTTCCCGCGCGGTGTGGAGGGCTTGGCTTTCCTGATTAAAGCGGATTCGGACGCGGAACTGGAAACAAACACCGAGGCTTTGCTGAATCTGCTCTGCAACCTGCGGGAAACTGTGGGAGAACTGTGGTATTTCGCGGCAATCGGCAGTCCGACCCACCGGCCGAAAGAAATTGCGGACTCATTCTACGGCGCAAGGCGAGTCTTTGCTTACCGTTATCTTGGCCAAAAAAATCGCATTGTCAGTTGCAATGAGGCAGAGAGTTTCAAGATTGTGGACGATTGCCTGCAAAACAACATGGAGATAAATGCCGGCGAACTTGACCGAAACGTTGTGCGCAATTTTCTGCGGAATGGCTTGCTCTCGGAAGCCCCTACCTTCACGGCAAACTTTTTTGCTCAGTTAGGGGAAAACAACCTTGCTTCCATGATGTTCCGGCAATATGCCACTATGGATCTTTATCTTTGTGCGGTAGCGTTTCTTCGAGAGATCGGGTACAGTAAAGAAAATTTCCGGAAATATATCGGTGACATCAACGCGATATCTGTCGCGGTGGCTTCGGTACAGCAGACAAAAGCCCACATTGCTAAGATCATCGAAGAGAGCATTATGGCACGCGACTATAAAGCAACCAAGCGCTATGGCAGGCTCATAGAGGATGCCAAAGAGTACATCGGCAGGAATTACGCCAACGAAGAGATTTCCCTGAATACAACCGCCCAGAGCGTCAACTTGAGCCCGAATCATTTCAGCACGATTTTTTCACAGGAAACCGGCGGAACTTTCATTGAATACCTGACAAACCTGCGCATGGAAAAAGCCCGTGAGATGCTCCGCTGCACCAATATCAAAACCTCTGAAATTGCTTACCGTGTGGGCTATCAAGACCCTCACTATTTCAGTTACCTGTTTCGGAAAATCAACAATTGTTCACCGCGGGAGTACAGGGATAAACGATGAAACAGTCAAGAAAGCATTCGATCCGCAGCCGTCTCTACATTCTGTCGTTCGGAATTCTCATTCCTTTTGTGCTCTTGGCGGTTTACCTCACCACGAGCCTCATAAAGCTGACAAATTCCTACGATAAAATTGTGCGAAACATTACAGTCGCGAACAGCTATAATATTGAATTCAAAAAAGACTATGACTACGTTCTGTACCGCATGATCATTTCTTCAGTGAACGCAAAGGATGCAAAGCAGAAACTGGGGCTGCAGGATCCATACGTCATGCTGGATGAAGTCACGCAGCGCTACCGCTCTTTGCAGGGCAGCACCACCGGTCAGGAAAACGAGCACCGCATCGAGTCCACCATCAAGATGCTGACTAATCTCAAAAAATACACACAGACAATTGACAACAACATATCACGGGGCGGAAGGTACAGAGAAAACAGCCAGATGCTTGAGCTTGATATTCGTAACGTAACAGAGCTTGTGTTGGAAAATACACAGGAATACATTTATTACGAGGCCACGGAAATGGAAAGTGTGCGAACCGAGTTGCAGGCAAAGAAAAATCAAGCTGTCACCCTGACGTTCATCGTGTTCGCGGTGGCTCTGGTATGGTCTGTACTTCTCATACGGAACATGGTGCGAAGCATCTCCATCCCGCTGGGGCACTTGTGTACCCTAACAAAACAGGTGGCAAACGGCAACTTTGAGACGCGTGTAATAACCGGAAGCGCCGATGAAATTCAGACCTTGAATGACAGCTTCAACAGCATGACCGAGCAGATTGGCGAATTGGTGGATAACATCCGCACCGAACAGGTCAATCAGCGTAAAACCGAGCTAAAGCTTTTGCAGGCGCAGATTAACCCGCATTTTCTTTACAATACACTCGACACCATTGTATGGCTGTCAGAAGCAGAAGAAAAAGAGCAGGTGGTATCTATGGTCACCAGCCTGTCGGATTTCTTTCGCACCACGCTCAGTCAGGGGAAAGATTATATCACTGTGAAGGAAGAGGAGCTTCATGTGCGCAGCTACCTGGAGATTCAGAAGTTCCGTTATCAGGATATTTTGGATTACCGTATTTGTTTCCCGGAAGAGTTGTACCCGTACACTACCCTGAAGCTGACACTGCAGCCAATTGTGGAGAATGCGCTTTATCATGGCATAAAGAATAAGCGCGGAAAGGGAGTGATTTGCGTTTCCGCGTGCATGACGGATAAATGGGAGATAGAGTTCACTGTTTCGGACGACGGTGTAGGCATGACGCCGGCGGAGCTTGACGACCTGCGAGGCAGAATTGCCGGTCGCACAGAAGGCGCGGCCGACAATATTCACGGAATTGGCCTGCGAAATGTAAACGAAAGGATTCATTTAAACTACGGTCCGCAGTATGGAATCCGCGTGGAAAGTACCTATGGCAGAGGCACTAAGGTAACGGTTCTGATTCCGGCAAAAAGATACGATACTTCTGAGGCAGGCAACAGTTAACCTCTTGTCTGAGGGTTTTCGGAAAAAAGCGAATGAAAGATGGAAAAAATCCAACTTTCTTCGCTTTTTTGTTTTAAACATATAAATAATTTTGTAAAGTTGAGAAAAAATGCCACGAAACTAATAAATTAATTTATAGGCATTTATGCGATTTTGATTTATTATAAAAATACCGAAGAGCAAAACCTAATTTAAAGGAGGAAGTTGTAATATGAAAAAGAAATGGTTATCCGTTATCTTGGCATCGGTATTGATTGCCTCGCTGACAGCCTGCGGAGGCAACACAACGACCGCAAGCAGTCCAGCATCAGCTGGCAACGGAACAGTCAGCACGGAATCGGCTGACGGGAAAACCATCACGGTCGGCTTTTCGCAGGTAGGCGCGGAGTCCGACTGGAGAACGGCAAACACTGCATCCATGAAAGAGACATTCAGCACGTCCAACGGATATAATCTTGTGTTTGACGATGCACAGCAGAAGCAGGAAAACCAGATTACCGCAATCCGCAATTTCATTCAGCAGGAAGTCAACTACATCGTCCTGGCGCCTGTTACAGAGACAGGCTGGGACACTGTTCTGAAAGAGGCTAAGGATGCCAAGATTCCGGTTATCATCGTAGACCGTATGGTGAAGGTTTCCGATGAGAGCCTTTACACCGCATGGGTCGGTTCCAATTTCAAGCTGGAAGGGCAGAAGTCAGCTGCATGGCTGAAGGATTTTGCCACGGCCAAGGGTCTGAAAGGTTCCGATCTGAATATTGTTGACATTCAGGGCACCATCGGCGCTTCCGCTCAGATCGGACGCACCGAGGGTCTGGAGGAAGCTGCCAAAGCAAACGGCTGGAATCTCCTGGCGAAAGAGTCCGGCGAATTCACACAGGCCAAGGGCCAGGAAGTGATGGAGTCTTTCATCAAGCAGTACCCGAATCTCAATGTTGTTTACTGCGAAAACGATAACGAAGCGTTCGGCGCCATAGACGCTCTGACCGCTGCCGGCAAAACCGTCGGCTCCGACATCAAGAACGGTCAGGTCATGGTCATGTCGTTCGATTGCACAAAAGCCGGACTTACAGACACACTGAGCGGCAAGATTACGCTGGACACAGAGTGCAACCCGCTCCATGGCCCCCGCGTGCTGAAGATAATAGAGGCTCTCAAGTCCGGTGTTACAGTGGACAAAAAAGCTTATGTTGACGAAGAAATGTTCAGCGCCGACAAAACAGTTTCCAAGACCTCTGTTGGCGGACAGAACTTCAACGTAACCGAATTAACACAGGAAGTCCTCAGCAAGAGAGCATACTAATCAAGCATAGGCTGGGGAGACACTATCAATGCAGGTAAGCAGCTAAAGAGGATCCCACTGTTCCCCGAAAGAACGGAATGGAAGAATGGCGTGATACTGCAGATGTTTCAAACGGTATCGCGCTATTCCTTTTTTATAGGCTGGTGCGTCATTGACAGAAACAGACAACAAACTAAGGCAGGTGCAGAGAATGAGTGACGATTTGTTATTATCCATGAGGGGGATCAGCAAGACTTTTCCAGGTGTGCGGGCTCTCTCGAGTGTGGACTTTTCCCTGCGTGAGGGCGAAATCCATGCACTGATGGGCGAAAACGGCGCGGGAAAGTCGACGCTTATCAAAGTTTTGACGGGCGTTTATGGGTTCGAAAGTGGAGAAATCAGGATGAATGATATCGATCATCCCATTGTCAATCGTTCTCCGCAGGAGGCGCAGGCCAATGGTATCAGCACGGTATATCAGGAGGTAAACCTTTGTCCCAATCTAACGGTTGCGGAAAACCTGTTTATCGGGCGTCAGCCGAAAAAGTGCGGCCTGATTGACTGGAAAACCATCAACCGGAAATCTGCGGATATTCTCAAAAACCTTGATATCAGCGCGGAGCCGGGAAAACCGCTGGGGGAGTGCTCGCTGGCTATTCAGCAGATGATCGCCATCGCGCGCGCGGTGGATATGAAGTGCCGTGTGCTCATACTTGACGAACCGACATCATCGCTGGACGATGAAGAGGTTGAAAAGCTGTTTACCCTCATGCGAAAGCTCCGGAGTGAAGGCGTTGGCATCATTTTTGTCACACATTTTCTGGAACAGGTTTACGGCGTATGCGACCGCATCACAGTATTACGCAACGGTGAACTGGTTGGCGAGTATGAAACGGAAAGCCTGCCTCGCGTACAGCTTGTGGCCAAAATGCTTGGCAAGGGATTCGACGATCTCGCCGATATTAAGAGCGAACGGAAAAACTCGGAGGTACCCGCGGAACCGGTCATCGAGGCACGGGGTCTGACCCACGCGGGTACCATTAAGCCCTTCGATCTGACCATCAACAAAGGGGAAGTCATCGGGCTGACAGGACTGCTCGGTTCTGGCCGCTCCGAACTGGTACGCACCATTTACGGCGCTGACCGGCCCACAGGAGGAACGCTGAGGGTGAAGGGCAAGACGGTGAACATCACAAAGCCGCTGGACGCCATGAAACACGGCATGGCCTATCTGCCGGAAGACAGAAAGAAGGACGGCATCATTGCAGACCTTTCCGTAAAGGAAAACATTATTCTCGCCCTGCAGGCAAAACAGGGAATGTTTCACCTGATGAGCAGAAAAGAAATGGATGAGGCGGCGGACCGGTTCATTAACCTGTTGAAAATCAAAACGCCGGATCGTGAAAAAACCGTCGGCAGCCTTTCCGGAGGGAATCAGCAGAAGGTGATTCTTGGCCGTTGGCTGCTGACCAACCCGGATTTTCTGATTTTGGACGAGCCGACACGCGGCATCGACATCGGAACCAAGACGGAAATACAGAAGCTGGTGCTGCAAATGGCGGACGAAGGCAAGACGATTACCTTCATTTCATCTGAAATTGATGAAATGTTGCGCACCTGCTCGCACATTGCGGTGCTGCGCGACGGTAAAATGGTGGGAGAACTGGAGGGCGAAGAACTGACGCAGGTACACATCATGCAGACTATTGCCGGAAATCAGGCCGGTAAGGCCGTGACGGAAGCGATCGACGAGAAAGGAGGCGCAAACATATGAAAACAAAAACAGCGTTTGATTGGAAAAATCTGGCACATTCCCGCTTTTTCATGCCGATTGTATGTCTTTTACTGGTTCTTCTTATCAATGTGATTCAAACTCCAAATTTCTTCGCAGTCTCAATTAACAATGGGGTGCTGTATGGATATTTGATCGACATCATCAACCGCGCCTCGGAGCTTGTCATCCTTGCTGTGGGCATGACGCTGGTAACGGCGTCATCCGGTGGCCAAGATATCAGCGTAGGCGCGATCATGGCCGTGGCGGCGGGCATCTGCTGCCAAATACTTTCCGGCGGTGCGGTAAGCACAAACACACTGATGGCTCCTATTGCTATTGCCATTCTTGCCGCCCTGGCGGCATCTGCGCTCTGCGGCGCTTTCAACGGCTTCCTCGTCTCGGTGCTAGGAATTCAGCCCATGGTCGCCACTCTCATCCTTTTTACGGCGGGGCGCGGCATTGCCCAACTGGTGACCAAGGGACAAATTACTTATGTGCGTGTCGATTCTTATAAGATACTGGGCGGATACATTGGTGCGTGCCCTGTGCCAACACCTGTTTTCTTCGCCATCGGCGTAGTAATCGTGGTTAATTTGCTTTTACGGAAAACAGCACTTGGCCTGTACATAGAGAGTGTGGGCATTAACGGATCGGCCTCGCGTATGGTGGGCTTGAACAGCGCCCGTATCAAGTTCATGACCTATATGATCCTGGGGCTGCTCTCCGGCGTGGCGGGAGTGGTCGCCTCCAGCCGCATCTATTCGGCGGATGCGAATAATATCGGCCTCAACCTTGAAATGGATGCCATCCTCGCGGTAGCGCTCGGCGGCAACAACCTTGGCGGCGGCAAGTTCAACCTGATGGGCTCTGTTATCGGCGCCTATACGATTCAGGCGCTGACGACGACACTCTATGCCATGAAGGTTTCGGCGGATCAGCTCCCGGTCTACAAGGCGATTGTTGTCATCATCATCGTAGTCGTTCAAAGTCCGACTTTCCAGAAAAAAATTCAGACTATGCGGAGTGGAAAGGCGGTGGCCGTCAATGCTGGATAAGTTAATGCGGACGAAGAAGAGAAAGAAGCCCGGTGCGGTTGCGTTTTTGCTCATGATTACGATCCTGCTTTTCGTTGTCATGTATTCTATCGGCATGGTTGTATTTGCAAGCAAAGGTTTTGCAAAGCCGCAGATGTTTATGAATCTGTTCATTTCCAATGCGGGACTGATCGTCATCGGCTGTGGGCTGACCATTGTGATGATCACCGGAGGAATCGATATTTCTGTTGGTTCTGTGACGGCACTGGTGTGTATGGTGGCGGCGGATCTGATGGAAAACAAAGGCATGAACGCCTACATAGCACTGCTTTCCGCGCTGCTCATCGGGCTTGCGTTCGGCGTGGTACAGGGCTACCTGATTTCGTACCTCAACATTCAGCCATTTATTGTTACGCTGGCGGGGCTGTTCTTCGGACGCGGTATGACAGCCGTAGTCAGCACGCAGATGATCGCTGTGAAAAACCAGCAGTTCCTGCAATGGGCAAACGCGAAGATTAACTTGCCCATCGGGTATACGAATAAGAATGGCGCATTTATCCCCGCTTACATTTATCCAACGGTTATTGTCGCGCTTATCGTCGTGGTGTTCATCTCCGTCATGCTGCGGCGCTCCAATTTCGGGCGTGAGCTGTACGCCATCGGCGGTAACCAACAAAGCGCTCTGATGATGGGTCTGAATGTTCGCAGGGTAAAAATGAGAGCCTATGTTCTCGATGGGCTGTTGGCCGGACTCGGTGGATTCCTTTTCTTTCTGAACAGCTGTGCTGGTTTTGTGGAGCAAGCAAAGGGACTGGAAATGGACGCCATCTCCGCGGCGGTCATCGGCGGTACACTGCTTTCCGGCGGCATCGGCACTGTGGTGGGAACCCTGTTCGGCGTGCTCATCAAAGGTACGATTGCGAGCCTGATTACCACGCAGGGTACGCTGTCCAGTTGGTGGGTCAGAATTGTTCTCTCCGCACTTCTATGTTTCTTTATTGTTCTTCAGTCCATCATTTCCGGAGTGGGTGGAAAAAAGTTGAAAAAGTGATTGTCAGTATGAACGACGGCTGATATTGAGACATTCTTATCGGAATGTATCAATATCAGCCGTTATTTTCTATACCCAAACCTTTATAAGGCATCAACATTATAGGCATTTAAGTTGATCGAGTTGTTCAATTCGAAGTCAATAAGTATTTTCAAAGTTTTATTTTTGTGCTTGCATCAGACTGATGGAATATATCCTCGAATTTCCGCAATTTTTATTGCTTCCACTTTACCGCTTGCTCCGAGCTTGCCATAGATGTTTTTAAAGTGTGTTTTTACCGTTCCTTCCGATATGAATAAACGCGCTGCGATTTCTTTTCTGGTCAAGCTCTGAGCAGCAAGTGACAATACGTCAATTTCACGCTGAGAGAGAACAGCAGCCACATAGCTGACAGATTTAACATTCTGTTCGTACTGTCGGCAACCGGAAAGAATACGCTGTATGTAATCATTATCCGGGTATTTTTCGGCAATCACTTCAAGCATTTTCAGGATATAAATTGCGGCTTCAATAAAAGGCATCACAATATCATCCATTTGTGCTTTAAAAATACCCTCTTCCAGAATTGCAGTTCCCTTATCCAAACTATTTAAATGATATTGGGCAACCGCCTTAAAAATAGAATTATGGATAAACCCGAGCTGATTGCTGTATAAAGCGAATTGTTTTTGAAAAATTTCTGTCTGTACTCCAAGTTCTGCATACTTCCCTGCAGCCATAAGGGCCTTACCGTAAACCAGATAGTGAAACCCAAACCCCTGATAATACAAAGTGGCGGTAGTCATATCCCCCGTTTGCAGCCAGAATGGAATTTTCTCCGGCTGACTAAGGCAGGAATAAATATATCCTTTGCATATGGCAACAGTTGTATAGTAAGCCGGATACCTTGTGTTTTCAATATCCTGTTCCAATTGCTCCAGCAGTTCAAGTGCTTCCGAAACCTTGCCTTGGAAAATTCTAAATCTTATCAAACAAAATTTAGCGCATATAATGATGCTGGTCTGATTTTTTGTCTTCGCTTTTAAGATTGCCTTTGTACTATTAAAAATGATATTTTCCCAATCCCCGGTTTCAAGCGCGTACTCCGCGAGAGATAATGAATCGCTTCCTTCTCCGCAGCCGTTTGAAAATTTCGCGTATTCCACGCTTTCTGAAAGCAGGTCTTTTACCCTCTTAAAGCTGCCTTGCTCACGGAAGTAGAGGTAAAGATAATGGGGCGAACCAAAGGTATAAACATTATTCGGAAATGCGATATACGACTGTTGCCCCTTCAGTAACCTGACAATTTTTTTGAAGGCTTCTACCATTTCTTCCACATGATTAAACATGATAAAGATTCGAACGGCTAATATTTCTGCCATGATTCTGTTGCGGTATTCCTCATGGATACCGTCAGTTTCTTCATAATACTGCTGAAGCCCATCCAGCCGCTCCGCCCAGCTTAATACCGGATCCTTTTTCTCACTAATCAAAGAAACAAATATATGCTGTAGATAAGCGAACGGATACCGAAACACCTGCTCCTGGACAATGCAGTCAAACATTTCGTCCTCGCCTTCAAAATACGGTACCTTATCCCGTATGTTATTTGGCTCATTCAAATGAAAAAGAATCCGTTCCGATTGGCCTGCACGATACAAACAGGCATAGGCATTCGGAAAATCTTCTTTCCCAAGATACCAGTCGCCAAGCCGTCCGTATAAACCCCTTAATTCCGCATCGGAGAAGCGCTGCTTCATCCGCAAAAAATCCAGAAGTATATGATGTATGCTATATATTTTGTTTGCTTCATCATAAAAAATAAACGCATTTTTACGGTTGAGCTTTTTTAAAGTATCAGTCGTATTTTCTTTTCCGGTTACATATTCTGCCTGTGCCGCCGTAAATTCATCCATGATGGAAAGCCGAAACAAAAAGTCCTGAATTTCACTGCTATAACTGTTAAACAACGCCTTTTCGATTAATTCGTCAATCGTCCCGCTCATGCCGACCGGGATACCCTGTTCCAGTCCCAGTAAAATAATATATATAAAGGAAATCCAGCCGCCAGTGTATTTATAGATTTCTGCCAGACCTGACGGCGTTATTTCACCCGTCAGCATACGGCAGTAATCCCCGACTTCCTCTTCGGTAAATTTCAGCTTTTGCCGTGAGATTACATAACATAGCCCTTTTGAAAGCAGCTCTACAAAATCAAAATCTGTCGTATCCCTTGTAATGATGATCATATGAAGGTTGGGAATTTCTTCATGGGCAAGCTGTAAAATAAACTGATTCAGCCGCAGGTTCTGTGAGAGATGGTAATCGTCCATCACAAGCACAATTTTATTTTGGAACGGAAAAGTATTTAATACAGAAAGAGTTTTATCCAAGCCGGAAGCATCCGCCGGGAACCCGAGGGCCTTTAGAGCAATTCCCGCCGCTTCATCAGTTTTGCCTATCTCACAGGTGAAAACGTCCCAAAAAACCGCGGAGGAATTTTCGGAATTCCGAAATGTAATCCACTGCGGTTCGAATTCCTCCGAAACAAAAAAGCTTTTTACCGCCGTGGTTTTTCCAAACCCCATAGGCGCTTCCACAATGGTCAGCGGGAAATCGTAAACCGCTTTCAGATCACAGAATATACGTTTTCTGTTCAGTGTTTTTGGCCTTTTCATAACGGGCCCCCTCTTTATCTCTGTAAGGTTCCAAGGTCACCTGAATCGAATTTATTGCCTGCATTTTACACACAATATTATACCACAGGCACTAAACGCAGTTGTGGTATATTTATAAATTAGCGGCATAATCCGCCTCGCGGCTATTATACCATAGAAATCGATTCCTGCCTAAATTTATCTTTGTATGATTCGTAAAAAATCCCCCAAATGGGAGATACTCAAAAAAATTCCGCCCTGTATAATAATGTACAGGATATATTTTTGTCAAAAGAGGGGATTGAAATCGATGAGCAAGATTATCGGTGTGATGCCGAATGATGACTTTACGATTCTGATCGAGTTTGAGCATGGCAACAAAATCCTGTTTAATATGCAGGAGATCATCAAGACCATACCCTTTTTAAGCCTTCATGATCTTGAACGGTTCAGGAACATCCGGTTTGAGGACAAAGCCGTTTACTGGAAGGACAAAGAGAAAACAGTGATCCCGGCAAGGCTTACTGTGGACAATATTTTGTTTGCGCTCAGAGATTAAGCAACCGCTGAATTAGAAATTTTATATTTTGTATTTCATACGAGGAGGAATGAGAGCATGAAAATCATTACACAAAAAACACTGTCCCTGCTTCTTTCCCTTGTCCTGCTGTTTGGTATGGTGCAGGGCACAGGCGTTACCGCCTTTGCAGCGGATACAGGCGTAACCGCATATTGCAATGACTCAGGTTTGTTCAAAGATTCCGACTGCACGCAAGAAATCGATAGATCCGATACAGCTTACCGCAGTACTATCACCAAAGCTGAGATAAAATCAGGTACGACAGCCATAGGGGAATTAACATTTAATTTCTGTAGAGGCTTAACGGATATAACGATTCCAAGCAGTGTATCATTTATTCATAGTGCGGCGTTTTATGGATGCTCCGGATTATCCCAATTTATTGTTGATCCCAACAATTCCAATTATGCAGCAATTGATGGCGTGTTGTATTCTCATGATAAAAAAGTATTAGTTTGTTTTCCAGCAGAAAAGTCCGGGGAATATACGATTCTAAACAGCGTAACCATAATTGGCGGTTATGCATTTTTCTCATGCAACCGCTTGACCAGCATCATAATTCCCAATAGTATAATTTCCATTCAAACTGCGGCATTTCAATACTGTACCGGCTTAACAAACATAACAATCCCCAACAGTGTAATTTCCATCGAAGAGGCGGCGTTCGAAGGATGCATCAATTTAACGGGCATAACAATACCAGACAGCGTATCATCCATCGGAAATTATGCATTTTCCGACTGCACCGGATTAACGAGTTTAACGATTCCTCAAAGCGTATCATCCATCGGAGACTATGCATTTAAAAATTGCAGCCAGTTAAATAATCTTTATGTTGTTGGAGATAAGATTCCTAACGGAATCCCAAATCTGACCAACACCTTTCTTTTTAAGGATAACGGCGGTAGTTATGAAATGACCACCTATACCGGCACAAAAGTTGGCATAAAAATTCCGACAGAATTGTATGGCAAAAAGATTGACCCTGCCATTGATGAAAGTAAATTACCGATAACTTCCACTACAGCTTACTACAGCGTTACAGGGTTATATAAAGATGCCGCCTGTACGCAAAGGATAAACGATGATAATCGGAATATTATTACCAATATCGAATTTTCAGCGGGCGTTACGGTTATCGATAATGCCGCATTTGTCAACTGCGAAAGCCTAACAGGCATAACAATTCCCCAAAACGTATCATCCATTGGAGATTACGCGTTTTTAGGATGTACCGGCTTAACAAGCATAACAATTCCTCAAAGTGTATCATCCATTGGAAATTACGCGTTTTCCGAGTGCACCGGTTTAAATGATGTTACGCTGCAAGGCCGTTCAATCGCCAGCATTGGGGACTATGCCTTTGATAAAAATCGAGCCTCCACTTCGCTTACTTTTTTTGTTCCAAGCGGAACAGAAAATGATTATAAAAAATTATTAAGCAGCTATGTCATGGGCAGCACAACAGCAATAATAAAGACGATTCAAAATTCCGACAACGGCGGCTCAAACCATCATAATAATGATAGCTCCAGCAGCAAAACTCCGGCAGTTCCAACGTCGGTGGTTGATCTATCAACCGGTACAACAGCAGACCTTTCCGGCGTAACGCTGCCCTCCGGTGTAACCGGAGCAAGCTTAAATGCTTCAAGGAAAAGTCCTTCAGATACTTCTGACCAACAGGCGGAAAGCTGCCGCGCCCTGCTTGCAAACCCCAAAGTGGGGGTAATCGGCAGCCCTATTGTCTATCATATGGAATTGCTTGACCAGAATCGAAACGTAACCTCCGGCACAGGCAAAATCAAAATAACGCTTCCGGTGCCGCCGGGTCTGCGCGGAACGCCCCATGTGCTGCGTTATGAACCCTCCGGTACATTCACTGACATGAACGCAAAATTGGAAAACGGCATGCTCGTGTTTGAAACAGACCGGCTCGGATATTTCGCGGTGGCGGGAATAGGTGATTCCATCACCCTAGACACTACAAGCTATACCATGCCGGTAAATAGCAATTATGAAATCGGCCTGCGAATAACCGGCACTAAAGAAACTTCCTTAAAAGCATATTCCATCAATACAAAAGTTGTGGGAGTAACAAAGCTGAAGAATGGTAATTACAAAGTAACCAGTGTAAAACCCGGTAACGTTTGGATTATGCTCGATGTTTATGATAATAAGAACAAACTGCTTACCCACGCGTCGGTTCGTGTTGATGTAAAAACTGGTATCCGTCCGCGCGGTGATTCCACAAGACAGGTCGGGGTGTTCTAAATTCAAGCTTTACTGCCGCGATATTATCCGACCACTTGAATGGGGCGACGAGCGGACAGAGTCACCGGAAGCGTTAAGCGTTTCCCGGGATAAACCGGATACCGAGATCATACTCGGTTTGTTGTCGTCAAAAATGAGGACGCCTAACGATGAAGCCCGTATTATCAGACTGCTTGACGAAGCATCGAAGATCATCGACAAAAACAGACGGCTCCTCTCCCATCAGTGCGGCTTCGTGTTCTGTGGCGGCGGAAACGAACTGATCGAAGAAGAACAGTGGGCCAAGATTGACCAGGGACAGAGAATCGCTCAGAAATGCTGGGGTGTGTAATCACGCAGCTCCAAACACTGACAGCGAAAGATCAATTAAATTGCCATGCAAGGGCTTTTGTTGGCTTAACGTAAACTCAGAAACGGGTGAAAATCAGATGCTCCATTGATAAACAAAAAACCTCATTGCATGCTGTCATTCGCGCTGCAATAAGGTTTTTCAGTTTCGCCTTTACCGGTAGAAACTGAATGAGCGGTTAGCTCACTGTTTCTCAAGGACTCCCGTTTTCATCGTAAAGATATGGTTTGCGTAACGCACAGTAGCAACGTCATGTGTTACCATCAGGACGGCGGTGCCCTCATTCGCAACCTGCGCAAACAGTTCTATAATTTCATCCGCTGTTTCTTCATCCAGATCACCGGTCGGCTCATCCGCAATCAGCAGCTTTGGGAAAGAAAGCAGCGCCCGCACAATGGCAATACGCCGCATTTCGCCGCCGGAAAGGCTCGCGGGGTATTGAAAAGCCAGGTGGGATATCCCGACCCGCTCCATCAGAGAAAGCGCCCTGTCGCTCAAATCGTCTTTCCGCCGGTCAATTACCAGAGGAAGGAGAATATTTTGCAGAACAGTCAAATTTGGCAGCACGCTCTGCCCCTGCATAATATACCCCAGCGCGGTGTTGCGCAGTAAAGCGCGGCCGTTGTCGGAAAGGGAGGAATAATCCTGATTCTCAAAAGTGACTTCCCCTGAAGTCGGTGTCAGAAGCCCCGCCAGCAGATTCAGCAGCGTGCTTTTTCCGCTCCCGGAACGCCCCAGAATGCAGATAAAATCCCCTTTGCCTATTTCCAGCGAAACATCGTTCACCGCACGAAACGGCGTCGCACCGCGCCGATAATCCTTCACTAAATTCCGCGCCTGCAGAAGCATATTTTAACCCCCTCTTGCTTTTTGCCTGAAACGCCCCACGCCCGGTAAAAACGGGCGGCGCGCCCCGGACGGAATGCCTGGATTAAAGCCCGCCGTCCCGAATTACCAGATAAGTATCGCCCTTGCTGATCCGCACGATGGAAGCCAGTGAAGCGATCGGGCCGACCGCAAAGGATAGGGCCAGACTTGCGGCGACAATTGCCGCAAACTGCCCGAAGGAAGGCTGTAGGTACGGCATATTCACCGTGCGCTGTATGAGCACCTGAAACAGAAATAGGAACAGGGCGCTTACCGCGACCCCCAGCACGCCGCCGGAAAGGCTGACGGCACCGGACTCAAGCAGAATGAGTGAAACAAGGCGCCGTTTGGTCGCCCCGAGCGAACGCAGAATTCCAAACTCGTGTTTCCTCTCGTTCAGAATCATTGAAAATACAATACCGAGAACCAGTGCGGATAAAAGCCAAAGCAGAGCCGCCAATACGGCAATAAAGCTGAAGGCTGCCCGCAAATTTCCGGACACGTTGCTGACAATTTTCTGCGAAGCTAACACCGAAACATTATTTTCGCCCAATGTACGGCGAATATCCTGCTCAACGTCGTCGGCGGAATAACCATCCTGAAGCGACACCGTTACAGAGGAAACCGCGTTTTTAGGAAGCGGCCTGCCGCTTTTGGTGAAGTAGTCGTCCATCGCTCTTTGCGCAGCTTCAAAATTCATAAAAACCGAAGTATCAAAACCCGTTCCCGTACTGTCCATTTTCGCCGCAATCACATAATCCCTCCCGAAGAAGTGCAGTTTTCCACCGACTTTACCGTCGATATCCGCGCCCGCTACAACCTGGTTTGCCGAAAGTTCGCCGGGCAGCGCGCTCTTTATCCACGGTTCAACCGTAAAATCCGTCTTTTGGTCAAGCCCGATGATCTGTACGGTGGCAGAGCAGCAGTCCGCGTTCAGCGAAGCGACAAACAGCTGAGGAGAAGCTGCGCGAACGCCACGTACAGCCGCCGTCTTTTCAGCCGCCGCCGCATCCATATAAAATGTGCTGGGCTCGCCCCGCAGCAGAATGCCCTCTGTTTTTTGATCATACCCCCTCGGCACAATCAGCATATCTGCTCCCAGACGCTTAGAAAGATTATCTGTTCCGTTTTTCAGGCTCAGCGAAATAAACGACCCGGCAAAGAGCACAAATGACAGAATAAACACAAGCACAACCAGCGCGGCCGTCCGATATGGACGGCGTTTTAGGTTGCTGACGGCAAACCCATAAAACGTAAAGCAATGTTGTTTTTCCATTATCCGTTTCCCTCTTTTCGGTTTCCTTCCGCGCGGAGCAGATAAATAGAATTCACCGCAAATCCGGCAATTGTAAGAACGCCGATCGCCTCAAGAGCCGGGAAAGTGACGCTCCGGCAAGTCATCGTTTTCATGGCGCAGCCGCCGATCAAAACCGTGGGGAACAAAACAGCTAAAACCCCAGCAAGCACAATTGCAACACTTAACCCGAAGCGAATTTTCTGCGACTGAAAGACCAGCAGGAGCACACCCAGAACGGCAATCAGAAGCCCGATGCCGAGTTCCGCTTGAACAGTCCAGTGGCACGCCATCCATTTACCTTCCGCAGTTGGTTCGCACGCCTTAAAAATGAACTGCGGCCCCAATGAAATGAGCAAGCCGGATAAAATTGCGCCTATCCCTGAAACAATACGATTTTTCATAATTCCGCCTGCTTTCTCACTTTCCGGTATCCGCTTTTCGTATCGGAACCGGTTTAAATAGCGTAATCGTCCACCGTATCCATCAGTCCGTACTCCATCAGGATTTCCTCCAGACGGGCCTGTGTCATCGGCTTTGGAATGGTAAACAGTTCGTTTTCATCAATTGCCTTAGCCAAATCACGGTATTCCTGCGCCTGCCGTGACTGCGGGTTGTATTCAATCACGGTTTTTCGCCGTATCTCCGCCCGCTGCACCACATTGTCGCGCGGAACAAAGTAAATCAGCTGTGTGCCAAGTTCCTTGGAAAAAGCGCGCAGCAGTTCGATTTCTCTGTCGACATTACGGC
Organism: Bacillota bacterium; assembly: GCA_023416955.1. Classification (GTDB taxonomy): domain Bacteria; phylum Bacillota; class Clostridia; order Oscillospirales; family Acutalibacteraceae; genus Caproiciproducens. The sequence continues at coordinate 2,371 of JAEZGM010000013.1, read as the reverse complement.
TGTTGCAGATGATGCCCCCCAGGCGAACCCCGCCTTTTTGGGCGTATTTCGCAATGCCCTTGGAAATGTTGTTCGCCGCGTACAGCGCCATCATTTCGCCGCTGGCCACAATGTAAATCTCTTTTGCCTTGCCTTCGCGGATCGGCATTGCAAACCCGCCGCACACAACGTCCCCCAGAACGTCGTAAAACACATAATCCAAATCCTCCGTATACGCGCCAAGGCGTTCCAGCAGGCCGATTGAGGTGATAATTCCGCGCCCCGCACAGCCGACCCCCGGCTCCGGGCCGCCGGATTCCACACATTTCGTGCCCAAATATCCTTCGCGCATAATATCCTTCAAATCCACGTTGCCGCCGTTTTCGCGCATGGTATCAAGCACCGTGCTCTGATTCAGCCCGCCTAACAGCAGTCTTGTAGAATCGGCCTTTGGGTCGCAGCCAACGACCATAACATGCTTGCCAGACTCGGCCAGGCCGGCAGTCAGGTTTTGTGTTGTGGTGGATTTTCCGATTCCCCCTTTGCCATAAATTGCGATTTGTCTGAGTGGTTGTTTTTCCGACATTCTGATTACTCCTTATATCGTATATTCCGGCTGAGGCGCTGTGCTTGCAAAGTGAAGCTTTGCAAGAATTGCCTTACGGATTTGTATAAAATCATCACTGCCCCGGTCACGCGGCCTTGGCAGACTGACCTCCAGTATTTCACTGATTTTTCCCGGGCGCGGTGTCATGATGACGATTCGGTCGCTTAAATAAACCGCTTCATCCACGTCGTGCGTCACCAGAATCATTGTTGTGCCGTCCTTTTCCCAAAGCTCCAGCAGCTTATCCTGCAGGTCGGCCCGGGTAAAAGCATCCAAAGCGCCCATGGGTTCATCCAGCAACAGCGCGGAAGGCCGATTAATCAATGCCCGCGCAATCGCTACGCGCTGCGCCATACCGCCGGAAATCTGGTGCGGATAAGATTTTTCAAAACCTTCCAGACCAATCAGCTTCACGAACTGACCGACGTCGTCCTTATGTTCCCTGTAAACACGGCGCGCCTTCAGCCCTGCCGCGATATTCTTCTCAATTGTCAGCCACGGAAAAAGGCTGCCCTGCTGAAATACATAGCCCAAATCCGGCCCCGGCCCGGTGATTTTTTTGCCTTCCAGAGTAATTTCGCCGGATTCCGGTGTATCAAGCCCCGCGACAAGGCGCAGCAGAGTGGTTTTTCCGCAGCCGGACGGCCCGATGATGGAAACAAACTCCCCCTTTTTAACGGAGAGATTGATGTTCCTGAGCGCCTCGACGGAATTGTCGTTCACATCCACATAGGTACGGTCGACCGAAGCGATCTCAATCAGATTTTCACCGCTCATTTTACAAGCCCCCTTTGCCAGACCAGCAGGCGGTTCTGAATCAGGCCGATGACCTTCATAATCAATGAAAAGAGGACTGCCATGATGATAATCGCCGCGTATACCTTATAATAGGAAGACCACGCTTTTGCCCAGTTGATGTAGTAGCCGAGCCCACCTTTAGCGCCCATCATCTCCGAAACGACAAGTGTGGTAAACGCGAGTCCGTTTGCCGTGGAAATTCCGGTGAACACCTGCGGAACCGCGTTTGGCAGCGCCACATGAAACAGCAGATAGCTCTGCTTCGCGCCCAAAGTTTTTGCGACTTCATAATAAACTCTGTGCGTACTTTCGATTCCCTGCGCCGTCATGAACGCGACCGGAAACCACGCGCAGATTGCAATCAGGAATATACCCGCAAGAAATGAGGTTGGCAATAGCGTCAGCGCAAAGGGCATCCACGCCACCGCGGGAACCACCCCGGTTATTTTCAATACGGGAAACACCCAGTAATAAACCCTTGGGAACCAGCCGATTAAAATTCCCGTACCGACCCCCAGAACAATGCCGGACAAGAACCCCAGCGAGAACAGCCGAAGGGAATACATGGTGTTTTCCAGCAAAAAGCGGTATTCCTCCAAAACGACTCCCGTCACTTTGGAAGGCCCCGGAAAAAACGGCATCGGAAGAATATCGAGCTTTGTGCTCAGCAAATCCCACAGGGCAAGCACAATCCCCATCGCAAAGCGGAACGGAGCGCGGTCCGCGAATCTTGCGCGCCTTACCTCATTCCGCCATGAAAGCACGGCAATCACGAGGTACAGCGCAGCCAATCCCACCAATATAATGCGGTAGACGAGGTGATTGGCCTCCTGCATATTTGGAACGGTCAGACTGACAGTTTCCGCTATCAAAAATCCGAGTATTGTAAGCAGCGATAAAAGCAGGTATCTCCTCTTGGTTATCTCTTTTTTGGGGACGCGGGGGTGGGCGGGGTTGGGGGGCGCCCCGGAGACGGTAAAAAAAATA
>JAEZGM010000002.1 GCA_023416955.1 Bacillota bacterium | reverse complement strand
TTGTGGACGATTTATAAAAAGTATAAAATTTTCATGGGCCGCCCTCCCGGCCTACGGGGGGGAGGGAGGCCCATCTTTCTTCTATCTGATTTTATGAAATATGTATGTTCACGCCGTTGACCTCAACACCCTCGTCCGCGCGGATTAAGATATATTTAATTCCGTCAATCGTGCGCGTTTCAACCAAATCGCCGCGCTCCGGATTCACGCGGATCGTCACATTCGGCGTGACGACTTCCATTTGCTTCGTATCGATGATATTGCGCGGACTGATTTGTGTATCCGCGCCGAACTCTGTGTCATATTTTTCCTCAAAGGCGGCAACGCGGGATTCGGAAACACCGCAGGATTGCAGAATTCCTTTTACTGTTCCTTTGGAAATGACCAGAGGTTCTTCCTCTTTGTTGGCCTTATGTTCTTCAATCATTTCGGACAGCTGCCCGTGAACCGCTTGTACGACGTCGAAGCTGCAATCCTCGGCAACGGTATCCCCCAAAATAGATTGGAAAATTTCCTTCTGCTCGGCGGCGGGCATCGGAATCTCGCTTTTGAATACCGTATCCACAAACTCCTGATGATTTTCCGCAATATTACGGGAGTAATAGACCGCGCTGTAAATATTTGCGCTGCGGTCATCGAAAGCCGGGAATAGGAAGCCAAGCTCCGGTGCGGAAACGACCCGATCCGCCGTAATGTTGCGGAATATATTTTCCGAAGCATAGTAGCCGAGCGCCGGCTTTGTGATTTTGATGGGACAGATACTGCACAGGAAGTAAGAATACACTTCCGAGGAATCGTCCTGCTTTGCCCCGTCCTTGGCGTAAAAAGGAACATCATATTTATCAGAAGCCAGAAGGATTAAATACTGACCCTCCGTGTTGAGCGTCTGAATCACGCGCGTGTAGAACTCACGCACGGCGTCATCATCTTCCAGTGCGGAGTCTTTGAGCGCCATGAGCAGCTTGTGTTCCTCGCCCTCAAGAACCTGCTGCGTCGCAAATTCAATGTCAATCAGGTTTTTCCCGATGGTTCCGGACAGCGTTTTCTTCAGAATTGTCAGCAGCTCTTCCGATTCCTCCTGGGGCATCAGCGCAAGCGGCTGGCTGAATTCTGAAACAATTTCCCGCTGATCGTTTACATAGCAACCGCGCACCCGGGCAATGTTGCTCTTTTCCGGGCGGAATCGGCGGCGAATTTCTGAAATTTCTTTTTCGTTCATAAAATCCTCATTTAATTCCATATGTAATTTTTCATTTTGTATTTATTATAGTATGAAATAAAGCTTTTGTCACCAAGGCAGCATGCATTTTTTTGGAACCAAGCCAGAGCACAGGTATTGACAGGCACAAAACGTCATGATATCATATTTCACATAGATTGAGGCGATCAATATGAGTTTTTATATAACAAATCAGCTGACAAAGAGAATCAGCTCTGTACAATTTAACCCGATGAAGCATTGTACAGAGCATAGTGAACCGTATGGAATATATTCATCGGAAATAAAGTAACAGATTAGTATGGCTATAAAAATAGCCCTTTTATTTGTTGCTTATTTCCCTTTGATATTTTGTACGTGAAAGGCTATGGACAATGTTTTGTCCATAGCCTTTTGTTATCTAAAAACATTCAATTCAGAAATGTGGCAGAAGGCAGATACATTTTGTATCGTTGCCTTCTGCTTTTTTATTTTAAATTGAGGTCTGCGCGGTACCATCTGCGGCAGAGGATAGAGAGGATTTTTGCAATTATGAGTTTACTGGATATTACGGAATTATCACATTCATTCGGCGACAATCTGCTTTTTAAAAACACGGAGTTATCGCTGAACAAAGGGGAACATATCGGCATTGTCGGTCAGAACGGAACAGGAAAAAGCACACTGATAAAAATCTGCACAGAGCAAATCATTCCTGACGCCGGCCGGGTGGTATGGCAGCCCAACGTCACTGTCGGCTATCTGGACCAATACGCACAAATCGATAAAGAAACGACGATAAAAAGCTTTTTAAAATCAGCTTTCGTTCATCTGTATGAGGCTGAAGAAAAGATGAACGCGCTTTATTCCCGTGCCGCTGACGGGGAAGCCGACGTTTTAGAGCTTGCCGCACAGTACCAGGAAGAACTGGAGTTGCACGACTTTTATTTGATTGACACGCGTATCGAGCAAGTTGCGGCCGGGCTGGGACTGCTTTCTATCGGTTTGGGACGTTCCATCGAGCAAATAAGCGGCGGGCAGCGCGCAAAGGTTATTTTGGCAAAGCTGCTGCTTGAAAAGCCGGATGTCCTGCTTCTTGATGAGCCGACAAACTTTCTGGATAAAGAACATGTCACCTGGCTTGCCGGGTATCTTTCCGGCCTTGATAACGCTTTTATGGTCATTTCTCACGATTATGGCTTTTTGGAGAAAATCGCAAACCGTATCTGTGATATTGATAACGACAAAATCACAAAGTATTATGGGACATATTCGGAATTTCTGAGAAAGAAGGCTCTTTTACGGGAGGATTATGTCCGGCAGTATTCGGCGCAGCAAAAGGAAATCAAAAAAACCGAGGAGTTCATTCGCAAAAATATTGCGGGAATAAAATCAAAAATGGCAAGAGGCCGACAGAAACAGCTTGACCGCATGGATAAAATGGAGGCGCTGGAGCAGAAAGAAATAAAGCCGTTCTTTCACTTCGCAAGCTTACCCTCAACGGCAACAGAGCATTTAACGTTGAAACATCTCTCCATAGGGTATTACTATCCGATTTTGTCAGATCTCAATTTTTCCATTCGCGGCGGGCAAAAAGTGGTTATCACCGGTTTCAACGGAATCGGGAAATCAACTCTCCTGAAAACATTGATGAAACAAGTTCCGGCCTTACACGGCGACTTTTCTTTTTCCGAGCAGGTTTCACCCGGATATTTCGAACAGGACTTGATGTGGGAGGACGGCACGCAGTCACCGATCCGGATTGTTTCCGACGTCTACCCCTCCCTTGCAACAAAAGAGGTGCGGCAGCAGCTTGCCCGCTGCGGCATTTCCAGTAAGCACGCGCTGCAGCCGATAGGGACATTGAGCGGCGGCGAACAGGCAAAAGTCAAGATGTGCCTGCTTACCGTCAAGCCCTGCAATTTTCTTATTTTGGACGAACCGACAAACCACCTTGACATTCAGGCAAAAGAATCTTTGCAAAGCGCCTTAGCAGAGTTTCCCGGCACGGTATTACTTGTTTCCCATGAGGAAGCTTTTTACCGGAATTGGGTGCAGCGAATTATAAACATCGAAAATATATTGTAAGGTAAACCAACTTTACTCACGACATTTCTCATAGAAGCAGCCACAATATAGTCAGCTCATTTGAAAACAGAACCAATCTCCATTTTCTTGGATGTTTTCTTAAGTGACCTGACTATATTGCGACTGGTATAAACGGTGCTGTTATGGCTGTGTGCGTATGGTTTCTACTTCATTGTTTTTTCTTAGGGCTTGTTTGTAAAATGGTAAAAATGTGCGAATAGCTAAAATATCAGCATAAATCAGTGCAATCAAGCGAATTTCTTTTGAGTATAAATAGAAAAACCGGAATAAAAACTTGCATTTATGGGTTTTATTCCGTTGTTTTTCTTTTTACAAACAAGACCTAGCTTATTCCCCGTTTAATTGCTGACTTCTCCCCGTTTTGCAGACTTTTTCCAACGTGATCACTGTAAACTGTAATGGTTACACAATATAACGAATAATTACAGTGTCTTTACAATTGTTGACTTAGCAACTATACAAGCGTAGTATGGGAAAGCGGCCTACGACTGCAAGATGAAAAGCAGTAAAGCACAATTTAAAAAACAATTATTATAAACATAAAAACATATAAAATGGCCTCTCCCCAAAGCTGCAACTGTGCGAGCAAAGCGTGAACGCCAAAGCAGCTTTGGGGAATTGTCGTTTTCAGGGCATAATGTCTTGAAATATAGGGGCTGATTGTCCTTGGAAATTCATTTGACCGCATCATTCTCCGGCCGGTATGATGCGCGTACGAATGAAAGTTCCGCTCGTCATTTTGTGCCCAAACAAATATTTTCACAGTATACGATATCCGCCTTATTGATTGAAAGAAAGGATGAAGCGGGTTGACCTTTTCCGACTTAAAATTCATCTTTGCATTTTTACCTATTTTGTTGATTCTTTACTACCTCGTTCCAAAACGCTTCAAAAACCATGTTTTGCTTGGCGGAAGTATTTTATTTTACGGGCTGGGCTCCTGGTGGCAGACCGGCCTGCTTGCTCTGGACATTCTTGCAAATTATCTGCTGACAGCACTGTTTTCTGATGAGAAAAAAGAGATTTGGAAAAAGCGTTTCTGGTTCTGGCTGACCGTCGCCTTAAATACCGCGCTGCTGGTCTGGTTCAAATGCGGAAACTTCATTCCGATCGGCATCAGTTTTTATACGTTTCAGATGATTGCTTATCAGGCAGATGTATACCGGAACGATACGTCCCGGGAAAAAGCGCTCCTGCGGTTCGGTACTTATATGTTTTTCTTTCCGAAATTGCAGATGGGTCCTATCACCCGTTATGATGAATTGTCTTTGGAACTTCGGAATCCTGAATTCCAGTTTGAATATCTTGAAGAAGGCTTCCGAACCTTTGTCGTCGGCCTTTCCTACAAAATCCTTCTGGCTGACAAGTTAAGCGGTCTGTGGAATCAGCTTTCCGCAATCGGCTATGATTCCGTCTCCACCCCGCTCGCGTGGCTGGGCATGGCGGCCTATACGCTCCAACTCTACTTTGATTTTCACGGATATTCGCTGATGGCCATAGGAATTGGAAGGATGTTCGGATTTGAGCTGCCGGCAAATTTTCTGTTTCCCTACTGCTCCACTTCCATCTCCGAATTCTACCGCCGCTGGCACATTACACTTGGCCGCTGGTTTCGCGATTATATTTACATCCCGCTGGGCGGAAGCCGGGAGGGAATGGCCCGAACCGTCTTAAACTTGCTGATTGTCTGGGTGCTCACCGGACTATGGCACGGAATCGGGTGGAATTTCGTGCTTTGGGGAATTTCCCTGTTTCTGATGATCGCTCTGGAAAAGCTGTTCCTGAAAAAGTGGCTGGATCGGATCCCTTTACTGGGGCATCTGTATGTTCTTTTCTTTATTCCCCTTACATGGATGCTTTTTGCCAACACAAACTTTTCTGATCTTGCCGTTTATTTTACACGCTTATTCCCGATTGGTTCTATCGGCGGAAACGTCTATTCCGGTGACTGGCTGGAATACGGGCGGCTGTATTCCCCTTATCTTCTGACCGGATTTCTATTCCTGCTGCCCTGGCCTGAAAACTTTTTAAGATACCGGAAACGCCATAATGTTCTGACCACCGGTATTCTTCTGGTTCTTTTCTGGCTGTGTGTCTACTCCATTCACAGCAGCGCCAGCAATCCCTTCCTATATCTGCAATTTTAAGAGGGTTACCTTGAATGAAGAATTTTTTAAAAAAATGCCCGCTTGTGGCTCTTTCGATTTTCAGCGCCCTGATTGTGGCAGGCTTTCAGCTGATACAATATTCCGCTCCTCTTCCGCAGGCTTCGGAAAGTGCTTCGTCCTCCGACGCATCTTCTGAGGTACGCTCGCAAATTTCCTCCGCAGCGCCTCTTCCGTCGTCTTCCAAACCGGTGGCAAAGCCGGAAGTGCCAAGCCGTGCCGCAGGCTCTTCCTCCGTGCCGGAGCAAAATCAGAGCACACCGCTCCCCGAAAAAAAGCCGTTCAAAGCATCGGGTTTTCAGAAAGTCACGGCAGATTATTTTTCCGATGCACTCTTTATTGGCGACAGCCATACGAGTGATCTGAGAAAATACGGAGACCTGAACAAGGCCAGCTATTTCAGTCATGTGGGACTTAACATTTACCAGCTGTTCGAGCGCCCTAAAACAGATGAAATTAGCGGGTTGACATTGGAACAGACCCTCCGAAAAAATCAATATCACAAAATTTATATTATGCTTGGGATCAATGAACTGGGTACAGGAAACACAGCTTACTTCACGAAGCACTATTCCTCCGCGCTTGCCAAAATCCGTGAACTTGAGCCGAATGCAATCATTTATGTGCAGTCCATTCTATATGTAACCGCTGAAAAGTCGGCCGGTGATGATGTTTTTAACAACAAGAATATTCGGGAACGCAACAGTGGGCTGAAAGCTCTGGCGGACAATAAAACCGTTTTTTATCTGGACATCAATTCTGCCGTAGATGATGGCCACGGAAACCTGTGTGCAAAGTATACGGGAGACGGTGTTCATTTGAAAGCAAAATACTATTCTCTGTGGCGTGACCGTCTGCTGAGTAATGCCATTGTTATTTCGTGATATTTTCTGAAAAAAGGTGCCGCTTCCCGTAAGCGGCACCTTTTTTATTCATATCCGATTTGAACTTGTTCGGAAAAATAAGGCGTCATCAATCATCACAGGATCATTACACAATAAAGTTGTTGCAAAGTATGATTCTATAATATAGTATAAATATAACATATTTCGGAAGCTTTTTGACACAGCCAAACGCAATTCAACCGAAGCAGGCCGGACTTCTGATTCGGTGGGAAATCCGGCCATGAAAGGTACAGCGAACGCTATGAATAACACCATCACTGCAAAGAGTATTTTCTTACGAAATTTCGCAAAAAGTGATCTTCGCGACCTGCATGATTACTCCAGTCAGGTGGGGGTCGGGCAATCGGCTGGATGGCCTCATCACGAGTCATTGGGTCAATCGGCAAAGATGTTGAATGATTTTATAAAAAATAAAAATCAATTTGCAATCGTATACAAAACCGATCATAAGGTAATTGGTCATATCGGGATTCATGAAGATTCAGAAAACGGGAGACCCGATACAAAAGAATTGGGATATGTTCTGAATCGAAATTACTGGAATCGGGGCATTATGACAGAAGCAATAAATGCGGTATTGGAAAAACTATTTTCGAATGGTATTCAATATGTTTATGCCTGTTGTTTTCAGGATAACCTGGCCTCAAAGCACCTGATAGAAAAGTGTGGTTTTGAATTTGAGCAGGAAGGAACCTACTACGCAGAGCCGTTGGATAAAACATTCCGTACCTTTGAATATGTTTACACTAGGTCTTGTTTGTAAAAAGAAAAACGACGGAATAAAACCCATAAACGTAAGTTTTTATTCCGGTTTTTCTATTTTGAATTTAAAATAAATTCGCTTGATTGCACGGTCCTATGACGATATGTTGCTAATTCGCACAATCTTCACCATTTTACAAACAAGCCCTGGGGAACATTGGAATCGCTGTCATCAAAAGCAGTCCATAATTGAATAAAAATGCAGGTGAAGTTTCTATTATGATAACCGGAGAAAATGACTTCAAAACATTATATAATGCGCTTTGTGAATACAGCCCGGTTCCGGCCGCAGAATGGGATGAACTGAAACCCCAAATCCGGTATCGGCAGATGAAACCGAATGAAATTCTGGTTAATGTCGGTGAAAAGCCGAAAGATCTGCATTTCATTGTATCCGGTCTGTTCCGAATTTACTATACGGCGGAAACCGGGGCCGAAAGAACACTGGTATTTCGATCAAAAACAAATTTTATAGCGGCTTACAGCTCTTTTCTGAAGGGCACCGCTGCCGACTATACCATACAGGCACTTGAGGACAGTACGCTTCTTTCTATTCCGTTCAACGAATATCATCAGTTGCTTCAGGAGCGCTCCTGCTGGAATGCCATCAGGCAAAAATATGAACAAATGCTCTTTATAGAGCAGGAGGAACGGGAAAAACAGTTTTTAATCAGCAATGCAGAAGAACGCTACCTGCTCTTTCTTAAAAAATATCCCGGTTTGATTCATCGTATACCGCATTACCTCATCGCATCATACCTTGGCATCACACCGGAAACCTTGAGCAGAATACGAAAGCGGAAAAATTGATCTTTATCAATGCATTCCCCTCCTTTTCCCTTTATCATAATACAGAGAGGTGAAAAAATTGACAAATACCAATTTACCGGTTTATCCCGCGCAGGCCTGCGACGGACTGCAGCATTTCTTCAAGGAAGAAAAAATCAATGACCACATCTTACATTTTATGGCTTCATTTGCAGGCAGGTTGGATTTTATCAATATGAAAGAGGCGATCTCCGCTGCCATGACTGCTTTCCCCCTCCTGCGCTGCGGATACTTCCAAGACAAGCGGCATCCGTACTGGCGGGAACAAAATTTCCTCGCCGGGGATCTTGTTCAGCTGGTTGAGACAGATCACCCCGATTCACAGGTTAACCAATTTCTCTATCAGGAACTGAGCGAAACGGATGGCCCCCAGCTGAGAGCAGCCATCATAAGGTCAGCTGAGCACGACATTCTTTGTATCATCGTCAACCATATGTTGTGCGACGCGGCGGGATTCAAAGAGCTTTTGTATCTGATGTGTTCTGCTTACAGCTATGAAGGCTCAAAAGAAAACATGCCTGGCATTCGCCCGATGGCAGCAATGCGGAACCGGAGCATTCATCAGGTTTTGACGTCGTTCACCGGTAAAGAACGACTGAAACTCCGTTTCAGCAAATACAAAATACCTGCGCAGAATGATTCATTTGCCTTTGAGGGAGATTTAAAGCATCCATTTATTGAAAAAAGGGTACTGAATAAAGAATTCTTCCGCGCGTTAAAGACTTATGCCAAAGCGCATGGAGCCACCGTGAACGACGTGATGTTAGCAGCTCTTCACCGAACCGTTTTTCAAACGATCGGTAAGGCCGTTCCCATTCCCTGTGCGAACGATCTTCGAAAATATATGAACTCTCCCACAAACGGCATCTGCAATATAGTCACCAATCTCTGCTGCTGCATCGATATGGAGTCAGGCGATTCATTTGAAGACACCCTGATGAAAGTGAATTCTGTGATGAAATCGGAAAAAGCAAATATAGGCTGTGCCAAAAGTCTGCTTTTACTGGAAAACGTATTTCATATTCTTCCTTACAAAGCGGTTAAACCAATCTTGCAGAAAAATTTTTCAAATCCCTTTATCGCGTTCACAAATATTGGAGTATTGGACGCAGATCGACTGAAGTTTGGCACGTCTGTGATTACGGAAGCGTTCATGACAGGCTCCATCAAATATGCGCCCTATTTTCAGCTGGCCGTTTGTACTTTCCATGATGAGGCAACGCTCAGCATTAACCTTTATGGATCACAATCCGACGAGAAACAAATATCCGATTTCCTTGACCGTCTTATTCTTGAACTGCAAAACGGCTTAAATGCCGAAAGCACGTCCCACCCGGCCGGAACACATACTGTGAAGGCTCCCTTCTGAAGTCAACAAGACCGGTGCTTCACCCAACATAATAAACATAAGAAAGAGGTCTCGGAAGGAGCATAAAAGCATTGCACCATGTCTGCATCCAAACAGAAAATTATCAGGAATCCCTGAATTTTTATACCAGTGTTTTAGGATTTGAACTTGTTTCCGAAACAGCAAACTTCCACGGCCGTGCCTATAATACATGGCTGAAATGCGGAGCCTTTATGATTGAACTGCAGACCGCAAAACAGGGCGAAACACTAAACCGCTGCAGTTCGCAGGATACCGGAATTGTTCACATGTGCTTCATGGCAGACAGTGTTGAGCACGAAATGGATAAAATAGCAAAGACCGGTTTCAAAGGTTTTTTGACAAAAAACGGGGCAATTCTTTATAAGGTTGAAAACGGCACTCTTTTTAAAATCAAGGCGCCGGAAGGTACCATCATTGAATTCAGAGATACGGAAATATAAGGAGTCTGATTTCACTGGCATGGCCACGAACCGTTATCGCCGTAATAGCAGGCCCATATCGACATAGCGGTTATCTGTACAAGTCTATGTTTTTCATCTTCAAAAAAGCATAGTCTTCACTTCGTTTAAACACCACTTTTGGAAGAGCGCTTTATTCTCACTCCGTTTCAATCCATTCTTCCGGATGCAGCATGCCCTCCTGAAATTTCTGAAGGAACAGGCCGACATGGTAGCCGTCTGCAACGGCATGATGTACGGTAATTGAGAGCGGCATCATTTTTCTGTGGCCTTTGTCAAAGAATTTTCCTGCCTGCAATACCGGAAAATAACCGCTTCCGCCGCCATAGGAAATGGGAGTGTAACTTGTAAATTGCGTCCAGGGCAGCATACCAATCATGCAATTGTTATCGGGAATATTTGTCTTTGCCAATATCCCGTGATTACCCGCGTATTGGTTCTGATCTTCCATGTAGTTGTTATAGAAGCTCACAAAATCAGCGGCGTATTCCGTCCACATGCTGGACATGGTTTTGTCATCTTCGTGAAAACGGGCATAGGAAGGGTGTAACACCTCATAATACCCCAGCAGCCCGTCGCGTTCGGCAATTCGGAATTCCTGCTGCTGAGCAATCAATCGGGACGCCAGATACAAATAGGCAGGAAAGAACTTCTTGCCCGCCCTTTTGACCATATGATAAGTGTTAGTAATATCCACCTCAACAGTCAGGCTGTACCCGGTGGGAAACATTTTTGTAAAGTAGTAAAAATACTGGTTTCTATTCCAGTTATCCCGATCAATGGGATGAAAATCAACATTCATGGCATATTTCCTTTGTACTATGTGCATTTTCTTCGTATAAAGCGCCCTGCTCGTATTTTTCAAGCCATATCTCAAGAAGAACACCGATGTCCTCCGAAAACTCACGTTCCGTTTGGGCTTCCTTCTTTTTCAATTCCTCGAGGATGACAAAGGAAAACGACTGCGCCCCATATTTCATCCACGCCGCCCTCATAGCCGAATCCAGACAGGAATTCGTCGAAACAGAAAACTCAAACTTGTTCCGTTGACTAGCCAGATTCTTTGTGGATTTTATCCACATGTGACCGTTCCCACCGCATTGAACACAGTATACACCACCCACGGTATTCTTCTCTTTATAAGCGTTTTTCAGTTCTTTTCGTTTTTCGGATTCCATAATGCGGTACCTCCTTTCATTAACAGGGCATGGCATTCATAAAACATACAGTCCATGCTTGCTGCAGCAATAATAGAGCTTTCTGCCATATTTGTGCAGCAATGTTTTTGAGTCCATTTTTGGCAGCCTTACTGATGCCGACTGTTCGGGATAGAGTTTTACAAGCAGGAGTTTCTCGTTTGTGACATACGCGATAAAGGAGATATAATGATTCTTACTCATTTCATGATGAAATGTAATGTAGTATTCTCCGTCGGTATCTTCTATGATTACCATATGTTTTTCATCAGCAGGCTTGGCAGCGAGCGGTGATAATTTGCGCCCGCAGCAGGAAACCTCCGCATTGCCGGTATTGTTGATAATATTTCCGCAAATTGGGCAGACATAAAATTTCATGCGTCTGAAATTGCCGGATTCAAGCGCGTTCGGCTCTAAATCCCCGTTCAGAATTTTTTCGATATTAACCTCAAACAGGTCGGAAAGTTCCCCCAGCAGAGTTACATCGGGGCAGCCTAAACCACGTTCCCATTTGGAAACGGTTTTGTCGCTGATATTCATATGATCGGCGACCTGCTTTTGTGTCAGGCCCTTTTCTTTCCGCAAACGATAAAGCAGAGTTCCTACTTTGCCACAATCCATTTTGTTTTCCTCACCAGATATAATAGTAACCAATTGTTACTCCATATACAATAAACGCTCCGTAGAGTTTTCCATACATAATCACGGGGCGCTCTGAAATATGCATTTATTTTATCCGATCAACGGCAAGTCTTATGGCAATTTTTTTGTTTGGGTATTTGCAGGTAATATATTCTTCATACCCTTTATTTTCGACGAAAGTCTTATTATATTGCAATATTTCATCAATCATAATTAGTTTTCCTTTTTATTTTGTAGCTGCGACAATGATGCAACTTAAAGTTGGTGATGCCTTGTCCGAAGAATAAAATCCTGTTTATCTTGTTACATTATTAAGCCACTTACGGCTTTTGAATCTTAATACCGTAAAGGGAATTTTTATTATTTCATCACTCATTAATATCATATAGACAACGGGAATGCTCCATTTGAATACAAATGCCGCTAACGCGCCAAACAGGATAGAACCGCACCACATGGTGGTTGTGTCAAGAAGCAAGCCGAACCTTGTATCGCCGCCGGCTCTGAAAACTCCAACTACAAGGGTAGTGTTTATTGCCTGTGCTACGGAAAAATAGGACATAACGTACATCATTACTGACAGGTAACTCTGTGTAATAGGAGTCAGATTTAATGCCGACATTACAATGGGCCTTGCTATCAGAATCAAGATTCCACCGGATATACCTGCAAGAATGCTCAGCTTAATAAAGCGATTGGCATATTTCTTAGCGGAATTCAGATCGTTTTCTCCAATAACCTTGCCTATACTGACTGCTGTTGCATTGGCGAGGCCGAAGGCTATAACCGTAGCAAGCTGCCTTGCTATCTGTGCAACTGAATTTGCCGAAACAACAGAAGTCCCAAGATGCCCGATAACAACAGCATTCATGGCTACACCACAGCCCCACATAAGTTCATTCAGTGTAACCGATATTGAATAGTACAGGAAATCCTTGAACAGGTATTTATCTCTTACAAGCAGGCAAGACGGCTTGAAGTGCAAAACATCATTGTACTTTAAAGCGTAGACTATAACTGCGACCAATTCCAAGCCTCTTGAAGCAAGAGTCGCTATTGCAGAACCCTCAATACCCAATTTAGGCAGACCAAACAGACCGAATATGAGAAGCGCAGCGATTATGACATTTGATACCAATGAAATCAGGTACACAACAGTAGATACCACCACACGTTCAACGCTTCGCATTATATTAAGATAAATCATTGTGATCGACATGAATATGTAAGAAATAGAAACTATTCTAAGATATTTTACTCCCTCAATGATTACAGGTTTCTCATTCGTAAATATACTCATAATCTGAGCAGGGAAGATAGCCACTGCCAGTGTAAAAAATATAGCCACTGTTAATGAGAATCTCATACATATTCCCATTATTTTAATGATACTGTTCTTATCTCTCTTTCCCCAATACTGGGCAGTGAGGACAGCGGCGCCGGAGGTTAATCCAAAGAAAATCAACGTCATTATGAATTGTATCTGACTGGCAAGTGAGGCGGCCGAGAGTACAGTCTCGCTTACTTTTCCCAGCATCAGGACGTCTATCGAAGAAATTCCCACATTTATTAAGTTCTGAAGCGCCATAGGCGTTATAAGTGCAAAAGCCATTTTGTAAAAAGCTTTTGCTTCATTTGAATGATTGGTCATATCTATTCTCCCCAATATTCTTTCTCAATTTTGTACCATACTGTTTTTATTACAGGCTAATGATTTTCAACTGTTTTCAGTTCTCAGGTGAGAGAGTAGATGAATAGGATAAAAAATGGCTTCTGATTCTTTATTCTCTATTCTAAATCCGGCACAGCAGTGAGCAACATTCAACGTGCCTTGTAGTGACAATAATGATGCTCTACAAAACTGGTGGGCCTTGGCAAGAAGGTATTGAATACAAGCTGTTTTATACACTTCTCAATTTTTTTAACGCTTCATCCTCTGATGACACATATTCTTTACTGACGTTTACGTCGGATAACTTCGTCAGATCTTTTAAGGCAACGAGACTTTAGATATCTACTGGCCAACTTTACGCTCAAGTGCTGCTACCCGTTCCTTTTACGCAGCCAGTTCCTTTTTGCATCATTTTATATTATACAGAGCAGTAACACAATCAAGATAGCTTCATATTTATATTACTATAGGTCTACTACTTAAGCGTATTACTCAGATTATCTAAAAATAATTTTACTATAGAGAGGAATAAAATTAGTGAATAAAATAATGATTTTTTCTCCACATGAAGATGATGAAACTATATGTTGTGCTGGAGTAATAAAAGAAGCAATAAATAATGGTAGTAGCGTAAATTTAGTTTTAGTTACTACAGGTGATTATAGCGAACCTAAAAATCGTATACAACTAACGACTAATACAATGGCATTGCTTGGTCTTAATAAAGAAAATATTACCTATTTAGGTTATGGTGACTATCAGGTATTAGGACCTGCTTACTTGTCCAAAAATGAACCTGAGAAAATTTTTTCCGGATTGAACGGGAGTCAAACCTATGGATTTCCTGATATAGGGGTAATTGATTACCATTACCAAAAGTATGGGGTTCACGCAGATTATAATTATAAAAATATTTTTAATGATATATATACGATTATTGAAGAAAATCTTCCTGAAGATATTTATTTAACATCACAGTTGGAACCTCACCCAGATCATTCTTCAACTGCTTTTTTTGTAATAAGAGCAATACTTGAAATAAAAAAGACTATCAAATATTCTCCAACAATCCATGAATGTATGGTTTATAAGAGTGGATTACCTCAAAATAATTTAAATGCACTTGAGCCTGTGTTAGATTCCGAGAGTAATATGAATAGCACTTCCCCCTATAGTTGGTGCTTGAGAGAATCCAGACCTGTTCCTGATGAAATGTATGCATCGATTGAATCTGGTGACAACCTCAAAGCTCAAGCCTTTAATTCTTATGATCAATTTCTTTCACGTTTCACTAGATTTATCAAAAGTGATGAGGTTTTCTGGAGTAAAACCATGTCAAGCTTATCATATAACGCAACAGTAACTGCATCTTCTGAAAATATCAATACACAACAATATTGTAATAATGTTATTAATGGTATGATTGTTGGTTATCCTTATAGAAATGATTTGTTTGAATTTTATACTAATGAATGGGCTACTGTTGGAGAAACAGATGAAGCCTGGATACAACTTTCATGGCCAGACCTAATTGAAGCTAATAGAATTATTTTATACGATAGACCTAACTTTGTCGATCAAATTATAAGAGGTACTTTAACTTTTAGTGATGGTTCCCAAATAGCAGTTGGACCCCTAGCTAACAATGGCTCTTCTTATATTGTAGATTTCCCAAGAAAAACATTTACTTGGGTTAAATTAACAGTAGTTGAAGGTGCAGGTGATAATATTGGTCTCTCTGAATTTGAGGTATATTTAGTTTAATATAAAAATATTATCTAATGGTAAATGTAGAGTGTATATCAATATTCTGAGTTCTTAAGTTTTTTGATAAATAAGGGGTTCATCTGCTTAAACGCAGGTGAGCCTTTCTGTTAAAAATGGACACGGCTTCGTGATAATATCTCTCGATTTCTTAGTAGTAGATTGTTTTTGAAATAATGTTATAATTTAATATACACTGTGGCAAATAATCTATTAATGAAGGCTATATTTTTATAAAACAATCCTTACGCAGCCTTAGACATAAACTAAGTTCGGAATAAAACTCCTTTGCTTTTTCAAGTAGTTGTTTTTCAATACCCTTGGATTGCATTTCATCGGATACGAATATTCCAGCTATATATCCAAAAGCGTTATTTTTATCATGTATTTCATAGACATATATTTCTGCATCGGGAAGTATACTCTTAATTATACCAAGATTACCCACCCGATAATCTTCGGATATAAAATTATGAGCCTGTATATTAGTAGTAAGTCATAATTCTATGACTTCCGATAAATCTTTAGTTTCGAATTTTCTAATCAATTTAACCTCATTATATAAATATATAAATTTTCCGCACCACCTACGTGTGCCATTTCTGCTTATACTTCTTCTTCAATATCAACTTTTTATCTGTAATCGCTCAAAAGAGGCTATGTCATATTTTCGCCTAAAAATCAGGGCAAAAATCGGGCGTTTTTAAGCCTAGTTTTTGCCCATTTTTCGCTCCAAATCCGCACATATTGTGGTAATGCAGCCTTATTTCTCCCTGTCACCACAATACGTCATCAGAATTATACACTCCACGTGATTCGTATGTGGAAACATATCCACCGGCTGGATTTTCTTGACCTGATAGCCGTGCGCTGTGAGGAAGAGCAGGTCGCGTTCCTGTGTTTCGGGATTGCAGGAGATATAAACCACCTTTTCCGGTGCCAGCGTGACAAGCGACGCCAGAAACTGCTCGTCGCTGCCCGCGCGCGGCGGGTCCATGAATACGACGTCTGCGTGCTCATCCTCCCCCGCCATTTCATTCATAAATTCTCCCGCGTCCGCGGTATAAAAATAAGTGTTTTTAATGTCGTTCCGTTTGGCGTTGACAATCGCGTCCCGCACCGCATCGGCGTTCACTTCTACCCCGATTACATTCTTTGCGAGGCTACTGGCCGTCAGGCCGATGGTTCCGATGCCGCAGTAGGCGTCGATCACGGTTTCGTTTCCGGTAAGCCCAGCGTAATCAATGGCAGTGCGGTACAAAATTTCCGTCTGTACCGGATTGATCTGATAAAAGGATTTCGCGGAAATACGAAACGTACACCCGCAAAGCCTGTCCTCAATATATCCGGGGCCGTACAGCACTTTTTCCGCGTCGCCAAGTATCATACTTGTACGGCGGTCATTGATATTCAGCAATATTGTTGTGATTTCCGGGTGCACTTTGCGCAGCGCCTTGATAAAATTATTTTTAGCGGGAAGAATCGGTGAAACCGTTACCAGAACCACCATCACTTCACCTGTGGCAAAACCGCGCTTCACCAGAACATGGCGCAATAGGCCCCGTCCGGTGACTTCGTCAAATGGTTCAATGCGGAAATCCTTCAGAAGGCGACGGATCGTGACAATGATTTTGTCAGCTGTTTCATCCTCGATCATGCAGGAGTCTACCGGGACAATCCGGTGTGTGCTGGACTGATAAATCCCCGAAATAATCTGTTTGTGCCGGTCAATCCCAAACGCGGCCTGCACCTTGTTGCGGTAATGGTAGGGCGTTTCCATACCGATAATCGGTTCGACCGTGTGGAACTTGCTTAAAAGACGCTCCACCTTTGCCTGTTTCCATTGAAGCTGGCGCGGGTAGCTCATGTTTTGCAGCTGACAGCCGCCGCATTTGCGGTACAGCGGGCATGGATTCGGATTATGTTCGGGAACAGCCCCCTCATGTTCCTGATTCCGGTTTTGCTCGGGTTTTATTTTCGACTGTGCCATAGGACACGCTCCATTTCTTCATCATTCATAAAATCTTCAATACGGCAAAGATACAAAATACGTGCGTCAAGACTACTATGTACATATATAATTAAATCCGGCTTACGCTGCAGCAGTCACTCACACCGTATTACAATATCTTAAAACAATCAATTGATAGTATCCGCGGCTAATCCCGGAAATGCGCCTTCTGCAGCGCGGGCAGCGTAATTTTCAGCAGTGTGGACGTCGCCGCACCGGCAGCAATACCCGAAATCAGCAGCACCGGCGTATAGGACCACAAAAACAGGCCGGTATACAGAATAGACACTGCTATAATCTGGCCGATATTGTGAAAAACAGCACCTAAAATGCTGACCATTAAGTAGGAAATCTTGTCCTTGAAGAGGTATTGAAAAATCACCATGACAAGAATTGAAAGCAGGCCGCCGCAAAGGCTGAGCACTGCAGCAATCGCGCCCCGGGTTAAAAATACAAACAGTGCTTTCATCACCGCAAGCAGAAAAGCGTCGCGTTTTTTCAGAAAAAACAGCGAGTACATGACCACAATATTGGAAAGGCCCAGCTTCACCCCGGGTACAGGAACGGGAATTTGTAGCTGATTTTCCAGCGCGGTCAGCACGAGCGTGGCTGCAAACAGCATCCCCATCAGCGCCATGCGCTGAATCTGAGCGGTTTGGGCGGCGCGCCCCACCGTTTTATTTTGATTTTTATGAGCCATATTTTCTCTTTTCTCTTATCATTCCGAGCCGAATTTATCAATCCGAATGAGTTACCAATCTGTGGGAAGAATACATCCGCTCCGACAGGCTGCAGTTTGATCTGCGAATCGCGGCCTGTGGAAGCGGATGCAAAACAAAAGCTCTAGGTAAACGATGATTAAGTCGTCAAACAGAAATTCGAAGCCGCGAAAATACTGGACTGAGCGGCTTCAGAATTGCTTTAATCAGCGGTTACCTAGGTAACCGAGATTACCTTGCGTATAAAGAGCGCAGTATCAACTTATCCAATAAGCATATATAAACTCTTATTATTATAACGGTCGGTTAAAATTCCGTCAAGATATGCGCCTGCGGAATCT
This sequence comes from Bacillota bacterium, assembly GCA_023416955.1. Classification (GTDB taxonomy): domain Bacteria; phylum Bacillota; class Clostridia; order Oscillospirales; family Acutalibacteraceae; genus Caproiciproducens. The sequence goes on along the minus strand of JAEZGM010000002.1, from coordinate 146,214 downwards.
GCTGCGTACTCCTGCTGCCCGGTCAAGACAAGCGCCCCATATTACAAAAGGCCTTGTTCTGGAGGCGGCGCAAGCGCTGAACGGCGTGTGCCTTCACTCCCCGGTAAAAACCGGGCAGACCGTACTGAAAATGTCTGCGGCACCGGCGTGGATTTTATCGCGACACGCGACCTGTAGTATTTATGACCGTAATCCTCTTTCCTGCGTTCCCTGTACTAAAACTTTGCAATTTTTATTTTTCCTTTATTCCAAAGCCAATCCAGCGCCCGTCAACGTCTTCTACTACAAATTCCCGGTTATGATAATCTGTTATTTGCAGAGGACGTACAACAACGGCACCTTTTCCGTACAATTCCTCCTGCAATGCTTCCTGATCTTCTGTGATAAAGTAAGCATCATAACCATAACCATACAGTACCCGGTTTGGGTAAACCTTTTCCGTGTTCGCCCTGGTCAGTATAATCTCAGTACTGTCACGGTAAAGACAGATATGCGGTTCTTGTGCATCAGGATACTTTACAACCTGAAACCCCATCACCGATTCGTAGTAATCCGCTGTTTTGTCGATGTCTGGTGTTGGGAAAACCGAGTGAGACATTAAAAGAAGCTGTTTCATAAAATAATTCCTTTCCCGCAACTGCATTTATATTCTCAGTATAGCATAAACCGGCATATATTGCATACAAGAAGCACCGGATAAATGCACATCCAAAATAGCAAGAATAAGCGCCTAGCGAAAACTTCCGCCTGGCGCTTATTCTTTTCAACAGTATTTGGATCGTATCATTCTTAAAAAAAGTCAATTTGGTTCAAAATCCCGGATAAATATGCAATGACAACGCCGTAGTTCGACATCGGCACATGAGCGGTTCTGGCTTTTGCAATTCGTGACAGCACATATTTTCGGTTAAACATGCAGCCGCCGCAATGGATAATCAGGTCATAGCCGGAGACATCCTCCGGAAAGTCCGTACCGTTGACCACGTCCACCCGCAGCCCCTGCCCGACTCTTTCCCGAAGAAAGCGCGGAATCTTTTCCCGGCCGATATCCTCTGCCAGCGGCGCGTGGGTACAGGCCTCGGCGATTAAAACACGAGAGCTTTCCGTTAAGCCGTCAATCGCCTTGGCGCTTTCCACGAAATAGCCCAAATCCCCTTTATAACCCGCCATCAGCACGGAAAAGGAGGTCAGCTTGCTTTTCGGCGGCTTCTTTTCATAAACAGTACGGAACACCTGAGAATCCGTAATAATCAGCTTTGGGGGTTCTTTCAGCGCCGCGAGCGACTGCTCCAGCTTATCAGTCGTCGCGCTGAGCACGATGCACTTCTTATCCAGTAGTTCCCGCAGTACCTGCACCTGCGGCAGAATCAGCCTGCCCTTGGGCGCCTGAATATCCTGCGGCATCACGAGCAGGACGGTATCCCCTTCGTGTGTCAGTTCGCCCGTGATGCTTTCGTTTTCATAATCCGCCGGCAGAGAGCGAATCAGCTGCGCGCGCAGTTCATCGATTCCCTCGCGGGTCGCGGCGCTGACTGCCGTAACGGAAATCCCGCACTTTTCCGCCACCAATTTTGCCAGTTCCTGTGCATTGGAAAGCGTATCTATTTTATTGACTACGCCAATAATCGGAGTATGAGCGGCTTTCAGCCGACTCAACCAGTCCAACTCGACCTGCTCCGGCTCTTCGCAGAAAAGCACCAGGGCGATGTCGGTCTTCTCCAGCGCTTTTTCCGTCTGAGAAACGCGCAGCACACCGATTTCCCCGACGTCGTCAAAGCCCGCCGTGTCAATAAAAACACAGGGGCCGATGCCGTGAATTTCCATGGATTTGTAAACCGGGTCGGTCGTCGTTCCGGCAATGTCGGATACGACGGCGATTTTTTGGTTCGTCAGCGCGTTGATCAGGGACGATTTACCGCTGTTTCTTTTCCCAAAAATCCCAATATGCAGCCGATTGGAGCGGGGCGTATCCTGTAAGCTCATGTCTGTTCCTCCCTATTTATCCGTCAAAAACGGAAATCGCGGTTTCCCGCGTGAATTTCCGACAGATATTTTTCAGCGGTCACCCGAACCTTCTCATTCGGCACGCGGGTCAGCTCATTCCGAATCAGCAGCTCCCCCTTTTCCCTTGTATCCGGCAAAGCGTAGTCCTCCAGATATTCCTTGAGGGTCAGCAGCGCGTTCGGCTGGCAGCAGTTCGCGATTTGCCCCGACTTTACAAGCTGCATAAACCGGTCGCCCGTTCTCCCCGCACGGTAGCACGCCGTGCAGAAGCTGGGAATATACCCCAGAGTCAAAAGCCAGTTTACGACCTGGTCAAGCGTGCGGGTATCCGCAACGTCAAACTGCGCGGAATTTTCGTCATCCGCTTCCGGCTCGTCGTAGCCGCCCACGCTGGTGCGGGAGCCGCCGCTGATTTGGGAAATGCCGAGCTGCAGCACCTTTTCCCTCGTACTCTGCGTTTCGCGGGTCGACATGATCATTCCGGTGTAAGGCACCGCAATGCGGAGAACGGTAACGATTCTGGCAAAAATATCGTCCGAAATCGCGTTGGAAAAGTTATCGGGGTCAATATCGTCCGCGGGGCGGATACGCGGTACGCTGATGGTGTGGGGGCCGACGCCCATCGCCGCTTCCAGATGCTCCGCGTGCATCAGCAGCCCCACAAAGTCGTAACGGTACATATTCAGGCCAAACAGTACGCCGATACCCACATCGTCAATACCTCCCTCCATCGCACGGTCCATCGCTTCCGTATGGTAAGCGTAGTTGTGCTTCGGGCCGGTGGGGTGAAGCGCCTCGTAATTCTTTTTATGGTAGGTTTCCTGAAACAGGATATAAGTGCCGATTCCGGCTTCCTTCAGCCTGCCGTAATTTTCAACGGTCGTTGCCGCAATATTGACGTTCACCCGGCGGATCGCGCCGTTTTTATGCTTGATGGAATAGATGGTCTGAATACTTTCAAGAATACATTCAATCGGATTGTTGACCGGGTCTTCTCCCGTTTCCAGCGCAAGGCGTTTGTGCCCCATATCCTGTAAGGCGATAACCTCTTTGCGGATTTCGTCCTGCGTCAGTTTTTTGCGGCAGATATGCTCATTCTGATGATGATAAGGGCAGTAGACGCACCCGTTTACGCAGTAATTGGAAAGGTAGAGCGGCGCAAACATTACAATCCGGTTCCCGTAAAATTTCTGCTTGATTTCCTTCGCGAGCTGCTCCATCTTCCCGTTTTCGTCCTCAAGGTCACATTCCAGAAGAACCGCGGCTTCGCGGTGCGTAATCCCTTTGTACTGCCTTGCTTTTTCCAGTATTTGCTCAATCAGCGCGCGGTTGCTCTTGTTCTTTTCGGCATACGCAAGGGACTCCAAAATTTCACCGTCGTCGATAAATTTTTCCGCTTTTTTTGACATTACGTCATACATTGTAATCAATCCTTTCTGAAATTGCGCCCGACCGGGGAACCGCCAAGAGGCTGAAAGTCCCCCCTGTCTACGGCAAGCTCGTAACCGATGCTTTTCATGCGGTTCTGCAGGCAGTATCGGCACTCCGCCGCTTCTTCGCCGGTACAAATTTTATTGTCGTACAGCTCGTATTTCTTTCTTACGCCCACGGGCGACAAATTCGGCATTACCACGTTTGCCCCGGCGAGAATTCCTTTTTCACGGCCCGCGGGGTCAATCGTCCCTAAGGCGGTAGTCGCGGGAATTAGCGCGTTCGGAATCATCAGCCGCAGCAGGCCGATTAAAAACAGCGTAAGCTCCAGCGAACCCTGCGCCTCGTCACGGAACGGCGTGTCGTGGTGCGGAATGAACGGGCCAATTCCGACCATCTGCGGCTGCAGCTGCTGAATAAACAGTAAATCCTCCGCCAGGCATCCCGCCGTCTGGTAAGGCGAGCCAACCATGAAGCCTGTCCCCACCTGATACCCGATTTCTTTCAGCGCCCACAGGCATTGCTTCCTGTTTGCCAATGTCTGCACCTCTGGGTGCAGCAGGGCGTAATGGCGCTCGTTTGCCGTTTCATGGCGGAGCAGGAAGCGGTCCGCCCCCGCCGCATAAAACCTGCGGTAGGATTCCGCGCTTTTTTCGCCGATGGACAGCGTCACGGCGCAGTCGGGATAGGCGGCTTTGATTTCCCGCACCAACTGTGCAATCAGATCGTCGCTGTAACAGAGGTCTTCCCCTCCCTGCAAAACATAGGTGCGAAAACCGAGCTCGTATCCGGCGGCACAGCAGCTCAAGATCTGCTCTTTGGAAAGGCGGTAGCGCTCCACATTTCCGTTTCCCGCACGAATTCCGCAGTAATAGCAGTTATTTTTACAATAATTCGTGAACTCGATTAATCCTCTGGTATAGATGCGGTTCCCAAAGAAACGCCGCGCCGTCTTTCTGGACTTTTCAAACAGATACTCCGCGATTTCGGGCGTCCTGTGATTCAAAAGCAGGATATACTCTTCCTTTGTCAGCGAACCAGAAAGTTCCAGCTTCTCAATCAATGCGTTCAACGGCGTCACTTCTTTGCGTCCGCCGAAGAATCGGACGTGATTTTTGAATATATGGTTTTCGCGCTGACATGCGGCAGCATACCGAGCTTGCCTGATAAGGCGCTGATAACGTCATTCGGCGCGTCCAAAACAACGCTGATGACGGAAACGCCGCGCCTTGCGTGCGGAACGCCCATCCGACCGATAATGTACTGCCCGTATTCATGCAGGATTTCGTTCAGCCTTTCAACGGACTCCGTATTCTCTACGATAATCCCGATCAATGCGATTCTGGTTTCCATTCTTTCATCTCTTTCTTCCGTTAAATATAAAAAATCCCTATGCAAAAAGCACAGGGAAAGTGAAAGCCAAGCCTCGCCCCAAACCGGCAAAACTGAATTTGCTCGTCGAATTGGGGCACAGCTGACCGTGATCACTATTCTCTCGCCTTATTGCTCGGGGCGAACCCTCGCCGATTCAGCACGATACTTTTATTGTTAACACACCGGTTCGCCGCAAGAATCGTTTCACTCAATGAAACTCAGCGGTTTACCGTAACTAAGGATACTATAACGTAGCAAAAAATGTCAATAGATATTATTCAGACAGCAAGAAGGCCACACAACCGGGAGCCATGCGGATTTTGCTTTAGTGGAATATGGCGGAATCGAATCGCTGACCTCTACACTGCAAGAATATTTATTTCTCATAACTTTTCATTTCTTGTTAGGCCTAGTCTATAAATTAAAAATCGATGAATTTCAGCTGAAATAGACAAGGCCTAATAATCGTATTATAATGCCGTTTTTATGGCATTATTTTTATATGTTTTACTCTTATTTTCCTTACTTTTATATTACTTTTACTTCTTCATAATATCTCCACAATGTTTTTGTACACTCTCAATACAACTTATTTTTGTGGAGGATGTTTATTATGGAAAATGCAACCCACTACATGGAATTGTTAGCGACAAATCAGCCGTGGCAATTAATTATTTTCATGGCAATCCCTGTTATTTGCGCTGAAACATTAGCAATTACTGAGTTTATCGTCCTGTATACAAGAAATTTGACAGGAACCGCAAGGCGGGTAAGTAAGGCAACCGGGATTTTCGCAGGAGTTTATTTTTCGGCAATATTTATTTATTTGCTTATTAATGCGGTAATTCCGTTATCCGCAACAGGAGGTTGGAGAGGCCCATTTGATGTCATTGCCGTAAGCTTCTATCTTTCCGGTGTTATTCCGTTCGTTGGCCTTTTTTTAATGGACACAGGAATCATCGGAAAGAAAAGGGATGAATCCGGCAAATTGAAGTTGCACGCGATCTTTGTGAGCATATTCTTAGTAGTTGCACACGTTGCCATGATTTTTGGAATGCTAAATCCCAATTTAATCAGTGCAAAAGGCGCAATGTAATCAGTGCAGGGAGTACGAAAATCCTCTGCCGGCTCAATAGCCGGCAGAGGATTTTTTGTTATCCCTCCACAAATGCTGCCAATTCTTTGTTAAACAAATCCTTTTGATCGTAAAAAAGGAAATGCCCGCACTGTTTGAATGGAACAAGCCTCGAATTCTTAATGCCTCTGTTTTGTGCAACAGCCAAAGGAAACAGACAGACACGGTCATCCAGCCCGTGCAGAATTAGCGTCGGTACGTCTATTTTTGACATGTCGTCGAATAGCACTTCATTTATCCAAGTATTTGCGATGGCTGCGGTTGACCAGCTTGCCGCTTGCAATCCGAGTTGGAAAATCCAATCGGAGAAGGGCATGCTTACACGGTGATAAAAAATCATATTACCAAATCCGCGCAGCATCTTTGGACGATCCTCATAGGTACCCTGTATGATGTCAAGTACAGCCTGCTTCTTCAGTCCATATGGAAAATCAGGGCGCTGAATTAAGCTTGGAGCGGCGGCAGCAAAGAGCGCAAGCTTCTTTACTCCATATCCATTGTGCCTTGCCATATAACGTATACAGATCGCACCGCCGGTTGAATGCCCGCCTAAGGTAATTTCTTTCAATTGTAATGCATCAATTACAACACGAAGATCATCAGCCAGTCTATCGTAATCATAGCCATCCCACGGTTTGTCAGACAATCCGAATCCGCGGCAATCTATCGCGATGCAGCGGAATCCCAATCTAGGAAACTGGTTTAACTGATACTCAAATAAATTGTGGTTTCCCGGCCATCCGTGAACCAGCAGGATAGTCTCTTTACCCATGGGGTTTAAGTCTTCAACATATATGTTTACCCCCGCTTGTACATTGACATAGTATCCCATATAATCACCTTCGATAAATATTTATATATTATTCTCTTATAAAATAATTGTTACAGGCGCCTGGACACCTGCAGCAGCAAACTGGTCGGAGATGACAGACAAAACGGCCCGCTGGATCAATTCGGCTATGTCAATTTTCCAATCTTTAGATTGTTCTTTGAAGAACCTTTGACAAATTAAATCCTCTGCCGGCTATTGAGCAAGCAGAGGATTTTATTTTGCTTTGCATATGATTCATATTGTTATCCATATACTGTTGAAGGTGACATAAGATCAAAATATGAGAGGCAAGTGAATTGAATGTGTACGGCAATAACCTTACAGTCTCAGCAAATGGAAAACTTTTTTGGGCGAACCATGGACTTTTCTTTTAACATTGAACCGAGTATTTACATAGTTCCCCAAAATCATATTTGGTATAACATTTTAAACATGCATGAAATTGCTGATTACTATAGCTTTATTGGAATCGGTCAGGAAAGCGACGGAATGCTTGCTTTTTTTGACGGAGTTAATAAAAAAGGATTTGCAGCAGCCGCGCTGTATTTTGCAGGCTATGCCAATTATGATACACAAACAGAGGATTCAGGAAAGGAACCTATCGCATCCGTTGATTTTCTGCATTATATCTTAGGTAAATGCGGGTCGGTGGAAGAGTTGGAGGAAATTATTCACCATGTCAGCCTGGTAGGGATACAAGATCCGGTAACGAAAACAGTTGCACCGCTGCATTGGATCGCCACAGATAAAAGCGGGAACTGTGTCATTATTGAGCAGACAGAAAGAGGTTTGGAATTAGCCCGCAATCCTATTGGCGTTATGGCCAACAGCCCCGATTTTCAGTGGCACATGACTAATTTGAGAAACTATATGGATGTATCTCCGAAGCAGAACAGCGAAGTCGTTTGGGGAGAAATACGATTAACGCCGTTTGGGCAGGGGGCCGGAACCATGCCGCTGCCGGGAGGATATACGTCACCGGAGAGATTTGTAAGAATCGCGTACCAAAAAACACATATACCTGTTCCGAAGAGCACAGCAGAGGCAATCATAACATGTTTCCACATTATGGACAGCGTTACAATTTCTCAGGGAGTCGTCGTAACAGATCGCAACACTTACGATTACACAAAATATATAGCCTTTATAAATACGAATACTTGCGAGTACTTTTTTAAAACATATTATAACAATCAGATTACTGCCGTAAGCCTTTGGGATTATCATCATTACAGTACACAACCGATTTGTCTGGGAACTTTATTAAGACCGATTGTTTTTGATCGGCTATAAAATACAGGATAGGAGTGTAAGAGCGCAGCGGATTAACCTGTGGGTTTATTAAAATGGCATAAAAATATCCCCTGCCGAGAGTGGTAAAACGACAGGGGACGGCTAATTTCGCTTCGCTAATTATTTTATATCATTTTAAGTGACTACTCGTCAATAGCGTAACCATCGGCAGTATAATAAAATTTATATGTGCGTCGCTGCCGATAAACTCGATCATGACCTAATGATGACCAAGGAGCTTTTCACGGTACAGACTGCAGAGCACAAAGAAAACCCGCACAGCCCAGAGCCGTGCGGGTTTTGGTTTGGTGGAGCATAGCGGGATCGAACCGCTGACCTCTACACTGCCAGTGTAGCGCTCTCCCAGCTGAGCTAATACCCCATGCCATATTTGAAACAGCTTTGTAATAATATCATATTTTTTTTTGAATTGCAAGAGCTAATTCAAAAAATCGACAGTTATTTTATATCCCTCTGCACAGAGCAGATTCATTGGCCGAATAAACCTGAATTTACAATAGATACTAACGATATATCATTATTTAATCACGAGAGGAAATAAAACTTTGGACAATAATAAAAACAGAGTCAAAGACCGGGAGAAAAGCAACGCGGAATTAAGGAAAATGAACCCGAAGGAAAACGCCGACGTAGGAATTGCGAACGGTAAGAAAATCGGCGTACACAACAGCAAACACGAAAAAGGCGACCGTTAAAAACTTTATGAAATATATTTGGAAGGAAAGAAGAGAATGAACACAGTACTGTGTAGCGTTTCAGGAATTCAAAACAAAGAGTGCAAAACCCAGATTAAAAACGCGCTGGATAAAATAAAAGGCGTGCAGGAAGTCGGTGTAAATCTGGTATCGGGATCGGTAAAAGTGGATTATAACGAACCGGCGACGGAAACAGAAATAAAGGATTGTATTGAACACGCCGGTTTTAAAATTGAATATGAATAATATTTCCGCGCGGCGAGTTTATGCGAAGTAATTTGGTTTGTCTGCCGTTAAGTCATTGACAAAGCATAACAAAAGGGTTTGGGCCTTTATGAAAGAGGCTCAAACCCTTTTTGTACACTTTTTCCACAGACTTTATTCTACAGGAAATTGCAGCTCCGTTACATATTCCTCCGGGTTATCTGTCGCCCAATCGCCTTTATGGTAAATTTCGCGAATCGGGCCGGACAGCGAATAGCCGTTTTCCTTTATCCACCGATACATCGTCCTGTAGGTTTCCGGAATCGTGGAGAAGGGGCCGATGTGCACCGCACAGGCGGCCTTTTCCAACGCGGGAAACTCATATACCCGCACTTCTTCGCTTGCAGGAATTGAAAAAGCCAACGGCTCCACGACTTCCATTTCCTGTTCGAAATCATCGTCCCTGTGATAGAGCGTCATGCATGGAATGATGCACCTGCCGCGCTGTTTTTTGATATGGCTGTTTACATCACTCCATATTCTTTCACAGAAGTCGTCGTAGCTTTCGGGACCGTTTTTGGAAAAAGTCCGTTTGATTGCCGCGCCTAAAATCGGTTCTACTTTTTTGATTGTAATTTCATTCATAAGTGGCAGCACTCCATTCTTAATTAAAAAAATATTTGTATGAAGCCGCCCTAGCCTGGCTTCTTTTGCCTGCAGTTCTTCTTCGAGTTCCATAGACCTTTTTTCCAATATCGTGATCAACGATTTTTCTGAGGGCTTTCTGTTCAGAATATCCGCGATCTCCTGCAGGGAAAAACCGGCATCTTTAAAAGCAAGAATCTTATTGATAATGGCCAACTGACTTGCTTCATAAAAGCGGTACCCTGTCGCTCCATCAATTCGGGCTGGGTGCAGAATGCCGACACTGTCATAATAATACAGCGTATTGACGGAAATTCCGCTCATACGGGAAAACTCACCAATTCTAAACATGAATAGACCTCCGAAATCAGGCTGTTTTTTGCGCGCCAAGCCTTATGTCATTTATCATAAACCCTTGGGTAACCCAAAAGTCAATAGATTTTCAATATTTTATTGATAACTAAATTTTGGGGTTTTTTATCGTAGCTACGAGTAAGATGCCTGCTTTCATTCCTTTCGCTCCCCTGCCTGATCTTCTCATACAAAAGCAGCAGATTGGTTGAATATTCCATACTAATCGGCTATAATTAATTTAACCCTTCCTTTGCGTAATCCAATTTTTCTTTGTCTTGTATTTATCGGGGATATACGATAATATTTATAATAATGATTATTATATTAGGAGGTTTCACTTTTGAACGCGGCAAGAAATTTTTTTGGCAAAGTTTTTGCCAAGGACCATAATCCACCAAATATTGCACACAGTTTTTTTAAAGTAATCGGGCCGGGCCTTTTGGTTACGGTGGGCTTCATTGACCCGGGCAACTGGGCTTCTAATTTCGCGGCGGGGTCTGAGTTTGGGTATAATCTGCTTTGGGTCGTAACCCTGTCGACCATTATGCTGATTCTGCTCCAACACAACGTTGCCCATCTTGGCATTGTAACCGGCGACTGCCTTGCCGAGGCGGCTTCCAAACATATTAACAAGAAAATCAGTATTCCGATTTTAGGCACCGGGCTGCTGGCCTGCATTTCCACTGCGCTTGCGGAACTGCTCGGCGGAGCGATTGCGCTGAATATGCTATTTCATATTCCGGTCAAGGCGGCGTCGCTGATTATGTTCGTGGTTGTCACGATCATGCTTTTCACCAATTCCTATAAGAAAATCGAAAAAATCATTATTGGTTTCGTTTCCATCATCGGGATTTCATTCCTGTATGAGCTGCTGCTGGTGCCTGTCGATTGGGGCACCGCTGCAAAAAGCTGGGTTGTTCCTTCTATTCCTCAAGGTTCCTCGCTGGTCATCATGAGTGTGCTCGGCGCGGTGGTCATGCCACACAACCTGTTCCTGCACTCTGAAATTATCCAGAGCCGCCAATTTAACCAACAGGATAAAAGCGTAATTGAAGGCCAGCTGAAAGATGAATTCAAGGACACGCTGTTCTCTATGATAGTAGGCTGGGCAATCAACAGTGCCATGATTCTTCTTGCTGCTGCTACGTTTTTCCAGAACCATGTCGTTGTAACCGAACTTTCCCAGGCTCATGAAATGATGGTGCCACTGATTGGGAAAGCCTCCGCCATTATTTTCGCAATCGCCCTGTTATTTGCTGGCGTTTCGTCTTCCATTACCGCCGGTATGACCGGGGGAATTATTGCAGCGGGTATTTTCGAAGAGCCTTACAGTATTAAAGATAAACATACAAAGTTCGGCGTACTCTCCACACTGATTCTTGCCGTGGTAATTATTCTCTTTATCGGCGACCCGTTTCAGGGCCTGCTGATTTCCCAGATGCTGCTGAGCCTGCAGCTTCCGATCACGGTTTTCCTGCAGCTTTACCTTACATCTTCAAAAAAGGTCATGGGTGAATACAAAAACAGCCGCCTGAATAATATCCTCCTGTGGGGCACCGGCATCATCGTGACCGTACTGAATATTTACTTATTGCTGGATACCGTGCTGTAAAATCCAATACAATCTTTACACCGTATGCCCTGAAAAGGGCGTGCGGTGTTTTCATTTTACAAATAATTTGAAATCAGAGTAAAAAGAATATTGACAAAGAGCAAATTGTGTTATATAGTTAATCGCACAAGTAACTAACCAATTAACGTAAAGGAGGAGCCATGAACTTTGCAGAAGAAAAGCCGATCTATTTGCAGATTGCCGAAAAAATAGAGGACGCCATTCTTTCAGGCGCTTTTGAGGAAGACAGCAATATCCCCAGTACAACCGAACTTTCCGTAAGCTATAAAATCAATCCGGCAACCGCGCTGAAAGGGGTCAATCTGCTTGCTGACGAGGGGATTGTGTACAAGAGGAGGGGTCTTGGCATGTTTGTTTCTCCGGGCGCAAAGAATTTGATATTAAATAAACGCAAAAACAGCTTTTACGAAACCTATGTACAAACGCTTCTGAGCGAAGCGAAGAAACTGAACCTGACAAAAGCCGAAATCATTCAGATGATAGAAAGGAGTTCCTGTAATGAGTAAGATAGAGATTAACGGCCTCACCAAATCGTTCGGGGAACTGAAAGCAGTTAATGACCTTTCCCTTACACTGGAAAGCGGGCATATTTACGGGCTGCTTGGCCGCAACGGCGCGGGAAAAACCACACTGCTCAATTTGATGACCGGCAGGCTGTTTCCCGACAGCGGAACGGTGCTGCTCGACGGAAGACCTACCTTAGAAAACGACTATGCGCTATCTAAAATTTACTGTTCCACAGAACAGAATTTATACCCGGAAAAAATGCGTGTTCGTGATGCGTTCTGCTGGAGCGCCGAATTTTATCCGGAATTCGATTTTTCCTACGCGGCAGAATTGTGTGAGAAATTTGAGCTGAACCAAAAACAGAAAATCAAAGCTCTTTCCACCGGGTATTCCTCTATTTTTAAACTGATCATCGCGCTGGCCTGCGGAAGCGAAATCGTGATTTTTGACGAGCCGGTGCTCGGACTTGACGCGAATCACCGTGAGCTGTTTTACCAGGAGCTGCTCAGTAATTTCAGCAGAACAGGGCGAACGGTCCTCATATCCACTCATTTGATTGAGGAAGCCGCCTCGCTGATCGACCATGTTATTATTGTCAAGGCGGGAAACCTCCTTGTGGACGACGAAACTCAGAACGTACTGGATATGGGGTACTGTGTGAGTGGCCCTGCCGGCGCGGTTGATGAGTATATTAAGGGCAAAAAAGTGCTTGGCTGTGACACGCTCGGTGGATTAAAGTCGGCCTATCTGACGGGCAGCTGTGAAGCGGTTCCTCCCGGCCTTGAAGTCAGCAGACTGGATTTACAGAAGCTGTTCGTACAGCTTACCAATTCATAAGGAGAGAAACAGATATGAATCCTGCGAAAATCAAATCCATTATTCGCTACATTCTAGCGGACTACAAAAACGGTATCATTGTGATGTACCTCTGTGTTTATGTGCTGATTATTTTGACCGTTCTGAAAACCGAATTGAGTGTATTCAACGGTATTGAGCTCATCTCTTTGATTACGCTATTCTGTTTTGGGCTGACAATATTCAAGGAAAATTTCTATTTCCTTTCCGCCAACGGAATTTCCCGCAAAACACAGTTCGTTTCTACCATTTGTTCCTGCTTTACTATGAGTGCTTTTTTCTCTTTCATAGACACAATAAACAGTGTGATTCTGACAAAATCAGCACCTTATCACTCCATGTTCGCGGCGATTTACGCGCCCCGTACCGAACAGGCTGCCGCCGGAGGATTCGGCTCTATGCTGTGCCTTCTGCTTGAAAACTTCCTCTTTCTGACAGTCCTTTATTTCTGCGTTATGCTGATCGGTTATTTTCTTACAAACCTGTATTACAAAATGAACAGAGGATGGAAAATCGGGGTTTCCGTCGGTGTTCCGGTCGTTTTGGGAAATGGGATCCCGTGGCTGAACACGTATGTATTTCACGGTGAACTGGGAGCGGTCTTCCTGCGCTTCAATGCGGCGATGTGGGGAATTTCATACGGTTACAATCCCTTTGTCGCAATGGGAAGCCTGCTGCTCATTTCCCTGCTGTTTTCCGCGTTGACTTTCCTGTTGATGCGCAGGGCAGTAATTAAAAAATAGGTTCTTCTCCCCGTTGATCCTTACCATAATCCTTGCTGATATTTTTCTATGGAAATTATAACAATGATGGTTTATACTATGATAAAGTATCAGCTTGAGAAGCTTATCAGCAAGGAGGATTCCTCATGAAGAAATCTGTCAGTAAAAAGACATTATTCATTGCACAGTTTGCAATGCTGCTCGCTATTGAAGCGATTGTATGCTTCACTCCCCTGGGTTCCCTTCCCGCATTCGGCCCGGTTGTCGCTACCCTTGGCATGATTCCGGTGATCATTACCGCAATTATGCTCGGTACAGGCGCGGGAAGCGCGATGGGATTTTTCGCCGGTCTGTTCAGCTTTTGCGTATGGACCTTCACTGCACCGAACCCGCTCACTGCGTTTGTCTTCACTCCGGTGTACCCTGTACCCGGTGAGACACACGGCAACATGCTGAGCCTTTTGATCTGCTTTGTGCCCCGTGTGCTGGTCGGTACGGTCACAGGGCTGCTTTTCACACTGTTTCAGCATACGAAAATGAAGCCGATTCTTTCCTATAGTTTAAGCGGCGTAATCGGCAGCCTGATCAACACGGCGGGTGTACTGCTGGGAATCTATTTCTTCTTCGGTCACAGTTATGCGCAGGCCTTGGGCCAGGGATATAACGTACTGCTTGGGCTGATCGGTCTTACCGCGCTTACAAGCGGCCTACCGGAAGCGTTTTTGGGCGGACTGGCGGCGTATGCCATCTGCTACCCGATTCGAAAGCATATGAGCCCCACCGTTGAATAAGCGAGCTTTCTGCGGCATACTATTTCTAACAATAAGAGAATAAAATAATAAAATGGACGATGCCGTACGGCATCGTCCATTTTATATTGAAAGCGCAGCGCTAAATAAATTTATTTTCCCTCACGTCAAACAAGCCGCTGTCAGTGATGCGCAGTTCGGGAATGACAGGAAGGGACATAAACGAAAGATTCTGGAATACATCAATATTGGCGGGAACACCCATATCGTGCGCGGCAATTGCCATATCGTTCAATTCACAGATCATATCGATTTCCGTATTGTCGGTAAACAGCCCCGCAACCGGGAGCGCGAGCGTCTCGACTGCCCTTCCCCCGCTGACAACCGTATAACCGCCGCCGCAGGATTTCAGCTCCTCCACGGCGGTAAGCATATCCCGGTCGTTATCGCCGATCACAATCAGATTGTGCGCGTCGTGCGCGACAGTTGAAGCGATTGCCCCGTTCCTTAAGCCGAACCCCTTAGCGACACCCTGTCCCATTCTGCCGGAACCGTCATGCCGCTGGATCACCGCAATCTTCAGCAGGTCGTTCTGTGGCGTAAACAATCCCCCACGGTTCGGCAGCAGCATTTTCAGGTGATGGGTCACAATCTGACCGGGGACGATTTCAATGACCGGAAACTCCCCGTGTACTCTCACGTCCAGACAGTGTTCCGGTAGTGGGGGAATTCGGACACTGTGCGTCAACTTCTCGCCGGCAGCGGCGCCGCGGGCAAAGGGCCTTCTTCCGCTAACCGACACACCGTCTTTGTAAACATCAATGATGGATAAGTCTTCAAGCCGGTCAAGAATCACAAAATCCGCGCGGCATCCTGGCGCAACCGCACCCAGATCCTTCAATCCATAGGCCCGTGCCGGGTTCAGCGTAGCCAGCTTGATCGCCTTGATAGGGTCCAGCCCCAGATCAATTGCCATTTTAATGTTGTGGTTGATATGTCCGTGCGCTGCAACATCCGCCAGATGTACATCGTCCGTACAGAATACGCAATGGTCCAGTGAAATACCGTCCCGCAGTGCGCCGGTCAGAATATCCGTCAGATTCCGTGCGGCGGAGCCTTCCCGAATCTGCACAATAAATCCGGAGCGCAGGCGCTCCAACGCGGAAGGATAATCGTAGCACTCGTGGTCGGTTTCTACTCCCGCGGCACGGTAGGCCTGCAGCTTCTTCCCCGTCAGTCCGGGGGAGTGACCGTCGATGGTTTTCCCGGACAGCTGCTCAATCTTCTCCAGAATCTCGGTATTGCCCGCCAAAACAGCCTCGTAGTTCATCACCTCGCCCAGCCCGACAATACGCGGGTCATGAACCAGCTCTTTCATTTCATGAACGCCTATCACGCCGCCGTTATGGTCAAACTCGTTCAGCGGAACACAGGAAGGAAGCACAAAGTAAGCGTTGATTCCGCAATGCTCACTGTCCTCCATAATATATTTAATCCCATCGATTCCGGCCACATTGGCAATTTCGTGCGGGTCGGCAATGACCGTGGTCGTTCCGAAAGGTAAAACTTTTCTCGCAAAAACACTTGGCGACACCATAGAGGATTCAATATGTACATGCGCGTCAATAAAACCGGGTGCGACCAGTTTTCCCGTCATGTTGATTTCATGCGCGCCGCGGTAAGCGCCGATTCCGGCAATATATCCATTCTTTACGGCAATGTCGGCCGTGTACACCGACTCGGTAAAAACGTCTACAATATCGGCGTATTTCAGCACGAGATCCGGCTCTTCCTGACTCAGGGAAGCCTTTATTAATTCCTTTTTTTCCGCCAGTTTCATTCTACCGCCTCCAAACGCCAATATATATTATCATACCATAGCAATGCGGAACTTTCAATTTGGCTATTTTGCGGATTTTTAGCGTATTTCATCGGAAATCTTGTGATAAAGAACTATATATGCTATACTGACTACATCAAAATAAAACGGGTGAATGACATGAATCCGAACCGTAACGAGAGCGTTTTTCTGTCGCTGCTGGCAGCCGGTATGATTGTGTTCAGCGGCTGCGCGCCGACGGGAAACGCAGCTTCCAATTTGCCATCTTCTACCACATCTGAACAAAACAATTCTTCAGAAAACAGTACTGCACCTGAAATCAGCCAAAGCGCATCCTCCTCCTTGCCATTGTCGTCTCCGGCGGCACCGGAAGTGCCCACGGCTTCAGCAGCACCGGTAAACGCGGTCAAAGAAAGCGAAAAAGCCGATTTAAGCTATTTGGACGATACGGTTTTCATTGGAGATTCGGTCACACTGAAGCTGAAAAATTATGTCACTGCCAAACGCAAGACCACACCCGGTTTTTTCGGAAAGGCACAGTTTCTTGCCGCGGGCAGCATGGGCAGCGCAAACGCGCTTCAGCCCCTTGGCGTGTCCTCCATTCACCCGGCGTACAACGGGCAGAAACAACTGCTGGAGGACAATGTAGCGGCAATGGGCGCGAAAAAGGTGTATATCATGCTCGGCGCAAACGATATTGCGCTGTACGGTGTTGACGGTTCCGTCACAAACATGAAAAAACTCCTGAAGAACATAAAGGTTCGGTCGCCCGACATTGAGATTTTCGTGCAGTCCGCTACTCCGATGCTCAAAGAAAAGCAAATGAAACAGCTGAATAACAATAATCTGATTCTGTACGACAATGCGCTGAGCGCAATGTGCAAGGAAGAGAGATATTCCTTTGTAGACGTCGCCTGTGCACTGCGCAGCAAAGACGGCAGCCTGCCGCCGGAGTACTGCAGCGATCCCAACATTCTGGGCATTCATTTTACGGATAAAGCCTGTGAGATTTGGATTGACTACATTTTGACGCACACAGTGAAGCAATAACGGAGGAGGCACCATGAAAAAGACAGTCGCATTCCTGTTGAGCGCTCTGATGATTTTTACGCTCGCGGCCTGTGCGGGTACGGCGACCAAACAGGCCGACTTGAAATCGGTTATGACCGACATGAAAGCCAAACTGACAAACACGGAAATGATGGATTTGTCCGACACGGATTTAATGCCGCTTTACGGGATTGAAACCACGGACGTAAAGCAGTTCGCCGCACATGTGGACTCTACCGGAATCAAGGGCGATGAAATTGTAATTCTGGAGGGAAAAGACACGGACGCCGCCAAACGCATTAAGGAAAAAATTGATGCGCGCTACCAGCAGAAGGAAGTGGAGATGAAAGATTACCTTCCGGAAGAATATGCGATGCTGAAAAAGTGCACCGTCAAACAGGATGGGAACTATATCAGCATGATTGTTACCCCACAATATGAAGAACTGAACCGCATTTATGATGCCGCAATCAAATAAAGCCTGTGTATCGACAAAAAGGCAATTTCCGTTCATCAGAAATTGCCTTTTCTGTTATAGTCAGTTAACTTTAGAAAACATCCAAAAAAATGGAGATTGGTTCTGTTATCAAATTAACTGACTATACTCACTGATTAAATTGCGCACGCCCTTTGGCTCGCGTTATTTCCCGCTTCTGATGCTGTCGCGCAGTGCGGCGGCCTCGGCGGCGAGTTTTTGAATTTCATCGAACCTTCTGTCAGCCAAAAGTTGATCCGGTACAATCCAGCTTCCGCCGCAGGCCACCACGTTTTTCAACAAAAGGTAATCCTTCACATTTTTCGGGCTGATACCGCCCGTCGGCATAAATCTCATCGCGGCATACGGGCCGGAGAGTGCTTTCAGCATGGAAACGCCGCCGACGACCTCCGCAGGGAACAGCTTCACCGTACCGAGGCCCTTATGCATACAGGCCTCAATTTCGGTCGGGGTTGCACAGCCGGGAATTACCGGAATCCGATTTTCATTGCACCAGCGCACGACTTCCATATTGGTGCCGGGGCTGACGATTGCTTTTGCGCCTGCATCGACGGCACGTTTCGCGTTTTCCACCGTAAGCACTGTTCCCGCAAGCACGCACAGCTCAGGAACTTCCGCGGCTATTTTGCGAATGGATTCTTCCGCCGCTTCGCTGCGGAACGTAATTTCGGCGGCGGGCAGCCCGCCGTCACGCAGCGCTTTTGCCAGCTCTACCGCGTTCGCCGCGTCGTTCATTTTTATCACGGGTACAATTCCTACTTCACTCAACTGAGTCAAAAAATCCTTCATTATGGTTCTTCCTTTCAGTTATCCGTTTCCTGTTGATTTTCACGCATGAACCGATCCAATTCCTCACGGGTTGGCAGACCTTCGTTGTCCCCAACGCTCATCACCTGAATCGTTCCGATAGCGTTTCCGCGGCGCACAGCCTCCTCAAGAGTCAGCCCTTCCATAATCGCGCTGATCACGCCCGCGGCAAAACCATCCCCGGCGCCCACGGTATCCACTATTTTTTCCGCCGGGTAAGTCGCGGAACGGAACCCACCCTTCGCAGTGGCGGCATAAGCGCCCTTCGCCCCGGTCTTGACCACGACTGCCTTTGTACCGAGGGAGAGATAAAATCCGGCTATTTTCTCCGGCTCCTCCGTACCGCAAAGGATACCCCCCTCCTTGCAGCCGGGCAGCACGTAGTCAGCCAGCGCGGCAAGGCCGTTCAGTTCCCGCACCATCGTCTGCGTATCCGGCCAAAGGCTCGGGCGCAGATTCGGGTCAAAGGACACTGTCATTCTCATTGCCTTCGCGCGCTTCATCAGACAGCGGGTGGCTTCCAGTGCCGTGGAGGACAGCGCGGGCAGAATTCCCGTCATATGCAGGCAATCATAGCCGTTCAGGTCTATCGCTTCCACATCCGCCACAGAAATGGTGGAAGCCGCGGAATTTTTGCGGAAGTAAAACACCTTCGGGTCCCCATGGCTCGTTTTTCCCTTCAGCATGAATCCGGTAGGGCGTTCGCTGCTGTACGTAATCATAGAGGTATCAATTCCGTTCTCCCTCATGGAATTGACAATACGCTTGCCAAACGGATCGTTGCCTAGCTTTGTCATATAGCCCACGCAGTGCCCCAAACGGCTGAGCCCAACCGCGACGTTAAACTCCGCACCGGCAACCGCTGCCGAAAAATGGTCAACCGCTTCCAATGAAGCCTCTTCCTGTGCGATGAACAATCCCATTGGCTCGCCGACCAACATAATCTTTTTTCCCATATCCATGACATCCCTTCTCTGCCAGCCGGAAGTTTTGACCGATTCGGCACAGCCGAATTTCCGAACGAATATCGATGGAAAAGGACAAAACTTTCTGTTTATCTGGAATTTTATGGTGAACGTAAAAATTTGCGTTCACCACACAAACTCATTCGATAATTCGTTTTATAGATTTGCTTTGGATTCCTGCTGGAAATAACTGCGGAACTCCGTGTGAATGCGGCTGCCCAAACGCTCAATCGGCGCGTTTAAATGCGTTTGTATCAGCGGTTTTACTTCCTGCGCGTTTTTCTCGTGAATTAACTGAAACAGTGCTTCATGCTCCCCAATAATTCTGGAAAAATTCTGCCCGGTCGTAATATCCAGCATGCGAAACCGGGTGTAATCCACCTGTGACTTTTGAATCAGCTGCCACAATTTCTCGCGATGCGTAACTTTGAACCATATTTCATGAAGCTGTGAATCAAGCTCGTAAAAGCGGTCGATTTCAAAATGCTCTTCCTGCGTCAGCACAATCTGCTTGCGAATGACATATTTTATCTTTTCTTCCAACAGGGGCGTACACTGTTTCATAAAATCACAGATCACGTCGCTTTCTACAGCAATACGCATATAAATCATCTGGCAGATGTCATCGTAATTCAGGAGCGATACATAGGAGCCCTTATACGGTATTACGCTCACAAGCGCTTCGTTGCTGAGGCGCTGCAATACGGATCGAATCGGGGTGCGCGACACGCCGAAACGCTCGCAAAGCATGTTTTCACCGATGGACTGCCCCGGCTTTAACTTAAAGCCTACGATTTCCTCTTTCAAACACCGGTAAATGTATTCTCTGCTGTTGACCGGGATTGTATCCACGCTGCAAATCACCTCTTAATTCTTATGTACTCAGAATACCACATTGTATACAATACATCAATTTGGATACAAGCAAAAATCTTCGGGCTATAATCCGGGGATAATTTGTGCAATTTTACTTTATTAATTGATGACCGAATTGTAAATTATCGAAAATAGTGTTGACTTAGGCATAAACATTTATTACAATTTAATAGTATAAAATACAAATAATTTAGTAAGGAGAATTCATATGCATATTGAAGTACGTTACTTATCAAAGTCTGGGAATACCAAAAAAGTTGCGGATGCGATTGCGCAGGCGACAGGCTGCGAGGCTCTTTCCATTGAGCACGGGGTGGCGCAGGATACGGATGTACTTTTTCTTGGCGCCGCGGTGTACGCCGCTGGGGTTGACCAGCAAATGAAAGACTTCATCAATCAGCTTGGCGCCAACATTAAAAAAGTTGTGGTTTTCAGCACGGCGGCGGTATTAAAATCTTCCTACCCGCAAATGAAAAAGCTGCTGGAGGAGCGCAACATTAAAGCGGACAGCAGAGAATTCCATTGCAGAGGCGCGTTTGCGGTCATGCATAAAGGCCACCCGAATGCGGACGATTTGGCCGCCGCGAGGAAATTTGCCAAAGGAATCGTTAGCTGAATCTCATGCATTGTTTAGGATCTGAAGCCCCGTCGGTTTAAGTCAAAATTCCGGCTTGCCTTGTCCGGCATAATTTTATCTTTTATAGTCAGTTCACTTTAGAAAACATCCAAGAGGCAAGCGCAAAATCTTTGATTTATGGATTTTACGCTTGGTGATTGATCTTGTTTTCAAATTAACTGACTATATACCCCTAAACCAGTAAACGTGTAAAAAAACAGACGCAAAGCAGTTCGCTTGCGCCTGTTTTTGTTTGATAATTTTTACTTGTTATGCGCCGGGTGGCAATTTTCACAATGACCGCCGCAGTCGCCGGAACACCCGACACATTTTCCTTCACGGTGCGACTTCACAATGTATCGAATTGCCGCCGCCATCGCACCTAAAACAACTACACTGATAATAATTGTTGCTGCCATAATAAAAACCTCCTTATGACACATAGAACAAACTGAACGTCATCTGACGAAATCACTTTTTACAAATATACTTACGCATTATGCGCTCATTTGTGAATCCTTTAATGAGCTTTTTGAGTCCGGGTGATGACTGCGCAGCAGAAGATAGAGGAATCCGGCCAAAACAACCAAGGCAATTGCGGTAGCAACACCAAACGGCTGACCAAGAACCAGAACGTTTCCGAACTGATTTACCATGAACGCCACCACATAAGCAAGCAGCATCTGGTAGCCTACCGCGATGAAGGTCCACTTTCTGTCGCCCATTTCACGGTGTATTGCGCCGATTGCCGCAAAGCACGGTGCGCACAGCAGGTTGAACACCATAAACGACATTGCGCTGACAGAAGTAAACAGCTTTGCGAACTCGCCGATCATCGCCGGGTCGCCTTCGGAAGCACCCTTCAGGCCGTACAGCACGGCGAATGTGCCGACAAGATTTTCTTTTGCGACCAAGCCGGTAATTGTAGTAACGGCAGCCTGCCATGTGCCGAAGCCAAGCGGTACAAAAATCGGGGCAATTACACGGCCGATGGAAGCGAGGATGCTCTGATTCTGCTCCACCATCTGCAGGTTCCACGCGAAGCTGGAAAGGAACCAAATAATTCCGCTGGCGGCAAAGATAATCGTACCTGCCTTAATGATAAAGGCCTTCGCGCGCTCCCAGATATGAATGAAAATGCCTTTTGCACCCGGGATATGATACTGCGGCAGCTCCATAACAAACGGAGCGGGATCACCGGCAAACAGCTTCGTCTTCTTCAGGATAATTCCGGAGATGATTACCATGACAATTCCAAGGAAGTACATGCCGGGCGCAACCCACGGCGAACCCGGGAAGAACGACGCACCCACAAGAGCGATAACCGGCAGCTTTGCGGAACAGGGAATAAATGTTGTGACCATAATGGTCATTCTGCGGTCTTTTTCATTTTCAATCGTACGGGAAGCCATAATTCCCGGTACGCCGCATCCGGAAGCGATCAGGAGCGGAATGAAACTCTTGCCGGATAAGCCAAATTTACGGAACACGCGGTCCATGATGAACGCAACGCGCGCCATATAGCCGCAGTCCTCCAGAACAGAAAGGAAGAAGAACAGAATGATCATCTGCGGAACAAAGCCAAGAACCGCGCCTACACCGCCGATGATACCGTCCACAATCAGGCTTGAAAGCCAGTCTGCCGCGCCGACCGAGGCAAGGAATCCGGCGACACCGGGCTGAATAATTTCACCGAACAAAGTGTCGTTCGTCCAGTCGGTCACGATGGAGCCAATCCACGAAATAGAAATATAGTACACAACGAACATAATCACGGCGAAAATTGGAAGAGCCAGCCAGCGGTTCGTAACAATGCGGTCGATTTTATCGGACACGGTCATGCCCGGGTTCTGTTTATGTACGCACTTTGAAACGAGCTTTCCAATGTATTCATACCGTTCGTTGGTAATGATGCTTTCAGAGTCATCGTCTTCTTTTGTTTCACATTCAGCGATAACCGCTTCGATTTTCGCCGAAACGCCTTCATCCAGCTTAACGTCTTCCTGCACTTTTTCATCGCGTTCAAACAGCTTGACCGCATACCAGCGCGCGTGCTGCTCCGGAACAGCGCCCGCACAAAGCGTGCTCACTTCGGAAAGCGCTTTTTCAATACCGTCGCTGAAGGAATGCTGCGGCACTGTCACGGCATTTCTCTTCGCCATAGCAATTGCCTGTTCGGCAACCTCTTTTGAGCCGAATCCTTTTACTGCGGAGGTTTCAACCACAGCGCAGCCAAGAGCCGCGCTTAATTTCTGTGTATCAATTTTATCGCCTTTTTTTCTTACGATATCAATCATATTTAATGCGATAATCACAGGAATTCCAATCTCCACAAGCTGAGTCGTCAGATATAGGTTGCGCTCAATATTGGAAGCGTCGATCAGGTTGATGATCACATCGGGATGCTCTTTGACTAAATAATTTCGGGTAACCACTTCCTCCAGCGTATAAGGAGATAGCGAATAGATACCCGGAAGGTCAACCACTGTGACATCTTTATGGCCCTTGAGCTTTCCTTCCTTCTTTTCCACAGTAACGCCCGGCCAGTTTCCTACATATTGCGAGCTGCCTGTCAGATCGTTGAACATGGTTGTTTTGCCGCAGTTCGGATTTCCGGCAAGCGCGATTTTGATTGACATGATACGTCCCCCTTCGAAATATCTAGTTAGCGTATGCTAACCATGAAACATAAAAATTTGGCCTCGTCATCTGACTACGCCACTTCAATGTTTTCTGCATCTGCTTTACGGAGGGAGAGTTCATAATTCCTTACCGTAATTTCCAACGGATCCCCTAAGGGTGCAACCTTGCGTACGTAAATCTGTACGCCTTTCGTAATTCCCATGTCCATAATTCTGCGTTTCACAGGGCCAATTCCCTTTAACGCCGTGACAGTTACCGTAGTGCCGACCTTTGCATCTTTCAATGTCATATTTTACCCTCCTGATATGATGTTGAATTGGCTGCCTTTTAAGCCACCATGATTCGGTTCGCCATACTTTTGCTGATTGCAATGCGCGCATCCTTTACATTCACAATCATATTCCCACCAATTTCGGAAACAACCGTGACATTCCCGCCAATGACAAACCCCAGATTCTCGAGAAAACGTCTGGTTTCATCTTTGCCGTGGATTCCATTGATTTTGTTCTGCACGCCCGGCTGAGCCATCGTGAGAGGCATACTGATTCCTCCTGTTTTATATGATTCGCTTAGTAAGCGTTTGCTAACTTACTAATAGTTTAGTCTACTTAACAGTAATTGTCAATACCATCTTCATCAATTTTTTGCGATTTGGGACATGATAATTAGGTCTTGTTAATAAAAAGAAAAACAGCGGAATAAAACCCATAAACGCAAGTTTTTATTTCGGTTTTTCTTCTCACGGGTAAACTTGGTTCGCTTGGCTACTCAATTTCATGTCATTATTTTAGCGATTCGCACAGGACTCACCATTTTACAAACAAGTCCTAGAGAAGCGAAAACAAAATTTCTTTAAAAAAATCTTGACATTTCAAAAAGCCATATGCTATCATCTCTATAGTTAGCATATGCTAACTCATATGGAAAGGTGCGTACCACAATGACAGTCCGTCAGTTTGACAATCTGCTCGCAAATCATTGCGCTCCCGCTTTGGCCGGAATAAAATCAGCGAATCTGATTTCTGTTCAAAAAAACGCCGGTGAAAATCTGGATGATCTACTCCGCGTTTATAACCGCTCTCTGAATATGACCGGGATTCGGATGGAAATACTGTGCCGCTACAGCACGCACACGCTTGTGTTGGTTTACCAGCCCGATCTGCTTTGGCGCGAGCTGATGCTGCCAGAAAACAAGCAGTTCCTGATGAACAGCGGTTACAGCGAATGGTACAGCCTGAGCACGGTGCTTTACTCCTTGAAGGAGCGCTGCCGGGCACAGTGTGTGCCGCATGAAATCGGTTTGTTTCTGAGCTATCCGCTGGAAGACGTGATCGGTTTTATTGAAAACAGGCAGGACTGCAAGCTGACCGGGTACTGGAAAGTCTATTCCGATGTTCCAAGCGCGCAGAAGCGGTTTCATCAGTTTACGCTCTGCAAAGATGATGTCTGCCGCAGGGTACAGAACGGCGATTCCATTCTTCGTTTATTCCAGTATCAGCGTATCCCCGAGTACCCCGAATTAATTTAGCGATATTTTTCCGGGCCTCCATGCCCGGCACACAAGGAAAGGTGATTCAAATGAGTAAAGTATTGGCAGTATATTGGAGCGGCACCGGAAACACCGAGGCAATGGCCCAGGCAATCGGCAAGGGCGCGCAGGCGGATGTATTTTCCGTTTCTGACTTTGACGCTTCTAAAATCGGCGAATATGACAAAATCGCATTTGGCTGCTCCGCCATGGGAGACGAAGTGCTCGAAGAGTCTGAATTCGAGCCGTTCTTCACTGAAGTTGAAAATCAGCTTTCCGGTAAAAATATCGCGCTGTTCGGTTCTTACGGCTGGGGAGACGGCGAATGGATGCGCAGCTGGCAGGAACGCGTCACCGCGGCCGGCGGCAAGCTGTTTGAACAGGGATTGATTGTCAACTCCGCTCCCGATGACGACGCGCTGAACGACTGCATTCATTTCGGCGAGCGTTTCGCCAAACGCTGATTCGATTACAAGTCTTACGACTCCATATCAAACATACAATATAGTCAGTTAATTTGAAAACAGAACCAATCACCAAGCGTGAAATCCATAGATCAAAGATTTTGCGCTTGTTTCTTGGATGTTTTCTAAAGTTAGCTGACTATACATAGGAACCTGAAACGGCGGAGGTGTACCCTCCGCCGTTTCAGGTTTTATCTGTTTTTAATCCAATGCTTTGACAGCTGCCTCCAAACGCTCCAGCGCCTGCTCCAGCGTGGAGCGCGGGCACGCAATATTGACCCGCTGGAATCCCGTTCCTTCCGGCCCGAACATCGTTCCGTCATCGAGCCAAAGCCCCGCCCTGTCGCTCACCAGTTCGTCCAGTTCACGATCGGAAAGACCGAGCGCACGAAAATCCAGCCATACAAGGTAGGTTCCCTGCGGCTCCACCAGTTTGACCTGCGGCACGCGGCTTTGCAGGAAGCCACGCAGGTATTCTACATTTCCCAAAAGGTAGGCTTTGAGCTCGTCAAGCCACTCCCCTCCGTGCTCATATGCCGCTTGACAGGCGATGATTCCCATCGCATTCGGTTCGTCATATCCGCTGCGCCGGATTTCTGCCTGAAATAAGCGGCGGATTTTCTCATTTGTTATGAAAATATTGGAGGTCTGCAGACCCGCGAGATTAAAGGTTTTGCTGGGCGCCGTGCAGGTAATCGTAAACTGCGCGAACTCCGGTTTTAATCCAGCGAAAACGAGGTGTTTATTTCCGGGGTAAACAAAATCGGCGTGGATTTCATCGGAAACAACCAGAACCCCATGCTTCAGGCAAATGTCGCCAACGCGAATCAGTTCGTCCTTTGTCCAGACTCTGCCGACCGGGTTGTGCGGGCTGCACAGAATGAACAGCTTCACATGGTTCTGAACAATCTTTTCTTCAAAATCTTTAAAGTCCATCGAATATTTACCATCGGAATACACGAGCGGACTGTTGATCAAAACGCGTTCATTTTTCAAGATGGATTCCGAAAAAGGATAATAGACCGGACGCTGAATCAGAACCGCGTCCCCTTTTTGTGTCAGCGCGCGGATTGCCGTGCTGATCGCATAAACGACGCCGGGCGTTTTGACCAGCCAGTTCCGCTGTGTATCCCACCCGAAGCGCTGCAAATACCACTGGTGCACCGCGTTGAAATACTCTTCTTTGGTGTTGGAGTACCCGAACACACCGTGCTGAACCGCGGCAGCCAACGCCTGACTGACCGCTTCCGGGGCCTGAAAGTCCATATCGGCTACCCAGAGTGGCAGAGCATCTTCTTTTTTTCCGCGTTCCTTTGCAAAATCATATTTAACGGAATTCGTTCCTTTTCTGTCTATCACTGTGTCAAAACGACAATTCATAAATTTTAGCCTCCTGATCTTCTATCTTAATGCCTGTCCCAAATCTGCGATTAAATCATCAATGTGCTCCAAACCGACGGAAATACGCAGCAGGCGTTCGTTGATGCCCTTCGCTTCCCGTTCTTCCTTCGGCAAATCGGCGTGAGTCTGCATCATAGGATATGTAATCAGCGTTTCTACTCCGCCAAGGCTTTCGGCAAACATTATCAGCTTTACGTTGGCAAGCAATTTGCGCGCGGTTTCTTCGCTGTCCGTCTCAAACGAAATCATTGCGCCGAATCCCCTCGCCTGACGGCGGGACACCTCATAATCACGGTGCGAAGAAAGCCCGACGTAATACACTTTTTTTACCTTCGGATGCCCGCAAAGCCACTGTGCCAGCTTCATTGCGTTTTCCTGCTGCTTTTCCACACGCACGGGCAGCGTCTTAATTCCGCGAATCAAAAGCCAGCTGTCAAACGGGGATAGGCAGGCGCCCGTTGTTTTAAATATATAACGCAGCCGTTCCGAAAGCTCCGGCGTTGCGGTCACCGCAAAACCGGCAAGCGTGTCGTTGTGCCCGCAAAGGTACTTTGTGCCGCTGTGCAGAACAATATCGGCGCCAAGCACAATCGGATTCTGAAAATACGGCGTCAGAAACGTGTTGTCCACAATCACCAGCATATTGTGCGCTTTTGCGAGGGCGCTCGCCTTTTGAAGATCGGTCACATGCATCATCGGATTGGTGGGCGTTTCAATAAACAGCGCCCTCGTCTGCGGCTTTATGAGCTTTTCCACCGCCGCAAGATCAGACGTATCCACAAAATCAAACGTCAGGCCGTTCTTTTCGGAAATGCCGCGAAAAAGGCGGATAGAACCGCCGTATAAATCATCGGAAGCGATCATATGGTCGCCGCTGTGAAACAGTTCCATTACCGCGGCCAGCGCAGCCATACCCGAGGAAAAAGCCATTGCGTCGTCGCCATGCTCCAGCCCGGCGATGGTTTTTTCAAGGCTTTCTCTTGTCGGATTCTGCAGTCGGGAGTAATCGTACCCCGTACTCTGCCCGACACCGGGATGCGCAAAAGTCGCGGTCTGATAAATCGGAATTGTCACCGAACCGCTACAGTCCGTTGGATCCTCACTTCCATGAATACAATTTGTACTGATATCCATTTTCTTAATCCCCCAATCATCTTCACCTGTGCCGACACCGGCACAGGAACGGGTAAAATCCATGCTCCCTGTTTTATTGAATAAAATATAATATTGATCATACCACATGCTGAGATGAATTTCACCACTTTATTTTGGTGCTGCGTTATACATGTATAAAACATATATGTATAAATAATTTATCATAAAAAAGTATTTCATTCAATATCCGGCAGGAAATATAAGCCCGGTTAATAAAAACAGCACAAAACCGGCATGTTTCCATGCCGGTTTTGTAACCCGCTCTTCTCATAGCAAAATTATATATGAACTGTCGGTGAATGGGGTCAGTACACCGACAGATTGATGTTTGCAACATTTTTTGTTACCGGGTCGATTGCATAGATTACCGCCGTACCCAGACCGACTGCCGTAATTTTTCCGGTAGCCGATTCCACCGACGCAACAGAGCTGGTAGAGGAAACCCACAGCAGCGTGTCCGCCCCAACGGATTTTCCGTTGAGTGTAATACCGGTTACCGTATAATCACTTCCGTTTTGAATGCTGATACTGTTCTGAGGAAACACCAGACCGGTCTGCGCATCCGCTGCTTCCGCTGAAACGGCGGCACCCGAAACGGTGACCGGCACGGTCGCGCGCGTCCAGCCGCTCAATCCGTCTGCACGGTACCAGTAATGTACCTTCGTAACCCCGGAACTGATGGCGGACATTACCACATGACCCTGTGAATCGGTCGTCACGGTCACAACGCCGGGATCCTCCACGCTGAGGTTAATCACACCAAAATAGGAATCGCTGACATAACTGGAATGCGACGCAAGCGTAACCGCGCTCAAAGTTACCGACGCCGTACTGGCTTCATCCGCAGCGGCCCCGGCTGTGATTTGAGTTGAAAAAAGAAGGAACGCAACCGCCATGACCGGAATTATTAAATATTTTTGATATTTTTTCATCTCAATGCCCTCCTGTACTCATTTCGGAATCGAAGCTTTCATTTTCAAAAAGCTCGCCGTCCACAATCTTGATAACGCGTTTCGCGTAGCTTGCCACATGCAGATCGTGCGTGATCATTACAATGGTATTTCCCATTTCATGTAGCTGGTCAAACAGCTTCAGTACCTCTTTGCCGGTCGCGGAATCCAGCGCGCCGGTCGGTTCGTCCGCCAGCAGCAGCTTCGGCTGGCCGACCAGCGCGCGGGCAATGGCAACACGCTGCTGCTGACCGCCTGAAAGCTCGTTTGGCTTGTGGTGCACACGGTCGCCCATTTCCAGCATCTCGAGCTTTTCCATGGAAATTTCAGCCGCTTCCTTTCGAGGCACCCCGCGAATCAGCAGCGGAACCATCGTATTCAGCAAAACATCGTACTTTTGAATCAAATGATATTTCTGAAAGATAAAACCGATTTGCTGATTGCGCAGATGCGTCAGCTGCGCGTCCTTCATTTCATGCACCGGCTGCCCGGTGAGCCAGTACTCTCCTTCCTGAAACTTATCCATACAGCCGACAATATTCATCAGCGTACTTTTGCCGGAACCGGAGGGCCCCAGAACCGCGAGGTATTCCCCTTCGTCAACATCCAGCGAAACGGATTTTAAAACATCAAGCCGGCTATCGCCCACCTGATACCACTTGCGGATTTGTGCCATATGAATTACGTTTTCCATAGCGGACATCCTTTCGCTTATTTCGACACAATCGCAACTCTTACGACGGTCTGCGTTCCGTTAATATCCTTTTGCGTAATACGCAGGATCATTCCTTTGGTAATACTGGAAAAATCACTGGTTCGCTGTGTTGCGGCAGTCCCTGTCGTACCGGAGGTTTTACCGGAAGTATTTCCCGCGGTGTTGGAAGTTCTGCCGGCTGTATTGCCCGTACCGGCTGTTTTTGTGCTGCCCGCGGCCGTGCCCCCGTTTCCGCCGGGCATCGTTCCCCCGGTCGGCATGTTGCCGGAAGGGGCGGCGCCCGACGCCTGTGTGCTCCCGCCTGTTCCCCGGTTTGCGAATCCGCCGGAGGAGGAAAGGTTCAGGCCGACGGGAATCAGCAGCGTTTTTGTCTCACCGGTCAGCGAGAGCGACGAAGAGCTTGTTCCGCTCGACTGCGTTCCCAGAGCAAGAGTCACCTCATTGCCGACAACGGACGTCACTTTTCCTAAAATCTGATCGGAGGAATTACCTCCGCCGGACTGCTGCCCCATGTTTCCGGAGCCCCCGCCGGAAGACGCGCTGCCGTTCTGTGTTCCGGAGCCGGATTCCCTTGAAAAATTCTGCCCACGGCTCCCGCTGGAGTCAGATCCGCCGTATCCTCCCTGCTGACGGTAGCCCTGTCCCCCGTTTTGCTGTTGGGACGAAGTGCTGCCGGATGAACACGCGGCAAGCGAAAAGGCGGCGAGCGCAATGACCAGAAGCATACCGGTTATCATTTTAATCCGTTTCATATTTTCCTCCTGTTATTCCTGTGATAGGGCTTCAATCGGCATCAGCTGAGCCGCCTTGTAAGCCGGGTAAAAACCGAATACGGTAGCGGTAATAACCGCAAAAATAAACGCAAGCACGCCGCCCACGGCAAGAGGAACCACGGTCATACCGGTCAGACGTACCGCGGGCACCAGCGCAAATCCGAGAATCACTCCGGCAATGCCGCCGAATGTGCCCATCATATTGGCTTCCAGTAAAAACTGCAGCAGAATTTCCCTTTTGCTGCTTCCCAGCGCTTTCAGTATCCCGATTTCCTGTGTACGTTCTTTCACTGACACAAAAAGCACATTCATAATCCCGATGCCGCCAACAATAAATACGATAATTGCCACCGCGATCAGCAGCATGGACAGTGTATTTGCGGAGGTAGTCGCCGCTTCCATTTCGCTGCCGGCGTCCGTGACGGTGAAATTGCCTTTAGGGTAATTTTCCGTCAGTACAGTCTTGATGTTTTCGATTGCGGTCGGTACTTCCTGTACATCGGAAGCAACCGCCATAATCTTAGGCGTGGCGGAGCTGCCCAAAACATATTTCTGCGCGGTGGTGTAAGGCAGATAGATGGAATCGTCGGGGCTGGTTCCCGTGGAAACAGAGCCCATCGAATCCAGTACGCCAACCACTTCATAGGTTTTCCCTTCAACGGTCATCATCTGTCCGTACGCGGCATAAGCGCCGCCGAACAGTGTTTTCGCGAGGGTGTTCCCGATTACCGCAACCTTTGATTTGCCGTCCACATCATCCTGTGTGATAAATTCACCCTGCAACAGGGTAAGGTTACTGATATCCTGATACTCCGGCAGGCAGCCGACAATCGTTTCATCCGTTTCCTCATCCAAATCGTCCGTCAGAACAGCGCCCTTTCCGCTGGAAATCAGAGATGCGGACGTAAGGTTCGGCACCATCGATAAGATGTCGGAAACGTCATCCGTAGTCAGCGTAACCCCTTTCTGCGCCGCAGTGAAGGTTTGACTGCCGCTCTGGCCCGTTTGACCGCCGCCGGAAAAGCCGCCGCTTTGACGGCTAAAATTTCCGGAACCACCCGAACGGTTTCCGCTCTGGCCCGACGGCATTCCTCCGCCGGGAAAGCCGCCCGGAAAATTGCCGCCCATGCCGCCGGCCATCTGATCCGCCAAGTCAGCCGAAGTTGCAACCGTAACGTCAATCGCGCCCACATTCAGCGTTTTAAACTGCTCTTTCACGTTCACTTCCCCGCCATGCCCGATGGCGATAACCAGTACAATGGTTGCCGCACCGACCACGACGCCAAGGGAAGTCAGCAGCACTTTTGTTTTGCTGTTCTTTATATTGATCCATACCAGATGGATAATTTCACGAAGCTTCATTTGACCACCGCACTTTCCGCCAATACGGTGTCCCCTTCCTGCAGTCCGCTGAGAATTTCAACATAGCGCCCGTTGGAAAATCCGGTGGTAACCGTTGTTTTCTGTTGTGTGCCGTCCTGCTTTTTCACCAGCACAGTGGAAACCCCGTTGTCAAATGTTACTGTTTGATCCGGTACATACACTGCATCTTTTACCTGCTTTTGAATCAGCGTAACCTCGCCGCTCATACCGTTATAGACCTGTTCCGTATTGTCGCCGGTCATTTTTGCAGTCACTGTGTAAGAAACGGAAGCGGAACCGGAACGCGCCGGAGAAGTCGAGATGCTCTCGACCGTGGCGTCAAAAGTCTGGTCGTCATACGCCGAAAGTGTAATTTGAGCCTGCTGCCCGATTTTCACATTGGTGATGTCGTCCTCTGAAAGGGAAATCGACATATTTACAGATGAAGTCTTCGCGATGGTAACAATGGCTTCATCCGCTTTGACACTGCTGCCGTCCGTGTAATTCACCGATACAATAATACCGTCGCAAGGTGCTGTAATTGTGCCGTTTCCGTTGATTGCACTTTCAACGTCTGCCAGCTGGCTCTTCAGGGTATCATAGTTGCTCTGCTGTGTCTCCACCGCCTGTGAAAGCTGCGCGGCGGTCAGGTTATAAGTGCTTTCGGCACTTTGCCCGTCAGCCAGTGTGCTTTGCAGCTTCTGCTCAGCGGAATCAACACTTCCCGTGGAGGATTTCTGCGCTTTCTCCAGCGCGTACTGGGCGTCCTTCACCTGTGACTGCAAAGTGCTCACTTTATCGGCAAGAGCGTCCGCAGTGGAGGTCGTACCATATTTCTGATTGAACGTCGTATTATACTCGTCATAAGCGGAGGAATAGTTATTGTACTCCGCGGTATAGAGCGATACTTTGGACTGCAGGTCGGTCTGCCCCTGCACAACCGTTGAAATATCGTCCGCGTAATCGTTGTAGGCGGTTTTCGCGGTATCATAGGCATCTTTTGCGCTGTCCTCATCATCGTCGCCATTGCCTGCGCCGTTTTTGACCGCAATATAATTGGAGTATTTGGAATTCATCGTGGATTTCAAACTGCTTAAAGCGCCAAGCTGCTTATCGTATTGGCTGTTATAACTGGTCAGCTGGGTCTGAAAGCTGTCCGCCTGTGTTTTGGCGTCGTCCCGCCATTTTTTCAGTTCATTCAGCTTTGCGTAGTCCGCCGTAAAGCCGGATTGAAGCGCCTGATATTTTGCAAGCTGGGTCTTTGCGTCGTTATATGTTTTCTGCGCGCTGTCAATCCCGTTCTGGATATCGGATTTTGTAAGATCCTCCTGCGTATACGCGTTTGACGCGTTCTGCAGGCTGGTCTGATAGGTAAGCTTTGCGGATTTCAGCTTATTGGTCTGGTCGGCCAGCGCCTGCTCGAGCTCCAGCTTCGCTTCGGCCAGCTTATTCTTTGTGGTGGCGGTTCCTTCCGTAATGCTCGCCTGATTCAATGTTACCAAAGAATCGCCGGTCTTTACGGAATACCCCGGCTTCACAAGCGTTTTCTCTATGGTCGCGTCCACCGGAAAAGATACCGTTGTCTGATCCAGTGTGACGGTGCCTGTTTCGCTTGTTCCGACAGTGACTCTGCCCTTTTCCGCCGTGTATTCACGGTATGTCGTTTCCGCCGTGCTTCCGCTCTGCCTGGCGTATAGCAGGACAGTGATTAAAATTGCAACGCCCAGAACCAAACCGGACCCGATCAGAATAAACATCTTTTTATGTGCTGTGACCGTATTGATTATTTTTGATTTCATGGCTGGCCTCCGTTCCTTTTTCTAAGTTTGATTATACGTACCCTGACTCAATAAATCCTTAAAAAGAATATGTTTCACATAAATTTAAGCGCATCGTCACCAAACCGTCACACACGAAAAAAAGACTGCTGATATAATAAAATCAGATTAAAAAGGGAGACGTCAGCATGAAAATATTGCTTATTGAGAACGATACAAAGCTGAGGGCAAAATTAAACCGCCTGCTCAGCAAAAAACGTAATGAAGTGATCTGTGCAGAAAATGCGGAAGCAGGAGCAGACGAAGCACAGAGCGGCATTTATGATGCGGTCGTACTGGACTGGTCGATGCCTGAAATATCCGGGCTGGAGATTCTGCGGCAAATCCGCAGGGCAAAGCTTTCCGTTCCTGTATTGATGCTTTCCCAAAAATTTAGCGTAAGCGATAAGGTGAAGGGGCTGGATTGCGGTGCGGACGATGTTTTGGAGGTTCCGTACGCCGACGACGAGCTTGTTGCCCGTATCAATGCAATTACGCGCCGGAAGGGCGAGCTCATCTTTGACAACGTCCTTCAGTTTGCCGATTTGTACCTGAATCTTGGCACCTATGAGCTGACGGAGAAAGGCAAAAGTGTGGGACTTTCCAATAAAGAAATGGAGATTATGCGGCACTTCTTCCTGCACGGGCAAAATATTATCGGAAAGGAAGAACTGATCAGCCGGCTGTGGGGTTTTGAAACTTCGGCGGAAAACAATCTGGAGGTCTACATCAGCTATCTTCGCCGCAAGCTGAACAGCATCGGTTCCGGCACACAGATTTTATGCGTAAAAAATGTGGGATACCGTTTGATCGCCGACGCGAACAATAAGTCGCATACATAATTTGCCTGTGATTTTTCCGCTGTTTATGCGGAATATATTTGCAGGGGTGATAAAATGGACACTTACGACGGTTGGAACCGCGGCTGGGGCCGCGGAAAAAACGGAGATAAATCGGCAGCCGGATATTTTGATTCTCTTTCACCGGAAGCAAAAGAAGCGCTGAATCAGCACGCGAATAAAATAACCTCTGTCGAGGAATTGAGAAAACAGGGAAATGCTCTGGACAGTAAAAGCGAATAAACAATATAGTCAGTTCACTTTAGAAAACATCTAAGAAACAAGTGCAAAATCTCTGATTTATGGATTTTATGTTTGGAGATTGGCTTTGTTTTTAAATTGAAATGTGAATCGACACGACAAAAAACGGTAACGGATCGTTTGACCCGTTACCGTTTTTAATAATTTCTCTGCAATCTTGTATGTTTCAAGAGGAGGTTTCCGTCTGTTATTAATTTCGTAACATTAACTTCTTAAAATTTTCAAATTAGATTCATTAAAAATCCATATGCATTCATTATACTATAAATATCAAATAAATACTGCCGCAGCGCCGGTGAGGTGGACGGAATACCGAACCACTGGCGGGCAGCCAAAATATTATTTCCTTTTATTGAGGATTTACATATATCTCCTTATTTTCTCTTTTTCATATTTCTTTCCTCTTCGCCGCCCTAACCGGGCGGCCTTTTCATTTCACGGCAGACATACTACTTTTGATGATTCACCGGCGCCGCGGTTTCGTCTGCCTGTGCGCTTTGGATGGAATCCGCAGCCGTCTGCTCCTCCGGTTCATCCGGTTCGTTCCAGCTCCAGAAAGCGAGGTACAGGCCCGCCAGCGCAACAAAGCAGGCGACGACAGCTGCCGCGATGGCCCATTCCGTAATTTCAAACGGGCCGAGCACCATGGAGCCCAGCGTCAGTACAAGACCAATTTCAAAAAAGATAACCGCCATTTTTCCGTCCGTCATAATGACTCCTCCTTACTCATGAACCAATTCATTGGCAAGCGCGGCGAGCTGCTGCATTTTCAGCTGTTCCGCACGTGCGTTCTGCGGAATTTCCGCCTTCTCAAGCGCAACGGCAACCCGCTCCTTTGGCAGCGAAAGACCGGCGGAAACCGAATTTAAAACAGTTTTTCTCCGCTGTCCGAACGCCGCCCGAACCAACGCGAAAAAATTTTTTTCACTTTGAACGGATACGGGAGGCTCTCCGCGCACCGCCAGCTGAATCACCGCCGAATCCACGTTTGGCTGCGGGATAAAGCTTTCACGCATCACGTCAAATAATATTTCAGGCTCCGCGAAATACTGCACCGCCGCGCTGACCGCGCCGCAGGCACGCGTTCCCGGCTCCGCGCAAAGCCGGTCGGCCGCTTCCCGCTGCACCATAACGGTGATTGCCTCAATCGGCAGCTGTTCTTCCAACAGCTTCATAATCACCGGCGAGGTGATGTAATACGGAAGATTCGCGCAGACAACGACCCGCAGCCCGGAAAATTCCTCTTGAATCAGGCGGCTCAGGTCAAGCTTCAATACATCTCCGTTTACAACATTCACATTGGAATATTCGGAAAGCGTTTCTTTCAGCACGGGGAGCAGCCTGCGGTCAAGCTCGACCGAAACCACTTTTTCCGCCCGTTTTGCCAGCTCCGCAGTAAGAACGCCGATACCCGGCCCGATTTCCAGCACTCCAACGCCCTGCTCCGCGCCGCATTCTTCTGCCATACGCGGGCAAACCTCCGGGTTCACCAGAAAATTCTGCCCCAGCGATTTGGAAAAAGAAAAGCCATGGCGGGCAAGAACACTTTTGATTGTGGACAAATCCGATAAATTCATTTAATTCTCCGTATTTCTATCAGAAATGATGGGACGGGCAAAACACAGTCCCACCCGATTTGGGTTTTATTATATCTCTCTGGCTTAGAATTTGCGCCGACGCGGAGCGGCGGGAGGGGCTGTGCTCAGCAAATTCTCAATGGCTCAAACTGTAAGTTTGAGCCTATTGTATCACACAGGCATCAAAATTTCCATTGATTATTTGTCGAAAATACAATATGATAGAGTTGAAATATTCAAATGGAGGCCTGACATGAACCGTACAGACAAAGAAAACTATTATCTTGATATAGCCGAAACCGTTTCGGAGCGTGGAACCTGCCTGCGCCGCAATTTCGGTGCGATCATTGTGCAGCACGACGAAATTGTATCGTCCGGCTACAGCGGCGCCCCACGCGGACGCCGCAACTGCCTTGACACCGGTGTTTGTGTGCGCGAATCGCTCGGCGTTCCGCGCGGGGAACGCTATGAGCTTTGCCGCTCGGTTCACGCCGAAGCCAATGCCATCATCAGCGCTTCGCGAAATGAAATGATCGGCAGCACCCTGTATTTGGTCGGACGCGACATGAAAACAGGCGAATATGTGGAAAACGCCTCTTCCTGCTCCATGTGTAAGCGTCTGATCATTAACGCGGGCATTTCACGCGTTGTGGTACGCAACACAAAAACGGACTATACCGGCGTGGATGTGGAAGAATGGATCGTGAACGACGAATCCCTTGCGGGTAAATTCGGCTATTGAACGTAAGCGGATACTTACCGCCTCAAACAAAAGACAGGGACGCTGCAAAACAGCATCCCTGTCTTTTGTTATTTCCTATATAAACCCCAACACGCGCATAACCTGCTCCGTGAAGAAAACTACGGCAACCGAACCGACTGCCACCGTCAGCAGTCCTTTGCCCCAGTAAGCGAGCAGCAGCGCGGCAAACAGCCCGGCTGCCGCCGAATATACATTCGCGGTAGAATAGAGAATTGCGGGAAAGGTCATTGCAGCAAGCACCGCATAGGGTACATAAGCCAGAAACGACCGGACGAACCGGTTCGTAATTTTCCGCTTGAATACGCCGAGCGGGAGCATCCGAATCAGGTAAGTCACGCCCGCCATAATCAGCGTACTGATCAAAATACGCTCCACACCCATCACCGTTGTTCCTCCGTTTCCTGAACGGGGTACCGCAGCGCACCGTAAGCCGAGACCGCTACCGCGCATAAAATCATGACCCACCCCCCCGACACGCGGCTGAAACCGGGCGTGAAGCGAAACAGACAGCTCAGTGCGGCGGCAATAATAACCACCCGGGCAACGGAGCCGGACTTTCGCGCCGGAGGGATAATAATTGCGATAAACATACCGTAAATCGCTATTCCGAGCGCGGTGCGCACGCTGGCAGGCAGCAGATCCGTTGCCGTCGCGCCGAGAAGCGTTCCCAATGTCCAGCCGATATAAGGGGTAAAGATCAGGCCCGAAAGATATTTCGCTGTCACCGTGCCCTCCTGCTGCATGGATACCGCAAATACTTCATCGGTGATGCCAAACGAAAGCACCCAACGCTGCAGCGAGGTCATGGTGTTGTCCACTTTCTGTGAAAGCGAAAGCGACATCAGCATATAACGGATATTGATAACGAGCGTAGCCGCCGCAATTTCGAGGTATGTGCCTCCCGACAAAATCAGGTTGGCGCCCGCAACCTGCCCCGCACTCGTCATATTTGTCATGGAGATGACCAGTGCCGCCCATGCCGGCATACCACCCTGCGTGGCGGTCATGCCAAAAGCGAACGACACGCTGATGTATCCCAGGCAAATCGGCAATCCGTCTCGCAGCCCTTTCTGAAAGGCTGATGTTTCCTTTTCCAATATTCTTTTCTCCTTCAATAATCCGGATTCCCCGAAAAAGCACACCCGGCCATAATTCGGCCTAGTGTGCTTTTTTGATGAAGATTCCCTTCCGGAGTAAAACTAAATTAGTCCGCTGACCAGCTCGCCTATTTCTTCACAGCCGACCTTCCGGAAGCCCTCTGCCCAGATATCCGGCGTACGGGCGGATTTCAACACTTCTGAAACAGCGGTTTCAATCGCCTGCGCCGCCTGCGGTTCGTTCAGCGAATAGCGGAGCATCATGGCGGCGGACAGAATGGTGGCGAGCGGGTTCGCCGTATCCGTTCCGGCAATATCGGGTGCGGAACCGTGAATTGGTTCATATAGCCCGGCCTTGCCGCTGCCGAGGCTGGCGGACGCCAGCATTCCGATGGAACCGCTGATCATGGAGGCTTCGTCGGATAGAATATCGCCGAACATATTGGAGGTTACGATGACGTCAAACTGCTTTGGATTGCGCACCAGCTGCATGGCACAGTTGTCCACATACATATTGGACAGCTCAATTTCGGGGTACTCTTCTTTTCCGATGCGGGCAACCGTGGCGCGCCACAGACGGGAGGATTCCAGCACATTGGCTTTATCCACACTGCACAGCCTGCCGCCGCGTTTC
Source organism: Bacillota bacterium (assembly GCA_023416955.1). Taxonomy (GTDB): domain Bacteria; phylum Bacillota; class Clostridia; order Oscillospirales; family Acutalibacteraceae; genus Caproiciproducens. The sequence goes on along the minus strand of JAEZGM010000002.1, from coordinate 107,131 downwards.
TTTGCCATTTCAAAGCCTACACGGGCAATTCGCTCGACCTCCGGAACGGAGTACTGCTCTGTATCATAGGCGGCCTGCACCCCGTCCACTGTTTTGCTCCCGCGCTCGCCAAAGTAGATGCCGCCCGTCAGCTCACGCACAACCATAATGTCGAGCGCTTCCCCGATGATTTCAGGCTTTAGCGGGGAGGCGGCGCGCAGCGGCTCAAAAATAACCGCCGGGCGCAGGTTTGCGAACAGCCCCAGTGCACTGCGGATTCCGAGCAGACCGGCTTCCGGTCTGCCGTTTCCGGGCAGCGAATCCCACTTTGGGCCGCCGACCGCGCCGAGCAGAGTAGAATCCGCCGCTTTGCACCTTTCCATCGTTGCCTGCGGGAGCGGGACCCCGACAGCGTCAATGGCACAACCGCCCAGCAGCGCGTCTTCGAACTGCATGAAAAATCCGAATTTTTTGGTAACACGCCGCAAAACCTTTACCGCCTGTGTCACGATTTCCGGCCCGATGCCGTCGCCCTTGAGCAGAACAATATGATATTCTTTCATTTTACAGTTTCTCCCTTTCCTGTTTTACCTGTGCGCGGTTTACGTCAGTGCCGTGAATATTCTGCTTGTCATGGACGTAGTTTTCGATCTTTGCCTGCGCGCGGTTCACGGCACAGATAATTCCCTTGATGGACGCCAGACTGATATTATTGTCGACCCCCACGCCAAAAACGTCGCTGCCGTCCGGCGCGGTCAGATGAATGTAAGAGACCGCCTTGGAGTCCGCTCCGGCGGAAATCGCGTGTTCACTGTAAGTAACAAATTGAAAGTCCATGATGCCGACTCCCGCAATGGCGCGGAAGAACGCGCTGACCGGACCGTTGCCGCACGCGCTGACAGGATGGTCTTCGTGCCGGAAACGGAGGACGCCCTCAAAATGCACCTGCGTATTTTCGGTAATATCGTTTTCTTCATGAAGTGTATACTGCTTGAGGTTGTAGGGCGTGCTGATTTCGAGGTATTCTTTCCGGAAAATCTCAAAGATTTCCTCTGGCTTCAGCTCGCGGCCCGCCGCGTCGCAGGCGTTTTTCACCGCCGTTCCGAATTCCGGGTGCATTGCCTTGGGCATTTCGTAACCGAAATTCTGCTGCATGACAAACGCCGCGCCGCCCTTGCCCGACTGGCTGTTGATGCGGATAATCGGCTCGTAGGCGCGCCCGACGTCCGCCGGGTCAATCGGCAGATAGGGAACTTCCCAGTACTCCGATTTGCTCTGTGCCATATAGTCAACGCCTTTTTTAATCGCATCCTGATGCGAACCGGAAAACGCGGTAAACACAAGGTCGCCGGCGTAAGGGTGACGCTCGTGCACTTTCATTTTTGTGCACCGCTCATACACGTCGCGAACATCGCGGATTCGGGAAAAATCAAGCTTCGGGTCAATACCCTGCGAATATAGATTCATAGCTACTACCATAATATCCGCGTTCCCGGTGCGTTCCCCGTTGCCGAACAGCGTGCCCTCCACGCGGTCGGCGCCCGCCAGCAGCCCAAGCTCTGTCGCTGCGGTCGCGGTGCCGCGGTCATTGTGCGGGTGCAGGCTGATAATCACACTTTCACGGTTTTTGATATGGCGGCAGAAATACTCAATCTGATCGGCGTGGCAGTTCGGGGTACTGCCCTCCACCGTATTGGGAAGATTGAGAATCAGCTTCTTTTCCGGCGTGGGCTGCAGCGCTTCCATTACTTTTTCGCAAATCAGCACCGCGTTATCAATTTCCGTTCCGGAAAAGCTTTCCGGCGAATATTCATAGCGAATATTCGCGCCGCCCCTCTGCACTTCCTCATCAGTCAGGCGTTTGATGAGCTTTGCGCCCTCAACCGCAATATCGATCACGCCCTGCATATCCGTGTGAAAAACCACTTTTCGCTGCAGAGTCGAAGTGGAATTGTAGAAATGCACAATGACATTCTTCGCGCCGCGGATCGCTTCAAACGTCTTTTGAATGAGATGCGGGCGCGCCTGCACGAGTACCTGAATCGTCACGTCGTCCGGGATCAGGCCGCGTTCAATCAGGGTACGCAGGATTTCATACTCCGTTTCTGAAGCGGACGGAAACCCGACTTCGATCTCCTTGAAGCCGATGTCCACCAGCGTTTGAAAAAAAAGCAGCTTTTCTTCCAGATTCATCGGGTCAATCAGCGCCTGATTTCCGTCGCGCAGGTCAACGCTGCACCAAACGGGCGCTTTGTCAATCACACGGTCGGGCCATTGGCGGTCGGGAAGGGAAATCGGCTGAAACGGAATATACTTTTTGCAGCCTGCGTACATGGTCAAACACTCCTATCTTGATAATGAAATAAAAAAAGTCCCAAGAACAGCAAACGCTGTTCTTGGGACGAACAAACTCATTCGTGGTACCACCCAAATTCGGTTCCGCTTTGCGGAAACCCTCGTCAGCCTCTAATCAAGGCCCCGGCCTGTAACGCTGCCGCTGCGTCCGTTTCTGGCATTGTCTGCATCGAAACGGCGGCTCCGGGATGAGCTATACACATAAGCAGATTCACCGGCTCGCACCGACCGCCGGTTCTCTGGAGGATATCCGCTGATGTCTTGTTCCCTTCATTGCCTGTCAATGGTATTTAATTAACGTGTTAAATTAATACTCATTATATTTTATGAATATACGCTTGTCAAGGCTTCTCTTCATCTTTTTTTCCGAAAGCATGTTCCGCGGCCTCGCGGGCAAGGTCAATAACAAGCTTCTGCTCGTCCGGCTCCTCGGATTCCCCGCCCGGCAGCGTTGCGTAAGCTTCCGCCACCATTGAGCGCATCCAGAGCCCCGGGGTCACGCGCAGCGAATAGCCGCAGCCGCTTTCCGTCATCCAGTCGTAAAAATCCGCGCGCGGCAGACCGTAGGCGGACAGAATCGACATCAGCGTACCGCCGTGCGCCACAATGACGGCGCTGGTCGTACCGGAGTGCATCATGCTGTCCACAATCTTTTCAAACGCGGCACAGGCCCGCTGCATTGCGGTGGCGCCACTTTCCCCGTTCGGGGGCGTCGACAGCTCTCCGTTGACCCATTTCGTAAACAGGGGGTCGCCGGAAAGTTCGTCCGCGGTTTTGCCCTCCCAATCCCCAAAATCGCATTCGCGAAAATCATTGATCACAACCGGCTGCGCCCCGGGGTACAGCACGTCGAGCGTTTGAATGCAGCGCTTGAGCGGGCTGGTAAAATACACCTGTGCCGTCGGGTAGCTGCCGCGCGCTTTCAGCTCACGCAGCCGGGAAATGCCCTGCGGCGCAAGCGGGGAATCGGTGCTGCCGATGTATTGCCCCAGCGCGTTTCCTTCAGCAAGACCGTGGCGGATCAGATGAATGGTGTAGGACTTCATACAAATACTCCTTTATTTGTCAATTACCTGTAAAAACGACTAGATACATAGCAGCCGTTCTTCAATAAGCACGATATATAGTGGCTTTACATAGCGTTATATCTGTTATATACTTTACAAGACGTTAATTATCCATGATTCGACAGGGGACTACAAGCCATGAACAACGATTTTCCCAGAATTATTACATTACTGCGGAAAGAGCGCGGATTAAGTCAGAAAAAAGCGGCTGAGGAACTGGAGGTTTCTCAGGCTCTTTTGTCGCACTACGAAAAAGGAATCCGTGCGTGCGGCCTTGATTTTGTAGTACGCGCGGCTGATTTTTACGAAGTTTCCTGTGATTACCTGCTGGGCAGAACCCCCCAGCGCAACGGGGCCACCATTACGGTGGACGAAATTCCTGAACCGGACGCGATGGGAAAAGAAAATGTTTTGAAGGGCAGCCTGCTGCCCGTGCTGAATAAAAAGCTGATCGCCAATTCGCTGAACATTATCTACAGCATTCTGCAAAAGTGTGGCAGCAAAGCGCTGACCGCCGAGGTTTCGTCGTACCTGAACCTGACGGTATACAGGGTATTCCGCCTTTTGTATTCCGCCAATCCCAAAAACCCGCAAGGTATGTTTTCCGTTCCGCTGAAGCTGAGCAGCGGGCGCGCCGGTGCGGCGCAGGAGATTGCGCTTTCCAACGCCGAGTGCCTTGCACAAGGTGAAGATGTGGACGATTTAAAAGGGATGGACAAGGGTGAAATGTCGGCTTTGTCGCCGGAAAAGCTTTCCGCTGAATACCCGCTGTTCTCTTCTTCCCTTTTTAATCTGGTTCAAAATGCGGAAGTTCAGATGGGCGCGAAAAAAGAGCATAAATAAAGTATAACATGGAAACCGTAAAATGCAACGGCCTGCCGCACATTGAATCAATATACCGGCCGGCCCAGAAAAACTGCTTGTGGGTTTGAAGATGCCCACAAGCAGTTTTTGATAAAGAGAGCTTTGCAAATGAATTTTCATTCGCAAAGCTCTCTTTTTTACAGCGTGGCGGCGGTCTTTTCGCCCCGGCGGGTCAGACTGGCGTACCCCTTGCGCAAGTAGGGCAGGTTGAACAGCGCGCCGGGCTGTTTCGCACCCTCCATAACGGTATGGCAGAGCAGCTCGTAAATATTGCTTCTATAGTAAACGTCGTAATCGCCGGATACCCAGATTCTCACGGTATAATCAATGAACACCAGTCCCTTTTCCATCAGGCCGCGCAGCGCTTCGCCGCGTGCCCTCACCGTTTCCATGCTGTCCTGCGGGTCGGTGATGCGCGCATAGTTGAGCGCAATATTAACAAGTTCCTCTTCCTCCGAACTGTGCAGCTCCAGCCGCACAATCGGGAAGCGGTCTTCGTCACGGATTTCTTTGAGCAGTTCTTTCTCTAAATCTGATAAATTCAAAATAGTAAACCTCCTTTTTATATCTTCATTTTATTAACCAAACAGTATTATTTTATACTTTCAGCGGAATAATAGCAAAATTTTATGCAGATGGGGAAATTAAAATATACTAAAAGTATATTTATATCACTATATTAACTTTTGTTTTAATATTGCGCGCTCCTGCTCCGTCAAACCGATCTCTTCAAAATAATGTTCGGAGGAACCGTACACCTCCTGAAACCTGTCGAGCAGGGCGTCCATATATTCCATGTCGGAGCGCCCGTAAAACGATGGAAGCTTCTGATCTTTCGCGCGGATTGCTTCGATTACGGGACGGATATAGGTGTAGGAAATCTGATAATCCGCTAAAATATCTTCCCGCGCGACCCCGGTGTGTAGAAGCAGCAGCGCCGCTACCACCCCGGTTCTGTCTTTACCGGCGGAGCAGAAAAAGAGTACCGTTTCCGGTTCTTCCGCAATGGATTTCATAATCCGGCTCATAGCGGAATAATCCGTCACGATTTTCCAATACAGAAGCGGCACTTCTTCCGCCGAAACTGGCGTGCGGTTTCCTATGGCAAACGGAATATGGCGATAGGAAATGCCGTCCGTATTTTGCAAAGAACACGGCCTGTATTCTGCTTCTGCCGGGGAACGCAGGTCAATTGCCGTACGTACGCCGAATTCTTTCAGGTACTGCACCTCCTCCGGCACCAATTCACACGGCGCGTCGCTGCGCAGGATCCTGCCGAAACGGGTAGCGCCGGAGCTTCCAAGCGGGTAGCCGCCTAAGTCGCGCGTATTCATCGTATGCACAAGCTTGATTCTTCTCATCTTCATCACGATTCCCCCTTAAGAAACAATTCCCATCGTGTACTTCCACGCCAGAACGCGCTGAACGCTCTCATTCAGCCGCGTCTCCGAGATACTTCCGTCCAGCACGGCGGAATAGAGCGCGCTAAAATCCTCATCAATATTGGACGAAAGCAGCATATCGTTTCCCGCGAGAAATGCGGACTTACATGGATTTTTCCCGTCGGTGAAGTCGCGGATTGCACCCATCACCAAATCGTCCGTAATGATAATTCCGGTAAAACCGAGCTTGTCCCGCAGAATTTGATGCACCTTCGGGGAAAGCGAAGCAGGCTCCTGCGCGTCCATGCTTTTTACAATATTGTGCGATACCAGAACACATTGGGCTCCTGCCTGAATTCCCGCCTCAAACGGCAGAAAATCGGATTTTTCAAACGTTTCGTAGCTGCGGTTGTCATAGGCAATGCCCGTGTGGGTATCTTTGTTATTCCCGTAACCCGGGAAGTGCTTGAGCGTGCTCGAAAACTTCTGGCTATTATAGGCTTTCACGGAGGTTTCCACAAATTTGGCGGTTTTTTCCGCATCTTTTCCGAAGGAACGGGCGTAGATAAAATCGGACTGATTCGTGGATACATCGCTGACCGGAGCCAGATTCAGATTCAACCCAAGGCTTTTGAGCAGCTTTGCCTTTTTGACCGTATCATTGGTGATGCCCTCCATACCGCCGGAACGAAACACAGACTGCGGCGAACGAAAAGGCGTTTTGGCAAGCGCGGGAAATTTACTGACGCGCACAACGGTGCCACCTTCCTCATCACAGGTAAGAATCATGTTGATTTTGCTCGCCTGCTGAACGGATTTCAGCAGATTTTGCACCTGTGCGGTGGTCTGGCCCTGAAAGTTCGAGGCCATCAGGCAGTAACCGCCCGGCTGGTATTTGGCTGCCGTTTCCGCCGCGCCAGTGTCGGGGCAGCGAAACAGGAAAACCTGCCCGACCTTTTCTTTCAGCGTCATGGTCTGCATTTTTTCCCATGCCTGTTTACCGTAAGCTGAAAAAATGCCTTCCACAGCCGGAATCTGCGGCTCGGCGGGGACGGAGGAAACCGGCTCCGAACTGATCGCGCTGCTTTCCGGCAAAGAAGCTGAGCTGCTTGGTTCTTCCGAAACGGAGGATTCCGGCAGAGCGGAGGAAGCGGAATACCGGCGGTCGAACGCGCCGCTTGCCACACGGTACACCGCATATACCGCGGCAAGTGCAAAGACAATTCCGGCTAAAACCAAAAGGAATTTTTTCAGACCGGGATGTGATTTTTTTGTGCTCATGAAGGTCCTCCGTCAAATCGGCGGCCTGCCGCTTTCACGGCAGGCCGCAAAGAAATACGCCCTATTTATTCGCTTTTCAGTAATTCACGGTACAGCCGGATATACTCATTGGCGGAGCGCCCCCAGCTGAAATCGCTGTTTACCGCGCGCCGCACAAGGATTTCCCATCCTTCCGGGTTTTTATACCCCTCCAGCGCGCGGTACACCGCGTGAAGCATGTCGCCGCTGTCATAAGTCTGGAATGTAAAGCCATTTCCTTCCCCATCGCCGCTGTCACTCACAGAATCCTTCAGTCCGCCCGTCTCGCGCACGACCGGGATCGTTCCATAGCGCAGGGCGATCATCTGCGAAAGGCCGCAGGGCTCGCTCCTGCTGGGCATCAGAAAGATATCGGCCGCCGCGTAAATTTTGCGCGACAGTTCGGGAATAAACCCGAAGCAGGAGCAGAGTCGACCGGGATACCTTTTCTGAGCCTCACGGAAAAAGGTTTCATACTCCCAATCGCCGGAACCGAGTATGACAAACTGCGCGTCGGTTTCCTGCATTAGCTTGTCAAGGGTTTCTTTGACAAGATCAATCCCTTTGGGCGCCACCATGCGCGTAACCATACCGATCAGCGGTACGTCCGGCTTTTGCTCAAAACCCAGGCGTTCCTGTAAGGCGAGCTTGTTTTTCTGTTTGCCGGCAGTCACATCATCCGCGCCGTAATTTGCGTAAATTTCCGCATCGGCCTGTGGGTCGTACCCGGTGGTGTCAATGCCGTTCAAAATGCCCGACAGCTTCCATTGCCGCTCTTTCAAAATTTCGTCCAAACCATAGGAAAACCACGGGTCGAGAATTTCCTGCGCATAGGTCGGGCTGACCGTCGTTACACGGTTTGAGGTCTCGATTGCGGCTTTCATCAGATTGATGCAATTGTCGTACTCCATAATGGATTCTGCCGACTGCGGAATGCCGAACACGTCCTCAAGCAGTTCCTGTCCATACTTGCCCTGATACTGAATATTATGGATGGTAAACACCGTTTTTATGTTCTTGTACCAGTCATTTCCGGAATAAAGCTGGCTGAGGTAAACCGGAACCATTGCGGTCTGCCAGTCATTGCAGTGAATAATGTCGGGGTGGAAGTCGATATAAGGCAGCATTTCCAGCGCGGCGCGGGATAAAAACGCGAAACGTTCCGCGTCGTCGTAATGGCCGTACAGGCCCTTGCGCTTAAAGTAATACTGATTGTCGATCAGGTAGAAAATTACACCGCCATGCTTGGCTTCATAGATCCCGCAGTACTGACGGCGCCACGCCACCGGAACCGAAAGGCTGGTGAGAAACGTCATTTTTTCGCGCAGCTCCTGGGGCACGTCCTCATAAAGCGGCATAACCACGCGGCAGCCGATCAGCCTGAGCCGCAGCGCCTGCGGAAGCGAACCCGCAACGTCGGCAAGGCCCCCTGTCGCGGCAAACGGTCTTGCTTCACTCGTACAGTATAAAACTTTCATTCCGAACCCTCCTTATAAATTCTGTTTTTGAAATCATTCATCCGGCTTTCTTTTCCATCTATATTACACGACGCTGCCCTTGCTGATAAATACCGGGTAAGACTGGAACCCGAACAGCGATCGATCATTTCGGATCGTAACGTCCTTGTCAACCACAACATAGTTCAACTTGCAGTTCGGACCAATGACGCTGTCCTGCATAATGACACAGTTTTCCACTTTCGCGCTCTTCCCGATATGTACGCCGCGGAACAGCACACAGTTTTCAACCGTTCCTTCAATCACGCAGCCGTCCGCAATCAGGGAATTCGAAACTGCGGAGCCCAGCCCGTAGCGCGCCGGCATATCGTCGCGCACCTTGGTGTAAATCGGGCGGTTTGCGTTGAACAGCTCTGCGCGCACGGAAGGAAGCATCAGCGACATATTCGCGTCAAAATAAGAGTTCATGGAGCAGATATGCTGTACATATCCTTTGAATTCATAGCCGTAAACCGCGTAATTCGGCACACTTCTCTGCAAAAAATCCCGTTTAAAATTATACAGGTTGCGGCTGACGCAGTCGCCCACAACCTTAATGAGCAACTCCCGGGAGATCAGAACCATTCCCATACCGTAATTGCAGCTGCCGTCCACCCTCGGGTTCACAAGAAGGTCACGCACACGCCCGTCAGGGTCAACGGTGTGAACCGTGGGGTTGGCGATTTTTTCAGGCAGCTTGCCAAAGCTGTAAATCACGGTCATATCCGCACCGTGCTCCATATGAAAAGCAAGCACGTCGGCATAATTGATGTTGCAGATCACGTCGCTGTCGCTCATCAGTACAAACTCTTCCCGTGAATTCGTAAGGTAAGTCAGAACGGAAGACAGCGACTCCACACGGCCGTTGGAAGCGGGGTCGTGGCTGCCGAACGGCGGCAGCATAACGAGCCCTTCCCGCTTGCGCGAAAGATCCCATGCTTTGCCGGAGGCCAGATGATCCATCAGCGACTGGTAGTTGCTTTTGGTAATTACCCCGACTTTATTGATGCCGGAATTCACCATGTTGGAAAGCGCAAAATCAATCAGGCGGTACCGTCCGCCGAACGGCACGGAAGCCATGGCACGGTTTTCCGTTAATTCCCGAAGTTTTTCATCATGTACATTGGAAAAAATAAGACCCATTACATTGTTGCCGCGCATTATTTCGTTCCCTCCTCCGTCAGCGTTTCACGGTCAATCATTGCCTTTGGCGGCACAGTGCTGCCGGGGGCAATCACGCAGCCGTCGCCGATGACGGCAATGCCCCATTCGTCCTTATTTTCAATCTCTTCCGGTCGCGCTCCCACAACAGCGCCCTTGCCGATTACGGAGTTTTCAGACACGATTGCGTACTGCACGATGGCGTTTTCCTCAATTCTGGCACCGTTCATAATAATGGAATCCTTTACGACCGCGCCGGGCGCGATATAAACGCCGGAAAACAGCACCGCGAAATCAATTTCGCCGTAAACGTTGCTACCTTCCGCCACAAGGGAGTTCTGCACCTTTGCGCCCTTCGCAATGTAGTGGGGCGGCATGACGGGATTGCGGGAATAGATTTTCCAGCTTTCCTCATTCAGGTCAAGCTGTATGTTCGGGTTCAGCAAATCCATGTTGGATTCCCACAGGCTTTCGACCGTACCGACATCCTTCCAGTACCCCTCAAAGCGGTATGCCATCATGCGCTCCCCGGCGTTCAGCATAGCGGGAAGGAGGTCCTTTCCGAAGTCGTTGGAAGATTTCGGGTTCGCGTCGTCCGCTTCCAGAAATTTCTTCAGCTTGCTCCAGGTGAATACATAAATGCCCATGGAAGCCTGATTACTTTTCGGTATTTTCGGCTTCTCATCAAACTGATAGATTGTGCCGTCTTCCTTTGTATTCAGGATACCGAAACGGGAAGCCTCCTCCAGCGGAACTTCAATGACCGCGATGGTGCAGGCCGCCTCCTTCTGCTTATGATAGGCAATCATTTTGGAATAATCCATTTTATAAATATGGTCGCCCGAAAGAACGATGACATATTCCGGATTATACCGCTCGATATACTCAATATTCTGATAGATAGCGTTTGCCGTGCCTTTGTACCAGTCCGACTTGCGTTTGCGCTGATAAGGCGGAAGTACGCGCACCCCGGCATTCATGCTGTCCAAATCCCAGGGCTGGCCGCTGCCGATGTATTCATTTAATACAAGCGGCTGGTACTGGGTGAGAACGCCCACGGTTTCGATGCCGGAGTTCACACAGTTTGAAAGCGGAAAATCAATGATGCGGTATTTCCCCCCATAGGGTACAGCGGGTTTTGCCAGATTCTTGGTCAGCACGCCCAGTCTGCTGCCCTGACCGCCGGCAAGCAGCATTGCTACGACTTCCTGTTTTGGCAACATATTCGTTTCCTCCCTATTGTTTGCTTGCTCTGCCCGCTTTTCCTTTTTCCGGCAACTCCGGGCGGGCATGCTTTTCATAACGCCGCTTACATTTCAAAAACAGCACAGACAGCGGCGGCAGCGTCAGGCTTACGGACTGCTTACAGCCATGCATAGGCTGCTCCAGTGTGTGGATACTGCTTCCGTTGGTAATTCCGCTTCCGCCGTACTCCTCGGAATCGGACGAAAAAACTTCTTCGTAAATTCCCGCATAAGGAACGCCGATAGAGTAGGTGTCGCGCCGCACCGGCTGGAAATTACAGACGGCGATCACTTCTTTACCTGCCTTGTCAATCCGTCGGAACGCGATGACACTCTGGGTATTGTCGTCGTTCGAAATCCACGAAAAGCCTTCCCATGAAAAATCCACTTCCCACAGCGCAGAGGTGTTCAGGTAGAAATGATTCAGGTCACGGAAGAACTTCTGCTGTTTTTGATGCTGAGGATACTGCAGCAGCAGCCAGTCCAGCTCCTGTTCGTAATTCCACTCAATAAACTGGCCGAATTCCGTACCCATAAAAATCAGTTTTTTCCCGGGGTGCGCCATCATATAGCACATGAACGCACGAACACCGGCAAATTTCTGCTCATTTTCACCGGGCATTTTATTCATCAGCGAACATTTTCCGTGCACCACTTCATCGTGTGAAATGGGCAGAACAAAGTTCTCCGAAAACGCATACATAAACGAAAACGTCAGGTTATTCTGATTGTGCGGGCGGTAAAGCGGGTCGAGCGACATATAGTGCAGCATGTCGTTCATCCAGCCCATGTTCCACTTATAGTTGAACCCCAGCCCCCCGCAGTAAGTCGGGCGGGAAACCATCGGCCACGAGGTGGATTCCTCCGCAATCATCATGACCTCCGGGAACAACTGAAACACAGTCTCGTTCAGCTTCTGCAGAAAAGCCACCGCTTCCAGATTTTCCTTCCCGCCGAATTTATTCGGCACCCACTCCCCGTCCTTGCGGCTGTAATCGAGGTAGAGGATGGAAGCGACCGCATCGGCACGGATTCCGTCAATATGGTATTTTTCAAGCCAGAATACCGCGCTGGAAATCAAAAAGCTGAGCACCCCGCCGCGGCTGTAGTCAAAGACGAGCGTTCCCCATTCTTTATGCTCACCCTTTCGCGGGTCGGCATATTCATAGCAGGGCGTACCGTCAAAGAGCGCCAGCCCCGCTTCGTCCTTTGGAAAATGCGCGGGCACCCAGTCCATAATCACGCCGATTCCCGCCCGATGGCAGCGGTCGATGAAATTCATCAGGTCTTTCGGTTCCCCATAACGGCTTGTCGGGGCAAAATAGCCCGTCACCTGGTAGCCCCACGAACCGTCATAAGGATACTCGGTAATCGGCATCAGTTCAATATGGGTGTACCCCATGTCCTTGACATAGGGGATGAGTTCCTCCGCCAGCTTGGAATACGAAAATACACTCCCGTCCTCATACCTGCGCCAGGAACCGGCGTGTACCTCATAAATATTAATCGGCTGGCTATAATGCGGCTTCGCCGTTTTATGACGCATCCACGCAGCATCGTGCCAGCGGTAGCCTTCAATATCATAATATTTTGAAGCGCTTCCCGGACGGGTTTCAAAATGGAACGCGTAAGGGTCGCTTTTGAAAACCCGCTTTCCGCCGGACCCTTCTACACAGAATTTATATGTAGTGAACTGGTCCAGAAATTCCGGCAAGCGGCATTCCCAAACTCCGCCGCCGATGAGTTCCATCGGATTCTCGCCGGGTTTCCACTCGTTAAAGTCACCCACAAGAGAAACCGCCTTCGCGTTCGGCGCCCACACACGGCAGACCATGCCTTCCTGCTCTTCCGCTTTATGTAAACCCATAAACTCATACGCTCTGGCGTTGGTTCCCTGCACAAATAAATCCAAGGATTGGGTGGTAAGGTTTGCTTCACCCTGACTCGGCATATTCATTTCTCCCTCCAGGATTTTCTACTTCCGTGATTTATGTTTATGATAACACAATCCCGCAAAATATCAAGTATTTTGTATGATGTTTGTAATTATCATTTATTTATGTAATATATTTTAGGTATTTTGTTACAAATCTAACGTAAATTATTACCTAACAAATTGTCTATTTCTTTGTACAGTATAGCACAGGGCGTTTGTCGATTTGTGCCCATTCAAAAGGACTGTAATTTCAGTCCGTATCTTCGATCTTTTTCACATGTAAAAATTGCGCGGTGATACAATAAGGGATATAATATAGTCAGTTAACTTGAAAACAAAACCAATCAACATTTTCTTGGATGTGTTCTAAAGTGAACTGACAATAATGATAAAAACTCTGTTAAGGAGAACGCTATGAAAGAAATCAGCGTTTTTGACGTAATCGGCCCGAATATGATCGGCCCCTCCAGCTCGCACACCGCCGGTGCGCTGAGAATTGCCCTGATGGCACGAAAGCTCGCCGCAGGGAAAATCACCGCGGTACATTTCGTGCTTTACGGCTCTTTTGCAAAAACCTACAAAGGCCACGGCACAGACCGCGCGCTGCTCGGCGGAATCCTCGGCTTCCAGACGGAGGACGCGCGGATTAAGGATTCCTTTCGCTACGCCGACGAAGCCGGTCTCTCTTATTCGTTCGAGACCAATGAAACCAATACGGACGTACACCCGAACACGGCGGACATCACCATTACCACGGAGAACGGGCAGACTGTCTTTGTGCGGGGCGTTTCCACAGGCGGGGGCGACTGCCATATTGAAAAAATAGATAATATTGACGTTGATTTGACCGGCGACCTGACGACCCTGCTGATTAAGCAGCGGGACACTTTCGGCGTCGTCGCGTACATTACGAAGTGCCTCAGCGATTACGAAATCAACATTGCGTTTATGCGCCTCTACCGGGAAAACAAAGGTGAAAACGCTTACACTATTATTGAAACGGACAACGATATTCCGCAGGAACTGGTGGACAAGATTCAGCAGCATCAGGAAATACACTCCGCAATGGTCATTAAACTGTAATGCCCGTACCCGGGCGGATTGGAGAACTTATGAATTTTACCACCGGCGCGGCGCTTTTGACGCTGTGCGCCAATGAAAATATTGCGATATCGGAAGCGACAATCCGCCGCGAACTGAAAATCTTCGGCGGTACGCGCAACAGCGTCAGGAAGCGTATGGCGCATTCCCTTGAAATTATGAAAAAAGCGGCAAAGCAGCCGCTAAAGGAAGATATAAAAACCGTAGGGGGCTTAATCGGCGGCGAAGCACAGAAGGTGTACAAGCATAGCCGGCAAAACAGGACGGTATGCGGCAGTGTAATCGCAAAAGCCGTTGCATACGCGCTTGCGGTACCGGAGGTTAACGCTTCCATGGGGCTGATTGTCGCGGCGCCGACTGCGGGTTCCTCCGGCGTGATTCCCGGAACATTGCTGGCGGTGCAGGAGGAATTCGAGCTGACTGACGACGATATTGTCACCGCACTTTTCAACGCGGGCGGAATCGGGTACCTGTTTATGAAAAACGCGACGGTTTCAGGCGCGCAGGGCGGTTGTCAGGCAGAAGTCGGCGTTGCATCTGCAATGGCGGCCTCCGCCGTAACGGAGCTCATGGGCGGAAACCCCGAACAGTGCCTGAATGCTTCCGCGCTGGCCACAGGAAACATTTTGGGCCTTGTGTGCGACCCGATTGCCGGTCTGGTGGAAACACCCTGTCAGCCGCGCAACGCCATGGGTGCCTCCAACGCGCTGATCTGTGCGGAAATGGCGCTGAGCGGTATAAAAAATCCCATTCCGTTTGACGAAATGGTGGAAGCGCTGTTCCGCGTCGGGCACAGCCTACCGATTGAGCTGCGCGAAACCGCCCGCGGCGGCTGCGCGGCAACCCCTACGGGCTGTCAGCTCTGCGAAAAAATATTCAGATAATGAATTGAAGGTTGAGCGTTCCGGACAATATAGTCAGTTCATTTGAAAACAGAAGCAATCACCATTTTCTTGGATATTTTCTATAGTTAACTGACTATAACGACAGCCCGTCTGAAAACTGCGCGTGAAGTTCAGGTAAGACGCTGTAAAACGACCGAAAACGGATTCCTGTGCAACCTTCAGGACAACGCAAAAAAAGGCTGCCGCGAAATGCATCGCGGCAGCCTTTTGGTTCTCTTTATTGGGTTTTTCCCAAATTCCGGTGCCCCACACGGTCAAGCACCTGAATCAGGGCAACCGACATCACGGCGGTGATGGCCGTCTCAACCAGCATGTAGCTGCCGTTATAAGTCAGCGAATACAGCCACACCGGGGTTCCCTCGGGGGCATAGGCTCCCCAGATCAGGATCCCTGAAGCAAAGCTGCACAGGAAGCGCAACACACAGACTGCAACGGAACCGACCGCTACGCTGGCGGTGCGGCTCTTGAACGGCTTGCCGAAGAACGAAGCGGTGCCGAGTACGGTAAACGCCAGCACATAATCAAGCAGTACCACGCCAACAAATGCCCAGAAAGTGTTAGCCGGGGGCGCATTGAAGCGCAGCAGCATCTGCAGCAAGCTGTGAGCAAAAGCGGTACCGACGCCCCACTTAACGCCGTGCCGGTAGGAAACCAGCACCAGCGGCACCATGCTGGCGGCTGTGATTGAACCGCCCTGCGGCAGCTCGAACAGTTTGAACATACTCAGCACGGTGGCCATGGCGATCATCAGCGCGCATTCCACCAGGGTCAGGGTTGTGCTCTTTTTCATCATTCTTACCTCCGAAATATGTAAGATTTAAACCAAATCTCCCTGAATTCTGGAGGATGGACCTTGAGCAGTATTTTCGAAACAACAAAAAACGCCCTGCGAATACCACAAAGCGTCTAATTCTCACTTTTCCTACGCTGGCATTATCCAGATCAGGTTACGGGTTTGAAGCGTTGTCCGCTTCCTCTCAGCCGAGCCTACTCAGCACCCCTATTCAGTTCATTTTTATCATACAGCGGACTGCACGTTTTGTCAATATTCCGGCGTGATTTTAGTTTTCCATAAAAAGTGGGCCTCTGCAAAACTTTCATTCTGCAGAAACCCATTTTATCAGCGCTTCTATAAATTACTTATTGTCAACGCTGCTCATGTGCTTAATGAGGTCCAGAACCTTGTTGCTATAACCCCACTCATTGTCGTACCAGGAAATAAGTTTGACAAAATGGTCGTTCAGCATGATACCGGCAGTCTCATCGAAGATGGAGGTATGGGAATCACCGAGGAAGTCAGAAGAAACAACTGCTTCGTTGGTGTAGCCGAGAATGCCCTTCAGTTCGCCTTCGGAAGCTTCTTTTACAGCCTTGCAAATTTCTTCGTAGGTTGTTTTTGTCTTCAGGGAAACAGTCAGGTCGACAACGGAAACGTCCAGAGTAGGAACACGCATGGACATACCGGTCAGTTTGCCCTTCACTTCCGGAATAACCAGCGCGCAAGCCTTTGCAGCGCCAGTGGAGGAAGGAATGATGTTACCGGAAGCAGCACGGCCGCCTCTCCAATCTTTCATAGAAGGTCCGTCAACTGTCTTCTGGGTGGCAGTTGTGGAGTGAACAGTTGTCATTAAGCCTTCTTCAATGCCGAACTTGTCGTTGATGACTTTCACCAGCGGAGCCAGGCAGTTGGTCGTGCAGGAAGCGTTGGAAACAACCTTCATGTCCTTGGTATACGTATCGAGGTTTACGCCGCAGACAAAGGTCGGGGTTTCCTTATCGCCTGCAGGAGCGGAAATAACAACTTTCTTTGCGCCACCTGCGAGGTGAGCAGAAGCCTTTTCGGTCGTAGCAAATACACCGGTGGACTCAACAACATATTCAACGCCGATTTTTCCCCACGGAATCTGGGAAGGATCTTTCTCAGCGAAAACGTTGATTTCTTTGCCGTTTACAACAAGCTTGCCGTTTTCGGCTTTGACACTGCCGTCAAAATGACCGTGCATCGTGTCGTACTTCGTCATATAGACCATATAGTCCGCAGCGATAAAGGGATCGTTGATTCCTACAATCTCAAATGTTTCGGGCTGCGCAACCGCCGCACGGAACACAAGGCGACCAATTCGGCCAAAGCCGTTGATTCCAATTTTAATTGCCATAAAAACTTTACCTCCTGAATAATTTCGTTCCTTCATATATTCTATAGCATTTGGCGCAATTTTACAAGGGATACGTCATAAATTTAACTAACAATTTAAATTTTATTGCTGACAAACGGGCTGGGAACGCGCGGCGAAAATCGGATTTCGCTTTGATATTTCTTTGTGAGAAATTCCGCGCAACCATTCCAGTCGGCCGTCATGACAGGCGGTTCGGCGTCTTCTCCGGCTTCAGTGCGTACCGGTTCGCTTTCCGGCAGCTGCTCCTGTGCTTCCGGCATACGGCGCAGTGCGGCCAAAAAGCAGACGATATAAGCAGCCATAACCAGCGTTACCAGGTGCAGCCCTGTCGGGAAGGTTCCTCCCGAAACTTTGCCCGCGAAGTCGGCAGTGGTATCTGCCGCGCCGGTAAGCACACTGAAAGCAACCGCAGGCATTCCGAAAACATAAACCATGCGGCTGCTTTTTTCCGTATCGACACCGGCCAGAAGCTTCGCCTGGGCAAAAAGAAACAGAAGAAGGAATATGACGGTAAACGTATTTAACAGATTGTCCGTGACGTTAACAACGGATACATAACTGATAAACAGCGCTACCAGACAGATACAGCCCCAGATCGGCGGAATCAGCGAAAACAGCGGGTGGCGGTCAAAGTGATTCTGCTGTGTGGCGAAGTCGTAGGCCGTAATCATAAAAACAACACCCGCAAGCATACCGAGAAGGGACAGGATCATATACATGGTATTGTTCAGGCTTCCGTCGGCCGCCATGCTGACCAGCGATTGGACAGCCAGCCCCAGGCCGGCGAAAATTCCCAATACCGCCGCCGGAATGCTGCGAATCGGGCGATACTGCTGTTTTTGCGCGGCAGCGCCGCTGTAAGTCATGAATACCGTCAAAATCACGCTGATTGCCAGAAGACCGAACAGTATCCACGATGTGACGCCCCCGTCGGTATAAAAACCCGTGCTCTGATCGGCAAGGGCAAAAATCTGATACAGCCGGATCGGGAGACAGGCAATCACCGTCACCGCAGTGACAATCCACGTATTTCTCCTGCTCATAGTATGGATTCCTCCTTCAAAATCATTCATCTCTTGTTTCGATCGGTACATATGGTATGTATTGGGAGACCGACCGGTAAGCCGGGCGCATAATCCTGCCGCAGGTTTCCATTTCCTCAATACGGTGTGCACACCAGCCGGGAATACGGGAAACGGCAAACATCGGCGTGTAAAGATCACTCGGGATTCCAAGCATCTCATAGATCAATCCGGAATAAAAATCGACATTTGCGGAAATTACTTTTGTGTCCCCTTTTACCTTGGCAAAAGCCGCCGGGGAAAGCTTTTCCACGCGCTCAAACAGCTCCAGTTTTTTCAGCAAATCATGCTCGCCGGCCAGCTTTCGCGCTTTATCCTTCAAGATAACCGCGCGCGGGTCGGAAAGCGTGTAAACAGCGTGACCCATTCCGTAAATCAGGCCGGAACGGTCGCCCGCTTCTTTTCGGACAATTTTTTCAAGGTAACCGGAAAGCTCTGTCTCATCTTCCCAATTATGCACATTTTCCATGATATCATTCATCATCATCATGACACGGTGATTCGCTCCGCCGTGCTTCGGGCCCTTCAGCGAACCGATGGCTGCCGCAATGGAGGAATACATATCCGTTCCCGTTGAGGAAAGCACGCGTGCGGCAAACGTGGAGTTGTTGCCGCCGCCGTGTTCCGCGTGAAGGACAAGACAAAGGTCCAGCAGCTTTGCTTCCTCGTCCGTGAAAGAACGATCCGGTCTGATTGCATTTAAAATAGACTGTGCTGTGGAGTGGCTTGGGTCGAGCGGGTGAAAATACATACTCTGCTTGTCAAAATGGCGGCGCTTCACCTGATATGCATATGTCATAATGGTAGGAAGCTGTGCAATCAGCTGAATCGCCTGACGCATATTGTTTTCTAGAGAAGTATCATCCGGATTATCATCATAAGAATACAACGCCAGCACGGAACGTGCAAGCTTATTCATAATATTTTTTGACGGCGCTTTGATGATCATATCCTCCGCGAAGTACTCCGGCAATTCGCGGTACCGGTTCAGCGTCCCGCAAAACTGCTTCAGCTGATGCTTTGAAGGCAGTTTTCCGAACAAAAGCAGCCATACGACTTCTTCAAAACCGAACCGGTTTTCCGAAAGGCAGCCCTCCGCAATCTCTTTTACATCAATTCCACGGTAAGTCAGTTTGCCCTCGTCGGGAATGCGCTCGCCGTCGGCAATCAAATATCCGTGCACATTGCATATTTGGGTCAATCCGGCCATAACGCCGGTTCCGTCGGGATTGCGTAAACCGCGTTTTACCTGATAGAGTTCAAATTTTTCAGGCGCAATTTGATTGTTCGCCCGAAATTCATTGCAAAGGGCTTCCAGCTCCGAATCCTGTTTGCCCAGCACTTCATCCTCCATAGTCTTGCACACCTTCCTGTCTGTAACATTCACTCAATCAATTTTGTGAAACTTTCTCCATTTTATCGCTTCGCTATTGTAAAGTCAAGAATACAGATGGATATAAATTCATTTTATTGCAATAAATCAAATCTGTAATTTCATTTATCTTGCAATATAATATCTTCATAGAAATATAATGTAAAAATATGCATAGTTTCAATCAGATTCATGTAAAACGAAACGTGGTGTCGGATTACGCGCCGACCAAAGATTCCAGCGGCATCGGTAAACTGCCGCGTGAAAAAAAGGTGGTTAAAAAGTTTGAAAAGTACGTTTTCAAACAATGCAGGCAGAGAAAGGATGGTCATATAAATGAAAGGCAAAACATTGCTGCTGGCTCTGCTGTTTCTTATTATGTTTACAGTTCCGTTTTTCGCTATGGGCGCAAACAGCCAGAGTAAAGCAGGAAACTCCGGCAGTACATCTTCGGCGAAGCAGAACGCACCGCCGAAGCAGTCCGTCTCTTCAGCCGGAAGCACAGCCCCGCAGCCGCAGGCAAGCACAGCCGGATTTAAAATACTGGACGCCTCCAGCGGTTCCATTCTGAATGTGGACGACCGCAGCTTCCTCTACGGCGCAATCGTGTCGGAAATGTCGCCGACCGCTCCGGCGGAAGCGCTGAAAGCGCAGGGCGTTGCCGCCTATACTTATTACAGCAGGCTGCGCAGCAAAGAGCGGAAGAATCCAAACCCGGCGCTCAGCGGAGCAGACTTTTCCGCTGATACGCAGAACTGGCAGATTTACGTTTCCAAAGAACAGATGCAGACACGCTGGGGAAATGATTTTGATAATTACTACAGTAAGCTGACGCAAATTGTGGATGCCGTGCAGGGCCAGGTCTTGGAAAGCGGCGGCGAGCTGATTGACGCGACCTACTTCGCTATTTCTTCAGGGCAAACAGAAGCTTCCGAGGACATTTGGGGCGGCAAGCGCACATATTTGATTTCCGTCGCAAGTCCGGGCGACCAGTTCGCGGGCGGGTTTCAGACCACCGTCGCCCTTAGCAGCGATCAATTCAAATCCGCCGCGCTGAAAGCCGCGCCGAAAGCGGATCTAAACGCAGACCCGTCAAAATGGATTGGCGAAATCAAGCGAACCGCCGCGGGTTCCGTCACAAGCATGAATGTGGGCGGTGTTTCCGTTACGGGAAACGCGGCGCGAAACGCGTTCGGACTGCGCTCGGCCAATTTTACCGTAAGCTTTGCGGACGGAAAATTCATTTTTCTGGTCAAAGGGTACGGCCATGGCGTTGGCATGAGCCAGGCAGGCGCGGAGTACATGGCGAACCAAGGCTCCGATTATAAACAGATTTTGGCGTGGTATTACCCGAACACGACGCTGAAATCTACTAATACATAAATCACGCAGCACAGCAGGGGTACCGTAAGATTACGGTACCCCTGCTGTGCTATATTAAATTTTTTCCTGACTGAATTTTATTTTTCAAGGAATTACTTGACAGAACTGTAAAATCCGTGTAACATATCATCAAAGTTATACATATATTTATACTATGAATTCAGGAGGGATCCCCCATGACAAAGTTTTATTGTAACCGCGAATCTTCGCGCTGTAAGTGTACCTGTTGCGTTACAACCCCCATAAAGCTTTGTTGTCGAAGGAGTATTTTCTGAATTTACAGGAACCCCTGTATTTTGGAGAGCCCGGCAGCATTGCCGGGCTCTTATTATTTTTAATGAACATGAGAAAGGATTTGATTTTATGGAAAGCCATATGCCAATTTCCCTGAACAGCAAACTGATTCACGGAGGGGTCGACGGTGACCCGCGCACCGGTGCGGTCAGCGTCCCAATTTACCAAACCTCTACATACCGGCAGAGCGCGCTCGGGGTGAACAGCGGGTATGAATACTCCCGTACCGGAAACCCCACCCGGGAAGCTTTGGAAAAGCTGATCGCCGAACTGGAGGAAGGCACCGCCGGCTTTGCGTTCGGCTCCGGTATGGCGGCAACTACCGCGGTGCTTTCGCTGTTTCAAAGCGGGGATAAGATTATTATCTCCAGCAATGTGTACGGCGGAACGTTCCGCGTACTTGATAAAGTATTTAAGAATTTCGGTCTTTTCTACGAAATTGTCGATACCACAGATTTATCCCTGCTGGAAAGCAGAATTGACCCAACCGTGAAGGCGTTTCTGGTAGAAACCCCCGCCAACCCGCTCCTTACCATTACCGACCTTGCCGCTGTTTCGGAAATCGCACACAGGCACGGGCTGCTGACCATTGTAGATAACACGTTTATGACCCCGTATCTGCAAAGGCCGCTCACGCTGGGCGCGGACATTGTACTGCACAGCGCTACGAAATACCTTGGCGGGCACAGCGACCTTGTCGCCGGGCTGGCTGTCACCAACAACCCGGAGCTTGCACAGCGGCTGGCGTTTCTTCAGAACGCGACCGGCGGCGTACTGGGTCCGTTCGATTCGTGGCTGTTGATCCGCGGGATCAAGACGCTTTCGGTGCGCATGGATCGCCATCAGGAAAACGCGCGCCGCATTGCCGAATTCCTGCAAAGCCACAACGGCGTGACCAAAATCTATTACCCCGGTCTGAAGAACTTTGAGGGCTACGAAATCCACCATAAACAGGCTTCAGGTGACGGTGCGGTGATCTCATTCGTCCTTTCGGACAAATACGACATCGGTGAATTTTACAAAAATCTGCGGCTGATTACGCTCGGCGAAAGCCTTGGCGGCGTGGAAAGCCTTGCCTGCCACCCTGCCAGCATGACGCATGCCTCCATTCCCTATGAAATCCGCCAGAAAGTGGGGATTGTTGACAATCTGGTGCGCCTTTCCGTCGGCATAGAAGATAAAGAAGATTTAGTCAACGATCTTACCGGCGCGTTTGACCGCGCCCTCATTAGGTAGCCGCCATGAATTATTATAATGATATCCGGGAACTGATCGGGCATACGCCGCTCGTCAGGCTGAACCACATGGGATTCCCCGAAACAGTCGGCGTATTTGCAAAGCTGGAATTGTGGAACCCCGGCGGCAGTGTAAAAGACCGCATGGGAGTAGCACTGGTGGAAGACGCGGAAAAGCGCGGAATTTTAAAGCCGGGCAGTACCATTCTGGAAGCGACCGCGGGCAACGCAGGAATCGGCATTGCGCTGGCGGCGCTTGGCAAAGACTATCGCGTTATTTTTGCCGTACCCGAAAAGTTTTCACAGGAAAAGCAGGCCATCATGCGCGCTTTGGGCGCGGAAATCGTAAACACCCCGCTGGAAAAGGGAATGCAGGGCGCCTTCGAAAAGGTGGAGCAGTTGAAGGCAGAGGTCAACTACCCCGTCACACTCAACCAGTTCGGGAATCCCCAAAATCCGCTTGCACACTACTCGGGAACAGGGCCCGAAATTTACAGCAACCTTGACGGAGACATTCAGTACCTTGTGGCCGGTGCGGGGAGCGGTGGAACGCTGAGCGGCATCGCGAAATATCTGAAAGAAAGAATCCCCTCCCTACGGTGCGTCATGGCCGACCCCTACGGTTCCACCATGGGCGGCGGCGAAGCGGGCTGTTACGCGATTGAGGGCATCGGCAATACGTTCATGCCCGAAACCATGGACATGGCGCTTGTGGACGAAGTCGTAAAAATTTATGACAATCAGGCACTGGAGGAAGTTCGCCTGCTCGCCGCAAAAGAGGGTATCCTCGCAGGTTCCTCCTCCGGCGCGGCGCTCGCCGCAGCAAGGGAAACCGCCGCTCGCGCCGCAAAAGGCAGCAACATTGTCGTGGTTTTGCCTGACCGCGGCGACCGTTATTTCAGCAAGCAGCTTTTTCTATAGAGTGTGCGGCTTTTCAATACTGGAGGAGTCATGAAATGGAAAACGCCATGAACATGCATACAAACAAAATTGAAGCCAATCTGCACAATGTTCACGAAACGCTGCTGCTGCCGCTTTGGGGGCGGGCAAAAGCAGCGGAGATGGAATCCCCCGTGCTGAAGGACGCGCAGGCGGGCAGGCTGGTTCGCCAGCTGGACTATGATTTTTCAAAATTCAATACCGGCATACGGGATATTCACGTCCTGATTCTGGCGATCCGTGCAAAAGAAATGGACTGCATGATCCGTGATTTTATTCAGCTTCACCCGCACGCGGCCATTGTGAACATCGGCGCGGGGCTGGACACCACCTTTTACCGTGTAAACAACGGGAACATCAAATGGTATGACCTCGACGTACCGGACGTGATGAATCTGCGCCGTACGCTGCTGGAGCCGAACGCACAGGTTCACCCGATTTCCAAATCAATGTTTGATCCCAGCTTTCTGGAGGAAATCAGTGAGCCGGAGGACGGCATTCTGTTCCTTGTGAGTGGCGTTCTGATGTACTTTCCCGAAGAACAGGTGCGCGCCTTTCTTGCCGCGCTGGGCTCCCGCTTCCCCGGCGGCGAAGTGGTTTTTGACACCATGACCCCGTTCGGCATGTTTGCCGCGAACCGGATGATTACACAGTCCGGCATTGCCGGCGCACAGATGAAATGGTGCATTTCCGATGTGCACGATATGGAACGCTGGCAGCCTAAAATGACGGTACTGGAGCATTTCCCCGTTTGCGCCCGCACCCGTTCGCTGCTTGCCTGGGGACTGCCGACCGCTTTCCTGATTTCGCTCAGCAACCACCTCCCGGTTGACGTGCTGAATCACATTCGTTTTACCTGACCCACCCTTTCGGACGAAAGCGCCCCGAAGCAAAAGCTTCGGGGCGCGTTTCTTATGAGGCAACTATTTATATCTGCTGCAATTTCCGCAAAACAATGTGTTCCGGGCATTGTGAAACCCACAGTCCGGGCAGTACCAGGAGCCGTCCTCCAGCGGAACCGCCTTCACGTGCCCAGAGGAATTTCTTCCGTCTTTCCATTGCTTTGGCGAACGGTCAATCGCCATTTTTCCCAAGGGCGCGATGGACACTCCTTTCGCCCCCGCTCCAGCTAAGCTGCCGAAATCCGCTCCCCGAAAGAACGCTCGGAACCCTTTTCTTACGATTTTCTTTCCGCACTTCTGGCAGTAACGCGTTCCGTCAAGATTCTGAAATCCACAATGCTTACACAAATACATCGTTACACCTCTGTCACAACAAACATGAAAAATTATACAATCATCATTTATATGATATCATTTTAGAAATATTTATATTTCTAAAATAAATTAAAGTGTAATTAAACGGATTTACATTTCAACATTTAATATCGCACAGACTAAGCGCGTAAAAGGTTTGGCACATTTATTGAAGTATCGCGAAAAGGAGCAGCAAAAGCTGCTCCTTTAAAAGTCGTATGTGAATTATCTTTTATCCAGAGGAATATACTCGTGCCGCGACCCCACGCTTTTGTAAGCGGGGCGGATAATTTTTCCCGCATTGATGAGTTCTTCCATCAGATGCGCGCTCCAGCCGGAAATACGCGCCATAGCGAACACCGGTGTGAACAGCTCGGGCGGGAGCCCCAGCATGTGATAAACGAAGCCGCTGTAAAAGTCGATATTCGCGCTGACGCCCTTGTACGTTTTCCGTTCCTGCGCAATGACCTCGGGTGCAAGACGCTCAACCAGCGAATACAGCTGATACTCCTTAATCAGTCCTTTCTCCTCGGAAAGGCTTTTCACCGAAACCTTGAAAATGTCCGCGCGCGGATCAGAAAGAGAATACACTGCATGCCCCATTCCATAGATCAAACCGGATTTGTCAAAGCCTTCTTTATGCAGCAGCTTCCTCAGGTAATCGGCGACCTTGTCTTCGTCCGCCCAGTCGTCAATGCTCTGCTTCATATCCTCAAACATTTTCATTACTTTAATATTTGCGCCGCCGTGCTTCGGCCCTTTCAGCGAACCGAGCGCCGCCGCAATAACGGAGTAGGCGTCCGTACCGGAAGAAGCAACCACATGCGTGGTAAAGCTGGAGTTATTGCCGCCGCCGTGCTCCGCATGAAGAACGAGCGCCATATCCAGAATACGCGCTTCCAATTCTGTGTATTTTTGATCCATGCGCAGCATATACAAAATATTTTCCGCGGTGGAAAGCTCGGGCTTCGGCGCGTGGATAAAAAAGCTGTTATTTTGATCGAGGCTATGCGCATAGGCCTGATACCCGTAGACAGCCAGCTGCGGAAAAAGTGCAATCATTTCAAGGCACTGGCGCAGCACGTTTGGCAGCGAAATGTCGTTTGCTTTCTCATCATAGGCGTAAAGCGTAAGTACGCTGCGTGACAGCGTATTCATCATATCGAATGTAGGTGCTTTCATGATAATATCGCGTACAAAATTCGTCGGCAACGTGCGGTATTGAGAAAGAAGCTGCTGAAAGCCCGCCAGTTTTTCCGCACCGGGCAGTTCACCGAAGAGGAGCAGATATGTAGTCTCCTCAAAGCCGAAACGCTTTTCGCGAATAGCACCCCGCACAAGGTCTTTTACATTGATACCGCGGTAGTACAGCTCCCCTTCGCAGGGCACGCGCTGCCCGTCCACCAATTTGGAGGAAACAATCTCCGATATCTCGGTAAGGCCGGTCAAAACGCCCTGACCATTAAGATCCCTCAGGCCACGCTTCACTTCGTACTGCGTGTACAGGTTCTGGTCAATGGTACTGTGGCTCGTACATAGATTCGTCAATTCCAAAATTTCCGGTGTGACGGCAAAAAAATTACCGTTTTCGTTTCTAGCCATTGCATATCTCCTTCTCTGAAAATTTCATGTTTATACATTCTATTATAATAGTCAGTTAACTTCAGAAAACATCTAAGAAAATGGAGATCGGTTTTGTTTTCAAATGAACTGACTATTTTTTCTCTCATTGTAGAATTTTGACGAATCCCCGTATAGTCAAGGTTGGCCTACCTTCGGAAAAATAGAATCATATCTAAAATACACGCTGCCAAAAACAGAAAATAATCAAAATACTTTCAAAAATATGCCGATCGGCGGGCTGCACTTTATAAACAAAAAAATAACTGTTCATCTACATTAACAAGTTATTTTTTCAAGTATAGCAGTAAATTAAAATTATGTCAACTTATAACTATGAACGCATTATAAATTTTTCGCTGTATAATAATGCAAAAACCTCCGTCTGTACAGGCAGAGGTTTTTATAAAATCCCTATAATTCGCGAAAAATTGGCAATGTTTTTACAACACGTTTAAGATAAAATGCCGTCTCGCGCTTCCAAATATTCATCATAGGTCGACATCCTGTCGATCAGGCCGTCCGGCGTCAGCTCAATGATCCGGTTGGCAATGGTCTGCACAAACTGGTGGTCGTGCGAAGCGAACAGCACAACGCCCTTAAAGTCCATCAGCCCGTTATTCACGGCAGTGATGGATTCCAGATCAAGATGGTTGGTCGGCTGGTCGAGCAGAAGCACATTGGAGCCGAACATCATCATGCGGGAAAGCATGCAGCGCACCTTTTCCCCACCGGAAAGCACATTGACCGGCTTTGTAACATCGTCGCCGGAAAAAAGCATTTTCCCCAAAAAGCCTCGCAGGTACGTTTCCGTTGTATCGGAAGAATACTGCTCAAGCCACTTCAGAATGCTCAGGTTGAAGCCGTTGAAGAAAGCGGAGTTATCCTGAGGAAAATACGACTGACTGGTGCTTACGCCCCATTTAAACGTTCCTTCGTCCGCTTCCAGCTCTTCTGTCAAAATTTTAAACAGCGTGGTGTTGGCAATTTCGCTGGAACCGACAAACGCGATTTTATCGCCCTTGTTCACACGGAAGCTGATATTGTTCAGCACTTTTACGCCGTCTACGGTTTTCGAAAGGCCCTCGACCGCCAGAATTTCCTTGCCCGGCTCGCGATCCATCGTAAAGCCGACAAACGGATAACGACGGGAAGAAGCCGGCATTTCCTCCACGGTGATTTTGTCCAGCAGCTTCTTTCTGGAGGTCGCCTGACGGGACTTCGATTTATTGGCGGAAAAACGCTGAATAAAGTTTTGCAGCTCTTTGATTTTTTCCTCCGCTTTGCGGTTTTGGTCGCGCATGACGCGCTGCATCAACTGGCTCGACTCGTACCAAAAATCGTAGTTGCCGACGTACAGGCGAATCTGGTTGAAATCAATGTCCACAATATGTGTACATACATTATTCAGGAAATGGCGGTCATGCGATACCAC
Organism: Bacillota bacterium; assembly: GCA_023416955.1. Taxonomy (GTDB): domain Bacteria; phylum Bacillota; class Clostridia; order Oscillospirales; family Acutalibacteraceae; genus Caproiciproducens. The sequence continues at coordinate 79,549 of JAEZGM010000002.1, read as the reverse complement.
GATAACCATGCCCTCGTAATCGCTCAGGAAGTCCTCAAGCCACGCGATGGATTTGTTGTCGAGATCATTCGTCGGTTCGTCCAGAAGAATAATATCCGGCTGACCGAACAGGGCGCGTGCAAGCAGCACCTTCACCTTTTCGGCGCCCGTCAGCGTGTTCATCAGGGAATACAGGATTCCGCTGTCAACACCCAACCCCTGCAGAAGGCGTCCGGCTTCTGTTTCGGCATCCCAGCCGTTCAGCTCGGCGAATTCCGCTTCAAGGTCAGCCGCAAGGATTCCGTCGTCATCGGAAAAGTCCTCTTTCGCGTACAGTGCGTCCTTCTGTTTTGAGACCTCGTACAGACGGGGATTCCCCATCAGAATGGTATCAAAAACAGTGTATTCGTCAAAAGCATGGTGATCCTGCTTCAAGACGGACATACGCAGCTTCGGATCAATGAAAATTTCACCCTTTGACGGCTCCAACTCGCCGGAAAGCAATTTTAAAAATGTTGACTTTCCTGCGCCGTTTGCTCCGATTACCCCGTAGCAATTCCCTGCGGTAAAAAGCAAATTTACATGAGAAAACAAATTCTGGCCGTTAAAGGCCAGCCCAAGGTCGGTTACTGTGATCATAGCGCCTCCATTTAAATCTAAGCGAATTATTCCGGCCGGAACTCCGGCTAATCCACTTTACTTTACATTATTACTCTTTATTTTATCATAAACAGCAAGCGATAAATATAGTGAAAGCAATCAACTAATCGGAGTCACGCTTGTTATTTTTGAGGAACAATGCTATAATACTTGCATTCAATGTATCCGGTTAGGGGGGATTCTTCTGAAAATTCAAGAGTCAGGCGAAGATTATCTGGAAACCATCTTGATTCTTCAAAAAAAGAATGATTTTGTGCGTTCCGTTGATGTAGCGAACGAACTCGAGTTTACCAAGGCGAGCGTCAGCCGCGCTATGGGTATTTTAAGAGAAGCCGGCCTGCTGGTTATGGAACCCAACGGAAATTTGGTACTTACGGAACCCGGCCGCAAAAAGGCTGAGGCGGTGTACGAACGGCACAATGTAATCGCACAGTTCTTCGAAATGGCGCTGTGTGTAAGCCACGAAACCGCTGTAAAGGATTCCTGCCGCATGGAGCATATCATCAGTGAAGAAACATTTGACCAAATGAAGAAATATATACAGAGGAAAAACTAGTCCTCCTCGGATCTTGTCTGTGAGCGAAGAATGGATAAATGTCCGGCTTTACAGGAGGGCTTGAGAACAGGATTGAAGGGATATTCAGATGAATTTTGTCAGTGCCACGTGTCCCCACTGCGGAAAAGAACTGCAGGTTCCGCAGGACGCAGAACAAATTGTCTGCATGTACTGCGCCCAGCCAATACAGATTAAATCCCTTTTGTCCCGGCAGGAACAGGACAGGGGCGAATTATACAGCACCCTGATCGGGCAGGCTGTATCCCTGCTTGACAGCCGCCTCTTTCGCATAACCGGCGAGCTGCACGGCATGAAACAGGCCGGTTACGACAAAAATTTTGAGGAATACCACGCGCTGTTTCAGCCTTCCCTGCGCGCCTACAGTCTGGCGGCTACAGAAAGCGATGACGCTGCCGCTTATTTTTCTCAGGTATTGCTCGATCGTTTTTTAAAGCAGTTTGAAGAGTCTGGTATAAAAAAAGAAAGCGACAACCGCTTTTTCGACTACCGGTATATGATCGTCGCTTTTACGATTCCCGCCATTCTGGAGCTTCATACTCCCTCCGTCGATTTACTTGCCGACAGTTTTCTGGAGCGCTGGAATACGCGCTACCCCAAAAACCGGCTGGGTAAGGCGGACTATGACTCTATCCGCAACGGATTCCGCCACAAGCTCTGTTTTATTACTACCGCGGTGTGTACTTCGCTTGGAAAAGGGGACGACTGCCGGGAACTGAACGCCTTCCGCGCGTTTCGCGACGGCTGGTTCGCCCAAACACCGGGCGGGCAGTTGAAAATCAACGAGTATTATCTTTTCGCGCCGATGATTGTCCGGGAAATTGACCGGTCGGAAGATCGGCAGGCGATTTACCGCAGCATTTGGGATTCCTACCTGTCCCCCTGCCTTTCGTACATTGAGAAAGAGAATTATGCCGAATGCGCGCTGCTGTATGAGCAGATGGTAACTTCACTGGAACAAAAATGGATTCATTAAATTTTCCGATGCGCTGAAGCTATTGCACGATAAATCAATATACCAACCAGAGCAGAAAAATTGCTTGTGGGTCTAATGATGACCCACAAGCAATTTTTCCGTAAAGGAGGTGTTGCAAAATGAATGGAAATTCATTTTGCAACACCTCCTTTTGACAGTGCCAAAAACCCGGCACTGCCCTGTATTCAATGTTTTATTTTAAGTAATTTGCCAACTCGGTATCTACCTTTTGGATATGATTCAGCAGCCAATCCATCAAAAAGTAATTTGTCTGGGACACCACGGCAACAGTTGCGCCGTTATTCTGAATGTCCTTTTTCAGATCCGCAATCTTCTTTTTGAAGTATTCATGCATTTCCTTATGCTCTGCTACCTTGGGATAGGAACTGCTGCGCTGAAGCTTTTCCTCATCTGAAAAATGCTTAATGGTATAGGACTCCAGAAACTCTACTGTTTTTAAAATTTCTTCTTTTCCCTTGCCCTGGCTGCACGCCGCAAAAAGATTGTCAATACGGTCGCAAAGCTCTTTATGCTCGCTGTCAATCAGCGGCACGCCTACTTTCAGGCTGTCTTTCCACATTGCCATGCTTGTTACTCCCTTTCCTTATTCCAAGGTCTTGTCGGTGTCGCTTTTCATTGCGATCAAGACCTAATATCGTCCGTTACCATAAAAAATGAAGATTGTTGAAGATTTTTTTTAAAATTCTGCTGAGCCTGTCGTGCGGGGGAACGGCAGTACGTCCCGGATATTGGAAATACCGGTCAAATACATAATCATACGCTCAAAGCCAAGCCCGAAGCCTGCGTGCTTTGTGCCGCCGTATCGGCGCAGGTCGAGGTACCACCAGTAATTTTCCTCGTTCAGGCCGCTTTCCTTCATGCGCTGCAGCAGCATTTCAAGGCGCTCTTCACGCTGGCTTCCACCGATGATTTCACCGATTCCGGGAACAAGCAGGTCCACCGCAGAAACGGTTTTCCCGTCGTCGTTCAAGCGCATATAAAACGCCTTGATTTCCTTCGGATAATCCGTTACAAACACCGGCTTGCCAAATATTTTTTCCGTAAGAAACTTTTCGTGCTCCGTCTGCAGGTCGGTTCCCCACTCCACTTTATACTCAAACTGGTCGTTGTTCTTTTTCAGTATTTCCACCGCTTCGGTGTAGGTCACACGCGCAAAATCGGAATTTACAACATTGTTCAGCCGCTCAATCAAGTCCTTATCGATAAACTGATTGCAGAATGCAATGTCGTCCGGGCAGGTTTCCATCACGTAGCGGATGACAAATTTGATCATCGCTTCCGCTGTGCGCATATCGTCATTCAAGTCGGCAAAGGCCATTTCCGGCTCAATCATCCAGAATTCGGCGGCATGGCGCTGCGTATAGGATTTTTCCGCGCGGAACGTGGGGCCAAAAGTATATACTTTACCGAATGCCATCGCCATGCACTCAGCTTCCAGCTGACCGGAAACCGTCAGGGACGTGTGCTTCTGGAAAAAGTCTTCTGTATAATTCACCGCGCCGTCTTCCGTGCGGGGCGGGTTGTCCGCGTCAAGCGTCGTAACAGTGAACATTTCGCCCGCGCCTTCGGCGTCGCTGCCGGTAATAAGCGGCGTGTTCACATAGACAAAGCCGTCTTCCTGAAAGAACTTGTGAATCGCATAAGCCGCAGCCGAACGCACACGGAACGCTGCGCTGAACGTATTGGTGCGCGGGCGCAGATGCGCGATCGTGCGCAGATACTCCAGAGAATGGCGCTTTTTCTGCAGCGGATATTCCGGCGTGGACTGCCCCTCCACACAGATTGCGGAAGCGTGAACCTCAAACGGCTGCTTCGCTTCGGGAGTCAGAACCAGCTCACCGGTAACGGAAATTGCGGAGCCGACATTTAGCTTGGCGATTTCGGTAAAATTATCAACTTTATCCGCTTCAAATACAATCTGAACCCCTTTGAAACAGCTGCCGTCGTTCAGCTCGATAAAGCCCAACGCTTTGGAATCGCGAATTGTACGCACCCAGCCGCAAACCGACACCGGCTTGCCCCCCAACTCGGCGGAGCGGTCATATAATTCGGAAATTTCCGATCTATTCAAATCTATTCCTCCTAAATCTGGTTATGATTATACTAAAGATATATTATAACACTACCGGTCACAGTGCAAGTAGGAACTGATATTTTACTGAAAAAATAATACATATTCGAAATATCCGCGTCAGATTTCCCTAGGCCTTGTTTGTAAAATGGTCGGGATTGTGCGGATCGTTAAAATAACGGCATGAAATTGAGTAATCAAGCGAACCAAGTTTATTTGTGGGAAGAAAAACAGGAATTAAAACTTGCGTTTATGGGTTTTATTCCGTTGTTTTTCTTTTTACAAACAAGACCTAATAAGCGCAACTGGACTTTCATTTAAAATATGGTATAATACGGGACACAGCGGCACATAAATTTGATATCGGTTACTCAATATGAGGCGTCTGCTGAAGGCGAAAAAATGCCACAAAGCAGGCTCTTCCCTCTGTTGAGTACCATCATGATGAATACGGGAGATATTTATGAACCGTACAATTTTAAAAAGGAAGTCAACTATTTACCTGTTGGGCCTGTTGCTGGCGACAATAGTTATTTTAATTATCATATGGGCAAAGTACGGGCAGCAGGCACAGAGCTATGAATGCACCAACTACGCGATGGGGACATACATTCAGCAGACGGTGTACGGAGGAAAAGCGGAAGCAGCCGCGACAGCGGCGGCAAAGAGCATCGGGGAGCTGGAAAATCTGATTTCGTGGCGCATAGAAGATTCAGACATTGCAAAGCTGAACGACGCCGCCGGCAGCGACTGGATTACACTGAACTCCAAAACCGTTTCTCTTCTGGAAACAAGTCTGGACGTGGCAAAAAAGTCGGGCGGCGCGTTTGAGCCTACCATTCTGCCGATTTCGACCCTTTGGGATTTCGGCGGAGAAAACCAGCATGTTCCCTCATCGGATCAAATAGAGCAATACATAAAATTTGTAAATTACCAAAATCTGCGTATCAATAAAAATGACAGTACCGCGTCGCTGAAATATCACTACATGGCAGTGGATTTGAGTGCCATCGGCTATGGCGCGGCCTGTGACGAAGCAATTGCGGCTTACCATTCGGCAGGAGCGGAATGCGGAATCGTTGCGATCGGCGGCAGCGTCGGCGTTTACGGCGCAAAATCCGACAAGGCCCCGTGGAAAATTGCCTTGCGTGACCCGGACGGCAGCAAAACAAACAGCGTTTCCATCGGGGAGCTGAAACTTAACTCCGGTTTTGCTTCCACCGCCGGAGGCTATACACAGCAATTCACACAGAACGGGAAAACATACCACCATTTGCTGAATCCAAAAACCGGCTATCCGGCAGAAAGCGGACTGCTATCCGTCACCGTGATTTCCAACAGTGGCGCTCTGAGCGACGCACTTTCCACCGCCTGCTTTGTACTCGGAAAAGATAAGGGAATGGATCTTCTCTCCCAATACAACGCGCAGGGAATCTTTATTGATCAGAATCATCGCGTTACGGTAACGGAAGGCTTCAAGAGTGATCTAGAACTAACTGACAGCCGATATTCTTTAGCCAATCAGTAAATTGCTTTAAATATTATACTGATAGTAATTTATAATCTTAGCAAAAATGGTCGCCGGTAGGGTACTCCTGAAACGCAGACTCTCAGGCTATCCGCGGCACAGCATGGAAGAACGAACGGCATATCCCAATAAAAAAATAAATTATTTTTGAATTAACTATTGATTTTTTCGTCATAGTTCGATATAATAACAGAGCTGTCAAATTTGACAGCTGAAATTGCCATTCGGAGAGGTATTCTAATGGTAAGGAGCCACATTGGAAATGTGGTGTGCCGCAAGGCATTGTGCGTTCGAGTCGCATCCTCTCCGCCATAATACACAGTCTGTAAACACAGGCTGTGTAATTTTTTATGCCTTGCTCCGCCCGCAAGGCAGGTTCGAGTCGCATCCTCTCCGCCATATTACACAGTCTGTACACGCAGGCTGTGTATTTTTTTGCCTTGCTCCCGCCCGCAAGAGTCTCTAAAATGGATTGAATTTTTCGCATCTAAAAACAACGGGGCAGAAAACTGAATCGTAATTTTATAAGCTCCTATTTACTCACCGTTTTCAGCAAACAGGCTGCCGACTATAAATTTTATATAATCGCTGAGTGACGTGCAGAGGAGTTCAAAATTATCACCGCACTGAATAAGAATATGAATGCTTCCTTCAATGATCGCAATCGCAATCGCTTCCGCAACATATTGATTGTTCTTAAATTTCTCAGGAAATTTCAAAGTAACTTGCTGACAGGCAAGTTTGGCTAGCCGCGATTTCACATTTGCATAATTGGAACCTTCACAACCATTCATCAGTATAAAAATCTGCTTATGGAACTGCGTATATTTTTTTGCCAGATTGTGTGAATATTGATTGAGATCTTTTTCAGAAGTTATCTCCTCTGAGGGGACAATATCGAAAATAATTTCTTCAAGCGCTGCAACAGCATCGTCGAGCAAACATTTTAGCAAAGCATCTTTACTGGAGAAATAAGTGTAAATGTTACCGGCTGCAATCCCGGATTTCTCCGCAATTTTCTTCATGGTTACCGCTTTATAGCCGCGTAAAGCAAACTCATTAAGGGCAGCATCTTGAATTCGACTTCTAATTTCTTCTTTTCGTACTTGCATTGGCTCACCTGCACTCGTTAATTTGATTGTTTTAGGTTACAGCAAAAAACTAAATTAGCTTCATCAATATTCATATATAAAATATAATATAGGAAAATTACGGAATTTTCAACCTTGCAAACAAAAGGCTTAATAATATTTAGATAAATCGGCCGAAAAAATTATATTGATATCTCTGTAAATTTAACCAAAGCAAAGACGATATTAATACTGAATGATGATTTAATATTGATGCCGTTTAGTTTTATCCTAACTGTGCATTGCCTTCGTGAAGCTCTTCTTTCCTCATGAGCAGGCTTCACGCTTTTTCATTCCTGCCAATTTCCAGCCATAGTTTGGATAACTGCCAAAAAAGAATTTATAATGGAAAAGAAACACTGAAATGAAAAAAATAAGACAAACGCAGCATGCCAATTTTTTGTTACATTGCAAATATAGCCAAAGCTCACCGGAAAACATCAACAAAGCAGATAATGAATTCCATTGCCTTTATATGTGCATGAACCTTTTCGTTTCGGAGTTTACAAGAGTTTATAAAATCATCCAGTTTGCCGAAATACATAAAAAGATTTCAAGTTCGAAGAGACAGTATCATTACCGCTGTTAATATCTGAATTATCTGACCGGCAGTTAAGGCTCTACACGTACATTGTCAAACCTAAAAATTGAGTAATATTAAGAGGGGTATCAATATGTTCAAAAACATGAAAATCGGCAAGAGACTATTTCTCACTTTTATTTCAGTAACCATTATTTCCAGTGTTGCGGGCATAATAGGACTGGTGTTCACCACCTACATGAACACCAGCTATAACAACGCCCTGATAAGCTATGGCTTTTCTCAGGGAGATGTCGGCCGCTTCAACGCAGAATTTGCCAGAAGCCGCTCCTATCTGAAAGATGCTATTATTTATACTGATCAGGCGAATATCCAGAAAGCGTCAGATAATGTCGATAAGTCAAATGCAAAAGTGAATCAGTATTTAGCCGCCATGCAAAAAGAAATGATAACTGAACAGGAACTCACTCACTTTAATAACATTAAAGCCGGGTATACAAAATACGTTGACCTGGAAAGTCAAGCGATTGAGCTCGCAAAGAACAACAAAAATAACGAAGCATTTACTATTATCAAGTCACAGGGTAGCCCACAGGCTGATAAGGTACAAACCGATATTGACGCGCTGATGAATTTAAAAACTTCTACAGGAAATCAATTGGCTGCAGAACTTTCTTCCCAAGCAAGAGCAACAAGCCTCTCTATTCTTTTAATTATTTTAGCTTCACTGATAGTCTCCCTCCTAATTTCTCTCTCCATTTCACGCGGTATCAGCAAACCCGTAAAAGAAATGGCGGACGCCGCGCAAAAGATGGCCCAAGGAAATTTAAATGTTCAGGTACATGTAAATTCAAAAGATGAGATTGGGCAGCTCAGCGCAGCCTTTTCACAGTCCACTTCGTCAATAAAGTCATACATTGCCGACCTAACAAAAAATTTGGGTATGATCGCACAGGGTAATTTAAATATAACTTCCGACTTGGATTATATCGGAGATTACGAAGAATTGAAAAATGCATGTATTGCAATTATTTCAGGTTTAAATGATACAATGGGTGAGATCAATCAGGCGGCGGAACAAGTCGCAAGCGGCTCCGGTCAGGTTGCAAACGGCTCTCAGGCGCTGGCGCAGGGTGCAACAGAGCAGGCAAGCTCTATCGAAGAGCTATCAGCCACGATCACCGATATCGCCCAGCATATAAAAGATAATGCTGAACACGCAACAGAAGCAAGCACTAATGTGGGCATCGTGAATTCCGAAATAGAAAAAAGTAATAAATACATGGAAGAAATGATAACCGCTATGTCGCAAATCAATGATTCTTCCAGCCAGATAGAAAAAATCATCAAGACCATTGACGATATTGCTTTCCAGACAAATATTCTCGCATTAAATGCGGCTGTTGAAGCGGCAAGAGCGGGTGAAGCAGGAAAAGGCTTTGCTGTGGTGGCGGACGAAGTGAGAAACCTGGCCAGTAAAAGTGCGGGAGCGGCAAAGGACACTACACTCTTAATCGAAAACTCGATGCTGCAAGTAGAGAACGGTACGAAAATCGCCGACAAAACCGCAAAAGCTCTCCAGAAGGTAGTGGAAAAAGCAGAAATTGTCTCAAATACCGTAGAAAAAATCTCTCAGGCATCCAATCGGCAGTCTGACGCGATCGGTCAGGTCACATTGGGTGTTGACCAAATTTCAAGCGTAGTACAAACGAACTCAGCTACAGCTGAGGAAAGCGCTGCGGCAAGCGAGGAACTTTCCGGACAGGCACAAGCTATGAAAACGCTTGTCGGTAAATTCAAATTAATAGAACAGGACGGCAGACGGAAAAACGTTCAGTCTGAACTATCACAGCCTGAGGCTGAACATGTTTCTTCGGACAGTAAATATTAATTGAATTGGCTTTACTTGTTAGAGCCAATCCGCAGATTTCATGACCGGAACTGCCGGCAGTCACATGGCTGCCGGCAGCTTTCAAAGAATAATATGTCTATAGTTTCTCCTATGCGATAGATTTAATCCGAATCCTCTCTGCCAGTTGAATTTAACAGCAGAATTCTCTTTCTTCTGAAACGAATTCGCTATTAAATCTTTTGTACCTTATCATAATTTTACCTTAACAGACCGTCATTTATTGCTTTCCCTTTTCCCGGTAATAGTTACCATCCAGAATTTTTTCAAATTCTCTTGTGCATGAAATATTTTATGGTAGAATGTTACAGGAATTCCGAAACGATTACAGCATTAAAAGAGGTATTTTATGAAGAGAATAAAGCAGATCATCAGTATAGTTATGACCATGGCTATGCTATTAGGCAGTCAGGGTATCACCGCCGCATTTGCGGATTCAGTTACAGATTCATTTCAATCCAGCAATTTTCAGAATGCTTCATCCAGAATAACATTGTGGCAGCGATATCCATTCTTCTTTACCATGACGAAAGAAAATGTCACGCTTGTCAGCACTGCTTCCAGTGATCCAACAGTTGTCGGAACGGAAATTGAAAAGACGGACGACCCCTATAAATACATCGTTTATGCGTCCGGCTATAAAAACGGCAAATCAACCGTAACGGTTACAGCCTCCGACGGCTCAACAATGACATCCGACATCATCGTGGAGGGGAATGCTCCCTATACCATATCCTCCGACACCACGCAGGATTTTTCCATTCCGAAAAATGGCAGCTATATAATGAAGGTTCATTTTGTCAATAATATCCCTCAGTCCTCCAAAATACCTTCTGTTGTATCCGACAACAAAAACGTCGTTGCCACGCAGATTATGGATTATTCCCCGACAAAAAGCAACGACTATTTTTTCCGAATTGACGCGCTCGGTAATGTCGGCGAAAACGCCACGCTATATATCGGCGGCTTCGGCGACATTATGAACCGCCTCTGCAAGGTCACCGTCAGAGCCAACAAAGATTTAAAGCTCGACACAACCACTCAATATAACTGCGATGTCGGAACCACTTATAAATTTATCGCGTATACGTCTTCGGCGACAGTACCCGCGGTAAGCGCCAATTCCGGTGCCGTAACGACAAAGTACGCCGGCAAGGTAGCGGGCGGGTACCTGTTCAGTGTGACTTCCCTTTTCCCGGGTGACGCGCTGATTCGTGTTACCTCCAACGGCGAATACGCTTCCTTCCTCGTATCCGTGCGGATGCAGAGCCTGACCTCCGATACTCCGCGTTCCATTACGCTGGACAGCGGAAAAAGCTACACCTATAAGATTAAGGTAACGGGGAGCAAAGACCCGACGTTTACCGCAGAATTTCCGAACTTACTCGCCGTTACCTTGGTCAAAAAGGAAGGCGGCTACTTCTATGTAAAAGTAACCGCCAAGGGAAATGCACAGGCTTCCAGCGCCCTGATTGCGAATTTTCCGAATCAGACCCAAATACCTTATCCGGTATATGTGGGCTATGTCCTGATTCCCGACCCGCACGCGAGCACCGCGCCCGCGCCGAAATCCGACACGACCACTGCGGTTACGATTGCAAAGGGAACAAGCTACACATATAAAATCACCAATGCAACGCTGTACCTCTCATTCACTAGCAATTTTACAACCGAACTAATAAGATCAGACGGATACGACAAATACTATAAAATTACGGCAACCGGTAATATCGGCGGAACCTCCGGTGTAAACATTTTGTATGACGGGCAGCTTCACCCGATCTCATCTGTTGCTGTGGGCTCCTACCCTCCGGTAAAGTCGGACACGACCTCTGATTTCAACATCGCGCCGGGCGGCAGCTATACTTTTAAAATAACGACCGCCAACCCGCAGATTGAGTTTTACACCGACAACAGTGCGCTGTTCACCACTTCAATTGTAAAGCATGTGGGAAACGATTATTACTGCAAAATCACAGCGAAAAACATCTCCGGCAAAAGCGCGGCCTTTTTTGTGAATATTCCGGGGGATATCCACCCGGTTGTCACACGGCTTTGCAGCGTTTCAATAAAATAACAATTCACAACATGAAGGAACCCTCGTATCCGCCGAAAGGCAGCCGCGAGGGTTCCTTCTATTTATTCCTCCAACCTTTTCCGGCTTTCAGAGCCCGCAAAATGCAGGTCGGCGGCACTTCGGCTTCCGGTCAGGCAGGCGTTGCGGTACTGCGACGGCGTCATGCCGAAACAGATCTTAAATACACGGTAAAATGTGCGCATGCTCTCAAACCCTGAGACCATCGCCACATCAATGAGGGGGGTTTCCGTTTGCGTTAGCATATTGGCCGCGTGGCGGGCGCGCAGTGAATTCACGTATTCGGTGATGCTGCATTGAAAATAAGAACTGAATAAATGGGAAAAGCGGAATTTGCTGTAGCCGAAATCACGCGAAATTATATCCAGTGTCACTGGGGAAAGGTAATGATTTTGAAGATAAGTCAGAATTTCCTGCGGAGGGGAACGGTCTTCCTTTTCCGCGTCCTTTAGCCCAACCGCGTCGACTAAAAGGCCAAGGATCGTATAAACGTACCCTCTGACAATATTAACCGTAGTCGGCGTACATTCCCGAACCCTGAGAAGCTGTTCGAAACAGTGGCGGATTTCGTCATTCACCGCTGCATCCCGGCAGATCCGGCTGGCAAATTTTCGACTGGAAAGAACCGGGTTCATTGCCGATATAAAATCGAGCGGTATGATCAGCATAACCCCCTCTGCTGCCCCGCTGTAAAGATAGCCATGAATGGCACAACTGGACAGTGCCATCAATTCCCCTTCACAAATGCCGAACGATTCGCCGTCCGCAAAGGCGCGCACCTCTCCGCGGGTTACATAAAAAAGTTCGATACTGCTGTGAAAATGCGGATCAAATCCAAAATTTGAAACACGCCAAAAAGTGGGGTATTGTAAGTTGTCACGATAGGACTCGTAAAATTCAATCAAGTAAAATCCTCCGATTGAGCAATCTTTGACACCAAGTGCCAAAAGAATGACACGAAATGCAATGGTAAATTTACTATAATCCATTCATGTGCAAAACGCAAGGGATTCCGGCCTGCAATTTAATCCGTTTCGGTGGTTGTACAGACGGCGGTCAAACAGCGCGGCACAGACTGTACAGAAATCAGGTGATATGATTGGGAGACAATATGTTTAAACTAAAATGGCTATGGAAGTATATGGGTGAGAAACGCCACCTGTTTATCGTGGGAATGATTCTTTCCGCCGTTACCTCTTCCATGCTGATCATCAATCCGATGCTTTCACAAAAGTTGATTGATGAAGTCATTACCCCCAAAAACACGGCGAAACTGCTGCCCGTACTGGGCGCTATGATGGCGGTGCAGATTATCCGTCTTACACTGCGCTACGTTATGGTTGTGTGTTTGGAAACCAACAGCCAGTGTATGCTGGACGACGTTCGCCGCCGTCTGTTCGACGTAATTCAAAATCAGGATTACATTTTTTACGGAAAAATCCGTACCGGTGATTTGATGACCCGAATGACGAACGACCTTGACCTCATTCGTCACTCCACGGCCTGGATTTCCTATAACATTGTGGATTCCGTCGTGATTTTTGCAGTCACCATCGGTTATTTACTGTCCGTTAATGTACAATTTACCCTTTGCCTCGCGGCGATCACGCCGTTTATCCTGCTCATTACGCGCATGTTTTCCAAAATTATCAACCCCATGTATGTCAGACTGCGTGAAAAGCTCTCCGACCTCAATACAGTGGCACAGGAAAACATCGCCGGAAACCGCGTGGTGAAGGCTTTTGCCGCAGAGGAATTTGAAAAGCAGAAATTTGAAGAAAAAAATGAGCAGTACCGCGATATGAACCTGAAGACGACTTATGTCGGCGTTAAATTTCAGCCGTTTATCGACCTGCTTTCGCAGTCGCTCACCATTATTACACTTCTGGTCGGCGGAATTTTCATGATTAACGGCAAGCTGACCGCCGGTGAAATGCTGGCGTTCTCTTCCCTGACCTGGGCGCTTGCCAATCCGCTGCGCAACCTTGGCATGCTGATTAACGACATTCAGCGCTTTTTTGCTTCCTGTGAAATGATTATCGAAATTTTCTATGCGCAGCCTACCATTGTGGATCGAAGCAGGGCGCTGCCCCCCGAAAATCGCCCGGAAGGCGATGTGGAGTTCAACGATGTTTCGTTCAAGGTGAACGGCAATGTATTGCTTGACCATGTCAGCTTCCACATCGGCGCCGGAAAAACGCTGGGCATTATGGGTACGACCGGCAGCGGAAAAACCACACTGGTCAGCATGATTCCGCGTTTTTATGAGCCGACTTCCGGTGAGGTTCTGCTGGACGGCAAGAACGTAGAGGATTACACGCTCTCTTCCCTGCGCCGTTCCATCGGACTGGCAATGCAGGAGGTGTTCCTGTACTCTGATACGGTGGAGGGGAACATTGCGTACTCCGGCGACGGCATCTCGTTGGAAGAAGCGCAGAAATTTGCCGTAATGGCCGACGCCAACGGATTTATAAACCGCATGTCGGAAGGGTATGATACGCTGATCGGCGAACGCGGGGTCGGGCTTTCCGGCGGGCAGAAGCAGCGTATTTCCCTGGCGCGCGCGCTGGCGGTAAAACCGTCCGTTTTGATTCTGGACGATACCACTTCCGCGGTGGATATGGAAACGGAACAGTACATACAGGGGCAGCTGCGCCGCCTCGATTTTGCCTGCACAAAAATTGTGATCGCACAGCGTGTGTCCTCTGTTCAGGACGCCGACCTGATTATCGTAATGGATAACGGCGGGATCAAGGAACAGGGCACACACGAAGAGCTGCTGCGCAATCGCGGCTATTATTACCATATCTGGGCGCTGCAGAACAGCGTGGACGAAGGGGGTGCCTCTGTTGGCGCGTAACCGATTCGATGTAGATGAGGATTTGGAATCCCCATTTGATTTTGAAAACCTGAAGCGGTGCATGGTGTATGTGGGGCGCTACAAAACCGGCATGATCTGGGCGCTCGTGCTCAGCGCGATCGGCAGTGTGGTGGGTCTGACCGGCCCTATGCTGGTTCAAAAGGCAATGGATGTGGCGATTCCCCAAAAGGACATTCCTTACCTGATTCGGCTGAGCGTTCTGCTGGCGCTGACCATCATCGTCAATATCGGGTTTAACTCCATCCGTACCGTAATTATTGCGAAAGTCGGCCAGAATATCGTACACGACATCCGCAAGGACTTGTTCGACCATCTGCAGGAGCTTCCCTTTTCGTACTATGACAACCGTCCGCACGGAAAAATTCTGGTGCGTGTGGTGCATTACGTCAACTCTGTGTCGGATGCGCTCAGCAACGGAATTCTGAACTTTATCATTGAAATTATCAATATTATTTTTATTGTAATCTTTATGTTTCAGGTCAGCGTGCCGCTCGCCGCGGTTACCGTGGCGGGAATGCCGGTCGTCGTCCTGTTTATCTGGCTGATTAAGCCGAAGCAGCGTAAGGCGTGGCAGGACGTTTCCAACAAAAACTCCAATGTGAACGCATTTGTGCAGGAATCCATTGAAGGCGCAAAGGTTACGCAGTCCTTTGACCGGCAGAATTCGAATATGGGCATTCTGAACCGGCTGCTGGTGGAACGGCGCAACACCTGGATGGACGCGATCTATGTTTCCAATACGGTCTGGTACACAACGGAAACCGTTTCCCAGATTGTCTTTTCGGTGGTTTATATCGTGGGTGCATATTGGATGAATCCAATGGCCTCGTTCGGCGTGCTGCTTGCCATGGGCACCTACGCGTCACGTTTCTGGCAGCCGGTCATCAACCTCGCAAATATTTACAACAACTTTATCAATGCCGTTTCTTATTTGGAACGCATTTTTGAAACAATGAACGAACCCGCAGTCATTGAAGACGCGCCGAACGCCTATGCGCTTCCCCCCGTACAGGGAACTGTGGAGTTTGACCATGTCAGCTTCGGTTACGAACCCGGCCAGCTGGTTTTAAAGGACATCAACTTCATGGCAAATCCGGGTGAAAGTATAGCCTTTGTCGGCCCGACCGGCGCGGGCAAGACCACAATTGTAAACCTGATCAGCCGTTTTTACAACATTGAGCAGGGCGCGGTACAGATTGACGGGCACAGCGTCATGGACGTTACGCTGCATTCCCTGCGCGGTCAAATGGGCATCATGCTGCAGGACAGCTTCATTTTTTCCGGCACCATTGCCGACAATATCCGTTACGGCACCCCCGGCTCGACCGACGAAGAGGTAATCCGCGCCGCAAAGGCGCTTCACGCCGACGAATTTATTCAGAAAATGCGCGACGGCTACCATACAGTCGTAAAGGAGCGCGGCGGCGGACTGTCGCAGGGCCAGAAGCAGCTGATTGCTTTTGCGCGCACCCTGCTTGCCGACCCGAAAATTCTGGTGCTTGACGAGGCTACTTCCTCTATCGACACGGCAACCGAACAATTGGTTCAGCAGGGCATCAACACGCTGCTGAAGGGACGCACCTCGTTCATTATTGCGCACCGCCTTTCCACCATCAAAAGCTGCACCCGCATCATGTATATTGACGACGGGCGCATCATGGAAAGCGGCACACACGAGGAGCTGATGAAACAAAAGGGACTGTACTACAAGCTGTATATGTCGCAGTACGACGGTGCGCGGCAGCTCGACCTGACACGTGCTCACGCGTTTTAATTCAAATATATAAATTTTAACAGTCCGGTGGAGCATCAAGATTCGGCTGCTCCGCCGGGCTTTTATATTGATATTGTGTGGCGGGCATGGTATAGTAAAAACACTTTTGCTTTTCCGGATAAACATTCACGTTTCCGGGAAAGGATAAAGTGAAATTCAGTTTAGAAAAGATGAGATTACGATGACTGCGATTCCCGATCAAGGACTGACGCACGGCGGAAAGTTCCACGCGGACGACGTGTTTTCCACTGCGCTTTTAAAAATTATGAACCCCAATATTCAAATTGAGCGCGCCTTTGAGGTACCGCCGGATTTTGACGGCATTGTCTTCGACATCGGCCGCGGCAAATTCGACCATCATCAGGAGGATTCCGAAATACGCGGAAACGGCGTGCCGTACGCGGCATTCGGGTTACTGTGGCGCGAATTCGGCACGCACCTGCTCGGTGAAGTCTGTACGCCGGAGGATGCGGAAAAGGAAGCGGCGCGCTTTGACGAACACTTTATTCAGCCGCTGGACGAGGACGACAACACCGGCTGCGGAAACCAGCTTGCCGGCGTAATCGGTGCCTTCAACCCCACTTGGGATTCCGACCGCCCGGCGGACACATGCTTCGCGGAAGCGGTAAACCTTGCGGTACTCATTTTGAAAAAGAGGATCGAGGGTATTGCGAGCACACAAAAGGCAAAATCACTTGTTGAGGCTGCTCTTGCCGAAGAAAAGGATCGTATTGTGCAGCTGCCGAGATTCGCCCCGTGGAAAATGGTGCTGATTCCCTCGGACGCCGAATTTGTGGTTTATCCCTCTCAACGGGGAGGATACAGCGCACAGGTGATTCCGTCGGACTTCGATACCGCAGAAGTAAAGTGCAATTTTCCTGAAGATTGGGCGGGCAAAACAGCAGAGGAGTTGCAGACGCTGTCCGGAGTGAAAACGCTGACCTTCTGCCACAAGGGCCGCTTTTTAATCTCGGCGGACACGCTGGACGATGTCATAGAAGCCTGCAGAATTGCGCAGGGAAAGCAATTAAAAAAATTGGAATGATATCCCTGAATTTTAATGGTATAGCGCCGCACATTTTGCTCATAATAATGACAGGATACATGAATTTGTATCCCAATTAAAACAAGCATAAGTTTTAATTGCATGATGAGGAATTTAAAGTGAAATGAGACTGTCATAAACCAGTTACAATAGGAATTGGGGGATGGTTAAGTTGGGCAATTTATTTCTCACATCGGAATAATTAAATACTCGCTTGGAAAAGGCAGAGGCTCTTTTTAGAGTCTCTGCTGTTTTTTTGCACGATTTTCAGAATTCATTTTTACATATGTGATATTGTTACGGAAACGCAAAATCATGCGGTATATACTGAATACGCCAAAATTCCTGTGCACACAGCCAGTAAGAGCGGCTTTGCGGCACGGTTCACGGTATTCAGTCAGGAAATTATGAGACGGAGAGAGGAATCGAACTATGAAGGTATTGATTGTCGGCGGAGTTGCGGGCGGCGCTTCCGCCGCGGCACGGCTGCGCAGAAATGATGAGCACGCACAGATTGTCCTGTTTGAACGCGGTCAATATATTTCTTTTGCAAATTGCGGGTTGCCCTATTATATAGGCGACATTATAACGGACAAAGCAAAATTGACACTGCAGACTCCCGAGAGTTTCCGAAACCGGTTTAATGTTGATGTGCGGGTCGGCAGCGAAGTAACCTCTATCGACCGAAAAAACAAACAGGTTACTGTCAGGAAGATTCAAGACGGAAGTTTTTATCAGGAAAGCTATGATAAATTGATTCTTTCTCCGGGAGCGGAGCCTATCCGGCCCCGGCTTCCGGGATTTGACAGCAAAAAAGTCTTTGCTTTACGCAGTATTCCCGACACCTATGCAATCAAAGAGTTTTGTACGCAAAACGCACCGAAAAGCGCTGTGATCATCGGAGGAGGCTACATCGGCATTGAAACAGCCGAAAATCTGCACAGGCTCGGCATTTCGGTAACGATCATAGAGCTTACCGGCCATATCATTCCGCCCATAGACGGCGACACGGCTTCCCAACTGCACAATCATCTGCGCGCAAAGGGAGTGCGGCTGCTGCTTAATACCGGCGTAAACACTATAGAGGAAACAGACGGGAAACTTATTTTCAGACTCTCACAGGGCGCTCCCGTTATCGCGGATTTTGCCGTACTCGCCGCGGGAGTCGCACCGGAATCACAGCTTGCGAAAGAATCGGGACTGGAAACCGGCCTGCGCGGCGCGATTCTTGTGAATGACCATATGAAAACCAGTGATGATGATATTTACGCAGTCGGCGACGCCGTTCAGGTAACCGACCTGGCAAGCGGCAAAGCCGCATTTATTCCGCTGGCTTCTCCCGCCAACAAGCAGGGACGAATGGCGGCTGACAACGTATGCGGTGAAGACGAAAGATACGACGGATCGCAGGGATCGTCCGTCCTCAAAATTTTCGATCTGACTCTTGCGGCTACCGGTCTTTCGGAAACGGTGCTGAAAGCAAACGATATAAAATTCGTCAAATCCTATACCTACTCCCCGTCGAATGCCTCCTATTATCCGGGCGGCCTGCCAATGAGCATCAAACTGCTTTTTTCACCCGACGACGGCCGTATCCTCGGCGCTCAGGCTGTGGGATTTTCCGGTGTAGACAAACGAATTGATGTAATCGCCACTGTGATGCGCCTGCGGGGAACAGTTTACGATCTGACGCGTCTTGAGCTTTGCTATGCCCCGCCATTTTCTTCGGCGAAGGACCCGGTCAATATGGCAGGCTACACCGCCGAAAATATTTTAAAAAGCAAATTTACACCCTTCTACCCTGAAGATGTAGATGGTGTTGATCCCGAAAAGGCTCTCCTGCTCGATGTGCGTACCAACGAGGAGTTTGAAGCGGGGACTATTCCGGGAGCCGTCAACATACCGCTCGACAGCCTTCGCGAAGAGCTGAACCGGTTGCCGAAAGGCCGGGGAATTTACCTGTTCTGCCAGATTGGGCTGCGTGGCTACCTTGCCGCCCGTATCCTGCTGCAGAACGGTTTTGTAAATGTGAGAAATCTGAGCGGCGGTTACCGGCTCTGGAAGGAAATCCAACAGGATCAGCTTGGCTTGGACAACGGATCAAATCAAAACAGCGTAGAAGTTGAGACCCAACTGCCCGCAAAAGAACCGGAAAACGAAATTTTCGTTGACGCCTGCGGCCTAAACTGCCCCGGCCCCATCATGGCTGTTCACAAAGCGATGGCACAAGCGCCCGAGGGTACCGTTTTTAACGTAAAAGCGACCGACCCGGCTTTTGCCGGCGACATTGAAGCTTTTTGCAGAAGGACAGGGAATAAACTGCTGAAATCAGGCTTCGACGGCAAAAGCTTCGGCGTTACAATTCAGAAAAGAGAACAGGCGCCGCAGAAAAACACACAGGCTGCAAACGATAAAAGCATGATTATCTTTTCAGGAGACCTTGACAAGGCAATTGCCTCGTTCATCATCGCAAACGGGGCAGCCGCAATGGGCAGACACGTTCATATGTTTTTTACCTTCTGGGGACTCAATATCCTGAGAAAGCCGGAAAAGATTTCGGTTAAAAAAGACTTTATCAGTACCATGTTCGGTCGTATGATGCCGAGGGGTTCCAAAAAGCTCGGTCTTTCCAAACTCAATATGGGCGGAATCGGGGCAAAGATGATTCGAACCGTTATGCAAAACAAAAATATTGATTCTCTTGAAAGTCTGATTCATGAGGCGATCAGCAACGGCGTGGAAATCACTGCCTGCTCCATGTCGATGGACGTAATGGGGATTCGGCCAGAGGAATTGATGGACGGTGTCAAAATTGGCGGAGTAGCTTCCTTCCTTGCAAATGCGGAAGAGTCGGATACAAACCTTTTTATTTAGCTCTGCTCTCCCGCGTTCGACCGAGTCGCCTTACCACAAAAAACTCTGCTCCTTCAATTTATTTATCCAAAGAACATGCGCTCCACAAAGGTGAGGCGCGTGTTCTCATATTTTTCTGGGCACGGCAATCGGTTCCCGGTCAACATAAACCGTTCGGTCGTCCCTGGTCTTGATGTCCCATTTTATCAGCGTAATTTCAGCGTTTACAATTTCAATGCAGGTGATACAGTTCGGATGGATGCAGCTGCCGTCATTAAAATACGGCTGATCTTTTTCCGACGGGCACGTTGGCCGGTGCGTGTGCCCCGCTATGACCGGCTGATTGTTGTTTGCGACCCACTCAATGATTTTCCGTTCCACTTTCCGCTTTTTCGCGTAGTTTTTTGCCGCGCTCGTGGGGTCTTTATGACCGAAAAACTCCAGCCTGCGCCAGACATATCTGGTAAGGAATCTTCCGACACGCCAGAAAATATCATTCAGCAAATCCCCCTGATGCCCGTGCACCAGCAGAATCTTTGTCTGTGTATCCGTATTTTTCAGCACCAGCCCTTCGTGAACCTCTATATTCTCAAACAAGGGTTCAACCCGATCCGTGTGGCTGTCGTAATATCTTTGCAGATTTTTCTTGTTATAAAGGGGATATTTTTTTACAATGTCATGATTGCCATAAATCATATAGTAGCGATGATTCTGATAAAACTCATGCAGCAGGTGAAACGTATCGGTGTATATTCCGCTGATATCGGAAAACCTCTTGTTCTTCCATAATTCATCGCTGTCGCCAAGGTCAATATAAGTAAATCCATTTTCATAATAATATTTTATTGCGGAATAATACAAATTTTGATTGTGGGTGAAATCGTCAACCCAGCTTCCGTCGCCCCTGTGGCAATCGCTGATTACAACAATTTTTGACGAATCGTCATAAGGAATTTCCTGTGATGATTCCAATATCTTACTTAACCGATGATAAGTAGACATAAAGCATCTTCCTCGCTACTGTTTGTTTTCTTCTATTTTGTGCGATTGGGGTCCCGGTATTCCACTCGCTGGAAATAACGCCGCCTATACCGCGAAATATTCCGCAGACTTATATTGGATTCTGTAATATTTCATTGATGATACTGCAAATTCTTGGTATACTGATTACAGGAAAACAGAAAAGGCGGCGCGTAACCGTGAACAAGAAGAAAAACAATAAAACAGCGGCAGTCATCGACATTGGCTCAAATTTGCTTAAAATGCGGATTTCACAGCTGAAGCAGGGAAAAATCGTGGACATTGACCGGCTGGAGTATCCGCTGGCGCTTGGTCACGAGGTATTTACGGACGGAAAAATCAGTTTTGAAAGCTTGCGCGAGCTGTCCAGAATTCTTCACGGCTTCACCGATATTATGGCTGAATACGGCGTGGGGCAATTCCGCGCTGTGGCCACCACGGCGTTTCGGGAAGCGGAGAACCGTTACTATGTCATCGACCAGCTGAAAATTCAGAATGACATGACCGTACAGGTACTGGAGGATGATCAGGAGAAAACGCTGATTTACTCCGAAATTCTGAACTCTATTGAAAACGCGGAGGGCAAAAACGGGCGCAATGCGCTGATTTCGTATATCGGCGCGGGCACCATCGGTTTTGCCGTCTATAACGGCAGGCGCATGATTTTCTCCCAGAACATCCCGATGGGTGCGCTGAAGCTGCACGATATGCTAGGCAGCATTGAGCAGGAGACCGACGACTTTTACACGGTGGTGGAAGAATACCTTGATTCCATCATCGGCCACATTTCCATTCCGCTGAACAAGGGGAATGTCTCCGCGCTGATTCTGACTGGGAATGAAATACAGCTGATTGCAAAGCTCTGCGGGGTGGAACCCATAGACGGGAAATACGAGATTCCTTCCCGGATGCTCTCCGATTTATACGCGCAGGTTCGCGTCATGTCGCAGGAAAAAATCAGTGATGCGTTTTCCGTCAGTGAAGAAAACGCGGAGCTGCTCTACTCCGCGCTGGCAATTTACACGCGCCTGATCGAATTTACCACTTCCGATATCATTATCGCGCCAAAGGTGGAGCTGTGGGACGCGCTGATGCGGCATATGCTTGTTCCCAAAAGCAGTGAAGATTATCTGGAGCATGTGCGGGTCAACGCGATCTCCTGCGCACAGTCAATTGCGCAAACGTATCACTGCAATCAGGGGCACTCTGAAAGTATCCGTAAATTCGCGTGTAAAATTTTTGACAAGATGAAAGGCGCGCACGGTTTAGACCGCCGCAGGCGGCTTTTGCTGGAACTTGCCGCCATTTTGCATGAATGCGGGCACTATGTTACCGCAAAGCAGCATCTGCTGAGCAGCTTCGACCTGATCAAAAACATTGACGTTTACGGTATGACCGATGAGGAAATGCTTCTCACCGCGTATGTTTCACGCTACAACGAATACGAAATCCCCTATTTTGACGACATTGAGTTTTTTCGCTTAAATGACGGCAACCGTTTGGTTGTTTCCAAGCTCGTCGCTATTTTTCGCCTTGCAAACGCGCTTGACAAGTCACAGAAGCAGAAGCTCAGCGACATCAAAGTCAAACTGGAAGATGACCGCCTGCTGATTTCGGCGGAAAGCAACGAAAATACTTATCTGGAAAAGTGGGCGTTCAACCAGTGCGCGCCGTTTTTTAAAGAGGTATTCGGGTATAATCCCGAGTTGACCATTCGCTCTTCCCTAGGTAACCGCTGATTATCTTACGACTTAATCATCGTTTCCCTGGGCCTTGTTTAAAAATTAAAATCGACGGATTATTTATTAAACAAGGCCTAATATAGTCAGTTACCTTGAAAACAGAACCAATCTCCAAGCGTAAAATCCATAGATTAAAGATTTTGCGCTTGTTTCTTGGATGTTTTCTTAAGTTAACTGACTATATAATCAACCGATGTCCGTTCATCAAAAAAGGCGATTATCGCATATCCTTGACTTTAATAAAGGCAGTTGGATTACATGATAGAAAAAACCGAAAAGACAAAAATCCCCTATATAAACCGCGAATTAAGCTGGATGGATTTTAACGCGCGTGTGTTGGAGGAAGCGTTTGAAAAAGAGAATCCCATTATGGAACGCCTCCGTTTCCTTGCCATTACGGCGTCGAATTTAGATGAATTCTTTATGGTGCGGGTTGCGGGCGTTCGGGAACAGGTGAACTCCAATTATCGTTCAGCGGATGCTTCCGGACTTACCCCCGAAAAGCTGCTTCCGCTTCTGACGGAAAAAATCCGTGCGTTCAATGAAAAGCAGTATTCCTGCCTTCACAGGTCGGTACTGCCCGCTTTGCGGAAAAACAACGTTCTGATTCTGCAGCCCGACGAAATGAACGACGCGCAAAAGCGGTTTGTTTCGGATTATTTTGACAAAGTGCTTTTCCCGGTTCTGACTCCGCTGGCAGTTGACACGAGCCGCCCGTTCCCGCTTCTTGCGAACAAAAGCCTGAACGTTGCGGTCAGGCTGAACCGAAGCGATGAATCCTTTTTTGCCGTGGTACAGGTTCCTTCGATTCTTTCCCGCTTTTTGCAGGTGCCGACTGCCACGGGAAAAGCGTTTGTACTGCTGGAAAACGTGATCATCTACAAGCTGGATGAGCTGTTTGAGCGCGGCGATATCCGCTCCGCGTGCCCGTTCCGTATTACCCGCAACGCAGACCTTGCCATTGACGAGGAATCGGAAGACTTGATGATCGAAATCCAAAAATCCATTAAAAAGCGCAGGCGCGGCAAACCGGTGCGGCTGGAGGTGCTGCAGCGGTGCGACCCGGAAACCCGCGATTTTCTTGTGGATATGCTGGAAATCACACAGGATGAAATTTACGAGGAGCCCGGCCCGCTTGATCTGACCTTCTTTTCGAAATTTGCTTCTTTGCCTGACTTTTCTCCCTTGTGCTTCAAACCGCTTTCGCCCGTTTCACCGCCTGCGGATTTCCGAAATTACGAGGATATCTTTGCCGCAATCCGTGAAAAAGATCGTATGGTACACCACCCTTATGAAAGCTTTGACGTGGTGGTGGATTTTGTGCGTCAGGCGGCGGCGGACGAAAATGTGCTGGCAATCAAGCAGACGCTCTACCGTGTCAGCGGTCACTCGCCCATTGTGGCTGCGCTGATTAAAGCCGCGGAAAACGGCAAGCAGGTAACGGTTCTGGTAGAGTTGAAAGCGCGTTTCGACGAGGAAAACAATATCCTTTGGGCAAAAAAACTGGAAGAGGCGGGCTGCCACGTCATTTACGGCTTGACCGGACTGAAAACGCACTGCAAGATCCTGCTGGTTGTACGGCGGGACGAAGACGGCATCCGTCGCTACGTGCACATGGGCACGGGAAATTACAACGATTCCACCGCAAAAATTTATACTGATATCGGTATTTTTACCTGCAAGGAGCCGTACGGAACCGACGCTTCCTCCCTATTTAACGTATTGACCGGCTACTCCCTCCCGCCGGAATATAACCGGATTGCCGTTGCGCCCCACGGTATGAGGGGCTTCTTTGAACATATGATTCAAAAGGAAATTGGGAACGCAAATAAAGGGCTTCCCTGCGGGATTACCGCAAAGGTCAATTCCCTTGTTGACCCCCGCATGATTGAGCTGCTTTACAGCGCCTCACAGGCAAATGTGCCAATCCGTTTGATTGTGCGCGGCATTTGCTGCCTGATACCCGGGCTTCCCGATATCAGCGAAAATATTACGGTACACAGCATTGTGGGCAGACAGCTGGAACACAGCCGCATTTTCCGCTTTGAAAACGCGGGAACGCCCAAAATATACATGGGAAGCGCGGACTGGATGTCGCGCAACCTTGACCGCCGTGTGGAGTTGGTCTTCCCTATTGAAGACGCGGCACTGCGCGAGCGCGCGTTTGAAATTCTGGAGCTAATGTTTCATGATAATATTAATACCAGAATTATGCATTCGGATACTTCGTACGCACGCATCGACAGGCGTGGGAAGGCACCGATCGACTGCCAGAAAGAGTTCTGGCGCCTTGCACTGAAAGCGGCGGAGGAGCTTACCGAACAGGGCGAACGCCAGCTGTACCGCCCGATTCGCTGTGCGGATTTAAAAGATGATTTGATGTAAGGAATCAGGCCTTGTTTGCAAATGAAACAAGGCCCGGGAACAGGAGTGAAAAGAATGAAAAGAGTTGGAATTTTGACAAGCGGCGGGGACTGCCAGGGGTTGAACGCCGCAATACGCGGTGTGGCGAAGGCTCTTTACGTCCGATTTGGCGAAGATGTTGAAATATACGGAGTACATGACGGGTACCGGGGTCTGATAGAAGGCAGCTACACCAAAATGAAGCCCGCCGACTTTTCGGGCATTCTGACGTTGGGCGGGACCATACTGGGCACTTCCCGCCAACCATTCAAGCTGATGCGTGTAGTGGAAGAGGACAGTGTGGATAAAGTCAAAAATATGAAGAATAATTATAAACGGATGAAGCTGGACTGCCTTGTAATTTTAGGCGGCAACGGAACCCACAAAACCGCAAACCTGCTCAGTCAGGAGGGACTGAACGTTATTACGCTGCCGAAAACCATCGACAACGACGTTTGGGGTACGGAAATGACGTTCGGTTACAGCAGCGCGGTGGAAATCGCCACAAATGTGCTGGACTGCATTCACACAACGGCAACGTCGCACGGGCGGGTCTTTATTGTGGAAATTATGGGGCATAAAGCGGGGTGGATGACGCTGCACGCGGGAATTTCCGGCGGCGCAGACGTGATTCTGATTCCTGAAATACCTTATAATATTGACAGCATCATCAAAACCCTCGGGCAGCGCAGCAAGGACGGAAAGCATTTTTCTATTCTCGCGGTCGCGGAAGGCGCGCTTTCCAGCGACGAGGCAAAGCTCAGCAAGAAAGAATTTAAAACCGCGCGTGCCGCAATGCAGTTCCCCTCCATTTCCTATCGACTGGCAAAAGAAATTGCCGAAAGAACCGGACCTGAAATCCGCGTGACCGTGCCGGGCCATTTTCAGCGCGGCGGCAGCCCGTGCGCCTATGACCGCCTGCTGGCAACCCGTTTCGGCGCGGCGGCGGCTGATTTAATCGTGGGAGAGAATTACGGCAATATGGTCGCGCTGCAAAGCGAGTCCATCGTCCCCGTTCCGCTTCGCGATGTGGCAGGAAAATTAAAGAATGTGCCGGTTGACTGTGAGATTGTACAGACGGCACGGAGTATCGGGATCAGTTTCGGAGATTAAAATGCAGTGAAAATAAGGAGGTTGCGTAAATGAAATTTTGTAATGGGGATACCCGAAATATTTATCGTATTTTTAAAGCAGTCGGAATCATTTCAACGGCGGTTGCGCTGATTTCCGCTATCATAGGCAGCTGCCTGATGGTAAAGGCGATCTGTTACCTTGACAATTCCCGAAAAACCATGAAAAAACTGGAGCGTGCGGCCGACCGATTCTTGCTCATGCAGGCACGGGATGAACCGCTCTCCAGGTAACCGCTGATTATCTTACGACTTAATCATCGTTCACCTAAAAAATAACGCACCAAAAAAGAGAATTTCGCACAATGAAAAATATAGCAACCATGCCAAGAAATGTGTGTCTAATGATAACCCACAAGCGATTCTTCCGTAAAGAAGGTGTTGCAGAATGAATGCACATTCATTCTGCAACACCTTCTTTTTAATCCACGGTTACGGAATTCTGTATTTTCGCAAAAGTCTTTTCTCCGATGCCGTCAACATTTTTCAATTCGGAAACAGATTTGAACTTTCCGTGCTGCTCACGGTAATTCACGATTCTTTGCGCCATCACCGCGCCGATTCCGTCCAGCGCATCGTTCATCTGCTGTGCCGAAGCCGTATTGATATTAATTTTTCCGCTAAAAACCGGCTGTGCTGCCTTTGAACTTTCAGCAGCCGAAGCGGAAGCCGGTGGATTGGGCGTATATTCTTCGGCCGAGACCGCAGAGGAACCCGGCGGCTCTGAGGGCTTGGAAGCGGAACTGTCCGTCTTTACCGAAATCGCGGAAAGCGAAGCGTCCGGAACATAGAAGGCGTTATAGCCAATGATGACCGCGCAAAGAAGCAGGGCAATTACGATCAGATAACGTTCATGCAAAGTATCCTCTTCCATACATAACCCCACTCCCAACCGCTATTTACCCGCGTGCAATTGCAGTTCTAAAAAAAGATGATTTTAATCATCTTTTTTCAGCTTCTCCAAAAAATTTGTAAAATACGCAGGCAGTTCACTTATAATCTCAATATAGCGCCCATCACGAGGGTGGTGAAAACCGATTACGCGCGCGTGCAGGCATTGCCCGTTCAGGTTTGGCACTATTTTCTTTGGCCCGTAAACCGGGTCGCCCGCAACAGGGTGCCCGAGGTAGGCCATGTGCACGCGAATCTGGTGGGTTCGCCCGGTTTCCAATTGGCACTGAACATGGGTAAACCCTTGGGTAAAGCCATGGGAGAGCCCATTGTACCGTGCAATCACATGATAATGCGTCACCGCGCTGCGGGAATTTTTATCCGTAACAGCCATTTTTTTTCGGTCTGTCGGATGTCGGCCAATCGGAGCGTCCACGGTTCCGTCGTCCTGCTTTAAATTGCCGTGGACAACCGCTTCATACAGACGGGTGAAGCTGTGCTCCTTGATCTGTGCCGCCAAACTCTGGTGGGCAAAATCATTTTTTGCCACAATCAGCAGCCCGCTTGTGTCTTTGTCAATACGGTGCACAATACCGGGGCGGATTACGCCGTTGATGCCGGAAAGTGAACCGCCGCAGTGCGCCAGCAGCGCGTTGACGAGCGTGCCATCAAAGTTCCCGGCGGCGGGGTGCACTACCATTCCCTTTGGCTTGTTCACAACGAGCAGATCGTCATCCTCATAGGGAATTTCAAGCGGAATATCCTCCGGCTGAACATCCAGCGCAACCGGTTCGGGCAGAGTGACCTCTATCTGCTGGCCCGCTTCCCCTTTCGCGCTTTTGGAAAGCGGTTTTCCGGTTGAAACCACAAGTCCCTGTGAAATCAGCTTTTCAGCGGCGGAGCGCGTCAGTGCCGGTATTTTCAGGCTGATCAGCTTGTCAAGGCGCACTCCTTCGTCCTGTGGTTCCACACTCAGCCGGATATTACGCTCACTCATTTGCTTCGCAGCACCTTTTCCCCTCCCCTGTCACTTTCCGCGAAAAACAGGAGATGAATAATCAAAAAGACCGTGCCGATTGTTACGCAGATATCGGCAAAATTGAAAATCGGCGGAAAAAACGAAACGCTGATGTAATCCACCACATATCCAAGGCGGACGCGGTCAATCAAATTGCCAAGGCCGCCCGCAATAATCAGAGCAGCCGCGGCGTAAGAAAAAAAGTTGTGATGAGAATAGCGGAACAGCAGGATAATAATCGCAATGGTAATAATAGAGGTTGCCGCAACAAAAAACCACTGCTTGTTTTGCAGAATACCAAAGGCGGCGCCCCTGTTTTCGAGGTAAATAAAGTTCAGAAGACCCGGAATTGCGGTCACGTTTCCGTTCGGCTTCAGGTTCTGCGAAACCAAAGTCTTCAGTATCTGATCAATTGCAACAGCCGCGGCTGATAAAATTAAAATAATAAATCCCATACATCCCCCTGTAATCTCGAAAAGGCATCCGCGGGAAAACTCATAATTTCAAATGAAATAAAAGCTGCCCGCGGGCTTTAAGAAAGGGCGAACACGAATGCCCGCCCTTTTTATTTTATATGATTCAGTCAAGCGCGTGTGCGCAGCGTGCGCAGACCTCCGGGTGTGCGGGGTCGCTGCCAACCGTATGGCTGTAGCTCCAGCAGCGCGGGCATTTATCACCGTCGGCGCGGGAAACGCTGACGGAAAGGCCTTCCATCGTTTCCCCGGTGAATGTGCCGCTGCCCTCTGAAAGAACCTCAACCTGTGAAACAATGAACACCGCAGCGAGTTCGCTCTCAACAGATTTCACGAATTCGTACAGCTCACCGGAACAGTACAGCTGCACTTTCGCGTCCAGCGCGGCGCCGATGACTTTCTCGGTACGCGCAAGCTCCAATGCTTTCTTCACATCATCGCGAATCGCGTGGATTCTGTCCCACTTCGCAATAAAGGCATCGTCCGCGTCAACACCGGTCGGCTTCGGGAATTCGTTGAACAGAACGCATTCCTTGTCGTCCGAAGCGACGTGGGGCATGCTCTGCCAGATTTCATCGGAGGTGAACGCCAAAATTGGTGAGATCAGGCGTGTCATACCGCTCAGGATAAGATACATAGCGGTCTGTGCCGCGCGGCGGCTTTCGCTATCCGCCTTCTCAACATACAGGCGGTCTTTCAGCACGTCCAGATAAAAGTTGGACATATCCACTACGCAGAAATTATGAATGGCATGGTACGCGTTGTGGAATTCAAAGGTTTCATAGCCGTCGACAGCTTCCGTGATAAGCTGGTCAAAACGATGCAGCGCCCAGCGGTCAATCGGCTGGAGCCGATCCAGCGCTACCATATTCTTATCCGGGTCAAAATCGCTGATATTGCCCAGAATATAGCGCGCAGTATTACGAATTTTGCGGTATGCGTCTGAAAGCTGCTTCAAAATCTCCTTTGAAATACGGATATCCGCGTGGTAATCGGAGGAAGCAACCCACAGGCGGAGAATGTCCGCGCCGTACTGCTCAATAATCTCACTCGGCAGGATTCCGTTGCCGAGTGATTTCGACTGCTTGCGGCCTTCGCCGTCAACCACCCAGCCGTGGGTAACGACCGCTTTGTACGGCGCTTTTCCGCGCCACGAAACGGAAGTCAGCAGCGAGGATTGGAACCAGCCGCGGTACTGGTCGGCGCCTTCCAGATAAAGGTCGGCGGGCCAGTGCAGTTCGGGACGCTGGTCGGCAACCGCAGCGTGTGTTACGCCGGAATCAAACCAGACGTCCATAATATCATGTTCCTTCGTGAACTCCGTGTGGCCGCACTTGGCGCACTTTGTCCCCTTCGGCAGAAAATCGCTGGCGTCGCGGATATACCAGGAATCCGAACCTTCCTTACGGAATATCTCGGACACGGCAGCCATTGCTTCCTTGGAAATCAGCGGCTCCCCGCATTCCTTGCAGTAGAAAATCGGGATCGGAACACCCCAACGGCGCTGGCGGGAAATACACCAGTCGTTGCGATCCATTACCATGGAGGTAATGCGGTCACGGCCCCACGCGGGAACCCATTGGACTTTATTGATTTCTTCCACTGCTTTATCCTTGATTGCGTCGACCGAACAGAACCACTGCTCTGTTGCGCGGAACAGTACAGGGTTTTTGCAGCGCCAGCAATGGGGATACTGATGCTCAATGTGTTTTAAGGCAAACAGCACGCCGATTTCTTTCAGATGATCGGCAATCGCGTGGTTCGCCTTGTGCGTGGTCAGACCTGCAAACTGCCCCGCTTCCTGAGTCAGCTTTCCGTGGCTGTCAACCGGAACAATGACCGGAATCTGCGGGTAATGGTCGTGGCAGACCTGGAAGTCTTCCACACCGTGTCCGGGAGCGGTATGAACGCAGCCGGTACCGCTTTCCAGCGTAACGTGGTCGCCCACAATGACAAGCGAGGTTCTGTCAATAAACGGATGAGCGGTTTCCATCAGCTCCAGTTCGGAGCCTTTAAATGTTCCGACCACTTCGTAGCCGGTCTTTCCGGCTTCCTGCATTGCGCTTTCGTACAGCGCGGTCGCCATCACGTAATATTCATTCTCCCAGTGAATGAGGGAATATTCAAAATCAGGGCCGAGGCAGATTGCCACGTTGCCCGGCAAAGTCCATGTGGTGGTTGTCCAGATCACAAAATAAGTGTGTGCAAGATCGGCGCCCTTTGCCGTGAACAGACCCTTGTCGTCGGTTACGCGGAATTTCACATAAATGGAATCGCAGGGATCCTCCGCATATTCAATTTCAGCCTCGGCGAGCGCGGTTTCGCATTCCGGGCACCAGTAAACCGGCTTCAAACCCTTATAGATATAACCCTTCGTAGCCATATCCGAAAAAATCTCAATCTGTTTCGCCTCGAATTCGGGAAGCAGCGTGATATAGGGGTGTTCCCAGTCGCCGATACCGCCAAGACGTTTGAACTGGTTGCGCTGATCGTCAAGGTAACCGAGCGCGAACTCACGGCAGATTTTGCGCAGCTCCACATCGGAAATCGTGGTGGAATTGTCCACCCCCGCCTTTTTGCGCGCTTTCAGTTCCGTCGGCAGTCCGTGCGTATCCCAGCCCGGAACATAGGGGGCCTGAAAGCCGGACATATTTTTATAGCGGACAATAATATCTTTCAGCGTCTTATTCAGCGCGGTACCGAGGTGAATGTCACCGTTGGCATACGGAGGGCCGTCGTGCAGAACATAAACGGGTTTCCCCTCATTCTTTTTCTGCACTTTTTCGTAGATTTTATTTTCCTCCCATGCTTTCAGCATGTCCGGTTCGCGTTTCGGCAGGCCGGCCTGCATGGGGAAATCGGTTTGGGGAAGATTCAGGGTCTTTTTATAATCCATTGGTTTGTATTCTCTCCTTAGGTTATTCAGCGGCTGAGTATGATATTAAAACCCGCTTGTGGAGTCCGCAGTATCGGCCGCGGCAGGTTCATTGCCAAATTGAATGGCGGTAAAATGGCCGGGTTCCTTTTCAAAAGCCGGCGCATCGTCAAACGTGGAAACTTCCGCGTGGAAAAGCGGCTGCTCTTCTTCCTCTGCGGGTGCATCTGCTTCCTGAAAGGACTCCGCAAACGGTTTTGCTTCGGTGGACTCTTCCTGAACCGGGGGCTGTACCGGCTCCTGAACTGCTTCCTCTTCCACTTTTTCCTCCGCCTTCTGGGTGGGCAGGGCATCGATAAGCGTCAGATGCTCCTTATAGGTATTCAAAAGACTGGCACGAAAATCGGACACCGTTTTCTGCAGCCGTTCCATTTCTTTTTTCTGCTCGATTATCTCCTGATTTGCACCTGAAATAATTCGCTCCGCTTTGAGATTGGCGTCCTTGATAATAATTTCAGCTTTATGTCTGGATTCACGGACAGAAGCGTCGCCCAGCTTCTGCGCGCTGACGAGCGCGTTTTTAATTTCATCTTCCTCAGAACGGTAATTTTCAACCTTCTGCGCAAGAATTCTGACTTTTTCCGTAAGCTGGTTATTTTCCGCTTTCAGCCTTTCGCCGGCTTCCTTCTGCTCAATATTGATTTTATTGAGCGCATCGTAGGATTCCTTTACCTGATCAATAAAATGATCCACATCATCGGTACGGTATCCGGAAAAACCTGATTTTCTGAAGCTGGCATTGATAATATCATTTGATGATAGCATTGCCCAAAACCCTCCTATTTAAATATATTTTCTCCCCGCTATGCTCAGCCGTCCTTTTTTTGTTACGGGCCCGATTCGGTCCAGAACAAACCGGCCTTTTCCCCGAATAGAAAGTTTGCTCCCCTGTGACACGGGAGCAGACAAGGAAGTATTTGCTTCATGGTCAAGCATGACCAGTCCGGCGCGAACCAATTCGCTGGCCTTTTCCCGGCTGGTGCCTATGGCTGCCGCCACAACACAATCCAACCGCGCAGACGCGACAACCGACGAAAACTCCTCGAAGCGCCGCTCTTCCGGAAGCGGTTCCTGTGCGCCCTGTGTAACGGCAACGCCCACGCGCCCGACTTTTTCCGTCTGTGTAATCACGAAATCGGAAATTTCACTGCGGGCGAAAAGCACGCAGCGGCCTTCCTCCACCAGAATATCGCCCAGTGTTTCGCGCTCAATCCCGTTCGACAAAAGCGCGCCCAGAAAATCGCGGTGAGTCAGCGTGTCGCTGCGCCGGTACCGGGCAGTCAGCGCCGCAACGGGAAACGCCGCGGCATCCGGAGCAAGAAAGTCCGGAAATGCGCCAAAAACCACACGCTCCGCGCCGCCGTGGCCGCCCCAGAGCATATAGTTTTCGACACAAAGGCTTCGCATTATTTTATTTGCCTGTTCGGCCTGACGTTCGTCCAGAAAACCGACAAAACGGGGCCGCCCCCCACTCTGCGCAAGCCGAACGGCATCGCGCAGCCTTGCTTCCAAAATCGCGTCATCCCTGCTTTTTTCCATTAGAAATAAACGCCGTTGTTTTCTAATTCATCCAGTACGTCGTCGCCGGTCAGGTCGACATTATAGGGTGTAATAATGAACGTGCTGGTAGCCACACGCTTGATTTTTCCGCCGTTTGCGTAAGCAACACCGCTGAGAAAATCAATAATCCGGCGAGAAACGTCCTTATTGGTGTTTTCCAGATTCAGGACAACCGTGTGCATTTTCAGCAATTCGTCAGCCACTGCACAGGTTTCTTCCCCAAAACGCTCCGGCTTGAACAGAACCACCTGGAGCTGTGCCGTCGCATGAATATTAACCACTTTATTGCCACTGCCCGAGGTCGGTGTATGCCGCGAGGACTCGCGTTCGCGGACTTCCGCTTCCTCTCTTACACCGGTCGGCATCACATCCTGCTGTTCCTCTTCATAGTCATAATCGTAATCATATTCATCTTCGGGCGGGTTCCACATTCCTTTAATTTTTTCAACCAGTCCAGCCATTTTACTGCCTCCTATATTTTAAAATGAAAACTCTCACTTTGATTGATAAATTCTGGGGCCAAACAATGCCGAACCTACCCGCACCATATTGGCTCCGGCGAGTATGGCCTGTACATAGTCCGACGACATGCCCATTGACAGACAATCCATAGTAACATTATCTATTTTTTTGCCCTTTATGTCAACAAAATATTTGGACATATTTGAAAAGTAGCCCATCAATTCCCGCTCATCCGCCTGCGCGGGCGGAATTGCCATCAGCCCGCGGATACGAATTCCCTCAAGCGCGGCAATTTCGGGAGCCATCCCATACAAATCCTGCGGCAAAACGCCGGATTTATTGGCTTCACTGCCGATATTGACTTCAATCAGAATATCCGTATTTCTTCCTTCGCGTACGGAAAGGCGGGAAATTTCAGAAGCCAGCTTTACATTATCAACGGACTGTATCATGGCGACCTTTCCGATGAGATTCTTCACCTTGTTCGTCTGCAGATGACCGATAAACTGCAATTCGCAGCCTGACAAGTCATAGGACGGATATTTGTCGCACAGCTCCTGCACCTTATTTTCGCCGATATGGTCGATGCCGAGCGCGATTCCATGGTTAATCAGTTCAACCGGCACTGTTTTCGTCGCGGCAAGAAGAGTGATGTCCTGCGGTGACCGGCCGGATTTGACAGCCGCCTCTTCTATATTGCCGCGGATTACCTTTAAGTTTTCTTCCAGATCCAAAAAACGTTTTTTCAAATCATCCGACAACTTTTCCGTCATATAAATCGCTCCCTTCCACAACCACCACATCGGAAAGCTGAATGGTTGCACTCGTCATTAAATCATCCTTCGATGGATTCGGGTCACAGACAACGTAATTTTCCGTACCGAAGAGGGGGACAATCTGCCGAAACACGACCTGATTTCCCTGCATGACGTAGACGCCCTTCACGTTTTTTTCCTGCGTAACCGAATTCCCTTTTGCGTCCTTGGTCACTTTCTTTATGTTTTCAAAATGAACCGCTTTCTGGCTGATGCGGATTCCTTCGTATTTGTCCGTTACAACCTGAGCCGTTTCCTTTCGGATGGAAACGATGGAGGAATCCATATAATTGCTCTTCAGCACTACCGCAGCTTCCTTGCCGCTTTTGTTCAGTGAAAGAATCGTGGCGGGCACCGCTTTGCTGGAAGCAAACGGGAACTGAATAGACACCGTATCCCCCAGCCTGATTTGAGCAAACTGGTTCTCGGGAATTGTAAAAACATAATACCAGTTAAAATTCGAGCAGATCTTTCCCAACGTACCGGCCGGCACGGCGGACTGCGCGTTCAGCGCCGACTGCAATTGGGAGGGTGTTATCGACTCGATCGCGGAGTAGTCGAACGCCGATTCAAACCCGTCTGCCTGATTGGTAAAATAGCCGGATGCAGGCGCCGCAATGGAGCCGGTCGGCTGTGTGTTCCCTTTCAACAGTGCGTCCCGCTGTGCGGTCAGAGCATGAATACGCGTTTCGAAATTCGCGGCTTTGTCCGTCACGATCTGGCGTTCATTGACAAGATAAAGAAATTGGTCGCGGCTTTCGGAAAGATCGCTGAACTTCCCCTCATTCACATTGCCCAGCAAATCCGTCAGCCTTAAATTAATCTGCCCGTTGATAGTGTCCGGACTGGCGGCGTAGGTATCGCCCGGCGCGGAAAGGGTTTGCAGCTGTGCAATTTCGCCATTAATGCTTTGCAGTTTTTTCTGATTGACGGCGGTTTGCGAATCAGCGAAAATCTGCGCGATTTTACCGCCCTTTGAAACCTTCCCGCCGTTTTCCACCACGTAGTCGATAACGCCGTTAACCTGCCCGGTAACAGGAGTTTCCTGCCGGACCGCGACGCCCTGCGCCTGTATTGTATTGGAAACCGTTGCGTAAACGGCGGTTTCTGTCTGCAGCTTCGTCGCGCGAACACTGTAAATCTGGTATCCGACATAAAACAGGATCAACACGCCGAGAACACCGGAAGCAATTTTTTTCAACAATGGACTATTCAATTTTTTGCCTCCATTTCCCATTTAATAAGCGTTCTTTTTCACTATATCGGTACGACAGCCGATTTTTGAAGTACCGTTATATCAGCCGCCGAAGGTTTCGTCCAGCAGCCGGAGCGCCTGCGCAGCCAGTTCTTCAAATTCGGAATAATCGTCAACGAAAAGCCAGTGTATATTCTGATCGCGGCGGAACCACGTCAGCTGACGCTTGGCGTAATGCCGGGTTTCCTGCTTGATACGCTCCGCCGCTTGCTCGAGCGTACAATCGCCGCTGAAATACGGCTGCAGCTCTTTGTAGCCGATTGCCTGAAGCGCCGTTTCGGAATGCTGACTCAGCACTTCACGCGCTTCTTCCAGAAGGCCGCTTGCCATCATATCGTCCACCCGGCGGTTGATCCGGTCGTACAGGACGGCGCGGTCACGAAAATCCAGTCCGATGACACAGGAGCGGTACGGCGTTGGCGTTTGGCGCGAACGCGCAAGCTGCTCCGTCATCGTTGCTCCGGTGGTACGGTATATTTCGATTGCCCGAATCACGCGTGGGATGTTATTCGGATGAATCCGCGCGGCGGATTCCGGGTCAATCCGGCGAAGCTCCTCCATCAGCGGCTCAGTCCCTTCCCGCTGCGCCTGCTCCTGCAGCTGCGCGCGCAGAGCGTCGTCGCGGTCGGTTTCGGCAAAATCAATATTCTGCAAAAGGGATCGGACATATAGGCCAGTGCCCCCCGCCAGAATGGGCAAATTTCCCCGCTCCCGCACTTCGGCAATACACTGTGCCGCGAGCGGTACATAGTCCGCGACACTGAATGAGTGCGATAGCGGCGCAAAACCGATCAGATGATGGGGTACCCCGCACATTTCTTCCTCTGTGGGTTTGGCCGTGCCGATGCTCATACCCTGATAAATCTGCATGGAATCAGCGGAAATCACTTCCCCGCCGCGCCGGAGCGCGAGCTCCACGGCGAGCCTGCTTTTGCCGGAGGCGGTAGGGCCGACAACGGCGGCTACCGGAATTCTCATTCGTTCATTCATCATTGTATTCGTCCGAACTGCCGTTCCAAATCCTTCCGTTTCATTATAAAAGAAACCGGACGGCCGTGCGGGCAGTAGCGGATATCCTCCTGCTCCATGCGGCGCACCAGCGCGGCAAGCTCCTGCGCCGAGCTTTCGTCGCCCGCTTTGACCGCCGCGCGGCACGCGACATTGTGGTACAGCCAGTCCAGCTTCTCCGTCGTGATATCGTTCTTTGCGGAAAGCAGATACCCGGCAATCTCCATGACGGCATCCGCAACATCTTCCCCGCCCAGAATCAGCGGCGCGCTGCGCACCAACACTGTGCCGGAACCGAAATCGTCAATTTCAAAACCGGCCCGTTCCAGAACTTCGGCGGATTCCAGCACCGCGGCGTACTCGTTTTTGTCCAGCGTGACGGGCACTGGGCGCAGAAGCATCTGCTGTGCCGCTTCGCCATCCTGTTCCTTCAGCTGTTCATACAGCATACGCTCATGAGCGGCGTGCTTGTCGATAAACACCAGCTCGTCCTCGCCGCGCTGCACAATAATATAGGTACCGAACGCTTCCCCAACCAGTGTTTCCGCTTTCGATTCGGTCAAATCGGGTACAGTCGGCAGCGGCTGCTCTGTTTCCCCCGCCGGAGCAGAGGAAGACTGCGTTTCGGCGGCAGAAGGCTTCCCGTCGTTTTCCGGCGGTACGGGCGGCACCTGCGGCTGTGGAGATGGATACTCCGGCAGTCTGGCTTCGTACTCCGTATGCGAAAACCGCGGCGCCTGCGCGTCGCTCACAGAATAACTTGGCGCGGCGGCCTGCGGCACATTCTCCCGTGGTGCTTCCACCACAGATTGCGCCATAGGCTTTTCATACTGGGTGGCCGGCAAAGAAGCTTTTTCCGGAGAAGGGAACTGCATGCGGGTCTGTACCGCCGGTTCAGGGGCGGCAAACGGCGAAAGCGGCGGTTTTTTAAACTGCATCACATTCGGCGTGTCACCCTGATTCAATGCCGTTTTGACTCCGTGGTAAACCGCGTCGAAAATCGGCTTTTCATTGATAAAGCGTACTTCGATTTTCGCGGGGTGCACGTTTACGTCCACCGCGTTCGGCGCAACGGTAAGGTGCAGCACGCAGGCCGGCACTTTTCCGACCATCAGCGAACCCTTAAACGCCTCTTCCGCCGCCACCATGGCGGTGCGGCTTTTCACAAAGCGCCCGTTGATGTAAAACTGCTGCATACTGCGGTTCGGGCGGGCGGCGGCGGGCTTGCTGACGAAGCCATAAACCTTTACGCCCTCCAGTTCATAATTGACCGGTATTAATCCCTGCGCAAACTCCTTGCCGAAAACAGAAAAAACAGCCGACTTCAAATTTCCGTCTCCGGGCGTATGAAGCGTTTCGCGGGAGTCGCGCACAAACCGCATCGAAATTTCGGGGTGGGAAAGCGCAATCTTATCCAGCACGCCCGCAACCGCGTTCGCCTCCGAAACGTCCTTCTTCAAAAATTTCATGCGTGCAGGGGTATTATAAAACAAATCCCGCACAATAATTGTCGAACCGGGCGCGCAGCCCGCATCTTCACAGGATTCCTCTTCCCCGCCCGCAATCACATAATGCGTTCCGGCAAGCTCCTCCGGCGTTCTGGTGATGAATTCCACCCGCGCGACCGCCGCGACGGAAGCCAGCGCTTCCCCGCGGAAGCCAAGCGTTCCGATGCTTTCAAGGTCATCCTGATTTCGCACCTTGCTGGTCGCGTGGCGCAAAAATGCCGTCGGAACGTCCTCCCGCGCGATGCCGCAGCCGTTGTCAGTGACGCGCATATAGGTAACGCCGCCGTGCTGAATTTCCACCGTAACAGCGGTCGAACCGGCGTCGATTGCGTTTTCCACCAGTTCTTTGATGACGGAGGACGGGCGTTCCACCACTTCCCCCGCGGCAATCAGTTCCGCCACATGCTTGTCAAGTACATTAATTTTACCCATGCGTGCGCCCCCTTTCAGGTTAAGCTGTATTCACGATATTTATAGATATAAATTCATGAGGATTTCATCGTAATAGCTGCCGTTGACCTGAAAAAATTTCGGGTAACGGCCAATTTCCTGAAATCCGAATTTTTGATACAGGCTGATCGCCCTTGCGTTGTCGGCGTGTACCCCCAGATGAATTACTTTAAGCAATGTTTCCTCTTTTGCGAAGCGAATCAGCTCTTCCAGTAATGCCGTTCCCGCGCCCAGATGCCAGTACGCCTTGCGCACCACAATCGCCATTTCACTCGTATGGGCAATTTTGTTCCGCTGTGCGGCGGCAAGCTGCGCGGTAGCGACAAGCTCCCCGTCCAGAATGCCGACCAGAAAAACACTGTTTTTCTGCCCCTGCGCGCGAATCCACGATTTTTCCTGTTCTGCCGTAAGCTTGCAACCGTCTTTCTCAAAAATCAGAAAATCACTTTCCCCACCGATGGCATTAAGGA
Source organism: Bacillota bacterium (assembly GCA_023416955.1). GTDB lineage: Bacteria > Bacillota > Clostridia > Oscillospirales > Acutalibacteraceae > Caproiciproducens. The sequence continues at coordinate 40,372 of JAEZGM010000002.1, read as the reverse complement.
ATGGAAGCATTGCTTCTGCGTCGTCTTCCTGAACGCGGCGGAGCGTGAGAACGCGCCCGTCCTTCAAAGTTACCTCTTTCATCGGCTTCTCTTCTTGCAGCGCAATCCAGTAGCGCTGGGTGATGCGGCCTTCTTCCGGCACCTCATTTTCAAGCACGCCGCCGTTCTTTTGAATGGTGCGCGCGGAGCCGGTATTCTCTTTATCACAGGTAATCAGTACTTTCGGAATCCCCATTTTTTTCGCTTCCTCCAGCGCCAGCGCGAGCATCTGCGAAGCGTAGCCCCTGCGACGTTCAGAGGGACGCACCCCGTAGCCGATGTGACCGCCGGTAGCGAGCAAATACTCGTTCAGCCTGTGGCGCAGGTTCAACGCGCCGAGGATTCTGCCGGCATCGTTCACGTAGAACCATGTCGTGCCCGGAACAAAATTCTTCGGGCAGCCTTCCTCCGTTTCATATTCCGGAAGGCCTTTCAGAAATTCAGAAAAGCTGAATGCCCTATGATTGGAGGCCATCGGTACGATTTCGCCGCCAAAATTTTCCCATTCCGCCATATAAGCCATGTATTCCCGTTCCATATCCGCCGACAGCTTTACCAGTCTGTTCATACCGTACCCCTTCGTAAAATAGTTTTATATTACATATTGAGAATTTTATTCTTCTCGCGCTACTTTGCCAGCGCGGAAAGTTCAAACAGGGTGTTCATGCATTCAATTGGGGTGAGCGTATTCACATCCAGTTTTTTCAGCTTGTCCATCACTTCGGTTACATTCGGCGGTGTGAGGGAAAGCTGCATTTCTTCCTGTTCCTCTTGTTCCTTTGCGCGGTGCTTCCTCGGCATTGTAACCTGCTGGCCGCTTTCCAGCTCCGCAAGAATCTGCTTGGCACGGGTTACCACCTTATTCGGCACGCCCGCCAGCTTTGCGACTTCAATACCGAAGCTGTCGTCCGCCCCGCCGCGCACAATGCGGCGCAGGAACGTAATGTCATCGCCACGCTTCTTCACGGCGATATTATAATTCTTCACACCGCTGACCCGTTCTTCAAGCTCGGTCAGCTCGTGGTAATGAGTAGCGAAAAGCGCTTTCGCGCCCAAAAGCTGTTTGTCCGCCACATATTCCAGTACGGCGCGGGCAATGCTCATGCCGTCAAACGTGGAGGTGCCGCGCCCGATTTCGTCCAGAATCAGGAGGCTTCGGGAAGTCGCGCTGCGGATAATCTCCGCTACCTCCGACATTTCCACCATAAAGGTGGACTGGCCGGAAGCCAAGTCGTCCGAAGCGCCGACGCGGGTAAAGATACTGTCCACAATCCCGATTTCCGCGTAGGAAGCCGGAACAAAACAACCGATCTGCGCCATTAGGACAAGCAGCGCGGTTTGGCGCATATACGTTGATTTTCCCGCCATATTCGGGCCGGTAATAATCGCCACACGGTTTTCGTTCATGTCCAGCAGTACGTCGTTCGGGACAAACGGCGCGTCAAGCAGCGCTTCAACCACCGGGTGGCGGCTTTCTTTCAGAATGATTTTTCCGTCCAGATTCACCACTGGGCGGATGTAATTATTGTCAACCGAAACCTGTGCAAAAGAAGTCAGCACGTCAAGCTGCGCAATCGCGTGCGCCGTTTTCTGCACCCGTGAAAGCTGCTCCGCCACCTTCGCGCGCACTTCGTCAAACAGCTGATACTCCAGCTGCACGGATTTATCATGCGCGCCCAGAATGCGCCCTTCCAGCTCCTTCAACTCCGGCGTAATGAAGCGCTCGCAGTTTGTGAGCGTTTGCTTGCGTATGTATTCGGGCGGCGCCTGATCTTTATAGGCATTGCTGATTTCTATGTAATAGCCGAATACACGGTTGTAGCCGACTTTCAGTTTCGGAATCCCCGTGCGCTCGCGTTCCTGTTCTTCAATGCGGGCAATGACTCCGCGCCCGTCGCTCATGTCGCCCTTGAGCAGATCAAGTTCATCATTGTAGCCCGGCCGGATCATGCCGCCCTCGCGCACGGAAAACGGCGGCTCTTCCACAATCGCACGGTCGATCAGCTCACCGATATCTTTCAGCTCGTCCATATCCTGATAAACGGCGGTCAGCAGCGCAGATTTCACAGGTTCCAGCAGCTCGCGCAGCTTCGGCAGCCGCTCTATCGCAGAAGAAAGCGAGCGCAGTTCCCGCCCGTTCGCGGAGCCGTATACAATGCGCGACATCAGACGTTCCAGGTCGTGAATGCCGGTCATCTGTTCCGAAATACTACCGCGCAGCACGGAATCCTGTGTAAGCTCCTCCACCGCGTTGAGCCTGCGAGTAACGTACGCGGGGTTCAGCAGTGGCTGTTCAATCCAGTTTCGGATCAGCCGTTTTCCCATTGGGGTGCGGGTTTTGTCGAGCACCCACAAAAGCGAGCCGCGTTTTTCCTTGGTGCGCATCGTTTCGAGCAGCTCCAAATTGCGCCGCGTGTTCAGGTCGAGGTGCATAAACTGAACACCGGTGTAAAGGTCGACACTGTTCATGCGCTCCAGGCCTGTGCGCTGTGTGCGCTTTAAATATCCAAGCAAAGCGCCGATTGCGCGCACAATTTCAGGACGGTTCTCCAAATCCAGCGCTTCCAGATTTTCTTTACGGAACTGCGCCAGAACCTGCGCGCGGCAGGCGGCGGAATCAAACTCTTTTTCTTCCAGCAGCTCCAAGCTGGCGGAAAGCCGCTCCCGAATAAACTTCGGCAATTCCGAAATCCCAAGCGCTTCCGTATTAATCAATATTTCGCGCGGGGAGTAACGGGAAAGCTCGTTTTTCAGCTGCCCGGTTAAATCGCCGCCGGAAAGGCCGGTCGCGTGCAGCTCGCCTGTGGAAATGTCCGCAAAACAGACGCCCGCTCCGGTGTTTTCCACGCAGAGCGAGCAAATAAAGTTATTGCGGCTTTCGTCAAGCATGCTGCTTTCGAGCACAGTACCGGGCGTGACAACACGAATGATATCGCGCTTCACCAGTCCCTTAGCAAGCGCCGGGTCTTCCATCTGCTCGCAGATGGCGACTTTGTACCCTTTGGCAACCAGACGGGCAAGGTAGCTTTCATAGCTGTGGAACGGCACCCCGCACATAGGGGCGCGTTCCTCCTGGCCGCAGTCGCGCCCGGTCAGGGTCAGTTCGAGTTCCCGCGAGGCAAGCTTCGCGTCGTCGTAGAACATTTCATAAAAGTCACCGAGGCGGAAGAACAGAATGGTATCCGGGTATTGTTCTTTCAATTCAAAATACTGCTGCATCATTGGAGAAAGAGTCGCCATAATTCGAAAACCGCCTCCTGAAATTAATTAATGGCAGCCGGCGCAGGAAGAGCAGCTTCCAGTGCAGGCGCTTTCCTCATAGTCGGCTGTTTCGGGGTCTTCCCCGTCCGCCGAAAGGGAAATAATCGCGTTTACACGCTTTAAAAGCGCATCGAATTCTTCCCGCGCCGCATTGTACGCGATCATATTTGGCCTGCCCATCGCGTCGTCATAGATTGCGCGCAGCTCCTGATTCAAAACCTGCAGCCGCTGTGGGTCGGCTTCTTCATTGTGAGACTCGGTATCGATCGCGATACGCTTCAAATTAAACTGACCGATTACGTCCTGCAGTTCGGTATCCTCATCGGCATTCTGCTGTGCAATGCGCATATTTAAAAAGCGCTGATCCTTCTGAATTTCCTTGCCAAACTCGCGTGATAATTCAATAATATCCATTTTATCTATAACTCCTTGTATATATTTATATTGTTTATACTTGCAATCCGGTTAATATCCAGTTGCGGGCAGCGGTTATGTCAACTTCGGTAAATTTCCCCTGCTCAACGTGGTCACCGGTAAAATCGACGATCATATTGCCGTCCGTGCGTCCGCACCATAAACCGGTCTTTTCGCTTTTTTCCTCAACCAAAACCTTTTGCTGCGTGCCCACCATGGAAGCACACCGGCGCGCCGCGATTTTTTCCTGCGCGTCGCACAGCTGTGTAAACCATTTAGACTTTTCCCCCGCCGAAACCGGGTCAGGCATTTTGGCGGCGCGGGTTCCTTCGCGCGGAGAGTAGATAAACGTAAAGAGCGAAGTAAATTCCACTTTTTCAATCAACCTGATTGTATCCAGAAACTCCTCATAGGTTTCCCCGGGAAAACCCACAATAATATCGGAAGTCAGCGAAAGATCGGGAATTTTAGATTTCGCGTAATCCACCAGCGCAAGATACTGCTCCGCCGTATAGCCGCGATTCATCTCGCGCAGTACACGGTCGTTTCCGCACTGAAACGGCAGGTGCAGATGATGGCTGATATGCCTGCTTGCGGCGATGGTATCGATGAGCTCATGCGTCGCGTCCTTCGGGTGCGACGTCATAAAGCGGATGCGGTAGTCGCCCTCCACCTCGTCGAGCAACCGCAGAAGCTGCGAAAAGTTCATCGGCTGCTCAAGACTCTTTCCATAGGAATTTACATTCTGACCCAACAGCGTAATATCTTTATAGCCCGCCGCGACAAGCCCCTTGAACTCCTCTAAAATCGCCTCCGGCTCGCGACTTCGTTCCCTGCCGCGCACATAGGGCACAATGCAGTAGGAGCAGAAATTGTTGCAGCCGTACATAACCGTAACCCAAGCTTTTACCGTACCGTCGCGGTGAACGGGGAGTCCCTCCACAATCTGTTTATCCGGCGTTTCGTCGCCGCGTTCAAAAACACGGCGGCTGCCGGTCAGCGTATTGAACATCAGCTCCGGCAGTTTATGAATGACATGGGTACCGAACACCAGATTGACGAATGGGAAGCTCTTGCGAATGCGCTCAGCCACATGCTCCTGTTCCATCATGCAGCCGCAGAGGGCAACAATCAGGGACGGATTGCGGCGTTTAATGTTTTTCAGCGCGCCGACATTCCCGAATACGCGGTCCTCCGCATGCTCGCGAACGGCACAGGTATTAAACAGGATAAAATCCGCTTCCTCTTCGTTTTCGGTAAACGAAAAGCCCATTTCTTCCAGCTGGCCTTTAATTTTTTCGCCGTCGGCAACATTCTGCTGGCAGCCATAGGTGCGGACAAGTGCCTTCGGGCCATCGCCGCGCGCGCGGATTGCCATGATCTGCGCGACTTCATTACTGTATTCCGCCTGAGAAAGCGCCTGAGGCGCAGAAACAGCGGGAGATTGATCTATCAAAAAGGAGTCCCTCCTGTATAGTATGTCTTTCGTCTAATAGGCTCAAACCTACGGTTTGAGCCTATTATATCATGATGCTACAGTTTCTTCAAGGAGCGGGAGGCAAAAGCCAGGGCGACAGCATTTAAAATATTTATCCGTTTTGGAGCGGATAGAATGATAAAATTCCCCAAAATCCCGGTTTTAGATTTGAGATATGATGAAGCTTTGCCCTCAGGCCGGGCGGGCCCTTACTTTCGGTATGCGCCCGAAAGTACGCAAAGAGCGCACAGGGGGGATTTTAAAAGGCCAAGGGAGGGTTCCACAAAATCCCCCCTGCACCCCCAAGTATCCCCAAAAGGGATATTGGGTTCGGTAGGCTTTATGATCTTCATGGACGGAATAACTTTCAGCCCTGTACCCTACCAAATCCCCAAGGGGGTATTTGGTGTTCGCTTTCTCTTTTGGTTTCATGGACGGCGGAACGAAAACTTTATCAAAACAATATAACTGAAGTGCTTTATTCTGAAAAGAAATATTATCGCCATGAACAAAATCCAAATACTGACTAACGAGTAAAACAAAGGACAGCAAAATGAAACTTCATTCATTCTGCTGCCCCGGACTGAAAAGTTAGATCCCGCAATGTTTACTCTGTAAATTGGATCCGAATATCCGCGTTGCTGCTGTCGGCAGTCAGCCTTTTGCTTCCGCCGGATCTGCTTTGCGGGGTGCAGGATCCGTTGCTGGTGGACGTGGTAATGCTGTAGTCTTCTTCTTTGCCGATAATATTGCCAATAATGCTGCCATTACTGGTGTTAAGCGCCACGTCGGGCGCCGTTAAATTCTGTATCGCAATGCCGCTGTTGCTGGTATCTACGTGCACAGTACCGGAAGCTGTGAGACCCTTAAGCACGATTCCTCCGTTTGAACTGTCCACGGCAACATCCTGCGCCTGCGTATCGCGAATTACCACTCCGCCGTTGCTGCTGCTGCAGGTAATTTTCGTCGCGTGAGCCATGTTATCGACTGAAATTCCGCCGTTGCTGGTGTCAAGATAAAGTTCCCCGCTGTAGCTTTCGGGAACGCCGACCGTAATGGGACTGCTCGACCAGTTTCCGAACAGATTCCAACCGCTTGGAAAACCGATACTGGAACGTTTAATCAGTTTTACGCTTCCGTTTTCATTGGTAAAATCAAATTTTTCGTTTTGATTTTCCGTATAGGCTATTTTTATCTCATCACCGTCAATCCGATTTACCTTGATTTCCCTGTTGCTCACATCAAGGTAGATCAGCTTTGTTTCAGAAACCTGAGCCATAGCCGTTTTCTCCTTTACCGTACTGTCTTCGCCTGTTCTGACTGTAAATACGCCGTTTGAATGATAGTTATATAATGTACTGGCCACCAAACCGGAAATAATCAGCACGCCGAAAATGGACGCGATCACAATTCCGGCAATGCGGTTTCCGCTGTAATGCCTGCGGTTCGGGTTCTCTGCCAGAATCTTCTGCGCCAAAACATGAACGTCACCCAGCTCGGCAACCGCCTGTGCTTCCGAACTTCCGTTTTCAATTTTGTCTTCGATCATTTCACGGTAAAAGTCGATAATGGTTCTGCGCTCGCTTTTCGGCAACTCTCGAAGAAGTGACCGAAGTTTTCTTAAATAGCGCTCCTTATACATAAGTGCTGTTTCCCTCCTGCAAAATGAACTGATGTATTTGCTCCAGCTCTTGCCACTCGTCGAAAAAATCCCTGATTCTTTGCCTGCCGGTCGGCGTGATCTGATAGTATTTTCTCAGCCGGCCGTTGTGCTCGCGGGAATAGGTTGAAAGCCAGCGCCCGGCCTCCAGCCGTTTTAAAATCGGGTAAAGCGTAGACTCCGAAACTTCGATACAGACGGAGATATCTTTCATAATCTGGTAACCGTACGAATCGCCCCTGTTCAGCACCGCAAGGACACACACGTCAAGCAGACCCTTTTTGATCTGTATATCCAATTTGAATACCTCCTATTGATATATATTATACATAGCATAGTATAAGTTGTCAATTACTCCCAATAAAAAAATCAGCCTCCACCGCAGCAGGAGGCTGATAATATAGTCAGTTAACTTGAAAACAAAACCAATCTCCATTTTCTTGGATGTTTTCTTAAACTAACTGACTATAATTATATTTTGACACAACTGTTAAGGTATGCAGTCCGATCCTGCGCTTCGGGGGTCAGTCCTCCCAGGAAACAACGTCCATTTCACCCTGATACGCAGCCTGTTCCATAAGTTCCATCATTTCTAACGCGCTGCGGAAATTCCTTTTTTTGTCTTGCTCAACCCATGTTATGGAACCTTGCCAGGACGCATTCTGACGATACTGCACATTCACAATAAATGTGGTTTTCTGGCTTTCCAGCGCTTCATCCAATGTATTATCCACTGTATCTTCAGCCTTTCTAATATTCTGTCTGATCGGTTTGTCAAAGAAGCTCCTTGGTTGACAGGTAATCTGAGGAAAACCGATACTGTCAAACATTTCGTTCATGCCCCTGATCAACTCAAGCTCATTATTAAATTGAAACAATTTATGGTAGTATTTACTGTAAACACGGCCCTTAATGGTTTGTCCGTCGGATAAAGCAAAATAAATGATGCATTGGGCGGGGGTCGTTTCCAGTATTCGTGCTGCGCTCTGCATTCCCCATTCTCCCTTTCCACATAATAAAATTATCATACTCTACGCCAGTCACAAACCGGTCACATTTTTCATGCAAATTTGTCAATTATGGTTTTTATTATAATTTTTTAAATAAATTTGTCAATAGGGTGTGACCGGCAGGACATGCAACGAACAAGACAAAGCGGCATATACTACTGGAAAGGAGTGATGCCAATGTTTGGTGCTGTACTGGGCTTTGTGCTGTCAGGATTTTTCTTTTTTATTTTGCATGTGACAGGTTCCGGCTCTTTTCCCCGACCGCTGACCGCACAGGAAGAAAAAGAATGTCTTGAACTGATGAAAAAAGGGGACACGGCAGCAAAGAACAAACTGATCGAACATAATTTAAGGCTTGTTGCACACATCATCAAAAAATATTATGCCAACTCAAACGATCAGGACGACTTGATCTCCATCGGAACGATCGGGCTCATTAAGGCCGTGAATACATTTGATAACAGCAAGGGTATTCGCCTTTCCAGCTATGCGGCCCGATGTATTGAAAACGAAGTTCTGATGTTTTTCCGCTCTTCGAAAAAGAGCGCGCAGGATGTGTCAATCAACGAACCGATTGACACCGACAAAGACGGCAACGCGCTGACTTTGATGGACGTTATGGCAACGGAAGACAATATTCTTGAAAACCTGGACTGCAAAATAAAGTCCGAACAGCTAAAAAAATATTTGGTGGAAGTGCTTTCCCCCCGCGAGCGAAAAATCATTGAACTGCGCTACGGCCTGACAGGTCTTGCCCCGCTAACACAGCGGGAAGTCGCGCAAAAGCTGGGAATTTCCCGCTCCTATGTATCAAGGATCGAAAAGAAATCACTCAGCACTTTATATAAACGATTCACAAAATAATTTACTACATAAAAGAGAGGCTGTTGCAAAATGAATTTTCATTCATTTTGCAACAGCCTCTCTGCGGAAAAATTGCTTGCGGGTCATCATTAAACCCACATTTTGTATTTATCTTTGCTAGGTCTTGTTTATAAAATGGGAGGATTGCACGAACTACAAAAACATCAGCATTAAACGATGCAATCAAGCGGACACATTTTGAGTTTGGATTTTACAAAGAAGACCTATGATAAATACAAAAGCGCAATTTTTCTGAACTATCCGGTATATTGATTATTTTGCGATACCCCTGAGCATACACCTAAAGATCAATCAAGGATTTCCAGCCAATACCCGTCCGGGTCGGAAATAAAATAAAGATCCATGTCGTGATTTTCAAAACAAATGCAGTCCATCTCGCTGTGCAGCGCATGCGCGGCCCTCTTATCCTCCACCTGAAACGCGATATGGGATTCGTTGTCGCCAAGATTATAGGGCTCCTTGCGGTCACGCAGCCAAGTCAGCTCAAGCTCATACCCCGTTTCGCCGTCACTGAGAAAAGCCAGTGTAAAAGAGCCGTCTGCTGCTGTTTTACGGCGGACTTCCTTCAGCCCAAGGGCCTTCTCGTAAAATGCAATACTTTTGTCAAGATCCAGTACATTCAGATTAGAATGAAGAAATTTTGATTTCATAAGATAGCCTCCATTACTGTTGTATTGTATATATAAATTATATTTCATCCGGCCCACTTTTTCAACCGGCCTTTTACGTCATGTTAAAAGCGGAGGATATATGATACAATTGTATTATAGTCAGTTAACTTTAGAAAACAGCCAAGAAAATGGAGATTGGTTCTGTTTCCAAATTAAATGACTATATTCTATCATATTGGAGAAAGCTTTATGAATATTCAGATTTTCGGAAAGTCCAAATGCTTTGACACCAAAAAAGCGGAACGCTATTTTAAAGAGCGCGGGATTTCGTACCAGAGAATCGACATTGAAAAGAAGGGATTAAGCAAAGGAGAGTTTCAGTCCGTGAAAGCGGCTGTCGGCGGAATTGAGCCGCTGATCGACCAAAAATCACCCGACGCGGCTTTGGTAAAATATCTGGCCTACGAAAGCGACCGCGAAGAAAAGATGCTTGAAAATCCGCACCTATTCCAAACACCGATCGTGCGCAATGGCAAGCAGGCAACCGTCGGCTATCACCCTGATATCTGGGAAACATGGAAATAGTTTCGCCGACCAAAAAAATACAGCCCCGAAAGTTCGGAGCTGTAGCGTATCCCATTAAGAAAGCAGCATGCGGTCATTGTCCATTGTGGAACCGCTGGCCTGCTCAAACATTTCAAGGAGATCCTTCACTTCAAGGTTCTTTTTTTCCTGCCCCTTGATATCCAGAATGATGCGGCCTTCGTGCATCATAATCAGGCGGTTGCCAAGCCGGATTGCATCGCGCATATTATGCGTTACCATAAGCGTGGTCAGGCTGTCTTTGCTGACGATTTCATCGGTGAGCTCCAGCACTTTGCGCCCTGTTTTGGGGTCCAGCGCCGCCGTATGCTCATCCAGCAGCAGGAGCTTCGGCTTTTGCAGCGTTGCCATCAGCAGCGTCAGCGCCTGACGCTGCCCGCCGGACAGCAGTCCGACCTTGCTTGTCAGCCTGTCTTCGAGCCCAAGCTCCAGCGTTTTCAGCTTTTCCCGGTAGAACTCGCGTTCTTCCTTTCGGATGCCCCAACCCAATCCGCGGTTTTTCCCCCTGCGGTAAGCCATCGCAAGATTTTCGTCGATACCCATGTCGGCCGCGGTGCCCATCATCGGGTCCTGAAACACGCGCCCGAGCAGCTTTGCCCGCTTATATTCCGGCTGACGGGTCAAGTCCTCGCCGTCGAACAGAATCTGACCGCCGTCGCAGGGGAAAACACCCGCAATCATATTCAGCATCGTGGATTTGCCCGCGCCGTTACCGCCGATCACCGTGATAAAATCGCCGGTTTCCATTGTGAGGTTCAAACCCTTCAAGGCCCTTTTCTCGTTAATTGTATTCGCGTTAAATGTTTTCGATACATTTCTTAATTCAATCATTCCAGTTCCTCCCCGTCTGCCGAAGCCTTTGGCTTGCTGAAAAATCTTTTCTTTACGACCGGAATCGCGAGAGCGACTGCCACCACAATGGAGGTCAGCAGCTTCAGATCGGTCGCTTTAAAGCCAAAGTAAAGAACAACCGCGATAATAATTCGATAGATAACCGAGCCGACTACGACGGATATCAGTTTATAGGCAAACGAGAAGCGGTTCCCCATGATCACTTCGCCGATAATAACGGACGCCAGACCGATCATAATGCTGCCTGTGCCCATTCCGACATCTGCATAACCTTGATTTTGAGCAACCAGACCGCCGGAAAGTGCCACCAGACCGTTGCTGAGTACCAAGCCGATAATTTTCATGGTATCGGTGTTTGCGCCCAGCGCGCGCACCATATACTCATTGTTGCCGGTTGCACGGATTGCGGAACCGACTTCCGTACCGAATAACCAGTAAAGCAACGCAATGACGCAACCGGTAATTACAAGGCCGATTATCAGGGAAACCAAATAGGCGCTTACACCGGGAACCAAAGCAAAGGCCTTGGTAAACAGTGTTTCCACACCGAGCAGAGGAAGGTTCGAAGACCCGTTTGAAATATGCAGATTAATCGAATACAGTGCCAACATGGTCAGAATTCCGGCCAGAATACCCGGGATTTTCAGTTTTGTATGTAAAAATCCGGTGATAAACCCGCACGCCATGCCGCCCAAAGCGGCGACCAGCAGCGACAACCATACATTTGCGCCGTTTGCGATCATGACCGCCGAAATCACGCCGCCCGTTGCAAAGCTGCCGTCAACCGTCAGGTCGGGGAAATCCAGTACGCGAAACGTAATATATACGCCCAGTGTCATGATGCCCCAAAGGACACCCTGTGCCAGCGCACCTTGAATCGCTCCGAAAAGCGGCTGTATGAATTCCATATATCAATTCTCTCCTTAACGCAACGTGAGCGATAGAGAAATTTCCCCTATCGCCACGCAGATTGTATTTTTCGTTCGTTCGTTTTATTTAGAGGAAGTGCTCTGGGATGCCGCTTTATCCAGAAGCTCCTGCGGGATGGTGATGCCTATTTTTGCCGCGACATCTTTGTTCAGCGTCAATGCATTGTCCTTTGAATATTCAATAGGCATATCGGCCGGTTTTGCGCCATCCTTCAAAATTTTGACCGCCTGTTTTGCAGTAATCAATCCGAGATCATAGTAATTGATTCCGTAAGTAGCGATGCCGCCCTTATCCACCATTCCTGATTCCCCCACGACAACCGGAATTTTGGCTTGCTGTGTCACCATGGAAACCGTGGTCATACCCGCCGCAATCATGTTGTCGGTAGGCGCATAGATTGCCTGTACTTTGCCGACAAGGGACTGTGTTACCTGTTGAATTTCATTGGAATTGGAAACCGTAGCCTCTACCGTTTCTAAACCGAGCGCCGCGGCGGATTTTTTCGCAATTTCAATCTGAAATTTCGAGTTTGACTCACTGGAGCAGTAAAGCAAACCGATTTTCTTTGCATCGGGAAGAAGTTGCTTGATTAATTTAATCTGATCATCTACCGGAGTCAGGTCCGAGGTACCGCTCACATTGCCGCCGGGGGCGGTGTTTGACTTCACCAGCTTTGCGTCGGCCGGGTCGGTCACAGCGGTTACAAGGATCGGAATGTCCTTCGTCGCGTTGGCAACCGCCTGTGCCGCCGGGGTCGCAATTGCAAGAATTAAATCCGATTTATCATTCACGAGTTTCGTCGCGATTGTCTGGCAGTTCGCCTGTTCACCCTGTGCATTCTGATAGTCAAGCGCGATATTCTGACCATCCACATAGCCGGCTTCTTTCAGGCCGTCAACAAAGCCTTTATAAGCGGCATCCAACGCGGGGTGCTCCACCAGCTGAACAACGCCGATTTTAAATTTCTTCTGTTCCGCAGCCGAAGCAGCTGACGCTGAACCGCTGCTCTGGGACGACGCCGTCGTGGTGCCGGTCGACGAACACGCCGTTGCGGAAATCGCCATAATACCCGCCAAAAGGAAGGCGACCGCTCTTTTCATAAGAAACCCATCCTCTCAAATTACAACTTTATCCATTTAAAGTTTCAGTTGCTTTACTGCTTTAAATCAATTAATTTATTTTAACCTATTTTCGGCCTTTCGTCAACCATAAATTTCATCGAACCCCTGTCATTTTCCCGAAACTGTGCAATTTGGGGAATTCTTATGTCAATCCACTGTAATATAGTCAGCTAATTTGAAAACAGAACCAATCACCATTTTCTTGGATGTTTTCTAAAGTTAACTGATTATAATTCTAACGGAATAAAGAATTGACTTCAAATGCAAAAAACTCCCGCTGCGAAAATTTACAGTGGGAGTTCTGCACATATGCTTTTTATTTATTTCGACGACTTCATTCGCCCTCTGGAGGCGACGAAACCAATGCAGCCCACAAGCGCGGCCACCAACGCAATCCACAGGAAAGCGGAGGATTCACCGGTCTTTGGCGGCTTTGAAAGCGGTACGTTTTCATTGGGGATCACTTCCGTAATCGGAACAGCGGAGATTGCGGGTCCTCCCTGCGGCGTGCTGTCCGGAGAAATGCTTTCAGTAGGGATTGATGTCGCGGTACCGTCAACACCGGTACTAACAGGTGTTCCTCCCCCACCGCCGCCACCGCCGCCTCCGCCGGGCTTGGTTGGGTCGGCGAGCTCAAACTGAAACACCCAATCAATACTCGCGTTTGCGTTGGCAAACGTATTGTCCATTGTCTCCGGTGCAGTCAGGGTCGCTCTCAAAACGCCGGACGTCGTTTTTCCGTACACAAAGCCCAAAGGTATTCTTTTCGTAATATCCGTTACCTGCTTGGAGTTTGTGCTGGCATTGGAAGCATTTCCGGAGGCTTTTCCGTCATACAGGACGGTTTCCGCGCCGGTATCATCCATTTGGAACGTAATTTTCAGATCCAGCTCCTGCAGCAAATCCACCGCGGCGTTTTGTCCGTTCGCGGACACTGCCTGAAAATAAACCTTCATCTGCTTGCTACTTTTATTTACAACATAAATTTCCTGCGGCTTCGTGGAAGCGTTTGGCATCAGATTCAGGAATGTATCCAGATTCTGCGCGTTTTCAACGCCGACTGTTGTGGTGGAGCCGTCTCCAGTATAGATAACCTTTACGGATTTTTCCGGCAGTGCCGCGGCGTAAACGGGCAGCGGGCTGCAGGCTGCGCTCACCGCGGCCGCAACAGAGATGAGTGCAATCCGCTTCAATTTGTTTTTGGAACCGATTTTCATTGCATCATTCCCTTTCAACATGGCAGCCAGTTTCTTCCGCTTTTCCACGTTGCTCATAATATGCGTAAAATTTGTACTCTAAAGGAAAAACCGATTCATGGCGCACTGCTTACCGGCGGTGCTGACTCAGGCTCTACTGCGGAACCGGTGCTGTAGTTCCAACCGTCAATAACGTCATTCGTCTTATGCGGGGTAAAGTGATCAGCCTGAATTGCTTCCGCAGTAATATTAATTTTAAACTCTGTATTGGCAAGAGAATCGCCCCACTGCTCCGGAATTTTTACGCTATCAAAAAGCTGCACCACGGAATCCCCTTCGGCTGGTTTCTTTGGCAGCACGCTTTGATAATAATAATAGCCATCCCCTGCCGGTGCCCACTTTGTTTTATCGATATTTAATCCGGAAATCAATTCTTTTTCAACATTTTTTTCCGGAAACCCTGTAACAGTAACCTTGCAGCGGATATACGCATCGTGGCTGCCTGTGTTGGTAATTGTGGGATCCTTGCTGATTATTTGCCCGGGCATTATACTGCCCATCTTCAAAGCACCATCTGTTGCTTCATCGAAAGCAGGTTCTGTCAGCTTAATGCGCACATCACCCATCGTTATAACATTTTGCACTGTGCCTTTATCGGTGAAAAATGCGAGCGTTCCACCTACTGCGAGTGCAGCAACAATAATCACCGCAGTTGCAATGATTGCAACCTTTTTTTTCATGATATTCCTCCTCTCATTGGGAAGTTTTATACGGTACAGGGCTGAGCCTCAACCCCTGCGAACTTTAAGGGATAAATTGAAATTTATGCCGCTGTAAATGCCTTCCATGCGGCTGTTTCATCAGCAAAGTTCGCTGCCTGAATTGCATATCCGGTAATAGAAACCTTGAGGTCATCAGCCGACAGTGCTGCCAGTTGCTCATTGGTAACAGATGTTTTTACTGTAACAGCCGAAAAAAGGGCAGGAAGAACAGTATTGGCAGAATTTTTGGGTATTGCGCCGGAATTCAGATAATAGTAGCCATCCGCTTTCTTCTCCCACTTAGCAGAATCAACATTGATATCGACTAATGCTGCAAGTTTTGCAGGAACTTCAATTTTTGCTCTGACAAAGGACGCTTCGCTGCCGCCTTTGACAGTCAGAACCGGTGTTTTAGAAATGGTAGAACCGGGAATTAACTGAGAATTTTGCACATAGGTTTCGTCCAAAGTTAGCTTGACGCTGCCAATCGTAAATGTGTTTACCTTTGTGTCCGTTGTGGACTGCATGTATGCGAGAGTGCCACCGATGGTTAAGCCGACAACGAGAACTAATGCTGTTAAACCCAATACAATTTTCTTCTTCACAATAATTTTCCCCCTGAATAATTTTATTTTTTCCGCAGCGACGCGGTGAATGGATAAAATCAGTTTGTCAGTGTTTGCGGGTCAACACCCCATGTGGATTTTGCAGCGGAGTCCCCGGTAGCCGTTTTTCCATCCGCTTGAATGGAATCCGCAATAACCTGAACCTCGAGGCTGGAATCCGGCTGATTTGCCGCCTGTGTTACACTCACCTTGCCAATGAGGTACTCTGTAAATTGATCCGGAGCAACAGGGGTTTTATAATAATAATAGTCGTCAGCCTGATGGTAAACCCAAGGGGTTATTGGAGCGCTGCCTGTGCCATCGGCTCCATACCCATAGGTAAGACCGGTAACCGGAACGCCGGTGCCTTCGCCGGTTCCCGCGTGCCGCCAAATTGGAACCAGCTTCACGCGAATGTAAACCGGAATTGACTGATTATCATGCTTAACATTTTGAATACGGACTTGCTTAATTGCTGTCAGATTCGTATCGAATTGAAAGGAGCTCGAATTTTCAATAATTTGAATATCCGCAACGGGTGCGACAAAATTGTTTGTCGTTTTTGGGGTGCCGCTTTGCAGATATGCCGTCGTACTTCCAACCGCAACCAAAGCAACAAGTACAATCGCTGAGGAAAGCAAAATGATTTTCTTGCGCACCTTCATCTTTAGTTTCATGCTTTAACCTCCTTTTGATTGGTCATCGAGTGCGGGTTCGCCTTTACTTTTGCTCTTTTTCATAAGCATGTCGGGCAGAAAAGTGAGAATCGTCATGCAGATAAAGAGCGTTGCGACAATAATCAAGCCCTGCCTGGTATTCATTATCGCGGTTACATACCCCATTCCGGGAATAGAAAACATCGGCTTACCGATCAAACGTGAATAAGGGGTGGCACCGCCGTCCTGAACATTATTGGCATCGCCTTTGGTGTAAATAAGCTGTTTCTGCGCATCGATTTTTACAGCCCGGTGGGTTACAACTGTGGTGCCGTCCTCCAGATAAAAGGTAATCGGATCATTCACCCTAATTTCCTGCGGGGCCGTTTTCCGAACGTAAATCACGCTGCCAACATGATAGGTAGGCTCCATACTGCCACTCAGCACTTCGTAAGGCTGCCAGCCGATAATCCTTGGGCCCGCGACAACCACGGCCAAAATCACCAAACCGATCAGAGCGATTGTCGAAATAACTTTTCCGATTATTTTTCCTGCTTTATTCACATTTGCCTCCGAAGTTCATCAGGATTGCCATTCTTGCAGCGCACAGCGGTATTTGCACTAGACTTCATTGCTGGATGGTATTGACAACAACTGTTGTATCACCGAGCCATTGACTCTTGTCAAGCCTGTTTGTGAAACCAACCGCTGCGGGATTTGCCGCAGTGCCAAAGTAAGTTGTTACAGCCGCACCGGGGGCTGACGTTACTCTTCCGATATTCACCGTGCCATCTGCGTTCGTGCCCACAGAATTGTCATTGTCAGCGACTGCAGTCTGGGAATACCGCCATGCGTCTCCGCTCTGCTCCGTAACGGTGTAATACCCCTTTTTCAAACCCGTGATGGTCTTACTGCCGGTCAAAGTGCCAGAAAGCGTAATTACTTCGTAGAAAGTGTCCGCTACTGAACCTTTCTGTGTATCGCGGCGTTCAATCTTAAACACGAAGCTCTGGCTGGCATTCACAGCCGCAGGCGCGGGATACTTTGCAGTAATTGTTTTACTGATAATCAGCTGTCCTTTAAATGCATTTACCTGAATGGTCACCAATGCTTTGTCGCTATACTTCGTGTTATAATAGTTACAGAACGCTGTATAGTTAAATTTCACTGTACCGGTGAACCCGTCTATGGGGGTGAATGTGCCGGTGCCATCGCTATTAATGATCAGACTTCCAATTACCGCACTGTTTTGCTTAACACTATAGTTTCCATCACTATTTTTTACCAGAGTCGTTTCGGAATCGCCGGTTAGAGTACCGGTATCTAACTGAAGAGAAGGAATAGGAGTAGTGTCCACAGAAACGGTGTCATTGCTCAAAATATTAAGAGGAGCGGCCACTCCGGACATTGTCTGGTAATTGTCGGGATACGCCCGTACGGAGGCCGGATTGTGCTTGATCACAATTTCAGGCTGATCCATTCCGCCGCCGCCCGCATATTCCTGTGTGAAAATATCGATTACATATTCTTTACCAGCCGGAGAACTATCTCTTTTAAACAGTAATTTGCCGATATTATTCAAATCAGCTTCCACATACCAGCCGTCTGTGAGCTTCATGATCGACTGACTCGCAGATGTTCTGTGAGCTAAAGTAGAATCGATTCCGTGGAAGGATTTGTATGCTCCATTTTGGTCAGTTCCGTCCGTTTTATCTCTTTTCCCACTGGTTCCAGACCAAAATGCAAGATAGTTTAAATAGTTACTATTGCTCAGAGTCGTGCCCTTCGGATAACAGAAAATGAAAATATCGTCATTGATTGGAATCACGTTTCCTCCGTTAATACTGCTGTATTGAGCCTGATTCACGGAGCGGTACTGGACTGTATCCGTGGACTTGAAATCGCCTGGAAGAGTGAATGTCCCACGGAAGCGGCGCAAATTCATTCCGCCAGACAGTTCTTCCCATGTAGCCGCTGAATATTTGGTTGTTTCACTTCCGGTATAGTCACTATAATATTGATTTGGGGTTCCGGCATCCCAAATTTTCAATGAATCTGTCAGAGAAGTCTTTATTGAGGCGGCTGTTGTCCAGTCCCAATTTGTGTCCGCAACGCCGATTTTGACCTCTCTCTCTTTCTTTGACCCCTCTTTCGAGCGCGTCCATGTAATCGCGGGTTTTATTTCATCCTGCACTAAACTCGTCTGTGCAAACAGGTACACTGCTTCACCGGCCTGATACACACCGGATTGGTCTTCTGTATTCACAGCTGAAACATCCGTGCCATCTTCAGCTGCTGCCGCCCTCAATTTTAAACTGCCTGAGAAAGTGCTGATATTCTCAGCGGTCAAGTCGGGCCACGATACGTACTGCCCGTCTTCTAAGACCGCAGTGTCGGGAATGGATGCTTCGTCCACTTCAAATCCGGGCTGAATATAGTAACGCACTTCGTAAGTTGTTTCTTCCTGCTGAGGCTCCTCATCCGCGCGTGCCAACATGGTACGAGCCGCGGTGGTTTTAATTTCTGCAGCGGGAAAACTTGGAGCGGTAGCATCTGTGCTTTCAGCTGCCGAGGAATCGGATGCTGAAACAGTTGAACCGGTAGTGTCAGAGGAAGCAGAAACTGATATTGCCGCACTCTCCGGAGCCGAAGCAGCGGAAACCGTACCGGCCGTGCTTTCAACAGTTGAGGAAACAGGAGCCGAATCAACCGTGCTTTCGACGGTTGAGGAAACCGAAGATGAACCCGTTGAACTGCCTGTGCCGGAAGGAGCTGCATCCGCTTGAGAAGAGAGCTTGGCTATGTCTTTTATCTTCACGTTCAATTTGATTGTAAAAACATTGTTCTTTTCCGCTTTAACCTGGTTGGATAAAGTTACATTTCCACTGTCATATACACGCTCGACCGAATTCCCATTTTGGCGATCCACATGGTCGGAACTGACAGTGTCCGCTGCTGCAGAACCGTATACACATCCTGCCAATATCGTGAGGGTTAAGATAAATGAAAACATGCGCAAATGCAACTTCCTCATTTTATTCATTTTCAATCACGGCTCCTCTTTAACACTGATAATTGTATTTGTTTCTATTATTGGAAAATACTGTTATCCGGTAGTAAAATTATACTAATTATTGGTCACACTTTGGTCACAAATACATTTCCTTTATAAGATTTTTAAAAAATATTATTTCAATAATTTGTTTATAAAAGCTTATTTATTTATATAAATAGCACAAAAGTCCCCAAAACTAGTATCAACCAGCTTTGGGGACTTTCATATACAGAATAATTTTATTCGCTTTTTCCGAACTCAGACAATTCCAGATCTTTATTGTGCTCCTCTGCCCAGCGAATACTCCATTCATTGGCAAAAATCAACAGGTGATGCCCTCTTAAATCTTGAATGCGCTTGGTATCGGAGGTAAGGTTCAACGTTTTGGGGTCAAGCGCCGCGTTCTCAATCCAGCGGATATACTGGTACGGCAAGCCTTCCATGCGGATTTCAACATTGTATTCGTTGTTCAGCCGATATTCGAGCACATCAAACTGCAAGGTACCCACAACGCCGACAATCACTTCTTCCATGCCGCCGCCGAGATCCTGGAAAATCTGAATCGCACCTTCCTGCGCGATCTGTGAAATCCCTTTGACAAACTGCTTGCGCTTCATGGTATCCACAAGGCGTACGCGGGAGAAATGCTCCGGCGCAAACGTCGGAATGCCGCTGTAACGGAATTTATTGCCCGGCATACAAATGGTATCGCCGATGGAAAAAACGCCGGGATCAAATACGCCAATGATGTCACCCGCATAAGCTTCCTCAACAATTTCGCGCTCCTGCGCCATCAACTGCTGCGGCTGTGAAAGCTTCATCTTCTTGTCGCCCTGCACATGAAAAACTTCCATGCCTTTTTCAAACTTTCCGGAGCAAATGCGCATAAACGCGATACGGTCGCGGTGCGCTTTATTCATATTGGCCTGAATTTTAAAAACAAACGCGGAAAAATCCGGGTCAAAGGGATCAATTTTTCCGGTGTCGGCCTCGCGCGGAAGCGGCGACGTCGTCATATTTAGGAATTCTTCCAAAAACGGTTCCACCCCGAAATTTGTCAGCGCCGAACCGAAGAATACGGGCGATACCTTTCCGTGGCGAACCTGTTCAAGGTCAAACTCATTCCCGGCGCCGTCCAGCAGCTCAATATCGTCCACTAGCTCGCTACGGTGATCCGCTCCGATGAGCTCATCCAGCCCGCTGTCGTTGATGTCGGCTTCCGTGGCCTCGACCTCGCGCTGACCATTGTTCGCCTTAAAAGCAAGAATTGCTTTTTTGCTCCGATCATATACGCCCTTGAATTCCTTGCCGGAACCGATCGGCCAGTTCATGGGGTAGGTATGAATCCCCAGTTCCTGCTCAATTTCTTCCATCAGGTCAAACGGGCTTCGCGCATCGCGATCCATTTTATTGATAAACGTAAAGATCGGAATATCGCGCAGCGTGCAAACCTTAAATAGTTTACGGGTTTGCTTTTCCACGCCTTTTGACGCGTCGATCACCATGACCGCCGAATCCGCCGCCATCAGTGTACGGTAGGTATCTTCGGAAAAATCCTCATGGCCCGGCGTATCGAGAATATTGATGCAGTAATCATTATAATGGAACTGCATCACAGAGGAAGTAACGGAAATTCCTCTCTGCTTTTCAATTTCCATCCAGTCCGACACAACATGCTTCGCGTTCTTTTTTCCTTTTACCGTTCCTGCCTGCTGAATCGCGCCGCCGTATAAAAGCAGTTTCTCCGTTAAGGTCGTTTTACCCGCATCCGGGTGGGATATGATTGCAAAAGTTCTTCGCTTTTTAATTTCATTTAGATAATCAGACAAATTACTTCCTCCAGCGTCATGAAATACACTTGTTTATTGTAAATCTTTTGGCATAAATAATCAAACACTTTTTCCTGCATTGCCACATCTATTCTATGCGGTTAAAGGGCAACCGGTTGCGCCTCCCCTTTTTAACGTCTGAATTATAAAAATTCGAGCAGATTTTTAGCTGATTCATTAAGGTATAGAATATTTTACCCATTTTCGGCGCGCAAAATAATGATTATTTATCATGTGCGTTTCTTGACATTTTTGCAATTTTTTAATATAATAAATTCATTATTATATTTATCGTCAGCAGGCAAAGGGGCCGCGCATTCAGCGTTGTTTCCTTTGCCTGTTTTTCGTTTTACAGCAAATCTGAATTTTTCGGAGCGGTAAGCGGCACCGTTGCGAAATGCTTTCGTTCTTTTTGTACGTCGAAAGTTCCGCATGAGCACTGTGTTTTTAACTGGGAATCCGAATTTTCGGTTTCCCGTTAAAATATTAGAGGTGTAATTTGAAAGGAGATTTTTTATGGTAAAGTCAAGAAAATGGCTGTTCCTGATGCTGAGCGGCGTCATTCTTGCGGGAGTGCTTTCACTGGGAGGATGTGCAGGAAGTTCAACCGCCTCCGCCGCTTCCGGAGCACCCGCGGCTTCCTCTTCCGGAAAAAAGGTATTAAAAATCGGTTCGGACTGCGCGGGTGCGCCGTTCGTCTGGACACAGAACGACGATGCAAACGGCGCGGTTAAAATTAACGGCACGAACCTTTATGCGAACGGATATGACATTTTGATTGCCAAAAAAATCTGCGAAGCGAACAATTGGGAGCTTGAAATTGATAAAATCGAATGGGACGGTCTGCCGACCGCTGTGACAAGCGGCAAGATTGACGCTTTTATCGGCGGCGTGAGCATCACAGAGAAACGGAAGCAAACCATGGATTTCACGAGCGTCTACTACAAGGCCAATTTAATTCCGGTTACAAAAAAGGGCAACAAATATGAAAATGCCAAGAGTCTGGATGACTTAAAGGGTGCCAAGGCGACCTCCATGCAGAACACCATCTGGTACGACAAGCTGACCCAGATTACGGGAGCCGAAATCCAGCCCGGCCTGACGGATGTTCCCACCCTGGTGGTAGCTGTCAGCTCCGGTAAAGCGGATATTGTCATCATGGATAAGCCGACCGCAATGGCAGCTGTTTACACCAACAAAGATCTCACCATGATTAATCTGGATGCAGACAAGAGCTTTAAGGTGACAGACGAAGACGTCGACCTGGGTATTCCCGTTAAAAAAGGGAATACAGAGACATTGGACGGAATGAACAAAGTCCTTGGCGGAATGACGGATGATGATCGTGAAAAGCTGATGGAACAGGCAATCAGCATACAGCCGATCAGCCAGAATTAACCTCCCCTTTCTCTATAAATCGAAGAGCAGCCGCAAACCTGTATTTTGGGAAGCGACTGCTCTTTATTCTTTGTACCGGTAATCCAGCCACGGCTACAATCAGTCCGCATAAGGGATTTGCGTATATAAAAAACAGGTACTGCCCGGATTAAACTCCGGGCAGTACCTGTTTTACATATGATTTCATATTTGTGCATAAACAGTGAAATCACGGCCGGGTCAATGCCATTATTTATTGATGAAGCGGGAAAGAAATTCTTTTGTCCGTTCATTCTCGGGGTGTTCGAAAATCTGCTGCGGCGGGCCCTCCTCCGCAATAACACCTTGATCCATAAAAATAACGCGGGAAGAAACATCACGGGCAAACGCCATTTCGTGCGTCACAATCATCATGGTCAAGCCCTCTTTTGCCAGTTCGCGCATAACCTGCAGCACTTCGCCGACCATCTGCGGGTCGAGCGCGCTGGTCGGTTCGTCGAACAGCAAAATTTCGGGTTCCATCGCAAGTGCGCGTGCAATGGCGACACGCTGCTGCTGCCCGCCGGAAAGCTGATCCGGTTTTGCGTTGATATAAGGCGCCATTCCGACCTTTGTGAGATATTTCACCGCTGTATCGTGCGCCTCTTCTTTCCCTTTTTTCAGTACTTTTCTCGTGCCGACCATACAGTTTTCCAGCACGGTCATATTGTGAAAAAGGTTGAAAGACTGGAACACCATGCCCACCTGTGCACGGTAAGTATTAATGTGAAAGCCTTTGGAAAAAATACTATTATCGTGGAATATGATTTCGCCTGAAGTCGGGGTTTCCAGCATATTAACGCAGCGCAGCAGCGTGGACTTGCCGGAACCGGACGCGCCGATAATACACACGACCTCTTTGGGTCTGACATTGAAGTCAATGTCCCTGAGCACCTCATGGTTGCCGAAGGATTTGCTCAAATGCTCCACCCTGATAATTGAATTGTTCATCATTTCGTCCATGTGTGCATTCCTCCTTTGCCATTTCTGACAGGAATCGTCCCCGTGGGGTCAGAAAGCGGGTCAACCAGCGCGTAAGTGCCGGAACCGTCGATTTTGTGTTCCAGCCAGCGCAGAAGGCGCGCGCACAGGAATGTCATAATAAAGTACATCACGCTGATGATGAAGTAGGTTTCAAAGTAACGGTAATAGACGCCCGCCGCCGATTTTCCGTTGAAATACAGTTCCGTTACGGAGATAACGTTCAATACGGAAGTATCTTTTATATTGATAATCAGGTTATTGCCGATCTGCGGCAGAATATTTCGCACAGTCTGCGGCAGGATGACGTTCAGCATCGTCTGCCAGTGCGTCATGCCGATTGCTTTGGCCGCCTCGGTCTGCCCCGCGTCGATGGATTCCACGCCGCCGCGCACGGTCTCCGCCATATATGCGCCGGTATTGATGGATACCACAAAAAAACCGGCGAACATTGCAGACATATCGATTCCGAACATCTGCATGGAACCGTAGTACACGACCATGGCCTGCACCATCATCGGCGTTCCGCGGAAAACTTCTATGTAAGCGAGCAGAATAAACTGCAGGATATGGTAGAGCGCCTTTACAATCAGATTGGCCTGCGCACCCGGCTTCGGAACGGTACGCAGCACGCCCACCAATAGGCCGATCAGACAGCCCAAGAATGTACCAATCAATGATAACAGAATCGTATTTTTACATCCGTCCAAAAACAGGGGGAAATACTTTTGCAGCAGGTATACAACGCCTCCCCAAAAATCACTGGGTATGTTCACGAATATCTTCCTCCCAAATGTTAATGTTTGTGTAAAGAAACAGAATGGCCATCCGCGGCAACGGAGTGTTTAAAAGCAACGCTTCCATACACTCCGCATTCGGCGGCAGTTCATTTTCTATGGCCTTTTTGTTCAGCCGAAAGCGGCGCATGATACAGGCTGATTATCAGAAACGTTTTCTTCCTCCATTTCAGCAAGAATTTGCTCAACCCGCTCTATCACCTGTTTCATCTGCTCCTGTGAACCGATTGTAATACGAACATAATCATTCGTTCTGGGCTGATCGAAATGACGGATTAAAACGCCCTTGTTTTTCATTTCCAGATAAAACGCTTTTGCCTCCATAAAGAGCGGCTTTGCAAACAGAAAATTCGTATGGGATTCCATGACCTCAAACCCGCGCCGTTTTAATTCCTTTGCAAACGAATCACGGGTCTGTATGATTTTCCGGGTGCAGGAGTTCATATAATCAATGTCCTTCATTGCCGCACATCCGGCTGCCTGAGAAATATTGCTGATGCTGTCCGGGTTGAACGATGCTTTCAGCGTATCCAAATCTGAAATGACCTCTTTTGAAGAAATGGCAAACCCGACGCGCGCGCCCGCAAGGCTGCGTGATTTAGAAAGTGTTTGTATGACGATCAGATTATCATATTTTTCAGTCAGCGGAATACTGGTTTCATTGTCAAAATCAACGTAGGCCTCGTCGATAATCACGATATGGCCAGGGTTGGTGCCCACAATTCGTTCCACGTCCTTCGGAGTGAGCACCAGACCGCTTGGCGCGTTCGGGTTCGCAATCAGCACATGATGCCCGCAGGCGCAATAATCCTCTATATTGATGCTGTAATCATCTTTCAATGGGATTTCGCGGTATATTACACTGTAAGTGTCACAAAGCGTTTTATAAAAATTGTAGGTCACATCGGGGAAGTAGAATCCGTCGCCCTCCGAGCCATAGGCCAGCAGGCAGTAACTCAGCAGCACATCCGAGCCGCCGTCGGCAAGCACCTGCTCTTTTTCCACCCCGCAGTATTGCGCAATGGTCTCCACCAGCTCGGTGTTATGAGGGTCAGCATAAAGGCGCTGGTCGTCGAAATGCGCTTTGGTGATCGCCGCCATTACTTTTGGAGAAGGCGGATACGGAGATTCATTCGCGTTCAGCTTGATGAAATCTTGATCTTTCAATTGTTCGCCGAGGTGGTACCCCTCTTTTCCTGCAAATTTATTACACAGAAATCTACTCATATTCATTCTCCTTTTGCGGTTTTATATCACTTTATTCCGCCTGAAAAATATTTGCCAGTTCTTTATTTACCAAATTCTGCGGAGCGCGCTTCAAAACAAGGCAATCCACAATTTGCCTGAGCGCGATTTCCCTCGCGCCGTAAAACGAATCTTCTGAAAGGAATGCCGTATGGGGCGTAATCACTACGTTTTCAAACCGGGTCAGCTCGGTTTTTTGATTTGCCTCGTCTTCAAAAACATCGATTCCCGCCCCCGCGATGGTACCGTCCCGCAGCGCGCGCACGAGCGCCGGTTCATCCACTACAGCGCCCCTTGCGGTATTGATCAAAAAGGCGCTTTTCTTCATCATTTTCAGCTGCTCTTCCCCAATCATGTGCCTTGTCGTCTCGTGCAAAGGCATGTGCAGGGATACGAAATCTGCGGTTTGCAAAAGCTCCTCCAATGTTTCCGATTTTTCGGCACCGAACCTTGCCAGATACTCCGCTGATTTGGTCGGCGCATAAACGAGCACCCGCAGTCCCATTGCTTTCAGCATGGGCGTCATTGCCTTGGGAATACTGCCGAAATAGACCAGCCCGGCTGTTTTTCCGGAAAGACGGGTCGTTTTGGGTGCTGCCTCGTAGGACCAGTTCCCCGCACGCATGGCACGGTCATGATAGGAAATGTTGCGCACCAAGTCAATGATCAGCCCGACACTGTGCAAAGCAACCTCTTCCGTACAGAAGCCGGGGGCGTTTGTTACGCAAATTTGATGCTTTGTTGCCGCCGCAATGTCAATGTTATTGTAGCCGATACTCTGCAGGGCGATAATTTTACAGTTGGCAAGCCGCCCCATCACATCATCCGTAACCTGCTCATATTCCACGACAGCGCCGTCCGCGCCGCCCGCGCGCTCCGCAAAGGACTGCCCGCAATCCTTTGCTTCAATCAAATCGAGGTTATCAATCCCCCACTTTTGCAGCAGGGATTTTTCATACTCCAGAGTATCCGCAACATTGAAATAAACCACCTGAACCTGTGCCATGTACTGCCTCCTTTCGGTTTTAAAGCTGCTTCAGTCCCGTTTCCAATATAGATAGGCCCTCGTCCAGTTCTTCCTGCGTTACATTCAGCGGTGTGGCAAAGCGCATACAGTTGTTATGTACGCCGCAGCTCAGCGTCAGCATTCCGTTTTCCAGGCAAATGTCTTTCAGCCTTCCAAGCTGTTCCCCCGCCGGGGACCCGTCCGGATTGCGCAGGTCAATGGCAAGCATCAGCCCAAGCCCGCGCACATCGCCGATGATCGGGTATTTTCTCTGCAGCTCCAGCAGCTTTCCTTTCAGGTACGTGCCCATTTCCGTACAGTGCGCTAAAATATGCTCCTCTTCAAAAACGTCAAGCACCGCGTTGCCCGCGGCGGCGCACACCGGATTGCCGCCGAACGTGGTGCCGTGCATGCCGGCGTGCCATTCGCTCATGATTTCCGGCGTGCTGATGACTGCGCTCATGGGGAGCCCGCCGGCCAGCGCTTTGCCGCAGGTCATGATGTCGGGCACCACGCCGAAATGCTCGCTGGCAAACATTTTTCCCGTTCTGCCGTATCCAGCCTGAATCTCATCAAAAATCAGCAGAATCCCGTGCTTGTCACACAGCTTTCTGACGCCCTGAACAAATTCAACCGGCGGTACAACATAGCCGCCCTCTCCCTGAATCGGTTCCATATAAATTGCCGCCACCGTTTCCGGGGCCACAAGATATTCAAATAGGCTGTTCAGCTCATTCAGGCAATACTCGCTCCTTTGCTTTTCATCGAACCCCGCGGGGCACAAATCCTTTGACGGATAAGGCGCAAAGTAAACGCCGCCGACCAGAGGTTCAACATACTTTCTGTATTTGGAGTTGGAGCCGGTGACAGAAGTCGCACCCATCGTACGCCCGTGAAAAGAGCCTTTAAAGGAAATGACGGCGGGGCGCTTTGTGTAAACACGCGCCAGCTTGATGGCGCCGTCCGTTGCTTCGGCGCCGCCGTTGGAGAAGAAAACGGAGGTCAGATTTCCGGGCGTTTTTTCCGCAATCCGCTTGGCCAGCGTCAGAGTTGACTCGTAATTGACCAGATTGAACGACGCGTTGATCAATTTTTCCGTCTGGCTGACAATCGCCCGCACCACCTTCGGGTGGCAGTGCCCAAGCGAATTTACCGCGATACCCTGTACAAAGTCAAGGTACTTTCTTCCGTTTACATCTGTTACATAACAGCCTTTTGCGCTTTCCGCAATAATATCGGTGCTCTTTGCCAAAGCAGGGCTGAGGTACGGCTCGAAATCTTTAAACTCAATCATAACGCTCTTCCTTACCTTATCAATTTATTTCTTGCCCGCGTAAAGTTTACCGCCGTCAAATCCGAAAAACAAAAAGCGCATGAAAGAATTTGATTCTGTCATGCGCTCCATTGCGTTTCAAATATAAACTTTTTTTATTATGAACCATTCGCGCGACTTTTTCAAGCTATATTGAAAGTTTTTATTTTAAATCCTGCAATTTTATCATAAGCATTAAAATTAAAGCGTAAATCCATAAATAATTCGTCAATTTATCTCAATAAAGCGATTATTTTGCACAAATCACTTTTTCAAGCTGATAATTTCCTATTAAAATGGCATTTCAATATATTTTCGTAAGATATTATATACTATATTTTCCCATGTGATCTATTATAAGGTAAACTTTATATTTTTATTAATGTAACTTTTCTTTAAAATTCATAAATTATGAATAATAAATATTTATTTAATTCACTATTTCAGATTTCAGCTTGACTTTTGCACTTTATTGTAATAAAGTTTCGGTTAACGTATAAACCCTGGCATCCGCACTGTTGACCGTTGGCAATGGCGCCGCTTTTTTAAGCGGCGCCATTTTTCATCATACACGTTCCAAAGTTTCTTTTTCCAGTGTTAATAATGGTGTATGCGGTACCAATTACACCGTTTTAAGATACTTCGATTTTGAAAGGGGATTATTATGATTACACTTTCCAAAAGAATGCTTTCGTACATAACCGCGGCCGCGATGCTCTGCACAACCGGACTGCTTTCCGGCTGCTCCGCAAATTCTTCGGCTGCCTCCGCCCCGTCCGCAGCGGCATCCGGAGCCGCCGCGGCAAGCTCCGCTTCCGGCGATAAAAAAGTGTTTAAAGTCGCAATGGAATGTGCTTACGCGCCTTTCAACTGGACGCAGACGGACGACTCCAACGGCGCCGTACCGATTGAGGATTCCGGCGCGTACTGCAACGGGTATGATGTGCAGATGGCGAAAAAGATAGCCGAAGGGCTCGGCCGTGAGCTGAAGATTTATAAGACTGAGTGGACGGGAATCCCCTCCGCGATACAGTCCGGAAAAGTAGACGCAGGCGTCTGCGGTATGACCGTCAACAGTGAACGTGAGAAAGCGTTTACATTTACGGACGCGTATTATCTTGCCGACTTTGTGGTGCTGACCAAGAAAGACGGAAAATACGCCGACGCCAAGTCCATCGCGGACCTGAAAGGCGCTGTCTGCACATCACAGCAAAGCACCGCGTGGTATGACCTGCTGCCTCAAATTCCGGGCGGAACAATTCTTCCCGCCCTTGCCGATGTTCCAACCATGCTGGTTGCGCTCAGCTCCGGCAAGTGTGACATCGAAACCGCAAACCGTCCCACCGGGCTTTCCGCCGTGAAGAGCAACCCGGACTTAAAAATGATCGCCTTCGACGGGGATAACGGCTTCAAAATAGAACCCAACCAGACCCACGTCAGTGTTGCGCTCTCCAAAGGCAACGACGAAATGAAGGAGAAAATCAACAAAATTCTTTCCGGTATCAGCGAAGACGAGCGCGCGAAGATGATGGATGAAGCCATTGAATTTCAGCCATAACCTTTTTCCAAAATAGTTTTGCCGCATATAGTACACTAAGGCAGCGTATGAACAAAAGAGGTTCCGGAATGTTGGAACGCGCCGCCATGCGGTAATGTCCAACGCCGAACCTCTTATTATTTTAGCAGAGCCAATTTTGCCAGGTAAACGATGATTAAGTCGCCAAACAGCAATTCGAAGCCGCGAGAATACTGGACTGAGAGGCTTCAGAATTGCTTTAATCAGCGGTTACCTGGGTCTTGTTTGTAAAATATGGTAAGGATTGTGCGAATCACTAAAATATCACATAGAATGGTACAATCAAGCGGATCCATTCTGAGTTCAGATTTTACAACAGGACCTATTTTACCGTAATTACTGAAACAGGGCAGTTTTCCTGTGCTTCGGTCGCCATATCCTCCAAAGAGTCCGGAACCTCTTCCTTGTATACTTCCGCTATGCCGTCATCGGCCATTCGAAAAACTTCCGGGCAGGTTTGTGCGCAAAGTCCACATGAAATGCAGCCGCTTCTGTCAAGGTACGCTTTCATTTTTCTCTTCCTTTCGGTCATACGACCAATTTGTTCCGAATGAAGTATGCCCATATTCCCGTCGGATATAACAGAAGCACTAGGCCTTGTTTCTTAAATGCAAAGTCTTGTTGATTTTTAATTTATATACAAGGCTTAGGAAAAATGTCTTTGCCGGCTTACCGCATTTTCAGTTCATCAATCCGGTCTTCCGAATAGACATGTATACCGCTTTCCAGTAATTTCTGCGCCGCGGTGCCATTTCCGGGAATCAGACTGCCGGAAAAACTTCCGTCATAGATCATACCGCAGCCGCAGGAAGGGCTTTTGCTTTTCATTACGGCGCAGGAACAATGAAACATTTCGGCGATTTTTACCGTCTCCTGTGCGCCCCTCTCGAACTGTGCCGTCACGTCCCGCCCCGTACTGCTGACAACCTTGTCCCCTAAACGCTCCGACGGTTCCCTTGGCGTAGGCAGACCACCGAGCTGCTCCGGGCAGACAGGAAGCAAGAGATGCTCCGCACTGAGGCCCATAACCCCATCATTGAGGCAGCCGCCTCCGTTGTATCTGCATTCCACGCCCAAAAGGCATGCACTTACAAGAATATTCATTCCGTATTCTCCTCATATCCATTCATGCCACGCTAACGGATTTCGCGCGAAACCTGTGTAATTTCGGCTTCCGTATTCGCTTCCAGAAAATTCAGCACATGGTCAAGAATGCTGTCGGCCTGCGCGGCCGTACCGGCAACCGCGGAAAATCCGAGTACGATGATCTGGTGAACGTCCTGCTCCGCTGTTTCGGCGGCCGATACATTGAACTTACCGCGTGTTTTTGCCAGAAGGCTTTTGACCGTCATTCTCTTTTCCTTGAGAGAATGCACCCATGGCGCGAAAAATTGAACTTCCATTACGGCGACGATCATGCTCTTACCTCAAAACAAGTGAAATCGGGAAAAGCAGCGACCCCTTACCTGCAGGCTGGGTCGGCTCTCATCCAGTCAATCAGCATATGCATGGCAGGTTCCATGCTTTTTGGCCCGTATAATGCGTTTCCGTCGACTAAAAGGTTATTGTACACAGCCAGTTTCTGAACCAGGCTGATCAACAGCTGTGAAAGTACGATATAAGTATCTTCTGCCGGAGCATTCAGCCGCAGCGTGTGATCCGCTTTCCCCTTTTCCAGAACCTGTACCACATACGGCTTTAACTTCGTCAGTATGGACTCGTATTGTGAAAGCTGCTCAAAGCTTATTTGCCCTTTTCGTATGTAGGACTCGAAGTCATTGATAAAAATCAGGCGTTCCGAAAATTTATCAAAATTCTTTACCATCAGATTCCCGATTGTTTCAAGCTGCTGAATTCCGCTCAGGGAACGATACTGGTTTGTCAGCAGCGCGGGACACATGCATTCCTCTATAATTCTCCATGACTGAACGGCGGACTGAATCACAAGCTCTGTTTTAGAATGAAAATAGCGATAAAGAGATGCAACACCAACCTCCGAGGCCTTGGCCACATCGGCCATTGTGGTTTTTTCTATTCCGTTTTTCAGGAATTCACCCGTTGCATGTTCCACAATCGTTTCTTTTCTTTTTAATATCATACTGTCCAGTTCGGCGCGGTACTTCTCTTTCGGTGTCATTTGCCGCCATCCTCTGTTTATCATCATCTTAAGTTTTGTTTAGCCGACAAAGCTTAGAGTTAATTATCTCATAATATCTGGTAATTATTTATCAATATGGTAGCACCAATCTGACGATAAAGCAATACCATAATTCCAGGTTTATATCTGATGCATCCTGTTATTTGCTTTACTTTCTGATTTTTGCCGCTCAAATTATTAATATTGATTTAAGCAGCCGCGCCGAGCGAAAGTACCCGACGCAACTGCTGCCCCGCTTTATCTCTGTTTACTTGGCGGTGAAACAGACGCCCGCTGTTTTGTACTCTTCGCTTTTCCCTGCAATTCCGGGACGGGCTGCACATCATTTTTAGGATCGTGGTACGTGTTGCGCTTCTGCTCCGTGCCGTGCGCTTTTGGGTCAGCGGGGTCAGGTCTCCGCATTCCGGCCTTTGCCATTATCTTACCTCCCGATTAAACGTCGTTGTTGGGAATGGACTGTTTTTTCGCGTTCCTGTTTTGATTCTGGTTTTCCTTTGTGATCGGAGTCTGGCCGTTTGCCTTTTTTATTCTGTCTTTTTTATTATCGGGCTGGCTGTCTTTCGGCATAAGAAATCCTCCTACATAACATGGTTTTCAAATTGCTCGCTGGTGATGTGAAACCCCAGACCGGTCAACTGTTTGCGTATTGTTTCCCGATTTGTTCCGGATGTGTCGAAATCTACCGCAACCTTGTCATCCATACGGTTTACACTGACGGAAATCACGCCCGGGATACCGTCCAGCTCCTGCTTGATTTCTGCTGTGTCGCGCTTTCCGCTGCAGTCATTCAAGCGTAAAGTCAGAGTTGCTTTGGACATAAAAATCACCCCTGCGTTTATTATGTGCAGGAGTGATTTATTTATGAAGCGGTCCTGCTTGTAAGGAAAAATTAACTTTTTCGATAAAGCATCCGGATATTTGAGGCCGTATGTCAAATTTGCAGCAGTTCAATGATTTTACGCTTATAGGAAAGGAACTCGTCGCTCAGCGTGAAATCACGCCCGCGCGGCCGCAGCTGTGTGACCGCAATCTCCGCGGTAATTCTGCCCGGTTTGCCCGAAAGAATACAGATACGGTCGGACAGCAGGATTGCCTCGTCAATGTCGTGCGTAATGAAAAGAGTGGAAAGGTTGATTTTTTCCATCACGTCTAAATACCAACTGTGAATGGTTCCTTTTGTGATGGTGTCCAGCGCGGAAAAAGGTTCGTCCAGCAGCGCGACGCCCTCGCTCGAAAGATAGGTGCGCAGCAGCGCCGCGCGCTGCCGCATTCCGCCGGAAAGCTGCGACGGCCACTTATTCTGTGTACCCTCCAGCCCGAATTCCTCAAAAAAGCCGCCGGCGCGCGTGTGCGCCTCCTGCTTGCCCATGCCGCGCAGGAGCAGCGGCAGAGCCACGTTGTCGAGCACCGTTCGGTACGGCAGCAGCAAATCCTTTTGCAGCATATACGCAATATGCCCCGCGTGCCCGGTAATTTCAGCGCCGTTCAGCAAAACCCTGCCCTCATCCGGTTTTTCCAGACCGGAAATCACGTTAAAAAGCGTGGTTTTACCCGCCCCGCTGACTCCCAGCAGGCAGACAATCTCTTTTTCATACAGCTCGATATGAATTTGATCCAGAATCTGAACGCCGTCATAGCTTTTTGTAACGCCGTCCGCGATTAACTTCGGTTCCATGGCCGCTCCTATTTCGGAAGATATTCGTTTGTGAATCCGGTGTTATCTGCAATATTTTTACCGATCAGCTTATTGTCGTACAGCCACTGATAAAACGCGTTCCAGCGTTTCGGTTCAATGTAGCCCCATTGGGCGACCTCCGCCTGATACTGCCCAGCAAGCCATTTCTGACTTTTGGTTACCAATTCCTCACTGGATTTCAAATCCGGCACCGCCTGAATCAGCAGCTTTGCCGCGTCGTCCGGGTGGTCAATCGCGTAGCGGTAACCCTTTTGCACCGCTTTGAGGAATTTTTTTGCAGTTTCCGGGTTGTTTTTCAAAAAATCGTTGTTGGCAATCAGTACGGGGGTGTAATAGTCAAAAACGGAGTCGATGTCCTTAAATGCAAAGTAATTGGTCTGCACACCCTGCACCTGCGCGGCAATGCCGTCCCACGCGTAGTAAATCCAGCCGGTGTCCACATTGGTGCGGATTGCCGCGACGGTATCGTTCCCCGCGGGAACCATTTTCAGCTTCGCAGGATCACCGCCGTCTTTCTGAATAATATAGTTGACCATCGCTTTTTCCACCGGAGAATCCCATGTGGCGTAAGTATGGCCTTCCATTTCTTTCGGACGCGTGATATTCTTGCTTTTTTCGGAAACAATCCCGGAAGTATTATGCTGAATCAGCGCCGCGACAGCTGTTACCGGAATCGGGGAATCCGATGAGAGCGCGGGAGCAAGGTCGGTATCCTGGAAGCCGATGCCGAACTGCGCCTTGCCCGAGCCGACCAGACCGACCGCGCCGTCCTCCGGCGGCTGCTGAATATCGACTTCCAGTCCTTCGTCCTTGAAATACCCCAGCTGCTGTGCAACATAAATTCCGGTATGATTTGTATTCGGGGTATAATCCAGCACAAAGCTGACTTTTTCAAGCGGCTTTTGCTCCGCGGAAACCGCGAAACTTCCCTGTGCTTCAGAAGAAGCCGGCTGGGAAGAAGCTGTTCCGCCCGCGTTGCAGGCAGACAACCCCGCTGCCATCACGGCAGCCAGCATCGCCGCTGTAATCTTTTTCATCAAATTCATTGGTTCTATACTCCTTCGTTTTCTTTCATTCTTATAGCGATTCTTTCGCTGTCGACCGGAAGTTTTGGCGGAGAAGGACTAAATTTCATTCCGCTGAACCGCAGCGGCCTTCAGCCATGGCATACAAGCCCGCTGAAGCAAGTCAACCAGCTTCATTAACAGCAGACTGATGATAGAAACCAGCAAAATCACCGCAAACATTCGGTCAAACGCATAAGCTTTGCGCACTCTTGTCATATATACGCCAAGGCCTGAATTGCCCCCCAGCCATTCCGCGATGACCGCACCGACCACAGAGTAGGAGACGCTGATGCGCAGGCCGGAGAAAAACTCACTCAGGGAATTCGGCAGCTTGGCGTAGCGGAAAACCTGCCAGCGCGTGCTGCCCATACTGCGCATCAGTCGGATGACATCCTCGTCGGTGGAACGGAATCCGTTCAGCAGGCCGACGGCAATGGGGAAATAACACACAATGACCACCAGCACGATTTTAGGCGCCATGTCATACCCCATCCAGAGCACGAGCAGAGGCGCAATCGCAACGGTGGGAATTGTCTGAGTGATCACCAGTATCGGGTACAGACTTTTCCGTACAAAATTGAACCGATCCATAAAATACGCCGACAGGAACGCAAGCGTAACGCCGATCAGCATTCCCCAGAACGCTTCGACCAGCGAGGTTTTCGCGTTCGTCATCAGCGCGGGGAAATCGCCGACAAAAGCTTTTACCACCTGCACCGGGCTCGGCAGCATGAAGCCGGGAACCAACCCAGCAGAAACCACCGCCTGCCAGATGATCAGCAGCACGGCAATCAACACGACCGGGGACAGCTTACCGGTGATATTTTGTAACCTTCTGCGCAATGGTCAGCACCCCGCCCTCCGGTTTAAAGCTGATTTTTACATAGGCGGCCACCTGCGGGCAGCCCGCCTTGACTGCAATATACTGACAGTTTTTCACAATTTCCATCAGCTGTTCGTAATCCCCCTCGAGTGTTGTTTCGAAAGGGCCGACGTAGTACGAAACGCCCGTACTCGCTATGTAGGCGATGACTTCGTCCACGATACGCACCACTTCTTCATCCGTGTCCACATGGGGAAGAACCTGAATTGCCACACTTGCCGGGTATTTTTCCATTTGTAAACGCTCCTCGAATTATAATAGTATGAATAATATACAAAAAGCCGCCCGGTATACGGACGGCTAAAACTGCGCGGCAAAGTAATGCCAAATCGCTATGTTACCTCCGCCGGCATTATCCGGATCAGGCAAAAGGGTTTCGGGCTGTGCCCGCTCTCAGCCGCATCCTTTTCAGGATACAGCACCCCATTTGTAATTATGTTGGATTTATTGTACTTCGTACAGAAAAATTTGTCAAGGGCGGCCTGCCCTGTTTCCAGGTTTCATTTTGCTCCGCTGCGTGTGCGGCCCAGAAAGAAGCTTAGGAAAAAGATAACGGCGGCAACCAGTACGATGGTTCCGCCAGTGGCAGTACCCATATAATAGGAAATAATCAGGCCGCTGATTCCGGAAAACAAAGAAATCCCAATGGCGGTAAAATGATAGGAACGCATGCTTTTGGCAAGGTTCCGTGCAGCCGCGGCAGGCAGAACCAACAGCGAATTGATAATCAGAATTCCTACCCATTTAATCGTGACCGTAACAATCACCGCAATAATTACTACAAATACCTTTTCCACTAACCGAACCTTAATCCCCTTGCTCGCGGCCAGATCCGTATTGATGCTCGTGAGCATATAACGGTTAAAAGAAAGCACCCAAAGAACCACTACCGCAACCAGGATAATCGCCAGCATGGCGATTTCCTCGGGCTGCACGGTCAGAATATCTCCGATCAAATAGCCGGAATACTTTGTGAACCCGCCCGAAGCAGAAAGCAGCACAACGCCCAGCGCAAGCCCGGTCGAAGAAAACACGCCGATAATCGTATCCGCGGAGGAAGTCCCCGAGTCCATCACGGCGGAAATACACAGCGCGAACAAAAGCGCAAAGCCCAGCATGGATATGACGTAATTGTCAATGCCCATCATCAC
Source organism: Bacillota bacterium (assembly GCA_023416955.1). Taxonomy (GTDB): domain Bacteria; phylum Bacillota; class Clostridia; order Oscillospirales; family Acutalibacteraceae; genus Caproiciproducens. The sequence continues at coordinate 4,119 of JAEZGM010000002.1, read as the reverse complement.
GCCGATCGCGATGCCGGTGAGCGCGGAATGCCCCAGCGCATCGGAAAAAAAGGACATTTTATTGTTTACGATCATGGTGCCGACCAGCCCGAAAAGCGGCGTAATGATCAAAACGGCAAGCAGCGCGTTTTTCATGTAGCCGAACTGCGTCCACTCAAACGGCAGCAGGGTATCGATCAGAGAATAAATTGCGCTCATACTTTCGCACCTCCGGCCAGTTTCAACCCAAAAGCTTCCTGAACCTCGGGTGTTTTCATCACCTGCTGCACCGTACCGCTGACCAGAATGGTGCGGTCAAGCAGCGCCGCCCGGTTCGCATATTTTTCAACATGGGACAAGTCGTGCGATACCAATATAATCGGCATCTGGTGCTCCTTGCGCATGGAAGTGACCAGGTCGTAAAAAACCTCGATTCCTTTTCGGTCAACTGCGGAAACCGGTTCGTCGAGCAGGAGCAAATCGGGTTTCGGGTCAAGCGCGAACGCCAGCAGAACCCGCTGCATCTCCCCGCCGGAAAGGCTGCCTAAACGCTTCGGCAGCAGAGACGGATTCGCCCCCACCGCGGAAAGCATCCGCTCGGCGTGAGCAATCTGCTCTTTTTTATGCCCCAGCCAGACGGGAAACTTGCCCGTATTCGCACAGAGCATATCCGCCACTGTCACCGGTGTTGAGCGGTCAAACACCAGATTCTGGGGAACATAGCCGATACGCGGGTGCTCAATATCCGCACCGTTCGCATCCACAAAGGAAACGCTCCCTGTGTAGGGAATGCGCCCCAAAAGCGCTTTCAACAGCGTCGTTTTCCCCGCGCCGTTGCGCCCGATCAGCGCCAGAATCTCGCCGTGATGAACGTCCAGTGAAACATCATGAAGAATGATTCCGTCACGTTTTTTTACCGTCAGGTGACGGATCTTAGTACTGCATTTACAGTTTTCCATATACATTCCTCACTTCAGCGCCTGTTTCAGAACGGTCAGATTATTCTCCATTGCATTCAGGTAAGCGTCCTTATTGTTTTCCCCCGTAATCCCGGGGTCAAGCGTGTAGACCTTCGCTCCGCTTTCCTGCGCAATAATATTGGCGGCGGATTTTGGGTACTGGGGTTCTGCAAAGACAGCGCGTATTTTGCTGCTTTCAACCAACCGTATCGTTTCCGCCAGTTCCCTCGCGCTCGGCTGGCTGTCGGGCTCGCGGTTCACGACGGCGGCGACATGCAGGCCGAATTCTTCCGCGAAATACGGGAACGCCTCATGGAACGTGATAATGTCCCGCTGCTCCACACCGGAAAGCTCCTCGTGCATCTTGCTGCGCAGCGCTTCCAGACGGACAACGTAGGCCTCGGTATTCTTTTGATATTTTTCCGCGTTCTGCGGGTCGGCCGCGGCAATTCCCTTTTCCATATTCTGAACCTGTATCATATAGTTGGAAATAGCCACCCAAAGGTGCGGATTCGGCGTACCTTCTTCATCTTTTATTTGTGTAATGTTCTCGCCGGTATCCACAACGCGCAGGTTCGGCAGCCGGGAAGTGACTTTATCCATAAAGTTTTCCATACCGGCGCCGTTAATTACAAAAACAGTTGCCTGCTCCAGATTCTTCATATCCTTTGACTGCAGCTGGTAATCTTCCAGACAGCCCGCCTGCTGCCCTGCCATATTATCCACCTGCACGCCCTGCACGCCGTCCGTAACGTTCAAAGCCATAATGTACATCGGATAAAAAGACGCAACCACGCGGAAACGGGCAGGCTGCTCGGTTCTGCGTGTACAGCCCACCGCACCGGTAAGTATGAATAAAACCGCCAGCACGGCGGCTAATATTTTTTTCAACGACATGTTCTCCTTTAAATGCAAACTATTTGCATCAATTATCATAAGCCGTGCTTTCCGTTTTGTCAAGAAAAATTGCGGGTGAACTTCTTCACCCGCAATTAATTGAAGTTTATAACTGTATCGTTATTGTTACATTAAGCTTCTTTCAGAATATCAAGAATTTCGGGCAACTTCTTCCGGCAGTCTGCCATACCCATTTCATAAATGATTTTCAGCCGTTCCGGATCTTTTTCGTACCTTCCGGTAATAATCGGGCTGCTCGGACGAACCACGACCGCCTTGCCCTCCCTTTCCTGCCGCCTGCAAAACTCCAGCTCTGTGTTATAAGTTTCAGGGCGCTTCATCATTGCTTCCACGAAAGCAGGAAAATCACTGTATTTTGCCCGCAGAACAGAAAGCGGAAATTCAGGACGCGATTTCTTGCGGTAAGAAGCGTCACGCGTCAGTACGACTACATTGCACGCATTTCCGTCAAAGATAGAACGTTCCAGCGGAATCGGCATGGCACAGCCGCCGTCCAGCAGATAATACCCCCGATAGGAAACAATATTGGAAAGGAATGGAAGCGAGCTGGAGGCTTTCACCGCGGTAAAATACTCATCCAGTTCCGATTTTTCAAAAAACACGGCATTCCCTGTTCTTAAATCCGTCGCGCCGACTTTCAGATTGGTCGGTGAATCAAAAAAAGTTTGGTAATCGAAGGGAAGCAGCTCGTGCCACAGTTCCCCGAAAATAAAATCAAAGCCGAACAGCGACCCTGTTTTCTGCAAATTTTCTACACTGACATAGCGCTTGTCGGCAACATATTGATAAAATATGTCGTAGTTGCGGTTCTCCTGTTTAGAAACATAGCTGAGGGCGTTGCATGCCCCTGCGGATATACCGTAAACGCTGGGAAATTCCACACCGTTTTGCAGCAGCACTTCAAGCACACCGCTTGTGTAAGCGCCGCGCATTCCGCCCCCTTCCAGCACAAGGCCGACAGACATGATAAACACCTCTCATATAAGATTATAGTTCTGATTATTATAAAGCAAATACAGCTTGATTACAAGGGGACAAAAACTATTTTACTTTTTTCGAGAAAAAGGTATTGATTTTTCAAAACGATTACGATATAATAATCGAGCACCAAATAAATGGACGTTTAGCTCAGCTGGTAGAGCATTCGCTTGACGTGCGAAAGGTCATAGATTCGAGTTCTATAACGTCCACCATATAAAGACAAACGGGTCAAAAGAGTATTCTTTTGGCCCGTTTATTATAAAATTAAGTGTTTAGTATTATAATGCTAAACACTTAATTTTATAATAAAGGCTTTCATTGTCGCAGCCGTCGCTCTACCATAAAACTCACTTTTTATCCGAAAGTCGTTCCTGCCGCGCGTAACCACATTTCTGGTGCAGCTACGTTCATTCGCGTTGTCACGCAATTCAGAGGTCTGCTCCCAATTCAGAATTTCTTCTTGCATGATCTCGGCAGACTGCATATAAATCACGGTATCCCTTTCGGCAGCGTAATTGATAGCAAGTTAATACGAGCATTTGAAGGGTAAATTCAAATGTTGGTCTTGACTTACTAAGTATTGTCAAGGTACGGTCTGGTTGACTTTACGATGAGACAAAGCATGGCTAAGGCAACACAGAGAGCAAAAAGAAAAGTCTGCACCCTCGTCGCACAATAAGGGTACAGACCTTGACATGTATCTGCAATGCGTGTTAAGATAACAGCGCATAAACAGCATTCACAAGTCATACGGGTGCACTAACCCTTATGGCGCATGGCGGTCAACTGTTTCCTAGACGGTTGGCTGCCTGTGGGTGTTTTTTTTGCTTTCCACCTGAAAGGAATTATATACTAACCTGATTACGAAATACAGTAACTGTATAATGGGCATAAGAAGGATAATCGCAATACGAGCTAATATTGCGAGAATTTTCACAGGCAAACTGTGGTTATTGAATTCTAATTTAACGTACTGCTCATATAATTCTGGAAATGGTGTATGGTCTAGGTTATACTAATATCTATAACCTATCTTATTCTAACGCAGGCATTTTCGGCTGATTTTTAGAATGTTTAAGGCTTGTAAAAGGGCTGTAGCATAACAAAAAAATTGGACTATACCCCACAGAACGAACAGCGAGAAAAGAGACCTCCTGGAGATGGTATAATAAACTGGACACCGAGATAAGCGCGAAAGGTGGAACCAGTTTATGAAAAGAGCAGTATATGACAAACAATTTAAGATGGCAGCGGTAAAATTAGCACAAACTGAGGATAAATC
>JAEZGM010000006.1 GCA_023416955.1 Bacillota bacterium | reverse complement strand
GGCCAAAGGGCCGGGCTGTTACTCTTCACACGGAAAATCGCATGAAAAAGCCGCCCATCTCTGAGCGGCTATGCGGTATAATCTTTGCCGGTAATTGTTTTGTAGTCGGCGGCGGTAATCCATCCGAAAGTAATGGCATTTTTGAGGTTTCCCGCCGGAAGCCGTCCGGCATCGAAAAGCCGTTTAAGCGCGTCAAACATTTTACTTCACCCCCAACTGCGCCAGCGTCAGCGCATCAATTTGTGCCTGCTGCTTTTGCTGTACCTGTTCCAGCGTCGACAACTGGCAGAGCGTCACACAAAGCCTGTCCTCGGTTTGCTCCGGCTTGTCAGCAGTTACCGGTGTCGTCACCACTGATTTTAAGGCCAGCTCTTTTCGCAGTACATAATTATCATGGGCATACTGTTTGTCGCCATCAATCAATGTAAGGTGTGCTGTGTTGGCAGCGGTACCGGTCAGCTTGTCCAGCGCGTCAAAGCTGATGGTATCTTTGGCTAGCTGGATTTCAAGGCTATAAAGCCGCCTTCGATAGGCGTTACGAAAAAGCAAAGAGCATCACTCCTTCCCCGGTGGGTACACGGTAAACCAGATTCCAAGGCCAAGAAATTCTGCTCCCGTTATGTAAAGCCCACCAATAAAAGAAACCATAAAAGTTGCCGCTGCGATGCAGACAAGGCCAAGCATAATAAGTACATCTTCTATGCTGCTTGAAATAGCTGTAATAATTTTTTTCATACGCCCCACCACTTTTTATAGAATTTATTGTCATACCTTGCAACGTCAACTTTGATTCCGCTGTCAGACATTGCAAGCTGGTGTGCATCAATCGCTGCGTCACACGGATCAATACGTTTTGTCCGCAGGTTCTTGTCAATTTTGATTTCACCAAAGCTGTTGTGCACAACCTTAGCGTTGAAAAAGCTCCACGTCAGCAGGGTATTTCTGCGGTCGTGAAGCATTTTTCCGGCCTGCACACAAAGTCGAAAGTCATCCGTCGCGTCATTCAGTTTCCGGGCCGACTGTCCAATTTCCACAAGGTCACAGCCAAAATATTCTTCGAGATCTTCCAAAAATGCGGAGGCATTGTGTGGATCATACCCGATGCCAAGCAATTTCAGGTGCAGCTGCTTTATCAAGCCGCTGTAATAAGTCAAAATGTATTTATAATCTGTTTTATATCCACCCAGCGTTTCCGTCAGCGTCAGCAGGCCGGTATTTACCCATTCACGGTATGGAGCCTTGTCGGTCTGCTCGTGTTCCATAAGCCGCGCTGACGGCATGAACGAATGGCTGTCGCCGAAATAGCTTCCGCTGCCAAGTGGAAATTCAAGGAACCCAGAAGTCAGGTCGCCGCCGCTCGAAAGGTCGAGGCCAAGGAAGCACTCGCGCCCTTCCATATCGTCCAGTGTGGTATCACTTGCACATTCCTGCCACTTCTGCTTGTCAATATAATCCGACTCCGACGCCTGTACCCACAAGTTTAAGTCCTTTGTCTGGAAATCGAGCAAATCCTGGCCGCCTTTTTCCCGCGCCTGCTTCGCATCACCCCGCAGGCTGATTACAGTTTCAGGCGTCCAAAGCGGATGCGCTTTGGGCCACACGGATTCATCATAAATTTTATCCCCGATGATGTCCTCCGGGTCCGGCTCGCAGATAAAAACAAAATGTGCTTCATCAGGAAATCCGTTCAGCACGGAAATTCCGTAGTCGTATTCCGTCTTGCATGGACTGTTCAGGTCAAATCCCGCTGTGGTAATAATTGACACCAGACAAGATTTCATTTTCTTGTCGCCATCAGTCAGTAGCTTATACATCTGGTTCGTTTTGTGCTTATGGTATTCATCAACAGAAGCGAAAAACGGCCGAAAACCGTCGATACTGTCTGTGTCCCGACCTAAGGCTTTAATTACCCCTCCGGTCAAGTTGCACTGGATTTCGCTTTTGTAGTCCTGAATAGTAAACAGCCCAGGATGCGTTTTAGTGCCGACCAGTTCCCGATCCGCCTTAATAAACTTGTAGCACTCTTTCAAAACGATTTTTGCCTGAAGCTCTTTTGTAGCCACGCAGTAAATCTGCGGATATTGATACCCAGCGAAATCTCCATAATAAAGCGCCGGTACGGAATTCATGACTGATTTTCCGTTCTGGCGCCCAATTTGGATATACGATGTTCGGAAGCGGCGATTTGACGTGTCCTTAATAACCCAGCCATTCCAGTTGGAAAACACAAAAGCCTGAAAATCCGCTGCATGAAACGGCTGCGGCTCATCACCTTCCGCCAACGTCAGCGTTTCGGAAAAATTGATCAGGTGCTGTGCCCTTTTCTGTTCATAGACATACGGAAAATCTGGTGTGCCTTGCTTTTCCAGGTCATTTAAAAATCGTTTGCAGGAAAGGATCTCGCTGTTGCCAACCGGCCGGTCATAAGAACCAGAAACAACTTTTTCGGCAAACTCGGTCGCCCTATCCACTGCGCTGCACCCCAAACTTTGCCCACTTGGATTCCTGCGGTTCCTCTTTCTTCTCTTTTGGAATGCTCTTGACTTTTGAAAGTGGGTTGAGGAAAAGCCGGTCTTCCATCTTAATTAAAATATCCATCTTTTTATTGATTGCTGCCTCAATAGACAACAAAGCATTGACGGAAATCATATCACGAAGTTGCTTTTTAACTTTGTAGCTGAAACAGCGTTTCTCCTGGTTTTCATCATCCATATAGGAACTATCCAGCGCTTCGTCTAACTCTTTCATATCATAGTGGATTTCCTTAATTCGTTGGTAGGACGCAAGCAAATCCTGATATTCGCTGAATGACTTACAGTACCGCGACAGCAGGCCAGCGTCTCCGGAGCTAACAAAGTCAACGCCTTTATAAAGCCGTGTGATTTCCTTCCATTTTCGGTATGCTTCCAAATCATTTTTAACGAATTCCGGGCATTTCAGTTTATGGTCGCCGAAGTGTATTTCGGATTCTTTGCGGTTTTCAATTTCCTGTTTTGTCAGGTGCTTTCTGCCTTCTGCCTGCAGCAGTTCAATCGGTTTTGCATTCCGGCCCATAGCCTATCACCTCGAAAAGTTTTATTTAGGGAGTTTTTGCGCGAAAACAGAGCGCTTGCGGTCTTCCGCCGCTCGGCTCAAACTTTTTCATCCACCCCGGCCAAACTCTTTTCTCCATCTTTCCAGTAATGAAAATAGTTCCCGCTGCATCGCCTTTGCATTTCCGCGTCGATACTCTGCCTCCACCATCATGTGATTGGCATGAGTCAGGGGAATAAGATTGGCAACGTCAAGCCTGCGCTCCCATGCCTGCCGCAGTGGGATGATATGGTGGACTTCCTCAGCCGGTGCGATACTGCCGTGATAATACGACCACAGGCATAGACCTTTATAATTGGCATTAATAAATTGCACCGTCATCTTCCATTCTGGCGAATCGTAAAAGTGATGCAACAGTGCGTCACGTCTTAGACGCACATTGTGGTCGTACTCACTCTGGCGTTCGCTGCGACAGCCGGTGTGCTTATCGCAGTATGTCTGCGATATGTCTACCAACCGGCTGCACCCAGGATAATTGCAAATATGTTTCAGTGGCACACCGCCGTCACCTCCTAAAAGTAGGCACGAAAAAGGACGCCTCGATGGACGCCCACAAATATTTAATTCTCAGGAAAGTCTTGAAAGTATTCATTAAACATACTTTCATGTTCTTTAATTCTGTCGCCTTTATAATTTATTTCGTAGCTATGCCTTTTTGCATATTGAAAATAGTCTCTCACTGCTTGAATAAAGTCCTTTCTATATGTTATATTCCACTGGGTGTTTTTATTGCCATTTCCCTTATAATCGTATGTATACCATTTCTTTAATTTTGAATTCCGTGGGATGCTACGGTAATTTTCATGAAGTAGTCACTGACATTCTCGCCGCGAGCAGTAATTTCTTTTTCCGCTTCTCTCATGGCATCTTCGACTTCTGTTCTCGTTTTTCCGGTTGCCGCCATAACGTCTTCCATAGAAAAATATTCATGGAAGCCATAATGCTTTGAGAGAGCTAGTCTTGCGCCCACAGTGGACTGTTCCAAGCTCAGACCGGCTTTTAGGCCAAGGCTAATTACATCGGAAATGACTTGCTTTGGAACGCCGTGTTGTTTGAATCTGAAATAGAGCTCGTCCACAGCCTTTTGCTGGGCTGAATAACAGTTCATGCCGTTTCCTCTTTTCTTGGCTCATAGTCAATGCCATTTTTGATTGCCATTTCCTTGACGATTGCGACATAGATTTCGATTAGCTTTTTATCCTCGGCAATAACATCCAATTTACTGAGTCTGTCCCGTTTGCTCTTGCAAACGCCCTCGTTAGCCATCCGCTGCTGCATGAAGGTAAGACGCCGTTCAAGGCTCACGCCACCGCGCTGATCGACAAGCCGATAGATTTCAGCCTGAACAGTTTGCATATTCTCAAAGCCGCCCAGCTTTTTTGCAATCTGAACAATGAGATTGTGGGCATCCTTTCGCCATGACCGGGTATCAAGGGCGATTACGTCGCCGATGTGGTCAATACGTTTGTTGGTATCAGACAGGGCTTCTTGCTGTTCACGAATTGCTTTGACTGTGTATTCCAAAAAATCCAGCGTTGACATTGGCTTTTGCGGCTGAATAAATGCTGCCGCGAGAACATCTTTAGCCTTGAGCTGATACTGAACGAGCTTGTCCGCAACTTCCGGGTGCTCGGTCTGCATGGTCGGGGTAATCGTAATTTTTGCAAGCCAGAGGGGAACGAAGTCAAGTTCGATGCACTGAACCTCCCTGACCTGCCCCTCAAATTTAAGGGGCAGCTTTTTTGCACCCTATTGGAGAACAAGATCTTTCTGAATCTTGCTGACCTCGATGTCTTTTTGCTTCTCTGTCAAGCCAATCCCTTTGCATATGTAGGACACACCCGCATAGATTTTCCCGGTTTCTTCGTCTTTGGCTGCCATGAGCTCATCACCCATGAACGGAACTGCTTTAACTGATAATTGATTTTCCACAATAAACTTCCTTTCATCATAATGTTTATTATGCCGGAACCTTATTTCCAGCTATGCCAGGCCTAAATTTATAAGTTACTTTGTATGACTTTCCATTGCTTGAAATTTCCGCTGGGTAATTGTGCTCAATAAGCCAGCCTTGTACCTTGTCAATCACGCTTTGCGCGTACTGCCACGTCGGCCCGGCGTGACCGCTTACTGCACTCTGGAACGGTACAAGTACTTTTTCCTCACCATTGACTGGAATTTGCATGATGATGGCGGCAATAGCCTGATTGTGCGGTTTGCCGCTTTTGGAAACAAGGCCAAGCTTTTCCGCTATTGCTGTGCAATCAAAAAGCTGCTTGTCCGTTTTGATACCATCCAGCGGAATTTTTACGCCAACCGGTTCATACAAACTCTGCAGGGCAACCACGCGGTACTCCGGAGGCATACCAGCATCTTTCAGAGTCGGCATGATGATTCGCGCGGCAGCGTTCGTTTCGCCGAGAGAATGGCGAGTAGGGATAATTTGCACTTCTCCACTCATAAGAGCATCCATAATGCTCCATACCCAGTCCATGAAAGCGTCAGCACCGGGTTGCTGGCTCCAACGACAGATTTCCATAATGCCTTTGCGAGGATAAACCGTAGTGTCATAAGCCTTTCCATCAGTACTAACCAATCTGGTTATCACTGAATATTTGTCCAAACGCTCCTTGTGCCGGTCGTGAATTTTTGAAATTGCAATTATAGGATTGCTGTATTCGAGTGCCGCTCCAATCTGTTCACGGGTCATAAAATAATCTTTGCCATTGCTGTAAAAGTCGCACTGTACTGTCCCAAAATAATCTGATTTGACTAATTGCAA
>JAEZGM010000050.1 GCA_023416955.1 Bacillota bacterium | reverse complement strand
CTATACGGTTCTACTTTGCTTCACCATGTTCAAGACGGGAAGCCTTGCAAAATCTATTTTTGGAGCACACTGACAACTTCGGGCCAACTTGTCCCGAAGTGAGAAAGGAGAAATTTTTACTATGAGCAACGAAAAAACAACGGTTCCGCAGGAAACGGAACAGGCGGCTCTGCCGCTGAAACTGGACGTTACCGCCCGGCTCATTGAGCCAAAGGGCAACCTTGTAGGCTTTGCCAGTCTGAAACTGAACGACTGCTTTGTGATTGACGATTTCAAGATTTTGCAGAGTGACAAGGGCATTTTTGTAGGTATGCCGAGCAAGCCGGATAAGACCAGCAAGACCGGCTACCGGGATACGTCCCGCCCCATCACAAAGGAGTTTCGCGCGGAACTGACCGAAGCCGTGACAGCGGCCTACCATGCCGAGCTTGAAAAGTTGCAGACCCGCGCCGCTGCCATTGCTTCCCCCGAAAAGCAGTCTATCCCGAAACAGCTTGCGGAGGGCGCGAAACAAGCGGCACAGGAAAACGCCGCCCGGTCTGCTCCTGCAAAGGCCAGCAAGACCAAAAGTGCAGAAAGGTAACTTCGGGCCAACTTGGCCCGAAGTGGAAAGGAGTTTTTATGTATCAACAACCGGAACAATCGCCGTGGGGCAAGGTGCAGACCTGTGATATTCTTTGCCCCGGCGTGTTTCTTGTGAGTACCGCCAGTCATGGCGGCACAATGGTTGCAAAGGATATGGCGGCGGTGCTTTCTCCTGCCGCTATCAAGTGCGGATTTCGTCATAGCGGTTTTCTCTGCTTTGAGGAAGATACGCAGGAAGATGTTGCCCTGCGGGAGCTTTTGGATAAAAAATTGTGGACGGTTCCAGACCGTATAAAAGACAAGGCTGCTTTTGAGGAAAACATCAATAAGTCACTTCGAGAACACAACCCGGACTATTGGCGGGTACGGCAGGCCGGACTGGAAAAGACCCCGGCACGGCAGACGGTTCCTATCCACAATGCAGAACGATAATCAACTTCGGGTCAACTTGGCCCGAAGTCAGAAAGGAGGATTTTTCATTGGCCTATGTAAGCGTACCAAATGATTTATCAAAAATAAAAACCAAAGTGGCTTTCAATCTCACCAAACGCCAGCTTTTATGTTTCGGAGCGGCGGCGGTAGTCGGTATTCCGGCTTATCTTTTTACCCGTACCGCCATTGGCAATACCGGGGCTATGCTCCTGATGATTGCCCTTATGCTCCCTTGCTTTCTCATTGCCATGTATGAGCGTGACGGACAGCCGCTGGAAAATGTGGTGCGTAATATTGTCCGCTCCAAATTCCTATGGCCCCGCACACGCCCCTATCAGACACAGAATTTCTATTCCTACCTAAGCAACCCCGGAAAGGAGGTTTCACCCAATGGCACAAAAAACAAAACGCCCGCCCGCTCCCGCAAAAAGCAGAAAGCGTAAAACGCGCGGGCCACAGTCGGCACAGCAGACCATTCCCTACAAGGAAATGCTAAAAGACGGTATCTGCAAGGTGCGGGAGGGCTACTACACTAAGACACTTTCCTATGAGGATATTAACTACGCTGTGGCTTCCAGTGACGACCAAAGCACCATTTTTGATGGATACTGCGGCTTTCTCAATTATTTTGACAGTGCCTTGCCCTTTCAGCTTTCCTTTATCAACCACCGCTCCCGCCCGGAGAACCGTTACAGCGTAAACATTTCCCCGCAGGACGACGATTTCAACAGTATCCGGGGCGAATTTACCGCCATGCTGGAAAACCAGATTGCCAAAAGCAACAACGGCATTGTCCGCTCCAAATACATCACGTTCGGGATTCAAACAGACGGGATTGCGGCGGCCCGGCCCCGCTTAGAGCGTATCGAAGCGGATATTGTGGGGAACTTCAAGAAGCTGGGCGTACAGTCGGTAACCCTTTCCGGGCGGGAACGCTTGGAAGTGCTGCACAGCCAGCTACACCCCGGAGGAAAGGAAAAATTTATTTTTTCTTGGGATATGATACCCAAAACCGGAATGGGAACAAAGGACTTTATTGCGCCCACGTCCTTTGACTTTCGCCAAAGCCGCGCCTTTCGTGTAGGGACTACATGGGGCGCGGCTTTGTATATGCAGATTATGGCTTCCGAGCTTTCCGACAAGCTGTTGGCAGAGCTTTTGGAAGTAGACGCGGAAATGACCATTACCCTGCATATCCAGACCGTAGACCAGACCAAAGCGGTAAAAACGGTCAAAGCCAAACTGAGCGACATAGACCGTATGAAGATGGACGAGCAGAAAAAAGCCGCGCGGGCCGGGTATGACATTGACATACTTCCCCCGGATTTGATCACTTACAGCAAGGACGCGGCGGCACTCTTGGCAGATTTACAGAGCCGCAACGAGCGAATGTTTCTTCTCACATTCCTTGTAGTAAACACAGCGCCCACCCGCCAGCAGTTGGAAAATGATATTTTCACCGTGTCGGGTATTACGCAGAAATATAACTGCTTTCTGAAACGGCTGGATTTTCAGCAGGAACAGGGCTTTATGAGCAGTCTGCCCCTTGGCTGGAATGGCATTGAAATACAGCGGGGCATGACAACAAGCTCTACGGCGATTTTCGTTCCCTTTATGACGCAGGAGCTACGCATGAACGGGCAGGCATTGTACTACGGCATGAACGCCCTTTCCCACAATGTTATCATGGCAGACCGCAAAAAGCTGAAATCCGCTAACGGTTTATATCTTGGCTCCACCGGCTCCGGTAAGAGCTTCGCCGCAAAGCGTGAGCTAATCAATGTGTTCCTTGCCACCAAAGACCGTATTATTGTGGTAGACCCAATGGGCGAATATGCCCCGCTGGTCAGGCGGCTTGGCGGGGAGGTCATAGAAATATCGCCCAACAGCCCCCATCACATCAATCCAATGGATTTAAAACTGAACTTAGCCGGAGAGGACAGCCCGCTTTCTATGAAAGCGGATTTTTTATTGTCCTTATGCGAACTGATTATCGGCGGCAAGGAGGGGTTACAGCCCATTGAAAAAACCGTGATTGACCGTTGTGTGCGGATGGTGTACCGGGAGCTTGCCCTTGGTATCGGGGACGGAAAAATGCCGCTTCTGCAAGACCTGTATGAAACCTTGTGTAAACAACCCGAACCGGAAGCCAGACGAATTGCAACCGCCTTGGAGCTTTACTGTACAGGCTCCCTCAATATGTTCAATCACCCTACCAACGTACAGAACGACAATCGCATTACCTGTATTGTGCTGAAAAGCATGGGCGAAAACCTGCGCAAAATCGCCATGCACATCACAAACGAGCTTGTGACACAGGCGGTAGACGAGAACTTTTCCAGAAGTCTTGCAACCTGGTGCTACTATGACGAATTTCATATCCTCCTGCAAGATAGTTTGAGTGCCAGCTATTTTGTCCGTGTGTGGAAAATGCTCCGTAAAAAGGGCTGTGTACCGAGCGCACTTACACAGAATGTGAAAGACCTTTTAGCCAGCCGTGAGATTGAAAATATCCTTGAAAACAGCGACTTTATGATACTGCTGTCACAGGCGCAGGGCGACCGGGCGATTCTCGCTAAACAGCTTGGCATATCGGAACATCAGCTTTCCTATATCGCCCACAGCAATTCCGGGGAGGGGCTTTTGTTCTTCGGCAATACCACCATTCCCTTTGTAGACCGTTTCCCGCGCGGTGAGATTTATAATCTGCTTACCACTCGCCCGGAGGACATCAGGGAGGCCCAAAATGCGTGATACGGGTAGGCCGGGCCGCTTGCGGTTCGAGCCGGAGGGACAGGCGGCAACTTCGGGCCAACTTGACCCGAAGTCAAAAAAGCGGACTGCACCGAAAAAGGTAATTGCCGGAAAAACACCCCCTCCGACCTCCGACCCGCTGGGAACTTCGCTGTCTGTGGGCAATCGCTCTGGCTCGGCCCCGCCTGATACGAAAAAACGAAAATTGCAGTTTGAAGATGAAGCCGCTCCGGACACCGCTACCCCGCCGAAATATGCTGACCCCACAACTTCGGGCCAACTTGGCCCGAAGTCGGGAAAGCTCCGGCAGGACAGCAAGAAGCCCCGACCCTCTGAACATCTGCGGCGCGACGGTGAGCCGCCGCCCGGCGACGAATCCGCTTCCCGTAATGGTTCTACCAGCAAAAAGGCGGCGCAGGACGGTAAGCGTATGGAGAAATCAAAGCTCCGTATGGAAAAAAGCGGCGAAAAGCTGAATACTGTCCGTGAAAAATTGGCGAACCAGAAACCGCAGAAGAAACCCGGCCCGGTCAAAGCCTTCAGCCGTTCCGCCCGGTATCAGTCATGGCGGTATGTGCATGGAAAAATCCATCAAGTGGAGCATGAAAATGCAGGCACGGAAGCCGCCCATAAAACGGAGCTTGCCGGAGAACATCTTGTCCGGGGCGGTACACGCTTTATGAAGCACCGTATTCGCACCCGCCCCGCCCGGCAGGTTCGCAAGTGGGAAAACAGGCATATCGGCGCAAGGGCCGAATATGCTTACCGTCAGCTTGCGCAGGAAAATCCGGCTCTGCAAAGCAATCCGATTTCCCGGTTCTGGCAGAAGCAACAGCTAAAAAAACAGTACCGAAAGCAGGCAAAGGAAGCCGCAAAGCAGGGCAAAAAAGCGGTACGCTTCACAGAAAAAGCAGCCCGAACGGTTGCGGCCTTTGTAAAGCGCAATCCCAAAGTTATATTATTTGGACTGGTACTGTTCCTGCTGATTGTGGTTCTGCAATCCTGCATGGCGGGAATCACCACCATTGGAAACGGTTTGATTAGCGTGGTAGGCGGCACTTCCTATGGTTCGTCGGACAGCGATATTGAAGCCGTGGAAGAAAGCTATACCGCGCTGGAAAAGGATTTGCGGGAACGGCTCTCCCGGATAGAAAGTGATTATCCAAACTATGACGAATACCGCTATTCCGTGGACGAAATCGGGCATGACCCCTTTGAACTGACTTCCTACCTGACCGCCAAATACGGCGGCTACACCCCAGCACAGGTACAGGCCGAACTGCAAGCCCTGTTCGGACAGCAGTATGTTTTGAGCATCACGGAAACGGTAGAGGTACGCTATCGCACAGAAACCGATACATGGACGGACGAAAACGGCGAAACCCATACCGACACCTACGAGGTTCCCTATGATTACTATATCCTCAATGTGTCTTTGAAAAATAAGTCGTTGGGAGCCGTGGCCCTTGCCAATCTCGACCCGGAGCAGACAGAACGCTACCTTATTTACCAAAAGACCAAAGGCAACCGCCCTTATCTCTTTGAGGGCAATATCTACGTTCACCCCGGGGAATACACCGATTACGACATACCGCCGGAAGCTCTGGCCGACCCGGAATTTGCCGCCCTGATTGCCGAAGCAGAAAAATATTTAGGCTATCCCTACGTTTGGGGCGGGGCTTCTCCCTCCACTTCCTTTGATTGTTCGGGCTTTGTGTGCTATGTGCTGGATAAATCCGGCGTATACCCTATGGGCCGTACAACGGCACAGGGCATTTTCAACCAGTGTGCGAAGATCCCGCGCTCCGAAGCAAAGCCCGGCGACATTATCTTTTTCACGGGAACCTACGACAGCTCCGGGCCTGTGTCGCACGTTGCAATTTATGTGGGCGGGAATACGATGCTTCACTGTGCCAGCGGCGGCGTACAGTATGCACGAATGGACACCAATTACTGGACAGAACATTTTTATGCAATGGGCCGGTTATAGGCCATTGCGGAAGGAGGATTTTTTTGAACGCTAAAATTGAGCGTGTCAGTAAGGACATACAGAAAACAAAGGACAAAATCAATGAGTTTCAAACGAAGCTGCGGGAGCTGGAAAAGCAGAAGACCGAGCTTGAAAATCTGGAAATCGTGGACGCGGTGCGTGGTATGGATATTTCCCTGACCGACCTTGCCGACCTGCTGAAAGCGGCAAAAGCAGGCGGCGCCACTTCGGGCCAACTTGGCCCGAAGTCCACAGTACCCGCTAAAACTGAAAAGGAGGAAATCGAAGAATGAGAAAATTTCGTATGATGGCGGCGCTGTGCGCCGTTTTTTTAATGGCCTTTTCCTTTAGCACCGTGGCCTATGCTGGCGGCGGTGAGGAAACCCCGGAGGTAACGGAAGCTCCGGCTACTTCTGAAACAACCAGCGACCCCAATCCCTTTACCCCTGCCGGAACGGGAACCGTAGTCAACACCGCCACGGACGAGGACGGCAAGCAGTTTTACACCATTACCACCCCGGACGAAAATGTATTTTATCTTGTGATTGACCTTCAGCGGGAACAGGACAACGTATATTTTCTGAACACCGTAACGGAAAAAGACCTACTGGCTCTTGCGGAGAAATCCGAGGATACCGAGGGAAATGAAACCGCCGTTGTATCCACACCAGAATCGGAAGGCACTTCCGAAATGGATGTAAGCTCTGAAACTTCTTTGGAAACCTCTGCGGAGCCGGAGCAAAAAAGCAATTCCGCAATGCTTCTGCTGGTGCTGGCGGTTGTGGTTATCGGCGGCGGGGCTGGATACTACTTTAAGATTTGCCGCCCGAAGCAGGAACAGTCCACTTTGGCAGAGGACGAATTTGACGAATACGAAGCCGATACCTACGACGAGCAGGAGGACGATACCCCGCCGTGGGAAGTAGACGGGGAGGCTTCTGATATCGAGGAGGACGAGGACGCATGAATTTCACCAACAGCCCCTATGAAAAAATGATGAAAGAAAAGCCCCGTCCCTGCCGCCCGGCTCCGGCGCGCAAGCCGCCGAAAGGCTCCCCCTGCCGCGATTGCAGTTATTGGAACGGCTCTGTGTGCGTGAGCGTTTGCTACCGGGATTTAGTTTCACCACAAAGGGAGGGAACTTCGGGCCAACTTGGCCCGAAGTCAGAGCTATGAGTGCCGAACCCCGGGAACTGACCTGCCGGGAACGCGCCGCAATCCGCAGGCTGGTAACAGGGATGTGCGCCAACTATGACACGGAATACGGCTGTCTGCCCCTTGATTACGGCGGCTGCTATATGCTGGATAAATGCTGGACGGGCGTATACTGCAAATATTTTCAAACTGCCGTGCTTCCGCTTGCCCCGGTACTGGAAGCTGATTTAGCCGGAACCCCTGCGGTGCGTTCCCGTAAGACCTGCCCGGTCTGCGGTGCGGCCTATCTTCCTGTTACCAGTCAGACCTATTGTTCCGAAGCCTGCCGCCGGAAAGGAAAACGCGAATCAGATCGCCGCCGCCAACAGCGTCACAGGCGCAAAAACAAGGGGTAAGGTGTCACGAAGCTTACTTAAAAAAGCCTTGATTTCCGGGGCTTTCTGGCTCCGGTTTCAAGGAAAAGGTATCTATGCTTCCCGCCCTCACTTTTTTGGGGTAACAGTGTGACATTTTCATGTATGAGAACGGAGGGAAAAATGAGCGATAACGTAAAAGGATATATAATCAAACGGGCCATTGCATTTGAGAATGACCGTGGCTTTGCCCTTGGAGAAAATCCGCAGGCGGTACAGCCCTTTGCCACATGGCAGTTTACCGAGGACGCAAGCGGCAGGCGCGACTATTATTGGGGCCACTATACCACCAACAAAGCCGCCGCCACAAGAGATTATGAGAACCGTGTTTCGGAATATCAGCATGATTACGGCGTATCAGAAAAAACGGCTTACAAGTATTATTCTACACAAAGGCCGGTGGATATTGGCACATTCCCCAAAACGGAGAACGGCCCTTTATATCTTGTGAACTTTGATAAGCGGGAAAGTGTGGAACAGGGCCGCTTTCTGGCATGGGGCTATCTTGTCTATGACGCGCCCCTGTCAGAAAAGCACATGGCCGACTATGAGCTTCGAGCGGCTCCCGGCAATCCCGACAGAAAAGCTCCCATGCGGGAACCGGAAGAAAGTAAATCCATTGCCGCACGGCTGGCAAAGGGAGCAAAACAGGCCGCACAGGACAACGCCGCCCGTCCTGCTCCCGAAAAAGGTACAGTGAAAGAACGATAATCA
The DNA here is from genome assembly GCA_023416955.1 of Bacillota bacterium. Classification (GTDB taxonomy): domain Bacteria; phylum Bacillota; class Clostridia; order Oscillospirales; family Acutalibacteraceae; genus Caproiciproducens. The sequence goes on along the minus strand of JAEZGM010000050.1, from coordinate 78,133 downwards.
CTTCGGGCCAACTTGTCCCGAAGTCACAAAAAGGAGGTTTTTTAGAATGGAAAAGGATAATTATTTGAAAAATGCAGAGCTTTCGACCGAGCAGAATTACAACATGATTGATGGGATTCCGAATAATGCCCCTCTGCCTGTTCCGCAGGCTATACCGGAGGAAAAGCCAAAAGACCGGGTAAAGGAGCCGCCGGCAAAACGCCGGAGCCGGGAACGGGAGGAACGGTGAGCAGCCCTAAACGCAGGCGCGGCGTTCCCCTTTATGTTTGGGTCAGTAATGATGAATACGCCGCCATTCAGGAACGTATGGCGCAGGCCGGAACACAGAATTTAAGCGCCTATATCCGTAAAATGGCACTCAATGGCTATGTGCTGAATGTTGACCTTGCTCCTGTCCGGGAGTTGGTTTCCATGCAACGCAGATGTGCCAACAATCTGAATCAGGTTGCCATTCATGCCAACACCTACGGCGTTTATCCGTCCGAAATTGACGCCCTGCAAAAAGATTATACCGAATTATGGGGCCGGGTTTCGGAGGTGCTCAAACAGCTTACAGCGGTAGTGGAGCTATAAGGAAAGCGGGGAGCGTTGGCATTGTGCCAGTGCTCCCCGCAAATCATACAAGACCTTTTAAATGTCATATTAGGTGAGTTTTAATATCAGTATAAAGAGTAATTAGTTCATCCAAAGACATATCTACAATTGGCTCATACATAAAAGAGTTGATATGAATATTTTCAGAAGTAATTATTAAAACTCTATCGATTATTTCCTCGATTTTACGATCGTCTGCACTTGTTCGATTAAAATGCAGTAAATCGCGAAGAACTCTAGTCTGATTGCCGCTAATCGATTCTGTTTGCGTCGAGTCATTAATTCTTGAAATCATATATTTTTCAGTTAATAATCTTATTGCTATTGACAACACAATTTTATTCTCAATCGCAATTGGATTAGCGCAGTTCAAAACAATTTCTTCAGCGGTTTCCATCAAAAGGTCTATAACTTTTTTTGTTCTATCTTGGCAGAATGAATTTTCATCTCGATTCCAATATTCAATGTAAACATTAATTAAATCTTGTACAGTAACAGCAGAAGTCAACCAAATACCATTTTCAGTGTATGTCTTATAGTGCAATAAACTTGTTAAATTTTTATAGTCACTATCGTTTCTTCCGCATGTGTATTCAATTATATTTCGTATGAAAGAAATTGAAGAGATAAATATTGGATTATTTTTATAAACCTGACTTCTCCATGAATCAAATACATTTTCAAAGTATTGTCCATGCGTCAATTCGACCTTTAAAGAACTTTTATTTACAAAATTAGAAGTAGGCTTAATATTTATACGACTGGCTACCGTTCTATAGAAATCGAAATTATGTGTTAAAATTATTGGCATAAAGATATTGCAATCAACAATATCTTTTATATATTCAATAATTGCATACTTGTTTCTATAATCAAAAGAATCCGCAATATCATCCATTATTAGTAAGGTGGGTTTTTGTATGGATTTACGAGCTTCTATCTCAAAAATTATATTTAATAAATAGAGTGCTTTTTTCTCTCCATTACTTAAATGTTGTAACAAATCGTTTTCCGGCACTTCAATTTCATCACCCCGATTTTTATAAATAAATGATACTACGGGCATTTCACTTTTAAGAACGACGTCATCCTTGTTTTTTATCAGTAATGTAAAAGGCATATTACTAAAACGATCATTGAACTGCTCAACTACTAAATTCCAATCGCTAATTTTATCACGGGCTTCTTGGATAATTTCCTTTAATCTTTTACTGTTATGCTTATAGCTTAAAATTGCTATTTGAAATAATTCATTGGCGCTTAGTAAATAGGAAACCCAAAGCTTTTTCTTAAATTCATCAAATTGTAATAATTCAGGAATAACTTCCTTATTAGCAAAAATAAAGTCTCTTAAATTTTTTGTGCCAGCTTTAGCAGAAAGCATATCATCCAGCTTTTTAAATTCATCAGCTAAATCAGTATCAATTATTCTCTTTTTCTCTGTCTCAATAGTGGACTTAAATTGTTTTTCGTCAAGAGGCTCTGTACTACCAGATAATAACACCCTATGTTTTGCTTTAAAAAAGCCACCTTTTCCCAAGGTCTTTAGTGTATCCTCAGCGCTCGTATGATTAAACATTGTTTGAAATACATTAGATGAGGTTAATAGTTTTTCATATTGTTCAATATAGCTTTTTAATTGTTCTGCAATCGTTGGATCTTTTAAAATTGTCTCAGCATCTGGAGTTATAATATTACCATATTTGATCTCAGAAAGATCTAAGAATTCTTGACCCCAGTATGTATCATATATATATTCAAGACATTGGAATATGTCCTTTTCAGAGTAACCAAAATCCTCTGCTATAAGTTTGTTCGTATCTCTTTTACCGGATTTTTTTGCAACTAATGAAAGCAATTGGGACATTTTTTCGGCAATATCTTGATGAATTCTTTCATATTCTCTTTTCAAATCTTCATTTGCAAGAAGAACACTAACGTTTTCAGATTTATATGTATCGGAGTAAGGTTCTATAACCATGATAGAATCAGGTAAAACATCATTTCCATCTTTATTAGTATATTTTACAATGCGAGTTGTCTGACGGCTTGGATAAAAACAATCTTTAGTTTCTTTGCCACTACATATATCGCGTAATGTATTGGCAAATGATGTTTTCATGATTCCATTAGGTGCATAAATCATATGAGCTTTTTTATCAGCACTAAAGGTAAATATATCATTGAACTTAGGTATGCCATAGCAATTTTCTAACTCAAAATAAACATCTGCCACTGAATTATCCTCCTTATCTTTGGGCGGTATTCTTTCATGTTTAACAAAATCACGCTTGTATATTCAAAATTATACAGCATTTTCCTTGAAATCACAAGAACTTCGGGCCAACTTGGCCCGAAGTCCCTGGACAAGATTGGTGCGGCCTCGACAACATTGTTGTCCCCTGCCCGGAATGGTAAAATATAGGTAGGATACAACAATAAGGCCACTCAATGAAAGGAGAATTTTTATGAAGTTTATCAAGCTCATATTTAAGATTATCGCCGCACCGTTTGTGGTTCTGCTGACGATAGTAACACCCATGATTGAATTTGTGTTCTGCTATGCCGCCGCTTTCTTACAGATAGTTTCCGGGATAGGCGTTCTTATCAGTATTGTCCTGCTGATAAGCGGTGAAAAGCTGGGCTTCGGCGTGTTCCTGTTCCTGTCATTTTTAATTTCTCCCCTTGGGATTCCCGCCATCGCGGAATCCCTGATTGACGGACTGCACAGCCTGAACAATTCACTTCGCTTTTTCATTGTAAGCTAACATCAGCATAGCAGAACTGCCGGGCAACTTCGGGCCAAGTTGACCCGAAGTTGTTTTTTCGAGGAAAGGAGGAAACGCACATGGCAACCACCCGCCTTATGACCCGTCATGCAGGAAGCGGCATGACTATTATGGAAACCCTAAAGGACGGTTTTGACTACGGGAAAAATCCAGACAAGACCCGCAATGGCGATTTAATTCTTGCCTATAAATGTGACCCCGCCACGGCTGACGCAGAATTTTTACTCTCAAAAGCAAAGTATAAGGCAATCACAGGGCGGGAGCAAAAACGGGAAAATGATGTGCTGTATTATCAAATCCGACAGGCGTTCCCGCCCGGTGAAACAGATCCCGAAACCGCCCTTAAAATCAGCTATGACCTTGCCATGCGCTGGACGAAAGGCCGACACGCTTTTTTCGTGGTTTCCCATGCTGACCGCCCCCACCCTCATTGCCATATTTACTACAATTCTACCTCGCTGGACTGCACCCGAAAATTCCGGGATTTTATCGGTTCGGCCCGTGCAGTGCGGCGGCTCTCTGACCGTATCTGTCTTGAAAACGGACTATCTATCATTACCAATCCGAAACTCCACAGCAAGGGAAAATTCAAGCATTACGGGGAATGGTTGGGCGGTCACAAGCCGCCGACATTTCAAGAGAAATTAAGGACGCAGATTGATATTTGCCTTGCAACGAAGCCGCCGGATATGGACACCTTTTTACAGACAATGGCGGCGGCTGGTTATGAAATCAAGCATGGGCGTGGCGGCACAATCAGCTTCCGAGCAGAAGGGCAGGAACGCTTTACCCGGCTCCACGCTTCTACGCTTGGTAAGGGCTACGGGCAGGAGGATATACAAGCGGCTATTGAGGGCAGAACTACTCCGCAGGAACGGCGCAAGGTCAATCTGATTGTGGATATTCAAGCCCGTATGAAAGCCGGAAAAGGCCCGGCCTATGAACGCTGGGCAAAGGTATTCAACCTCAAGCAGATGGCAGCGGCCTTACAGTATTTGAAGGAAAATGGCTTGCTGGAATATGCTGATTTGGAGCAAAAGGCCGCAGAGCTTACCGACCGTTTCCATACGCTTTCAGACAGCATAAAAGCCGCCGAATCCGCTATGCGTATCAATGCAGAGCTAAAGGCGGCTGTGGTAGATTATGCGAAAGCCCGGCCTGTGTTTGAGGGGTACAAGGCGGCAAAGTACAGCAAAAAATATCTTGCGGAGCATGAAGCGGATATTGCCGCCTACCGGGCGGCGCAGGATACGTTCTGGCGGTTGCTGTCCGGGGCAAAGCTCCCCAAAATGGATACGCTGAAAGCAGAGTTTCAGCGGTTGTCGACAGACAAGAAAAAGGCTTACCGAGAGTACCGGGAAACCAAAAAAGCCATGCAGGAAATTGTTACGGTGAAAAGCAATATAGACCATCTGCTCGGCCTGACGGACGCGCAGAAAAATAAGGAAATGGAGAGATAGCGAACATGACGCAACATGAGGTGCAACGCACCGACTTCGGGTCAAGTTGGCCCGAAGTCGCAGGGTTTGGGGAAGGCACTCCCCAACAAGCAATTTTTGAGTTTTCCCGTAAGGGAAAATCTCAAAAATGTGCAAGTGTCAATACACTTGCCCTGCTTGCTGGTTAGCATAACCTCCGTTAATGAGAGCTACACAAGGAACCGCTTAACCAGTTTTGTTAAGCTTGTTAGGCCAACTCCTTGACATTTTGTGTGGTTTTGATATAATAGTAACAGATGTTGCGCAACATCTGTTTCCCTTCATATTCATTATTAAAAAGCAATTTTTTCAATGATAAATATTCATTTAGGAGGACTTTATATGCCGCCAAAGCCATTAACTAATAAGGAAGCAATTTTGAGGGCTGCTATTTCTATAGTACGCGAACAGGGCATGGAGGGGATAAACGCAAGAAGTATTGCTTCCGTATTGAACTGCTCAACCAAACCTTTATTCCGCGTTTATGAAAATATGGAAGCACTAAAACAAGATGTCATTACTCAACTCAATATATATTATAACACTTTCATGGAAGCCCGAATGAGTAATGATAACCGCCTCCTAATGCAAGGAATTGCTTACATTGAATTTGCCAGACAAGAAAAAAATATATTTAATACCCTTTTTATGAACAAAGCTTGTGCGGGGAAAAGTATTAAAGATATTCTTGATGCTGATTGGAACCAACTTTCAATTCTAAATGCAAAGGAAATAACGGGCCTTAGTCTGGAAAACGCACGAAATTTATTTAGGGATGTGTGGCTTTATTCACATGGTATTGCAACTCAAATTGTATCAGACGATATTGACTTGCCATATGAGGAAGTAATTACGCTTATTAAAAATGCTTTTCACCGATTTGCTTTAGTAATAGAGGACAAAGAACATAAGTGATACTCCTATTATCTAACCCAACGCAAATCAAATAATCAATTCATTATTAACAGATTTTATGAAAGGACAAAATCGTTATGCTAAAAAGTAAAATCCGAACTCAAGAGGAAACCAAAAAATATTTAAGCGAATTAAAAGATTGGCTTGATGGGGTAAAGAATGTTCCTGTGGAAGAAATGGCGGATTTTTTCGCTAATAGGATTAGTGAATATAATAATGTTCATTTAAAAAACTGGGGCGAGGAATACGCTCATATTGCAGATTTCTTTGATGATAGTTTGAAAACATTACTTGATATTGGTTGTGGCACAGGTTTGGAGCTTGAATCAATGTACAAGAGATTTCCCGAAGTCAAGGTTACAGGTATTGATTTGTCTGAATCTATGCTTGACAAGTTGCGAGAAAACTATGGTGATAAAAACATTGAAATAATCAATGCGGACTATTTTGAATACCCGTTTGAGGAAAATAAGTTTGACGCTGCTATGTCTTTTGAAACACTTCACCATTTTAAATATGAAAAAAAGCAACTGATTTATAGTAAACTTTATCAGACGATAAAAGCCGGTGGATATTATATAGAATGTGACTATATTGCCTGTTGTGATGAAGAGGAGGCACTTTGTCTTGAGGGATACGAATATAGACGCAAGCAAAATAATATACCCGAAGATATGTTTATACATATTGATATTCCACTGACATTGGAACATCAATTTGAGCTTATGAAAAATGCCGGTTTTAAAACTGTTGAGGTTTTGTATCAAAATTGTGGAACGGTAATTATTAGAGCAGAAAAATAGTAACTGATGAAATGATGTAGGGGGTGATAATGATTGAAGTTCAATGGTTACTATGTCCTATATGTGGTAATAAAACAAGACTGAAAATTAGAGAAGATACGAAACTCGAAAACTTCCCCCTATACTGTCCCAAATGCAAACAAGAATCTCTAATCAATGTGCGACAACTGAATATGTCAGTTATCAAAGAGCCAGACGCAAAGACGCAGAGCCGATAATCAATGAGTACACATCTCTTGATTATCGGCTCTTTTCATACAACAATTTTCTGCTATACGATTGCTGACAAATTTAACAGACATACAAAGCCGTCATTTTCCGTTTTAAATACCGGAAAGAGTATATCTGTAATTCTTCTTAATCTGGCGGCTTTGGGATAAGGAGGTTTTTATGTGCCCCAAAGCGTTTTTTTCTCTGAGAGAAACGCCGCCATATTGTGACGGTTTAATATAGCAGAAAAAATTCATTTACATAGTTTAAAAATATTATATCAACTAATGGGCGGCTATTGCGCCCATTTTTTGTTCGACACCTTTCGCGCTAATTTGCGTAAAGGTGTTTTTTTGTACCCTTTTTTCACTGACAACGTATGGGACAAGCTTTGTCACTTCGGGCCAACTTGGCCCGAAGTCCGACCCCGCTGTCGTTCCCCTCCCGCTCCGTTTCGATTCACTATTCCCTAAAAAATCGAAATGGAGGAACGCCCTATGGCTAAAATCAATCTGCGGGATTTTTACCCGTTTTATAATTCCGACTTCTTTGTTGAAATACCCGATGTAATCAAGGACGCTTTGCTGGAAGCGGAACGTTTGGAGAAAAACTACATTCGCCGCCGCTTCTATAACAAAGCTCACTATTCGCTGGACGCTGGCGACGGAATCGAAAAGGATATTCTTTTCGTATCCCTTTCTCCCTGTGAGATTTACGAACGCAAAATCACAGCCGAACAGTTACACTCCGCGATCGCTTCCCTGCCGGACAAGCAAGGAAAACGGATTTACGCTCATTACATACTCGGCATGAGTAAATCCGATATTGCACGAGCAGAGGGTGTAAATGAAAAAGCAGTCAGGGTTGCTATTGAGAAAGGATTGAAAAGCATGGAGGAATTTTTGAAAAAATCTTGATTTCCAGTTCCGAATTTGTCCTCTAAATCACATGGCTATTAGAAGGAATTTTTCTCCCTCTGCTGTTCTTTGACAACTGAATACCGATAACCCGGATACGTTCAATCAAGAGGGAGCCAGGCCGCAGGGTACGCCAAGACCGCCCGTTGAAAGGGGGAAAACCCAAACGGAGCGTGAGCGATTCCTACTAACTGTGACAAGGCAGATGTGGCAATCTGCCCGGCGAAAATCTTTTGATTGATACAATGATACTTACGGTTTGAACGCTTCACAGCATTGACCGTCGCGCCATCAGCATGGGGCGGGGTGAAATTCCCATGAGGGCGGTTGCCGCCGCCCGTCCGGATTATCGTTTTTTATATAAAGGGAGTGCCACGCCGCTTTTTCTGTCTTACGACAAGCCGACTTATAACGGCGCGGCATACTCCCGATTGATGAATGGAGTTTTACTATGGATAAGGAATTACAGTCATTGCTATATCAGCAATGGAGCAACGGCGCTTGCCGTGGCTATGTCATTCGGGCTATGGAAAACTGTGATTTCAGCCCGGACGATATAAAGCGTGTGGTTTCAGAGCTTCACTATGTTTTCGATACTTGCGGCATAGAGGAAGCGGAAACCCACTATCAGAACAGCCCTTATTGACTTCGGGCCAACTTGACCCGAAGTATGAGGCAAGATTAACAGCCATCACTTTTGCTGATAAAAATGGTGGCTGTTTGTGTTTTCTCATAGGACAATCAGAGCATTTCATATACATGGAAAGGAGGGGGCGATTGTGATTGAAGAAACGTATCCCAATTTCAGAGTTGGCAAGCGTGGACATAGAAGCAGTAAACAAAGAGGATTTAGTTGATGTTAGCGGCTTCACCTTTGATACGACTGTACCGCAGGAACAACGTGCGGCGAAAGTCATAGCGGCAGTAAAAAATCCCTATTGTTTTCGTGTGGGCGATATGGGCGTAAAACTGGAATTTCCAGAGAACGCTCCACCCTTACAAGATGTGTTTGCCGACTTCCTCAAACGTAAGAAAAGCGGCCTGTAAACTGGCTTTACAGGCCGTGACAACATTGTTTGCATTACGCTGAAATGGTATAATATAAGTGTAATGTGATAGGAAGGAGGACACATGGCACGAACAAAAAACAGGGGCTTTGAGGAAAAAATATCCGCTCCTCAAAATATCCGCTGGAAACTTGGCCAATATATCCGCTTATCCAAAGAGGACATAAACCGTGGAAAGGATAAAGACGACAGCAACAGCGTTACCAATCAAAAGGCTTTGCTTGATGATTACTATAGGCAGAACATAGACGAGTTTGAAAGCGTTCAGCCGCCTTATGTGGACGACGGGTACACCGGAACAGACACCAACCGGGACAGCTTTCAAAAACTGCTTTCCGACATATACGCCAAAAAGGTAAACTGTGTTATCGTCAAAGACCTCTCCCGCCTATCCCGTAACTATACGGACGCAGGGAGCTTGATTGAAAATCTGTTTGTACAGATGAATGTACGGTTTATCAGCTTGGCAGAGGATATTGACAGTTATTTGAACCCGGACAGTATTTCTAATCTCATTGTGCCGATTACCAATGTTATCAACGACAACTTCTGCTATCAGACTTCAAAGAAGATACGGCAGGTTTTTGATATGAAGCGGCGCAATGGTGAGTTTATCGGCGGCTTTGCGGCTTATGGCTATACGAAAAACCCAAAGGACAAAAACGCTTTAATTGTTGACGAAGAAGCCGCCGAGATTGTAAAAAACATTTATGAGTGGTTTCTGGACGGCATGAGTAAAAATGCCATAGTACACAATCTCAATGACCGTGGCATTTTGTGTCCGTTCGAATACAAAAAAAGCAAGGGCTTAAACTATCAAAATCCGAGCGGTTCGGAAAGACCCTTATGGAGTTCAAAAACCGTAAGCAACATTTTGAAAAACCGCCTTTATGTAGGGGACATGGTACAAGGCCGCCAGCGTGTGAAAAGCTATAAGATACATACGCAGGAACAGGTTCCCGAAAATGAATGGTACATTGTGGAGAATACCCATGAGCCAATCATAGAACGGCCTATCTTTGAAAAAGTGCAGGAGTTGCTAAAGCGTGACACCCGCACCGCACCGCAGAAAAAGAAACTCTATCTGTTCAGTGGCTTTCTCCGTTGTGCCGATTGTGGTAAGGCTATGAGCCGCAGTCAAGTAAAAGGCACGGTGTACTATTTCTGCCGCACCTACAAAGACCAGTCAAAAACAGCCTGCACCAAACATTCCGTGAAGCATAACCGGCTGGAAGCGGCTGTCCTGTATGCCATTCAGCAACAGGTATATCTTGCAGTACACTATGCAAATACTTTGGAATATATCAGCACGGCTCCGCTTCAAAAAAGCCAGTCCATACGGATTGAAGCATTGATAGACGCAAAAGAAAAGGAATGCTCCAAAATCATGCGTTACAAGCAATCCATTTATCAGGATTGGAAAGACGGAGAAATTACCCACAGCGACTATCGCCATATGAGCGAAGATTACGAACGGCAAATAGCCGCTTTAGGCGAAGTTTTGAAGAACCTCCATGCAGAGCGTGAGGAATTGCAAAACGGTATTACCGCCGAAAGCCCATGCTTAGTAGTTTTCAAGAAGTTTGAAAATATCGACAAACTGACAAGAGAGGTTTTAGTTGAGCTTGTAGACCATATCAAGATACATGAGAACGGCAACATCAGCGTGAAGTTTAAATTCGCTGACGAACTACGCCGGGTAATGGAATACATTGAAATCAACACTCAATCCGAAGCGGTTTAGCAGACCGCTAATAAAAAGGCAGTTTGTTTTCCTAATATTACCGGGTCAACCGGTCCGACAGGTCCGACAGGAGCTGCGGGAGCTACCGGCTCAACCGGTCCGACAGGTCCAACAGGTCCAACAGGTCCAACAGGTCCGACAGGCCCGACAGGTCCAACAGGTCCAACAGGTCCAACGGGTCCAACGGGTCCGACCGGCCCAACCGGTCCGACCGGCCCAACAGGAGCTGCAGGAGCTACTGGGCCAACAGGTTATACGGGTCCTACAGGTCCGACGGGTCCAACCGGCCCAACAGGTTATACGGGCCCAACCGGCCCGCAGGCGTGTCCTCAATCGGGGCAACTCGTACTAAATGGTGGAATGGAAAACTTTACAAATGACATCCCTACCAATTGGACCACAACCACACCGAATCAAGTTGACCAGGAAACGGCGCAGGGACGCGTTCATTCCGGAAACTCATCTGTCACTTTGTCAGACGGAGCAGTATTGACACAAACCGTAACGCCAATCAACGCAGGCTGCTTCTACGAATTTTCATTCTTTGCCCGTGGAGAAGGATCGCAAGTTGGCTTCACGGCAACCGTGAATTTCTTAACTCCCGGCGGAGATGTGCTGGGAGGAACGATCACAGTCAGACAGCAGGATCTTCCGAATGATGTTAGAAACTTTGCTTTTTATCAGATAACAACCACAGCCGCGCCGGCAGGAGTTACCGGTGCCAGAATTGATTTTACTGTAACTGCAAATGGCGCGCAGTTGCTGGATTTGGATGACGTATCTTTCACCACTTCCTGATCATTCTCGCAGAATATTTTAGCTTGTTGTCGGGTCTCCTCAAAAAACTGAGGGGACCCGATGTTATTGAAACAGGCGGAATCAAAGCCACCCGTTGAATGCATAGTATACAACACAAGCCCTGAAAAAGCCATAGTACTGGTACGCATCTCAGGATGCATCGCACGACTGTTATAATAAGCGTTTATAGTCCCACCGGCAGAGCTGGCGGTTTCATGCATGAAGCTACAAAAAAAGCCATCAAAGGCTACCCTTTGATGGCTTTGCTTGGAGGCGTCACCCCGAACCATGAAATATCACAATATAAGATTCTGCGCGTTAACCTCAAGGAATATAAAATGAAGATATCGGCCTAGTGCTTGCTGCTTTGCTCTCTTTCTTCATCTGGGATGTATTCAATGATATCACTTAATGGGCAATCCAATGCTTTGCATATTCTGTCTAAATGATCAAGATTGACCCGTTCTGTCATTTCATTATATAAGTCGCTTATTGTGGATGGTCTAATTTTCGTGATGCGTGCGAGCATCGCTTGAGTCCATCTTACTTCGCCTAATTTCCTAGACAATAATATTTTAATCATGATCAATAACCCCTTTGCGAGTCATTCTATCATGATACGGAATAAATTTCCTAATATTGTTATGATATAACCATATACGTTACACTACTAGATTTTTGGCTCTCAAATAGACCGAAAAAGTTTCGTTAATAATACTATATTTTTTCTAAGCATCTTTCGACTTTTCGACAAATATAAACACAGTATTGAATTTTATGCTACGCCAGAATATAATTATATTCAGTAGTTTTGTTATTTAAGGAGGAAGTTAAGCCATGTTGTGGATAGATTATAGGGAGAAACTTGGAATTGGGTTCTCTGATGTTGAAAAGCTTGGGCTGTTAAAGGCGAAAATAAAGAATTCTCTTTTAGCTATTAAAAATAAAATAAGTTATAATAATAGTTCTTTTTTTAAATTTTGTATGATGACCGGAATGCCGTATTATGAATCATTTTTACCAATTGACGATATAATTGCAAAGTTGTTAGATGATGAGATATCAATTCAGGAATTTTTTTCTATTTACATTGCTTTTGTCAATACATTTGAAGAGAATGATTATTCAAATTTTGGGACAAGAAAAAATCTGATAGGTTTGTTGACCACCATGATGGAACAATCTAAAATAGAATATGAAATTCAGTATGATTCCGAGAATAACGAATATTTCATATTTCCACGAGGCGCCTCTGAACTTGATGATGCGCTTGTATCTGCCACATTAGATTGGCTCTGCGATTATCCAATAGCTCATAAAACATTTATTAATGCACTAAAGCAATATTCTTCTGGGGAGTATTTACGAGATGTTGCCGACAATTTCAGAAAGGCCTTAGAGTCATTTCTTCAGGAATTTTTTAATAATAGTAACAATCTTGATAATAACATCAACACAACCGGAAGATACTTAAAGGAGCAAGGCGCTGAAAAAGAAATCACTGATGTGCTGGTTAAACTTATGGATTTATACAAAAAACTTAACGATAAAATTGCAAAACACAACGATAAGGTTGATCCTAAATTTCTTGAGTTTCTAATGTACCAAACTGGGCTTTTTATAAGAATGCTTATTGTTGTCAAGAAGGCTGAGCATCATGAAGCAAAATCACATCAAGTAGACAAGCTTATTGCAGAATAACAAAAATACCCTGCCGACTATTTTGTCAGCAGGGTATTTGTCATTATATATGTATATTTTTAAAGTTTACTCCGCGCCCGTGGTGTCAGGCGCGACCGCCTCACTTTCAACTTTTGCCTTGCGTAGGTAATTCAGAGCAGCCAAAAAACTGCGGTATTTTTCTTCCTGTTCACTGTCCGTTGCACCGTCAAATGCTTTCTGTGTAGCTGCAATCTGCGTGTCGATTTCCTCCAAGGTTATATTTCCAATCCCCGGAAATTCGCTTGCGATTTTTTCGGCAATCTTTTTGGCAACCTGTGCAGTATCGACTTTTACCACAGCGGTCAGAGGTTTCTGCTTATCCTGCCCCGCTTCAGTTCCCGTCTTCGGCAGAGCAAATACAGCGGCTTCCACACATCCATCAATAATCTTTTCCACGTCAGGCGTAATCTCCACATTCGCCGCTGTCAGATAATCTTTAACAAGCTGCACAGCGGTTTCTTTCCGCTGCCCTGCCTCCACGTTGCCCACCTTATAAAGTTGCTCCGCGGCGGTTACTCCTTTTGTAGCCCATCCGATAATTTTATCAACCAGATCCACACCCGGAATATTCGGAATTATCGCCTGCACGCCGTCGATCACTCCGTCAGCTGCTGCAAGCCCAGCCTGCGCTGTCGCTAAAATCTGCTCTGTTTTAATGCCTTTGCGTTTCAAGAGCGGGACGAAAACCACCGTCGACAGCAGAACGCCGCCGACCACTGCCAAGATCAGACCTAAAATTTGAATATCGCTCATTACTATGTACCTTCTTTCCGCCGGGGTTTCCGGCAATATGAATACCGGTTATTCCCGGCTATTCCTTCTTTTCGCTTTGCGCCTTTATGGCTGTGAAAGCGCTTTTTACGATTTCAGGCATTGGCACACCCATGATTCCTAAATTCTCAATGATGCTGAAACCTTCATTTGCAATAAAAAATAGAATCACCGCTGTCCGGATATATCCTCCGGAATGGGTGATCCCGTCAAGCTGCACCGCAATTAATACAACAACCAAAACACTAAATTTTCGCAGCAGTCCTTTAAGGCTTGCGTTGCTTTCAAAAGCTCCATCAGGCGACTTTTGCGACTTGTGCCAAACAAGGGCTATTGCGACTCCTAGCGCATAATCAACAGCCATAAAAATGATTAATGTCTGCAAAGAATCGTCCCACCCTCCAAGTAAAGTAATTACTGCGGCGCCGATTGCCCCGAACGCCGTCAGGGCGGATACATATAAACCTTTTGCACTCATTTCCACGTCTCCCCCTCCCCTGCTACTTGATCTTTACAACAAATTGTCGCGCGCCGCCTTTGGGGTAAATCCCCACGTCCTGCCCGGGCTGCCCGATCGGTACGATATGCCAGAGCGTGTACCCGTTTTGCAGACACCTGATGATCTGCACTCGGCCCGGCGTTCCGGCTACCAGCTCTACGTCCCCGGTTGTCTTCGCGGTGTAGCAGCTGCCCCGCGCAATCTCAACCGTTCCGGCGGTGTCGCAGGTAAACTTGGGCGTGGCCGGTGTCGGTGCGGCGGCGATGTAATCAATCCACGGGCTTTTAAACCAATATGTCCACGGGCGGTCTTTCACGCGAGTTTTTACCACGCCATAGGCAGTGCCCCGCGCTTCGATTGCGTAACCATTCCCGATATAAATTCCGAAATGACCGTTCATATGGAGGCATACGCCGGGAATTTCCGGCAGTGTGCTGATCGGACCCTTTTCATTCGCGGCATTGAAAGCACCGTTTGCACTGGTATCGTAAGCGGCATTGTATTTGGGATTGCTCCCATATGCAGCCGACATAATAAAATATTTCAGCAGTCCGATGCAGTCCGTCACGCGCCGGCCGATCCACTTATTGCCCACCGTGCGCATGGTGCCGCCGGCGAGGTTGCCCGCCGGATACCGCCGGGCGCAATCGTCAAGCAGCGACGCGGTGCATGTCTGCCCCAGCGTGCCGTAAACATACCCCGTACCGGATGCGAGCGCCTGCTCGCAAAATTTTACAAGATCCAAATTATTTTTGGCCATGTGGCCCACCTCCATAAAAAATTTAAAAAATAAGCAGGAAGCGTTTGCTTCCTGCTTTATTCGGTGTAAGTATCCCCAGTAATCGTTTTGTAATCGTCCGCGGTGATAAATCCCTTTTTGACCGCCTGTGCAAGCTGCGCTTTAGTTGCCCAGCCGTGCTGATACGCAATGCTCCAAAATGCCATTATTGTCCACCTCCCAAGCTGATCGCGACGACTTGCTGACCAAGGGCACTGATGGTTGCGGCCTGCGCCGCCTGCTGCACCTCCAAGTACGTCAGCTGAGCGAGTGTTAGTACCACCCGCATTTCAGCGGTCGGCGCGGTCTGATCGTCGCCGTTGGATACCGGGATAAGCTGGGTACCAAATGACTGCACGATACTGTAATTAGTGTAAGGATATTCGGCGGTTGTCACCTTGCTGTCAGCATCGGTAGTCTCTGCGATTACGGTTATCGTGTCAAGGTTGCCGGGGATCGCCAACGATGCTTTAACCGCATCGTAGTCGCTTTCGGCGAATTGATGGCTGCGCACCGGGCGTGACATACCTAAAATCTGCTGCTGGTGGTCCTGCATTGCGGCGATTAAAGGGTACGTATCGCCGTTCGCAAACTTAAACTTATTTACTGTTGACATGGTTTCGTCCTCCTATAAATTTATTGATCTGACGTATTCAAGCCGCATACTAAAAACGCTGGCCTGTCGACTGGATGGAGCCTAATAGAAATACTCATGCTATCGCCGAGCCATTCAGTGTTATCTATACCGTCGCCTGCTAAAAAAACGCTTAGACTAGTTACGCTTCTCGCCGCAGCTAAATTGCAATACCAGCCGTTATATTCCTGATTGTTGGCATCGCGTACATATGTCGGATATGAGTATGGCACTTTTTCATCTGGACTAGACAGTGTAATTTGAAACCAGCCTACGTATTTAGTAGGACGCTGCGTAGAAGTTGATATTTCGACTGCATTGTTTGCGGGCAAATTAATAGGTTCGGAGAATATAAATGTAGCAGTTACACCTCTACGATCCGACTTGAATCCCTCCAAATGCAGAAACAGAGTACTATCGTTAGGAATGCTAAAACCATCAGCCGGCTTATTTGCACTATACGGAACCAATGTAGACACCCATGTAATTGCTCCAGAATACCCTGGCCTCCATACCCCGCCGATATTGTCATACCGTTTACTGACCGGGTGCTGCACGCCACCAATGTTGACAAACCGCTTGCTTACTTTATGCTGCACGCCACCGATATTGTCATACCTCGCGCCCATGTGACCGCCTCCTTATGTGCATATGTCCCAGCCGTCACCGTCCGACCCGCCGGACGGACTGCCGCCGACTGTCGCGGTGTTATTTCGCAGGGCTGCGCCGGAGGAGGCTACCGCGTGGCTGCTGTAAGTCGTCATATCCGATTTCCCGACCGATATTTTGTCAACGTAATTTGCGGCATCGGAACCACCTACTATTTCCAACCGAAAGTAACCGTCGCCTTTTGTATTAAATCTGGATTGTACGTCATAAGAATTTGCGCCATATGGTGCGCCTTCCGTGGTCACAGACTGTAATCGGGTTGCTGGCGAACCTCCTACGGTTCCTGCGTTACCGCCGTTGGCGGGCAAGCTGGTCGGATATGCCGGTAATTGCAGCGTGGTCCCGCTTTTTGACACCGTTGCGCCGCCGATAGTGGCTGACTGTACCGCCCCATTAATCTTATCATGGTCTGCCTGTGTGACGTGGGCGGTTGTGTCCTCCCGATGGTTTTGCGCTTTTTTAAGTTCGGCGTCAATGATTGCGTTATCATCAACAAAATCCTGCCGCTTCGGGTATTCATTTCCTTGCCACTGGTTAAGGCCGTAATTAGCTGTTTTATTTGCGCTTGGCATTGTCAATCCTCCTTGTAAGTTTCAAAAGCGTCCCATGTAAGATTTTTCATTTCCCATTCATCCCATGTGTGGTTATACCGTTCCACACTGTCCCATGTGATATAGGTATAAATAAAAGCATAGGCGAGGTGAGCCGGTTTGATTTCTTCTATGGCTGCTATGAGATCATCCATATTCGGCGGGATTCCCAGCGTGCCGATAAACTTAATGTCAAACCTATATTCCGCCGCATGCTCAATCACATCAACAATTCCGTTTGAAAAGCTCTCCGCCACATTTTTTATCATGATCTTGGTTGTAACACCTTGCGACCGAAGTTTGCTCTCAATGCGACTCCGTCTGAAATCCGGCAGTTTCGAAATATCGGTCACTATCCCAAGCGCCTTTTCCCACAAACCAAGCCCCCATGTCGCCGTGCGGACGTTTAGCTGCGCGAGCATATCGTCTTTGGTGTTCATGAGCTTTTCAGTCTGCTTGTTCAGTGCTGCCTGTAGCTCCGCGGCCTGCGGGCTGTTTTTATAATTCGGCCTCATCATATCAATTAACGCCATCAGCTCACCACCACCGTTCCCAGCGTCGGCACTTGATCCGAGGCTACTGTGATATTCTCCGTCCCTCCGTTAACCGTAAGGCTCGGAATATCCGTCACACCGTCAATCCCCATCATGATGTAAATAAGCTGATTAACAAGCACCTGGTACTTTACAAATGCAATGCTTTTTAGGTAAGCATCCAGCTTTGCGGAAAAGTCCGACTGTACCTTCTCCGCTGTGGTTGTGGTGTCGATGGTTACTGTCGCGGTTACATTGATACTCAGCCCGGCGGCACTTTTCATGGTAACCGTCGGCCCTATCGGTCGGTTTTCTTCAATGTGTGCAGCACAGGCTGCTACGATAGTGGCATCTACAGGCTGTCGGTCCTGGCCTACGATAAGGACTCCCACCGTGCCCGGCCCACTTTCAAGCGGTGTCACCTTCACGGCGCCCACTCCGTTTACTTCGAGCGCCCACTGTTCATAGTGATGCACGTTTCCGCTTGTCGCGGGTTTTTGCAGATAGTTATAATACCGGGTGACAAGGCTCGCATCACTTTCAGGGTCTGTCCCTCCGGTTGCCGCCGCAGGATTTACCACAGCGGATAACCCGCTGATACTGTTGTACTGATTGACGATGCTGCCGGGCGGTACGTTGTAGTCCTCCCCGACTTCCACAGCAGTTACTTGTACCGCGGCTGTTCCGCCGGTGATCGTCGCGGCCGCAGCGGTGATGTATTCAAGACCGTCTAAAGTCAAAAATATGGTCCCGGCCGGGATAACAGTTCCATCGGTTCCAGTCAGTGCCAGTGCCGCCACGGCTTTTGTTCCGGGCTTTCGGGTGATTCCCCGCTCCGCACACCGTTTGTCAATATATTCTCCCGATGTTTCGTCAATGTAAGCAATCGGTACCATTGCGTTCATGGCCTGATAGTTTTTCCATATCTGCACAGCGGTCGGGCCTACCAAATTATTTGTATAGCTACCCTCGCGGGTATCTGCTTCCAACAGATCTTCAAGTATTTCTTCCTTGATGCTTTCCGGCGTAATATCCTCAAACATTTATGTCCACCTCCCCGTATATGGTTTGCAGAGTACCGGATACGGTCAGCTTTCCGTCGTTAAAATCGACCTGTATTCCCGATACGTCTTTGATGTACGGATTAATCAGCAAGCATTCTCGGACATACCTCGCGGTTTCAGCCTGTTTCAGCTCGCTCGAAAAATTCTGACCGATTAAAGACTCCGCTTCGTTTCCGTAATCCCATGTGTAAATTTCAAAGCGGAAGCGCGGCGTATGCAGCGCGTTCCACGCCCACACCAGTACCGCGTCTTTTCCCTCAACAAATACTGGATTCCCGTTTTTGTAAACAGGCACGTCGTTTGCATAGTCCCATGCGACTTCGCGGTACATAGGCGGCTCTGTATCAACGTCCGCGATTTCCGGTTGTATCATCGGCAGCAAATTCACACGCCCACCACCCTACAAATAATAATGTGCCGCTGGTTGTCCTCAATCGGCACCAGCAGCACGGTATCCCCGCTGTGTAGTTCCCCGATATCCGCGTTTTTCAGCAGATCGTCTTTTTCCTGTACTGTGTTGCCGACATCGACTTTTAGCGGGTTTGCACTGATTATGGTCCCAAAACGGATTGTGACTGGGATCTGACTTTTTCCCTGCTGTCGCATCATCTGCAATAGTTCCACATATGGATTATCTTCCATTTTTCATCACCCTGGCTTATTAATATAAAAGCTCGTTACTTGCGCCGTTTTACTGCCCGATTTATTTGGCAAGGACCCGACGTCCTTTTCATCCATGATGTTTTTAAAATTCACCACCAGCTTATTGAGATAGATTCCGTTTTTCCATGTGTGAGTATCATCATCAATAAAAAACAGGCCATAAAGGCCTGTGTAGGGTTCGCGCACGACTACCGTTCCCCCGGTGACGTTGGCAATATTTCCGAGATTATTCAGTGTGATTTTTTGCTCCTCTTGATTATCGTCAAGAATTTTTTGGGCTTTTGCGGTCACGTCTTCCTTATCCGGCTTCTGGAGGTATTGTTGCATCACGCCGTACAGCTTAATCGCTTCGGCGTTTTTCATGGTCTTAATCAGCTTATCGTTTTTATCGTAAATCACAACTTGATTAATCATGTTTTCAATGCTTTCGGATACCGTCGCATCCATTAGATTCGACCCGCCCTCAATAACCAGCGTGGTTTCAGTGATCTTTTTTTCAATCACGCACAGCGCTTTCCCACGAAAAACAATGTGGTATTTTTTTTTGGTCTGTGCTGACGCGAGCGTGTATGCCGTCTGAATGATATCGTACAGTGTGTTTCCTAAAAAATTACGGCTGATTTTAACTCCGGTCGCTGCGATCTCTCCAGGCGAAAATCCAAAATCAGTACATACCCGGCGCGTGATCGCCTCGGGTGTGGAATTGGTAAATTTATATGACGTTTCGTTTTTTAGGAAAAATCCGCGGTCAAAGCACCCGAAGTCTATCGTACTTCCGTTTGTGCTTTTCTGCCGTGTAAAAATATACCCCTCAAAAAGAGTGCTCCCGTTTTCGGTAAGGGTGACGGCGTTACCCTTTTCGCATTTTACCGACGGGATGCTTTTATCTGTCGGTGATGACAACAACCCAAAGTCAAGTGACCGGGCGCGCTGCTGATAGTTCCCGGACCAGGTGATACTTGGCGCCAACTGCGTAATATCCGTTGTTCCCCCGCTGTTCGTCAAATATAGCTTTGGCAAACGCTTTCCCTCCCTACAAAAACCCCAAACGTTTGGGATTTTGATGTTATAGCTGACTTTTCGCAGGCATCTTTATAATCTGTCCTGTTTTGAGTATGTTCGGATTTTTAATCCCGTTATACTTTGCCAGCTTTGCGTACAGGCTTGCGTCTCCGTACTGTTTGCGGCAGATTGACGACAGCGTGTCTCCGCGGGCAGCTGTGTAAGCTGCTGACTTTACCGGCGTGGCGGCGGCGCTGCTGGCGCGGGCGGTACTGCTCCCTGTTTTGGTTGTCCCTGCCTTTACCGCTGTAAGCTCTTTGAACTCTCGGAAGGTCAGCGTTGCGTAAACATCGTTGGTGCCGTCTTTTTCTCCAAATTCGATGGACTCAACTTTTACCGGCAGATTAATAGTTGTGCCAGATACCACAAGTCGCAGCAAAGGCTTATTGTCGATATAGTTTTGTATCAACTTTACATATTCATAAGGCGCAATCATATTTTGGAAGTTGCAGAACGGATAGTACTGCGCCGGGAACATACAGTCTATTTTAATTGTGGCCAATGTAGGGTACCCTGCAATGTTTACATCACCTAACGTGTGTATATTAATGGTTTCAATGCGGACTCCGTGACCGATTGTAAACTGACTGGGTGTCACCGGAAGTGCGAATTCGCTGTTCAGCTCCGTGTTTTTTATAATGATAAGCCGTTGCATCTTCATCCCCCGTTTCGGCAACAAAAAAGCGGCCGCCCGAAGGCAGTCGCTTAAACATTATTTTTATTATTTAGGCTTAATCGGTGACACATTTCCTTTTGCTTCAACTTCAACTTTATCAGGTTCAATATAAAACTCCGGCGTGTCTGTTTTGGAAAATATATACGAGTATTTAACATTTCCGCACACCACTTGTCTAACATTTGGAGTATTCTCTGGTGCTTCTTTATATACACAGAGTGCATCAGTCACCTTTTCAGCCATCCCTGGATTAAACATATCAATTAAAGTATTCATATAATACCCATTTGTTTTTGCTTGTTCTTCATTTTTGGCGAAAAGGCTTATCTCAATTTTATGTATTTTATTGTTGGCTTCCTTTGGATCGTAATCAGAATCCCAAGTATGCGCAAGAATGTACCAAGTGTCGCCATTATTGCTAAACATATGCGAATCGTGATTTGATTTATCAGTATTTTTTAAAATTTTTAATTCTTTGTAACCATTTGTAGTAGCGCGTTTATTTATCCCTTTTAGGAGGTCATCTGGATTAAGCTGAAACCATTCAATACGTCCATTTCCGCTAGTTGCATATCCATTTTTTACATCAATTGCTTTACTGCTCTTTTCTTGCTGGTTACATGCGGCTATAGTCAAAATCAAGATTAAAGATAACAAAAGAGTAAATGCCTTTTTCATTTCGAATCCCCCTGTAATTTTATTCCATTATAGCACGACAGAGCGAATAATCAACATCAAGTGATTAATGAGGCTTTCTTGATTTCGCTTACGATAGCTCTTGCGATTTTTTCTGGATCGTCATCATTTCGGACATTAAAGTCATTTCCAGTAATCAAAATTTGGGGGTTTGCTTTATTCGACCTGGCTTCAACTGCCGTATTAACTGTTTCACCTTCATGCAAAATTGCAGGGTATCCGTTGTATGGCACCCTAAAGACTCCAGTCGCGAATCCCGGTGCCCTTCCAGGATATTGGTTTATTGCAGGCGCACTTCCACGAGATCCACCAGTGCCGATTCCGCTTGTACTAGCTGAAGAATAGGTATACCCTTTCGGGGTCGTTGCATCTTTAATACCTTGCTGAGCTGTTTCTGCCATTCCTTTTGAAAATTCTATTCCCATATCATATCCGTAATTTTTATATATCCCATCAGCGACCATGCTATCGCGAATCCCCTGAACAAGACTTTTATCCTGCTCGACTTGCAGCTTGTACCCATCGGTTTTTTTATAATCGTTTTCGCCTTTAATTTGCGCTTCGGCAAGGATTTTTCCCATTTCTGCCTGACTATCAGCAGCTTTGGCTGTTTTGTACTCGGCGGAATTCATGGCAGTGTCCATCGCCTTACGCACTAGTTCTTCCTCCTGGTTTTTCAGTGACGCCTGCCATGTTCCAATCATGGAATATGCGTCCTGCATTTTTGCGCCCGACGCTCCGCTAAGCCATTCGGTTTGAGCTTGTATTCCTTTTTTGCGTTCGTCTTCAAATCCCTTCCCCATTGCTGCGTTTACATTGTTTTGGGCATCTTCCAAGGAGCTGAGTCTCCCTGCGTATGACTTTGCTTGCAAATCCATACTGCCCTTATAGTCTTTTCCCATGTAGTCAGCAATGGCCTTTGCTGCCTGCGCGCCTGGAACCAAGCCTTTAGATACCATGTCCTGAACTTGTTCCTTGGTCTTCCCGCTAGCCTCCGAAAGGTACTTCCAAACATCTACGCCACGCTCAAGTAATGGATTCAAATATTCAAGCGTTGTTTTCCCGCTGTTTTGCATTCTTCCGAGGCTTGTTGCGACATAATTCATGTCGTCTTTTCCCATACCGAGTGCTGAACCTGCATCTCCAACTTTTGTCATTAACGGAAGAATATCGTTTTGCTTGTATCCGTATGCCAGCATGGTCTTGCTAATTTTAGTCAGATCATCATACTCAAATGGAGTCTCGTCTGCAAAGTCCTGAACCTGAGAAAGGAATGTACCAGCGTTTTTTGAGCCTTTTAGCAATGTAGTAAAAGAAATCTTATCTTGTTCTCTTTGTGATGCAATGCTTATTCCGCTTGTCAATGTGTCACTTTGTGACTGCTTAGCCGAATTATAACTGTCCTGCACAACGGACTTAAATGCGTCGTCCTCTTTTTGGAAGTTTTGCACCGCACCATTAATCGCGCCAACTCCAGCGCCGACCGCAGCGCCGACCGCTGTACCAATACCGGGATTGATCAAACTTCCCATTGCCGCACCAGAAGCGGCGCCACTTAATGTGCTGCCGAACATTGTTCCCGCAGCGGATCCGTATGCGCTGCCTACAAATGTATTTGCCATTTGGCTGGCCGTATCCCCGATCATTTTTGTAAATCCGGCCTGTGCAATTGCGCTCATAGCGCTTGAGATTCCGCTTTTTCCACTCCCTGCGCGGTTATCAGCTTTACTGACCGCGTCGGTCATGCTCAAAATATCCTTTTCAGCCTGCCGGGCGTTTTTGGATACAAGGTCCAAATTCTGGCGGGCCTGATCATAATTTGCGCTGGCAATTTCTACCGCCATTTTGTCTGCTGCGCTGCCGGTCGACGCGAATTGTTTTTCAGCGTCCTTCAGTGCGTTTTTGGCTTTGTCTGTATCTACCTTCAGGTCAATTTTTGTTTTGTTCAGGGCGTCAAGTTTTTGCATCGTCCCTGAAAGGTCTTTGTTAAATGAGGAGTTTGCGTTTCGCATGGTGGTTATAGCCTGAGTAAAATTGTCTTTTGCACTGATTGCTATGCTGATTTCCCTTGCCATTTATTTGCTCAACTCCTCATAAAATTTCGTCATAAAGGCGCGTATCATCAGCTTTTCCCCTGCGGGCAAACCGTAATACGCGCCTGGCATAATGTTTTTGTCCCGAAACAGGCAGTACATCAGGCTTATTTCAGGATCATCTTCTATTTTTTTTTAACCTCTTCCAACGTATCAATCCGGTAACCACTTAATTTTTCCACCTCGCGGGAAAGGTCTTCGATTTCCCCGGGCAGAAGCATTTTTTTCAGCAGCTCCGCCGGGGTCGGTGCGGCATACTTTGCCAGCAGTTCCGGGGATTTCAGGTCAGGGGAGGCCAGACCCTCCAGCAGGATAAAAATCGGCATATCCCCGTCAAACCGGTGCTCTTCCTGAATTTCGGCGGCGCGGCTGTAGGAAAGCGCACGAACGGTAAATATTACGTTTCCGCCGCATTCCTTGCTGAGCCGCTTCTGTTTCACTTGCTTTTCAGGCGCATTCGGGATTTCCATTTTTAGTAAAAGGTCAAGCGTGTTGTCCATGGTTTTCCTCCGTAACTTTTATCAATTTTTCTTTAAATAAGGCTTCATTCCGACAATGCTAATAGTAGTTGTTTGCTTCATGCTTACGCCTCCGGAATCAGGTCAAGAAATTCGTAATCCGTATAGGTAAACGGATTTTCTGTGGAACCGATTTTCCCTACTTCCCAATCGGCAAGCGTCAGATCGTCGAACGAAACCCCGGTCGCGGAAACGCGCTCCGCGCCGTAGGCGTCCGGGTCGTCCAATTTGGAAATAACCGTGAACCGCACGTCCCGTCCGGATTTCAACTTTTCGCCAATTACCCGCGCCATGCGGCTGCTGCACTTGTGCAGTTTCAGGCTTCCAGTCAGTTCAATGTTGGTCACCTTATTGTCAACCGCCATTTTCCCCGCAAGCTGAACCTTTTCCTTATTGGTTTTCGCGGCCAGCTTGCATCCGTAGCACTCGGAAACGTAGTCGCCGTCAAGCCACACTTCGCCCCATGTACCGGAAACAATCCTTTTTGCGCTGTCCATCCTGTAGGCACCTCCTTTTAAATACTAAAGTCCAGGTCAACGTCTTCAATTGTATCAAGAATTTTTGCTTTCCCTGACAAGAATACCTTCGCGCCGGTATCGGCGCTTTTAATGTCCTGTTCCGACATTTTCGACGTGTCAATCCCTTTGCTTTCCAAATAGTCCCGCTGTTTGTCAAGGTCAAGGCTGACGGAAGAGCTGTCCTTCTGCACCACATCATCCTGCTCCAACTGTTTCAGGTATTCGCTGATCGCGGTAATCAGCAGGCACTTATGATCGTAGCTGTTGCTGTATTTCCCGATGTAGCTATCCTGCGTCTGCAATCGCACATCGTCCTGAATCATGTCGACCGCTTCAATGATCTTGATTTTTTTAAATGTTTCGTTCTTGGTTTCCGTGACGGTCGTCAGACTGTTCACGCCGCGGCCGACTTTTACTTTTTCGCCGTCGTGGAAAACAATCAGCTGTCCGGCATCCACCGCAGCATCCATTTCGGCTCCGGTCAACCGCTTCACGTCAAGAACCTCGGGCAGCGGCGCGTAAGTACAGGATATTTTTACCGGCGTACCGGCAATCAGCCCCGCCATACGTCCGCAGTAGGCCGCTGTGGAATACGTTTTATCACCTACCCGGATTTCGTCCGTAGTAAAATTAATAATCCCCTCATTGTCCGCCGCGGTATCCGGTACAATTCCTTTTGGGGTGCGTTTGTCTGCCCGCTGTGCCTTTACCCATGTAACAATTTCAGCGGCCTGTGTGGCGGTGCAGTCCTGCGGGCCGACCACATAATTAATTTTCTGTGTAGCAAAATACGCAAGAGCAGCGGAAAAGTCCTCCGCATCGGCGGCCAGCACATAAGCAATAACCTTGCTTGGCTGATTGACATAGCCGATAAAAATCTGTGAAAGATAGGTTTTGTTCACCGCGCTGAGTGCCGTCGGAATCTGTGTCTCCGCGGTCATAATGTGCGCCCCGGCGGTTCCCGCCGCAGAATCCAGTAAAATAACCGCCACAATCCCGCGCGAAGCGCGCCGAACCACTGTGGCGGCTGCGTTTTTAAAACTGATATTAATATCAGGTAATCCCATGGTTATTCCTCCTTTAAGGTAAATTCAATTGTTTCCATCAATGGTGCCGTATTCGCTTCGTCGGACCGGTCATCGAAAAATTCCAGCTGCAAGTCAACATAGGACCGGTCGAAATCCGCTCCGCCGGTGCTGGCTTTAACTTTCAGCGCCCGGTCGCCTACCCGAAGATACCCCGGCCGAAACAGATTCATGACTCCATCCTGAAGGTCAATCAGCGTGCTGTCGTCGCTATCTCCAAATTCGTCCACTGCAGCAAAACAGGTTATTGTCAAATACGCTGTCTGTTCCACCGTGCGACAGTTTGCGGAGTCGCTGCCGTTGGAAATTGCTTCTATCAGATAGCTAGGGCGCTCGAATCCTTCTGGGCACCGGTTTCTGTACACGCATTCGGCAGCCAACTTTTCAACCAACAATTTGTTGATCGCGTTCATGATCTGCTTTGTAGTAACCACCGTCAGCCCTCCAGCTCTTTTGCTATTTCGTCTACGAAATCCTCAACTATCTGTATGGCCTTTTCCTCAACGTTCCTGCGAGCGGCATCATAAAAATGCTTTCCGTCTACATACGGCACATTGATTTTCGGCCGGTACCGATATTTCTTTTTGCCGCGATGCACTTTCAGCCCCGGTTTTCGGATTTTGTGCCCCGCTTCATTATAATTAGTAATGGCTCCCGGGCTGTTGCTCCCGGTGGTCGTGTTTGTCGGCCTGACGGCGGCATAACCGCCGCCGCTGCCTACATTCACTTCCTGCCAGCTTTTCAGCCGGTCACCTCCGCCTTTAAACCCTGCCTGCGCAATCTGCGCATTAACCTCTTCTTGCATCATCTGGCCCAACTGCTCATGGAGTTCGCGCCGCTTCCGGGGGAATTGCTCCAAAATTGCGTCCAACTCTTCTGTCAACGCGTCTAAGTCATTGACACTCTGCTGCTGATCTAAAAACGATTCCGGAATCGGGTATATGTGGCCATAGCTCATGCGCCCACATCCTTTTTCACAACGATTTCATATTCGTTTTTGTACTGGTCCAGCGTGTGCGCAATCTGCACGTTATAGGTAACACCATCAATTTCAACCAGATCGGCCAGCAGCAGGTCAATGGCTTTCGGGGTTACCAGCACATACTGCATTTCGCTGACGGCCTGCGGCTTCTGCTGAGCATATCCCATATACTTTTCCACCAAGCACCCCGGGAAGGTAAGCAAAATCTCTTTTTGCTTCACCGGGTTTTTCAGCTCATTTTTTGTAGTGGTAATACGCGTGACCGCACAGGTTTTCGGTTCGATTCTGGCCGCTGTGACTTCGTAGTAAAGCCGCTGAATTTCGTCAACCTGCGTCAGAAAATAAAAATCTCCCTGCCAGCGAAAGGCATTCCCAAGTGTTAGATTCTGCTTTCGGATCGTAAATTTTACGGATCGAACACCGATTCCAACCTCTGAAAATAGATTTTTCTGTGTCAACTGCTCTACTGATGCGTATATGGTTCTTACAGGATTCCATCCGTAAGCGATTCCGGAGTTGATGAATTCAAGCACATCAACCTTTTGATCGAGCTGTCCCGGATTAAAATAAAATGGCATTAGGTTGCCTCCGTCCCGCTTTGCGTGTTTCCGCTCGCCAAAACAATGTTTTCCAGCTGCGTCAGCGCGCAGACCAAGGCGCGCCGAAGCGCGTCAATTTGGTTTTGCTGCATATTCATTAAGTCGTAGGTAAGCGCCAGCTGCAGCCGGGCGGCGGCTTTTGCCTCGGCGAGTATCGTTTCGTCCTGTGCCCAGTCCCGCCCGGTCGCTTGCTTTATGTAGGCGTCTACCTGCGGCAAAATGTCAATCAGCCTCTTATCGGCGGGATCAACTCCAACCACGCGCGCCGCTTCTTCCAGCGTCAGTATAGTTTTGACTGCGTTTTCATCTGCCACCGGTTACACCGCCTTATGCCAGCAGCAGCCCAATAGCACAGCCGGCTTCCTCGTCAATCTTCTGCACGTCCAGACGCGTGATTCCACGCATTTCAGTGTTGTTGTTTGCCCATGCGCTCCCGCCAATGTTGGTCGACGCCATTTCAAGCCCGGCCCGCGAAAATACCGTTGCCAACGATTTTCCGTCCGCAATGTAAATCGGTGCCCTTTCCTTTGTGTCACTTCCGGCGTAATTAGGCATGAGCCTATCTGCAAGCAGCTTCACCGGCCTACCTTTAACAAAGTATTTAGATGCCGCTGTCGGATCAGGCTGCATCAAAGGCCTGCCGTATTCATCTTTAATACTGTCGAGAATGTCATATCCGGTCTGGTTGACAAAAATGGACGCATTGACAGAGATGTTTGGATCCAAAGTTTTGTTCAGTGCTGTTTTGATCGCGTCAAGAGTGGTTTTTTGATTTGCCAGAAGTACATCCGTTGCCGACAGCGCAGAGAAAATCGGAAGGAGCAGACTGTTGTGTGTCAGCACAACTTTTTTTCCAAACCAATTGGACAAGTATGCCATCAGGTTAACAGGAGTGTCTTCCAACAGGTCGTTGGAAATAGGCAAGCGGCCCCCGAAGTCGCTGAGTTTGTAATCAATACGGGCAAATTCCGGCTGGTTACTGTTTGGAATTGGTGTCGTACCGTCTACGGTCAGCTTTGCAAACGGCTCAGTCTGTGTGGACTTTTCTATCGCGCGCCACCCGGAAAACGCCTGCACATTCTCCACATTCACATCATCCGCAAGGTCATAGAACTGTTTCTGCCTCTGAATAATCGCGTTGTTAAAATCTACCGGAAGCAGGAATCCGCCATCAGCACCAGCCGGTGTGCCTCCGGTTTCTGTCAATGCCTTCATGAGGATTTTCATATCTTCCGGAGCACCTGCCCGCTTAAATTCTTTTACGGATGCGCCCACTGCGAGTGCTTTGAAAAATGCCCGGGTATATTCGCTGGATTTCAGAATATCAGCGTCTTTTGCTTCCTGCGCCTTCTGACGGTCTGTTGCCGGAACGAATTCCTCTCCCGGATTTTCACCTTTGGATGCTTCCCGCATGGAGATATAAAGTTCTTCTGCATCCCTTGCTTTTTGGTTCAGCACGTCCAGGTCTTTTTTCATACCCAGCGCTTTTTCGGTTTCTCCCGTGTCGAACATCTTTTGAATTTCCACCGCCTTCGCGGTTTTTTCGGTCTGCGCGGCAGCCGCCGCGTCATAGAACTTTTTCAGATCAATCATTGATTTTAACCTCCAATAATCATATTAATTTGAGCCTTTAAGGCTTTGGCTTCATCTGTATCTTCCGGATCTTCCTCATCCGGCGGATCGTCTTCCGGCCATTCTCCAACTAATTCGTCTTCGATTGCCCTAGCTTGTGCTTCGAGCGCCGCCGCCTGATCTCTGCAGCTCCTGGCAGCTTTCATTTTCGCTTTGGTTTCCTGGGATAGTGCGCGGCCGGCTTTCATTCCTTTGGTAATTCCAGCTTCCCGCTGTGCAGGTACAGCCACGAGAGAAAACTCATAAGCGTCTGTTACATCATCCAAAATAAGGGTGCATGTCTTTTCCACCCCGTTTTCTGTGTACTTCTGCCCCCGCCAGTGCGGGCAGTCTCCAGAATAATATTCGTTTCCGCAGATAGAACAGGTGCTTTTTGTGTTTCGAAATCCCACGCTGCCTTCTTTGATGATTCCACCGTCCACGGCAGAAATCGTGTCCGCTGTGGACTCCAAACGCAGCATATAGGCCATTGCAACAACCCTCTGGTACGGCTCTCCGTCGCTGTTTGCCTTTCCGGAAACCGTTTCCAGCGTTGTGCTGTAGATGCGTGCCGTTTGGTTCTTTGCGCTCCAACTATGGTCAAAAATAACCGTTTTCCCTTCAAACAGCGCTGCAAGCTGCCTTAAAGCGCCTGAGGAAAACTTTTCAAACTGCCGGTCCACATCATTATCGCAAAGTTGCAGTTTCATAGTGTAAACCTGATCCGCTGCAAGCGGTGAACGGGTATAGCGATTAATCAGTTCAAGGTCAGTCTGGCTCACCTCACTCGCTGTTTCCAGTGTTGCGGATTTACGCTCCTGTTCCGGCTTCGTTTTGGTTCTGTGTCCGTCCGTTTGTTCCACCTCCGTTTCCGTTTTTAAAGAAATCGCTGTCTACCGGAGAATTGTTTCTGGTCATCCAATACTTTCCACCCTCCGGGTATCCGCTCTGGTCTTGATCTTCTCGGGCTTCATTTGGGTTTGTGACGCCGCATGCGATTTCTTTCACATTGACGTCTGCCCGCGCCGCCGCATCAATCTGTAAAAGTGCTTTTCGGTAAAACCGCTGGTATGTCGTTCCCTGCTCATCCTCCGGTATCCACTTTATCCGTGCCGCCTGCTCGATCTGCACCAGATACGGGTCAAGCGTACTTCCGAGGTAATCAAGGTTGTTCTGCTCATTTGAGTTATAGCTCTGTTTTCCTTGATTCACTTTGTTCAGCGGGACCCCAAAAAAGTTACAGATTTCAACGTCCGTCGCGGAGATCCCCTGCAAGAATTGAATATCAATCGGTTTCATCGTGATCGGCTCAAATTTCTGCACTTTGGAATCCATCACAGCCAGACGGTAGGCGTTTTGACTTCCTCCCATCTTTTTTTCAAATTCTGTTCGGATAGTGTCCCTTGCCTCTGGACTTGCCTCCCCGTTAATCCACATTATTCCCGATGGGTTCAGCCCCTGCGCGTACATTTTTCCTTGTGTCTCATACGCACCAAGCTGACGTCCTATGCTTTCCCGCGCATATTCGATCACCGACCGTCCATAAAGACCGTCCAGTGAGTTAATCATGAGCGGCATCACTTCCACGTCAGGCAAAAACGCAACTTCTCCGTTATCGAATACAGTTCGGTACCATAAGTTTCCACTCCTATCGTAATACGGAGATGTGGAGTCCCCACGCAGAATAAACATTTCCCGGCGTCCTCCCTGCGGCAATGGAAGCCAGACGTAGCCGTTTCCCCATCCAAGCAGCCATTGCATGAGGCTTTTTTTGAATATAAATGGCGTCTGGTACCGGTTTGGCCGTACTTCGAGTAGATACGGAATATTTTGTTGCGCGGCGTCCGGCTGAATACGATTAATAATTCCGCGCTGTGGGCTGCAAAATGTTTGCAGCGGGATTTTTGCCACGTCGTCCGATATAACATTGATGCATCGGTACGCCGTAGCAACGTTTTTCGCCGTTTCCTCCGATACCCTTTTACCGGCCGACGATGACCATCCGCCGAATATACTTCCGTTTTGATACGCAGGCATCAACCCGGGCGGCTGCCGCGCGAGAATGGATGAAAAAAACATGGCGGTTTACTCCTTCTTACTTCGTTTTCTGATCTTTTCCGTACCGCTGTTACGCAGCGTCACCGCTGCCAGGGCGGCAAGCGCCAAAAACGCCGCCCCAAGAACATAAGTCCCCAATACGGCGTTAACCATATACGACGCAATCACAATACACAAAATCCCCAGCGCCAGAAAAATGTCGTCCAGTACAAGCAATATTTTAAAAAGCAATATTATTCTCCCTCTAAAAACTAAATTCTTCTGATAAGAACTGTTCCGTCAGGTCGCGCGGCTGTTCGTCGAATGCCGCAAGCCGTGCCATGCAGTTTATTGCGGCTGCCAGCAAGTCTATCCTCTGACTGTCATCTTTGTTTTTCTTCGAAAGCCTTATATTTTCGTTTCCGTCAGTGTACTGATAGGCATTTCCGACGCACCAGTCCAGGCAGTCGTTTTTTTCATGGATTAATTTTCCTTGAATCACCAGTTCGCGAAAAAGTTTCGTCGGCTCTGAAAGGGTCATGATGTTTTGTCGCACTTCGGTTACAGTATATCCCTGCTCCTGCAAGTCATTTTCCATCTGCGTAGCCAAAGCTGCGTCTATACACCATTCCAACACTTGGATGTGACTGTCAAACTTCTCTTGATGCACATTTTCAATCAGACTGTCATAGTTCACAACCTCCCCTTCTGTCGGAATACAATACTCTTTGTTATAACACCAATCCTTGTATGGCACCCGGTCGGTATGTTCGTGTCGTGTGACCGCCGCTTCGGGAATAAATCCCTTTCCCTTTAGTGCAAATCTTCCGTCGTTTAGCCTAAATAGAAACGCTTGTCCGGTTAAGTCAAGCCGCTTTGATAAGTCCGCACCTACAAGGCATTGCATCCCTTGGGTTAACTTCTCAAATTCTTTGTGCGAAACCTCTCCGGTCTTCCACTTTTCCATGCAGCCGTCCATATATTTGTCCGTACTGCCTTCTTGCCAGAGGTCACAGCGCTTTATGAGATATTCGCGGATTTTTGCGGGATCTCCGGAACCGTATGCAATATCATGCTCCGAAATAATTTCATCTAAAAGGATTTCACTATACTCCGTAGGCTCCTGAAGCATCGGGTTTGCTTTCACAAGATTTTTAAAATCATGTGGGCTGTCGTCTTTGTCTAATTGCC
The DNA here is from genome assembly GCA_023416955.1 of Bacillota bacterium. GTDB lineage: Bacteria > Bacillota > Clostridia > Oscillospirales > Acutalibacteraceae > Caproiciproducens. Next base: position 45,827 of record JAEZGM010000050.1, on the reverse strand, counting down.
GGATAATTACAAAATAATCCTCGGCGGTAATTTCTCCGTCAAGGATTTTGCAACAAAGATCGTATTCTTTTTTGCATGGGCTGTTTTCGGCGTTGTTTCCCGCTGTGGTGATAATCACCATGAGCGATTGCGCCCGCTTGCCCATGGAAGATTGTCCAACTTCATACATGGCCGATGTTTTATGCTCGTGGTATTCATCAATAATGTAAATACAAGGTGCAGCACCGTTTTTGTTTTCTGTGTCCTTTGAAAACGGAACCATTTCCCCGCCCCGGGTCTTGTGCTTAATCGAATTATTCAGGAATTTCAGTCGAGCGGCGATGTCCGGGCTAGCCTTTCCCATCGTGACCGCTGCGTCCCACACCTTGCGGGCCTGTGTTCGATCGACTGCTACGCAATCGATTTCCGGGGAGAGCTCGTATTGCTTCTCTTCCGGGCGTCCAGGCGGGTAAACGCAGTCCCCACACATCCCGTAAAGCCCTATTCCGGATAGATCAACGGATTTCGCGTTTCCGCGCCCTTTCATGTCGAAGACCTTTTTAAATCTCCTTCGGCCGGTGATCATGTGTACCCATCCAAACATCGAGCCGTAATCGAATTTTTGAGAGCTATTAAGCCTAATCAATTGCCCCGAAAAGACACCGCGCGGGTGGCGGCAGCAACGTTCAAACCAGTCAAATATTCGATTTGCCCGGGTTTCGTCAAAAATGTAAGGAAAGTTTTTTGTTCCTTGGCGCTGTAAATCCCTGATATGACGCTCACATGCTTTTTTCTCCCACTTATTTGCCGGTCCACGTTTTCCGGAAATGATTTCGACCGCATAACGTGTAGTCGGATGAAGGTTTTCAATTTCCTTCAAATACGGCTTCAGGTCAATCTTAGTCGAACATTTCCGCATTAGGATCATCCTTTGCTTCTTTGTCCGGCTTTTGTGGAACAGCACCGGCGCGCGCCCTTGGCGTCATATACAGTGATAACTCCATCTGGTTAAGTAATTTGGTTTTTGATTCGATACGAGTTTCAATTTTGAGCATGGTGTCGACACCGAACTTTTCCATTCCGGCAGCAATGATGTGAAGTATGCTTGAAAAATTATCTTCCCCGATAGCGTCCTTAATGGAGTTGTCCTCCACAATTTCGCGTAGCTTGTCAATACTCCTATCAAGCAGCGCCGTTATGTTTTGCTTTTGCTTTCTGAGATCAAGCAGCTGATCGCGTGCCAATGTTTCCTCACAGTACCGTGCCAGCAAATTTGTATCAAGGGCATTCAGCAACTCAGTTCCATCGTACAGTTTAATAGTCCGTTTCCAGATCCGGTAAAGATTCACATCATCGCGAATACTGCGCGGAACTTTTAATTTAATCGACGGCGTTACACTAGCTTTCGCGTTCTTTTTTGTAGTTTTCTCTTCATTTGTCAGATGTTTTTTTTGAAATTCCGCTTCAATTGGTGCTGGCATTTTATTATTTTCCCCCTTTTTCTAATATAGCGAAAAAGTTTCATGCATTTTTAACTGATGTTTTTCCAAAGGGAATCTGAAATTTTTCCATTGGGAATTTTTCGCACGCACGAGGGCGCTTGCGGTCTTCATCCATTCTCCCAAAACTTTTTTGGGTGGGGGAGGGGGCGGCTACTCCCCTCGCGCCGTGCGTCGGCTGTGGCATTTGTGGCACAGCCCTGACCAGTTTTTTCGATCCCAAAACAGGTTATAGTTTCCCTCATGCTTTTTCTTATGGTGGACTTCTGTCGCAGGTACCCACTTGCCTTTTGCTTGGCAGTCGTCGCACCAAGGATGATCGGAGAGAAATTTTTTACTTTCCCGCTGCCATTGTCTATCATACATAGCGTGCCGGGCCTTATCCTTTTGGTATTGTGGTTTCGGTGCGGTTTTAAAGTGCTTTGCACAATACCCACGTTCGACCGCAATTCCTTGGCATCCCGGATGCCTGCATGTGATCCTTGGCTTAATTGGCACTGGCTTAACCCCTCTTTTCCTCTATCCTCCTGCATGCAGTCTTATAATACTTTTCGTCCCACTCGAACCCGGTAAAGTCCCGGCCAGAATCAATACATGCGATTGCGGTCGTGCCGCTGCCCATGCAGTTATCCAGCACCAGCTCGCCCGGATTGGTATAGGTCTTGATTAGATACTCAAATAGTTCCACTGGCTTTTGCGTCGGGTGCAGACCCTCACGTTGGCACTTGATTTCAAGCACCTGCCGCGGATAATGCGTAATGCAGGTGTAAGTGTCTTTGCCTAGTGAGTTGACCTTGTAAACAGAATCCTCGCGCCCCGGCTGCCCGCGGGATAATATCGGCTTATCCAGTACGATAATTCCCTGCGGGTTGTAAGTTGGCTGGTGCTTATAAAACACGCAAATATCCTCAACGCAGCGAAGCGGCTGCCTTTTGGCATTTGCGTATGCTGTTACCATGTTTTTGTACCAATACCAGCAATACTTAAACATTTTGGTGTTGCTGCTAATCAGCTTGGTTGTAAACGGTTGGCATGATGTCAACACGATTGCGCCGTTGTCTTTGATGATCCGGCAATACTGCTGCCAGAGTAAATCAAATGGGATAATGCTGTCCCACCGGCAGCCGGTCATACCATACGGTAAATCGCACAGGATCATGTCGATGCTTTTATCCGGGTACATGCTCATGCCGGCAATGCAATCCATGTTAAAAATTCTGTTGATGTAGTTATCCATGCGGCTCCTTTCCATCAGACCCGCACGAACTAAGGCATGAAAAAAGCGCTCAACCGAACGGCTGAACGCTTTAAAGCGAAATTCCTTTATTCAAATTCCTACTTTATTGATTATACCCTATTGATTTTGTTTTTTGGTGCCAACTTTTAGATTTCGTTAAGATTTTCAGCAACCGAAACCAAAAACGCTTTTCTCATTCGTTTCATAGTCCTCGTGGAAATTGGCAGTTCTATATCACGGTCACGGATATCTTCAAAAAAGTTTAACCGAATAAATTCCCGCTGCCACGGTTCAGAAAACACCGTCCATGCCTGTTCCACTGCTTTAATTTTTCTCTCGTTCTCCGCCTGCCGCAAAATGATTCGTTCGGCCTTCTGCCCGGTTGTATCGCTCGTTCCGCTCCCGTGCGGCTGGCCATCGGATACCGGCGACTGATAAATAATTTCGCTTTCAATTTCTTTTCGGCGGCGAAGCAGCGCGTAGTACGATTTCGCGGTATTGACCGCTGTCCGGTAAACATCATTCGGCAAACTTATGTATTGCGGATTGTACACTATCCCGTCCCCTCTCTTTGCGTGACCGCTGTGCATGTTGATAAATTACCCGCAGACGGTGGCCGGATTTGTAACAAGTCAGCTGCCTTCAGCGACGGATTCAGCAGTTCCGCGATTTCGATGCGATAAAAAATCTGCATTTTTTTCACCTCTTAATTTAAATTTGACTTTTCCGCAAAGTCGTGATATGGTATAAGAGAATTCTAAGTGTACGATTGTCTCACATTTTTTGTAAGCCATTCACATTGTGATGATTTACAAAAGATGTGAGTTTTTTATACATTGGATACCAATAAAAATTTATGGAGGTACTTGTTTATGAATAACGGTACAGTAAAATGGTTTAATGAAACAAAGGGATTCGGTTTTATTTCTAACGACAATGGTGGAGAAGATGTTTTTGTGCATTTTTCCAGCATCGTCAGCAACGGATTTAAAAGCTTATCAGAAGGCCAAAAGGTTACGTTTGATGTTGAGCCTGATCCAAAAGACAGCCGCAAATTGAGAGCTACCAATGTGCGTATAGCATAAGCTTTCGCTTTCCTCATGGCCGCCCTAACATGGGCGGCCTTTTTTTATGCAGCTTCGTAATTCGTTGATCGCTTTCCATAGACTCAGATTGACAAGCTATTAAACTGGGGCATACAATAGAGCGACCCAGTTGGAAGGGGGTGAAATTTTTGAGTATAGAGTATTTTGACAGCGATCACGATAAGGAGAAATTTTGCGTTATTGTTAAAAAATGCAATGATTGCGATTGCGATTGTGATCACGAGCACTGCCCCCCGCACGTTCAAAGGCACGTCCACGAAGTGCAAGGCAGCGTGCAAATAGCTGAACGCGAGGAAGACCCGCATAATCATAGATTTGCTACTGTAACCGGTGAAGCGAAGCCGATCGGAAATAACGATCATGTTCATGAAGTAAAATTTAGAACTGATTTTTATGAAAATCATTTCCATGAGTTCAAAGGAAAGACCGGAGGCATGATCCCGGTTGGAGATCGACATGTTCACTTTTTGGAATCCATTACAGAAGAGGCCGACGAACACCAGCATCAATTTCGGTTATCTACCTTCATGAACGATCTAATAGGCGAAGAGACTTAATTCTATTCGGAAGTATTGGCAGCTCTTTTTATTAGCACCACTTTTCATTTTGCATAAAGTATAGCGACAATTCATGGTGTCAACTATGCATTCCCTTTTTCGAGATAGGCTCTTGCTTTGCGGCAGGAGCCGCTTTTTATTACCAAAAATTACATTTGCAAAAAGGTTACAAATTTGTTACTATTTAAGTGTCCTCAAGAGGACAAATACCTAAAGGAGGTTGCTGTTATGTCATGTCAAGAAATGATTCAGCTGCTGCTCCAATATCTCGGCCAGTGCAATAAGTAAGACTGCAAGAACTTTTTCATATTTTTCCTCTTGCCGCCCTTGCGTAAGGGCGGCTTTTTTATATGCCTTTCTTTCTATCTTTCGCAGCGCATCGGCTGCACAAATCTTCTTCCCCCCCAATAGCAGCTTCCAGGGCAAGGATGAAACCATGTGCAGCCACATACACGGCATTCCCGTGGACGGATCAGCTGATCGCCTTTAACTTTGTACTTTTTCATGCTTACCCTTCCTGTTCCGGCTTGCGCCTATTTTTTATAAAATATAAATCAACATTGGTAATATTTTTGCTTCGCCCGGCATATAATGCTTTAGAACCCTTTTTACTGCTTTGCTAGTTGGCGCGGATTACCACGCCAATAGGCGGCAGACCAATAATTATTCACGGCTCTTGCTTTACTGCAGGAGCCGTTTTCTTCGTACATTGGTATGTTCCGGCGGGTGCGAACGTTCAATAAAAAACGATTCCCGAAAAAATTTGAACTGAACTACAAAGTAATAGTCGTAAGGGCTTATGTAGCAGATCCTTCCGGTGCGGGTTTTTCCGTCCTCACATTTCATTGTTGCTTTTTTACCGAGTTTCATGGTTCACGCTCCTTTACTTCGAAGCCGGCAGCCTCCGATGAACGGCGTACCGTCAAAATAAATATCCGGTTCATCGTAAAATCGGCACTTGCCTATACCTGTGCTTTCATCCCCGGCGCAGTCATTGCCACAAATTTCAAGATACTCAGCACTGATTTCTGATAGCTCTTTTTTCAGCCGTGCGATTTCCTCACTCTGGCTTTCGTATTTATACTTTTCGATTGAAGCCTTCGGATCATGCCGCTGACAGATTTTCAATAGCTTATTTGCTTCCTCGCAATCGTCCTCAAATCCATATACTCCGGTTTTTTCACCGTTCATGACTCTGTATCCAACCATGTTATACCTCCCACTTCTAATTCTGAAATCTCACATACCGCCCGCTGTGGTTCAACTCATACTGAAATTCCGCTGTTCCAGATTTCAGCGAGTGAATTGTGCGAATATCTGTTATCATCGCGCAGGCACCATTGTCTAATATAATTTTGTCATTAAGCTCAAACGGGCATTTTACAATAAATTGTGTTGTTTTCATGTAGTCCTCCCTAAGATGAAGCGGGGCGGGTGCCCCGCTGTAGATTTATTCCAATGTTTGGGTCAGCTGCGCAATAATTTGCTTCAGCGCGCCGCGCAGTTTGCCCGCTGTCTCGGTATTACCGCTGGCGGCCAGCTTATCAAGAGACCGCCGAAGCTGCTGGAATGTCTGCTGAAATGTATCAAAGTAAACCGCGAATTTCTGCGCTTCAGGATCAGAGAGGGACAGTTTCTTTTCGGCGTCCGCCGCCTGTGCTGCGATAGACTCATTGTCAAGCTTCAGCTTTTTCAGCTGATCCTCATAGGATTTCTGGATTTCCTGCGTCTTTTCCTCGGCGGTTTTCTTCTCAAGCGTCAGCTGATCCTCTTTTTTCTTGTAGTCGGCTTCAATTTTTGCCTTAACCTCCCCGCGCAGCTTTTTCAGCTCTGCGGCGGACGGTGCCACGGGTTCGGATGCCGCGGCAAGCTCCTCTTTTAATTTTTTGATTTCGGCCGCGGCCTGCTGCTCTGCGCCAGCCCTATCATCATCAGATTTTTTAAGGGCGGCTTCCAGTTTATCCTTGCTTTCGTTGGCGATGTCCAGCAGCTTTTGGGTACCCTGCAATTTGTTTTCAGCCGCGGTTTTCTGTACTTCGGCTGCTTTTTGTGCCGCGATGGCGTCTTGCAGTTGGCGGGCCGACATATCTTCCACAGGATTTTCTTTTACAAAGTCTTCCCGTTCTTCGGCTGGTAAAGCAAAAAGGGCAAGCGCCTGACTGTATGACAGATTCGCAAACGTTTGGGATTTTGAGGTACCTCCGAGACTCAGCTGATCGTCACCGTACTCCTTAAAAATACGCATGAGATTATTTGCGGTGCTTTGGCTGTAATCAACCTTGTCATGGAGCCATTGCTCCCAATCGCCGAAGGGTACCAGCTCTTTGGCTTCGCAAAGCCGCTGTCCGATTTCAATGCTGGCTGATAGCACTGCCTGCTTGGTGCGCTCTTTGATAACATTGATTTCTGCTGCAATTATGGTAGCATCACTGACTCTTACAATTTCGCTCATGCTGTTTTCCTTTCTTGCGCCAACGTTTCGCGCGGCTCTATGTGTTTTGTAAACTGTTCAACAAAATTCCAGATTTCCTTGGGTGCCCGGCAATCATGGTTTCCATATAACTGCACGATCGTTCGTTTTACAACGTTGACCTCAGCTGTAAAAAACGGTTTGTCCGATTCTTCTGTCTTTCGGACAAAAAATATCATGTTAATCCCTTCAATGTGACGTGCGAAGTATGTCCCATTGCCTACACAATGATCTAGTTGCTGCCCTTCGCGCAGGAAGTCTACCTCTGATCTTGGAAATACAATTTCATATTTCTTTGTCCGATATTCCGGAATCCCGTTATAAATAGTCTGAAATGCCTTTTTGGCCTTTTCTGTCCTAACCTTGTCTTTCACTTCTTGCGCACGTACTGAAAGAATATTGTGCGCTTCAACAAGATCCTTCGGAAATTTGATTTGTTTGTTTGAAATATCGACCTTAAGCATGACCGACATAGTCAGATAGTCGTTCCAATAATCTACGAGCTGCATGAATTGCTGATTTCTTTGCTGCTTAAACTGCTTAAAAAGATAGTTAATCGATTTTTTGATAGTGGTTACGGTTTTTAAGAATCCTTCGTGGCTGGCAATGTCATATTTTCTGACGTTCATTTCTCGCATTCTCAAAAACATTTCTTCGTCAACCCACGTATCACCACAGGCTTTGATTGCCTCGTGTTCCCCCATGGTCACGTCGTATTTTTTGTACAGCGGCAAGTACTGTGCGCGAATTCCAAGTACATCTGCAAACGTCTTTCCAGAGTAACTTCCTGCCGCTGAAATCGGCGGTTTGAACATATCCTGCGCCAGCCTACGCATCCCCATGTGCAGGAAGTGTTTTGCCTGAGGAATATTTTTTAAACTGTCCAGTAAGCGGGTGATACTAATTTCGTTTCTGCACCCCCGCAATTCCCTTGCCAGGTCAACCCCGTACATGTTTGTTCCGAACACTTGCCTCAGGTTGGATGTGTAGAGATAGGTCGCTTCCGTATTTTCACATCCGTTGCGAAGTCTTACCCAACTGCTATATCCCATATTGCCAACATAGTGGTAGGCGTATAATGTGTCGCTCTGTCCGCTGTGAATATAAAAGTTCCAGTAGTAATCATCGAATATATACTGCGTTATATGCCCACTGAACCGCCTGCGTATCTTTGCCCAGCGAATAATTAGATTTCCTTGTGACCTGCAGCAGATACAAATGCGCCGCTTCTTTTCCTCGGGTGGATTAACCCATCCCGCAAAATATTCCGCCGGTTCCCCGCAATGAGGGCATTCTCCAATCTGGTGTGGCTTTATGTCTTTCCCGACTAAAAATTCATGCCCGCAGTGTGCGCAAACCGCTGGACGCTGATTACGTTGGATCTTCCCGATGAAAATATATGTAAATCCGTAAATCCCTTTTTCGCAGAAAGCGGGCAATTTCTTCGGATAATCCGGCAGTATCGCGGTCAGCTCCTTAAACAACTCTCTTTCCCGCTTCCAAGCCCGTTCGCGCTTTTCTCGGTATTTTCCGCTGACCATATCGTCAAAAAATTCTATCAGGCTGTTATTTCCCCATTCTCTATTGCGCAAGCTCTTTAAAATCTTTTGCGCGCTAGGCGAACTATTTACGCTGTCTCTGTACCAAACACCTAACTCTGTCCCCGGTTTCGCGTCGCTCCATTCATTCTTTTCGATATGAAAGCTGACCACATTTTTACCGTCATAATATGACCTCATGGCCAAACCCATAGTTTTAACCTCATACAAATCTAAAGTAACCACATGGCCTGAGAGCGGCAAATCAACTTCCTGCGCAAATTCAGAATACTTATTCCGACTATATTGGCTTTTTGGCTTTAACGTTTGGTAAGGCATCGCTGGAATAGTTAATAGTTCTTTTTTGATTAACATGGTATCCACCTCCCTACAGCAAATCAAGCAAGGAAACAATCTTCCCGCTGTCGGTTTTGGTTCCGGATCCGTCGCTGCCCGTAGTCCCATCGATGGTTATTTCCATTTTGAACTTGATACTCGCAGACGGAAGATAGAATTTTACGGCTGCTTCATACACATCGAAATCCGACACGCTGCTGCCAACTTTGCTCATTATTTCTTTGCAGCAATCGGAAAGCGTTTTTTCGCTATCCCAAACGGCCTGTGCAAAAAACTCCTCATTACAAAATCCGCACAGTGCCTGGCACACTGGTTTGCTGACCGCTTTCCCCTTATTTTCACCCTGAAAGCTCTTCAACTCATCTTCCAACTTTTGCTTCGCATGACTTATAATTTCTGACATAGTCATTGACTCCTTTCATTTTCCCAAGTGTTTGGGATTTTGCGGTATTTCATGGACAAAATCTAAAAACCGGACAGCACCATCAAATTTGATACGCCATTTTTCAATGTCGGCCGGTGCGATGTACTGCCGTCCGAAGTGTTGCTTCATGTCGCGCCAGATTGACCAGGGGATTGTATAGAAATCGCTTTGAATCCCGATCACTACAAATGACATAGCACCCAGCACATGGTGTGCTTCAAGGACTTCCATTTGGTTCTGCGTCAGGACGCTCCGTTCCATCCGGGCCGCTGTGGTATATTTGGCTTCAAATACAACCGAGTGACCGTCTGCCAGTGTGCCCTGAAAATCCGGCTGCGCAAGAGCGGTGAATATCCCCGTAAATTTTCCGTTGCTGTGCTTTTTCAGCACCCTGAACGGCTCCGGCGTTTTGTCGATTTCCGCGCGGCCCTGCTGGCTGTAAATCTGGCAGGCCTTTTTTATGTTATCCTCAAAAATATGTCCCTGAGCGTTGCTTGTCCGGCTTTTCAGCGATCGGCGGCAATGCTCCAGATCTGGCTGATTCATGGCTATTCCCTCTTTCTGACTGTTTTTCGTTCCGGCCGTATTTGTACCATACTGTAAAACTGGTACGGGTATCCGGTTACTTTGCTGATTCCGTTAACTGTTTTATCCTTTTCGATGTAGTAGCCCCAAATGGCTTTTGGCTCTTTCAACCACCGCTTTCTGGAAACCACTTCATTTTCCGGCTCCGGTATTTTCAAGTTTCGGCTCGGGGAAAACCGCTTTTTATAGGGGCTCTCCCCGCTTTTGTATGTATGGCTTGTCCGCTTGATGATGTATTCCGCCAGATCGGCATACTGCCCGGTATCATCCAACGGAAAAAATTTCAAACGGCCCCACGTCCATATTGCATTCAATTTTCGCGGGTCAATGTAATTGCACACCACATGGTAATGTACTTTGCGCCGCCCGCGTTTCCCACGCTCCATGGCGAAAATATATTGAAATTCAAGTCCTTCTCTCCGATAAAGATTTCTGGCTCTCCGAATAAAATTATCAAACAGCTTTTTTGCTTCAAATGGATCCGGGCTATATTCTCCTTCGAAACCCGCGACCATGTGAAAATCTCCCTCACCAAAATTTTCATTGATTCTCCACCTAAGAGATCGCTCCGCATTGATTTGATTAATCTTTTCCATAGCTTCCGGGGTAAGGTTGATATCATCACTTCTCGGGATTCCTTTCACATGCCATCTTGCAGAGTATTTTTTTCGGGTTTCGATCACCCTGCCCGTCTTCACTTGCTCTATCAGGTAAGGCACTGTTTCACCTCCATCTGGTCGCAAACCTAATACTTTTATCAAGCCTTCAAACGGCAAGGAAGCCGCTTCATTCTTGACTTTTTTGGCCCTGTGGAGTATAATATTTACATAATCTTTTTTCATCCGCAGGGATAAGAATGACGGAGCGTTTGCGGCGCTTCCGTCATTCTTTTTTTATGCTGTTTTCAAGGTGCTGCGGGATACCGTCCAGTAAATTTTCCACCATCTGACGCACACTCGGCTGAAAGAGCCACAGCTCGAACTCATAGCGCTCCTTGTCAGACATCGGTATATGGGTTTTGATTCCCCGGGATTCACAAAATCGGCGTTTAAGCGCGGCGATTATCGGGTGATTGACGTTTACCATATAATAGAGACCATTTTCGGACCGTTTGGGGTTTCCTTCTCCCGCTGCCATCCGGGCGGCGAGTTCAGCGACTTCCATTATTATGTATCGCCGTCCTTTCGAGGTGGCGGGCAACTGCGGCAAACGCATCCCCTGTATTGCGCCGCAGTCTGTCCGCGTCCTGCTCTAGTTTATGCTGGCGCATCGCCAGCGCAACGACGGCACACACCGTCAGCAAACTCATGATCCGCTGCATAGCTTTTGCTCCTCCATTTTTGTTGGTTTACCGGTACTATTCGCCACTCATAGCCAATATGTACGTTTTTAGCGTTTTCAAGGCTGACGATAGCGGCGCGTAGAGTACTAAACGGTCTTAGAAATCTTTGATACTGAGCGCCCGGCACAAACATTGATCGGCGCTGCACCTGATACACTGTCTGTTTCATGATTTCATTCCTTCAATTTATCCCCTTTATTATCTTTTTATTGAAATATTTACCTTTACGCAGTAGAATAAAGTCGGAAAGGGGATGATAAAATGTATATAACTGGACAAAAACCCGGAAAAGGGGAATATCAATGTACTAAGTGTGGTGAAATCGTCGTGCTGGACGATGACACCGACACGCTCCCGCCGTGCCCCAAATGCAACAATACGACATACAACAAGGTAGGCTAATTCCCCAGCCCGGCTGCTACTCGACTGTAGCAGCCGATTTTTTTACGATATAAGGTGCTCCAACTCCGTGGCCGCAGCAGGCTGATGTCGCACCCTCAATGTGCCCCAAACAAGCGTCATACCCCTCTGAAGTAGGCATCTTCCCGCACCGTATGCACGACCGTTCTTCCTGGTTTATTGGGATAAGGTTATCAGCATATACCCACTGCCCGCCAATAAAAGCAATTAAGTGTCCTCTCTTATGCGCAGTTATCATTGATTATCGCCTCCCTGTATTTCCAAATATTATTCTACTATTTCTTATTATTGCCCGGTGAACCGGCTTTTCCCCTCGGCTTCCAGTTGGTCACCGATCCGGCGGCGACCGGCAGCGTCAAGGTTGTCCACGAAGCACGTCCAATTTTCTAAGGGGTTCTCCGACTGGTTCAGCCGGCTTGCGTTAAATGCATCCGACACGATTTCTAGGAGCGTGTCTTTTTTCATAGCACATTACCTCAATATGTATTCTGGCCCATCATGCAGTCAGCGGTTATTCGGCTGACATATGCATTAATGTCACCCTTGGCCAGTATCCGCAGGAAGGACTTTGAACAGTCTCTTTTCTCCAAGACCGTGACCCGTACTTCCCGCTTTCCGGCTTTCAGAGGGATTATATTATCCATTTCTATCATCCTTCCTGTTTTATTCGACTTGCTTTTCCTCTCTTTCCGCTGTAGAATTATGGCGGAAAGGAGGTGATAAAAATGAAAGCACATATATCAAGTTATCATTCATTTTCATCAGATGAGTTGGCCGTTTTAGACGCTTCCTTCGACCTGTTTCTGGAAACCGATAGTATAGACGGTGTAACTTCAGCAAAGAAAAAAGAAAACGATTTGCTTGCAAAGTCCGTTAAAGAAAAACTCTCTAAAATGGAACCTAACTATAACGCGGAAGAATTGCGAATAATGTCCGTCGTCTTGCTGAATATGCAAATCTACATCAGTGATTCAAGGTCGTTTGACGCAGATAAAGATTTCGTAAAGCAGCGGGATAAATATCTTAAAATAATTAAAGGATTGCTCGACTTTCTTAACGTGCAGTTTTCTGCAGCTGGAATAAAAATCCCTTGAATTCCCTTTTGCTGTCTTCTGCGTTAGATTTGCTTCTTTCATAGCCGGCAGATAGGGTTCTGGCAATGTTAAAATTTTTATTCAGCAGCCGCTGTAAATTCAGTAGCTGCTGATTTTTTATGTATTCCACCCTTTTCACCTCCTCCCCTCTACAATCCTTTTGGCCGGATATTCATAGGCTTTTATTCCATTCTTGAAAAGAAACTTTGCGAATCCCACCAATCTTCAAACTGCTGTTCGGTTCGGCCTAAATTATGAACATGATGATGCCGGAGGATTGCTTTCCGACCAATTTTGAGTTCGATACATCGCATTATGGGCGTTATGATTTTATTCTTAGTGCGTGTTCTCCTATCCTCTTGGTAAATTGTGAGCCCCAAAAATTTCCGGTTAGACCAGGAGGGCATTGTGTTCCAATCTGTCGGTGCTATCCCGAGCTTTGAACTCCAGTTCCAAGAATTGAGCAAATCATAAACCTCCGGCCACTCTTGCTCTGGAATTTCACGCAACGATTTAAGCGCTCTCTCCGTGATTTCGGATATAGGTTCTGTTTCCACCGCTTTTACCTCCCCTCTAAATTCCCATGCGTTTGGGATTTTGTGCTGTGGTTAAGCACTCCGGCGGTCGTCTCTTGCAGTAAACAGGTATTCAAACGATTCATTGTATTTACGCATAATTGCGTAAATCTCCGGAAGTTCAAATGATTTTTTCCCCCGTAAGCGTGCAGATAGCGCCTGGTATCCCATTCCCAGCTCTTTTGCTAAAGTTGCAATCGTGTCTCCGCTTACAGCCATCTTAGCAATTATGTTCGGGTACAGATAAATTGTGTTAGTTATCACAGTTGTTACCTCCTTTAACGCAATTTGCGTTTGTTATGTGCATAGTATAACCGCAAATTGCGTTGATGTCAATGTATTTTCAAAATAATATTGCAATTTGCGTTAAGCTATGCTAATATTAAGTCACGATTTATTTGATAGGAGTCATGATGATGTTACCTGAAATATACAAGCAATTTGGATTACGCTTACAGCAGGCTCGTAACAAGGCTGGATTGAGTCAACAAGAAATAGCCGCTAAATTAGGAATTGCACAAACCACTTATTCCGGCTATGAACAAGGCATTAGAAAGATTCCTTTAGAAACAATCATGATGTTATCAAGTGTCCTGAATATTAATCCAGATAATCTAATCCTGGGGACTGAAACAGAAATCGTTCCTTCAAAATCCTCTGAATCTGTAAAAAGCAATAGTGAAGAAGATCTTTCAAATTCAGAATCAAAAATCATAAAAAAATACCGCCTACTTGACCAAAGAGGTCAGCAAGCGGTATTAGATACTCTTAATAGAGAATATTCTTATATTTCAAAAGAAGGAATAGACTTAGCAGAAATTGCGATTGACGCTGTAAATACTATTGATAAGCTGCAAGAGGACTTGCCTATAAACCAGTCAGCCGTAACGAGCGTAAAATAATTTTTCCGATTGTTCGCAAGGGAGTCATTGAGTGGATAGCGGTCTATAAGACAGAATGAGGCAGTCTATCATATCATGAAATCGTGCCAATAATGGTTATATTATAACAATTTACGTTATAAATAAAAAACCGCCTATCTCGGCTGCAACCGAAATAGGCGGTAAACACTATCAGCAGGGCTGACAGATGAGAACTATTAAATTATACCTGTTCAGCCCTCCAATTGCAAGGAGGAAATACCATGGAAGCAGTAGCTTATTGCCGGTACAGTACCGACAACCAAACCGAAAACAGCATTATGTATCAGCTTAATGCAGCACAGGAATATTGCAAACGGCACAAATTAGAGCTTGTCGACGTTTATTCCGATGAAGCCCGCTCCGGCACCAACACGAACCGTGATGGTCTTCAGCGGCTTCTGACCGACTGCGACAGCGGGAAATTCAAAGCGGTCGTTATTTACGACCAGGCACGGCTGTCCCGTAATATAGTCGACTGGTTCTCTCTGCGGGAAACCTTAAATAGCAAACACATTCATTTGTATTCCTGCACCGAAACACTGAGCGACGACGTTCTTGATGCTTCATCGTTCATGTCCGAAGGCGTCCACGCAATTTTTAATCAGGTCCATGTGCTTGAAACCCGAAAAAAGACGATTGCAGGTGTTACGGCAAAAGCGCGCCGGGCGGAATTCTGCGGTGGCACTCCCCCGCTCGGATACGATATCCTTGATGGGCAATACATCATAAATGAGCATGAAGCCGCCGGCGTGCGAAAGATGTTCGAAATGTATGTGGACGGCTACAGTTACCATGATATCATGATCCAACTGGACTCCATGGGAATCAAAAGCAAATTTGGGCGTAAAATCGGAATTAATGCAATTTATTATCTGCTCATCAATGAACGCTATACCGGCACTTTTATCTGGAACCGCTATCAAATCAAGCAGATGCGCAAACGTATCCCAAAGCGGGACAACCCTAACATTGTACGGGTAGAAAACGCCATACCGGCTATCATAGATCAAGAAACATGGGAAAAGGCGGTAAAAAGAATGCAAAGCAATAAAAGAGGCACCAACAAGGCAAAGCGTGAATATCTTTTATCCGGGCTGATTCAGTGCGGCTACTGTGGCGGAACCTATACCGGCTTTGCCAGCAAAAATAAGTCAAGCGGCGCAGAAACCTACTATTATATGTGCGGGAATAAGAATCGGCTGAAGACCTGCCATGCGAAAAATGTACGCGCAGACGAAATCGAATCCGCCGTATACTATATATTGAAAAATCAGATTTTAAATGGAGGGCTTATTGAGCGTACCGCTGATGCCATTATCGGAATCCGTGACCAGCAACCAGACAACACGGCCGAAATAGATAAAGAAATTTCAAAGCGTGAGCGCGGCGTACAGAATCTTATAAATGCTGTTGAAGGTGGCCTGAATGCCGATGTTGGCTATGCTCGCATCAATGAGCTGCACACCGAAATAAAAACCTTAAAGGCCCGACGCGCCGAATGCAAAAGAAGTGGCGTTATTGATAGGGACAAATTAATTAAAAAATTGACGGAAGACGCCGCACGCATCGACGGCGACTTCTGCCAGCGCCGCGCGGTGATTCGCGAATATGTGGTAAAAATAGAAATCACCGATGACGCTGTAGATATACAGTGCATCGGTGATTACTGTGATAATACTGGAGGCGTCACCCAGATTTGAACTGGGGAATCAGGGTTTTGCAGACCCATGCCTTACCACTTGGCTATGACGCCAAAAAATGGAGCGAACGACGAGGCTCGAACTCGCTACCTCCACCTTGGCAAGGTGGCGCTCTACCAGATGAGCTACGTTCGCAATAATGGTGCCTCCGGGCGGAATCGAACCACCGACACGGGGATTTTCAGTCCCCTGCTCTACCGACTGAGCTACAGAGGCAAATGGCGACTCGGATCGGGATCGAACCGACGACCTCTAGCGTGACAGGCTAGCGTTCTAACCAGCTGAACTACCGAGCCATTGCTGGTGGGAACAATAGGACTCGAACCTATGACCCCCTGCTTGTAAGGCAGGTGCTCTAACCAGCTGAGCTATGCTCCCGAATGTCGCATGCGCATCAGCGACGTGTTATATAATACTATATATTGTTACAGTTGTCAACACCTTTTTTTAATTTATTCCAGATTTTGTTCTGCGCTCGATTCTTGAGCGATTCTCGCAAGATCTTCCCGGGACAAGCGATACGTATGACCGCAGTATTGGCAGGCAGCTTCCGCGTATCCTGTTTCGTCGGCAAGCGACAGAATATCTTCTCTCTTTAATGTGGAAATCGCGCGCCCCACACGCTCCTGGCTGCAGTTGCACACGTATGCGACCGGATATTCGTCCAGAATTTCCATATCAAATCCATTCAGTGCGGTACGGCAAATAGCCTCAATATCCATGCCCCTGGCGAGCATTGTAGTAACGGGTTCCAATTGACGGATGTTTTGCTCCAGCTTTGTGATTTCGGTGTCCGTAGCGCCCGGAAGAACCTGAATTAATAGTCCGCCTGCGAGAATCTGCCGAATATCCCGCTTGTCCACTAATACGCCCAGCGCGCATACAGTTGGAATCTGCTCACTGACCGCATAATAATGTGTAATATCTTCCCCAATTTCTCCGGTTTGAATTTCAACCTGTCCAGTGTAAGGACTGCCTTCCCCATAGTCACGAATGACGCCCAACAGGCCGTCTGAGCCAACCGCTCCCCCCACGTCCAACTTGCCATTAGGCTTCAAAGGCAATTCAATTTCAGGGTGGTCGACATAGCCGCGGCAGTTTCCTTTACCGTCGGCAACTGCGACAACGGAGCCGAGCGGCCCACGCCCATTCATTTTCAGCGTAATGGTTGCATCGGACTTTTTCAGCATGCTCCCCATCATGGAAGACGCAGTAAGAAGGCGTCCGATTGCCGCGGTTGCAACCGGGCTTGTATGGTGGATTTGCTGTGCTGTGGCTACAATATATGTTGAATCAATCGCGGCAGCCATAATACCGCCGCTTGATGTAATACATCTGATTATTCTGTCCATTTTATGAGTACTCTCCATTCTTTCTGGCAACAAAAACGACTCGTTCGGATGTCTCGACCGGATCTTGGAACGATAGGTCGTCAAACAAACCGACCGGATACATTCCGGTTTGTTTGAGAAGAGCGGCAATCCATTCGAGATCGTAGGCACGCTCATAAAAATGATCGGTGCTTCGGCGGTAAAAGCCGGACGCCTCCCGACCAAATAGATCCAATGTAATGCCGATACGGCAGCCTTTTTCCTGCAGATGATTCTGCCAAATGCAGTAAACATCTTCCGTATCATAGATAAATACATGGTTTGCAAGAATGCGCTGATGCTTATAGATGGTATTTAAATCAAAAATAAAGTATCCGCCCGGGCTCAAAAATAAAGAGACACGCTCGAAAGCGCGCCGTACGTCATTTTCGTTTGTCAGGTGGTTTATGCTGTCCAACGCGCAAATGACCGTATCAATGGTGCCGTAAAGGTTTAGCGTCTGCATTTCCTGACAAAGGAACAATAAGCTGAGATCTTCTTCCGCCACTTTCTGCTGGGCAACTGACAGCATGGAGGAAGATCCGTCCACACCGTAAACATCCAGTCCGCGCTTTGCAAGTTCAATGGTCAGACTGCCTGTTCCGCAGGCCAAATCCAGTGTAATGCCGGGGTCATGGCTGTACTTTTGTAAAATATCGCAAAAATACTCAGCCCTCTTCCCGTACTCTACATTCCGTGTGAGGGCATCGTAATAATATGCAAATGAAGAATAACTCATTCAGACTTTTCCCCGGATTCCAGTCTTTTAAACACCAGTTCATACCCGTCGCAGCCATAGTTCAAAGAGCGGTTTACGCGGCTGATAGTTGCGGTGGAAGCACCTGTTTCAGCGACAATATCGCTGTATACCCGTTTTGTACTTAACATATGAGCTACTAAAAGGCGCTGCGACATCGCTTTAATTTCAGGTACAGTGCATAGATCTTCAAAAAAATTATAGCATTCATCTTCTGTTTTCAGAGACAGAATCGCCTGAAACAAAAAATCAACACTTTCGTCCTTAATTTTAGAATTCAAAAAAATTCCTCCTAATAATCTAATCCGCTAAGATTCTACCATGTGAAAGTCAAAATGTAAAGCAATATTCATTGATTCTTAATTTATTTTGTTTATTCTGTTAAAATTCCATCATTAAATAGTGTAATTACATCTGTTTACAAAAGTAAATCTTCTTATGCTTTGGGCACGCAAAAACACCCGGGAAGTTCAGAGTGCTGTCTCTTCCCGAATGTTTTGCTGTGCTGCATCGCATGCGGATTCAATTTTGCTGCGCAATTCCTCAATACCGGTGCCCCGTACGGAAGAAACCGGCAGAATGGCTACGCCAGGCAATTGTTCGCTCAGCTCCTGTAACTGTGCCGCATACTGTGTTTTGTTGAGTTTATCGCATTTTGTCGCCGCGACCAAAAAAGGGTAACCTGCGTTTGAGATAAAATCGATCATGTGCAAATCGTCATCTGTCGGCGCGTGCCGCATGTCGATAATCTGCACCAGCAGTGCAACGTTGCGCTGCATATTTAAATAGCCCTCCACCAGCTCAGCCCAGCGAAGCTTTTCAGACTGGGAAACCTTTGCGTATCCGTATCCCGGCAAATCTACCAAACGGCAGGCAGGCAGACGATAAAAATTAATGGTTCCCGTTTTGCCCGGTGTGGCGCTCACCCGAGCAAGAGATTTACGGTTAAGAGTTTTATTGATCAGGGATGATTTCCCCACGTTGGAACGTCCTGAAAAAACGATTTCCGGCAATGTGCTTTCGGGAAGCTGGTCAAGCTTCCCCGCACAAATTTCAAACGATGCGTTTTCGTATTTCATAACTTCCCCCCCTAGTGCGTAAGTTCGGGGTTTTTTGCCGGGGAAGCACCCACTGACTTTGTATGATCCACTGAATCCGAATTAGGCTTATCTACAAGCGCAGCCTCCAATACCTGATCGATTTTATCGACCGGCAGAAATTCGACCGCGTCCTTGACGACCTTGTCAATGTCCGCCAGGTCGGATACATTGTCGGCGGGTATAATGACGCGCTTGATTCCCGAGCGGTAGGCGGCCATTGTTTTTTCTTTCAGTCCGCCGATTGGCAGCACACGGCCAAGCAGCGTGATTTCGCCGGTCATGGCAACATCGTGCCGAATCGGGATATTGGTCAGCGCAGATGTAATGGCGGTGGCCATTGCGGTGCCGGCCGAAGGGCCGTCTTTCGGAATCGCCCCTTCCGGCGCGTGGATGTGAATATCATATTTATTATAGAAATCATGATGAATGCCGAGGCTGGAAGCTCTGGTACGGATGCAGCTGATCGCGGTCCTCGCGGATTCTTTCATCACGTCACCGAGGGAGCCGGTCAGCTCAATTTTACCGGAACCGTCCATCACAGCAACTTCAATCGGCAAAATTTCTCCTCCGACACTCGTCCAGGCCAGGCCGTTAACCAGCCCAACCATATCGGATTTATGCAGTTCATCGGTTTTAAAGCGCTTCGGCCCCAAAAATTCCTCGAGATTATCGGGTTTCACTGTAATTTTTACAGTACTGTCTTCCACAATTTTCTTCGCAGCTTTTCTGCAAAGCGCGGCAATCTGGCGTTCAAGACTTCTGACGCCCGCTTCCCTTGTATACCCGTCAATTAAGGTATGCAGTGCGTCCGGTGTAATTTTCAGCGATTTTGTGCTGATGCCGTGCCTTTTCATCTGCTTTGGCACAAGGTGCTTCAGCACAATCTGGTATTTTTCCTCATGCGTATAGCTGCCCAGCGTGATGACGTCCATTCTGTCGTAAAGAGGTTCAGGAATAGAGCTTGCATCATTTGCGGTTGTAATGAACATCACATTGCTTAAATCAAACGGCATATCAATGTAATGGTCGTAAAACGCCGAATTCTGCTCCGGGTCCAGTACCTCCAGCAAGGCGGACGCGGGGTCACCGTGGTAGTCATTGCTGAGCTTATCAATTTCGTCCAGCAAAATCAACGGGTTATTGGCGCCCGCCTGCTTCAGCGCGGAGATAATTCTTCCCGGCATTGAACCGATATAGGTTCTTCTGTGGCCGATAATGTCGGACTCATCGCGAACGCCGCCAAGTGATACACGGACATACTTACGCCCGATCGCTTTTGCAATCGACATGGCAATTGATGTTTTTCCCACGCCGGGAGGGCCGACGAGGCAAATGATCTGGCCTTTCATATCGGGCGCCAGCTTCTTTACGGCGAGGCTTTCCACAATGCGCTCTTTCACCTTTGTCAGTCCGTAATGATCCCTGTCGAGCGCTTTCTGCGCTTTCGCAAGATCAATATGCTCTTTGCTGGCATGATTCCATGGAAGGTCAAGGCAGGATTCAATATAGCTGACAACTACGCTTGCTTCATGGGAGCCTTCCGGCATTTTTGCAAGGCGGTCACATTCCTTCAGAAGTTTTTCATTCTGAAGTTCAGGCAGCTTCATTTTCAGCACACGTTCCCGCAAAGATGCTGCATCGTCCGAAGGATTATCTTCTTCCCCCAATTCGTCCGAAATCGCTTTCATCTGCTCCCGCAGAAAATATTCGCGCTGATTGTCTGAAATCTGCTGTCGTGCACGTTCGCTGATCTGTGATTCAATGGAGAGAACGTCAATTTCCTCCTGCAGAATCTCCGTGAGAATTTCCAACCGTTTGACGGGGTGCAGTTCTTCCAAAATACTTTGCTTTTTTTCAAAATCCAGCATGATGTTGGAAGTAATGAAATCAGCGAGCTCTCCGCAATCCTTTTTCTGAATTACGCCCAGTACGATGTCAGGCGCAATCCGACCGTAGTTTTGAATATATTCCTCAAATAGCTCCTGCGTGTAACGCATCAGCGCTTCCGTTTTGTGTGATGTACGGTAGGACTTTGATTTCAGCTCACATACCTCAGCCAATAAAAACGGGCTTTCACTGGCAACGGATTCTATTTCTGCGCGGTAAAGGCCTTCGGCAAAAAGGCGTACTCCATCGTCTGAATGGCGCACCACCTGCTTCACACTTGCCACAACACCGGTATAGTAGACCTGACTGCTGTCAGGGTCATCTTCGCCGATGTCCTTTTGCGCAACCAAAAGAATCTGCTGGTTTTCCTCCATGGCCTTGGATAGAGCCAGTATGGATTTTTTGCGACCAACGTCAAACTGCAGCAGCATGCCGGGGAATATAACCAAGCCCCTGAGCGCCAGCACAGGGAGTTGGATTGTTTTAATCTTTTGCAGTTCAGATTTTGTACTCATATTCGCTCCTTAGCGCAAATGGCTGTTGCTGTGATAACCGGTGCTACCACGTCAACAGCCATAAATTAATCGTTATAAATTATGATGCGGTATCTTTTCGCCCGCGTTTTCTGGGGGTCGTAATCTTGATCTTCACCGGTTTTCTCTCCGGATTATAGACAATTTCGGGCTTCGCATTTGTGTTCACCGTATCCTCGGTAATCACAACCTTTTCCACAGTGTAATCAGTAGGAACTTCATACATCAAACCTGTCAGCAAGCTTTCCAGAATTGACCGAAGTCCTCTCGCACCGGTGCGGCGTTCAATGGTTTTCTTTGCGATTGCCTTCAGTGCTTCCGGCTGGAATTCCAGCTCCACCTTATCCAACTGAAACAGCTTTTTGTACTGGCTGATCAGGCTGTTTTTCGGCTCAGTCAAAATCCGAACCAACGCATCCTCATCCAGTCCGTTCAGTGCTGCAATCACGGGAAGGCGGCCGACCAGTTCCGGAATCAAACCGAATTTGACCAAATCGTGCGGGACAACGTCCTGCATCCATGCGGTGGAGTCCAGCTCCGCCTTGCTTCTTACCTGAGCGCCAAAGCCCAAACCGGAAGAAGCCGTACGGTTTTGCACCGTTTTTTCAAGGCCGTCAAACGCTCCGCCGCAGATAAACAGAATATTTGAAGTATCAATCTGTAAAAACTCCTGCTGCGGGTGTTTCCGTCCACCCTGAGGCGGTACATTGGAAACCGTGCCCTCTAAAATTTTCAGCAAAGCCTGCTGCACGCCCTCGCCGCTGACGTCGCGGGTAATGGAGGGGTTTTCGGACTTTCTTGCGATCTTGTCAATCTCATCAATATAAATAATGCCGCGTTCGGCACGCTCTATATCAAAATCCGCCGCCTGAATCAGACGCAGTAAAATGTTTTCCACGTCTTCACCGACATAGCCGGCTTCCGTCAAGGTTGTGGCGTCTGCAATTGCAAAGGGCACATCCAAAACTTTAGCCAGTGTCTGCGCGAGAAGCGTTTTACCAACACCTGTAGGCCCAAGCAGGAGCACATTGCTCTTTGTCAGTTCGACATCATCTTTGCCGTAGTAAATGCGTTTATAATGATTATATACCGCAACGGAAAGAGCAATTTTTGCCTGTTCCTGACCGATGACATAATCATCAAGCTGCTTTTTAATATCCTGTGGCTTCGGCAATTCCGCGATCGGCTCATTGTAGTTTGTCTTCCGATTGGAAAGATTTTTTTCATCCTCCAAAATCGACATGCAAAGTTCAATGCACTCGTCACAGATATAAACCCCAGGACCGGCGATCAACCGACGCGCCTCACTCTGCGGCTTTCCGCAGAACGAGCAGCTTACGCCTCTTTCTCTAGTATCTTCGTTATTCGGCATGATATCACCAACCTCATCTGGAAGAAATGACCTTATCAATCAGACCATAATTCAGTGCCTGCTCCGCGGTCATAAAATTATCGCGTTCGGTGTCGCGCTCAATTACTTCAAGCGGCTGACCCGTACGTTCTGCTAAAATCTCATTCAATTTTTTCTTGGTTGCAATAATATGATCTGCATGAATTCGCACATCAGTTGCCTGACCCTGCGCACCGCCGCTTGGCTGGTGAATCATAATATCGCTGTTCGGCAGCGAAAAGCGCTTACCTTTCGTGCCCGCGGCCAGCAGGAACGCGCCCATGCTGGCTGCCATACCCATACAAATCGTGCTCACATCGCACTTGATATACTGCATGGTATCGTAGATCGCCATTCCGGATGTTACGGAGCCCCCGGGGCT
This sequence comes from Bacillota bacterium, assembly GCA_023416955.1. Taxonomy (GTDB): domain Bacteria; phylum Bacillota; class Clostridia; order Oscillospirales; family Acutalibacteraceae; genus Caproiciproducens. The sequence goes on along the minus strand of JAEZGM010000050.1, from coordinate 22,602 downwards.
GTTAATGTAGAGGCTGATCTCCTTTGCGGGATCCTGCCCTTCCAGATAAAGTAACTGTGCAACAACCAGACTCGCTGATGTATCGTTGACTTCTTCCGCCAGCATGATAATGCGGTCATTGAGCAAGCGGGAAAAAATATCATAAGAACGCTCCCCGCGGTTAGTCTGTTCAACGACATATGGAACTAAACTCATTTATTATACCTCCAATAAGCAACAACAAATTCAGCATTGGCAGGAATTAAGAAATTTATACGGATTATTCCGCTGATTTTTCGCCTTCGGTAACGACTGCGGTATCGCGAACCAAATTAATTGCCTTTTCGACCACAAGATCCTTTACCAATTCTTCCTGAGGAATTAAGCCTTTCACCTTGTCGGCGTCCATTTCATAATTCTTTGCCAGCTTTTCGTACTCTGTGTTAATGTCTTCTTCACTCGGTACAATGGATTCAAGCTCCGCAATCTTCTCCAGTGCAAGGCGTACCTTGACCTGACGTTCAGCCTGGGGCTGGAACTGACCGCGAATGCTCTCGTTGGTCATACCGGTGTATTTCATATAGGTGTCGATATCAAGACCCTGGGACTGGAGGCGATAAGCAAATTCGCGGATATCGTCGTCAATCCGGTTCTCGAACATAGCCTGCGGAATTTCCGCTTTCATTTTTTCGATCAGTTGATCGATCAACTGATTCTCAACGTCGTCCTGCGCCTGTGTTTCCTTGGAAGCATTCAGCTTTTCTTTAATGTCCTGCTTGTAGCTCTCAAGTGTGTCGAACTCGCTGACATCTTTCACGAAGTCGTCGTCCAGCTCCGGCAGTTCCTTCATCTTAATTTCATGCAGTTTGATTTTGAAAACAGAATCTTTTCCTGCAAGATCCGCAGCCTGATAATCATCGGGGAACTTTACGTTGATGTCAAATTCGTCGCCCGTCTTATGACCGATTACCTGCTCTTCGAATCCGGGGATAAACTGTCCTGCGCCAAGGGTAAGGCTGTAATTTTCAGCTTTTCCGCCCTCAAACGCTACTCCGTCAACAGAACCGTCAAAGTCGATAACTGCAATATCGCCGTCCTGTGCCGCACGGTCTTCAACTGTTACCATTCTGGAATTGCGCTGCTGAACCTTCTTGATTTCGTCGTTGATCTCTTCTTCTGTTACGTCAATCGGCTTCTTTGTTGCCGCTAAGCCTTTGTATCCTTCAATTTCCACTTCGGGCTTTGTTGTGACGGTTGCCTTGAAAACAAGCCCGTCTTTACCGGCGGAAACGAGATCGAAATCAATTTTGTCCGGTACCACTTCAAGCTTTGCCGCACTGACTGCTTCGTCCAACGCATCGGGATAAACCGCATTGATTGCGTCTTCGTAGAAAACCTGCTCGCCGTAATATTTCTCTATAAACGCACGGGGCGCTTTTCCTTTGCGGAAACCGGGAATCGTAATATTTTTGCTCTGTTTATGATAAACCTGATCAACCGCTTTCTTAAAAGCCTCAGCGTCGATTTCAACTTCCAGCTGATAACGGTTTGTCTCAACCTTATTGGACGATTTTAAACTCATTTCTATTTCCTCCTGCAAAATTGCAAATTATCTCAACGTATTATAACACATGTCAATTCATTATTCTATATATTGATTGAAATATTAATAATTTGTTCACCTTACCAAAACCGGCATAAAACGGACATGATCACAGGAAATTAAATGCATTTTTATTCCCCTGTATTCGCCTGTAATGGCGCGTTTGGCTGCCTGACTGCCATGAATATGGCCAAAATAACATTGGTTGATTCCGCGTTCCGTGAGCACATTCAGAATCTCCGTGCATTCCAGATTGTCGTAAACCGGAGGGTAGTGAAGAAAAACGAGGGGTTCTTTTCCCTGACGGGCGGCATCGTCGAGCGAAGCGTTCAGCCGGCCGACCTCACGATTGACTATTTTTTTATCTTCCGCCGTTTCGGCATTGTAAAGCCAGCCGCGCGTTCCGCAGACGGCGATATCCCCTACCGCCACCGCGTTATTGTGAACAATACGGATGGAATCAAACCCGTTTTCCGAAAAATAGGTATCAATTTTCTTTTTTGTAGACCACCAGTAGTCATGGTTGCCTTTCAGCATCAGCTTTTGTCCCGGCAAAGAGTGAATAAACGAGAAATCCTGATAGGTTTCCTCCAGCTTCATCGCCCACGAAATATCCCCGGCGATTACAACCGTATCCTCATCCTTTACAATGGAACGCCAGTTCTGCTCCAGCTTTTCCGTGTAATTCTGCCAACCCTCAAACACATCCATCGGTTTGTTGCTGCCGAGTGAAAGATGCAGATCGGCAATTGCAAAAAGTGACATAATGCCTTCCTTACATAATGTTAATCAATACCGGCGGTTTTCAGCACTATTTCACCCATTGTGCCCTTTGTGCAGATATTGCGGAACCGAACCGGTTTGGATTCCAGTGAAGAAATCGGCGATGGAACCGGCGTACCCGTGGCTGCCGACAGCTTCTGAACCTTCGTAAACTCCGAATCCATTTCCATGGAATCATTGGTAATGGATTGAAGCACGCTGTCGGCAAATTTATAGGGACTGGCAGTTGAAACAACAACGGTCGGTGTTTTCAGGTCGTCGGTATCGCTGATGTACTGATGGTATACGTTCACAGCAACTGCAGTATGCGGATCGCAGAGATATTTTTCTTCATGATAAATCTCACGGATGGTAGCTCTGGTTGCGTCGTCGTCGCAATAGCCCGCATAAAACAACGCGTGGATTTGTTCCAGGACATCTTCATCAACCTGATATTTCCCCGATTCCGCAAGCTGATTCATCCACCCCGCGACCCGTGCACTGTCATTGCCGGTCAAATCATACAGCAAGCGCTCCAGGTTGCTGGAAACAAGAATATCCATTGATGGAGAAATCGTGGTGTAAAACTGACGGCTGCGGTTGTAAACGCCTGTACTTAAAAATTCAGTCAGTACGTTATTGGAGTTGGAAGCACAGATCAGTTTCTTGATGGGCAGCCCCATTTTCCTTGCGTAATAAGCGGCAAGAATATTGCCAAAATTACCGGTCGGGACTACCACATTGATTTCCTGCCCCTCACGGTCGATTTTTTCCTTGGCGATCAAGTCGCAGTAAGCCGAAAAATAATATACGATTTGCGGCAGAAGCCGTCCCCAGTTAATGGAATTAGCGCTGGAAAACATCATTTCGTTTCTCGCAAGCAATTCATGAATCTGCTCGTCGGCAAACAGCTTTTTAACGCCGGTCTGGGCATCGTCAAAGTTTCCTTCAATCGCACAGACAAATACGTTATTGCCTTCCTGCGTGGTCATTTGCTGTTTCTGCATGGGGCTGACACCATTTTGCGGGTAGAAGACCAAGATACGTGTTCCATCTACGTCCTTAAAGCCTTCCAGCGCGGCCTTGCCGGTGTCGCCCGATGTCGCGACCAGAATGACCGCGGTTTTGGAGGAGTGGATTTTGCGCAGAGATTTCGTCAGCAAATGAGGCAAAAGCTGCAGCGCCATATCCTTAAAAGCGCAGGTCGGCCCGTGCCAAAGCTCCAGCATGCACATATTCACCCGTTCGCTTTGCAGTACTGTCAGAGGAGCCGGATGACCCCGATCAAATTTACCGCCGCCATAGGCACTGCGGACACATTCCTCGATTTCCTCAGCGGAAAAGTCGGGCAGAAAAAAGGAAAGAATCCGAGCTGCCCGCTCTGTATAATCTGCACGGCTCAATTCGCTTAAATCAGAATAAGACAAACGCGGAAAGCTGTCGGGTACAAAAAGGCCGCCGTCGTCCGCAATACCCTGTGCCATTGCCTGTGCTGCGGAAACCGCGACCGAACTGCTTCTGGTGGATTGATAATGCAAAATAGTTCCCCCTTTGGTTGACTGTTACCAATAATATAACATGATTCTTATAAAAGTGAAAGAAAAAATTGATAGGCATTATCAAATAAAATCGAATTTACAAGGCTTTCGCTGTAATTATGCCGCAGCATCAGTTCCGCAAGCGTTTCCACCGACTCAATACCGGTCATGCCGTCAGGAAGCGGAGTTCCGTCAAAATCACCGCCGATTGCCAGGCAGTGTTCCCCACCGAGAGAAAGGAAATGATCCGTATGGCGGAGCACATCTTCTACCCTAGGTGTTTCGGAGTCGTTCAGAAACCCGGGTGCAAACGTCATGCCGACTAAGCCGCCACGCTCCCGAATTACACCGAACTGGTCGTCCGTGAGGTTCCTTTTATGATTGCAGACCGCACGTGAATTGGAATGCGTCGCAATAAACGGTTTGCTCGTACAAGCGGCGACATCATCAAACAGCGGGTCACTGGCGTGGGATACGTCCACCACCATATTGACCCGTTCCATCTCGCGAACAGCCTGCCTGCCAAACTCAGTTAAACCCTTGGGTGAAGCGACGCCCGCGCCGTCTCCTATTTCACAGTAGGAATTCCATGTAAGCGTCATTGCCTTTACGCCGCATTGCGCGAGGTACCGCAGCCTGCCCATATCACCCGCGACGGCTGCGCCGCCCTCTACGGTTAAAACAGCGCCGACTTTTTTCTGCCCGATTGCCGTTTGCAGATCAGCGGCAGTTTTACACAGCATAACATGATCGGAGTATTGCTGAATTTCTTTCTGCATATGATCATAGATGGTATCAAAATAATCGAATGCTGCTTTGCCCCTGACTTCATCCGGAATCCATACCGCAAAGCATTGAATCCAAGAGGAATAGGCAGCGCCGCGCTTAAGGGAAATCTGTAGGTTTCCGTCATAAAGGGATTGCTGTTTTTCGTAACAGTCTGAAATCGTGTCGCAATGGAGATCGAAATATTTCATATATACCCTCCTATGGAAAACGCGTTCTGGATGTGGTCGGCTGACTTTACAGTAAAGTCGCCCCCGGCAGTGACAATGGCGATTACGTCAAACCGCGGCTGAAGCGGTGTCGGGTGCGACTGCAGGTAAAGCAAAGCCGTTTTCCCCAGCTTTTTCTGCTTACCTTTCGTAACCGCTTCCAAAGGACTGACCGCAAAATTTTCATCACGGGTTTTTACTTCCGCAAACACAATGTATTCGCTGTTCTCCGCAATAATGTCAATTTCGCCGAAACGCGAATGATAATTCCGCTCCAAAATGCGGTAGCCCTTTTCACGGAGCAGCTCCGCGGCGTAGTCTTCTCCCAGCTTTCCTGTTTCATTTTGCAAAGGTTTCATCTCCCAGAATCTTTTTGAGAAACGTTTTGCGGTGCACCGGGCAAGGGCCGTATTGATGGAGCAGTTCCCTATGTAATTCCGTACCGTATCCCTTGTGCTTTGAAAACTGATACTCCGGATAAATTTGATCAATTTCAACCATCAGCCGGTCACGGCTCACCTTAGCCAGAATAGATGCCGCCGCGATGCTGGCTGACAGAGCGTCGCCCTTGATGATCGTTTCCGTACTGACACCCAGCCGCGGCATACGGTTGCCGTCCACCAGCGCGTAATCGGGGCGGGTATTCAAGCCGTCACAGGCACGCTTCATTGCCAGAAACGTGGCTTGAAGAATATTGATTTCATCAATTTCCTGTTCTGTGGCAAACCCGACTGACCAACTGACAGCCGTTTCGGTAATGAGGGGGTACAACTCCTCCCTCTTTTTTTCGCTGAGCTTTTTAGAGTCGTTCAGCCCCGGTATGTCCGCGTTTTCGGGCAAAATAACTGCGGCAGCGAACACCGGGCCGGCCAAAGGCCCGCGCCCCGCTTCATCAATGCCGCAGATTACCTGATATCCCTGTGTTCTTGCGTTATTCTCATATGCAAACCAGTCCATGTTACACCCCAGCCTGTTCCAGCGTAATCCTGCCCATCGTGCCGCTTCGGAACTCGTCAAGAACCATGATGGATGCGCGTTCGGTATCAATTTCACCGCCGGAAATCAGCATTGCGCGTTTTTTACCGATTATTTCCAGCAACTCGTAACCCTGTAAGCCAGAAAGATCGGTATCCAGCTTATAGCGCTGCTTCAGTGCGGCGGGGTACCTGTCGCGCAGTACTTCCAAAAGACGCGAGGCAAGGTGCTCGGTGTCGACCACCTCATCTTTTACGGCGCCCGTAAAGGCCAGACGCTCGCCGACCGTTTTATCCTCAAATTTCGGCCAGAGCACCCCGGGCGTGTCCAAAAGGTCAAATCCCTTACCGATGGTGAACCATTGGTTCGAACGCGTCACACCGGGCCGGTCCTCCACATTGGCCTTCGCGTTTTTCGATAGCCGGTTGATCAGCGAGGATTTGCCGACATTCGGAATACCGACTACCATGACGCGGATTCCGCGCCCTACCATGCCTTTTGACTCCCACGCGGCAATGCGGTCGCTGAGTACGTCCTTCACAAGCGGGATAAATCCGTTCAGCCCTTTGCCGGTGCGGCAGTCAATCGGCAGCGCGGGAATCCCTTTGGATTTATAATACGCAATCCACCGGTTTGTCTGCACCGGGTCGGCGACATCACTTTTATTCATCAATATGACGCGCGGCTTATTCTGAATAATGGAATTCAGAACCGGATTGCGGCTGCTTTCCGGGATGCGCGCGTCAATAATTTCGGCGACTACGTCAACCAGCTTTAAGCTTTTTTCAATTTGTCGTTTGGTTTTGGTCATATGACCGGGAAACCATTGTATCGATTGTGCCTCACTCATATTTAAAATCGTCCTCTAAGATAAAACATCTGTTAATTAATTGCGCCGAGCCTGTCAAACGGAAACAGCACACATTGTGCTTTTCCAAGAATATAGCGCTCGTCAATCATGCCGATATCGCTGTATCGGCTGTCGTTTGAAACGGAACGGTTGTCCCCAAGAACAAAAACATGACCTTTGGGAACCGTAAGCGGAAACGTAAAGTCAGAGTGTGTAACGCCCCGTTTTAAATAATCTGATTCCTCAAGCGGCTTCCCGTTGACTGAAATTATACCGGTTTTAAAATCAATGTCGACAGCTTCATTTTCCAGCGCGATCACCCGCTTAATGATCGGCTTGTCGTACTGCGCGGTTTGCGTAATCACAACAACATCATCGTGCTGCGGCTGATAGTTCCAGCAGAATAAAACAACATGGTCGCCTGACTGCAGTGTCGGCAGCATGGACGGGCCAAAAACCGTAACGATACGGAAAAATAAAGTAAATAGTATTACAACGGCGACTAAAGAAGTGATAATGGACGCCATGTATTCAAAACAGCTCGTCTTTAGATTGTTCTGAACGTGGGCAGTACCATCCTCTTCTTTCGCGGCGATTCTTGCTGTATGGAGGTTCAACAGGGAGACAACTCCTTTATAGTAAAGAAAGACGGATTTACTGTAAACGCCCGAATTTGGCAAAAGGAGAAATAATGAATTCCGCCTTTCCGATAATATAACGCTGATCGATCATACCGACGTCACTTGCCCTGCTGTCTTCCGAAACGATGCGGTTGTCCCCAAGGACAAAAACATGCCCGGCCGGTACTTTCTGCGGGAATGTAACATCATACTGATCTTTGGTGATGCCGTTTTCAATGTAAGCGGATTCGTCAAGCGCAACGCCGTCCACCGAAACCACACCGGTCTGAAAGTCAATATTGACCGTCTGCCCTTCCGTGGCAATCACGCGCTTCACAATAATTTTATCCAATTTTGTTCCCCTGCCGTCCACAACAACAATGCTGTCGCGTGAAAAATTCCGGTCGGTACAGGAAACAAACACCTTATAATCGTTCTGCAGGTTCGGCTTCATAGAATCTCCGTTGACAGTAATGACGCGGAACAGAAACGTAAACAGCACCAGAATGATAATCAGGGCAGGAATCAGTGCTTCAATCCATTCAAAGCAGCCGACAGCCGGACGGGTTACGCTGTCTTCGCCGGAAGGCTGGATTTCGGGTATATCATGATCCTGATTCAAGAAGGCCACCTCTTTATTATTAACAATTCTTTTTTAAATCTAAAACAGAGCTATTTAAAAAATTATGGTAATAGCAAAAAAGGGACACATACATGTCCCTTTTCAAATCGAACTTATTTCAGTTGCTCTTTAACTTTAGCAGCCTTGCCCACGCGGTCACGCAGATAATAAAGTTTTGCTCTGCGCACACGGCCATGGCGAACGATTTCAATTCCCTTTACGTTAGGAGAATGAATCGGGAAAACTCTTTCCACGCCGACACCATAAGATACGCGTCTGACGGTAAAGGTTTCAGAAATGCCGCTGCCCTTGCGAGCGATTACAGTTCCTTCGAAAAGCTGGATTCTTTCGCGCTGACCTTCGCGGATATTTACGCTGATGCGAACAGTGTCGCCGACTTCAAATTCCGGAAGTTCTGTTTTGGTTGAATCCTGAGCAATTAATTTTAATGCGTCCATGAAAAATTTCCTCCTAAAATTCAGACATTCATGCCAGCCGGCAGAGGACTGTCCGCTTCAATGTCACGGTAATACCGGGCATTGACCCCCATCGGAAAACCGACGGATTCCAAATGCCTATATAGTCTATCATATTTCGCTGAAAGGTGCAATCTTTTTTTGGTTTTTATTCAAATAAATTTCCGTCCGCGTCGTATAGGGCGAGTCTTTCCATTCTGGCGTATAAATCCAGACCAAGATATTTCTTCATCGCTTCCAGCAGAAGCATGGGGTTTACGTTCATTGTGCTGCCCGCGGGAAGAAACGCGTCAATTTGCACGAACTGATCCTTTACCGATACCTCCACATGATGCAGGTACGGCTTGAGGTCAAAATCAATCATGCCGCTTTTCGTGTGCTTCGGCACCAGTACTTCTGACAATTCAAATAGCGCGCGTATTTTATCGCAGATTTCCTTCGCAGAGGCCGTTTCCGGGTCAAGCAGAAGCCGGTAAGATGCCGAGGTAATCTGCCCCGCTTTCATAACCGGCTCCGTTACGTCGAAAACTGCCAGATCAGGCGGAAGCGCAGAATTCATTTTGGGAATCAGCTCTTCACGCGTGATTGCGTCATCGTCCAGCTTTACGTCAAGGGATTCCCGCTCACTCTGGATTCCAAGCGGCAGAGGCAACGCGAACACAAGAAATGCGTGGGGATTGAATCCCTGCGTATACCAAAGCGGGATTTTCGCCTTGTGCATTGCCCTGGACATACAGCGATTTAAATCAAGGTGAGAGATGTAACGCGCGGAGCCGACCTTCCGAAACCAGATTCTAACGGTTTTCAACGCATATCCCCCCTTTAAAGCAGGATGCGCCGCATGCGGAGCAGGCCTCACGGCAGTTGGGCGTCGTCGTGTTGGCGTATGCCCGTTCACATTCCTTAATTAAGAAGGATTTTTTGACTCCGTAATCAATGTGATCCCACGGGAGCACCTCGTCAAAGTTTCTTTTGCGGTTCGCGTAAAACGATGGGTCTACGCTGCACTTTTCAAATACCGAAAGCCACTTTTTCAGAGAAAAGAAGTCCTGCCAGCCATCCATTTTCATGCCGCTCTTCTGCGCTTCCAGAAGAACCGCGCCAAGGCGCCTGTCGCCGCGGGCAAAAACACCTTCCATATAGCTGGTATCCGCGTCGTGCCAACTCGGTTCGATTTTCTTAGAATGAATCGAAGAAAGCAGATGGCGCTGTTTTTCCTGCAGCATTTCCATGGTATCCTGCGGTTCCCACTGGAAGGGCGTAAACGGCTTCGGTACAAAGGATGACGCGCTGACGGATACCTTTACGCTTTTTCCGCGCGGCTTGTCCGGGCTGTTGTAGAAAGCGTCCACCACCGTCTGCCCCAGATTCGCAATTCCCTCCACGTCTTCCATGGTTTCTGTGGGCAATCCGATCATAAAATACAGCTTAATGGTTGTCCACCCGCCGCGAAACGCCGTATTGACGGTACGAAGCAGTTCTTCTTCCGTTACGTTTTTATTGATGACATCGCGCAGGCGCTGTGTGCCCGCTTCGGGCGCAAAGGTCAGTCCGCTGCGGCGCACGGATTTAATTTTATCCATCAATTCGCTTGAAAAATTGTCCACCCGCAGCGAAGGCAGGGAAATTCCCGTTTTTTCTTCCTCCGACCAGGTTTGAATCTGGTCAATCAGCTCATTGATTTTGGAATAATCGCTGGTACTCAGCGAGGAAAGCGTAATTTCGTCGTAACCTGTATTTGCGCACAGGTCATGGCACTGGCGGTCAATTACATCAACCGATTTTTCGCGGAACGGGCGGTAGATGAACCCGGCCTGACAGAACCGGCAGCCGCGAATACAGCCGCGCAGCACTTCCGTTACTGTGCGGTCATGTACAATTTCAATGTAAGGAACCACAAAACGATCCGGGAAATAGGCCTTGTCCACGTCCATAATAACCCGTTTTTCCACCGTCGCGGGCGCGCCGTCTTTCGGCGTAACCGCGCACAGGGTTCCGTCCACCCGGTATGTTACGTCGTAAAGGGAAGGAACATAAACGCCCTGAATCTTTGCAGCGGCAATCAAAAAATCCTCTTTGGTTCCGTTTTTTTGCTTGAACTCTCTATAAAGCTCAACTACTTCGCAATCGACCTCTTCCCCCTCGCCGATAAAGAACAAATCCACAAAATCGGCCAGTGGCTCGGGATTACAGGCGCAGGGGCCGCCCGCAACAACCAGTTGGGAAAGCGAATGACGCTCGCCGGCGAGAAGCGGAATTCCCGCCATATTGAGCATATTCAGAATATTGGTATAGCTTAATTCATACTGAAGCGTAAAACCGATAATGTCAAAGTCCGCGATGCTGTCTCCGCTTTCGAGCGCGTAGAGCGGAATGCCGTTTGCGCGCATTTGCTCTTCCATGTCCGCCCATGGCGCGAAAACCCGCTCACACCATGTGTAAGGGAGTGAATTCAGCTGGCTGTATAAAATTTTCATGCCAAGATGCGACATGCCGATTTCATAGATGTCCGGGAAACAAAAAGCAAAGCGAACATCAATCTCGTCTTTATTTTTGATAATACTGTTCAGTTCGCCGCCGACATAGCGCCCCGGCTTCTGCACCTTCAGCAATATTTTTTCTACTCTGTTGTCAATCATTAAGAACCTCCGGGTCATTCAATGCTCTTCATTATACAGCCCCTTCGGGTAGATTGCAAATTAATAATATCTTCCGCTTTTGAAAACAAGCAGAAATATCAGATAGACGCAGGTGAGGAGCAGCGAGAAATTCCATGGAGAACGAAAAACGGAAAGAAAGCCCAAAACAGCAAGAGGAAGCAGCGTCACAAAAGAAATAACGGAGACTATTTTCGCCGAGCGGTCAGAGCTGAAGCGGTTGCACAGCAGCGAATAAAGCGCCTGCCCGCCGTCAAGCGGTTCAATCGGCAAAAGGTTGAAAGCGGCAAGCGCGAAATTAATGTTCGCAAAATCCGCATTATTTAAGGTAGCGGAAACAACCCCCGCAATCAGATTCATAAGCGGACCGGAAAGGGAGACGCAAAGATCGCGGCAGTAACTGCGCTGTACACACTGCGATTTTTCAATATCCATGCCGAACGGCGTAACGCGAATTTGGGAAAGCCTTACGCCGATGAACGACATCGCCAGAAAGTGGCCGGCTTCGTGAAAAGCGGCGGACAGAAATGTCAGTAACGACAGACCGCTTTGGTCTATCACCAGCAGCGCCGCGGCTGCGGCAACAAAAAAGAAGCTGACGGAAACCCGGCAGTTTTTGATATAAAATGTGATCATGAAAGCCGCTTAATTAATCAGCGACTGGGATTCAACAGGAGCAGGCGATTTTGAAGAGCTTCCCGAGCTCGCAGGCTGTTGAGAGCTTGAGGCCGCACCCGAAGAATCTGTGGAACTTGCAGCCGCAGTCGAGCCTGCCGACGGGGTTGAGCTTACAGCTCCCTGGGCATTATCCTCAGAACTTGTTTGCGGCTGTGACTCCAACGGGTTACCTGAAGCTGCCGGAAACAGGCTGATCACTTTTTCCTTCGCGATCTCCACCTGCTCATCAGGTATAATTGTTTTGTTGATATTTTCGACGTACCAACTGCGGACAATCGCATATGCGTTCTGTCCGCTGATTCTCAAAAATGCAGCGGTCAAAAGAATGATTGCGCAAACGGTAATTTGAATCACGGTCAGCAGTTTTACGCTGCTCTGCTTTACACCTCCGCTGTGCTCCTGCTCCCTGTACGGATCGTTCTCATATTCGTTCTGGCCGTACTCATCTTCGTCGTAGTCTTGATAGTCTTTCATCGTTTTTCCTCCTGTAAAATAATCATCCGCTCAATAATATGAATCATCATTTACAATGAGAACCGGGCAACGAAAAACGAGGGTATTACAGAAGAAATTTTCATTCCTTTTGTAATACCCTCGTAGCTGGTTCAACTAGTAAACCGAAAGACAATTTACCGAATTATTTGGATTTTATATAACTGTCGATGGACTGAGCAGCTTCTTTACCGCCGCCCATTGCGAGAATAACCGTAGCAGCGCCGCTTACGGCATCGCCCGCGGCGTAAACGCCATCGCGTGTTGTTGCCATTGTTTCGTCGTTTACAACAATGCAGCCGCGATTGTTTGCTTCCAAACCTTTCGTAGTGGAACGGATCAGCGGGTTCGGGGAGTTACCGATTGCAACGACAACACAGTCAACCGGAATTTTAAAGTTAGAGCCCTTTTTCTCAATGGGCCTGCGTCTTCCGGAAGCATCCGGCTCGCCGAGTTCCATTTCCACACACTCAATGGAGTTTACTCTGCCGTTTTCATCGCCGTGAATGGCAACAGGATTATGCAGCAGGCTGAACACAATGCCCTCTTCTTTTGCATGGTGAACTTCTTCTTTACGGGCAGGAAGTTCCTCTTCAGAACGGCGGTAGATAATATAGACGTTCTCCGCGCCAAGACGCTTTGCGGTTCTCGCTGCGTCCATAGCCACGTTTCCGCCGCCGATAACCGCGACATTCTTCGGGCGGATAATCGGAGTGTCATACTCGTCTTTGTATGCCTTCATCAGGTTTACGCGGGTCAGAAATTCATTTGCGGAATAAGTGCCCACAAGTCCCTCACCGGGAATATTCATAAAGTTCGGCAGACCGGCGCCTGTGCCGATGAAAATAGCTTCATAGCCCATTTCAAAGAGCTCGTCCACAGAAAGGACCTTGCCGATCACCATGTTTGTCTTGATTTCAACGCCTTTTGCTTCCAGGGAAACAACTTCCTTCTGTACGATTTCTTTCGGAAGCCTGAATTCCGGAATACCGTACATCAAAACGCCGCCGGCAGTATGGAAGGCTTCGAAAACGGTGACTTTGTAACCCATTGCCGCCAAGTCGCCAGCGCAGGTCAAGCCGGCGGGGCCGGCTCCGACAATCGCGACCTTATGACCGTTCGGCTCCACTTTCTCCGCTTCATCTTTTCCGTTTTTCATGTGCCAATCCGCGACGAAACGCTCCAGACGGCCAATGCCGACCGGCTCGTTCTTAATGCCGCGTACACATTTGGATTCGCACTGCGTTTCCTGCGGGCATACACGGCCGCAGACAGCGGGAAGAGAGTTCGTCAGCTTAATGGTTTTATATGCATCCTCAAATTCGCCGTTGGCAACATGGCTGATAAATTCGGGAATGCGTACCCCGACCGGGCAACCGCTGACACAGGGCTTGTGCTTGCAGTTCAGGCAGCGCTGTGCTTCCTCAATCGCCATTTCCTGGGTATATCCCAAAGTTACTTCTTCAAAATTTTTGTTGCGTACATTCGGATCCTGCTCCGGCATCCGAGTTTTATTCGGAGTCATATTAGGCATTCTTAGCACCCTCCATTAAACGACAATTGTATTCGCGAGCAGACTCTTTTTCCATATCGGAATAAGTTCTGGTCCTTTTGATCGCTTCGTCAAAATCAACTTCATGACCGTCAAAATCAGGGCCGTCAACACAGGCAAACTTTGTTTTTCCGCCAACAGTAAGCCGGCAGCCGCCGCACATGCCTGTACCGTCAATCATAATCGGGTTCATGCTGATGATGGTTTTAATGTTGAATTCCTTCGTCAGGTTGCAAACCGCTCTCATCATGGGCAGCGGGCCAATGGCAATGACAAGGTCATAACCGGCGCCGTCCTCAATGTTTTTACGCAGCGCGTCGGTAACAAAGCCCTTGTTGCCGTTGGAACCGTCGTCGGTTGTAAGAATCAGATTGTCGCTGGCCGCTTTCATCTCATCTTCAAGAATGATAATATCCTTATTACGGAATCCGGCGATAATATCGACTTTAGCGCCCATGTTGTGCAGCGCCTTCGCCTGAGGATAAGCAATGGCACAGCCCGCGCCGCCGCCGATAACGGCAACCTTCTTATAGCCTTCGATTTCGGAGGCTTTTCCGAGAGGCCCGATAAAGTCAAGAATCGCTTCGCCTTCGTTCAGCTGATCAAGCTCTGTAGTAGTTTTGCCGACTTTTTGAAAAATGATCGTAATAGTTCCCTTTTCACGGTCATAATCTGCTATAGTCAGCGGAATTCTTTCCCCAAATTCGTTGATGCGCAATATGATGAACTGGCCCGCGTGCGCCTTTTTAGCAATAAAAGGAGCATCAACCACCATGAGTGTCATCGAATCGTTAAGCCTGCGCTTTTCAAGAATCGTAAACATACAATACACTTCCTTTTGTGAGTCTTTAGCCTATTAACATTATAAGTGCTAATTTAATATTTATCAATCTAAAAAAGATGATTGGGCTTCTTTTTCGCAACCCAACCATCTTTTTTTTAATTTTAATTATAAAATTATGCAGATTAATCCATTGCAGCCGTCATTTATAATTCGTTCAATCGTTTCGCGTACTTTATCCCTTGCGTCACTCGGCATGCGGTAAAGTTTATTGTGAAGTCCTTCACTGACGAGTTCATGCAGGTTCTTTCCAAAGATGTTGGATTCCCAGATTTTTGCCGGATTTTCTTCGAACTCCTTCAAAAGATACACGACCAGCTCCTGAGATTGCTCTTCAGAGCCCACAATCGGTGTCAGCTCCGTGGTAATCTGTGTTTTCAGCATATGGATGGAAGGCGCCGCGGCTTTCAGCCGTATCCCATATTTTCCGCCTTGTTTGATGATCTCCGGCTCCTCCAGTGTAAGTTCCTCTATTCCCGGCATCACAATACCGTACCCTGTCTGCTGAACATCTTCGTACGCTTCCTTAATTTTGTCGTAAGTTTTTTTCGTCTCTGCCAGGTTCAGCATACAATCAAGCAGATCGCCTTCGTTGTCGATCTGGATTCCTGTTTTTTCACCCATGATTTTGTAAAACAGGTTTTGATCAAATGAGACCGCGATTCTGGTGTGCCCGTTCCCCAGTTCGGCCGAAATAATATTGGCGCCGCGAACATACTCACATTTTTGCACATTGTCAATTACAGAGTTGACTTCGCGAATTTTTGTGATCTGCGCCGCGGACTGCTGAATTGCGCCGTAAACGGCGGAACGCAGCCAATGCCCTTTTTCAAGAGTCGAAACCCAGCGCGGCATCTCTACCTTGATTTCCTTTACCGGAAATTCAAACAGCACCGTTGCAAGAATATTTCTGATTTCGCTTTCCTGCATGTCAAGGCAGTTGACAGGAACTACCGGAACACCGTAGCGCTGCTGCAGGTTGGCACCAAGTGTCATGGCCTCCTGTGAATTCGGGTTCACACAGTTGAGCAGCATTACAAACGGTTTTTTTATTTCTTTCAGCTCGTTGACGACACGCTCTTCCGCTTCTTCATATTCCGCGCGCGGAATATCGCTGATGCTGCCGTCGGTCGAAATGACCAGACCGATGGTGGAATGCTCGGTAATGACTTTTTTGGTCCCAATTTCGGCCGCCATATTGAACGGAATGGGCTCTTCATACCAGGGTGTCATCACCATGCGCGGCATGTCGTTTTCAATGTAGCCAAGCGCACTGGGAACAATATAACCCACGCAGTCGATCAGCCGCACGGAAAACGTAGCGCTTGCGTCCACATTTACGGTTACGGCCTGCTCCGGCACAAACTTAGGCTCGGTGGTCATGATGGTGCGGCCTGCCGCAGATTGCGGCAGCTCATCGACCGCCCGGTCACGGCGATAATTGGAATCCATGTTCGGCAGAACAATCAAATCCATAAACTTTTTAATGAAAGTCGATTTGCCGGTACGGACCGGGCCGACCACGCCTATGTAGATATCGCCGTTTGTGCGCTGGGAAATGTCACTATAAATATTGCGTTCTTCCATTTTACCTCCCCCTCAGGCAGAGAAATTATTTTTGTTTGCACGCGTTGTTCAAACTCACATCGGAATCAGCAGCATCCCCCTGTTCTCAACGAATTCGCCGGTAAGGTCATTTTCCAGCTTAATCGCTTCAACGGAAGTGGAGTACGCTCTGGCGATATTCCATAATGTTTCGCCCGCGTCGGCATAGTAGATGCTCAATGCCGCCGATTTATCCTGCACCCGTGGTTTGCTTTCATCCGCTGTTGCATCCGTAATAATCTTCAGGCTTACCTGACGGTAAAGACTCGCATTCAGCTTCAATTCCGTCTTTACATCGATTCCTGAACCCGTAATTCGGTAACTGATGCCGGCGACAAACATATTGGCACTGCAACTCAAACGATCCTGGGCATTGGAATATGGCCGGGAATACTCAAAATCAACAAGACGTTCAAAATAGAAAGGACGGTTTTCCGCGTTGAGAGCCAGCACACACAGGTTTACTTTTCCCTTGTAATTAATCTGCCCGTTTTCAACGTTGGCACCTACCGTGCTCATCTCGTTCCAAATATCCATAACCTTGGTTACGGCGGTATCATCCGGCGATAGTGACGATTTCAAAATATAGCTGTCATTTGCCAGATCGGTCAGATTATCCAGCGATTTTTGCTTATAGGAAAGATTCATTTCAAACTTTTTAGAATACGCGTCAGTCACGACGGTATTTTCGCTGCTGCGGTAAACCGCCGCGCCGGCGAACAGCTTCACCTGAACATCGAAAAATACCTTATCCCCGGAATAGTCGTTTTTGATTTGCGTCTCAATTCCCGCCACGTTGAGCTGCACGTCACACATGCAGTCGTCTGTCGCGCCGTCGCAATCCAGCATCTGGTTAAACGGAATGGCATATTCCATCGTTTCCAGCGAGGATTCGTTTTCAGTGGAGGAATACAGGAACTTCACATACACTTCGCCGGTCAACATAATCTTGTTGGCGATTACCTTATTGTCCTGAACGATGGCAAATGCGTCGGTTCGGATCAGGTTATCGGCGGCAGGCTTGCCGTTCCCGAGCTCCAGTACCTCGTCAATGCTGAATTGCTGCTGACCGAAACCCACCATTTTATTGAACGACAATGTTTTTTTCTGCTGCTCAACGTCTTCGCTGTCGATATTGCTGACAACTTCGGTATCTTCCTGCGCAGTGGCTTTCACACACAGCGAAAAGGATCCGTGAATATCAAGGCGCCGGGGGCTTGTTGCTCGGCAGTTAATGTACTCTACACGGGCAAACGCGGTAATTCTGGCATTGTCGGCATTCTGCTTCAGATTGATGGAAGCGGAAAATGTGTCGCTGCTATCGCAGCAGCGTACGGTCGTTCCGCCGGAGTCGAGGTACAGCACCTTTACGGTGTAATTTCCTTCCAGTTCCAGCCGATCCCCATTCACTCCCCGGGAAACAATGCGCGGATAAACCTGACACTTTAAAATGCGCTGTATATCCGGGCAGTAGTCGGGCAAGTTGATATCAAGATCCACAGGCTGTTCCTGACATCCATCAAAAATCACTTCATTTGCAGCCAAAGCCTCGCGGTTCAAAATATACTCCATAAAGGCATTCTCCTTTTTCTGAATCTACCTAATTGTTATTCTGACCTTGTACATTTTATGCTAACGCGCGCAAAAAAAGAGGTTGATGCAAAATGGATTCATACATTTTGCGTCAACCTCTTTACGAAAAAATTGCTCGTGGGTCATCATTAGACCCACATTTTGTATTTATCTTTGCAAAGATAAATACAAAATTGCAACTTTTCTGGCCTGTATTGTAAAGCAAGAAGCGCCGGATCGCATGATCCGGCGCCGTAAATTCAATTATGACTGCTACTGGTTCATGTTCTGAAACTTTTGTTTCGCCTGCTGCACTTTCTGCTGCTGGGCGGGCGTAGTGGGATACCATCCGCGCTTGCTCATTTCGTCGAACACTTCAGCCTGGATCTGATGCTCTTCCGTCAATATCCGCATGAACTGCTCTCTCACATTCGGAGTGGCGCATTCATTTGTAAAATTGTTATAGGAATCCGTAATGAATTTCTGGGACGACAGTACATCGTTGATAACTTCCTTGTCCTGCATCTGTATATTGTTGCTGTTCATTTTTTATCCTCCTCAGCCCAAAAAGTTTAAAAGCTGGTCAAAATGTGCCTGATGCTTATCGGCAATACATTCGTATTTCTTTTTCAGTTCCTGATCGTTACAGGCCTGAGAATAGGCTTTCATCTTCGTAACCAACAGCTTTTCCTCGCTGAGCTGATCCTCTATTGCGGAAAGTTCTTTTTCAGTCAGTTGCATAGTAGCACCTCTTTTGTTTTATTTTTACTATTATTTTTCGTGTTTTATGAAATATACGTTTGTCATACATATTTCAGGCATTTCTATGTAGCCTGGCTTTCCACCTGACTCTGATCGAGACCAAAGCTGATAGACAAAGCCTGATCAACCTGTGACATAAACGTATCATCCAGCCGCCCCATGCGCTCTTTCAGCCTGTGCTTATCAATGGTACGAACCTGTTCCAACAAAACAACGGAATCTTTTGCGAGACCTGTAGTCTGTGCATCTAGCATAATGTGCGTCGGAAGATTTGCCTTGGAACGCTGGCTGGTAATTGCTGCCGCGATCACGGTTGGACTGAAGCGATTGCCGACATTGTTCTGAACGATCAAAACGGGTCGCACTCCGCCCTGTTCGGAACCGACCACCGGACTAAGATCCGCGTAATAAATATCGCCTCTTCGAATATTCACATTTTTCACACTCCGCGAAATTTAAATTAATGAAATTGGAAACCTGCAGATATTCTTAACGTTCTTTCAGGGATTTATTCACTTGCAGGCTCTACAACATAATATTATTGCAGGCGGAAGGTTGACATTATATTAAGAGAGAAAAAGAGAGCATTGCAAAATGAATAAAAACTCACTTTGCAATGCCCTCTTTGACAGGGTTCGCATATTTATCCTATAGTCAGTGAACTTTAGAAAACATCCAAGAAAATGGGGATTGGTTCTGCTTTCAAATTAAATGACTGTATAGCATTTCAATGGAAATTTAAGTTCCGGGTTCGCTGAAATCGTGAAAAGATGCGATAAGATTGTATTTCGGGATGGAAAGTGTTTGAATCAGCCCGGTATTCACATCGGCGGTAATCAGATAATTATAACCGGAAGCAGTGCCGGAGAACTCGTTGCCGTGTGTTTTCGTCAAAGCGCCGGTACTCGACGCGGAATCCAGCGTCTGCTTGATCAGATACGCAAACGACGTTTTAGGCAGCACGCACTCTTCGCTGTCAGCAGCCAAACCCAGATAAGAAACGGAAAAATTTTCGGAATCCCAAAAATAAGTGAGGCCGCTGACTCCGCCGGAAACAACACCGATTGTAATAATACCCGGAGCGGAACGGCTGACAGTGCATTCCATTTTCTTCCCGTCACTTGTGATGTCAGCTTTGCACGCAAAGGTAAAAGTAATGTCCTCCGGTTTTAACTCATGCACAATTACCTTTGAACAGCCGGCTAAAAGCAAAAACACCAAAGCAAGAGCAGCAAAAGCAGTTCGGCGCATTCATACAGCCCCTTGTATCAAGATTACCGAGGAAGGCCCCCTATGCCTTGTTTATAAATTAAAAATCGAAGGATTTTCGAGATAAAATTATGCTCAGCGAAGAACAAAGCACCGGAATACTTTTCTGGAATGCAATTCCATATTCCGAGCATTTTTGACGCGGCTGGACGCAATTTTAGCCGAAATAGACTAGACTTTGCATTTCATAAACAAGGCCTAGCTTTTTACTTTCTGCTCAATTTGTAAAAACAGTTCCGGCAATGCGTCGATGATATCGGTCGGCAGCATTGCGCACTGGGAAAGCTTCTGCGCACAGCGGTCGCCCGCCGCACCATGAAGATACACAGCGCCCGCCGCTGCCTGAATCAGGTCAATTCCCTGTGCGGCAAGCGCCGAAACCATACCGGCGAGCACGTCACCGCTCCCGCCTTTTGCCATTCCCGCGTTTCCCGTAGGATTCAGATAAGTTTTTCCGTCCGGCTCGGCGATCAGTGTTCCCGCGCCCTTCAGCACGAGAATTACCCGATGCTCCGCGGCAAATTGTTTCGCGTATGCAAGCCGGTTTGACTGGACATCAGGCACTGTCGTCCGCATCAGTCGCGCCATTTCGCCCGGGTGCGGCGTCAGTATCACGGGAACTTTGACCTCGCTTAACCTATTTATATTCTCAGCTAAGATGTTTATGCCATCCGCGTCAATAATCAGAGGTACACGGGACTGTGCAAGAACCAATTCCAGCGCTTCAACCGCACCTTTTGACCTTCCAAGGCCGCAGCCAATCAAACATGCGCTTGCCTTTCCCAACGATTCCTTCAACGCGGCGCGGCTGCTTTCCGAAAGATTTCCTTTATCATCATAATCCAGCAGCGTAAAAACAGGTTCGGCAGCATGGGAAGCAACAATTCCATAAATGGAGCGCGGAACCGCCGCGTTCACGATTCCCGTCCCGCAGCGTGCCGCCGCTTTGGCACTCATCAGCGCGGCGCCTGCCATTCCCTCGCTGCCGCAGACACAAAGCAGCCTTCCGTAAGTGCCCTTATTGCTTTCCGGGTCACGGGGCTTCAGTATAGGCTTCACAAAATCACATTCCGTAACTTCAAGCGCAGCGGCCTGCTTCCGAATTAGTTCCGCGCTGATCCCAATCGGCAGTACCGAAACTTCCCCGCAGAAGGAACGGGCAGGAGCAAGGACATGACCCGCTTTCAGCGTAGAAAACGCAACCGTAAAATCGGCTTTGATGCATTCGCCCTCCACCGCGCCGGTATCGCAGTTTGCACCGCTTGGCATATCGACTGAAACCACGACCGCATTGGATTCCCCCACCGCCTTCATTAAAGGCAGGAGGGGTTCCTTAATTCTGCCGTGAAAGCCGGTTCCGTAAATGGCGTCCACCACAAAATCTGCTTTTTTCAGCGCGGCAAGGACATTTTCAGCTGATTCCATATCATTTAAGATGCATATAGGTGTGTCCTGAATTTTTTCAAACATTGCCCGCGCCGGTTCCGTAACCGGAAACCCCTCAGTCAGAACAACGTCAACCGAAGCGCCGAGCAAAGAGGAGTATCGGGCCATCACGAATCCGTCTCCGCCGTTATTCCCTTTGCCGCAGAGTATGGCCACTCGGTGCTGCTGCCCAAGATGTAGATTTTCCTGCATAAAAAGGGCGGCGGCGGCACCTGCGTTCTCCATAAGCTGAAAGTAACTAATCCCCGCTGCTACGGCGCTTTGTTCCAGTTCTTTGGATTGTGCACTGGTTAACGTTTTCATTCCGCTTCCTCCTGCCCCACCACGACTGCCGCGGCATATTCGCGTGTGTGGGTAACGCTCACGGTAAATGTCAACCCGTGCTTCTGTGCGATTTTCAGCGCGTTTCCGCTCAGATACAGATTGGGCTTGCCATTGTCTTCCCGAAGCAATTCAACTTCACTGAGCGAAAATCCGCGCACGCCCGTGCCAACCGCTTTAGCAAAGGCTTCTTTCGCGCAAAAGCTGGCTGCCACGCTTTGAATAGGAAATCCGCGCGATGCAAGCTGCGCGTACTCGGTTGAACCGAGTACGGTACTGCAAAAGCGCGGATTTTCCATGGATTTTTGAATTCTGTGAATCTCTACCAGATCAATTCCTGCCAAAAGCATCAATAGCAACCTGCCTTTGAAGAAATGGTTTCATCGCGGTCAATACCTTCTCATCCGGGCTGAACACCACCAGTACACGGCCTTTTTGCGGATGGTTTCCCGTGAAGTACCATGCATCTTTTCCGTCGTCCGTTGCTGAAACCGTCAGCGAAGCAGCATAGGTTTTTTGCCGGTGCTCTTCGGGGTTGTATTTACCCATTTTTTCAATGTTATGCGCATCAATGGAAATGACGCGTTTTCTGCTGCGGCGGTTGACAATTTTGTCAATCGTAACGTCTCCGTTGGTCACACTGTATTCGAACTCCAAATTCCGTGAAGAAGCAAGGTAATAGGCGCTGAAGCATACCCCGGCTAAAACAAGTATTGAGAAAGTGGGTATAAACATAATACTCAGCAGAATCAGGACTACGCCCACCAACAGCAATCCGACTAAAATCATATAATCCTTCGGTCCCATTTTCTTCTTAACAATTTGTTCAATAAATACATCCATTCTATAGCCCCCAGTTGTCAAACATTACAGAAAATTATAACATAGGAAAGTTTTATTTACAACCGTTATTCAAAGGTTTTATATTAATATTCCATTAAAAGGCAGCAGAAGAAAGATGGGCCCCTCCTCGCCTACGGCGAGGAG
>JAEZGM010000046.1 GCA_023416955.1 Bacillota bacterium | reverse complement strand
GCCATTGTGGAACTGCTTCCGGCCGGCAAAGAGGTGGAACTCTTTCTATGCTCCGGCGGTAGCGGCGCACAGAAAAGCGAGCAGGGCACAAAAGAGCTGATCGAGAGAAAAGACTGCACCATGGTTTCCTATCGCGACGTAAAAACCGGAGTTCCGCCCGGAAAGATGAAAAATGATTAGAACTGATATCGATTCAGTCGGTACCCGACTTTCAAGAGGGTGCCGACTGGTCTGAGGTGGAATTTTCAAACACTAAATAGAAATGTAAAGAATGAACACAACGCGAGGTCAGGACAAGCTAATCCGACTTCGCATTGTGTTTAGACTACGCAAAAAAGTTCAGTCGAATTATTTATATGAAGTTAAGATCAGCCAATAAAATGAGCGCAGAGCTTTTGTTGGCAAAAATATTAAAAAATTCCCCATGCTAGTTAGATTGACAAATATTTTAAAAATATTATAATAAATATTACAAATGTAAGCGAAAGGATTGCTGAGATGGATAATTTGCCCAGAATATCTGATGCGGAATATGAAGTGATGAAAGTAGTATGGGGATATGCGCCTATTAATACCGTTGAAGTGATCGATAAGCTGTCAAAGACAAGCAAATGGAACCCTAAAACCATACAGACCATGCTGTTACGCCTTGTGAAAAAAGGGGCTTTAAGCTGTGAAAAAGACAGTCGAGTGTTTGTTTATACTCCCATCGTAAACGAAAAGGAATATCTGGCACAGGAAAGCAGTACATTTCTGAATCGTTTTTATAAAGGCACGATAAACTCTATGATATTGAATTTTCTGGAACAGGATAAATTAACACCCCAGGATATTGAAGAATTGAAGCGCATATTAGAGGAGCGGCAAGAGAAAGCAGGAAAATAGCAATGTATAGTTTATTTTTTATTCACTTTCTAACCAGCACCTTTGTTTTATCGATTCTATTAATATTTATATTATTTATGAAACGGTTTCTGAAAAAGTACGTTTCGATAAAATTCCAGCATCATAGCCGGTATCTTATTTTATTTGTGCTGCTCATTCCATTCCTGCCCATTGGAACGTTTTCCTTAGGGAATGACTGGATGCCTGCTTTTAGCCGAAGCGGCAATATGCCGACTGCGGCTTTTTCCATACATTCGCTAGCTGACCTTATGAATCAAAGCACAGGCCAGCTGCAGGATTTTACCGTATCGGTAACTAGGGCAACCCCCGAGCAACTTAATTTTTTCCTCATGATCGTCTGGGTGATTGGAAGCGTTTTAACGATGGGACTTACGTTTTATTCCAACCGCCGTATTCATATGATCAAAAAAACAATTCAGCCGGTTGATGACGTTAAAACAGAGCAAATATTTAAAAGATGTAAAAAACGTCTGCGACTCCGTAGAAAAATAATTTTGGGAAAGTCAAAATTGTTAAGTACGCCAGCTGCGTTTGGTTTATTTCAGCCTTGTGTTGTCTTACCGGATGAATCCAGAACAACAATTACGGCAACAGATATCCCCTATATCTTTTTTCACGAGTTGACCCATTACAAACACGGTGATATTTATATTAATTTTCTTATCTGTATTTTCCAAGCTCTCTATTGGTTTAATCCGCTTATCTGGTACACCTTTAAAGAAATAAGAGCGGATAATGAAATCGCCTGCGATATTTCCATTTTGGAAATGCTGAACGAAAAGCATCATTTAGAATACGGAAAGACTATTATAAATTGTGCAGACCGTTTTTTAAAGCTGTCGCATTTGAATACAGCCTCTATGATGATTGGCTCCGAAAGTCAGGTAAAGAAGCGTATTCAGCAAATTGCAGATTTTCATAAGGAGTCCGAGAAGTTAAAAATAAAGGCTACTATCTCTATCCTGTTAATTGGATTACTCATCCTGTTAAATGTTCCTTTTCTTTCAGCAGCTGCACTGGATCAGGATATATACCATCTGCCAGACCATGTCTCTGTGACATATGAAGATATGAGTCGCTATTTTGATGGGTATCAGGGAAGTTTTGTTTTGTACAACGCAAAAACGGATCAATATACGGTTTTCAATAAAGAAAAAAGCCTTACACGCGTTTCACCGGATTCAACTTATAAGATATATGATTCTTTGATTGCGCTTGAAACAAATGTAATTACAAGGGAAAGGACAACAATCCCCTGGGACGGAACAAAATATCCTTATCCCGCATGGAATAGAAATCAAGACTTATCCTCCGCACTAAAGTCATCGGTTAACTGGTATTTTCAATCATTGGATAAAAAAATCGGGTACAAGGATTTGCAAAAATACTTTCTTAATATGAAATATGGAAACTGTGATATTTTCGGAGGAATCGCTGACTACTGGTTAGAATCGTCTCTGAAAATATCACCGATGGAACAAGTGCAACTGCTTAGATCCTTTTACAGCAATCAATTTGGTTTCAAAGAAGAAAACATTGATGCAGTAAAGGGTGCGTTGTTAATTTCGAGAGAAAATCATATCTCTCTTTCAGGAAAAACCGGTACCGGAACAGTTAATCTTAAAAATAGAAACGGCTGGTTTGTCGGTTATGTTGAGGCTGCGGAGAACACTTACTTTTTCGCAGCAAATATCCAGGGCGGAGCTAACCCAAGCGGCAGCGAAGCTGCCAAGATCACTCTGTCAGTTTTGACGGAGAATAATATAATAAGCGATAATATGAAGGAACAAGCCCTCTTTCAGAAATGAAAAGGGGCTTGTTCCTTTCTGATATCGATAGACTATTCAAAAACCGATTTGGCAATTGTAATTGCACAATGACTGCCGCCGCGGTTTTTAACGTCTTCCACCATAGTTAATGCCAAAAGTTGCTTGCCGCTATCATCTGCATTGAATGCTACAAACCAACCTAATTCAGTTCCTTTGGTATCTTCTTTAGATTCTTTGATTTCTGCAGTTCCGGTTTTTCCGGCAAGTTTTATACCGGCGACCCTTCCGCTGCGCCCGGTACCGTTTGGGCTTTCAATTACCTGTATTAAATCATTCCGCACAATGCCGCAAGCCTCTTTTGAAAACACCTGAGTCTTCCAAAAGGAAGGAGTCGGATTTTCCTTGTTTTCCAGGTACGGTTTTATCATGCTTCCATTGTTTACAAATGCGGAGTAGATCGATGCCATATGAATCGGATTTATTAAGATCTGCCCCTGCCCATAACCGCTGTCAGCTAATTGAATTTCAGAGTCAAAGCTGTTCTTTGTACCGAACTGTGAAGCGGTCAGTCCAAATTCAAATGGAACTGTTTCATTAAATCCCAGACATAATAATTGTTGAGCCAACGTATCTGGGCCAATTTTAAGGGCGGCTTTGGCGAAATAGATATTATCTGAATTAATCAGAGCATTTTCCATGTTCGCCAGATTTCCGTAATCTTTCAAAGTGGTTACCTGATAACTTCCCCAACTGGGATTTCTTTGCCAACTTAATCCACTGTGCCCAAAATTTTCTTGCGGATCTATTTTCCCTGTCGTTATTCCGATAGCGGCTATAACAGGTTTAAAAGAAGAACCTGGGCAAAGGGCAGCTTTATACCGGTTGTACATAGGTTTTCTTGTGTCATCATTCAACGCTTTCCATCGGTCAGACGACATTCCCAAAATAAATTCATTCGGATCATAAGCTGGAGTGCTTACTAAAGCCAAAACCTCCCCTGTTTTTGGATTTAATACAACGGAGCAGCTTTTCTCATTTTTCATTTGGTTATATAACTTGCTCTGCAATTGTGAATCAATGGTAGTGTAGATTGCTTCACCATCTTTTTTCTCTTTTTTTAACAGCGAATGCTTTGTTTTACCATCAGGTTCAACAATGGCAATTTCGTATCCATCATAAGCACGAAGTCTGTTTTCAAATAATTTTTCTAATCCGGCCTTACCCAACACACTGTTGTCATTATAGTTTTGACTTTTTAATTTCTCTACTTCGTCAGCACTGATATTTTGCAGATATCCGGTCAAGTGAGCCGCACTTTCTCCAAGAGGATACACACGCGCACTTTCATTGGAGATTTTAACGCCTTTTATTTTCAAAAGCGCATTTTCTTTTTCTGTATCGTTTTGTGATATTAATTTTATCGGCACAAATGTGTCCGGTTTAACATAAGAGGCATTCAGCTGCTTATTGATGAACTCAGCCGGAACATTTAAAATCTGTGATACTTTTCCGATATCATTTTTTAAGTCATTACTCATTTTTTTCGGAACAAAACCGATCGAAGATACGGTACCGTCTTCTGCAAGCACATTTCCGTTTCTATCCAGAATACTTCCCCTTGTTCCTTTCAGGGTGCGGACGACTACTCTATCCTTGTCATCCAGCTGCGGAAAAATAAGGTTCGAGTTCCACTCAATAAGAAATTCCTGGTTCTTACCGGGCGTTATAATTGTATCATTTAAAAAAGAGAGTTTACCGGCTAAGGTTCCCATATTTGTTGTATAAGTTATTTTGATGCTATCACTGTCCTTTTCCGCTTTTTCTACCTTTTCGGTTTGGATTTTCAAATCTTTGACTTCGATACCGTCATAGATTTTTTTGTTTCTAGCCGTAAAATCGGACAGTGAAATGTTTGCTTTACTTTTATCACTGAGCATTTTGTACATGTTGGAATAATCCCCGGAATTAATATAAGACATATATTGAGCAAGCGTGCTCTCAGGGGTCGGTTTCTCTTTTTTTGATATCAGATTTTTGGGAAGCATTATAAATAGAACTGTCACAATTCCAAGGAATAAAAGCCCAACGGTCAAACCAACAATCCAATAATTCGGTTTTTGTTTTTTCAAAGTTACTTTTCCTCTCACTATTGAATTTTATCAAATTTCCATGTTAAGCCTGCATTTTCGCTTACAAAGGTGGCTGTTTCCCATTCACCGGAACAGCCACTGTTCCCCCCCACATTAAGATTCATTTCACCATGTGCCCCGTTAAAACGTGGCGCTAATTGGTTGGTGAATATATCTTTATACTGCGGTGGAAGTTTCAAAAGCAATTCTTTCCAAGTGCTCCCCCCGTTCTGTGTATAGAGCGAACTTCTGTCATTGGAAAATGAAAGAAATCCCGTTTTTTTATTTGAAAAAATGATATCGTTTATCATATAAGCAGTCATTTGGGACATCTTTGACCAAGTGTTCCCGCCATCCTGCGTAACATATAAATTTGTTTTTGCTTTTCCGGCACTCTTGTGAAATTGAACCGCCGCATATCCGAGCATTCCATCATCTAAAAAACATATGCAAGGATTAAAACCGGAAGGTATTTTATTGTCTATTAACTTTATATTCCATGTTTTACCTGAATTGTTTGACAGCAAAATTTGCAGCTTTCCATCTTTATCTCCCGAAGTAAAAAGGAATGCTGCTTTTTTGGGAGTCAAGTAAACTGATGCAGGAAATAACGTATCTGTGTATGCAGAGCCGTCTGAATTCTTACCTGCAAATAACGCAAAATTTCCAGTTGGGACTTGACTCCAATTTTCACCATTGTTGTATGTGATATAAACGTTGTTATTTTTAACAGTGTACGCAGTTTTCTCTATTGTGGGCGACAAAAGCAGTCTATCAACATTGTTTTGATTAATTCCCATTTTGGCGATAAAGTCTTTCGTTGTTTGCGTATCAATCAAAAGATATTGACCTTCATTTACTTTTCGAATTACAAATGTCCATTCGCAATGCAGCTGCTGTTTTTTGTCCACTATGCCTTTGTTTTTGAATTTAAAGTAATTTGCATCGTCAGGGGATAATATAAAAACGATGGCTACTGCATATAAATTCTCGCCCTGAGATATTATTTTTGCATTTGTCACCTGAAATCCCTCAACTTCACTACCGGTTTTATCGGATGAGCCTGGTGGGAGGGCCCCTGCAAGATATGCCCCCAATACAGAATCCGTAATTCCAACCATATGCTCAGTATCGTTATATATTATCAGCGGATGGATCTTTGGTACTTCAGAAGAAGTAAATTTTATATTAAGAATAAGCAGAGTGCAAATAATTAAAAGTGTACCAGTAGTTGTGGCTAATATTGCCGTAATAAACTTAGATTTCATCATGTACCTCTTATGTTTTGATAAAACTAATGTGGAGTGTTATTTGATTTGAATTTCACTGACAGGCTTTAAGATAGAACCATCATATTTATAAATATTACTATCTCTGCAGACCGAAAAATAATGTGACGCTAAAATAATTGCCGAAATAAGAAGAATGATATTAACGCAAATTAGGACAATATGGAATTTTCTCATTTTATGCTCCTTGAAACTTACAAATGTAATATAAATAAATATTACATTTGTAAGTTTCAAAAGTCAAGGGAAAAGTTGCCTTTATATCAAGTTTAAAATTCTAGTATAAGTCAGTCCAAACAAAAATCATATCATCAGTAATTTGAAGTGAAAATTCAAGACCATTAGCACTTTAAGGGAACGTTCCGGTGGTGAGTAGCAGCGGGTTTCCATTGCCAGGGCAATTGTCAAAAATCCAAAGCTAGCCGCATTACAGTTCCCCATACGGTATTGTTTTATAATGGTTGTAATATATTTGCAGCAATAAAATGAAAATATGAAAATGCACAAAAGGTCTTCTCAAAAACGGTCAGTGGATTTATAATCTAGTTAATTCACTGACCGTTTCGGTCTATAAAGGAGCAGAACATGAACTCCAATTATTTTAAATTGCCTGCTGATAAACAGAATAACTTAACCAATGCCGGATTTAAGGTCTTCTCATTGTATCCCTATAAAAAGGGCTCAATGTCTTTCGTCGCCGAAGAGGCTGCTATTTCAAAGTCTTTGATATTTTACTATTTTAAGAATAAAAAAGAGTATTATCTATATTTGTTTGATACGGCAATTCAGTTTCTGAATGACCGAAAAGCGGAAAGTATATGCGGAGAAAAGAACGATTTATTTCAACTGGTCAACCGAGAAATTGAGCGACGACTCCTGGTCATGCATGACTATCCATATTTGCTTCAATTTGTAGCAAAGGCCTACTATGAATCCGAAGTAGAAATAAGCTCGGACTTGGAAAAAAGAAAAAAAGCGCTTACTTGGATTGGAAAAGAGGATATTCTTAAGCAAATTAATTATGAACAGTTTCAGAACCCATCTGACGCGAAAGAACTGATTGACATTATCCTGTTTATTGCGGAGGGATGCATGCGCGGCAGAGAAGAATTAAGCGATGCAAAAATCAGGGAGATTCTACCGGCATTTCAGAAGATGATGAGTTCTTTAAAAAATCATTATTATAAATAAGGACTTTGATCTATGAGGAGAGTGAATCTGATGGAGAATATGGAACATCTAACTTTTCAGAATTTAGGCTGCGAAATCAATTATTGGTATCGGAACCGCTCCGAGAACAAGTGGGTACTCTTTTTTCCCGGAGCAGGCATGGATCACGCCATGTTTGAAGCTCAGTTTGGTTTGTTTGGCCCAACCTATCACATCATTGCTTGGGATGCGCGCGGGCATGGGCTATCCAAACTGGAGTTAGGAAAGAAATTTCAGTTTAACGATATGATAAGCGACTGCAGAAAATTGTTTGAGATATATTCTATTGACCGCGCAATCCTGATTGGGCAGTCGATGGGCGGAAATCTTGCTCAGGAAATCGCATACCAATATCCCCAGCTAATTGATAGAATGGTGTTGATCGACTGCGCTAAAAATACCGGGAAACTTACCGTCACGGAAAAGCTGGCGCTGAAATCCGCCGGATTTCTGTTTGCTCTCTATCCATGGAAAACCCTAATCCGCCAGAGCGCAGAGGCAAGTGCGAATACGGAGAGTGTAAGAAAATATATTTACGACTGCTTCAATAAACTGGATAAACAGACTTTTGTAGAAGTTATGCTGAATATGGCCGAAAGCTGTCTGCACGAGGATGCGGTATACCGGTTTCACCAGCCGGTTTTACTGCTTTGCGGTGTCGATGACAAGTTGGGAAACATCAGGAAGGTTGCAGAACCATGGTCAAAAGAAGACAGTAATTGTATTTTACATATGATTGAACATGCAAGCCACAACTCCAATCAGGACAATCCTATACAGGTTAACCATTTGATCGCGGGCTTTTTGGGCCTAAATCAAACTATTTTCCGCAAACAGGAAGCATAAAAATGAGTTACAATATGTGCAATTTTTAATTTAGTAAGACAGTATAGTCCAAATTAATACGGAATATTATGAGCATAATGCGTCATCTCACGTGTCTGCTTTGCACCTGATACGGTATTAAAAAGGATAGTAAACATGCAGAACAATAAAGCCATACCCACTTTGCTGTTAAAACCAATTCCGAACCACACTACAAGGAGTGGCATGATAGCGGTTTTCGGAACAGCCATAACGACAGAAAAGAATGGGCTGAACACCGCTTGCAGCTTTGGAAAAGTTACAAACAGAATTCCGATTGTAATTCCAAAGAATGCAGACAGACAGTACCCTACGAATACGAAAAGAAGACGAACAAACGTAGGCGAAAGCAGCCATTATGGGTTACCTCTGTACAAGTGGCATGTTTAAATATGAGCCAAACGTATTAAGAAAACCGCAAAAATAAAATACTAGAACTATTACATTCTCAAGGCACTGCCCAAATGAACTATATGGGTGATATTTTTATACGGTAACGGACACTTCGGGCCAACTTCGAGGTGTTGACAAAGTCCATCAAATATTTTCTAATTGGATATTGTCTATTAACTATTCATTATTTCAAAAAGTCACAAATCTTGATATAATATTTGCGATAGACAATTATGGTTATAACTTGTATAAGAGTTCGGTGTGGACAGGTGCACATTATTTTATACGTATACATTAGATAAAAAAGAGCAGACACGGTTAAGCATTTGTTTTTCATCTCTGGTATATTGTTTTAGAGAGAGGAATCTATATGCACGCATGGGAAGCCATACAAAAAACTCTGAACCACATCGAAGAACATCTCGGTGAAGAAGTCCAAATCGAAGAACTGGCAGAAATTGCCGTACTTTCACTGTTTTATTATCAGAGATTATTCACACGATTAGTAAAAACATCGGTTCGAGATTATATTAAATTACGCGATTGGCAAAGTATTTTGTTGGTGCAGAAGCGAAAAAAGGCGAGAAAAACCCCGGATTTACAAATCGGCAACTGCCCATACGAGAATATGTCGTCTGTGGCTTTGAATCGGAAAATCACGAACAGATGATAATTGATTTGGGTAAGGCAATGAAATACACTTGGTTTTGGCTTAAAAAGCACAATCTAATTGCCGATGGATTCTTCCCTGAGATGTACTATAAAAGTACGTCCGACATCTCTTATGTAGAATTGTGGATTCCTTTTAAGAAACGAGAAAAATAAATAATTAATGCTGGAGGAAAATCAAATGAGTAATTACGAAGAAGGATTAAAATTAATCGAAGAAAAGTTTGGAAACGGCAAAGACAATGTTATTTCCCTCGCGACGATTGCGCGAGAGCCGGGCGCTAACGGAATGTCCCGCCCGGTTGTCCGTAGTGTGGACGCCTATTATGAAGAGGGCATATTTTATGTTGTAACATATGAAAAATCAAATAAAATGCAGCAAATCTCACAAAATTCGGAGGTTTCGGTCGCGGGTTGTTTAGCGATGTTCACCGCTAATGGGGTAGGTGAAAACCTCGGTTGGGTGCTTGATCCAAATAATGCCGAAATAAGATCCAAACTCCGTACAGCTTTTGCCGAATGGTACGATATGGCAAATAATGAAAAGGATGAAAACTGTTGCATTTTAGCAATCCGTCTCACTAAGGGAACACTAAACATTAATCATTGGGAAAAACTATACCATATAGATTTTGTGAATAAGACTGATATGGAAAATGGGGGCATTTTTTAATCAGTGAAACATTTCAAACTATCCGCCGGGCAGTTTGAAATTTATGACAGACAATGTGTCATACCTAATAAACATTTGTATATTAGCATTAATAGGATCAATTACTAATAGTGTTGTTTTCCTACGTTTCCAGTACTTAATTAATGCGACCCTATGAGATTTAATCTATGCAAGCATTATCCATGTAATATTAATCTACTAACAAAGAAGCAAGGCATACGCCTTGCTTCTTTGTTCTGTATAAATAATCACCAATATTCATTAGTTTTTAGTATGTGGACTTTGTTAACAGCCCCAACTTAACCCGAAGTGACCGCTATACTCGCCTGAAAGGAATGTATATATGCTAAGTCCTTAACATAAAGGTTTACGTTGTGGTTGTCTCTTTTTGCCATTTACCGGGAGAAATACCGGTTTTTTTACGAAAGACTTTTCACCAAAAGATAGTTCGCCGGTATGTAAATAGACTTCTGCGATGATATTTTCACAGGTAATCCTAAAATTTTCATTTATTCCACTTCCCCATACAGAGCAAAGCGAAACAAGGAAAAGTGGGAACCTGCAGTAAGACTGTTTAATCGCGCATTCCGGTTCAAAAGGGGCAGAAAAAATGCCGAACAGCAAGTTTGTGCTTGCAGCTCGACATTTTCGACTTTTTGAGGAACTGAGTACCGAATAACCAAATTACTGAGATTTAAATTGCTGATATTTCATGTTCTCCACCAGGGAGTGGAGTATCTGCAAAGGCAGTCTCTCTTATTAACCAATGAAATAGCCTTTTCACAGAACCCGCCCCCTAAAGCCGTCTTAGCGACACGGCGGGAAATGACGTGTTTTATAATATTGCATTGTTTCTAATACTCTTATTGCTAAAACGGATTCCATGCGAGATATTAATTCCGAATACATCCATCATACCGTTCTGTTAACCAGATGGCGTCAAAATATACTCATATTACATTGACTTCCCATCTTCATCCACCCGAAGCATACGGTAGCCGATACCTATATGCGTCTGGATGTACTTCGGCCGGGAAGGCGTTTTCTCTATTTTTTTCCGCAGGGTTGCCATGAAGACACGCAGAGCAGAGATATCATTGGAGTAACCGCCCCAAATTTCATGGAGGATAAAATCGTACGTCAAAACTCTCCCTACGTTTTTAGCCAGCAAACACAGGAGTTTGTATTCCATCGGAGTCAAATGAATTTCTTCTCCGTCTAACGATACACTGCCCGCCATATAGTCAACGATCAAGCTCCCGTTGGTAAAAACAGAGGCATCCTTTTGCAGCTTTTCCCTGTCATAGCGGACTCTGCGCAGACTGACCCGGAGCCGCGCCAACAATTCATCTACGCTGAAGGGCTTAGTCAGGTAGTCGTCCGCTCCTGCATCCAAAGCCTCAATTTTGTCGCGATCCTCGCTTCGAGCGCTGACTACGATAATGGGTGTATTGGACCACCCCCGCACTTTTTTGATAATATCTACGCCATCCATGTCCGGAAGTCCCAGATCCAGGATGATAATATCCGGTTGCATGGAGGTCGCCTCCAAAATCGCGGCCCCTCCTGTATTGGCCATATGGTACTGATACCCGTGCGTCTCCAGTGTCGTGGCGATCAGCTTGCAGATTGCCGTATCATCCTCCACCACGAGAATTGAGGGTTTATTCATGAAGATTCACCTCCTGTACCTGCAAGGTAAAGCAGAATATCGTGCCCTGGGGAACATTGTCTCTTACATAGATGGTGCCGCCGTGGGCATTGATAATCGTTTTGCATAGGGAAAGGCCCAGCCCCAGACCACGCCGTCCGTCCCCCCGCGCATTGTTCGCCGTGTAAAACATATCAAACAGTTTCGTTTTGGCCTCATCCGAAATGCCAGGGCCGTCGTCCGCGATTTCCACCCGTACCATCTGCTTTTCACGATATGCTGAAATAACGATTCGGGAACCGGGAGGGGTGTATTGAATTGCATTATTCAGAATATTGATCAAGACTTGAACGATGAGCCGGGAATCCATTTTGGCCATCAGAAATTCGTCGTCCAAATGGATATCAATCTTATGCTCCACGCTTTTTCGGTTGACATGGTGCAGCGCTTCTGCAATCACATCATCCAAAAGCTCGGGCTGCAAATCCAAATGTAACGCGCCGTTGTCAATCCGGGTGATGGAGAGCAGGTTTTCCACCAAATTGATCAGCCACATGGAGTCGTCATAGATATCGGAATACAAGTTTTTTTTCTGTGGTTCGCTTAACTTATCGGAGCTTCCCATGAGGATACCTGCATTGCCGGAAATGCTTGTCAGCGGCGTACGCAAATCATGGGAGATTGCGCGGAGCAGATTTGCGCGGAGCTGTTCCTGCTGCATCTGCATGGAAATCTGTTTCTGTGCCTCATTTGACTGCTCTTTTTCCAATGCCAGGGCACACTCACTGAGCATCGCAATCATAAGACTCTTTTCAAAGACGCCCAGAGGAGCTTCCTTTTCCATAACGATTCCCGCAACGGCAAGCACTTTATCCCTTGCGCGCACCGCAAGATACAGGCATTTGGCGGCGGAAAGCGTATTGGTTGTGACACCGGCGCGTTTATTGTTTTTGTAAACCCATTCGGCAACCGCGCGTTCATCAATCTCTGTGTAAGTCTTCGGGTCGGCTTGCAGATCTTCTTTCTCAAAAACCATCGGTTCTGCCAGCTTGTTTTCCATTTCCGGATAAAAAATCACAGTTCGATCCAATAGTTTCACCATTTGCCGTGCTGTTTCGCTCATAATTTCTGATTGATCTTTTGCCTGCTGCAATTTTCGGCTGGTTTCCAAAAGTATCTCCGTTCGGTAGGCTTTCTGGGCGGATTGGCGGGCCTGTTCCTTGACCCGCTTAGTCAGTGTAGTAGTGATCAATGCTGCTAATAGCATCACCAGAAAAGTTATCGGAATCCCCGGATCGGTCGCCTGAAAGGTGAAATGGGGCTCGGTAAAAAAGAAGTTAAACGCGAAAACACTGAGAACGGACGACACCACACTGTATAATCTGCCGTTCGTCACGACGGCATTGAGTAATACCCCCAGAATGTAGACCATAATAATGTTGGCGATGCTGAGATTCAAGCAGTTAAACAAAAAACCAACTGCGGTGCAGGCAGCCAGAATCCCTGCGGTTTTGACGGTATCGGCCAAGGAAATTTCGGGAGGCCTTACAAATTTCGACTTTCTTCTCTGAAAGGATGACTGCATATCGGGGATGATATAGACATCCAGATTCGGTGCGAGCGCAGTCAGCTTATCTACAAAATTTGATTTTGTACGCCACCTCCCAATGCGGGCGGAACGCCCTATGACAATTTTTGAAACACGGCTTGTTCTCGCATATTCCGCAATCTGCGCGGGAATATCCTCCCCATATACGGTGGCAATCTGTGCGCCTAGTTGTTCCGCCAGCCTTAGATTTTCCCTGAGTCCTGTTCGTTTTTTATCCTCCAACTCCGGTGTCCCCGGCGTTTCCACAAACAATGCGGTAAACGAGCCGTGAAACGCCTCAGCCATTCTCGCCGCTGTGCGAATTACTTTGGCGTTGGACGGGGCGGACGACAGGCAAACCATAATATGTTCATTGGCATAGGAGCCACTGCTTTCCGACGGTTCACTGACTTGCGCCGCGACCTGTTCGATCTTATCTGCGGTGCGGCGCAGTGCAATTTCCCTCAGTGCGATCAGCTTCTCTTTTGTGAAAAAGTTGGAAAGCGCTTTCTGCGCCTGATCTTTCCTGTAAATTTTTCCTTCATGCAGTCGGTCGATCAACTCGTCCGGCTCAATATCCACGAGCTCGATCCGGTCGGAACTATCTATTACACTGTCCGGGATGCGCTCGTGCACAGTAATCCCCGTGATGGATGCCACCACATCGTTCAGACTTTCAATATGTTGCACATTTATGGTCGTATACACGTTGATTCCGGCACGGAGCAGTTCCTCAACATCCTGATATCTTTTTTTGTGACGGCAGCCTTCGGCATTTGTATGAGCCAGTTCATCCACCAGAATCAATTCCGGTTTTCGCCGGATGGCACCGTCCAGATCGAATTCTTTTATAATAACACCTTTATAGCTCAGTTCAAGTGGAGGAAGGGATTCAAGTCCCTCCAATTGCGCCATTGTTTCCGGACGGGCATGTGGTTCAATATATCCGGCAACCACATCAATGCCGTTTTTTTTCACCTCGTGGGCATCACTCAGCATTGCATAAGTCTTGCCGACACCGGCCGCGTAGCCAATGTAAATTTTCAATTTTCCCCGCCGTTTCTCAGCCGGTATCGCGGAAAGCTGCTCCAAGAGGGATTCGGAATCCGTTTGGTAAATTGCCATCCGATATGCCTCCTTTCTTAGATATTATTTTTCAGTATAAGTATAACATAGGTAAAATTAGCATGGCATTATATTTTTTCCCTTGGTATTAAAATAATATAAAGATGCGGTGAAAAAGCAAAGTTCGACATTGAAGACTTGCTTAAATTAGCAAGTTGTTGTCTTTTGAAAGGGCTGACCCCTAAAGACAAATCTTAACGCATCGGATTTCTGATAGCATAGCCTATCCCAGTCCGCAAAATCAAAATAAATAATGCTTCTTTGAAGATAATAATATAAAATTCCGAAAAATAATTTCTTAATGCCGTCTTAATGCACCGAAAAAAACCCTAACACCAACTTAATGAAAAAAATGATACACTCAGATGGCAGTGAAAAGTAAGGAGAAATTCTGTATGCGGATTTTAAAGCAGTCATTCCTCTTAACGTAAGCTGTAAAAAAAGTCTGTCCCGGATATGCCCGTGCAAAATGACATTTCATGCTTGCTTTTGAAAAAATCGGTCCGTTTCTGTAACGGGTTAAACTCATGGGAATAATAAAAAATGGAAAGGAGTTGAGGAGTGTGGGTGCCGTATTCGCCGGCTCAGGCATCATTGGTCTTGGTCTGTTAATTTACCTATTTTATGTTTTGTTCAGAGGTGAGAATTTATGAGCTATATCGTACTGGAAGACATATTTTATATTGTCGTTTTAGTTGGCCTGTCCATCCCCTTAGGTATCTACATGTACAAAATCATGACGGGCCAAAAGGTATTTTTGACCCGCGTAGCTGCACCGGTGGAAAACGGAATTTATAGAGTTATGGGCGTCAAAAGCAGTGAAGAAATGGGAGCGAAAAAGTATACGCTTTCCGTGCTCACGTTCAGTGCCATCGGTTTTATTTTCCTTTTTCTTCTGCAAATGCTTCAGGGCTTCCTGCCGATGAATCCCGCAGGCATGAAGGGCGTAAGCTGGGATTTGGCCTTTAATACCGCTGCAAGCTTCGTTACAAATACCAACTGGCAGGCGTATTCCGGCGAAACGTCAATGTCGTATCTGACGCAATTTTTAGGGCTTACCGTCCAGAATTTTCTTTCTGCAGCAATTGGAATCGCTGTATTGTTTGCTCTGATCAGAGGTTTTGTGCTAAAACAGAAGACCACCATCGGAAACTTCTGGGTAGATCTGACACGGACCACGCTGTATGTTTTGATTCCCTTATCTTTTATTCTGTCGATTTTTCTAGTATCCCAGGGCGTGGTACAGACCTTTGGACCGTATAAAACTGTCTCGGCGCTAGAGGGCGGAGCCGCACAGATCCTTCCATTGGGCCCCGCCGCGAGCCAGATCGCCATTAAGCAGCTTGGTACGAACGGCGGCGGTTTCTTCGGTGCAAACTCAGCTTTCCCTTTTGAAAACCCCACTTCGTTTACCAATATCGTGGAGTGTATTTCTATTTTGCTGATTCCAGCCGCGCTTTGCGTAACCTTTGGCAAGGCGGTCAAGGACATGAAGCAAGGCAAAACCATCTATACCACGATGATGATCTTCTTTGTGGCTGCTCTGGTGGCTATGACTGCATTTGAACTGAATATCATTCCATCTTTTCATGGAGTTATCGCTTCCGGCAGCATGGAAGGCAAAGAGGTGATTCACGGCATCGGCGGTTCCACCCTTTGGGCGACAGCCACTACGGCGGCATCTAATGGCTCTGTAAACGCCATGCACGACAGTCTTTCTTCTCTGTCGGGATTGGTCACCCTTTTTCTCATGCAAATCGGCGAAGTCGTTTTTGGCGGCGCCGGCTGCGGTCTGTACGGAATGCTTGCCTTCGTGTTGCTTGCCGTGTTTATTGCAGGGCTGATGGTTGGCAGGACACCGGAATACTTGGGAAAAAAAGTGGAACCTTTCGACATGAAAATGGTTTGTCTAATCGTGCTGACTCCTGTACTTTTTATCTTGCTCGGCACCGCTGCCGCCGTTCTGATTCCCGGCGTCACATCTTGGCTGACGAATTCCGAGGCCCATGGATTCTCAGAAATTTTGTATACGTTTACTTCCATGGGAGCAAATAATGGAAGTGCTTTCGGCGGGTATGGTGCGAACAATTTGTTTACCAATGTGGTTGGCGGAATTGGAATGCTGGCTACACGCTATATTCCGATGGTGGCCGTTATCTTCCTTGCCGGCAATATGGCACAAAAGAAAACCGTTGCCGCAAGCGTGGGAACCTTGTCCACAACCAACAGACTATTTGTCGGGCTTCTCATCGGAGTAATTCTCATTATTGGCGCGCTGAGCTTCTTCCCGGCGCTGGCGCTTGGCCCGATTGCCGATTATCTTGCGACTGGACATTAATCAGAGGTGATCAAAATGGAAAAAAGTATCAATAAAAATATCATTTTAGATTCAATTAAGCAGTCCTTTGTCAAACTGAATCCGCGTACACAGGTGAGAAACCCTGTTATGTTTGTGGTTTACATCGGGGCGATTCTGACCACCATCCTTTATTTTCTTTCATATGTCGGTATCCGGGATGAAGACAACGCCGGTTATGTGCTGACTGTTGCAATTATTTTATGGTTTACGGTGTTGTTTGCCAATTTCGCGGAGGCGATTGCGGAAGGACGCGGACGCGCGCAGGCCGCTACGCTCCGCAAGGCTAGAAAAGATGTGAAGGCGAAAAGGCTGAAATCGGCGGATAACATAAAAGAATATACCGAAGTGATGTCCGCAGAATTAAAAAAAGGGGATATTATATACGTTAAAGCCGGGGAGCAGGTTCCTATGGACGGTGAGGTCATTGATGGTGTTGCATCTGTGGATGAAAGCGCCATCACCGGCGAATCAGCTCCTGTCATCCGGGAATCGGGCGGAGACCGAAGTGCCGTTACCGGAGGAACGACACTTGTATCCGACTGGCTGATCATACAGGTCACAGCAGAAGAAGGTGCAAGCTTCCTTGATAGGATGATCGCCATGGTGGAAGGCGCATCCCGAAAAAAAACGCCAAATGAAATTGCGCTGCAAATTTTACTTGTAACTCTTACGATCGTCTTTCTTGTGGTGGCGGCAACCCTGCTGCCATTCTCAAACTTTGCGGCCTCTCAGGCAAAGGCTGGTTCAACGATTTCTCTCACTAACGTCATCGTTTTGCTGGTCTGCCTTGCTCCCACTACCATCGGCGCTCTCCTTTCTTCTATCGGTATTGCCGGAATGAGCCGCCTGAACCAGGCCAATGTGCTTGCAATGAGTGGGCGCGCCATTGAGGCTGCCGGGGATGTGGATGTGCTGTTGTTGGACAAAACCGGTACCATCACGCTAGGAAACCGTCAGGCAAGCGAGTTTCTGCCGGTCAGCGGCATCACGGAAGAAGAACTGGCAGATGCGTCTCAGCTTTCTTCCCTTGCCGATGAAACGGCCGAGGGAAGAAGCATTGTGGTTTTAGCTAAGCAAAAGTTTGGAATACGGGGCAGAGAGCTTTCCAACCTGAACGCGATTTTTGTGCCGTTTACGGCTAAAACCAGAATGAGCGGGGTTGATTATCAGGGTACTCAGGTTCGTAAGGGTGCCGCCGAAGCCATAAAAAATTTCGTATTGGCACAGGGCGGCGAATACCCGGATGAATGCGACCGGATCGTAAAACAGGTTGCTCAGGGTGGCGGCACGCCGCTGGTAGTGGAAATGAACAACCGGGTGCTGGGTGTCATCAATCTAAAGGACATCGTCAAAAACGGGGTAAAGGAACGCTTTGCAGACCTGCGAAAAATGGGCATTAAGACCGTCATGATCACCGGAGACAATCCGATGACTGCAGCAGCTATCGCTGCGGAAGCGGGTGTAGACGATTTCCTGGCAGAGTCAACTCCGGAGTCAAAGATGGCATGTATCCGCGATTATCAGGCCGAAGGGCATCTGGTTGCCATGACGGGTGACGGGACAAATGATGCTCCTGCTTTGGCACAGGCGGATGTTGCCGTAGCCATGAACAGCGGTACTCAGGCAGCAAAGGAAGCGGGCAATATGGTGGATCTGGATTCCAGCCCGACTAAGCTTATTGAGATTGTTCGAATAGGAAAACAGCTCCTAATGACGCGCGGGTCGCTGACCACATTCAGTATTGCAAACGATGTAGCCAAATATTTTGCGATTATTCCTGTATTATTTTTTGCAATTTATCCACAACTCACTGCTTTAAACTTTATGCATTTGACCAGTGCGACTACTGCAATTCTTTCGGCGGTTATTTTTAACGCACTGATTATTATAGCTCTCATCCCGCTGGCGCTTAAAGGGGTGAAATACCGCGAATTACCTTCCGGAAAACTGTTGAGCAGAAACTTGCTGGTTTACGGTCTGGGAGGTCTTGTGGCACCTTTTATCGGAATCAAACTGATTGATATGCTGCTGACCATATGCGGCGTAAGGTAGGTGAATAACATGACAAAAATATTAAAACCCGCCCTGATATGCTTTCTCGTCATGACTATCCTATGTGGGTTTGTCTATACGATGGCGGTTACGGGTATTACGCAGCTGATTTTTCCCAATCAAGCAAACGGAAGTGTCATTACAGTTACAGTGAAAGACGGCACAAAAAAAGATTACGGTTCCGCGCTGATTGCGCAGACATTTACAGAATCCCAGTACCTGATCGGCCGGCCGGACAGTGGGGCCCCGACAAACCTGTCGCCGACAAGTGACCTGGAAAAGAAAAATGTGCAAAAGCGCATTGACTGGCTGCATTCTATCGACCCAACGAACAAAGCTGACATTCCGTCAGACCTGGTCACAGCCTCCGGCAGCGGTGTAGACCCCGATATTTCACCGGCTGCAGCGGAATATCAAGTGGCCCGCATCGCAAAGGTAAGAAATACAAGTGAGAACGCCGTCAGGGCGATAATCCAAAAATATACGACAGGGCGGTTTCTCGGCTTTATCGGTGAACCGGCTGTCAATGTTCTGAAAGTCAACTTGGCGCTGGACGGCTTACTTTAATATAACACATCAAAGCTCTTTAAGGTTGACAAAGTGCAGAAATGTTTTTGGGGGAGATTTTCCTGTTGGAAAGATTAGACTGTGTGGCAACATCAGAACCGCAGGGCTAATTTATTTCCATTAAAGATATGAGAAGGTGGTTTTAAAAAATAAAAATTATATTACAGTGAGGGGGTCGTTTTATGCACGGACTCTTGGAAAACATCGGCCTTCTGGCAATCTTTTTCGCGGTCGTTTACGGCTACAAAAAGATACTGGAATATTATGACCTGAAACGAATTGGACTTCACGAAAACAAAAAAGTTTATCAGGCGGCCAAAGAATTTGCCCGCGGGGCAGAAATCGGGAACGTCAAAGCCATTCTGGATAGCTGTTTTGATTTTACGGAAAAGGATGTTGAAAAAATTCTTTCGCAGGCAGTCCCCCACAGGGCCGACAAGGATGGAGGCTACCGGGCGTTTATAGGGTTTGTAAACAAGGTCGTGGGCGATGAAATATACGATGAACGATGCCACGCACATTGAGAAAAGATTGCTGTATGCGATGGCCAATCAAAGCTTGGTGTTATGCTCGCATTCCTACATAGAGGATTGGCAAACAGGTTAGCCAATCCTCTATACTTGGTTCCATGCATGATTGCTGAATCATGCAATTTGGTTGAGCAGCAACCAGTAACCGCTCTCTCTGCCCTCTTGATTTTGTAATGCGCCCCCCGGCTAGCCGGGGGGCGCATTACAAAAAAAGTCTGGAACGCCGCACAGGGCATACCGGACAGATAAATCTTATTATCACTAGAGCGTGTATGCAAGCCGGAAAAACGACGGATATTTCGCTGAAAAGGAGAAGCTCCAAGGAAAAAAGCGCACGAATACTTTCCGTATTCGGAGCATTTTTGACCCCGGAGATACCCTTTTCAGTAGAAATAGACTAGGCTTTGGAGTTTGCATACACGCTCTAGGTAACCGCTGATTAAAGCAATTCTGAAGCCGCTCATTCCAGTATTTTCGCGGCTTCGAATTGCTGTCCGGCGACTTAATCATCGTTTACCCAGGACTAACGGTATCATTCCGTCAACTCTTGAAGAGCCTCCAGCGCAATCAAGACGGCGCCGTAGGCAGCGTCGTATTTGGGCGTATGGCATTCCAGCTTTGGGTAACGCAGCCTGACACACCGCAGGAATTCCTGCTGAATAGTCGGATTCTTCAGTAAAATACTGCCCGCAATCGCAAGGCTGCTATTTTGCAGCCCCAGCGTTTCAAGAACCGGAATCGCCAGCTCCTCCAAAGCGATCGCGCTGTCTGCCGCAATATGAAGAGCAACCCGATCCTTCCTATCGCAGGCTTTGGTCAGGTTAGGGGCAAGCGCCGCGATGTCCCGTTTATTGGTTGCTTTG
This sequence comes from Bacillota bacterium, assembly GCA_023416955.1. GTDB lineage: Bacteria > Bacillota > Clostridia > Oscillospirales > Acutalibacteraceae > Caproiciproducens. The sequence continues at coordinate 70,727 of JAEZGM010000046.1, read as the reverse complement.
TCATAGACAAAACCCACCAGTTCCTCAATGGTGGAACAGCCCAGCTGCTGAAAAACCAATTCGGTTAAAACGGTTGTTCCGCCTCTGCCGTCATAGGCTCGCACGACTGCCGATAAAATGTCCCTTCCAATGGCATACCCGCTTCCCGCGTCGTCAATCAGGTGACCATAGCCGCCGGTGCGGTGCTCCTGCCCCGCTGAATTTTTGCCATAGCAGATGGAACCGGTGCCGGAAATCAGAATCGCGCCGTCCGGTTTCCCCAGCGCTCCGTAAAAAGCGGTTTGGTGGTCGCCGGTAATCGTCATGCGGTGATGATAACCCGCGTCATCCGCCACGGAAAGAAACATTTGCTTCACCGTAGGATTGCTGATCCCCGCCGCGCCGATGCACACGGAATCGCATTCGTCCAGCGAACCGAATTCCATTTTTGCGCGGGAAAAGATTTCCGCGAGATTCCGGGTGACATTCTGCTGATTTTCCCCGTTCGGGTTGATGGCTCCGGATACAAACCGGCCCAGCAGCGTTCCGTCCGGAGCGGCTGCCGCAACGGCGGTTTTTGTTCCGCCGCCGTCCATCCCTAAAACATACTTTCCCATGCCGATCCCACCTTATATCCGAACGCTGAGCCGGCCCTGCGGCCCGCACTCTCCGCGAAATATTCTTACTAGTGTCCGAAATGACAAAAGGGTGTATTCATAAGCAGCGAGCTTTGTGATGGAATCGTCCATTTCCGCAAGGTCATACGGATTAAAAAGCGATACCGCAATCATATGGGGATTGACCCGACTCATCCGGTTAGCCAACGCAATCTGGCCGGGAAAACGCTTTCCGTTATAGCTTCCGAATACCACGATGTCATAAGCTTTCACTTTTTGGGCAATTGCCTCGATTTCTTCTTCGGTGGGGTTCAGCGGAGTAATCAGGGCGTCGCCGTTCAGCCGGCCCGCCATGTAATCGGAAAAGTTAAAGTCGGTATTCACGGAGCTGGCCGCCAGTGTGGTTCGGTTGGCATAGCACCCGACAAACAGTGTCTTTTTCCCGCCCAAGTTCAATGGCGTTTCCGTCTGATGAACCAGTGTGATGCTCTGCTCGCTGATTTCCCGCGCTGCCGCCCGGTGGTCGTCGCAGCCGACACAGCTTAGCGGTGCGGGGACTGCACCGGCCAAATACCGGGCTTTGTACCGCAGAATTCTTTCCACGGATTCGTCGATGATCTGTTCCGGCAGCTCACCGGACTCAACCGCTTGCTCCAGGAGTTCCACCACTTCCCGAACCAGATCAGCGGTATGGGAAACACATAAAAGATCGGCTCCCGCAAGAGCTGCCGCCAAAGCGCCCTGCGCGGTACCGTAATATTTTTTGACGGCGTCCATTTCCAGGCAGTCGGTCAAAATCAGGCCGTCGAATCCCAGCTGACGGCGCAGCACATCGGTCAGAATGGTGTGCGACATCGTACCCGGCAGTTTTTCCGCTTCAATATTCGGGAAAAGAATGTGGGAAGACATGATGCCGGGCACGCCGTTTTGGATTGCTGCCTGAAACGGAACCAGCTCGTTTTCTTTCAGCTGACTCAGTGTTTTTTCCACCACCGGCAGGCCCAGGTGGGAATCCACCGCCGTGTCGCCGTGGCCGGGGAAATGCTTTACCACCGGCAGAACGCCGCCGTCGCGCAGACCGTTTATCAATTCAAGGCCGAATTCAGTTACTGTTTCCTTGGTATCCCCAAACGAACGCACCCCGATAACCGGATTGTCTGGATTGCTGTTGATGTCCATATCCGGAGCGAGGTTCATATTAATGCCCAGAGCACTCAGCTCTTCCCCGGTAATCTTCCCCGCCTCATACGCGTTGTGCGGGTTGCCGGTCGCCGCGATTGCCATGGCTGCCGGGATGCTGACCGCGTCGGGCGGCAGACGGGCGACCATACCGCCCTCCTGGTCCACCGAAATGAACGCCGGGTAGCCGGTATTGCGCGTAATTTCTTCCTGTAAATCCGAACAGAGCTTGTGCAGCTGCGTTTTGGATTCCACGTTGCGTGTAAACAGGATGATATTTCCGATTTGATAGTCCGAAAGAAACTGTTTCAGCTCCGGTGTTGCTTCTTTGGCTAGAAAACCCATCATAATCATTTGGCCGATTTTCCGGCGTAACGTCAATTCCTGTGGCATCGTGCTTCCTCCATTCGTGGTCAATACAAATGATACTGCTGTTTATCCTCCGCAAACTGTTTGCTTTCCTGCTCATATTCCCACAAAAGCTGCTCTTTCGTCACCTCGGGATTCGCGAACTTTCGGTCTCCGCTGAGCAGCTCCGCAAAACGGCGGGAACTGCCCTCGTAAGGAGCAAGAAACTCAAACTGCTCGCCGTAAAGGCTGCGGATTTCATAAAGCAGTTCCACACCCACCGTGACCGATTTGACCTTTCGGGCGTCGGTGACATGGATTTGAACGCCGCCGCACTGTTCCCCTTTGAATTTGGAGCTGGTTGGCTGGAAATAAACCGGGCGGAAGAAAACGCCGTTCAGTTTTTTGCCGTTCATCCGATCGGCAAGTACCTTCGAATCGATGAACGGTGCGCCGACGATTTCGAACGGCGAAGCGGTTCCGCGCCCCTCCGAAAGGTTGGTGCTTTCCACCAGACAGGTCCCTGGGTACAGAAGCGCCGTTTCAAAACGGGGAATCCCCATGGTTGGCGGAATCCAAACGCTGCCGTAATCCGGGAACATCTGGTTCCGCTTCCATCCCTTGCAGGGAATAACGGTTAAGTCGGCATTCAGCTTCTCCTGCCGGTTTGCCATTGCGGCGAGCTCCCCGATGGTCAGCCCGTAGCGCATGCAAAGCGGGTAAGCGCCCACGAAAGAACGGTACCCGTCCTTTAAAATATTTCCCTCCACCGTGACGCCGTCCAGCGGGTTCGCACGGTCCAGCACCACAAACGGCTTGCCGTGCTTCGCGCAGTCCTCCAGTGCGTACAGCATGGTGTAAATAAAGGTATAGTACCGGGTTCCTACGTCCTGTATATCATAAACCACCACATCCACACAGTCCAGCATCTCCGCCGTCAGGCGCTTGGAATCCTTGCGGTACAGGCTGTAAACCGGAACCTGGGTATAGGGGTCAACATAGGTATCCACCAGACCGCCTGCGCCGATATTACCGCGCACCCCGTGTTCCGGGGAAAACAAGGCGGCAAGATTAAAATTACGATTTAAAATATCAATCGTAGATTCATATTTTGAATTCAATCCGGAAGGCGACGTAATCAGTCCGATTCGCTTTCCCTGAAAAAGATGACGGTAATCCTCAATGCAGTCAATTCCGTTTATCACCATAATTTCATTTCCTCTTTTTTACGCAGATATTTCAGATGGAATCCTGAATGACCCGCATCTGATCCTCCTCCACTGCGAAGCACTGAGCGCGACCTTTCCGGGCCTCGATTCCGCGGACACGGCTCAGGTGATCGTAATACTCCAGATAAGGGAACGAGGTGCTCCCGGTAACGAACCAGTGGGTTGCCGCCGCTTTCTGCCAGAGCTCGTAGCCTTCCGTAATATCCATATAAACGTAAGGACGGAACCCGACCGAGTCCTCCCAGTTTTCCGCAAAATACAGGCGGTTTGCAAAATGGGGCGGATTCTCCCGTTCAAAAAATTCGATGCAGGCGTAAAAACGGGCGTCGATGACAATCCGGTTGGTGGTACTGTGATCCTTGTGCATACTGTTTTTAAAGTGTGTAATAATGACGTTTGGTTTCACTTCCCGGATGACGTCACAGACCTGGAAACGCACTTCATCGTTGTCCGGCAGCTCCCCGTCGGGGTAATCGAACACCATGGCCCGTCCGCCGAGCATTTCCGCGAAGGTTTCCGCCTCGCGAACCTTTTGCGCGCGGTACTCCACAAGGTCGCGCCCTTTGGGTGCGCCTTTTTCCCCGGCGGTCAGCGCCAGCGTTACAATGTGGTCGCCGCGCAGAGCGTGCGTGGCCAAAACTCCGCCGGCAGTCAACTCCATGTCGCCGACATGGCCGCCGATTGCAAGGATGGTCATTGGATTTTCCTTCATGGTACAAGCTCCTTCCTCATGATTGCGAATTCCTTCACCGGGATAAATCCGGCATGTTCATAAATGTTCCGTGCGGGGTTTTCCAAACCGGTGTAAAGGGACATGTACTCCGCGCCGACGGCTTGAAACGATTCGCACAGCTTAAAAAACAAAACACTTCCCAAACCGTGCCCCTCATGGCCATACTTCACACCGATTCCGCTGAAATATCCCCGCCCGGACGGGCTGCGGACGACCGGGCCGGCAAAGCCAACCACTTGGTTCTCTTTTGCGGCAACAACAACCGGGATTCCATTTTGAGCAGCTTCTGTGATCTCCTTCTGCCACAGCGGATTGTCAAAGCCGGTCAGCATTTCTGAAACCCCGAAATGGCGCGAGGGGTCAAACAAGGTCACTTCGTAGCCGTCCTGTGCCGATACGCTCTCCTTCTGTCTCATATGCTCCGTAACGGCAAACTGCTTCAGGTTCAGGTACATGGCGCATTCACGGGCGCGCTCTGCGTAGCCGTTCCGCAGAAGGGACTGATGGAACCAGCTGTTGACCGGAACACCGGGGGCGTTGTTGTGCTCGTGCTTCGGGGTGTTGGGAATATACCACGGGAGCAGCATCGGGTTGAAAAACAGCACCTCAGCCTGCCGTTTGCCCTCACCGATAAAGAATTGCTCCAACCTGTAAAGCAGAATATTGAAATTTTCTTCCGTTTGTGCCTTCGGATCCAGCACAATGCAGGTCAAATATCCCGATTTATCCCCCAGCGGCAAATCGTCCCCCACGCATCCGCAGGCAAATCCCTGTACGCCGCCGTCGTCGCCAGTCAGAACCAATGCGCCGGCAGGATCAAAATAAGGATTTTGAGTGAAAATCTCCCGAAAACTTTCGCGCGCCAGCTCCCTATAATCCTCTTTTTGCATTACGGAATTCCACAGGGCAATGATTCCATCCCGGTAACCGTCCTCATATTTGACTATCATGGCAGTCCTCCCCTTCGACTACAGTGAAATTTTTCCCATGACAACGGCGCGCTCCGCTCCGGTTACGCCGGGCAGACTGTTGACCCTGGCGCACAGGGTACGATCCGCCAGCAGGGCGAACGCGACCGCCTCTTTTGCGTCGCTGTTTCCGCCCGTTTCCTCCTGCGTCAGCACCCGTACGCCGAACGGGGCCAGTTCCCGTTTCAGCCAGCCAATCAGCGTTGGATTGTAGCTTCCGCCGCCGCCGACAATCATATCATCCGCACGGTACTTTGGCTGGACAAAACGTCGGCAGGCGTCCGCAATGGACCAGGCAGTCAGGTAGGTCACCGTGGCGATTCCGTCTTCCATGCAGATAGAATGTTCACGCAGATACCGTTCGATTTTTTCCAGGTACGGAAGACCGAACAGTTCCCGCCCCGTCGATTTCGGAATCGGCTGTGCATAGTACGGCTCCTGCCGGAGCATAGCCAAAAGGCCTTCGTGAATCTTTCCCCTCGCCGCTATGCTGCCGCCCGCGTCCATTTTCATTTTTCCGCCGGAAAGCCGATGAACCAACCCATCGATAATCATGTTTCCGGGGCCAGTGTCGAACGCGAACACCTCAGACTGCACGCAGCCCTTCGGGATCACGGTGATGTTCCCGATTCCGCCGATATTTTGCAGCAGGACGGTTCGGTCCGGCTTGCGGTAAAGCAGGTACTCCGTAAAGGGAACCAGCGGCGCCCCCTGCCCGCCCACGGCCATGTCAGCTACGCGGAAATCGGAAACGCAGGGAATCCCGGTTCTTGCCGCAATGACCGCGCCTTCCCCAATCTGTACGGTGTAGCCGATGGGGCAGCCATCCGGAGCAGTTCGAACCGGAGCATGGTAAATCGTTTGCCCATGAGAACCGACGGCGTCGATTTCTTGTGGTCGGAATCCGGCTTTTTCAATCACGGACAAAGCCGCTTTGGCAAACAGCTCCCCCAGCAGGAAATTCAGGTATCCGACTTTATCCACCGTTGCCGCTGCTACATCGAAAAGCTCAAAAATCTTCCTGCGAACCGCGGGTTCATACGGCGTGTTTTCAAACGCAAGGAGCCGGAGTTCCGGTTCCTCCTCCGTGCCGCCGATTTCCACCAACGCGGCGTCAATCCCATCCACCGATGTGCCGGACATCAGCCCGACCACGCGGCGCACAGGTTTGTTCTGATACTGTGTCAGCATGGTCTCATCCCTTTACCGCGCCGACGGTAACGCCTTGCAGAAAATATTTTTGTAAGGCGAAGAACAGCACGAACATCGGCAGCGCCGAAACGGTCGCACCGGCCATCATCGGGGCAAAATAGGTGGTGTTGGCAAAGCGGAAGTTTTTCAGGCCGACCTGAATGGTCTGCATATCCATGGTCGTGGTAACCAGGAACGGCCAGAAAAAGGTGTTCCAGTTATCCATGAAGGTCAAAATCGCCATGACGGCCAGAACGGTCTTAGAAAGCGGAACAATGATTTTAAAGAAAATCTGAAGCTGATTGCAGCCCTCAATTTTCGCGTACTCAATAATCTCCGTCGGCAGTGAGGTCATGAACTGCTTTGCCAGGAACACGTTGTAAATACCGCAAAGCCCAGGAAGAATCAGCGCGGTGTAGGTGTTCTGGATTTTCATGACGTTTACGACCAGAATATAAAGCGGAACCTGAATTGCCTGATACGGAATCATCATAGCGCAAAGCAGCGCCCAGAATGCGGCGTGCCGGCCGGGAAATTTGATTTTTGAAAACGCATACCCCGCCATTCCACTGAATACCACGTTGGACACGGTAATCGCGGAGGCTACCAGCAGCGAGTTCAGCAGCCAGCGGAAGGAATACGGGCTGAAATTAAAAAAGAACTGGTAGGACGCCAGCGTGAACTTCTGGGGCAACAGGGAATAGCTGACCGCACCGGCTTCCACCGGGTCACCGAATGAAGAGATAACCATAAAGTAAATTGGAAACAATGTGACGATTGCAAAAATAATCAGGCACAAAATGATAATGCCGGTCCTTATTTTTGCGAAATTTTTATGCTTTCCGTATTCATTATATAATGCCATAAAAACGCTTCCCCTTTCCCTTAATACTCGACGTCGTCGCCCATCAGTTTAAACTGGAAGACGGCAATAATAGCGATAATGGCGGTAAGCACCAGGGATTGCGCCGCGGCCGTTCCGTAGTTAAAGTACTTAAAGGCGTTGTTGAAGATGAGCAGTCCGACCATTGTGGTCGCGTTGTCCGGCCCGCCGCCCGTCATCATGTAGGCGTTCATAAACACCTGGAAGGAACCGATTACGCCGGTAACCAACAAAAACAAGGTGGTCGGTTTCAGCAGCGGAATCACCACATACTTCAGCTTTTTTAAAAAGGTGGCGCCATCCAGGTCCGCGGCCTCAAAATAACTGTCCGGAATTCCGAGCAGAGCAGCGAGGAAGATAATGATGTTGGTGCCATGGCTGGACAGCCAGGACATTAATATCAGGGAAAACATAGAAGTCTTTGTGGTGCCCAGCCAGTTCTGGTTGGAAATTCCGAAGAAATGTACCACCTGATTGAACAGGCCGGAGGGCAGCGGGTCGTAAATCCAGAGCCATACCACTGACATGGCCACGCCGGAAGCAACCGCCGGCAGGTAATAAACTGCTTTAAATGCGGTTTGCAGCCATTTTTTAAGCGGAAAAATCAGAATGGCGATGGAAAAGGATAAAATCAAAGATACCGGCACCACACAGACCGTGTAAATTACCGTATTCAGAATGGACTTTGCAAACAGGGAGTCACTTAACAAACCTATGTAATTGGCCGCGCCCACCCAGACGGAGCCGAGGGGCTTAAACTTTTGGAAGCTGATGATAAACGCGCTGATTACCGGGTACAGCGTAAAAACACAAAATACAATAACGGCCACCGCAATAAAGAAGTAACCCCACAAATAGTCACTTTTAATTTTAAATCGTTTTTTCGGCTCTGCCGTATTTGCGTTGTTTTTCATACTCATGATAGGACCATTCCTTTCTTGATGAGGTCGATTGTTCCGCTGAATCCTGCGAAAACGATGATTCCAAAAAATCCGGAATTTTCATTGCTGTGTTCTGCGGTCTTGAATTGCCGCCTGACGGCTGAATCGGCGTATTCCAAAATCAAAAACGAAGATCCGGTCTGAAAGAGATGCTTTTAAACGGTCCTCTCCCCTACAGACGTTCCGGTCAAAAAATCATTTCATACAACTTTGTGCTGAAATATCCTGTTACATTCATATTGAATCTTCTTGTTCCGCATGCTTCCATACATTCCCCATATATTTCAGCACAAAACAGTATCAAACAAAGGAAACGATAAATACATCCCGCCCTTGCCCTCAAGGGCGGGATATATCTGTAGTATCAGTCTTTTGCGATACCGTCTTCGCCGAATGTTTCAATTGCGGCGGATTTTACCGCGTCATACATCTGCTCGGGAGTAATTTCATTGGCAAGCAGAGCCTGAAGCTTCGGAACCAGAACCTCGTCCTCGAGCTTAATCGCTTTTGCGCCGAGTTCGGTAGAGATATCCGGGCGGGCAGGCGCCGCAGCTGAAATCAGGCGGGTAGTCAGCTCCGCGTTTTCGGGGATCTGATTAATCGTGATGCTCTTTGCCGCTTCTTTGGAAGATTTGGTAATCTGTGCCACAAACAGATCGGCATTTGTCTGAGCGGCAACGGAGCCGGAAGCTAAGAAGTACAAAGCCTTCACTACGTTGGAGACATGCTCCGAAGTAGGTTCGGTCTTGCCGCGGAAGGAAACGTAACCGTCCACAGCGGCGGCGGACTGCTCCTTGCAGCCGTCAAAGGTCGGCATTGGAAGGGAAATGTACTGAACCTTAATGCTGTCCTTGACCGCGCTGGCGTCTTTCGTCTCCAGTTTTTTGTTGTTGACATTCGCGGAGTTTTCAAAAACGGACAGGCCTTTTCCGGTAATCATTGTTTGGCCGGTCAGGAACATGTTCCAGCGTTTGCCTGCATCCACGGAGCTGATTCCCTTCGGCATGGAACCGTCGTCAATCAGTTCGCGAATGCCTTTCAAAACACTGAGGAAGTGCTTGCTGGTGTAAGCGTACTTCATGTCGGTAGTGAATGGAGAAGGCATTCCGGCACCCTTCACAAGAATGCTCAGGTAATCCTTGGAGGCAACGCCTGCGCAGGCAAACACAAAGCCATAGCGGGAGATGTCGCTGCCTGATTTTACAACGCCTTTCTTTACCGCTTCACGGAACTGGTCGAAGGTCCAGCCGTTTTTCTGAACGCTCTTCCAGTCGATTCCGGCGGCTTCCAGCATTTCTTTGTTGCCGCCGATGCTATGGATTTCCATGTATGCGGGAAAGCCGTAGAGACCTTCGCCGTTCTTCATGTAGTCGAGCGGGCCCTGATCAAAATCATCCAGCATTTCTTTGGGTGCCACCTTGCTGATATCCATAATCAGACCGGAGTCCACATATTTTGAAATGCCGTCCGCACCGATAAAGGAGATATCCGGAGGACTGCCCGCCTGTACCTGGGTATCCAGCTTCTGTGTAATGTCTTCCCAGCTGGTCGGCTCAATCTTCAGAGTCAGGTTGGGATATTTTGCATTGAAGTCCTGTTCCATCTTATCAAAATTCTTTTGATAGGAGGGGGACACAGGCGGCAGCAATGCCGTAATGGTATCTTTCGCAGTAGAAGCCGCCGAAGAAGTCCCGGCACTGCCGGAGCCGGACGCGGAAGCGGAGGACGGAGACGCAGATCTGCTGCAGCCGGTAAATGCTGTTGCAACCATCATCGTTGCCATTGCAAAACTGAGAACACGCGTTGGTTTTTTCATAATGATCCCCTCTCTGGATAGAAAATTTATATACTTACCTGTAAAGGTATTTGCGGTGAATTAACAATTCTTTTGATACACTTCAATTGCGGCCCGCAACCGCCCGTCGTTGCGGTCTAAAATTTTCTGGGCTTTCCCGGCATCCAGTCCGGTTTTTATCATCATAATGGCAAGCTTTGTACTGAAACCGGCCTGACGCAACATTTCTTCCGCCTGCGTGTCGTCCGCGTCGGTCGCCATGCAGACAATCCGCTTAGCCCGATCGTGCAGCTTGTTATTGGTAGCTTTCAAATCCACCATCAAATTTCCGTAAACCTTACCCAGCTTAATCATTGTGCAAGTGGTCAGCATATTCAGTACCAGTTTCTGAGCAGTGCCGGATTTCATCCGGGTGGAACCGATAATCACCTCCGGCCCGACGATTGGGGCGATGCATACGTCGCAGAAATCGGCAAGTCTGGAATTCTGGTTGTTGACTACGCCAACCGTGCGCGCACCGAGTTCGTTGGCGTATTGAACCGCCCCCAGCACAAACGGAGCGCTTCCGCTTGCCGTAATTCCTATGACAACGTCCCGTTCCGTAACCCCGCAGTCCTTCACCAGTTGCCTTCCCGCGTCGGGATCATCCTCACACCCTTCCACGGCGGTTCGCAGCGCGGTGTCACCCCCCGCTATGTAACCCTGAACCATGCTCGGATCCGTTCCGTATGTCGGCGGGCATTCCGAAGCGTCCAGGATTCCGATGCGGCCGGAGGAACCGGCCCCGATGTAAAACATTTTTCCGCCGCTTTTCAGGGAAACGTATAAAATATCTACCGCTTTCGCAATGTTCGGTATCTCCTTGCGGACAGCTGCCGGAACCAGCTTATCCTGTTCATTGATCAGGTTCAGCATTTCTTCCGTATCGCATTCGTCAATGTTCAGAGTGGCCATATTGACCGTTTCTGTCGTTAGATTTTTCAAATAGTTATCCAAAGCGAAATCCCCCAATATTCGTCTGTTCGAGAAACACACCACGCCTTCAACATTGTGCACAAAAATAGTGAAGCAGCGAATCAGTTTGTGTATATTACATTATACTTTTTCTTTGCTGTTGTCAATAAAAAATCTGAAATAATATTTAATAATAAAATATTTATTTGGATTTTTATTTCAAAAAAACCAGAAATCCCCCTCGGATTTCCACATAGAAATAAAAAAGGCGCTTCTTTGGACTATACCAAAGCAGCGCCTTTGCTGAATTAATAGTATACTTTTAATGCATATCGACGAAATAGTGACTATAAATTCTATTATAGCCAGTTTCTGATAAAAATCAATAGCTTTTGAAAATTAATTTAGTATTGAAAGTATTTTATGACATTATATTTCACAAATATGCCGAAGCATGCCGATTTTCAGGCTTTTTTCGTCTTTGCCGCAAACAAACGGCTGGCAGACAGAAGATCAAGCCGGATCTCTTTAGAGCAAGATTTCTGTTTCCTTTTGATAATCACTGATTAAGCCGCAAGACGGCAATTCAAAACTGTGAAAATACGGACTGAGCTTAGGTCTTGCTTGTAAAATCTGAACCCAAAATCAATCCGCTTGACTGCATCGTTCTACGTTGATTTTTTAGGAGCTCGTACAATCATCACCGTTTTACAAACAAGCCCTAGTCAGTTGGAATGCTTACTTGCCAGAATGTTATGTGTTTTGGACAAATACTTTCTTACATTGCGGTATTCCGCGCTGGCCACGCCGGCAAACAGAATATCGATGACACTGAGCATGGCGATTCGAGAACCCATTGCCCCACTGCGTATGCTGATTTCAGGGGTGGAAATGAATAAAACCACATCCGCTTTATCAGCCAATGCACTTTTTCCGTAACGGGTAATGGCAATGATGGCGGCACCCGCCTCTTTTGCTACCCCCAGCGCCTCAACAATTTCCTGTGTGGAGCCGGAGTTGGAAATCAGCACGGCCACATCGCCTTTAGAAAGCAGAGTGGCCGCTGTCAATTGGCTGTGGCCGTCTGTATAGGCATGGCACATTTTGTTGATGCGCATAAATTTCTGCTGGGCATCCATACAAACCAGCCCCGAAGCCCCCATGCCGTAAAAATCAATTTTATTCGTTTTTCGGAGCAGGTCCACAGCTTTTGCAATTTCGCCGCGGTCAATGACCATGAGTGTATCTTCAATTGATTTACAGTTATTGTGCGGAATATTGGTGATGATCGTCTGTAAATCGTCGCCGGGGCGAATATCGGTATACTGGTTTTCTTCGTCCTCGTCCATGGAGGCAAGGCAGGCCGATATGCTGACAATAAAATCCCGGTACCCGTCATAGCCGAGCGTTTTGCAGAAACGGAGTACGGAAGCGTCGCTTGTTTTGGACCGGTTAGCCAGCAGCTTGATGGAAAGCCGCGGAATTTCAAATGAATTTTCCAGCACATAATCTGCAATCATTCTCTCCACCGGAGTGAAATTCTCTTTCATCTCACGCAATTTCAGTAGAATATTGTCGTTCACAGCCATAAAAATGTCTCCTATTCTGAGCGAATAATTCTATTAATCTCATTATAGGCCACTTAATTGAAATTTACAATTAAAATGTAATTAATTTTTGTAATAAAATTTCATAATAACTTAAAAAAATTTACCGGAACCTACTGGCTCCGTCGCCAATCAGGCGTTCGGAACGGTGAAAACACGGTTTTAATTGATTCCGAGTTTTCTTTCTTCGGATTCGTTAGATAAGATTTGCGTAAATTCCCGGTGTGCTGTTTTCAATCAATACCGCGCCGCAGCTTTTACGGTAAAAATCCACCGGGCCTACACCGCCAATCACCCCGTAAGCGTACCCCAAATTCCAAAGTCCCTCCAGACTTTTCAGCAAAAGAGCTTTTCCAATTCCTTTACCCCGGTATTTTTCATCCACTCCGGTCGGCCCGAAAAAATCCTTGACCGTAACATCATAGCAGGCAAAGCCCACAATTTCTTTGTCTTTCACCACAACGTAGCAGCACGCGGGCGATGTTCGAAAAGCGCAGCTGCACTCGCTGGCCCAGTGTACGCTGAATTTTTCCCCGACCCATTTTACAAGGGCTTCCTTTTCCGGACCGATTGCGCGCTTAATGACAAAGCCATCTTTTTTCAGTTGATCAAAAACAGGATCGTCAAAGTTCAGGTCATACAGTTTTACTAACATATCTGCCATAAAAACCTCTTTCTCCGGGGCATTCTGTAATTTGTACATGCCGGTATTCTGCCGCCGGTCAATACAGGCATCGTTTCTCAAATAATAACCAGAACTATTTTAAAAGTCAATCCTAATGAAAAAACATTTTTTCTGGAGCTTGTTTGTAAAATGGTGAAGAATGTGCAAATTAGTAAAATATCAGCATGGAACGTTGCAATCAGGCGGATATATTTCCTGTTCAGTTAGAAAAACGGAATAAAAACTTGCGTTTATGGCCTTTATTACGTTTTTCCTTTTTACAAACAAGACCCAGACTGTTTAATTCGGCGCAGACAAGGCTTAACTCTTTCGAATCCATTGTTTACCCAAAACCGTATGTACACTGAAATTCAGCATACATACGGTTTTGGGTGTGCCCGCGGGGATTCGTATGTCCTCACGTCCGTGTATTGTATTTGCACAATATATATTATAAGGAATAAGTACAAACATCACCAGTTACAAGTGAATGTCTGTACCTATATAGTACCAATGAGAGTTCGGGTAATGTCAGGGGGTATCCCATGAGCTTAAATGTAAGCTAATAACAATACTTGGAACCTCGGATTGCTATAAAAAGAAAAGCAGGGGTCGATTAAGGCGCGTGCCGATAGGGACACAAACTGAACCGTGGGCATTCGTGAAGGCAGGCAGCAGATTTTGCTGTCTGCCTTTGCCTGTTAAACAGCTATTCTCTTTGCTTCCTCCATAAAGGCTTCCAACACGCCGATATCCCGGTAGCGGATAACGATTTTCTGTTCCGCCGTTCTGGAGTAACGCTCCCCGCGCTCTCCGACTTCGATGCGTTCGATGAAAAGGTGGAGCAGCTCGCTGGTCAGCTCTGGAATCTCGGTGTAGCGCTTCGCTTTCTCCACGAAACGGGACACGTTGGTAACAGACGCCTGCTGCTTTTCCATTTTCTCCACGATTTGCGGGATTTTCTCCTTCAGGCTGCTTTGCTCATCGTTATAGCCCTCGGACAGAACCCGAAACTGCTCGTTGGTGATTCTGCCAAGGACGTTGTCCTCATACAACCGTCTGAACAAAGCAGACAATTCGGTATCCCTGTGCTTCATAGCATCCAGATCTCGTTGTAGCCGCTCAATTTCGTGTTTGGCTTCAGCGCTGTTTTTCTGATTAATATGCTGAACAAAGAGCGCTTCCTGCTGTCTGGCGAAATGTGTCACCCTGCGAAGGTCATCCAGAACGATTGTCGTCAGCTGAGATTCCCGGATGTAGTGGGCGCTGCAAACTTCTTTGCCCTGCTTCTTATAAGTAGAGCACATGAAGTTGTTCTTCACCGAATCCATGGTATGCGCCCTGTGCAATACCATCGTCCCGTTGCAGTCGGCGCAGCAGACCAGTCCGGAGAACATGTCCTGCTCCGCCATGTTCGCTCTACGCCGCTTGTGCCTGCGGATATCCTGCACAATCTCCCATGTTTCCCTATCCACCAACGGCTCATGCGTGTTTTCAAACCGGAGCTGTTCAGACTTGGGACGCGGGATTCTCTTCTTGTTTTTATAGGATACCGTAGTGGACTGCAGGCTTATGGTATGCCCAAGGTACGCCTCATCCTCCAGAATACCAGCTACTGTTTTCTGTGACCATTGGCAGGACCGAGTGACATCGACATTGGTCAAAAGAACGCCGGTCTTGTGGTAGTAGTAATAACCGGGCGTGTAAGCCTGTTCCTCCGCGAGCTGTTTGGCAATTTGACTGGGACCTTTTCCTCCAGCGCACAAGCTGAAAATGTGCTGCACGATAGGAGCCGTGTCCGCGTCGGGAACAAGGCGCTTAGGATTGTTTTCATCCTTTTGGTAACCGTAGGGTGCCCTGGTACCGACACGCTCCCCGCGCTCCGCCTTGGCCTTGACCACCGCCCGGATTTTTCGGCTGGTGTCCTTAGCGTAGAAATCATTGAATAAGTTGACAAACGGGGTGAAGTCGTTGTCGCCATAGAGACTGTCCACATTGTTGTTGATGGCAATAAAGCGGATGCCATAGCCGGGAAAGATCATTTCGGTATATTGGCCCACCTGAAGGTAATCCCTGCCGAGTCTGCTCATGTCTTTGACAATAATGGTGCCAACCTCATCATTTTCCGCCAGTTTCATCAGTTCCTTCCATGCGGGACGATTGAAGTTGGTACCGCTGTACCCATCGTCAGAAAGGAAAAGCGTGTTTTCAAATCCGTTGTCCACGGCGTATTTCTCCAGGATCATCCGCTGGTTCTGAATGCTATTGGATTCGCCCTCCCGGTCATCCTCCTGACTAAGCCGGGCATATAAGACGGTATATTTCTGGTTTGCCTGTTCCATTCAGTGCCTCCTTTTTTCTTGGCAAACCGATACGGAATTGGGATTGCGGATAGTTTCCGCAATCCCAAGCATACCGAAGAGTCTGCCGGAAGTCTACTGAATTCCGAAAGAAATTCAGCCTTTTTTCTGTTCCCTGTCGATAAGGGAAAGCAGCTTATCAGTGGGCGTTGCGGCAGCATCCTTTGGAAACACTGAACAGACTGAGAACGCTCTGCCACCCACTACCATGCGGCGTTCCAGTGACAGCGTGTCCGACTGTTCCGTGAGCTGAGTATCCTCAAACAGGGGAATGAAATTACCGTTCACTTTCCCCGCGGTAAGCCACGCGGTTTCATAGGCCCCATAAATACCAGTTTCCAGGTAGTGGGGCTCCGGACGCTGAACATCCTTACTGTCATAAGCGCAACGGTGCCTTTGCGCTGGTTTCATAAGAAAACATCTCCTTTTTATGCTTTATGATTGCAAACCGAGGCATTGACGGGAGCTTTCCTGGTTATGAACGAATTTTGTCCACGACCCCGCTCACAACCCCGCAAGATTACCCGATTTCATGCGCTTTTTTCTGCATTCGTCTATTCTGCAACCCCGAAGTCGACCCCAAGGGGCATTTTCCGACCCCGCTGAGAAACGCCCTTCGACCCGCATTGCGGGGCGATGTGAGCCGGAGCGAGGGGCGCCCGCGACCCCGCTCCTTTAACCAGCATCATTTTCAACCCCATGGTCCACCTTCATTATCATCAGAGAAAATAAAAGTGCCCGTTTTCTCATGCAAGAGGACACCTGAGAGAATATTGGGCTTTCCTCCGCCCCAACGCGGGGCGTTTTCTCTCCCGACGAGAAATAATGCCACCCTTGTACGAATAACGTGACACAGGCGGCAACAGGGGGGACTGTCTTTCTTTTCTTTCTGACGTTAAATCTTGTTATATTAGGCAGTTACCATTCTTCTTGTTGTTTCCTATCCGCCTGTCAGATAGGGGATGGTCCACCGTGACCAGAGGGGCTGTCCGCCGGGCAACTGGCTACCTGGAATACATAAGTATTGTTGGTCTGCCTGCCACCCGCAAAATTGTGCCGCACACTGATAAGGCCGCAAGCTTTCAGCAACGTCAGCGCTTTGCTTACCGAACTGACCGCAATGCCGCAGGCTTCCGCAATGGTGCGCTTGCTGGGATAGCATCCCCGTTCCCGGCTGTTACATCGGAGCAGGTAGCAATAGACATAAAAAGCGATGGGTGACAGCTTGTACCGGAACACATTGTTGTCCACAATAAAGAAATTTCCGTGCCTCATTGGAACACACCTCCTGACTCTGTAAAGAAAGCCCTCTACTTCTTTTCCCGTTCAAATGACGTGTTGAACGGATTTTTTTGCAGGAATTTAAAAATTTCAGAGATATGCACAGCTTGAGAATCCTAAAATTGTTTGATATAGCCAAGATAATAGGTTTTGTTTTATAGTTGGGAAAGGACAGCGACCGATAAAAATGTTAGCCATCATGGTATCACTTGGCTGATCTTGAAAAAAGTTATGCCATCATGGTATACTTTAAGTTTTAAAGTGAGCCATGTTGGTGCATTTCCTTATTGTTTTTCTTTTGCCTGATAAAAGCTTGCACCAAGTTGGTGCAAAAAGGGACAGCCGAGACAATTGCCATGCCCCGGCTGTCTCTCCGCGTTGTTACTTTTCCAAGAGCTTACGTAATTTCTTCAGGATTTTGCGTTTCCGATAGTGAATCGTCATCTGTGGAATGCCGGTTTCCGCCGACAACTGACGCTCGCTTTTGTTACGGAAAAACAGCTCACGAATCAAATTTCGTTCTTCCAAGGGAAGCATTCGAATACAAGCCATCATCCGTTCGACCATCACGGCGGTTACCGCCTGATTCTCAACGCTTTCGGACTCCATCTGGAATTGTCTGCTTTCTTCCATAAGCATGTCGTAGGAAATCTCCCGGTTGGGGATGTGGATCACTGTTCCCGTCGCCTTGTCGGCCTTGTATCGGTCCACCTTCAGGTCATATTGCTGATATTCCATTTTACGGTCGCTCTTTTGGAGTACCTTGACGATTTCATCGCTTAAGCCAGGGTACTTTTTCCGGTAGTCAATCCACGTTCTATATTGAGCCATAGGGCCTGTCCTCCATTTCAAGATTTTAGAATCAAGAAAATAGAGGACAGAGGCGGAGACCGGCAGCCGACAGATCCGCCGCTTCCGGACAACAAAAAAACGCCCAGCCGGAATACATCCGAATGAACGTTTGTGAACTGATACATCCTGTTTTGACGTACTAATTGTTCTGCCTGAAAGCCGTACTTACCCCCGGAGAGATCCGTGCTTTTTAAACACAGATTAATAGCTGCGGCAGGATAAGCACAGATGTCCGCTTCATCACGCCCGGCCGCTGACGAGCAGCGGTCGCCTGAGGCTCAAAGCCTTCTGAACGCGCATAGGAAAGCCCGCCAAACTCGTGTTTTTTTTGTTGGGCGGGACCGCCTATCATTTCAGATTCTATCTATAAAAATTTCTGTGCAAAAGATTATTTTCAGGCGCGGGTGTAATTAATCAGTTCTTTTCTTATCGACAGGTATCAATGAAAAAATAATCAACGCAACACCCGCAATCGTAAACGCCGCCCGTCCGGCTAAAAATTCAGCGGAGAACGTAAACTTCTGCACGCCATCGTAAAGAGGACGTATGACGGATGTGCCAATCAGATCAATACAGGCTGGCAGCGAAATTCCGAAAGCTCCAAGTATCAAAACGATAGCCAACAGAACGTAGGCGAGAGCCTGTTTTTTATGCCCCAAGATCATGGCCGCCCCAAAGAGAAACAGCGCGGGCGGCAAAAGCAGTATCAGTCCGGCACAAATAAGCGAACCAAAGGCTGTATAGTCAAACACCAGCCGGTAAAACACAAAGCATATGCCGAACGACAACCCCATCGCAGTTAGGAATGCACACGCAATTGCAGCATAGCGAATCGTCCGGAATACGGCCATTTGAATCGACGATGCTTCTATGATTGTCATGGCGCGACGCTCAGAAGTCGTGAATTGCCGTGCGCACAGTGCCAACAGCAGAATGAACAGCAAAACAGCCGCAGAAGAGAGATAGCTGCAAAACGTCCATTGAGAAAAGGGCGCCGTAAAGCCTGTGCCATAGATGACACTGCCGCGGAGCAGAGCCAAACAGTAGGCGATGCTCACCGCTAAAAGCAGCAGATATTCTTTTGAACAGAAAAGACGTTTCAGTTCATATCTGAAAATCGTTCCTTTACGCAAGGTCAAGCGCCTCCTTCGTGAGTCCGGTTGCAGCTAAAAAGTCGTCATAGGGTATAGGCTGGCCCAAATGTTTCAGATACAGCTCTGAAAGCTTTTTCTGAAACGCTCCGCTTCCGCCCAGAGCTTTTTCCGCTTCTACAAGCTGGAGCGGCATAATGTCGTAAAGGCCGATATTATTCAGAGCAGACAATACATTGGACTGATCGCTGGTCGACAGTTTCTTTAAATAGATCGGATTCTGAATATAAAATGCGCTCTGGTAAGATTTCAGGTTATTTTGCCACTCGCTTATGAAATGAGAATCGGCGTAGTCTGTGCCAAAATAATCTTTCATAAAGCAGTATGTACTGTAGCAGGTAATCCCCTCCGCGGACCAGTATGACTTGTCGTCCGTCATTGGATAAGTCGCAAGCCCCCACCACTGATGCGCAAGCTCATGGACAAGCACGTCGATTCCTCCGCCGGAATCCGGGTCGCCCGCTCCATCGGGCAGGTAACCCGCCACGGCAAAAGAGGTTTCATCCATGGCGCTGGTGTTCCCGAAAGCGCCTCCGCCGCTGAAATAAGCCGGGAGTTCCAGAATAGTTAAATTATCTTTATAGGGAAGCGGTCCGAATGCGTTTGTAAAATAATCGATCGCGGATTTCATAATCGCAATTGTATCCATATTTGCAATTGCGGCTTTCTGCTTTGTAAAGTATTTGAATTCCACATTGAGCCCGCCGGCTTTAAAAGTCGTGGTATCATAGACAGCGGCATCCAACCCGGTCCGGTCATTTCCGGGTTCGGCCGTAAATTGCCATTGTGTCTTTCCGTTCGCCGTCTTACCCTTGACGCCATTCGCTCTCGTAAATATCGGCTCTAAACGTTCATCCAGTAGCAATGTACCGGAAAAGCTACAGTCGTCGGCAACTGAGACGTCGGTCTTTGGTGAAAAGCCCGCCGTGGGCAAATCGATGTATTCATCGCAGATTCCAAATACCGGCTTTTGGCTTAACGATCCGTCGTTGCTGACTTTGCCTGCATACCGGATCACAACCGTATATTCGGAAGCATTCGGCAGATTAATTTTCCATGTGGCATTTCCTTCTTTCTCTGCTGAATCCCGAACAGCTTGAGCAGAAGCTCCATTTACCTGTATGCTGCTGATGGTATATCCGGAATTCAACAAAACAGGAAGCGTCTGCGCTTTTCCCGACGTGTTGTGCAGGGTATAGGCGGCTTCTCCCGAAAGACATCGGCCCGCCGTATCAATATCAGCCTTCACAGATTTACCAGTCAGGAGCAGGGCCGGATTTCCGACTTCATCGCCGCTGGAAGACACGACAATGCCGGTCCCCGAGCTATAGGCAGCGTTGTAATCTCTCGGAACGCTGTGGTCAAAGTAAGGCTCTGCCGCGTAGCTCCCACACGAGAGAATGATTGCTATAATCAAAAAAACCGGCATCCAGGCACGCCGCGCATTACTCACAAAAGAGCCAAAAACGCCTCGGCCATATCTACGCGAACCCCAAAGCCCCAGCAGCCAGATCGACAGGGAAACCAAGAGGCCAAAAAGACGGTTCCATAGAACCAGATCGATTTGAAATTGATTGCTTACCAAATCAGAGAAGCTGTCCGCGTTTGTCTGAACCCAAAACAATAGGAATCTTGGGTTCAGTGCTGATTGACTTTCCAGCAGCTTGGAGAGAACAATCAGGCACACCACGGCAATAAATGCCGCTTCCACCCGCCGGAACAGTAGATAAAAACCGGAGGACAGCAAAATGGAAAAGACCAGCGCTCCGAGAAAAATCAGATACCAGGATACCGTAAAGGAGCCCGGCTGAAAGTAGGCACCGGTTTTGGTCAGCGCAAAGGGAAGTGCAAACAGCGTTACAATCAATGCCGTGACCACAGCCATACAGATCAGCGCCAGCGTGCGGCGGAGCTGATAGAAAATGGAATCTGTGCAGGTCAGGATGATTGTGTCCGTATGATTCTTATAATCCCTGTGGAATTGTGCCAAAGTCAGCGCCGCAAAAAGCAAAGCTCCTAAAATCGCGCTGTTTTCGGCCGGTTTCAAAATGTAAGCATCGGAGGCTGTCCGTCCGGAGGTGTTCAGGCAAAACCATACCGCTCCGACCGACGTCAGCGCGATAAAAAGCAGAGTCAGACGGTCCCGCAGCATTCTTCCAATCTCTCTTGAGAGCTTTGCGAAAACGTTCATGCCGACGCCCTCCCGTCTACGAGCGCCATGTATGCGTCTTCCAAAGCAGCCGCGTGTTTTTCCGCCATCAGCGATTCCGGCGTTCCGGTATAGAGTATCTCTCCGCCGTTCAGGACCACCAGATGATCACATGCGGACTGGACATCCTCAATGATGTGCGTGGATAAAATCACCAACCTGCTCTTGGCCGTTTCGGCAAAGAGGTTTCGGAAAGCAAACCGCTCGGCGGGATCGAGTCCAACGGTCGGTTCGTCAAAAATCAAGAGCTTTGGGTCCCCCAGCAGGGATTGCGCGATTCCGACGCGCTGCTTTTGCCCGCCCGACAGCGTGCGGATCTTTGCCTTCTGCTTGTCCTGAAGATGGGTGAGCGCAATCACCCGATCGATCTCGTCCTTTGCCGCTTTTTTGTCCAGGCATTTAATCGCCGCCATGTAATCCAGAAACTGTGCCGTGGTCAGATCCTCAAACAGCCCGAATTCCTGCGGAAGATAGCCCAAACTGGATTTTAAGGACTTTTCCTGCTTTAACAGCGGCGAGCCGTCCATCAGAATTTCTCCGGAGGTGGGGAGAAGATTTGCGGTGAGCAGCTTCATCAGCGTGCTTTTTCCGGCTCCGTTCGGTCCTACCAACCCAATCAGGCTGGGGCTTGCCAGCGTCAGATCGATATTCTTCAGCGCGGCCTTCCCATGCGGATAGGCTTTGTTCAGGTGTTTCAGTTCAATTTTCAAAAAATCAGCTCCAATCATCGATGTTAGATCAACTTTAACACCGGCGATTGGAGTCATGATGAATTACATGTGTAACGGATGTGAAATTAGAATTTTATGGTAAAGCGCATCCCATCTGGGGAGCTCATCGGCTCGAAGTTGAAATCCAGTTCAAGCTGATGCAGGATAGAAGCTGTGATATATAGCCCCAGGCCATTTCCTCCGGTTTGGCGACTTCTGGATTCGTCCATTCTGTAGAAGGGTTCAAACAGCCGAGGAATTTGCTCAGTGGAAATCGGAGCACACTCATTTTCCACAAAAAGGCTGTTCCCGCGGCAGTAGACGGCCAACCTCCCGCCGGGTGCGGTATACTGGACCGCGTTTGATAAGATGTTGGACAGGGCCTTGCCCAGCAGTTTCGGAGGCATCGTTACAGAAAACGCGGCGCTCCAGTCCACATACAAAAGGAGCCCTTTTGCGCGGGCAATCATCCCATAAGGCTCTATGACCTCCGCACAGATGGTTTCTATGCTCTCGGTGACCTTTTCCTCTTTTACGTCGCCGAGATGGGAAGTATCCAGAATTTCGCGCAGCATCTCTGAAAGCCGGTCTACCAGTTCCTTGCATTTTGGAAGCCATTCCTTCTGATTTTTATATTTGCCCACCCCAAGAATCATGTTGTCCATAATCACGCTCACCGCGGTAACCGGCGTTTTCAGTTCGTGAGACGCGGCGCGGAGGAAATCCGTTTTGGCGCGTTCCGCGGCGCCAACCTTGTTTAGTTCGGTCTCCAGGGATTCTATGGTACCCAACAGATTCCCGTACAAACTGTTGACATTGGCGGCCAATGTGCCGATCTCATCTTTTGTATTGACCCTGCATAAGGCGTCCCGGTCCAGCGTATTCATGCGCTGTGTTTCTTCGGAGATCGCTTTGATCGGACGCGTGATGGCCCTGGCGTACAGCAATGAAAAAAGGACCGCGATGATAAGGCACAGAAAAATTGACACGGGCAGCAGGGAAACGATTACCTGAACGGCTTCCTCGACCGGGGCCAGCGTAAGCGTTGCGGTAAGCTTGCCCGCTTCTCCTCCTATGGTAAAGCTGCGCTGCGCTTGAATCGTCTTGGAACCGGCTGTCCCGCTGGTAACGATGCCGGTAAGTATACCGTCACCGATATTTCCGGTGCCGCTGGCCTCGACGGAGGAAGAGGCAGTATCATCACTGATGATTTTCACGCCGTTGCCTTCTGTGACGGTTACGGTCTTGACTGTATCGCCACTTCCCGACGCGGTTCCCTGGCTGGCAGCAACGCCGGACTTCTGAGAATTCGAATCATTAATTTGTGTGATCACTCCGCCGTTCCAGTTCAGCATGGTATAGGAATCGCTCCCAATGCTGAGCTCTAAATTCGCCTGAAGACTTCCGGCGTACCCAGCCATCAAATCCGTCACATCGCTTCGCTTTGCCTTTTCCAGTTGGCTGACAAACTGGTCTGTTTGCTGCGTCAATTCCTGCTGCTTCTGATCGGTGTAGACCTTCGGCAACAGCACATAAATCAATCCGTCCGCCAACAGCGCGATCAATATCAGAAGTGTGAGAGTATATAAAAAAGTCTTGGTGAAAATCTTCATTGATCGTCCTCCAGCTTGTATCCCACGCCGGTAACGGTTGTGATACAATCCAGATGAAGTTTCTTCCGAAGATTTTTAATGTAGGAATCTACTGTCCGGTCAAAGACCGGCTTGTCTTCTCCCCACAGTTCGTCCAGAATACGGTCCCGCGATAGCACGCTGCCTCTGTGCTCCACCAGAAGCCGCAGTAGCTTGATCTCCTTCGGTGTAACGTCGATCGGCCCGTCTGTACCCAGCGCCGTATAACCGTTGAAATCCACCGTAACATCCTGATACCGCCATATGTAAGGAAAATCGCCGGATTTTCCCCGGCGTAATACAGCTTCCACGCGCTTACCCAAAAGAACGATGGAAAACGGCTTGGTTACGTAGTCGTCCGCCATCCCGTCAAAACTGGAGATCTGCGTATATTCATCGCCGATTGCCGTAAGCATGATGACGGGAACATTGTTTGTCTTTCGCAGTTCATGAAGTACGGCCAGCCCCGTAAGCTTCGGGAGCATGACATCCAGCAAAATAAGATCATATGAATTCTGATCGGTCAGCTCCAGAGCCTGTTCTCCGTCATAGGCGGGAATAGCTTCATATCCCGACTCTTTGAAATATTCGCATACCCCTTCACTGGTATCCCGGTCGTCTTCCACAACAAGAAGTTTCAAACAGCACCACCACCTTAATCAATTTTAGCGGAAAGATGTGTAGTGAATATGAAAATAAGCTGTCACTCTTTGCCTCTTTATAAAATTTCAATCCGCTAAAGACACAATAAAATGGCTTTGCGCAAAAGTCTATACTTAAAATCAAATATTATGTAAGAAGTTAGCCTATCGGGTTCTTCGTCGCGGTGGCATTGCTAAGGAATCCTATGAAATCAAGTGAAGGATTCCTCACAAAAGCAGTAACTGCAGTTTGCCATCAGGTGAAACCTGATATTGTAATAGCTTTATCTCTTTTTCCTCATAGCGCTTCCTTTTTTGAACATAGTCAATCACGTTGGAGTCAAACCTTGCAGCAATCGCCGTAGTGCGTACCATATTCAAATCACCTTGAACTTTTTTCTGAATAAACCAGGACTCATATCCAATTAACTGATGAAGCGCCTTGTCATCAAACCGATCCCTTTTTACTTCTATCACATCATAAGATACGATTTGGGCTGGATACTGTGGATTTTTGAAAATAAGCAAAATATCCATTTCGGTACCTAAATTTGTTGGCACATAACTTATGTAATCGGAATAATTCCCAAAGATTTCTCGATATTCTCCCTTAACGAAATTGTTGAGTAACAAAGCCATCAGCGAAGCTTCATAGCAGGGCTTTCCATCGTCGGTTCTGTGAATATGATCAAAAAGATTGGCTGATTTAACAGGGTAAGGTTCCATAATAATATTCTTTTTAATAGTGAAAGGATTGATTTTTAAATATTCCTGCAGAAGAATTTGAAATTCACTATCGGAAATGGAAAACATGGCATTGCTACCACTTGCACGATCAAGAGCAAACGTCCAAATCTTTCCTGTATTCTGCAAGTCATAAATATCATGTAATCGCAATGGCCTTTCAAAATCAAATTCAGTATTGGTTAAACGAAAACGAAATGGATAAATTTTATCTTCCCATACGCGGCCTTTATCAAAAAATGCTTCACCTGAAGCCCGCCATACGCCACGCAACTCTTTCCGGCCAATTATGTAAAACAGGACATAATCCCCATCCTTAACAATAGCCAATCTGGACATAAGTGCATCATTTACGGACTTCTCATTTTTTGAATCGGATTTTGCCTCTGGAAGACCAACTAATCCTTTCCTTACACAAACCTTATAATTGGTTTCATTTAGAACAAAAATATGAGCTGGCATAATCATCCCCCCTATTTCTTGTTGATCAAAAGGTACTTGAACAATTAAAGGAATCACTCTATCCCCAAGGCCTTCACCACAGCGTCTTCCGGACTGCTGTAAAAGGAAATCTGGAACTTTGCAAACAAATCTGCTGGAACTGTGGCAATATCGGCGGCGCTGCTCATTGGTATGAGGATACGCTTTGATCCTGCATCAAAAGCGACCTGAAGTGTTGATGCAAGTTCCTCGACCTTATTGATCGTGCCACCGATGCTCATGGAGCCAAGGATGCACATCTGAGGCTGAACCGGCCTGTCAAGAGCACAGCTGCAATATGCTGTCATAGCGGCAAGCGATACATTGCTGTCCAATCCGACACCTTGGCAATCCTGAATATGCATCAGATAATCCTTGGCGTCAGTGGAGATTGATGCACTGATCTGCTTTGCATTGGCGCGGAAATAGTTCTGCGCGGTTTTGACTGATTCTTTCGTCTCCTTGGCGCTCTGCATACCGGTGACATCAAACTTGCCTGAGCCGTCGGTCATTGTAGCTTCAAACTTGAAAAGGCCCATCATGCCGTTTGTTCCATTGGCTACAGTATAAATATGTCCTGGCTTTCCGACGCCCTCTGGGATAAGCTTTCCGCCACCTTGTTCAAAGACTGGAACAAAGATTTCTTCCATATTTGAGAGACGAATATAGGAGAACTGAACATCGTAGAATTCCATGCCACCGATTTTCTTCAGCTGCTCTTTGACCCTTCTGCGGCCCTCAATAGCGTATTTCAGGATCTCTTCAATCTGTGCTTCAGTATATTTTTCATCGGGATATAGAAGCTTTGTAAGGCCGGATACCATCTTTCTGACGGCAATCGTATCACGTTGGTTCAGGCATCTGCCCAGCTTGAAGTATTTGTCGAAAGCATCGGTTTCCGGCGCTTTCCGCATTTCACGCATGAATTCTGCAAAGTAATCGGAAATAAAGCCATAGTTGTCGGTGAAGTATTCCGGACGCATCTTCGGAATTTCCCAACCAGGAATATAGCAATGCATTCTATCAAAGAAAGCGCTGTCAATCATAGCGGCGGGGAACGGTTCAAACAGATGGGAAGTCTTCAGCAGATAATCCACACTCTGGTTGATGTTGCCTACGAAAACCATAGAGGCATTTGCCTGAATGGCATCCTTGCCTCTGGCGAAAGAACCGGACGCCATGTAGTCCTTCATAATCTGAACGCCGTCTTTATCCTTGAAATTGATACCGGCAACCTCATCGAAGGCAACACAATCCCACACACCAACAAGGCCGACCTGTCGCTTACCCATGTTATAAAACAGGTTAGCAACCGTTGTCTGGCCACCGGAAATCAAAATGGAGTTCGGAGACAGTTCTTTGTAAACATGAGATTTTCCGGTGCCCCTCGGTCCGAGCTCGCACAGGTTTACATTGTTTTCAATGAGGGGAACAAGTCGAGCCAAGAGGTGCCATTTGGTACGGTACTCAAACTGCGTTGGCTCCATACCCATAGAACGGAGCAGAAAATCAATCCACTCTTCCTTTTCAAACTGGCATCTGGCATTGAGAATTTCATTCTTGTCCAGATTTGGCATCTGAATAGGTGTGATGTCGTTGATGACAAATGGGCTTTGCTTTTTCTCATCCTCATTGTAGAAGTATGTAAGGTCAACGATGCACCAAATGCCGCCAGCAAGGAGTTTGTCATACTCCCGGATGTATTTCGGATGCACATAAATGCCCTTAATGCCGAGAAAAAGGAACTCTGCCTCATATTGGTCAATTTTCTCATTAAGCTTTACGCTAATCTTGTCAATAACCGTATAGTTGCCATTTTCCTTTATCTTGGCCTTGATCTGCTCGGCTTCGTCCGGGCGGACATAGTTGTCGGACAGGATACGCTTGACCTGCTCTATACCGGAAGCGACTTCCTCGTCATCATCAGAGGTGCAGTATGTGCCGAGCAGGTATTCCAGCACGTATGTCGGGACATTGGCGCTGTCTTTGATTTTCTTTGTCGCCCCCTTCGGGACGACGCGTCCGGAAAATAGCCCAAATACTTTTTTGTCCAAATTATCCATCGCTAAACCCCCTTAAAAAAGCTTGAATGCGAGGATGTCGATTGTGAACTGCTCTTTTTCTATATATTCATCTGGCTTTGCGAGATTACGCAGTACCAGATAATAACGCTTGTTCCGGTCAAACTCGATATTCATCAGTGCAAACCGAATCTTTGTGGTCCTGCTCTCCTGATTGTCGCTTGCAGAGTTTGCAACGAAACGGTACTCGCCAGAGACGTTATTTCCATCTTCATCCACGATATACGTTTCACATGTAATGGCTTGCTTGCGCTCTTCGACTTTTTCATATTGCTCAAATTCCAGGGTAAAACTGCGGTTGGTAATTTTTCGGGTTATGCTCTTCAGCCGGACGCCGACCGGGGTAACGGCATCTTTGTTCTTCGCAGAGCTGAGTTCCCCAATATGTATGAGAGGAACGATAGTCTCCTGAAGTGCGGCTCCGCCATGAACATACTGCAAGCCGCTGCCCTGGGTCTTGAAAAGGTCATAGCCATACGGCGTAATGACCTTGTATGAGCCGTCACCGACGTTTTTTAGTTTGAACTCGGTTGTATATGGAATACCTAGCGAGGCATCATCCGTCAGGACATACCGCTTTGATGCTTCTGTTGGATGCAGGGACACTATACTGTTGTATTTCTGAGACTCTTCAATGGCATTGCGTCGATAAAGGAAGCCGTGATCCGCCGTGACATAGAAGTTCGAAATCTGCAGACTGTTATAAAGCTTTCGAATGAGCATAAGGATTTCATTCACAGCCGTAGGCGTAACATCAAAAACCTTGCTTTCGTTATGCTCACCAGCATTATCTACTACGTCGTGATAGATATAAACGGTGGACTTGTCTGCCATATAGCTTCTAAGGTCAGCACGACTCATATTATTGATGTCGTCATAGCCGATGGCTGCGTAAGATCCATTCTTTGCATTGAGAATATTATCACGCGACTGAATACTGTTTGTAGACTGGGCATCCACGAGAACAGCCTTGTTTGCATATGTGATAGCGCGATGTGGCAGAAGCGCGGCCATGCCGAAACGTGTCTCAGACGGCAATGGTGAAATCATGTAACTGATCTCTTCCCTGCCTTTCAGAATCGGGTCCATACGGATCTGATCAAAAAGCTCATGGCCGATCTCATAGCGCAGACCGTCAGATATAATAACGAAGCATTTCTTGTAGTTGTTTTTCTGCATATGCCAATAGAAATCTCTCGTCATGTCAACGCCGCAGAACGCCCATTCTCCCTGTTCAGCGAGAGCGTCGCTGTACTCTTTCCCAAGAACATCGAGGAACTTGATCTGATAAGACAGTTCGACACGCTCCATCAGCCATTCGAACTCATCTTCCGGACGTTCTATTTGCTTGAAGCAAGTGCAGACATGACGGTAGTATGTGTCGACGAGATAATAGGTACTGGTATAATTGCGGATATATTCCGTTGCCATAAGCTGCGTGGGAATAGGCTTGTCCAGTATTTTAAAGAAGGACATGGCATTGCTGAGCAGTTCATATTCTGCACGGTGCGGCTCGTACCACATGGAATTGATGCGGTCGGAGATGACACAATCAAACGTATCATAATCCAGACTGCCGTTCTTCAGGCTTTCCGCAATCTTCTTGATAACGTAAACGTCGATGCACTCAAATACATCGGAACTCCGCACACAGGACACATCTCTGGATATGAGCAGACCTTCAATTTTCAGTTCGGACGCGATGGAAGCCTGCAGAACGGAGTAACGCTTATCACTCTTTATTTTATCAATAAAGAACTTTGCATCCATCTTGCCTGACCTGTTAATTGTGTACTGATCATAGTAGGACGGCAGTGAGTCAAGCTCAATTTTCTGCTCCAGCAGTGCGGAAAACATAAACTTCTTCGTCAGAAGCTCAATATTCTGATCGCCCTCATAATTGTAGTACCCGGAGATTTTATCCCACAGATACTCTTCAAAGCCAAACTTCTTCAAATCTGAATATTTGCTGCCGGGCTCATCGAATACCAGTTCAGTAAGGACACTTTCGATAGAGCGGGAGGATGCCTTGACTAATACACACATCATGGACATTTTGAGATCATCGGTGCTCATGCTATCACAGACCTCAACAAAGGAATCCAGCTTCCTATTTCGGGCCTCACTGTCAAAGAATTTAGAATAACGTTCCACCACACGTCGAAGATCAGTATTGGTGAGACCAAGTCGACGCATGGTCAGCGCAACAGTATCCGCATAATATTCGTCGCTGTACATCAGAATATCCAGCAACCAGTTTTCGGTATCTATGGGTTTGTCTGCCGGGACATAAACGAGAAAGTTGGACCGTGTATCCTCATGCTCGATGATCTTCTTTATGGCAAACTCGTTTTTATTGCACACAAGCACCCGGCAGCAGTCATGGCTGTCGGCGGCAATGTCATCTTTAAAATTTGCCGGAGCATCATACCAGAAAATAATCTTACGTTCACTGTCATCCTTCGCGGAAAACAACTTGACGATTTCTTTTCTGGCCTCCTGATAGTCTATACTTGCCATAACTTCACCTTACTTTATCGGAACCAGAAGGTCCTTTTTCACCCTCGTGCCGTTGTCGCTGACGATCTCCACACCCTGAAACTTTGCGTAATTGGCCTTAACACCGTCATCGAGGTCAATGGTAATATAACGGTTTGCCATATGGTCGAGAACCTGATCGTATTCGATGGCTTCATTATATGCGGTGGCCAGCTTCTGGCGCTCTTTTTCCAGACGAATGCGATCTCTACCCTCGCTGCCTTCAATACAGGCAAGAAGTTCATCGAGTTCGTTCTTCAGACGGGTAGATTCCGGCAGGAAGTACTTGCCGTTGATGCGGGCCAGGGTGTCCTCGTTATAGCGGTGCATATAGATAAGGCACTTAAAGCCGTTGTACTTGCCGCTGGAGAACATCCAGTAAATGGGCCGCTTCTGATAGATTTTCAGATGATCCGCATAGAATCCATCATTCAAATACCGATTCAGCGTTTCCTCGGAAGACTCATTGCTATTCTTGTTCAGCGCTTCCGCGATAAAATCGATATTTTGACGGTAGGTATCCGTACCGTATATTTGCTTGATAAGAGTAATGATCTTAGCAGTCAGGCCGTCCTCCATACCCACTTTGAAGTAAATAGGTACAATTCCGTCATCATCAGGCTGATAGGTGCGGTATTTTGAGGCATCCCAATCACCGCCGGCATAGGCGAGGCCATCCACATCCAGAGAGTATCTGCCCATGACAATACCAATCAAATAGGAGATGAGAGACTTGATGTCACGCTCTTTATCGGCAAGTTGAACGGTGACGTCTTTATCTTTTACTACCGGTGTTAGTTCACCTTGCAGTCTGTAAATGTCGATGAAGATACGATTAAGTTCTTTTTCGTTAGCTTTCAGCGTATCAAAGCGAGATTGACATTCGGCCGCCCATGCATAATAAGCTTTCCCAACATCCGTAGTTTGGAACACGAGTGGGTGTTTCTTAAAACTCCAAGAGGTTTCAAATGCATCCCAATCCTTCGTTGAAATATTAAGGCATTCCTCCGATTTCGCACTAACCATATCTTGCTTTTCATTCTCGGCTAAATATGGCACTTGGGGGATATGTCCAGTACTATAGTGCAACCCTTGACAGATAACATCTGCAAAAATCTGAAACACTTTAGAGTTGAAATACGCAAGCATCACATAATCTTTGCTACTGAAGTACATTGGACCAGCATCGGCAAAGATAAAACCGTCTGGAACATATCGGCAGCAAAAAGACTCAGTAGCCACATCATTCCATGTTATCCCATGATGAAAGTATGATTCCGTGTTTTTAACAACGAATCCCGGACCGTTTAAATATGGATACTTCTCCATAACAGTCTGTTTGATCTCTGCACCGTTGTTTTGGTAATTAACAACATATTCATTGATAGAAGACCATTTTCTAAATTTACCTGCTTTATTATATGGGAACCATTTTTTGCCTCGTTCAGTAGTTGCTTCGCAACTGTTGCAGTGGAAATCTATACCGTCAATGGACACTTCATACCAAAAGCGTAGAAATCGGTTGTTATTAGAAGTAGATAGACCTTGCTTTGCAGAACCGACATCGTCCAAACATTTATCTTTTTCAAAATGGCTAAGGACAGCTTCTGGCAACCAGTAACAGAATATGTTACCTGGTAATAACTTAAATTCTGATGCATTTACTACATATCGTTTGCCTACCTCTGCCATAATCATCTCCCCAGAAAGTGAACTCAGGAAATCGGCTTCCTTGTCTCCACAATCAACTAGTCTGAAATACACACCATTACCAGCAAGCTTGACATTTCGCATGACAAAAGTTGTGGTCTGAACGACTTCACCGCCTATGGCTTCAAAGGCGCGGGAACCAAGATGCGCCATTGTGATAATATCTTTAGATGTCAAAATAGCTATGCGCAGTTTCTCATAACTGGAAAGAAACATCCAACTATGCATGTTAATCATTGCAAGGAAACCCTTCGGTTTCACAAAGGCGGTCTCCATAAACATGGCAAACATATCAGCCTTGCTGTTCGGATAATGCTTTGCCGCGTAGTTCTTCACAGGATCCTCCATCGCAGACGTCCCAATATATGGTGGATTCGTAATCATGACATCATACTTTGCGGAGATGACCTTTGCTAGGACAGAAAGCTGTTCCAACAGTACAACACTTTCATTGATGAACTGATAGTTGAAAATTGTTGAAACAGTATTCTTTTTAATTTTCTCGATAGCAGTATCAAGCACATCAAACTTGACTGGCTTCAGTTTCAGCAGGGAGCCTATAGTCTTTGCGTTTTTGAAATCCGTTGCAACCTTTTCAATTTCACCGAGTTCCTCTGCTGACAAAATATGCAGGTCAGAAAGCTGTGCCCGGTAGCCGTGTTTGATCAGGTATTGGGAATCCAATATCTCATATACCTGTGGGGCAACATAGTAAGTATCATTGAAAAAACGAGGATTAACGCTGCGGGCTTTCATGATGAGAGCAAAAGCGGCGAGCTGGGCGGCACGTTTATCAACATCGAGGCCAACCAGATTCTTCGTCAAAATGAGCGAGGGAATATCACGTTTCTGGTATCCCTTTTCCTCGTACATTTTGCAAAGCAGGTCAAAAACATAAACAAGGATGTGTCCCGAACCGCAGCAGGGTTCGATCACGCGGATTTCTTCAGGATTGACATTGCGGTACTTGATCGCATCTATCTTACGCTGGACCTCTTCTGTCTGCACCGGGTCATCAACATAATACTTCATCTCGCTGCGAATCGGCGAAGAGGGATAGCTCTCCATCCAAAGACGTCCGACAGAGTTCTGCGCCATGTAGCGTACAATCCAATCCGGCGTAAAAAGCTGTGTGACTGCCGGAAGCGTATCCTTTGTAATTTTCTTTTTGGAGTTATTGACTTCATCCTTTTTGACAGAGATATAAAACTGATACATCCAGCCGATAATCTCGACGTCCTCAAGAAAATACTCTTCCGGGATCTCAATCAGCTTCGTGAGGACCGTATCGCCGCGCAGGAGAGTTTTAGGCAACAAAAGTTCAAGATAGTCGCTGTCAGCCGAAAAGAGCATGGGAAGAATGCCGGAGAGCGCATTGCACTGATGGAAAAGGACGTAACGGAACAGCTCTTCTATTTGCCCGCGTTCCTTAAAACCTGTGCAGACCTTGGCATCAAGGTGCAGCTCATCTTTGACAAGACCAACATTTTTCAGAATTTCCGGCTCGAAGCCACCATCTCTATCCGAAAGCACACGGAATCCGTGAGGCAGAAAATCATGTATCTCCATAAATCGCAAGGCAAGGAAGCGATTGAACCAAGTATAGGCATATTCTTCAATGACATTCTGATAGCCGTTGTTTTCTATCATTGTAACCACCTGCTGGCGCTTATCAAATAAAGCGGCAGGGTAGGAATTCTGATCACCATCGATAACCGTAAAATCACCGACTTTTTTTGCTTTTGCGATATTCTTATCTCCGTTGATACCGAGTGTTTTCAAGGAAATCTCGATCTGCTTTTCGAGATTCTCTTTTGCCCAAACGGAGTAGGTTTGCAGTATCCGTTTATCCATAAATTACAACCTTCTTAATTGAGGTTCAGCTCGTCATTTTCCTTGAGTTCTGCAAGCAGTCTCTTCTTGATGGCATCGATGACCTTGTTCACATCCTCTGTGGATGATACTTTTTTGTTGGCGACCGGGATGCAGTCGATGATGTTGACACGCTTGGAACGGGTGGCCCTGCTGCCATCCTCCGCCATAACAGATGCAATTAACTGACGGAAACCGCGGACGGTGTTGGAGCTGGCGTTAATGTAGGAATCCATGTTGGGGGTCGTTTTGCTGAGACTTTCAAGCCAGGAATCATACTGCCCGGAAATCTCATCGGCTTTATCCTGAATGTGGCCTTTCTGGTCGTCGGTCAGTTTGGCGTTCAAAGCCTCTGCCAGTTCCTTGCTGATGGCGCTTCTATCGCTCTCCAAGCGTTTTTTTGTGTTCTTGAACTTATCATCCAGTATTCTATCCTTGATTTCGCTTGCCTGGAACACGAGATTTGCGAGGTCATTCATCCTGGTAAACGGCATGTCCATCTGCACGATGACCGTCATGGCGTCCACGACGCCGGATAATTTAGAGAGATCTTCAAGCATGCAGTTCGCCATATACCAGTCGATGATGGCAATCGCATCCTGATAATTTTTTTGCTGATTACTGCCGTCCTTGTAGAAACCTTCCAGCTGGTCAAGCGTCTCGGCGCGATCCTCAAGGCTGTCTTTCCGGGCAATTATCTCATTGAAGATGGTGAGAGTATCGCTGGAGCGGAGGATAGCGTCAAAATCCTGATAGATTTCAGAGGCAGCTTTGCACCCGGCATATTCCGTACCGTATTTCGTTTTCAGTCCGGAGAGGAAAGTGCGCTTCCGGTCGAAGAAGGAGACAACCCCGGCTTTGAGTTTATCTTCTTCCAGAGGAAGATTCTCGGAATATGTACTGTTCATAATGCGCTTGACATTGTAAAGAACGGTATCATCAATCTTTTCCTGCAGACGTATGACCATAGTATCCACATTCGATTTGTGGACGAGATCATTTTTGAAAGTGCCGTTTTTCTCGTCGACCGCATTGTCGTGGATGAAAATTTGAATAATGTGATTTTTCCACAAAACGCTGATCATGCCCTGAATATCGAGTTCTCTCCAGCCATAAGGTTTTTTAGAAAAGAAATCGATCAAGCCTTTGACAGTAACTTTTCTGCCGAGCTGTTTGTCGTTTTTGATCTTTTCGCAGATTTCGTCATATGCCCCCTTGTTGGCGTCAGTAGACAGATCGTCATCTATGCGCATATTGTTATCGTTGAGCCGAGTGAGAATTGTACGCTGATCATTGTAGAAATAACCGACAAGGCCAAGCTTGTAACAATCCTGCTTGACCATCTGCTTCAACGCATCCAGAAGACGATCCTTGCCATCTTTCTGCTTGATGTCGATTCTGGTACCGCCAATGTAAATGGGTGCAGTACGAAGCAGAGAACGGATAATATCCTCTGCACGACTGATGCGGTCGGAAAGTTCTGCTGACTTTTTGCTCATGATTTCAGTAAGAGATGCGGTCATATATGCACTGTTATTGCGTTTAAAGGTGGCAATCTTGTTTGCCCGAATCAGTTCATCAATATATGTACCCTCGGTGAGGTCAATCACTAGACTGTTGGAGCGCAAAGATTCTGCTGCAAATTCTGTGTCTTCCTTTAAGCCGGAAAATAGCGTGAAGACCTTCATCGTAATGCTATCCTGGCTGAAGGAGCCTTTGATCTCCGAATCGACATAACGGTTCAAACCAAAATCAAACCGGCCTTCATATCGATACTTGTTGCTTTCCAGCACTTTATCGTAAATAATGTCAAATATGGTACGCTGGACTTCGCCCTCATTATATCCAGAAATGTTAATCTGTTTATTGACATCCTGCTCAGCATTGGTAAGAAAGTCGTATTCCTCTCCGTTTTTCTGGATAAGCGTTTCTTCCTCAAGCTGCTTCAGCGCTTCAAGGATGCGATCCTTGAGAGCAGCCTTATCTTCATTGATGCTCTCAACCATCAGAGTTGCCAATCTGTCGATTGTGGCGGGCATTTCCTTTACATTCTTTACCATAAACAGAACCCGCAGTACACGGATTGCAAACGGGTCTAGGCTGGCACGACGTTCGGCGTTGGTGAAAACGGTCTTTATGTCGTAGTCTATGAACTGTTCTATGGTCTGATAAAAACTGTCAAACGGAACGAGAATACCGGCATCGGAATCGGCATACCGTTTTGCGGATTCTTGGAATGCACTCAGCAGCGAACGCTCATTCTGGGAAAGATGTTTACCTTCGCTCATGCCATGTTCACGGATGGCTTCAAAGACCTTCTGCAGCAGTTCAAACTGATATGACACGAAAGGATATACATCCTTGAACTCTTCCGCATCCTTATAGCCGGACCATGTCGGTTTAGCCTGAAAGAGAATGAGATTGGACAACTTACTGCTGTTCGCGTCATACAGCGCACGGAGAGGTGTGGCGGCGGTATCTTTTTTCTCAAGGATACGCTTTTTGATGACTTCGTCAGCATTGGCACCACTGAGAAGCAAACGAGTATCGAAACGGCCCTGAATCTTGGAGAAGTCCTGCTGCTTATCCTTGGTGCTATCGATCATGGCCTTCAGTTCCTGCTGGGATGTCACAACGACCCAAGCCTGACCACGGCAGTACTTGCCAAGATCCTCCACGCAAGTTTGCAGATTCAGCATCAGCTGCGTATTGTCACCAATGAACTGACCGACCTCGTCCATGAGGAAAACAACTCTGGTCTTGTTTTTCTTGCAGTATTCATCAACGATTTTGGCGAACTCTTCCGTCGTGTTCGTGAAGTTTCTTGTCTGATCCTCCACAAACTGTTTTGCACTTTCTTCGCTCATTTCACGGACGGAAACAAGAGCCTTGATAATATAATCCCGGTTCAGTAGCGCCTTTGCACGCGTCTGGGTCCAGTTGCGCTTGGAGAGTTCCTCAAAATTGGCAATGAATTCTTTCAGTCTGCCTTCTTCATCGAGGGTACGTTCCATATCTGCAACCCAGGGGCTGGAACCGCAATAACCGATAGATTCGTTGAAGGCACGGAGCATGATATCCATAATGGCCTGTGTTTTTGCCTTTGAATCAGACTTCGCCTTACTGTCAATATTAAAAAGAACAACTTTGCTGTTTGCTTTTGCGCACTGCCGGATATCCGCTAAGACCATTTCATCCTTAATTTTTTCATCAAAGTAGTGGATAGCTTCCCAGCCCGCGACTTCTTCGTTCTCAAGAATATAGCCAAGGATCTTCAGGAAATGAGATTTACCGGAGCCAAAGAAGCCGGTGATCCATACACCGATTTTCTCAGTAGGTCTGGCAATAGATTCACGATAACGACGGAAAAACGTACGGAAACTCTTTGTAATTTCATCCGTGCATACATATTCCTCGAGTTCCTGCCACTTCTGATCTTCGTCCTCATTGCCTATCGTAACGACACCCTGAATCGAGCGGGTTATTTCCTTCTTAAATAAATCTTTAATAATCATTTTGAGCGGTTCTCCTTTCAACGAGTGGAAAAGCTCTGTAGTAATTATCGTCATCCAGACGTTCAAACAGACGGAGCGTCATGGAGTTTTTGATTTCGTACCTGCCCGGATACATCATAACAACAGGATTCTTGTGGAAAATGCTTTGTAAATTATTCAGAATGGTGTGGCTGCGTATTATAGGAAACGCTTTCCCGACTCCAGTTATCAGTACGATATATTTTCCGTTATCTGCAACGCTGTCCTTGAACTTTTTCAGAAAAGCACTGTCTTCTTCTTCAACCGAAAGAAGCGGTTGGAATACCTCCCGGAGCAGTAGCTCTTTTTCGTAGTCCGTCTCCATCCGCAGGACATCATCCATATAATTTTCTTCTTCGATGATTTGGAGCATCATTTCATAAAGATCGAATTCGATTATGGTCGGATTGTGATCTTTCAGTTTTTTGACTTCTTTACGAACAATTAGTTCGTCCTTTGGACTATAGTCAAAGATGTAAAATCGCAGATCATTCGCGGTGCCGTATCGCGTCAGCGCATTCACGCTGATCATGCGGTCTTCCAAATCAGCGAACCGCTCATTTAATGTTCTCTCAGCCATATCAATCACCACCCAATATTGCCAGCAGGTATTCCTTGTCGCCAATAAGAGATATGTGCTCTTCAACCATAGGATGAATCATTATTCTGGCAACTTTGATTGTTCTACGTTCACGAACGCCGAGGCCTGAATCGACGAGAATATTGCGATATCCTTTTGTGAGGCATTCAAGTGTGAATTTTCCCCACTTGGCAACAATCAAGTTGTTCTCTTTTTTCGCGGCAAAGAAATTATCAAAATCGTCTATCGACAGATAATTGCGCTCTCCGAGGAGGGCTTCACGGTAGACTTCAAATAGGAAATCAAAAAATAAACTATCGGTTTTTGCTATTGCATATACAAGTATGAATTTCGATGTAGCAACATCACCGTTGTAAAACTCTTTGAGCAGGAACTCGTCAAGGGAACACAGGCGCTCATACAGAACATTCATGATTTCCCGGCGGCGTTCTTTAGAATCAATTTCTATATAATTGTTATTGAAACATTCATTATAAATTTCAGCCCTGTCAAGTTTATCAAGCATCAGCTTTGCAATCTTTTTTGCAATGGGATATTTGAACGGGGTCTTTTTTATAGCAGAGGAGTATGGTTTTCTGTTCATATACGGCACCTCAATATTTCGGATAGAATAAGTATACCCGTTGACCGAGCAAGTGTCAATAAAAACCGTTCCTTTTGAAATGCAGATAGCAGGTCGCACGGCTAGGCGGCATGACTTCCTCTAGTGGACCTATAATAACTTAACGCTTGAAAATACAATTACTCCTGCTATATGAGCGGCTCTGAAATTCTCACGTCTCGCGGGCCCTTGAACTTTACAAAGTTATGAAAAAGCCACGAAATCATTAGATTTCGTGGCTTTTGTGGTGGACCTGAACGGGATCGAACCGTCGACCTCTGCGTTGCGAACGCGGCGCTCTCCCAGCTGAGATGTGAGGATAGATTATTATTGTAATGCCGCCAACCGAATAGATAACTTGAAGAGGAATGGGTTCGTCGACCCATGCCTCTTCATCATTCCGTATCGGTTTGGGGTATGGTTCAATAAGTTCCCCTATTAAACCGCGCCCTACGGCCCCCACTTTCTTCATAAGGTCAAATGAATACCTCTAAGCTGGTTGAAAAATAAGCGCATGTGCCGCAATATAGATTGTTTCTCCAACGAACGCGCTTACATCAATAGTAAACGTGTGGGTCGTAAAGAAAAATCCAGGATCAAAAGTGTTTCCTAATTGCCCCGGAGCGCTGTTTGTTGGAGGAGTATCATCGACATAGAGATGTGCCTGACTCATAACAAAAGGATTACTTGTTGTAAATGTTACAAGCAAGTTGTTGCCCGAACGTACGACATCAACGGTTCCGACGGGGTCATGATTGGCGCCAAGTCCGAGAACAGCC
This sequence comes from Bacillota bacterium, assembly GCA_023416955.1. GTDB lineage: Bacteria > Bacillota > Clostridia > Oscillospirales > Acutalibacteraceae > Caproiciproducens. The sequence goes on along the minus strand of JAEZGM010000046.1, from coordinate 31,865 downwards.
GACGTTTGATTCTGTTCACTGGGCAAAGTGAAATATCCGGAATTGGGAGCATTTCCAAATTGGGTCCCGACTGACCAGGCTGAACCGGCTTCCTCATATCTGGTAGTAGTTGTTGTTGTTGACGTGGTACTGGTAGTTGTCGTGCTGGTCGTGGTTGACGTTGTCGTACTGGTCGTGGTAGACGTTGTCGTACTGATAGAAATTATATCTTCAAGCTTAAATTGAAGGAGCATTTGATTTTTTATTACGCTTCTGAATGTTTGTTCTACTGAACGATTTATTTCCAATAAATCATCTATTGTCGGAGGGGCCGCCGGACTTTCCTCTGGGAGTGTTCCGACGACAAATTGAATTTTTTCAGCTTCGGCATTAATAATATGGGCCAAGCCCAGCTCTTCAAAAGCAATGGACGCTAATAACAAATCAGCGGATTCCTCGGTAGTAATACTAATATTTGCATCGACATCCGGTATATTGGGAAAAGACATAGTATAATCCTCCTTTAAGGCTGTAGGCAATGTATACTATGTCTGAGTAAATGGATTGGTTAATTTATTTAACCTCAATTTTGCTTGAAGAATTAACTCTATCTAAAATGGAAAGACAGTCTACTCGATCTGATGTAATCGCAATTATGATAGTTAACACGGTGTTATTTTAATTGTCTTCGATCATTAAAAAAACCTTTATATGAAAGATAACAAGCAATGAAAGAGGAAATGGCAGTTGTCGACAATAGCATAAACGTCACCATAATCTGATACCGGATAGCTTGTACGGGTGAAGTGCCCGCCAGAATGAGTCCGGTCATCATGCCCGGTAAAGAAACAATGCCCAGCGTTTTGGCTGAATCTATTGTCGGAATCATTCCTGTCCGAATGGAATCCCGTATTATTTCTATGGACGACGGCAGAATATCCGCGCCGAGTGAAAGCTTTGTTTCCACCTCGTCGCGCCTGCTTTTGAAATCAGCGGACAATTGACGATAGCACAGTCCAAGTGCAACCATGGCGTTGCTAATAATCATTCCGCTGATCGGTATAATTTGATTCGGCTGATATTTAATTGCGCCAGACAAAACAAGGACGCACAGTGTAAGTCCCGCCCCCACAGCAATCGACACAAAAGAGATAAGAAGACCGTTTTTAATACCTTTTCCTCTTTTGGAAGCGTTATAAGCAGCATTGAACATCATAATTATAACAAGCAAGGTTGTAAAGGCCGGATTATTTAATCCAAAAATAAATTCGAGAATATATCCCACTGCAATAAGCTGGATGACAGCCCTGATAACGCCGATAATTGTTTCTTTCTCCAGCTTGAGCTTTTGGGAATAGGAAAAAAGCAGAGAAACGATTACAAGCAGCGAGGCAATTGCAAGGGAACTTATACTTATATTAGCATCATTCATTTTAACGCCTCCAACGAAATAATTTTGCCGTTTTCGATGGTAAGCAGCTTGTTGGCATATTTTTTACCTTGTTCAGGATTATGCGTAACCCACAAGACAGTGGTTCCTTCCCGGTTTATTGCCTCTATAGCCTTTTCCACTATCAATGTATTATTAACGTCAAGCGCGGATGTTACCTCATCCAGCAGCAAAACATTCGGTTTGAAAAGCAATGTTCGAATCAGAGCGATCCTTTGCTTCTCTCCCCCAGAAAGAGTCTTGATATCGTGTTCCATGTAATCAAGACCCATATTGAATTTGGAAAACAGAAAATTGACCCGCTCATAGTCGATCGTTTGTTTTCGGATTAAAAAGGCAAAAGCGATATTATCCTCAACCGTATCTCCAAAAAGTACGGGCGTTTGAAAACAATAGCAAATTTGTTTTCTTAATTCAATCGGGTTTTCCTGCATTACATCGTTGCCGTCAAAAAAAATTTTTCCTTCAGTAGGGCTGATCAAATGGCAGCAAAGTTTCAGAAACGTGCTTTTTCCGCTTCCGGATGACCCCATAATTGAGATGTAATCACCAGATTCAATCTCAATTGAAAAATTATTAAGAATCGTATTCTCTCCGTCACGATAGGATACATTCTGGAAATTTATCTGAGTCAACACAAATCCCTCTTTTTATCCGTTTTCATAAAACAGTTTATCTTCATGTGTATTTATAAATCATGCGACCAACTGTTTTTCCGTGATTCTAATTTCTGATTATAAAGTGCTTGTGCTCTCTTGAATCCTATGCCTTAAATCGTTAATCTCATTTCGATATATAGTCAGTATTTAATCCCGTCCTATCCCCTCCCGATTATTCTTTACAGTCGCACGGCTGATCCGTTTTCTCCTCACACTCGTGACAGATGCACTCCACCTTGCTGCTTGTGCTCTTGCTCCAGTATTCAGAAATCCTTTTTGCGGTTTCCCCGTTGAGCGTATAATGCATCCATGCGCCCTGCCGGTCGGCATTGACAATTCCACACTCGGTAAGAATTTTCATGTGATAAGAAAGCGTAGGCTGCGTGATGTTAAAATATTTCAAAATATCGCAGGCGCACAGCTCGCCGCAGGACAGCATATCAATAATTTTCAGCCGTGTTTCGTCCGCCAGCGCTTTGAATAGCAAAGCGAAATCCGCGTAGTTGTTCTCCATAAAAGGCTCCTTTTATATAGATAATTATCTATATCATATGCCAACAAACCTCAGCTGTCAACGAAAATTTCATATTAATTGAGTAATTTCATGTACCGTAATAGCCATTTAACTTTTTCATTATAGATTATAATGCAAAGTGTGCCGGACCACATCCCCTAACAATAAGAATTAAGCACAAACACCACCGGTTCAGGCAAATGTCTGTGCTTATATCAGCACCGTCGGAAATTGAGGTAGGCATATAGCGTGCCTACAATGAAACCTGGCTCTACCCATCGTTATTTATAACATGCAGCTAAGGCGCTTCTCAAAATTACACATATGAATTCGTGCGGCCTCAGCAGTACATTCCTAATGGCAAATTCAAATCATAATTTTCAACTTTTACGATACCGCTGTTGTGATCCAATCCCGAATCTGTTTCCGGTTTTATCTCCATTTTAAATTGAACCTGCCCAGTTTCTTCCTCACAGACTATTAGCGTAAACCTCGCCGAATCAGTTGTTTTTTTATTGCATTTTGAATGTTTCTCAATATATCCCCTGCCGCATACTATAACTGTATCGGGATCATGACAAGGGCATTCTATCTTTGTATCGTATGCAGCGGCATAGAACGTATAGTGAACATCATCTTTTTCAATTGCATAGCGAATAGATCTGCTCTTTATATCACTGTTAGGAACAAACGCCTTGAGAATTGCCGTTTGATGATAGAATTCATCGCAGCGATTTGTAATACATCCTTTTCCTTTTCCTGTAAGGCAGCATTTGCAGTGCTTTTTTGTGGTAGTTGAACTTGTTGAGGTCGTACTGGTGGTTGTGTGCGTTGTAGTGGCCGTTCTTGAGGTAGTAGTCGTCGTGGATGTAGAAGTTGTAGTCGTCGAACTGGTAGTTGTCGTAACAGGAAGAAATTCCTTGACATTCTCCAACTTAAACTGTAAAAGCATCTGAAGTTTAATCATGTTTTGGATCGTTTTATCGACACTTTCGTTTATTTTTATTGCATCCTGAAGTACCGAATCTTTATGTTCACAATCTTTTAAGACGCACAGAATCTTTGATGTTTCAGCATCCATTAATTTTGATAAGCTTACCTCTTCAAGTGCTATTGAGTTCAATAACAGATTGATCGCGTCTTCCAAGGTAAGGTCTATCGAAGGAGTTACATCTGGAATATTTGGAAATGACATTTTTATCCCTCATTTAAATTACAAATTATGAAGAGAAATATCGCGGAATATCGCATAATATTCACCATTTAATACAGTATATTGCATCTAAATAAAACTGTTACAGGCTTTTCCGTTTTCGTAACAATTGAAAATAGCAGCTTCGGATATGCTCTGACGGACCATTGTCATGGTACCGAAAACTGAAGAAGCGGTTATCCAAATATGTCAGAAGTTATCAAGCAATTTTTAAATTTGCGACGCTTGGGGCAAGCTCACAAAACGGTGACAATTAACATAATATGCAGTATCATCTTAATAAAGGAGATCATAATATGTCATTTCCCAATATACCAGATGTCGATGCAAATATCAGTATTACTACCGAGGAATCCGTTGATTTGTTATTAGCATCCATTGCTTTTGAAGAGCTGGGCTTGGCCCATATTATTAATGCCGAAGCTGAAAAAATTCAGTTTGTTCTTGGGACGCTGGAGGGTCAAACACCTCTCGATCCACCCCCCACAATTGACGATATTTTGAAAATTAATCGTTCGGTTGAGCGAACAATGAGAAATGTGATTAAACATCAAATACTGCTTCAATTTAAATTAGAAGATACAGCCGCGATATCGACCAGCAGTACAACAACAACGACAACGACGACTACTACGACTACAACCAGCACTTCCACAACAACAACGACAACGACCAGGACTACTACCAGCACAACAACTACAACGACAACTACTACAAAGCGTTGGTAAAATTAAAATAATCATCAAAGAGCCATTGAAGCGTATATGAACGCTTCAATGGCTCTTCTATTTTATGCTTTATATCTGTTTTAATCAACTGTGCTCCCGACCTGCCCCCAAAAGTCCTCCGGATAGGAATGCTTTGACCTTTCAAAAGTAATGTCTTTATAATAAATTTGTAATACTTGATAGCCTATTGCGACCAACCTAATCTGCTGAATCTTCTACATACTACGATTGATCAGCCACTTCTATTAATTCTTGATAATATTTTAACATTTCGATTCCATAAGGATTTCCTTGTTCGCTATATTCCCTGCATATTTGTTTCGTTTCTTCTTCTGACCGCATCCAAGGTTTCTTCGCGCCTAAAAAATGCACAATCGCAATATTATTGCCCGTTCCTCGGAAAGTATATTTCTTCGAATTAACAAAATACTGCAAATACCCCACAAAGGCATTGTATTTATCATCTAAATGGAGTTCCTCTTGATTTGGCCAGGTTTTGTAACATGCTTGAATAATATTTTGATCTCCAAAATAATACTTTTGGCTCTTCACCTCAGGAATAACATCCATTAACTCTTTCAACGCTCCCTGTTTTGGTTCAATAACCATTATGCCGGAGCTTAAATCGGTCGATCCTGGGTCGATACAAGCGGAAAGATGAGGTTTGTCAAATAAATGATCAAGATTTTCGAGTATAAGGACATCACAATCCAAATAAACAATTTTTTCAAACTCTATTAATTCAAAAACATATAGGCTGTCAAAAGTGTAATTCCAATATTTATATCCTACATTTTCGTTTTGCTTTTGGTGTTCTGCATCCATTAATATACAATCATCTATTCGAATAACCCGGATTCCTTTTTTCTTCAAAGTTTCTTCGGCGGAAGAGGAAACATTTTTTGTTATTAATACCGTAAACGGATATTTGGGCTGCGTTCTTTTCAAGGATTCGTATAAAACTAATGCACCCATTAGGTAACTGTCTGTTGATAACACAGTAAGGTACGTGTAATTCATATTTCTGTCTCCATTTGAAAATTTCAGATAATATTACATTATATGTACCCCGTATAGGAGTCGTTAACAGACATCATACCTTACTAAAGACAGCAATTCAGATTAAATCAGTATATCGGTTACTTTAAAACCAATAGCCGTCGGGACAAAAAGGCCCGGCGGCTATTGAATTAAATAGCTTTAGATCCGATCAGAAAATAGATCACTCAATTCGAGTCCCTAAAAGGGCGTGAAGCCACTGGCGTCATAAACCAGGAAGATACCTGCTTGGTTGAATTTTCACCATTGCGGATTTTGGAAAGGCCTATAAACGCAGCACCGGCCTCTCCCCCGAACGAATCTTACAATAAAGGCTGAAGCTGATTATACCATACCCACTGTGGGTTAAATTTTTGCCGTGCAAGCGTTTTTGCGTGCAGAACAGTGTTATCTCTCATTAAATCAACAATCCTTAAAGCGTGTTCTTCCAAATAGGACTGCTCTGAGGGCTTATAGGCTTCCCTTGTATCAAAGCCAAAATTGCGTGCGTCCCACCTCATAAAATATGCATTGAGTTTTTTTCCGGACTCTTCCAGAGCCGGAACCGCCTCGTTTAATACTAAAAAATTACCTCTGCTTGCCGCTTCGAGAACCGTCAGTCCGAATGATTCCGAATAGGAAGGGCAGATAAACAGATTAGATAATGTAAAGAGCTCGAGAACTCCACTTCGCGGAAAACCATTTGGATATCCTAAATCACTTGTGAAAGCAATATCCGATTCGCTTAAGCCATAATAATATCCTATTTTCCGTATCGCGTACTTATATTTGTCAGGTTCAATATCCATACATGGGAAATCGCAGAAAACGACTTTAACAGCTAATTCTGATTTTTTCCTTATTGCGCCTGCCAGTGCCGCAACTTTTTCAAATTTTTTCCCCGGAGTGAATCTTCCGGGGTAAACAATCAGAACATCCGGGCTAAGTAAATCTGTCGCGTTATGGATCGATTGAACCTCATCACTCATAAAAGAAATCAGGTCCAAGCTGTTGTAAACAACGCTGCACTTGCCTTCGGGCACACGATACTGATTGGCGAGAGCCGGTATTCCTGAATATGTTGGATACACGTAAGTGGTATTTGGCATTGGAGTATATCTGCATGAAAAAGGATATTTGGGATTCGGCGGCCGGTTTACAGGAGCTGAATGAGTAACTGCTATAAATTTTAAATTTCCTAGTCTTTCCTGAACTTTCCTTATTGCAACATTATGTATCAGATGCCATCCCTGATAATGTATATCATGCATGATACAAACATCCACATCGGATAAATTAGCTTCTAAATCATTGGCAATAACTTCTGCTTCGTCAAAAAAAGTATCGTGTACCTCCCCATCCGGCTGAGAATAGTCAAACCATTTAATTTGCCTGTCCTGCAGCCGGTTTGTTATCTTAACCCACTCCAGCCGCTCATCCGAAAATATCCCCACCCGATCACTGTCAGGGCAGTCTTCACTGACAAGTACTTTCGTCCTCACCCCGGCGTCCAACAGCATTTTCAAATGCTCAGCAACAACATTTACAATTGAATATGTATTGCTCAGCCCATTAAACATTGTGAGAATCGCAACCTTCATTTCCATACCCCACTTTAAAAAATCGTTTTTCGGCCTAATTATTATATGATTTGTAAGCCAATTATAATACAATTTAATTTTTCGAAATTCTGACGCAGGAAAGATTCTACAGCTTCCTTCAGCAAGGCTTTTCATCGGTAAGTTATCGTTAACACACTAATCATATTAAATCCTCCTCACATATCACGAATTATCAGATTTTCCCGGTTCTTTCTACCATTAACTGAATGATTTCCCCTTGCTTACCGTAAAGAAATCAATAATGACACATCAGTCATTATCTATTGACTTTACAGTGTGAACAGCTTACAATATAAATGACATCATTGTCATTTATATTGTAAGGAGATACTATAATGCCGAAAGTCAGCCAGGAGTACATGAAAAACAAGAAAGAACTGATTGTACAGTCCGCTTTTTCTGTCTGCAAGACAAAACCACTCTACGAAGTCACTATGAAGGACATCATCAGGGAATGCAAGGTCAGCCAAGGCGGAATTTATCGCTATTATTCCGATGTAGATGAAATACTGGTGGAAGTGATCGACCTGTGTAACCCGAACGCAGATTACAGGCAGAAAATCGACGATATCATTGAAAACAGTCAAACTCCTACGGAAGCAGTCGAAGGACTTTTCTCCTTTATGGGGAATTACATCCAAGAAAACACAGAAACCATAGGAAAAATTCTTTTCGAGCTCACGGTTCTGATGGCAAATCACCCAGATAGGGGCCGGAAGATACAGTCTAAAATAAAAGACGGCCAGAGCGGTCAGTATTTTATCCAGAAAATATATCAGGTTATTCGGCACGGTATTTCATCAGGACATTTTCACCCTGTACTGCCAGAAGACAACATTCTGAGCTTTATCTCAATCGCAATCGATGGCATTGCTGTTGACGGAGCCCTGTTCAGATGCTATTGTGTGCCCCAGCGGCTAGAAATTCCTTTTGACGTGATTCATTTACTGGAAACGTTCAAGACTTCGGTCATACTGATGCTAAACCCCGACGATAATGAAAAAGGAAAACTGCTGCATGAATAAGAGTAAAAGCGAAAAGCTTTGGACAAAAGATTTTACATTGATCTGGCAAGGGCAACTCATTTCAACATTGGGGGACGCGATATACAGTGTTGCTCTTGGATTTTGGGTGCTACAGGTCACCGGTTCAACAGCGCTGATGGGCACGCTTATGGCCGTTTCCGCGCTGCCGGGAATCCTGATATCGCCTTTCGCCGGAGTATGGATTGACCGGATAAACAAAAAAATCCTTCTTATTTCGATGGATATACTTCGAGGAGTAGGTATGGTACTGATTGCCATTGCAGCCTTCAGTCACGTGATTGCTGTCTGGATGGTTTTTGCGGCGGGTATTCTGCTAAGTGTTTGCGGTGCCGTGTTTCGCCCCGGAGTCAACTCATCCATTCCGGCAATGGTGCCTGGTTTCCGTCTTTCTAATGCCATTTCCATACAGTCTGCAGCTTCAACTGGGTCTAATATGCTCGGAAATGTTGCCGGAGGATTTTTATATCAACTATTCGGAGCCCCTTTGCTGTTTCTATTTAATGGGCTGTCTTACTTCTTTTCGGGAGTCTCTCTCTGCTTTACAAAAATCCCAAAAAGCCAGCATAACAGCCAACCGGATTTTCGAAGGGATATGCGAGATGGCTTTCATTATATGTGGAAACAAAAAGGATTGCGATATCTCCTGCTGATTGCTGCCATTACGAATTTCTTTTCTTACGTTGCTATCGTCCTATTCCTACCGCTATTTCAGCAAACACCCACTCTTGGGGCAGGCCGTTACGGTATTGCCATGGCCTGTTTTATGGGGGGTGCAATGGTGGGTTTTCTTCTTTTTTCTGCGGTAACAATTCCACCGCAGAAAAGGGCAATACTGATTATTTCTTCGAATGGTATTTCAGATATTTGTTTCGTACTTGCCATAAATCAGCAGTTGTTCAGCATTATGATTCCGCTTATCATATTGGGCGGTCTTTCCAACTCGGTCGTGAATGTCATTCTACAATCAGCCATTCAAGCCACAACACCAAATGAAGTGCGGGGTAAGGTACTCGCGTTTATGAATATGACCACGCAGAGCCTAACTCCCTTCGCCATGGCGCTCGGTGGCGTGCTGGCTTCCATTCTTCCGATTCGGATCATCATTGCTGCAAGCTTTTTAATCAATTTGCTCATTGTCACTCCATTTGCCTTTGTTAAAACATTTATCCGATTTATTGGCTATGATGAGAAATGACTAAAACGAGGCACCAATCTGCTTTTGATGTGGCCACAAATCATTGCAGTGGCTCTTATACTGCCATCACATGTAAGCGATCAAACAGTCATTTGTCTATCTTAATATATTAGCAACGTCCGTGCAAATGATATTAAAAGAGGTGAATTTTCATGGACGATATGCTGGGAAATATTTTTGTAAGAAGCTTGTTTGCGGCTACAGTGCTTTTCATTCTGGCCAAAGCTATGGGAAAGAAGCAGATTTCTCAATTGACCCTATTTGATTATGTAAGCGGGATCTCTATTGGCTCAATCGCGGCATCTGCGTCGATAGATCGGCGAATCGCGCTTTCTGACGGTATTATCAGTATGGCCATATGGGGGAATCCTTCCGCTTATGCTATCATTTATTTCGACCCGAAGCATATGGGGCAGAAGATTGCTTGATGGGACACCTACCATACTGAAAGTACTGCTCGCCTCCTGCGATATCAATGGAGTTTTAAATATAGATCTGAAAAATCAAGATCCTCCAGTTATGAACGTATTACAGTGAAAATTTTATTTTCTATTTCTTTGCGGCACTCTGAAAATCCGGCAGAGAAGGTTTTTGCCCTCCGTATTTTTTGTACCAACAGTCGGGATATAATGCCCGGCTGTTTTTTTCTGCTTTTGAAGTTTCAACTCCCGGTTTTTCATTCTTGCGGACCTTTCTCGCAAACACAACGGTACGGAATCCGTCAAACTCGTAAGAACATGTGGAAAGTGTAAGGATACTGTCCGTCGACTTTAAATCGACCGGCAGATTAAAAACCGACCGAATCTGAATTTCGTAAATGTATTTCAAAAAGTCCGCCGTTGACGCAAATGATCTTTTTTGATAATCGAACGGCTGCCCCTGGGCAGGATCCGTATTTGCTTTTATAACCGCGAAAATTTTCCAATCGGATTTCTCCGCCCCCTGCTGTAGCTGAACCATTGTATGGGAGCGATAATACTCCAAACTGTCGTACTTCAGCAGATCAGCAAACATCGTTCCGTCTTTCATACTGTGTCCGTATATTATTGTATTTTTCACCACGCTGCTCTTCGGCGCTTTCAAGTCCGAGGGTAACATAAAGACACTTCCGTATTTAGATTGATTGCGCATCCAGTCATGTGTCAGGTAAAAATCCGGCGAGCCGGCCGGTGTACGCAGTACCGGGTAGTCAACATTGCTATCGGGAATCGTAACCCAGCCTTCCACGTCCGGATTTACAGAATGAAGCTTGGAATAGGGCAGTTTTTCCACTGCATGCTGTTCCGTCGGATTGGAAGAAATGCCCTGCGCGGAGGGATTTAATGTCGGGTCGCCCGCCGAGCCGTGATACAGTGCACGCGCAGCTGCTATTCCCGAATTAGCGCGCACGGGCTGAACAGCCAGAAGATTAAAAAGGATCCCAAGGCAGCAAAGGAACGCAAGAACGTTCACTATAAAAATAATATGAATAAAGGTCCCTCGTTTATCACAGAAGAACGCTTTTATTTGTGGGCCGCGTAAAAAGCTCATCAAGAATCGTATCATATCAGCCTTGCCTCACCCGTAATCCCGTTTACTCGTTTTATAAACCAAATATCAGCTATACTACTTCTCAGTTTCATCATTCTAACACACCCGAAACATCGGTCTTTTATACCTGTATTACGCTTTGGTTAATTATAGATTATAAAATAGGGATTTAGCAAAAACGGATAAGAAACTTAATGCAATCATAACTTTCGGGCCTTCGGGTCGGAATATAATTACCGTTGTTGGATCACTTCAGATCAGGGTATTATAAATCAAGGAGGAAAGAACAATGACAAATGGCAAAAAAACAATTCGATCCGCTGTCGCAACCTTATGCGCTGTGGCAGTCATTGGCACCGGAGTGGCTTCCACTGACGTTGTTGCAATGGCCGCATCCGCCGGCTCTCCCTACAACGTCACCGTTGGAATCGGAAGCGACGCAACAGAGATCCGTTTTACATGGTCCAGTGACTCCGATGTCGCGGGTCAGCTTCAGATTGCAAAAACCAGCGATGTACAGAACGGTAATTTCCCCTCCAATTCCACAAAACAGGCAGCAAGCGAAAAAATGACGGCAACCGAGGGTGTTTTGGACAATCCGCAAAACAGCGATCATCCGATCAGTTCTTTTCTGAATGAAAGCGGCGCCGCCCTGACGGACGAATACTCAAACAAGGTTACCGTGAACGGCCTTTCCGCAAATACCTCCTATACTTACCGCGTTGGTGATGGCACAACATGGAGCAAGAATTATACATTCAAGACAGACGCTCCTTCAAAAAATTTCAGCTTTCTGGCTTTCGGTGACCCACAGCTCGGCGCCAGCGGCAACCTTGACAACGACAAAGCCGGATGGGCGGGCACTCTCAAAAAAGTAAGCGCCAAATATCCCAACAACAACTTAATGTTTTCGCTTGGCGACCAGGTGAACGATTATAACCATCTGTATACGCAGCAGAAAGAATATAATGCATTTTTCAATCCGAGCGCTGACACCGATTACTTACAAACTCATCTTTTGGCGGCGTTTTCCGGAAATCATGATTTCCAGATGGGTAAGTATTACAGCTTCCACTATAATCAGCCGAACCTTTCCACACTGGGTCAAACCAAAACCAATCAGGTAGGCGACAACAACGGCGACTACTGGTTCCGGTACGGAAGCACCCTTTTCATGATGCTGGAGGGAAACAATTTCTACGATATATCCGCCCACGATGCTTTCATGAATCAGGCGATCTTCGCCAATAAAGATGCGAAGTGGAAAGTCGTTACATTCCATCAAGCTCCTTACAGCGAAGCAAACCACGACGGTGCAACAACTGCCGACGACGACGTAATGTTCATGCGTAATAACTGGACAAAACTAATGGACAAATATGATGTTGATCTTGTCATGAACGGCCACGACCACTATTATACCCGCTCTTACCAAATGCTCGCCGGTTCTCCAGTTGATACGGTCAAAACACACCAGGTGACCAACCCGAAGGGAACCGTTTATTTTACACTTGATTCCGGCAGCGGCAGCAAATACTACAAATACAATACAACCGCTGACCACTCTTTCAGCTCTTTAGGATGGCAAAACAATGTGCCGACCTACACTTATGCCAATGTTACAGACGATGCGTTTACTCTTACAACCTACGCTGTAAATTCGGAAACCCCCATCGATACCTATACGATTTCTAAAAAAGCCGCGAGCGCCACTGCGGGAAATACTTCTGCGGCAGCGGTAAAGGGCACTTCATCCGTTTCCCAAACTGCATCCAATCCACGCACAGGCGATGAAGAAAACGGAACCTATTTAGCGGCAGGCATTGCTATTGTAACATTCCTGGCAGCCGCAGGCTGTGTTCTGGTTCTCAAAAAGAGAAAAGTAAATCAATAATAATCAGGTCTTGTTTGTAAGAAGAAAAACAATTTTTCTATCTAGGTAAACGATGATTAAGTCGTCAGATAATCAGCGGCTGCCCAGACTCAAAACAGATCGTCTGATTGCATCGTTCTATGCTGAATATTTTAATAATTTGCACCACCCTCACTATTTTGCGAACAAGCCCCAGCGTATTTGCTTAAAATATTTTAAACAACCTTGTTTCACTTTACGTGAAATGAGGTTGTTTACATAATGGAAGAGGTTGAAAGAAAACAGTGCTGAAAAACTATATAAGTAAAAGATGGAAATCAGGAGTGCTGCTCTTACTCCTGATTTCCTATGTCGCGTTTGCTTTTACGATCAGCCGGCATACGGCTTACTACGACCCATACAGTCTGTCCGGGCACGACAGCATCGGCTTTGAAAAAGCAAGAATCGTTTCGATCACCTCCGAAGAGGTGAAACATGACCAGAAACACCCGGATCTTCTGATTGGTTCGCAGAACATCACTGTGAATATGTTGACCGGGAAATACCGCGGAAAAAGTTTTTCTATTGTGAATAACCTGAATTACGATACCAATTTTTATGTGAAAGCCGGCCAGACCGTTATCACATCGGTGAGTGCGACAAGTGACAGCAAAACGGTGAACATCAATATAAATTCACCGGACAGGACACCTTACTTATACCTCATGGCGGCGGTTTTTATTTTACTGTTATGCCTGATCGGAGGAAAAAAGGGATTTCGGTCGGTCGTCGCAATTGGATTCACGATGACCAGTGTAATCTTTATTTTTGTTCCTCTGCTTTATCACGGTGTACCCCCCGCGATTGCGGCATGGATTCTTGCCGTCACTACCTCCTGTGTCACACTTTTCCTGATTGGCGGTTTGGAGCGAAAAAGTCTGGTCGCCATTCTCGGTACAATCGGAGGTTCGGCGATTTCCACTGTTGTTGAGCTGATTTTCAGTGCGCTGACAAGAACCTCCGGTTACACGTTCGCCGACACGGATTCCCTGTTGGCAATTTCCTCACATAGCGGACTGAAAGTAGGCAGCTTGTTTTTTGCGGCGGTATTTATCGCCTCGTTGGGAGCAGTGATGGATATCGCGATTTCCGTTGCAACGTCTGTCAATGAGGTGTATCAGAGCAATCCCGCCACTGAAAAGCGGACATTATTCATATCAGGAATCAATGTTGGCAGGGATATGATGGGTACGATGGCCAACACGCTGATACTTGCATTTACCGGTTCTTCACTTGTCGTCCTCATCCAAATATACACATACAATATGCCTTATTATCAGGTGATGAATTCGAATTCTATCGCGACCGAAATCATTCAGGCACTGACCGGCAGCATGGCGGTTATCCTTACCGTCCCGATGGTATCTTTCCTTTCCGCACAGCTGCTGCCCGCGCTGGGTAAGGCTTCCAAGAAGGAACCCAATCAGCCGTCTGCCGCTTCGAATGAGCAGTTGTAGTCCCTTAATAATTACACTGAATGGATGTGCGCGGCGGCACATCCATTTTTGTCGTCATACGAAAGATCCCGTGCATGAACTGGCCACAAAAAATGGAAATTGCAAAGGAATCTCCCACTATGAAAAGAAACGCCGCAAGTGTGCTGCTCTAATATTGATATCACTAATATTTGGTAATATAATAAAATTAATTGTTATATTAGAAAACCATAAGCTTTGTTTTTACAGTGCTTATGGATTAGCTCGACTCCCGCTTCCTATTAACGTCAGAACCAACTGGCGAATTTCAACCAAACATTTAAAATGTGCAATTGCATAGTAAGGAGTAATCGCTATGAAAAATTTTGGGTATTCCATGCTCTGGTATTGGTTGGCGTATTTCATTGTAACAACCATCGGTGTATTACATACCATTTACAATGCGAAGGTAAAAGGCATGGGTGTTATGGGCAAAGAGAGAGTTCCGATGAACAAGATTGAAAGCTATGCCAAGACCATGCCCTTTCACCCGCTGTACAACATTGTAATATTCACGATAGCCGCAATTTTGTACCTGAAGGGTATCAATGATCTGACATTCTTGGATGCGTTATATACCGGCTTGCTCTGGTTTGGGATAACGGCTGTTTTTGACCTAATTGCCTGGGTACTGATTCCGCATCCATACCACTGCACGTTCAAAGACTTTTATGTGGATTATCAGCCATGGATAACCATTATTTATATTGTTATCTTTGCATGCCCCTTGATAGCATTTGTAATGCTGCATACATTATTTGCTTAATCGAAGTCTTAGGTAAACGATGATTAAGTCGTGAGACGGCAATTCGAAACCGCGAGAATGCTGGAATGAGTGGCTTCAGAATTGCTTTAATCAGCGGTTACCTGGGTTAGGCAGCTTCATTTATGTTGTGGGAATTCTCACTGCAAACTTCCCGATTTGCCATCCGAGCAAGCTGCCGTGCGGGGAATAAATGTGTACGGACCCAGAGGGGCTGCAAAATGAATGAGAACTCATTTTGCAGTCCCTCTCTTTTTTCCCCATTCTATGCTGGTATTCAGCTCGTTATATCGGTCGATCAGGAAAGAAAGACGAAGAAGAAAAAGGGTATCGATATCGGAAAGATCAAGCCCGCATATTTCAGTGATACGGTCCAAGCGGTAAACAAGCGAATTGCGGTGAATGAAAAGGTTTTCAGAAGTCTGTTTAATATTGCACTTGTTTTCAATGTAAACGCACAATGTCTTGTAAAGTTGGGAATTGTTTGCGTGGTCATACTGCCGCAGAAGCGCGAGCGCAGGATGGCAGTAGCGACCTAATTTTTCAGGATTTTTAATTTCGGACAACAAATCAAAAACCTGATAATTCTCATAAAAGCATACTGTTTCTTCGCTTTTTAACTTCTGCCCCAGTTCCAATGCGGCATAGGCTTGGTCAAAGTGGCCGACAAAGCCTTCGATGTTTTTAAAGGAATTACTGACGCCGATACGAACGCAGTTCTTTTTGGTGAAGTTGCCCAATATTTCCGGCAGATTTTTGGAAGAGTCCGCATCCTCTTCGCACGGAATCACCGCGGCCATACCATTCTTATGGTAAACGACATGGGCTCCGGGGATTTTCGCCTTTAAGTTTTTACAGGCATTGTTTTTCATGTACTGCTGCCCCAGATATTTTGTGGGGCGCAGAAACAGCACCAGCATTTTGGGCGGAAAGGTAAGCCCTGCAAGCCGGGGAGTGATATCCTTTGGAGGCGCGCCGATCAGCATGTCGTACAATAATTCGTGATAAAGGCTGCTGTTCTCATCAAATAAATCCGGTGTGTAGTAGGCGACGGTATAGCTGATCACGTGGCTGATTGTACTTAACATTTCATAATGGGAAGGAAGAATGTGCTTTTCCCCCTCAATCATCAAAAGAAATCCGATCTGTGTTTTATTATGAAAAACCTTGCTGCTCAATTTACGGTAGGGGGACTGGGTACAGGTAACTTCTACGGCAGAAGTCGTCTGTGATGCGTTGCGTATGGAATTCAGTTCCCTTACCGCGTTTATAAATTCATAATCACAGTACCCTTTCCCGGTGTTCTCTTTCCAAAGCGGATCGAGAACAGGAATGGAAACTGAATTGGCAATGATTTTGAAATTCATATCACAGAATACCAGAAAGCTACCTAACCTTACGGAAGCAGCGTCAATGACAGCATCAATGCTCATGGTTTCGTCTGCCAGAGCTGTTAGTTCTTCAAAAACGCCTTCACTGCGGGTAACTTCAATCAGATTTTTCACGGTGTTAAATATGGGAAACAAGGCTTCTTCCGCAACAATTGCGACATTGCCGCCCTGAGCTTCCGGAACGGCCGCTGCGCCCGTGCGGGCAAGGATGCACTGTGAGGGACAAAGTGCGTTTTTTATTTGTTTATCATAACCAAAATAAAGCGTATTTTTCAGTGTGCGGTCATGTTTAGCATCGATCAACGCTACATCCTGTACTTCAGAATCCTTTTCCTGACATAATATATCGATACTGTATTCCTCTGAAATTCTCTTGACTATTTTTTCAAATATCATAATAATCCTCGTTTCCCCACTTAAAGACAATATTCTGATTTGTTTTGTGCACGATAAACAAATTGATAAAAATATATCATTCATGATACACGTTGTAGAATTTATTTATATTCTGTATTCTTATTACGTCAAAAAATATTATTCTTTCACAACGTATGGAGGTAAAGAATGTATAACAAACTATTTGAAGCGGGAAGCATCGGAAAGGTCACGATGAAAAACCGCCTGGTTATGTCACCCATGGGCTGCGGTTTGGCAAACCTTGACGGAACACCTTCGGAAGACATGATTGCTTTCTATGAGGCAAGAGCGATCGGCGGAGCCGGGCTGATCATACCGGAGATTACGCGTATTAACGAAGTTACCGGGCCGGGGCTGATGAGGCAGCTGTCCGTCACAAAGGACAGGCACATTGAACCGCTCGCGCGGCTTGCGGAAGCGGTACATAAACACGGCAGCAAAATATTTATCCAGCTGCATCACCCGGGACGTGAAACTGTGAATGCTCTGCTTGGCGGACAGCCCGTTGCCGCCCCTTCGGCAATTCCCTGTAAATTGCTAAACCAGGAAACCCGCGCGCTGACAACAGAAGAAGTCAAACAGCTGATCCGGCAGTTTATCGACGGCGCCGTAAGGGTGCAAAAAGCGGGATGCGACGGCGTAGAGCTGCACGCCGCCCACGGTTACCTGCTGCAGCAATTCCTCTCCCCCTACACAAACAAAAGAGAGGACGAATACGGAGGAAGCTTTGAAAACCGTTTAAGGATGATTACCGAAATCATTGAGGGTATCCGCAAAGAGTGCGGCCCCGATTTCCCGATCGGAGTCCGGTTAAGCGTTGAGGAATTCCTCGATAAGACCGGTGTAACGGAAGAATATATTCATATTCAGGACGGCGTAAAAATCGCGATGGCGCTGGAGAAAACAGGAATTGACTTTATTGATTCCAGCTGCGGCCTGTACGAAACCGGCATGACCTGCATTGAGCCGATTTCCTTCCCGCAGGGGTGGCGCCGCGACTTAATTTCAGCGGTTAAGAGCCATGTAAAAATTCCTGTAATCGGTGTTTCCGTAATCAGGGAGCCCGCCGTTGCCGAAAAATTTCTTGAAGACGGAATTGTCGATTTCGTTTCCATGGGCCGTTCATGGATTTCAGATGAAGAATGGGGCAGAAAAGTACAGGAAGGCAGAGAGAAAGAGTTGCGCAAATGTGTTTCCTGCCTGCGCTGCTTTGAAAGCCTGAACGAGTATAACGCCGCCGGGTTACCGCCGGAATGTGCATTGAATCCGCGGTTTGCAAGAGAGCGCAAGTACGGCGAGCTTGTCCGCGATACCAAGGGACACAGCGCGGTGGTTGTCGGCGCCGGCCCTGCCGGAATGTGCGCCGCACAGACACTGGCGCTGCGCGGAGTCAAGGTAACATTGATGGACAGACAGGAAGAGCTTGGCGGAACCATTAATCTTGCGAAGAAACCGCCTTTAAAGGACCGCATGCAGTGGATCTCCGATTATTACGGCAATGAATTTGACCGGCTAGGTGTGGAAGTCCGCCTAGGTACGGAGGCAACCGCGGAAAACATTATGGCCTTCCACCCGGACGCAGTCATTCTCGCGGCAGGTTCCACCTCCATCATCCCGGGAAAAATCCCCGGAGTAAACGGAAAAAATGTCTATACCGTAGAATCCGTACTGACCGGCGAGGCAGCATTGCAGGGAAAGAAAGTTACGGTAATCGGCGCGGGACTTACAGGACTGGAAACAGCGGAATTTCTGTGTGAGCAGGGCAATCAGGTAACAATTGTCGACATGCTCGATAAACCCGCTCCCGAAGCCAACCACACCAATGTAGCCGACGTCTGCGGACGTTTGAAAAAATATGGCGCAAAGTATCTGCTCGGCCACTCTTTAAAGGAAATTCGGGAAAATTCCGTTTTGCTGGAAAATCTAGCAAATCACGAGGAAGAGAGCATCGACGCAGAGGCAGTGGTTCTTTCCCTCGGTTTCAGACCTGACAATTCCTTGGCAGCCGATTTGGAAGCCGGCGGCGTGGAAGTAAAAACTGTTGGAAGTGCTATCAAGGACGGCCCGATTGCGCCTGCGGTACGCTCCGCTTATGAAGCTGCGCGCGCCCTCTTTACGGAAGCACCGAAAACATCAAGCTTTAAAATTCCGGATGAGGACATTCCGAATTTCGGTAAGGTTTCCCTTATGGATAACCAGGAAGGGCTGTACATCAGTTATCTGACAGATCCCGCTGCCATCGCAAGAATCCTCCCTCCACCGCTGAAGCCGTTCTCCATGCCGGTGGTCACCCTTTCTGTCTGTCATATAAACAATCCTTCCTTTGCGGACGATTACTATGAAGCAATTCTGGGCGTTTACGCAACCTACGGCAAGTCGCTTGGGCTATATACCATGGGACTGGTGCTCGGCGGGCCCGGTGCTGAAATGGCAGTACAGTGCGGCCGTGACAACGGAAGCATTCCGAAAAAACTGGGCGCGGAATTTGTGATCCGCAAAGACGGCGATACCGTAACGGCGCAGGTGACCAGACGGGGCACGCAGCTGATAGACGCAACGATGAAGCTTGGGGAATATAACAGTCCCCTGACAGCTGCCCTCTATCAGTTCCCCGCGGCAGGCAAACAGACATTCGGCGGCGGATTCTATTTCCATTTCGACCGCGAACCGGATGAAAACGGAGTGTCACACTTCATGAACGGCGCTTTGCTGATGAACCAGTGCGAATATAATTATCAATCCTGGGAACCCGGCCTTGTGTCGCTGAATCTGAAATCGAGCATAGACGACCCGTGGGCAGAGCTTCCGATTAACACCATTATCGGCGGAGCCTACTCTAAAAACAGTTTGCTCGTGCACAAACTGAATCTGGTGGAAAAACTGGATACAGATCAGATTATCCCGTATTTGCTGACAGGACGTTATGACCGTACGGCATTCATGGAGACCGGCCGAATTTAATTGGCCATTGAAAAACATCATTAAATCTTATATAATAGTTATATAAAAAAATTAAAAAGGATGGATATTATGGATAACTTATTCGATTTAACCGGAAAAGTAGCCGTTGTAACCGGAGCAAGCTCCGGTCTGGGTGCGGACGCAGCTCTCGCCTATGCAAAGTCCGGAGCGGACGTTGCTTTGCTTGCAAGACGTATTGAAAAGCTGGAAGAGGTAAAAGCACAGATTGAAAGCTTAGGCCGTAAAGCCGTTGCCGTCGCCTGCGATGTTACAAAGGAAGCAAGCGTAAAAGAAGCGATTGAAACAGTACTAAGTACTTTCGGCTATATTGACATTTTATTAAACAACGCCGGCGTCGCAGTACGCGGCGGCGTGGACAGCATGTCGGAAGAGGATTGGGATAAATCCTTTAATACGAATGTAAAGAGCATCTATTTAACCGGCAAGTATGTTATTCCGCATATGAAAGAAAGAGGTTACGGCAAGATTGTAAATATCGCTTCTGTCAACGCCGTGATCGCCGATAAGAACGATATGTTTATCAGACATTCCTACAATTCCTCAAAATCGGCTGTACTTGGCCTGACGAAGGGAATGGCCTGCTCTTATGCCCGGTATGGCATCACGGTAAACGCAATCGGCCCCGCTCTATTTGAGTCAGAAATGACCGCGGGAACCTTATTTAAATCGGATGCGTTCTTAAACGCTTACAACGCGGCAAACCCGGCAGGGCGCCCCGGTAAAAAAGGCGAGCTGAACGGTACGGTTCTGTTTCTTTCCAGTGACGCTTCCAGCTATGTGCAGGGCCAGTTCATTGTTGTTGACGGTGGCGGCGCATTGGTCTAAACGCCCGGTCACTAACATTCTTCCATAATGATAAAAGAGCTTTTCTGAATCTTTTCAGGAAGCTCTTTTTCGCTATCAGCGATATCATAGGGTTTTTGTTCAGTAAACAGTTTAAATAAAGCAGCATATCAGCTGATCTGCAATTGAATAAAGTTGAATTTGCCGCCGCTTTGAAGTATCTTTCTCTTCAAAGCGGTGGCTTTTATTTGCAAATAATTAGCATTTGTATTGACATCCCTTTTGTGAAGATGTATATTAAATGCAAACAATTAGCATCTAAGGAGTCTTAACATGAAAAAACTACTTGCCGGAATCATGAGTGCGATCCTGCTATGCGGGCTTTTACTGGGGTGCAGTTCAGGGAAAGCATCTGTGAGTTCCTCCGCCCAAAGCAGCGGCACTTCGTCCGTAACCGAAAAGAAAAAGCTGAAGGTTTACACCAGCTTCTATGCCATGTACGATTTTGCAAAAAAAATCGGCGGTGATTCCGTTGAACTCGTCAACCTTGTTCCGGCGGGAACGGAACCGCATGACTGGGAACCAGCCACCACCGACCTCGTCAACCTGGAAAAAGCGGACGTTCTGATTTACAATGGCGCTTCCATGGAAAATTGGATTGATAAAGTGACCGGCTCGATCCAAAACAAAAATCTGCTGCTTGTCGAAGCCTCAAAGGGAGTTAACCTGATGGCCGGCCATGCGGAAGAAGGAGAAGAGGCCACAAAATATGATCCCCATGTCTGGCTGAGCCCCGAGAACGCGAAAAAAGAACTGGAAAATATTAAAAACGCGTTTGTACAAGCCGACCCGGCAGATAAGGAAACTTTCGAAAGCAACTACAAAAAATATGCCGCGGAATTTGACGAGCTTGATCAGTCTTACAAAACAGCGGCTGCCGCTTTTAAAAGCAAGGATATTATTGTTGCGCATCAGGCGTTCGGGTACCTCTGTGAAGCTTACGGCCTGAATCAGGTTGCCATTGAAGGCCTGACCGCCGACTCCGAACCGGACCCGGCTCGCATGAGCGAAATTATTCAGTTTGCTAAAGAACATCAGGTAAAAACGATCTTCTTTGAAGAGCTGGTCAGCCCCAAGGTGGCGGAGACCATTGCAAAAGCGGTGGGCGCAAAAACGGCGACCTTCAATCCTCTGGAGGGTCTTTCGGATGAAGACCAGGCAAAAGGATTGGAATACGTTTCCGTCATGAAACAAAATCTACAAGTATTGAAGGAAGCATTGGAATAACGGAATGAATGCAATTGAAATTGATAACATCAGCTTTTCTTACGATAAAATCAATGTGCTTGACCGTATCAGCCTATCGGTAAAGCATGGTGATTATGTCGGGATTATTGGCTCCAACGGCGCGGGGAAATCCACGCTGCTGAAGCTGATACTCGGCATTATAAAGCCGGATTCCGGCACAATACGGCTGTTCGGAACAGAGCTTTCCAAATGGAAGGATCTTCATGAAATCGGCTATATCCCGCAGAACAGCGCCTCGCTGGCCGCCGGTTTCCCGGCAACCGTAACAGAAATCGTAAAAGCCAATCTGTTTTCACAGATCGGCTTTTTGCGCTTTCCAAAGAAAAAACATACGGAGCAGGCACAGCACGCGCTGGAGCTGGTCGGTATGCAGGAATATGGCGGACGTTTAATCGGGGAACTTTCCGGCGGGCAGCAACAGCGCGTCATGCTGGCACGGGTTTTGGCGGGAAGTCCAAGACTTCTGCTGCTGGACGAGCCGACAACGGGAATTGACGAAGCTGCCGCTGAAGAGCTTTACACCCTGCTGGAGCGCCTGAACCGCGACGAAGGCATTACCGTTGTAATGGTCACGCACGATGTGCAGCGCGCTGCGCAGTCTGCAAAGCGTATTCTGCATATGGACGGACACGAGGTTCGGGAGGAAGCAAAACATGATACTGCAATATGAATTTATGCAAAGGGCGTTTCTGGTCGGCATTTTGCTGGCGGTTATCATCCCTTGCGTCGGCATTATTGTCGTGCTTAAACGCCTTTCCATGGTCGGCGACGCGTTGTCTCATACTTCGCTGGCTGGCGTTGCAATTGGTCTTATCTTCGGCTTCAACCCCATTCTCGGCTCCGTTGTGGCGTGTACTCTTGCCGCTCTGGGTATGGAAGCAATCCGCAAAAGGATTCCACAATACTCGGAAATATCCATTGCAGTCATCATGTCGGCCGGCATCGGTCTGGCCGGCGTGCTTTCCGGATTTGTACCCAACGCACAGAGCTTTAACAGCTTTCTGTTCGGCAGTATTGTCGCGATCAGCGACTTTGAGCTGAAGCTGGTAATCGCGATCAGCCTAATCGTCCTGATTACCTTTCTGTTGCTTTATAAGGAGCTGTTCTTCATCGCATTTGACGAGCAGGCAGCCCGGCTGGCGGGGGTTCCCGTGAGGCTGGTCAATTTTATTTTTACTGTTCTGACCGCGGTGACGGTTTCAGTTGCGGCGCGGTCGGTCGGCGCGCTGATCGTTTCTTCGCTGATCGTTATTCCGGTTGCCTGCGCAATGCAGATTGCCAAAAGCTACCGGAACACCGTTTTGTGGGCCGTCGGCTTTGCGGTTCTGTTCACCGTCTCCGGTCTTATACTCTCGTATTACGCGGGTCTTAAGCCGGGCGGCACCATCGTACTGTGCGGAGTGATCGTTTTGATTCTTATTCTGATCTTTAAAAATTCCATACTGAAAAGGAGAAAAGCATGCTGACAAAAATCGATATTATTTCCGGATTTCTGGGCGCCGGAAAAACGACTCTCATCAAAAAACTGCTGTCGGAAAGCTACGCGGGGAAAAACACCGCGCTGATTGAGAACGAATTCGGCGAAATTGGAATTGACGGCGTTCTGCTGCAACAAAGCGGAATGCGTGTGCGGGAAATAAATTCCGGCTGTATTTGCTGCACAATGGCAGGTGACTTCGACTCCGCCTTGAAAGACGTTCTCCAAAAATATCAGCCGGAACGCATTGTGATCGAACCCTCAGGTGTGGCGAAGCTGAGCGACACTGTGGAAACCTGCGCGCACTTTGCCATGCGGGAAAACGTGGAAATCGACGCCGTGATCGCGGTTGCGGACGTGACGAAATATCGAATGTACAGCAAAAATTTCGGGGAATTTTACAATAATCAGATTCAAAATGCAAAGGCGGTTGTGCTGAGCCGGACACAGACGGCAAGCCCCGAAATTCTTTCCGCCGCCGTGAAAGGAATCCGGGAGCAAAACCCCGGCGCGGCAATCATCACCACCCCGTGGGAGCAGTTGACCGGAAACGCGATTCTTTCCGCCGCCGAAAAAGGTGCAGCACCGCTTCTCCTGCGCAGCAATGTATTACGGGAAGAAGACCACCATCATTGCGGCCATGACGGTGAAGCGCACGGGCATCATCACGAAGGGCATGCCGCGGACGAAGTTTTTGAGGTTTACAGCGTACAGACTCCCAAGAAATTTTGCGCAGACGAAATGGACACGCTCCTCCAAAAGCTGGGGGAGCCGTCTTACGGTACTGTTTTGCGTGCAAAAGGGATCGTCGAAACGGAGGACGGAAGCTGGCTGCAGTTTGACTATGTTCCGGGCGAACAGAATAAAAGCGCAATTTCCGCCGAATATACGGGTCGTCTTTGCGTTATCGGAAAAGGGCTGAACCGCGACCGTCTCGCGACTCTGTTCGGAATTTGAAAGCGAGGCCCCTATGACGAAAACCAAAATCGAACTGATCTGCGGCTTTCTGGAAAGCGGAAAGACCACACTGATTCAGAAAATTCTGGACAGTGAGCAGGCGGAGCAATATAAGCAGATCGCGATAGTTCAATGTGAAGAGGGCGAAACCGTGCTTCACACCAAAAACCTTCGCAATCACAATGTGGTGCAGGCTGACATTACGGAGAAAAGCCAGCTGAACTCCGAAATGTTCCTGAAAATGCAGCGCGAACTGAACCCGGATTTAATCCTGATTGAGTACAACGGCACCTGGGAAGTTTCTGATTTCCTGAAAACACGGCTGCCGTCCGGATTTTTTCTGGATAACGTGCTCTTTTGCGCGAATGCTTCCACCTTCCTCCCTTACCTGAACAATACCGGCGCTATGATGAAGGAGCAGATCAGTAATGCGGACGGCATATTGTTCAACAGAGCCGATAATTTTTCTAAGGAAGTCCTCAAAAATCAGATCAAAAGCGTCAACTCCGGCGCCGCTGTTTATCAGGGCGAACCCGAAACCCTTGATTATATTCACAGCTTATTGCAAACGAACACCGCCGCCGAGCGCCGCCTGCGGAAAATTGAAACCGTTTCAGCGGTGCTCATTTTTGCCGTCTGTGCCGCTCTTGTCGCGGCAACGATCCCGAACCAAACAGCGGCTTTCGGCTATCTCGAAAGCATCAACACTTCATTTCTCGGCATCTTGGTGCAGGCAGTACCGTTTCTGTTAATCGGTGTTTTTGTGTCGTCTTTGCTTCAGATTTTTGTAACGGACGAGCAGCTTGCCTGGATTTTTCTGCGTCACCCGACGCTCAGTTTTCCTTTGGCGGCCATTCTCGGTATTTTCTTTCCCGTTTGCGACTGCGCCATGGCTCCGATCGTTTCGCGCCTGATCCGAAAGGGCGTGCCAATCCCGCAGGCAATGGTGTTTTTCCTTGCCGCGCCCGCAGTAAACCCCGTGGCGATTCTTTCTACTGCCTTTGCCTTTCCGGGGCAAAGAGATTACGTCATTTACCGCATTATATTCGGTATGGTTGTCGCCTTACTGGCGGGAGTTTTTCTTTCAGCGAACAAGCAGAAACCGGAAAAAATACTGCTCGGCGGAATGTCGGTTTCCACCTGCTCCAACGGCTTTGTCGGAAGCCCGCGCTATTCCGGCGCATTGGGAAAAGCGGAACTCGTTTTCCGTCACGCCGGACTGGAGCTGTTCAGCATGGGCCGATTCGTTGTCCTTGGGGCGCTTGTATCCTCTATTCTGCAGGCCTCCCTCCCCACCGCCATTTTTCAGGGAAAGGGTCAAAGCCTGTTCTTCGCGCTGCTGTTCATGATCCTGTTGTCGGCATTTATGTCCGTTTGCTCCAGTTCCAACGCGTTTATCAGCAGAAGCTTTTTGAGCGTGTTCCCCCCGATTTCCGTTATGGCCTTTATGGTTCTTGGGCCCATGCTTGATTTGAGCAACCTCTTTATGCTGAGCGCAAACTTCCGGAAAAAATTCATTATGAAGCTTGCCGCGATTATTTTCGTCATCGGTTTGGCCGTGTTCTGGCTGTTCGGCCAGTTCATCGGGCTTTGAAACGGAGGCCGTTATGAAATATAAACTGAACAGTGAAGCGCTCCTACGCTTTGTGGTGTTGACCGTCCTTGCGATTCTTCTTTTCATTGCGCTGGTTACCGGAACAATACAGAATTTCGTACATCCCAGACTGAATATCCTGCTCTGGATCAGCGTTTTTTTGCTGCTTGGCATTGCTTTTTTTACGCTGCCGGAGCTTATCCGTCCAAGACACAACGCGAAGGCGGGCAAGAACCTGCTTTTGGTTGTCCCAATGCTTACCGCTCTGCTCATTCCGACCGGCATCGTGCAAAACAAGGCCGTTTCATTCAATACGCTTTCCCCTTCGCTGACCGCAGCCGCCGCACAGCGGGGCACGGTAATTCCTAATACCATCACCTCTTCCGATGATATCGGGATTGATACACCGTCGTCTTCCGCAGCTGCTCCGGTAAAATTTGCTCAAACCATTACGGACGATACCTTCGTGCAATGGTATCAGGAATTGAATAAAAATATGGACTCCTATGAAGGGGCGACCTTCCGTTTCAAAGGGCAAGTTTTCCGCATGAATGATTTTAAGCAAAACGAATTTGTTCCCATCCGGTACGCCATGATCTGCTGTGCCGCCGACCTTCAGCCGCTGGGGGTGCTCTGCCGCTCCGACGACGCGAAAAACTGGAAAGACAAGGACTGGGTGTGGGTAACCGGAAAACTCAAAATTGAAACCTATCAGGGGCAGAAGATGCCCGTATGCTATGTAACAAAAATTGAGAAAGCAGATGCTTCCAAGCAGGAATATGTTTATTTCACTTATTAGGCTTGTTTATAAAATGGTGAGGATCGTCCGAATTGCTAAAATATCGGCATAGAACGATGCAATCAAGTATTTTGAGTTAGGTTTTACAATCAAGACCCAGGTAAACGATGATTAAGTCATCAGACGGCAATTCGAAGCCGCGAGAATACTTGGTTGAGTGGCTTCAGAATTGCTTTATTCAGCGCTTACCCAGTACGGTATCTCGACTCCAATTCAAAATAAAAGTTGTATAAATCAGTAGAATTATGTAAAATGTTAGTAAACTGATATAAAATAACAAGCGGGGGCAAAGAATGTTTCCAATAAAAAACATTCACGGCCGCGATTATTGTAGTTGGAGTGAGAAATGACAATGGAATTATTGAAAGAGCGTATCCTGAAAGACGGCAAAGTAAAGGACGGCGGTATTCTCAAAGTTGACAGTTTTCTGAACCATCAGATTGATATCGCTTTGATTAATCAGATCGGGCAGGAATTCAAACGCCGATTTGCCGGGGAAAGCATTACAAAAATCATCACAATCGAAGCAAGCGGAATTTCCATTGCCTGCCTTACCGCCCAGTACTTCGACGTTCCCGTTGTCTTTGCCAAAAAATCAGAAAGCAAAAATATTGACGGCGACGTTTATACGTCCACAATCGAGAGTTTTACCCATGGGAACCAATACACAGCGATGTTGGAAAAACGGTTTATCACACATAATGACCGGGTTCTGATTATAGATGATTTTCTTGCCACTGGGAAAGCGCAGCTTGGCCTTCTGGATATTGTACATCAGGCGGAAGCTTCTGTTGCGGGCATCGG
This sequence comes from Bacillota bacterium, assembly GCA_023416955.1. Classification (GTDB taxonomy): domain Bacteria; phylum Bacillota; class Clostridia; order Oscillospirales; family Acutalibacteraceae; genus Caproiciproducens. The sequence continues at coordinate 4,229 of JAEZGM010000046.1, read as the reverse complement.
CATCGCAATTGAAAAGGGATTTCAGGGCGGCGGCGATAAGCTTCGGGCAGCGGGGTACAATCTGCAGAGCCTTGCCATCATTGACAGCATGGAGAACAATGTGATCCGTTTTCGCGACTGACTGTCACATGCGAAATCAAAAAACTTCTTGAACTTCGCGATACATTAGGTCTTGTTTGTGAAAAGAAATGCGACGGAACAAAGCTTATAAACATAAGTTTTTTCCGGTCTCTCTGGCTGGACTCAAGATAGATTCACTTGATTGCGCCGTTTTATGCTGATACTCCAAAGAAGGTACTTCAAAACGAATTGTCGTTTTGAAGTACCTTCTTTGTCATACGAAGTCCCCGGCTTTTCCGGGAGGTAAGAATTTATGCAATTCGCTGCCGTACCCGCCCATCGGCAGCGAACTCACAATCAAACCGTCGGTAGGCATTTCGAATCAGAAAATAATAAATAGGTAAAAAAGTATTGTTCAATACTAAGTCTTGTGCTAAGATAGTATCAATCATACAATTTGTAGGAGATGACGTATGGAAATTATCAAACGGGACGGCCGAAGCCAGCGCTACGAGCCACAGAAAATAAAGGAAGCCCTCCGCAAGGCATTTCTCAGCGTGGACGGCACCGCGCCGGAGGACGCTTTGCAAAAAATCACACAGGAAGTAGAACTGAAAATTAAGGCGCTGCAAGGCGCGGTACAGGTTGAAACCATTCAGGACCTTGTGGAACAAACCCTGATGGAACAGGGATTTTATAGACAGAGCAAGCACTATATTCTTTACCGCAGCGAGCACGCGCGCCGCCGTGAGCTGCGCCGCCGCATTGGGGGACACTTTGACGAAGCGAAAGCGGTCGACGGCATTTTAATGGGAATTCAGCATGATTTTCCAGGTGAAAGCTACGGAATGGATCGGCTGGAGGAAAAGTTCGTTTCCTTTTTAAAGGCGGACATGCCGCAGAACGAAAAAATGGACATGCTGATCAAAGCTGCGGTGGAGCTGACCACCCAGCAGGCCCCGCAGTGGGAGTTCATCGCCGCGCGCTTACTGATGCTGCAATTTACCCAGAATCTCACTCCTGTTCTGGAGAGTTATAACCTACACAGTTTCTATGACAAAGTCCGGTTTCTGACCGAACACGGTCTGTACGGCGGTTATATTCTGGAGAATTACTCCAAAGAAGAAATCGAAGCGGCGGCGGAATTTCTTGACGATTCCCGCAATAGTCTGCTCACCTACTCCGGTCTGGAACTGCTGCTCAAACGTTATGTTATTTGCAGCCACGCGAACCAACCACTGGAAACGCCGCAGGAAATGTACCTCGGCATTGCGCTGCATCTGGCCATGCCGGAAAAAACGAACCGGCTTATGTGGGTTCGCCGGTTCTACGATATGCTGAGCACCCTGAAAGTGACGATGGCAACCCCCACTCTTTCCAATGCGCGCAAGCCCTTCCATCAGCTCTCCTCCTGCTTTATCGACACCGTGCCCGACAGCCTGACCGGCATCTACCGCAGCATTGATAATTTTGCGCAGGTGAGCAAATACGGCGGAGGCATGGGACTGTATTTCGGAAAGGTACGTGCCCGCAACAGTTCCATCCGCGGGTTTGAAGGGGCAGCCGGCGGCGTTGTCCGCTGGATTCGCCTCGCCAACGACACCGCCGTCGCTGTGGATCAGCTCGGGGTGCGGCAGGGCGCCGTTGCGGTATACCTTGACGCGTGGCACCGGGATTTACCCGAATTTCTGGCATTGCGCACCAACAACGGCGACGACCGCATGAAAGCGCACGACGTATTTCCGGCGGTCTGTTACCCCGACCTGTTCTGGAAAATCGCGCGGGAAAATCTGGACGCGGACTGGTACCTGATGTGCCCCCACGATATTATGACGCACAAGGGCTACTGCCTTGAGGATTACTGGGGCGAGGAATGGGAAAAGCGCTACCGGGAATGCGTTCAGGACCCCGCCATTCAGAAGCGCGTGGTGCCCATTAAGGACATTGTGCGGCTCGTCATTAAAAGCGCGGTGGAAACCGGCACCCCCTTTGTGTTCAATCGGGACGCGGTCAACCGCGCCAACCCCAACGGCGACAAAGGAATCATCTATTGCAGCAACCTGTGCACCGAAATCGCGCAAAATATGAGCGCCATTGAAAGCGTGGATCAGCGCGCGGAGACGGTCGACGGCGAAACCGTGGTCGTCACCGTGACAAAGCCCGGCGACTTCGTGGTCTGCAATCTGGCAAGCCTTTCGCTGGGGCATATTGATGTCGACAGCGACACGGAAATCCGTGAACTGACCCGCAGCGCGGTACGCGCTTTGGACAATGTCATCGATCTGAACTTTTTCCCCGTACCCTACGCCAAAATCAACAATCTGCGCTACCGTCCCATCGGGCTGGGCGTCAGCGGATACCACCATATGCTTGCCAAACACGGCATTGCGTGGGAAAGTGAAGAGCACCTTGCCTTTGCGGACAAGGTGTTTGAAAAAATCAACTATGCCGCCGTCAGTGCCAGCTGCGAAAACGCCGCCGAAAAGGGAAGCTACGCGCTGTTCAAGGGCAGCGATTGGCAGACCGGCGCTTATTTTGAAAAACGCGGCTACACCTCCCCCTCGTGGCAGGAGTTGCGCCGCCGGGTAGCCGAACAGGGTATGCGTAACGGCTGGCTGCTTGCCATCGCCCCCACCAGCAGCACCAGCATCATTGCCGGGACGACAGCGGGGCTTGACCCCGTGATGAACCGCTTTTTTCTGGAAGAAAAAAAGAGCGGGCTGATGCCCCGCGTTGCGCCGGATTTGAACGCTTCCACCTACTGGTATTACAAAAGCGCGCATCACATTGATCAAACCTGGTCGGTGCGCGCGGCGGGTGTGCGGCAGCGCCACATTGACCAGGCGCAGAGCATGAATCTCTATATTACCAATGACTATACATTCCGGCAAATTCTGAATTTATATATTCTAGCGTTTGAGCAGGGCGTGAAGACCATTTATTATATCCGCAGCAAAAGCCTTGAGGTTGAGGACTGCGAGGCCTGCTCGTCCTGACGCGCAATGCGCAGACAAAACCCACGCCCCGAAAAGCCGGGAATAGAAGGAGGAAGTTCCATGGAAAGCATGAACAAAAAGCCGCTGTTTAACCCGAACGGTGACATTGACCTGAACCATCGCCGCATGATCGGCGGCGACACCACCAATCTGAACGACTTCAACAATATGAAATACCCCTGGGCCAGCGACTGGTACCGGCAGGCGATGAATAATTTCTGGATTCCGGAGGAAGTCAGCCTTACGACGGACGTGAAGGATTACCCGAATCTGCCCGCCGCCGAGCGCCGCGCCTACGATAAAATTCTGTCTTTTCTCATCTTTCTCGACAGTATCCAGACCGCCAACCTCCCCTATGTCGGGGAGTATATCACCGCGAATGAAGTCAACCTCTGTCTGAACATTCAGGCGTATCAGGAGGCGATTCACAGCCAGAGCTACAGCTATATGCTCGACACCATCTGCGAGCCGCAGCAGCGCAACGAAATCCTGTACCAATGGAAGGACGACGAGCATCTTCTGAAGCGCAATACGTTCATCGGCGACCAGTACAACGCCTTTTACAATAACCAAACCCCCGAAAATCTGATGCGCACGGTAGTGGCGAATTACATCCTGGAAGGTGTCTACTTTTACAGCGGGTTCATGTTCTTTTATAATCTGGGGCGCAACAACCGTATGCCGGGTTCGGTGCAGGTAATCCGGTACATCAACCGGGATGAAAACACCCATCTGTGGCTGTTCCGCAGTATCCTGCTGGAACTGAAAAAGGAAAACCCGGAGCTGTTTACCCCCGAGAAAACGGCGGTCTACCGCGAGATGATCCGTACCGGCTGCGAGCAGGAAATCGCATGGGGGCATTATGTCATCGGTGACGAGGTGAGCGGCCTTACCGGACAGATGATTACAGATTATGTGCAGTACCTTGGCAACCTGCGCTGTACGGGTCTCGGCTTTGAAAAAATTTACGACGGGCACGCTGAAGAACCCGAAACGATGAAGTGGGTCAGCCAATACAGCAACGCCAACACAATCAAAACAGACTTTTTCGAGGCCCGCAGCACGGCTTATGCTAAGAGCGGAGCGCTTGTGGACGATTTATAAAAAGGATAAAATTTTCATGGGCCTCCCAACCCCCCGTCGGCCGGGGGGGGGGCCCCACGTGGGTGATAA
>JAEZGM010000023.1 GCA_023416955.1 Bacillota bacterium | reverse complement strand
GCCATTGTGGAACTGCTTCCGGCCGGCAAAGAGGTGGAACTCTTTCTATGCTCCGGCGGTAGCGGCGCACAGAAAAGCGAGCAGGGCACAAAAGAGCTGATCGAGAGAAAAGACTGCACCATGGTTTTCTATCGCGACGTAAAAACCGGAGTTCCGCCCGGAAAGATGAAAAATGATTAGAACTGATATCGATTCAGTCGGTACCCGACTCCCTAGAGGCTCTCTACCGGTCTAAGATGGAATTTTCAAACACTAAATGGAAATGTAAAGAATGAACGCAATGCGAGGTCAGGATAAGCTAATCCGACTTCGCATTGTGTTTATGACTTTCATTAGGAACACGATCTGATTATTTATATTATCTACTCCAAAGTTTCCATTCTAGGAGGAAATTTAAATAATTAAAAACAGGAAGGTTTTACGCGGTTTGGCAACTGGTATACTACTAATCCGCACAGTGAGCATCCACAGTCGAACCTAATTACCGTACATACAAAAGCTGAATAATCAGTCATCTAGCACCCTAAAAGCGGGGTGCTTTTTTAATATCATTTTTGGAAGGTAAAAAACATGTCAAGTACAACAGCATTCATCATTTCCACGGCAGCGCTGGTGTTTATCATCGTGCTGTTCATCGTCGGGGCCATGCATGGAAACCTGGATATTCAGTCAGAAACCGTGGGCGATGGTTAGCATATACAAACCGGAAAAGTGGCGGCAAGGGAAGCTTCTTTCGGATTATCCTGACGGTATGACCATTTGTTGATTCCAACTTCTCGTTTCAAGCAAGTAACTGTCTGAAGATGATTTATCAGACAGTTACCACTTTTTTATGATTTCATAATTGTGACCTTTTTATCATAGTAATTGCAGCAAAAGGTGATGATTGGAATGAAAAGACAAAGTAAAATAGTTTATTTTATTGTAATCGTTCTTTCTATTTTATTCCTATATGGAGGAAGTTCAGTTGGAAAGAAAGCACTTAGATGAGTATTCAGGTCAACAACTGCGTGACAGAATCGCAGCCTGTGCCGACCTAAAAAATACATTGCTCGCAGCCATTCAGGCAAAATAAAAAGGCCGGAGCAATCCGACCAGTCACGAAAAGTAAATTAAATTTGAAAATTACCAGAATTTGTATTATAATTGCCCCCGTGGATAAGCAAAAAGCATCCATAGGCAGCCAACAGTCGCCAAAACCGTTGACCGTCATGCGCCATAAATGTTCTGAGACCCATATGACTTGTGAATGCTGTTATCTTAGCACGCATTACAGATACATGCCAAGGTCTGTACTCTATTCGACAAGGAGGGTACAGCCTTTTCTTTTTAACCTCTGTGCAGTTTTTTAAAGGCTTTGCCTCATCGTGAAGTTAACCAGACCGAACCTTAATAATACGTCAAGACAGTGGTAGCTTTTATTATAAAATTAAGTACTTAAATTTACAATAAAAAAGACAAGAGCATTGCTCTTGTCTTTTTTATTTACTGGTGCGAGGGGGGGGACTTGAACCCCCATGAACTAAGCGTTCACTAGAACCTGAATCTAGCGCGTCTGCCAATTCCGCCACTCTCGCAAGCGACTTAGATATATTAGCATATTTCTGTTTTACTGTCAACACTTCATCGACAAAAAAATTGAAATCCCGCTTTAAGCCTTATTTTCCTCGTTCCGACGGCGTTGATTCCACCTGTTGAAACTGTTATAATAATAAGCATGGATCAGCTGTAGAAGAGGGGAAGCACAGCATGAAGAAAAAAATGGCCGGCGGCGATACGCTGATCGGAATGGAAAACGCCGAAAAGCTTGATATACCTATTGTAATGGAGCGCAAATACTTCTGTGAAGGGGAAGAGGCTGAAAGCGATTGTTTCCAGCTAAGCTGGCACGGCAAGTCAAGTGCTTTGCGGGAGGCTTTTACTCCGCCTGCCCACACCCTTAGCCCCTGCACAGAAGAAAGCAGGGACTGGGATACAACGCAGAATCTTTATATCGAAGGCGATAATTTGGAAGTTTTGAAGCTGCTTCAAAACGAATACGGCGGTAAAATCAAAATGATTTATATAGATCCCCCTTACAACACCGGAAAGGATTTCGTTTACACGGACAATTTTCAGGACAGCCGGGGGAATTACCTGAAAAAAACTGGGCGCCCGGGCAGCAGGGAAGCGGCTTTCGGTACTGGTGCAAAAACAGACGGACGTTATCACACCGCGTGGCTGAACATGATGTATCCGCGCCTTGTTTTAGCGGAGCGCCTTCTCACGCAGGACGGCGTCATTTTTCTTTCCATAGATGACAATGAACTGGACAATTTAAAGAAAATCTGTGACGAAATCTTCGGCGAAGATAATTATGTGAACCTCATATCGGTCAAAACAAAGACCAGCTCCGGCGCAAGCGGCGGCGGCGAGGACAAGCGCCTGAAAAAGAATACCGAATATGTTTTGCTGTATGCCAAAGATAAAAACAAAATGAAGCTGAAACAGCCCGTCAAAAGAATTCCGCTTTCGGATTATATTCATGAGCACCGGGCGGACGGCGTGGGGTTCTACTATACCAGGATTCTGGAAGATGCCGGGGAGAAAAGGCTGATTTCCGAGCTGGACGGGATTAAAGTCTATGCACACGAAAGTTACCGTTTTTCCACCGTTTCTGAAAAAATGAAACAGGAGCATTTAACGGAAGAAGAAGTTTATAACCTCTATTTTGAAAAGATTTTCATGGTAACGAATGCACAGACTTCACTGCTTAAAAAAGTAAACGCGAAAACCCCGGAAGGTCAGATGTTGATTTCTTATGAATATATACCGAGATCGGGCAGAAGCAAGGGGCGGCAGACGGTGAAATATGTGTGGAATAAAACATTGGTCGTCTGGCTTTCGGACAGTGCCGAAAAAAGCGCGGACGGCGTATTTAAGCATACGGTGCTCGGTACGCTCTGGGACGACATTTCATGGGGCAGGCTTGATCTGCAGGGAGGAGTCCCTTTTAAGAATGGGAAGAAGCCGCTGAAACTGCTGGAACGGATGCTTTCCATGGCGACGGAGTCAGGCTCTGTTGTGCTTGACTTTTTTTCAGGCTCCGCCACGACTGCACACGCGGTCATTAACCTGAACGCGCAGGACGGAGGGAACAGAAAATTCATCATGGTACAGCTCCCGGAAGCGATTGACGAAAAAGACGCCGCTTATGGCGCCGGGTACAGAACCATCTGCGATTTGGGAAGAGAACGAATCCGCCGGGCAGGCGACAGTGTCACTCCGAAACATTTTGCGGGGGAACAGCTGCGTTTCGGCAGCCGAATGGAGCCGAATATTGACAAAGGGTTTCGGGTGCTGAAGCTTTCGGGTGCGGACGAACAGCGAAATAAATAAAAAATGGGGTATCCTGCGCGAAGCCGCCGCAGAATGCCCCTGTGTTTTTATGAACTTACGGCAAGTCGAGCGTTTCCGCTTTCAAACGGTAAATGACGTCCTTCCGCTCAATAATTACAGTAATTTTTTTCCTGAGCTGTTCAACCTGCAGAGCGTGTGAAAGCAATTCCCGCGTCGGGTTAATCGCAATCGGGTGCCCGACGAGATCCAGCATGGTAAAATCCCCGTTTGTATCCCCGTACGCAAAGCTTTCGCTCAGGTCAATATCATATTTCTCAGCCATTTCTCCAACGGCCTTGCATTTGCTGACAGAATCCCACATCGGCGTAATCCTTCCATTGTAAACGCCGTGTTCGTCCACCTGATAGATCGTGCCGCGGTAGTCGTCCATGCCGTATTTTGCCGACATTTCGCTTACCAGCTCAATGGGAGAGCCCGAAATTGCGATAACCACATGCCCCTGTTCCTTGTGCCATTTGATGCGGTCACGCGTATAGGTGTAAACGCGTTCCCCGTTTTGCTCGATTACTTTTCTGGCGATGTAAGCGATGTGAAAGGAATCCGTACCTCTTACGGTTTCCGTATAGATATCAACCATTTTCTGCAGGTATGCGTCATAATCGCCCTTGCGTTTGTCCCACTTGGCAAATGCGGGCTCAACCTCGTTGGTCCACTTGCTGTCGTCAATAAGCTCATATTTGATCATCTTTTTGAACATTTCACTGATCAGCCCTTCGCGGGAGATCGTTCCGTCAATGTCGAAAAAAGCTGCGCGTCTTTTCATGCGTTTCACCTCTGATTCTGATGTTATATCTTGGGTAAACGATGATTAAGTCGTCAGACAGCAATTCGAAGCCGCGAAAATGCTGAACTGAGCGGCTTCAGAATTGATTTAATCAGCGGTTACCTAGATATCATTATACTGTGTTTTTATGAATTATATTTCTATTTTTATCACATGTCAACAGCAGAATGGGGCGGCGGGGCAAAGAAGATGCTGCAAAATTAATTTTCATTCGTTTTGCAACATCTTCTTTAGTAGGCATACTTATTCATTGTGCGGCGGCGCCTTCACCTCAGCCCTGTGTGTCTTCCGTGGTGAGGGTCATTCCGGATTTTACGGCTTCGGCCGCCTGCTCCAGTTCGCTCAGCGTGGAAATATTCATACCGGATTCCAGAATACGATTTTTTACGTTAATCGGTAAATTTTCAAAGTAGTACCGAAGACTCGGATCGTTTTCATAAAATGAAAGTCCCATAGTTCGTGCTTTCCTTTCCGGGCTTTGTTTGTAAAATGGGGAGAAATGTGTGAATTACTAAAATATCAGCATAGAACGGTGCAATCAAGGAGATATATTTCCTGTTTAAATAGAAAAAATCGTTTTTTCTCTTTACAAACAAGGCCTAAATAAAAGGCGGAGCATTTCTGCTCCGCCGCTGTCATTTTTTCATCAGCTGCTGGGCGCACCGGCGCAGATCGTCCTCTGATTTGATCTGTGGGCTGCCCTGCTTGATTGTCTCCTGTACAAATACAGGTAAGGACTGAAAGTAAGCGTTGGATTCAATATTTTCGAAAAACGGATTGTCAGACATTTCTCTCACCTCGGCGTTAGTCTTTCCTTAAATGACACGTTTAGTACAATCGGCAGCGAATTTTTCGGGTGGTATATTTATTGTGTGGCTGCTCTTTTATGTTCGGAAGGATATCAGTATGAAAAAACATCCATATTTTGCGGTGCACTCGGCGTGGCTTCTTCATAAGCTGCGTCAAAACCGGTTTTGTTTTCTTCGTGCTCTGCAGGCGCATCGCCGCCGGGAGCAGTGTCTGAATCCTGATTGCGGAGACGGAACTCCTGCAGCAGTGACTGAAGTGTTTCTGCCTGACCGGCAAGCTCGGCACCGGAAGCGGCTGTTTCCTCCGCAGTGGCGGAGTTCGTCTGCACAACGGCGGAAATCTGTTCAATGCCCAAGCTGACCTCGTCCATTGCTGCCGATTGAATTTTTGATGTTTCTGAGATACGCTCTACCGTTTCCGTAACAGCCTGTGCGCTTTCCATCACGCGGGCGAGTGACTGCGCGGTTACGTTTGCGATTTCATTTCCGTTTCGAATCTGTCTGACTGAGCTTTCAATCAGTTCCGTAGTGCTTTTTGCCGCCTGTGCGCTTTTCCCCGCAAGGTTCCTTACTTCGTCTGCTACAACGGCAAAGCCTTTTCCGGCCGAGCCGGCTCTCGCCGCTTCAACCGCGGCATTCAGGGCAAGTATGTTTGTCTGGAACGCAATGTCGTCAATGGTCTTAATAATCTTCATAATTGCGCCCGTTGACTGGTTGATGCTGCCCATTGCTTCTGTCATTTCCGTCATCAGCCGATTGCTGGCGGAAATTTCATCCCCAACGGCAGCCGCTCTTTTGCTGATATCGTCGGCATACGCGGCGCTGTTTTTGATGTGCGAAGAAATCTCGGCGACAGCAGCCGTCAGTTCCTCCAGTGAACTGGCCTGTTCTGTAGCGCCCTGCGCCATAGCCTGCGCACTGTCAGACATCTGATTGGAACCGGTGGTTACCTGGTCGGAAGCCTGTCCGATCAACTGAAGGGTACCGTCAAGGGAGCGCGAAATATTGGCGATGGATTTTTTTAACTCGATAAAATCACCTTTGAATTCAATTGTTTCGTCAATGTTTAAATCTCCGCCTGCGATTTTAGCCAGATTTTGCTGTATATCTGTAATATAGGCTTTTAAAGTGACGATGGTTTCATTGAGCGCTGCTCCCAATTCACCGATTTCATCCCTTGACTGAACCAACACTTCTGAGTTTAGATTTCCTTCAGATATCTGCTGCGCTGCCTGCACCATTTTTTTGACCGGTTTGCTGATTCCTTTCGAAACGACGGCGGCGACCAGAATGGAAACGAGAAGAGATAAGAGCAAAATGCCGATCATGAATATGCTTGCATCGCGCTGCTGTGTATTGAGCTGCTCTTCAATATTGTTGCCGGAAACGGTTTTTGAACTGATCAGCAGAGAAACGCTGGTCGTAATCTGGTCCGCGAGCGGAGAGCAGCGGTTCTCAATAAGTTCTTTCGCCTTCTGGCTGTCACCCTTTTGCACCAGATCGGAAACCTGGCTTGTGAGTTTCTGATATTCCGTCAGGATTTTTTTAATAGAGGTATATTGATTCTTTTCCCTGTCGGTCACCATGTTTTTTTCCATTCTTGCCAGATAATTATTGAGGTTTACATTCGACCGGGCATTTTCCGACAAGCTCGACTGCACATCCGCGGGGTTTGTGGTGGAAGCAGTATTTCTGAGAATGGCGAAATTATGATTGAATTCCGTGCTGAACAGCCCGATGTCGCCTTGCGCAAAACCATAGTGCTCCAGCGCCTGTGCATATTGCGTACTGGTGCTTGTCATAACGTTCAGTCCGACAAGTCCGCTCAGAGCTGCTATTACGGCAATCAGGATATAGGTTACGAATAATTTCTTTCGGATTTTTAAATGTTTCAGCATGAAACGTCCACTCTTTTCCTGCAAAATAATTCTGAGTTAAATTTGCTGTGATCTGTGGTGCGACTTTTGTAACAGTTTACAAAATTTGGATAATATTTTTTATAATACACCAAAGAAAGTCGGATTTCAATAGCTGTGAGTCACATTTATAATATAAAAAATATATGCATTAAATAATTAAGTAAAAATCTATTCTTCCTTTGTTTTCAATGTTTTATTAAAGTCAATTATGGTTCAAACAGAAGATAAAATTGGTTTTAACCAGTTTGAATTTGAGCGGCGTTCTTTCGTCTTTAAGAGACTTTAGCCTCAAATTCGAACTATCGGCTCTAGCCGATGGTAATTGACTTCAAATAATATCATGCGTTACGGGTACAGAGACGATTCTGCACATATTTACCGGAAGCGCGCACCCGGTTTTGCATGATTTGTAGAAAGTTTGCAGATCATGAATGAAAACACTGCAATATATTGAAGATATGCGTATGTAAAGCTATAATATAAACAGAAACGCAAAGTATCAATCGCAAAGGAGAACCATCTATGAGCACGGATGATCAAACGGCAATTCCCGCGGAGCGAATGAAATTGATTCTTGCATCCATAGAAGAAAAAGGAAGTGCACAGGTAAAAGAGCTTGCGAAGGCCCAAAAAGTCAGCGAGGCGACGATTCGCAGGGATCTGGCCGAGCTGGAAAAAATGGGAAGCGTGAAACGCACGCACGGCGGAGCCATTCTGTTTGGGCACAATGCACCTTTTGAAAAAGTGTTTCAGGATAAGACGGATTTACAGTCGGCGGAGAAACGGCGAATCGGTATGCTGGCTTCCCGTTATGTGAGTGATGGCGACACTGTATTTCTGGACTGCGGTACGACGGTGCTTCAGTTGGCGATGAATCTTGGGGAAAGGCGCGGCCTGACCGTCATTACCAATGACCTCAATATTGCGAATGCCATTGTGTTGCACCCGTCGTCAAATCTGATCATTACGGGCGGAGTTCGAAAGGCGGGCAGCAATTTCCTCGTCGGTTCCATTGCGGAAAATTTTATCCGTCAGATCCGCGTTGACAAGGTGTTTCTCTCGGCGGATGCGGTTGACCCTGAGTTCGGCGCTTCAAATTCGGATTTTGACGGAATCGAGATTAAGAACCTTGTGGTGCAGGCGGGGAAGGAAGTCATTCTTCTGGCGGATAAAACCAAATTTGGCCGCACCGCACTGGCGCGCATCTGTCAGTTCAACGATCTTAACCGCATTATCACCGATTTGGGTATGCCGCAGCCCATGATCAAAAAAATAACAGAGCAGGGCGTAGCGCTGGAACTGGTCTGAAAGTATGAAACCCGCCTCCAATACAGGAAAACCGCCTGCATTGGGGGCGTTCTGATTTGCGCTTTAATGATTCAAAGAGAGGGGAGTTGAGAACCGCATGGGAAAAATTCCGGTTGTAATGGATTGTGACCCCGGTGTGGACGACGCGCTAGCTATTTTAATCATGCACGCGGCTCCGGGCATTGAAATGAAGGCGATTACAACGGTGTCGGGCAACCAGAATGTACGCCAAAATACGGAGAATGCGCTTCGTATTGCGTCGTTTTTTAATTTGAGCACACCTGTGGCAGAGGGCGAATCCGCCCCGCTTGAAAAACCGTTTCGGCCCGCGCCGGTTTGGATTAACGGTCCTACCGGCCTAGGCGGCGCCCGCCTTCCACCGACGGAAAAGCGTGCCTCGCCGGAAAGAGCCGCCGAAGTTTTATACAGGCTTGCACAGAAAGAAGCGGGCAGGCTGCAAATTCTGGCAACAGGGCCATTGACAAATATAGCGCGCCTTTTTATGGAGTACCCCGACAGCAAAAAAATGATTTCGCGTATTACGATTATGGGCGGTTCCTGCGGCGGAGGGAATGCAACGCCTTTTGCGGAGTTTAATTTTTATTCAGATCCCCTTGCCGCGCAGCTTGTGCTGCAGTCCGGTGTGCCCATTACGATGGCGGGAATGGAGGTCTGTGACCGGACGCCGCTTTTTGAAAGTGATTTCTCGGAGTGGAAGCATATGAAAACCCGCGCATCCGATTTCGTATGCGATTTGTATTCTTATTCGTCCGGGGCAGCGCTTCCGCCCGAAGGAATTTCCGTTTATGATGCCATTGCCGCGGCGGCGGTTGCGGCCCCTGATGCTATCACCGGTGAACCGCTGCGCATCCGTGTGGAAACGGAGGACGAAGTGCGACAGGGAAGCTGCCTTTTAAAGCCCGGAAAACCGAACGTTCTTTATGTACGTAACGTGGACGCAGCGCAATTCCGGCGTGTTCTGCACGAAACGCTGTGCTTTTATTCTTCTGAAAAGTCAGACAAACCAGCTGCCTTAGGCTTTGATTTTTAGTTTATAAACAAGGCCTAACATATTTCTAACGTAAAGTAATATGTAATTTGCGTGATTCGTGCTATAATAGTGTCAGAATTTAGAAAATCGGAAAGGAAGCATCAGGATGAGTTTCGGAGAAAATATATTAAAGTATAAAGAAGATATTATACATGACCTTGGAAGAATGATTGAGGTTCCGTCCGTGCGCGGGGAAGCCGAACCGGGCATGCCGTTCGGTAAGGAGCCGGCTGAGGCACTGAACCGCATTCTGGCAATCGCGAAAGACATGGGATTCGAAACGAAGAACGTTGGCGGCTACGCCGGGCATGCGGAATACGGCGAAGGCGATGAGGTTGCCGCGGTTGTTGCACATGTGGACGTTGTGCCTGCCGGTGAGGGTTGGGAAACCGACCCGTTCACCATGACCCGGCAGGGTAACCTTTATTTTGGCCGCGGTACGGCGGACGATAAAGGCCCTGCGGTTGTCGCGCTGTACTGCCTGAAAGCATTGAAGGACGCGGGCGTTGAACCGAAGCGCCGGTTGCGTGTTATTTTCGGCGCGGGGGAAGAAACGGGGAGCGACGATCTGGAGCGCTACCTCGAAGCGGAGCCGCTTCCGGTAATGGCGTTTACGCCCGATTCGGAATATGGTATTTGCAATCGCGAGAAGGGAATCCTCCGTTTGAAAATAGAAGCGGAACAGAATGATTCCAAAGTGATCCGTGAATTTATTTCAGGTACAGTAGTGAACGCGGTTCCGTCCAAAGCGGAAGCGCTGGTTTGCTGTACGGCAGGGGAAGTGGCGAAGCTGGAAAAAGCGGCCCAGACCGTGAAAGGCGAATTCCAGCTTGAAAAAACCGCGTGCGGCGTGCGGATTCTTTCTGTCGGCAAGGCTTCTCACGCGATGCAGCCGCAGGAGGGCTTCAATGCGGCCACTCATCTGATTGCTCTGCTGGCACAGGTTTTTTCAGCGGAACAACTCGGCACACTGGTGAATTTTATAAACGGGCATATCGGAACAGAATTCGACGGCGCTTCTATGGGCATTGCCCAAAGCGACGCAGAATCCGGCCCGCTGACGCTGAATGTCGGTTTACTGAACATCGGCACGAAGGAAGTTTCCGTCGGCATTGATATCCGCTATCCGGTGCTGTCGGACGGTGATAAAGTATTCGGCACAATTTCCGACGCCGCGGTGAAATTCGGCTTGAAGGTTTCGGTGCTCGGGCATACAAAACCGCTGTATCTGCCCGCGAACAGCGAGTTTATTTCTCTGCTTCAGGATGCCTACAAAGAGTTTACCGGAGCTCCGGCGGAATTGTATTCGACCGGCGGCGGCACTTACGCCCGCGCGTTCCATGGAAACGCGGTTGCGTTTGGTCCGTTTTTCCCTGAAGAGCCTGACCGCCGCCTGCACAATACCGGTGAGCACATTGATATTGACTGGTTCATGAAGCATGCGCAGGTATGCCTGGAAGCGATGTACCGTATGATCACAAAATAATACGAGGTACTGAATGGAACAATACAGTCATGTGACCCTGAGCCAGATTCTGAAAAACGAAGAGATTAAGGCATATATTAAAAAAGGAAACGAAAACCTTGGAGCCATCGGATTCACAGAGCATGGTTTTCCCCATGCAAAGCGTTCCTCCGACTACGCCAGTGCGATTCTTCACACACTGGGTTATGATGAACGAACCTGCGAGCTTGCCGCAATCGCGGGGTATATGCACGATATCGGCAATGTGGTGAACCGCGTTGACCACGCGCAAAGCGGTGCTTTGATGGCGTTTCAGATTTTGAACCGCCTTGGCATGCCCCCGGAAGAGGTGGCGGTCATCGTTGCCGCGATCGGAAATCACGACGAGGGAACCGCCGCTACCGTGAACCCGGTTGCCGCGGCGCTGATTCTTTCCGACAAAGGCGATGTACGCCGCTCCCGCGTGCGCGATAAGTGCACTGTTAATAATGATATCCATGACCGGGTCAATTACGCGGTGGAACGCGCCGATACGGAAATTGACCTCGACAGTAAGACCGCTACGCTCAATCTTTCCATTGATACGCAAATTTGCCCGGTGATGGAGTATTTCGAGATTTTTATGACCCGCATGGTGCTGTGCCGCCGTGCGGCGGAATACCTTGGCCTGCAATTTGAGTTGATCATCAACGAAACGCGGCTCTTGTAAAATTCCATAATTTTTGCCCCGAATCCTTGAAACCGTTTGGTTTATGGATTCGGGGCAGTCTTTTTCGGACTGTGTATAGTCAGTTCACTTTAGAAAACATCCAAGAAAATGGAGATTGGTTCTGTTTTCAAATGAAATGACTTGGGCTTGTTTGTGAAATGGTGAAGATTGTGCGAATTAGCAACATATCGTCATGGAACCGTGCAATCAAGCGAATTTATTTTGAATTCAGATGGAAAAAGTCGTTTTTCTTTTTACAAACAAGACCTGGATTTTAAGTCGTTTTTCCAGTGGCTGCGCGTTTCATCGCGGAATATGCGCCGTTCGCACTGAGCGCGACAACAATAGCGTCCAGCGGAATCAACGTCCCGGAGGCCGGAGTCAACGTGCCGGTAAAGAAGGACGCGCCTAAAAGCAGGATGACCGCAATGATATAGGATACCCACTGCGTCGCGATTTTTTCCAGAAACGGCAGCGTTTTTACAAACTCTGTAATGATAGCTGTCGCGGCGGCACAGCCGGTAAATGTCGCAAGGATATTCCAGCTGAAAAATTCGTTCATTATATTTCCCCCTGCCAAATTGAATTTTATGTTGCTGAAGAGCGTCGTAAGGATTCTCGTCCATTACTGTATGTTGAGGAATATGATTCGGTGAATTTAATTTTACAAAATATAATATTGCTTGACTGAATTGACTTGTTTCATTTTTTTGATATAATAAAACAATTAAAAATATACATTAAGTAACCGGTGACGAAGGCTTCAATCAGGGATTACTTAAGGAAGGGCAGAGAAACTGTGAACCTAACCGAGTATATGAGCGGTACCATTGAACGGATTGTACAAAGTGCGCTGAAATCCACTTTGAAAAATCCAAAGGAAAGCGCGTTTCTGATGAAATACGCGGTCAGTGTGAAAGCTGCCGCAAGGAAGCGGAACTCCAGCGAAACGAAGGGTATACATATTCCGCCGTTCCTGATTGCCAGTATTGCTTCCACATGTAATCTGCACTGCAAGGGCTGCTACGCACGCGCGAATCACAGTTGCGGCGAGCAGAAGTACAGTGAAGACCTTACAGCGGCACAGTGGAAAAATATTTTTCACGAAGCCGAGAATTTGGGCGTTTCCTTCATTTTGCTGGCGGGCGGTGAACCGCTGATGCGCCGGGATGTGATTGAGGAAGCAGCGAAAATACCGCAGATTATTTTTCCGATTTTTACAAACGGAACAATGATGAGTGGCCCCTGTTTCGATTTGATTGACAAAAATCGCAATCTGATTCCTGTAATGAGTATTGAGGGAAACCAAGCCCAAACGGATGCCCGCAGGGGAGAGGGTGTGTACCGCACACTGCAGAGCACGATGGAAAAAATGCAGAAAAAAGACATTTTATTCGGTGCTTCCGTAACCGTTACCAAAAAGAATTTGACCACTGTCACGGGTAATGAATTTATTGCTTCGCTTCATGAAAAAGGGTGCAAACTCGTTTTCTTCGTCGAGTATGTTCCCGTCGGCGGCGCTGACAACCTACTTGCGCCCGCTGACCCGGAAAGGGGGATTCTGGCGCAGCGGCAGGCTGAGCTTCGTAATAAATATGAAGATATGATTCTTCTTTCATTTCCCGGCGATGAAAAGTCCGTCGGCGGCTGTCTTGCGGCGGGCAGAGGTTTTTTCCATATCAGCTCTACAGGTTCCGCAGAGCCATGCCCGTTTTCCCCGTATTCCGACACGAATCTGAAAGACAGCACATTGGAAGAGGCGCTGCAGTCGCCGCTGTTCTTGAAGCTGAGCGCGGAAGGACTTTTGTCCAGAGAGCATACCGGCGGATGCGTACTGTTCGAGCAGGAGCAGACGGTCATGCAGCTTGCTTCATCATAACCATGAGGTGTGATGATCGTCAAATATTTCTATATGTGAAAGGAGCCGGGCAAATTGCCCGGCTCCTTCGTTATATGATGTTTTATATCAGTCTTTTGGAATGGAACAGCTTTTCCATCGTTTTGACCACCGCGTTGCTGTCGCGGTCGCCAATCAGATTCGGCGCCATTTCTTTTAATTCTTCGCTGGCGTTTGCTACCGCATAGCCATAATCCGCGTCGTTGAGCATCAGCATATCGCTTTTGTCGTCGCCGAAGGTGGCGACCCGGCTTGCGGAAACACGTTTTTTCAGTTCAAATACGGCGTTTTCCTTGGAAGCGTTCGTATGGTAGACTTCCAAAAAATAATATCCTTCATGGGATTCATCGGGATAATATTCCGCGCTGATCTGCTCTCGGCAGCTTAGCTGCATGACTTCCAGATGCAGGCTTTGAATCATATCTTTCGTGTCTACAACCCTCAATAAGACAACATCACGACCCTGCGGCAAGTCTCCGTAAATATAATTTTTCAGCGGGTGCAGCTTACTTCCGTGGTACAGATTTTCCTCTACGGGATTGGTGAAGTCGCCGTAATAAATGTGCAGCACATCATTTATAATGGTATGCACAAAACAATTCAGACCGCGCTTTTGAAAAACACCTAAAACTTCCGTGGCGGTGGCATAGGGGATCGTTTTACAGTAAAGATAGCTTTTCGTAGTCAAATCAAACAGAGCCGCGCCATTCAGTACAATAATCGGCAGTTTCAGATTGAGATCTTTCAGAACCGGTAAAATGGTAGGTGGGGAACTGCGGCTTGCCACACTGACAAGCGCCCCTTTCTGAATCAGTTGGTTCAGCTTTACTTTGGTGTAGCTGCTGATTTGCCCGGCCTTGTCTGTAAGCGTCCCGTTTAAATCGCTCACCAGAAGGAGCTGCGCATTCTTGCGCTTTGGCAAGTGAAACATATTTACGCCAAGGGAAACAAAAATACCGATGAGGGTATCGATGATTCTGTCCGAGGCAAACAGATAGGGGTTGATATCCGCGGCATGCGCGACGGTAATGCTCATGAAAACAACACAGGTGATATAGGAAGCGGTAGGCTTTTTAAAGACAATGGTAATGTAGATTAACACCACAATCATAATTGAGACCATGGTATATTTCACAATGGGAAACTGAGGCGGGAAGAGCCGCTGTTCCGCCAGAAGAAACACCAGCCCGAACGCGCCGCCGATGAAAGTGCCCACGATGCGGTTTCTGGCGATTCGCCAGCTGTTGGGAACATCCGGCTGCATACAGAGTATCGCGGCGATAGCGGAGTAAAAAGGAATTCCTCTTCCTCGCAGTAAAAAAATTGCAAAGCAAAGGAAAACCGCGACGGCGGACTTAATGATTCTCATTCCTATTTTTGGCATCTGAATTCCTCTTAATAATCAGCATAATGAATGTCAGTAAAATTTGAAACCATCCGAAACGGTTTCAATCGAAGATTATGGTAACGGCTCATATTTTAGCACAAAAAATCACCTGTGTAAAACAAAAAATGTCTGCCGACAGCCTATTTCTTTATCAATGAGTAAAACACAAATATTGATAAAAGCAGTGTCATATGATATAATACTAAAACCGGGAAATAAATTCGGAATTGTAATTATATATTTTCCCTGGGTTTTGTTTGTAAAAAGAAAAACACCGGAATAAAACTCATAAACACAAGTCTTTATCCCTGCTTTTCTATCTAACTAAACTCAAAATAGATCCGCTTGATTGTACCGTTCTATGCTGATATTTCAGTGATTCGCACTACCTTCACCATTTTACAAACAAGCCCTGAGACTGAACGGAGTAATATGAAAAAAATAATTTCGGTAGGGGTCGGCGGGGCGCTTGGAGCTCTCTGCCGCCACTTTGTGCAGTCGATTCCGTTGCCGGGCGGTGTGCTGTACCGGCCTGCCCTGACTATGGGCATCAATATCAGCGGGAGCTTTCTGCTTGGCTTTTTAATCATTCTGTTCACGAAGCGCCTTTCAGTACCGGATTGGCTGCGGGCGGGTTTAACCGCAGGGTTTTTGGGTGGGTACACAACTTTTTCAACGTTTTGCAAAGAAGCGGTTACGCTGTATAGCACCGGGCATATCGTGGTTGCGGCGCTGTATTTGTCAGTCTCCCTCTTACTGGGACTGGCAGCCGCCTGGCTGGGAATTCTTGCTGCCGAGCGAATGAAGCGAGGCGCCGCCAAATGACTATGTTTCTGATTACTATAGGCGGAGCCTTCGGGGCGCTTGCCCGATACAAATTGGGTGAGGTTCTTGCGAAGCTGAGCCGCAGCGGCTTTCCGATTGGCACGCTGTTGATCAATATTTCCGGCGCATTGGTGCTGGGAATTCTGACAGGCCTGCGTTTGGGAGGAAACTGGTACTCCCTTCTTGGTGAAGGATTCTGCGGTGCTTTTACCACATTTTCCACGTTTTCGCTTGATACGGTTCAGCTGCTGCGCGCAAGGCGGCGGAATAAGGCGGTTTTGTATGTTGTTCTTACGGTCGCACTCGGAATCCTTTGTTTTTTAGCCGGTTATGGTGTGGCTGCTTGAATAAGGGCAGAGAATTTTACGGTATGCCGAAGACTTTTCTTTTATCGGTTCATTTGAAAACAGAACCAAACTCCATTTTCTTGGATGCTTTCTAAAGTTAACTGACTATATATGCAGATTTAACATTTATATGTTATGATAAATTTGAGTGATTCTGGCTTCAGTTCATAGGGGGATATGTGAATGATTGAATCCATTTACAATGTGGATAATAAACTGTTGTCACTGATACAAAGGCGGATGAGATGCGCCGCGCTGGATCGGATTATGCCGGCCATCACTTCGCTTGGCACCTGTGGTTTTATCTGGGCCATTGTGACGGTTGTTTTTCTTCGGTTGCGGATGTACCGCAAAGCGGGCCTGATTTTATTTCTGACTCTGGCGGTGTGCGGGCTTTTGACCAACCTGCTGTTGAAACCGCTGGTAGCGAGGCCGCGACCGTGTCACATTGCGCCTGAGGTTCCGCTGCTCGTACCTTGCCCGATGGACTATTCTTTTCCGTCCGGGCATACCATGTCGTCCTTTGCGGCGGCACTGGTGATTTCGAGTGCCAACTTAAACTTGGGTATCTGTGCGTTTATTCTGGCCGTACTGATTTCATATTCGCGCCTGTATCTGTTTGTACATTACCCGAGCGACGTATTGGCGGGGAGCCTGTTTGGCTTTGGAATTGCCACTGCCATGCTGGTGCTTTTTTACCACTGAAATTCCGTAAATCAGTAATCAATAAACCCCCAACCACAGGATGATAAGTCCGGCGGTTGGGGGTGTTCGTTTCAAATCCTTTTTGCATGAATTCGGCGAAGAAAACGGCGTATAATATTTGAACAGGATTTTAATCCTTTGCGTGGTCGTTGCCGCTGACTTCTGTCGCCGCGATCAGTGCCAACTGATCCCCTATTACATTGAAAAACGCGGATAATATATTTGCCTCATCCGCACTGACGCGGTCGGCAATGGAAATTGCAATTGCAGTTGCGGCAGCAGCCAACGCAGAGCCGTCGCATTTATTCATAGGTATTCCCCACAATCGATTCCTTTGGAATATAGTCTCAAATCTCTCAGCTTGAGGTATTGGAAATTTGCCGGGTACCGCTCCTCTCGCTGCTTCGCGTCCGCGCAAATTTGAATGGCAGTCCGAACCCAATGGTTTGGAGTATTGGAATTTATGATATAATAGTCTCAAACCTACGGTTTGAGCCATTGAGAATTTGCTATCGGGGCACAGCCCTTCTCGTCGCTTCGCGTCGACGCAAATTCCCGGAAGGTTAGCAATATGATATAATACTATAATACGTTTTAATCCGCTAATTGCCAAAATCAAACGGTGGAACGACGCTCTTTTAAAGTATTATAATGAGCTTATTAAATTGTTTGGCGGTGATGAATAAAATTGATGAATAAAAAACGTAAGGTTCGCAGATCAACCTCCGCTGCGGGAGTCTTATTGGGCAGTTTTGTGCTGTTAACGGCGGCGACAGCGGCTTTTGTAGCAGCTTTTCATACGGTGGATATCAAGCATACGGACAAGCCGTCTTCTCAGACGGTTCAAAGTACCGCGAGCTCTGCCGCAGCATCCGCGGTATCCTCCGGTTTGGGCTCCGGCGACGCGAGTTCTGCCGTACAGGCAGTGGCTCAGTTTCAGCAGCCGGATGACTGGCGTCTGGTGCTGGTGAATTTCGACCACAAAATGCCGGATGATTATCAGCATACCATTGTGCATGAAATGGGTATTGACATTGATTCTCGGATTATCAAACCGTACCAGCAAATGAGGGACGCGGCGAAAAAGGACGGCATTACGCTTTGGATTTCCTCCGCTTACCGCAGCCCCGAAAAGCAGGGAACGCTGTTTGAACAGGAAATCAAAAATTACTCCAAGACCGGACTAAGCGAAGTAGAAGCGCTGGCTAAGGCGGAATCTTCGGTCGCACGACCGGGCTACAGCGAGCACAATACAGGGCTGGCAATCGATTTGAACGGGGTGTCGGAAAGCTTTGGCGGAACACCTGCTTCCAACTGGCTTGTGGAGCACGCTCCCGAATACGGATTTATTCTGCGCTATCCTGAGGACAAGCAGTCAATTACGAAAATTAAGTATGAGGCGTGGCATTACCGTTACGTCGGTGTGGAAAATGCTGAAAAAATAAAAGAAAAAAACATGTGCCTTGAGGAATATGTGGATTATTTGCAGAAAAATCAAAGTTCCGGCAATTGAATAATGCGGAACAATTTGGTATAATAAATCAATAATAAAAAGCGATTACGGTTCAAAACCCCCGCGGAAGCGGGGGTTTTGAACCAGTTTGAATTTGGCCGGTATTTTGCCGCATGCGGCTGGCCGTGCAATAAATCGCTGAGAGGGGTATCGCAATGCAGGAAAAAACAGTCAGGACGAGGTTTGCGCCCAGCCCGACGGGCTTTATGCACGTCGGTAATCTGCGTACCGCGTTATACGAATATTTGATTGCAAAGTCGCTGGGGGGCACTTTTATCCTCCGTATTGAGGACACTGACCAGGAACGTCTTGTAGAAGGTGCGGTCAATGTAATTTACCGCACGCTGGAGCAAGTTGGCTTGAAGCACGATGAAGGCCCGGACGTCGGCGGCGAATTCGGCCCTTATGTGCAGAGTGAGCGCAAAAATACTTACCTGCCCTACGCGCAGCAGCTTGTCCGCGAGGGAAAGGCTTATTACTGCTTCTGCACGAGAGAGCGGCTGGAATCCCTGCACACCGGGGAAGGCGAATTCGGCGGCTACGACCGCCACTGCCGCGATTTGCCGCAGGAGGAGGTCGAGCGCCTGCTCGCCGCCAATACGCCGTATGTTATCCGGCAGAAAATGCCGCTGGAGGGTTCGACTACCTTTGAGGATTCAGTATATGGTTCCATTACCATTGAGAATAAGGAGCTGGAGGATCAGATTCTGGTGAAGTCTGACGGCTACCCAACCTATAATTTCGCGAACGTCATTGACGACCATTTGATGCATATTACGCATGTGGTAAGAGGGAGTGAATATCTTTCTTCCACACCGAAATACAATCTACTCTATGAGGCCTTTGGCTGGGAAATTCCGACCTATGTCCATTTGCCGCTGATTATGGGCAAAAACGAGGACGGAACGGTATCGAAGCTGTCGAAGCGCCACGGCTCCACCGGCTTTGCCGATTTGATTCAAGAAGGCTATCTGCCCCAGACGATCGTGAACTACATAGCGCTTCTCGGCTGGTGCCCGAAAGAGAACCGCGAGCTGTTCACGCTGCCGGAACTGGTGGAGAATTTCTCCATTGACGGCATCAGCAAATCGCCGGCTGTTTTTGATTACGACAAGCTGACCTGGTTCAACGGGGAATATCTCCGTGCCATGTCGCAGGAGGAGTTTATCTCCGTTGCCATGCCGTATTTTAAAGAGGTTTTCCCGGAGCAGGAGCTGAACTGGCCGGTGCTGGCTTCTATTTTGCAGCCGCGCGTGACAAAGCTGACTCAAATTCCCGAAATGATCGCATTCCTGAAAGAACTGCCGGATTACGAAGCCGACTTCTTTGTGAATAAAAAAAGCAAAACAAATCCGGAAAACTCACAGCAGATGCTGGTCGCGGCGATTGAAGCGCTGACTGCCGTTTCCGACTGGACGGTTGAACCGCTGCACGAAACATTGATGGCGCTCGCACAGCAGCTGGAAGTGAAAAACGGCACGCTGCTTTGGCCTGTCCGTATTGCGGCGGCGGGTATGCTGGTAACGCCGGGCGGTGCGATTGAAATTCTTGCGATTCTGGGCAAAGACGAATCCCTGCGGCGGTTAATCATTGGGCTTGAGAAATTAAGGGCGTAAGGAGCGGACAAAATGAGCGAAGAAATGATCAAGGGAGAAAACGGCGAAGGCTCGGGCAATTTTATTCACACCTTTGTGGAAGAGGATGTTGCGCCGGGCGGACGCTTTGAAGGCAAAAAAGTGCACACCCGTTTTCCGCCGGAGCCGAACGGCTACCTGCATATCGGTCACGCAAAGGCAATCTGCATCGATTTCGGAACCGCTGAAAAATTCGGCGGCATTACGAACCTACGCATGGACGATACAAACCCCACGAAGGAAGATACGGAGTATGTCGACGCCATTCAGGAGGATATCCGCTGGCTTGGCTTTTCATGGGACGACCGTTTCTATTATGCTTCCGACTATTTTCCGAAGATGTACGGATTTGCAAAGGACCTCATTCAAAAGGGACTTGCTTATGTCTGTGAGATGACGCCGGAACAGATGAAGGAAAACCGGGGCGACCTGACCCATCCTGCGGTCAGCCCGTACCGTGACCGCCCGACAGAAGAAAGTCTTGATTTGTTTGAGCGCATGAAGAACGGGGAGTTTGACGACGGTCGTATGACGCTGCGCGCGAAAATCGACCTTGCTTCCGGCAACTTTAATATGCGCGACCCCGTCATTTACCGTATCAATCATATGCATCATCACCGTACCGGCGACACCTGGTGCATTTACCCAATGTACGATTTCGCACACCCGATTGAGGACGCGCTGGAGGGCATTACGCATTCGCTCTGCTCGCTGGAGTTTGAGGACCACCGTCCGCTGTATGATTGGGTCATCAACAATATTGACGTTCCCGCGAAGCCGCGCCAGATTGAGTTTGCCCGTCTGGGCATCAACAATACCGTCATGAGCAAGCGCAAGCTGCGCACGCTGGTGGAAAATAATTATGTCAGCGGCTGGGACGACCCGCGTATGCCTACGCTCTGCGGCCTGCGCCGCCGTGGTTACACACCGGCCTCCATTCGCAATTTCTGCGACCGCATCGGCGTTTCCAAGGTCAACAGCACAGTGGAATACGGTTTTCTGGAGCATTGCCTACGCGAAGACCTGAACGCGAAAGCGCAGCGCACCATGGCGGTGCTCGACCCGGTCAAGCTGGTCATTACCAATTACCCCGAAGACTTGACGGAGGAGTTTGAGGTGGAGAATAACCCCGAACGCCCCGAGGACGGAACCCGCAAGGTGACGTTTTCCCGCGAAGTCTGGATTGAGCGCGACGATTTTATGGAAGAACCGTTCAAAGGCTATTTCCGACTGTTCCCCGGCAATGAAGTCCGCCTGAAAACGACCTACATTGTGCGCTGCACCGGCTGCAAAAAGGACGAGCTGGGAAATATCGTTGAGGTTTACGCCGAGTACGACCCCGAAACCCGCGGCGGCAACACGCCGGACGGCAGAAAAATCAAGGGCACGATTCACTGGGTGGACGCAAAAAATGCGCTGGACGCGGAAGTCCGCCTGTACGAAAGCCTGTTCACCGTGCCCGACCCGGAGGCTGGGGACTACTTGGAAGAGCTGAATCCGGAATCCCTGCGTGTTCTGACCGGCTGCAAGGTGGAGCCGTCTTTGGCTCAGGCCAAAGCGGGCGAATCGTTCCAGTTCATGCGGCAGGGCTATTTCTGCCCTGACAATCGCGACAGCACGCCGGAGCACCCGGTGTTCAACCGCTCCGTTTCGCTGAAGGACAGCTTCAAAAAGAAATAGCGGAAGTCCGCCAAATCTGGGTACACTGGAAGCTAAAATAATATTCATGCGGACATAAACGCAATGATAAAGGGGCAAAGCCGATTTAACCGGCCTTGTCCCTTTTAAAAACGGATCAATAACTCAGCTTGTTTAGGATTGGCTAAAAACATTCCGTTATCATGAACTTGATATCTGTTCCTTCCATGGAAAATGAGCTGAAAGCAGCTTCGGAAGTCGGATTTCCAAACTGATCCTTTGTTTCCCGGAATCCGCTGATGGAAGCTATTCGCTTATTATCCTGCATACAGTCGATGGTGATATCTTTCACATCTTTAAATTGACTTCCCTTTACCACATTATTTCTGACAGCCATGCACACATCCGAAAAGATGGAGTTGTTGATTGTTTTCTGGTCTGATGAGGTTTTGAAATTTACGGTCACAATTAAATTTCCATGAGTATCCGTATAGGTGACCGATGAAACGCTTCCTGATACGATCTGTTTTATGATTTCGTTTTCAAAAGTGTTTTTGTTATGGGTAGTCTGTATTGCAGTCAGCCAGACGGAACCGCCGACTATGACCGCCAGTACGGTTATCACTGCCAGTATAAATATGATTTTTCGCTTCAATGGGCTTTTTTGCCAACGGTCAATAACGAAAGCAATCATATACGATACTCCGATCTGTTTTGTCAAGAATATTATACACTTTTGCTCATAAATGTAAAGCGCTTCCAATCGGCATTTTGAAGTATGAATAGTACTTTACGACGTCTATTCGCGGATATCGTGCTGCAATTTACTTTTCTTCATAAATCCCCTGCACCGTCACTTCGCCGGAAAATACCGGAATCAGCTCCTCACCGCAGCGCACGAGCAGTTCCCCGTCGGGGGTAATGTCGACGGCGGTTCCGGTCATTGCCTGCCCCTTTCGGGTGAAGCCGACCTGACGGTTTAAGGAAACACAAAGCTGCTTGTATTCTTCCAGCAGAGAATTTGTTTCTCCTGCCCTTGCGGCTTGAATCCGCTGTTCCAGCTCCGCCAGAATTTCCCGCAGCAGGGCGGCACGGGAGGCTGCTTTTCCGGTTTCCATGCGCAGAGAGGTTGCCTTTGACTGAATTTCGTCGGGAAAGCTTTGGGTATTTACATTGATGCCGATGCCGAGTACCACATATTCCACGCGGTCCATTTCGGCGCTCATTTCCGTCAGAATCCCGCAGACCTTCCGGCTGCCGATGACAATATCGTTCGGCCATTTGATCATGGCGGGGCAGCCGGTCTGGCAGCGTATTGCGCCGCATACCGAAAGACCGGCCAAAAGCGTCAGCAAAGTGACCTGCTCCGGCAGAAATTCCGGGCGAAGCAAAAGGCTGAACCACAGTCCCTCCCCGGCGGGTGAGCTCCAGCCGCGCCCGAGCCGCCCTTTGCCGCCGGTCTGTTCCTCCGCAAGGAACAGGCTGCCGTTCGGCGCGCCGCGCAGCGCCTGCCGCTTGGCCTCCTGGTTCGTGGAGTCGATGCTTTCGTAGCGATAAATTGTTTGTGCCAGTATCCTTGTTGTAAGCCCGGCGGAAATTTCCTCCGCTGTCAGCACGTCGGGGCTGGCAAGCAGACGATAGCCCCGGTTTGTGGAGGACTCAATTTCATACCCCGCTTCCCGCAGGGCATTGATGTTTTTCCAGATTGCCGTGCGCGAAACGCCGAGCAGCCTGCTGAGTTCCTCGCCCGACAGATAGCCGCCGCTCTCACGCAGCCGGTGCAGGACTTCTTCTTTCAGGTTCATGTGTATTTTAACTCCGTTTCCGTGTTCTGAATCTGTAATTTGATTCTATTATACAGTTCTTTTTCCGTGGGTAGCAAGCGAATCTGAAAAATAGGTTGTCGATACCGCCCTTTTGGTGATATACTATATTGGAATTACCTAAGGTATTGCTTGAAAGATCAAGAGCCTTGTTTATTACGATTTTTTTCAAACAAGACCTAATGCGTTTTCCAGCGGAATTTCCGTTTCGGGAAAAACGCGGTCAGCGGAAAGGAGGCACCCGGCATGGATGTGAGACCCGGTGACATTTTACTGATGAAAAAACCGCACCCGTGTGGAAGCAAAAATTTTCTGGTGCTGCGTTCCGGCATGGATTTTAAAATCCGCTGCACCGGCTGCGGCCGCGAGGTGATGGTTCCCAGATTGAAATGCGAAAAAAATATTAAGAAAATTATCCGCGAAGCAACGGAGCATGAGTTGTAGCTGCCTTAAATAATATGGAGTTATTATTATTTAAGGAGAATTACTATGTTTGAAACCATTGATGTTTTTGAAAAACGGTACGAGGAATTAAATCAAAAGCTGTATGACCCTTCCGTCTTGGCCAATCAGGCGCTTTACACGGAACTAATGAAAGAGCATAAGAATATTACGCCGATTGTGGAAAAGTACCGCGAATATAAAGGCGCCTGCCAAACTATGCAGGATACGCGCGAGCTGCTGGAAGAAGGTGGCCTTGACAAAGAACTGAAGGAAATGGCCGACGAGGAATTCCAGCAGGCGAAAGCGGACATTGAGCGCTGTTCGGAAGAACTGAAAATCCTGCTTTTGCCGCGCGACCCGAATGATGACCGCAACGTTATTGTGGAAATCCGCGGCGGCGCAGGCGGAGAAGAAGCGGCGCTGTTTTCCGGCGTGTTGTACCGTATGTACAGTATGTACGCGGAGGCGCGCGGCTGGAAAACGGAAATTCTGAATCTGAACGAAACGGAGCTTGGCGGTTTTAAGGAAGTCAGCTTCATGATCACGGGTGACGGCGCGTACTCCCGGTTAAAATATGAAAGCGGCGTTCACCGTGTGCAGCGTGTTCCGGAAACGGAGACGCAAGGCAGAATTCACACCTCCACGGCGACGGTCGCGGTGCTGCCGGAAGCCGATGAAGTCGAAGTGGAAATTAATCCGAAGGATTTACAGATTGATACGTTCCGTTCCAGCGGCGCGGGCGGTCAGCACATCAATAAAACTTCGTCCGCCATTCGTATTACCCATATTCCGACCGGAACCGTGGTCGAATGCCAGGATGAGCGCAGCCAGTACAAAAACAAGGACAAAGCCATGAAGGTACTGCGTTCCCGTTTGTATGAAGCAAAGCTGAAAGAGCACGACGACGCGATTGCTTCCAACCGCAAGTCACAGGTCGGAACGGGCGACCGTTCCGAACGCATTCGCACCTACAATTACCCGCAGGGACGCCTGACTGATCACCGCATCGGCCTGACATTGTACCGTTTGGACGACATGCTGAACGGCTCGCTGGACGAGGTGATCGACGCGCTGATTACGGCGGACAGAGCGGAAAAAATGCAGAATACCATTGACAATCAGTCAGAAGAGAGAGAATAAAAATGCAAACCCTTTTATTGGACGCAAACGATCCGGCTGCGGTGGAAACCGCCGCCCGGATCTTGAAAGATGGCGGTCTGGTCGGGATACCGACCGAAACGGTGTACGGCCTTGCCGCAAACGCGCTGAACGGCGCGGCAGCCGCAAAAATATTTACCGCGAAAGGCCGCCCGATGGACAACCCTCTGATTGTTCACATTTCGGAATTTGACCAGATTCACCGCCTTGTGCGTGAAATTCCCGATTCTGCGAAAGCTTTGGCGGAGCGCTTCTGGCCCGGCCCAATGACCATGGTGCTTCCGAAATCTGATTTGATTCCGAATGAAGTAAGCGCGGGACTGGATACCGTGGGAATCCGCTTTCCGTCCCACCCGGTGGCGCGCGCGCTGATTACGGCGGCAGGGTTGCCGCTGGCCGCGCCGTCGGGTAATTTGTCCGGCAGGCCGAGCCCGACTACGGCGGAACATATGATGCACGATATGGCCGGCAGGATTGACGCTGTTCTGGACGGCGGGCCCTGCGGCGTCGGTGTGGAATCCACGGTGCTTACGCTGGCTGAAAACCCGCCGCGCCTGCTGCGTCCGGGCGGAGTCACGCTGGAGCAGCTGCGTTCCGTTCTTGGAACGGTGGAAATGGATGCCGCGGTGCTGAACCCGCTGCAGGAGGGCGTGCGTGCGGCATCACCGGGCATGAAATATAAGCATTATTCACCGAAAGCCAACGTAATTATACTGGAAGGCAGTTTTGAAGCATATAAAACCTATGTAAACCGGCATACTACAGAAGGCACTGTTGCGCTGTGCTATGACGGGGAAGGCGCACAGCTGAACGTTCCGGCGGTATGCTACGGCGGCAAAAGCGACGGCGCACAGCTTGCACGTGAGCTTTTTGACGCGCTGCGCAAGCTGGACGAGATAAACGCGAAAACCGTGTACGCGCGCTGCCCCGAACCGAACGGGGTCGGTCTGGCGGTTTATAACCGCCTGATCCGCGCGGCAGGCTTCGAGGTGTTGCGCCTTGAGTAAGCCGGTCATCGGCCTGACCGGGCCGACAGGGGCCGGAAAATCCACGCTGGCTGCCGCGTGGAGGGAACTCGGCTGTATGATCATCGACGCCGACCGCATTGCGCGGGAGGTGGTTTCCTTTCCGGAGTGCCTTTCACATCTAAAGGCCGAATTCGGCGGGGACATTGTCAATGAGAACGGGAGCCTGAATCGAAAGCTTTTAGGTCAGCGGGCGTTTTCAGACCCTGACAAAACCGCGCGGCTCAATGCGATTACCCATCCGAGTATCCTGCGTGAAATATCCGATCAAATCATTCGGGGAAAGCAAAGCGAAGTCAAAGCCGTCATTGTGGACGCGCCGCTTCTGTTTGAAAGCAATGCTGACCG
The DNA here is from genome assembly GCA_023416955.1 of Bacillota bacterium. GTDB lineage: Bacteria > Bacillota > Clostridia > Oscillospirales > Acutalibacteraceae > Caproiciproducens. Next base: position 46,830 of record JAEZGM010000023.1, on the reverse strand, counting down.
CTTCTGCGATGTGTCCGTTGCGGTCACCGCGCCGGAGGAGCTTCGCCTTTCCCGCATTATGAGCCGAGACGGTATTTCCCGTGAACTTGCCTCAGAACGAATTGCTGCTCAGCATGACGAAGCTTATTTTCTGGCACGCGCGCGTTATACGTTTCCGGGTTTGCTTTCAGCCGATGCGGTTCCGGCAGCGGCAAGGGCGCTCCTCTTGAAAATATTTGGAGATTTGCATGAAACATTTTAGAAGACATGTGGTTGTGTCCGTGTCCTTAGTGATTCTGCTGATTGCGGGTTATTTTTTGGTTTCCCGCGGATACAATTATTTTTTGAAACAGATATATCCTCTGAAATATACTGAAATCGTGGAAAAAGAGTCCACCGACAGCGGCCTTGACCCCGCTCTGGTTTACGCGGTCATCAAGGCGGAAAGTGGGTTTGACCCGAACGCGGTGTCTCACGCGGGGGCCATCGGTCTTATGCAGCTGACACCGGACACATTTGATTGGATTCAGTCAAAGTCAAAAAACGATCCCAATTTAATTTTAACAGAAGATATTTATTCGCCGTCGGTCAATATCCGTTACGGCTGTAAGCTGCTGAAGCTGCTTCTGGAGAAGTACTCCGATCAGCGCACGGCGATCAGCGCCTATAACGCGGGCATCGGCACGGTGAACGGCTGGCTGAAGGACGGAACCATTTCCAAAGACGGGGTTTCCCTTGACCGTATTCCATATGCGGAAACCAGTAAATATGTGGATTCGGTCTTGGATAATTATAAAAAGTACAAGAACCTGTATCAATTTAACAGCAAAGGAGAAATAATGAATGGCTAAAAATTTAGAAAGCGAAGAGTTGAAGTCGCTGAAAGAAAAGCTCTTGGTCAACAGAAAAAACGGATACTTCCAGATTCCGGACGAAACCGTTGCTCTGGCAAATGATTTCTGCGAGGACTACAAGGATTACTTGAACCGCGGGAAAACCGAGCGCGAAATCACGCAGTACGCGATCAAAGCCGCTGAAGCCGCTGGCTTTGTGCTGTACGACGCTTCAAAGAAGTACAAGGCGGGCGACAAAGTTTATTACAACAACCGCGACAAGGCAATTATGCTCGCAGTCATCGGCACGGAAGGCTGTAAGGACGGCGTGCGCATTTCTGCCGCGCATATTGACTCCCCCCGCCTTGATTTAAAGCCTCATCCGCTTTATGAGAAGGACGATTTGGGCTGGCTGAAAACGCATTACTACGGCGGTATTAAAAAATACCAGTGGACCGCGACCCCGCTTTCCATGCATGGCGTGGTTGTGCTGAAAGACGGCACGAAAGCGGAGGTCCGCCTTGGCGAAGAAGAGGGGGAACCGCAGTTCTGTGTGACCGACCTTCTGCCTCACCTTGCTTCAGAGCAGATGGAAAAGAAAGCCTCCAAAGTAATTGAGGGCGAGAACATGAATATCCTCGCCGGCAGCTGGCCTGTTCGTGCGGAGGAAGGCGATAATCTCGTAAAGCTGAACATCATGAAGCTGCTTCATGAGAAATACGGCATGACGGAAGAAGATTTCGTCTCCGCTGATTTTGAGTTTGTTCCATCCTATAAAGCGACTGACGTCGGTTTTGACCACAGCATGATCGGTGCTTACGGTCATGACGACAAGGTGTGCGCCTACGCTGCTTTGAAGGCTGCGCTGGATTTGGAGAAAACCCCGAAAAATACGGTGATCACTGTATTGGCCGACAAGGAAGAAATCGGCAGCGACGGCAACACCGGCCTGAACTCTCAGTTCATGCATTACTTTATCGCCGACCTTGCACAGGCTGAGGGACTGAAAACCCGCGACGTACTGCGCAAATCCAAGTGCCTGTCGGCGGACGTAACCGCCGCGTACGACCCGAACTATGCCGGCGCGTATGAATCCATGAACAGCACTTATCTGAACAACGGCGTAGGGATGGCGAAATACACCGGCTCCCGCGGAAAGAGCGGCACAAGCGAAGCAACCGCTGAATTTGTTGCCGAAGTCCGCAACATTTTCGAGCAGAACGATGTTCTGTGGCAAATCGGCGAGCTCGGCAAGGTTGACGGCGGCGGCGGCGGAACCGTTGCAATGTATATCGCAAATCTTGATGTAGACGTGCTGGACGTCGGCGTTCCGGTGCTTTCCATGCACTCCCCGTTTGAGGTCGTTTCCAAGCTGGACATTTTTATGACCTATAAGGGCATTAAAGCGTTTTACGAAGCGTAATTTTTCCTCATAAGAGAAGAGAGCGGCGGCAGTCAAAGCCTCCGTTCTCTTTCTTTTTTGCGTGGAAGCATCCAATTGAACAGGTACCCGCATCGCCGCGCAGTTCTCTATTGACAAACGCTTGGATTTATAGTATAATCCATAACTGTAAAGAAAATTACTTTACACTTCGTTTACGGGGGTGAGCTCGTGGCAAAGAATCTGGAAATTTCCTTTCTGCTGGATTTCTACGGCGATATGCTGACAGAGAAGCAGCGCGAAGTGATAGAGTATTATTATAACGATGATCTGTCCCTTTCCGAAATTGCGGACAACGAGGGCATTACGCGGCAGGGCGTGCGCGACTCCATCAAGCGCGCCGAAACGCAGCTCCTTGAAATGGAAGAGCGGTTGGGGCTCGCAAAGCGCTTTCGTGAAATGCGTGCCGGGCTTGAAACTATCATTGCCGCCGCCGAACAGATTAAAAAGACGAACGAGCATTCCTTGAATTCGCGTGAGCTGGAAGAACAGTCGCGGCTGATTCTGACTATTGCGCAGAAGCTTTGTGAATAGAAAGGGGGAACTCCAGTGGCTTTTGAAGGCCTTGCCGACAAATTGAGCGCCGCGTTTAAGCGGCTGAAATCAAAAGGAAAATTAACGGAAGCCGACGTCAAGGAAGCAATGCGAGAGGTTCGCCTTGCGCTGTTGGAAGCGGATGTTAACTATAAAGTAGCAAAGGACTTTACCGGTAAAGTCAGCGAACGCGCTGTTGGCGCGGAGGTTATGGAAAGCCTGACCCCGGCGCAGATGGTGGTAAAGATTGTGGACGAAGAGCTGACCGCGCTCATGGGCGGCAGCAACGCCCGTCTTTCCAGTCCGCCTTCGCCGCCCACCATTGTAATGCTGTGCGGGCTGCAGGGTGCCGGTAAAACGACCCACGCCGGCAAGCTGGCGCTGATGCTGAAAAATCAGGGACACCGTCCCTTGCTGGTTGCGGGCGATATTTACCGCCCCGCGGCAATTAAGCAGCTTCAGGTGGTCGGTTCCAAAGCCGGTGTTCCTGTGTTTGAAATGGGCACGGAAAATCCGGTCAAAATTGCGAAAGCCGCCGTTGCCCACGCAAAGGACCACGGCAACGACATGGTGCTGATTGACACTGCCGGCCGTCTGCAGATTGACGAAGTGCTGATGGACGAATTAAAGAATATCAAGAATACCGTAAATCCGACGGAAATTCTGCTTGTCGTTGACGCAATGACCGGTCAGGAAGCGGTAAACGTCGCCAAAACCTTTGACGATTTACTGAACATTACCGGTGTGATTCTTACAAAGCTCGACGGCGATACCCGCGGCGGTGCGGCGCTTTCCGTGCGCGCCGTGACCGGAAAACCGATTAAGTTTGCCGGTACGGGCGAAAAGCTGGAAGACCTTGAGGTGTTCCACCCCGATCGAATGGCATCCCGTATCCTCGGAATGGGCGACGTGCTGACGCTGATTGAAGACGCACAGAGCAAAATTGACCAGAAGGCGGCGGAGCAGACAGCCCGCAAGATGCTGGAAAACAAGCTCGATTTCAACGATCTTCTGGAACAGTTCGGCCAGGTCAAAAAAATGGGGCCGCTGAAAAGTGTGCTGTCAAAGTTCCCCGGTATGGAAAAACAGCTACAGGGCGTTGAGATTGACGACCGTATCATGGATCGTACCGAAGCGATGATTCTTTCCATGACCCCGGCGGAACGCGAAAAGCCCACCCTGATCAATCCGTCACGCAAGCGCCGAATCGCGGCGGGCAGCGGAATGAAGGTTGAAGATGTCAACCGGCTGATTAAGCAGTTGGAGCAGACCCAGAAGATGATGAAGCAGTTCAAGGGCAAGGGGAAGAAGCGTTTCCCCAAAATGGGTATGCCGATGTAATTACTTGCATTCATCCGAAAGTTTTCCTTTCGGTGAAGATAAGGGGAGTACCCCGATTAATTCGTGGAGGTGAATTTTATTATGGCAGTTAAGATCAGATTGCGCAGAATGGGTGCCAAAAAGGCTCCTTTCTATCGTATAGTTGTTGCAGATTCCCGTTTCCCGCGCGACGGCCGTTTCATTGAAGAAATCGGCTATTACAATCCGCTGGAGGAGCCTTCCGTGATGAAGGTTGATGCTGAAAAAGCAAAAAAGTGGATTGCAAACGGCGCACAGCCGACCGATACCGTGAAATCCCTGTTCAAAAAACACGGCGTTCTGTAATGCGGAGGGTGTACCATGAAAGAATTGCTTACAGCGATTGCGCAGGGCTTGGTGGAAGACACGTCAACAGTTTCTGTTGACGTGGACGAGCCCGGCGAAGATGGAACCATCGTTTATCACCTGCACGTTTCAGAAAATGATATGGGCCGGGTGATTGGGAAGCAAGGCCGCATCGCAAGGGCGATTCGCGTCGTCATGCGCGCAGCGGCGACCCGTGCCGACGAGAAAATTTCGGTTGAAATAGACTAGCGGTTGTCTGAAAACAGGAATAGACCGCTTGCTGCTCATTTATGGACCAATGCTGCGTTTGTATGGATTGGTTTAATAGAATGCGGTGCAAGCGGCGGATTCATGTTCCAAAACGCCCTAATCGCAGATACCGGGGCAGACGTTTTCGTCTGCCTTTTTTGCATTAACGCCGTGCTCGGCGATATCAGGAGGTCTTTATGATCAACCAATATTTAGAAGCTGGTAAAATAGTGGGTACCCATGGCGTAAAGGGCGAAATTCGTGTGCAGCCGTGGTGTGATTCAGCTGAATTTTTGTCTCATCTGAAAACGCTGTATTTTAACAAAGGGGAACAGCGCGTGGAAGTGGAGGCTTCCCGTGTGCACAAGACTCTTTTGCTGATTCAGGTCAAGGGGATTGCGTCCGTTGAGCAGGCGGACGCGCTCCGCGGCAAGATCCTGTATCTGAACCGCGACGATGTGCAGCTTGAAGAGGGACGGTACTTCGTACAGGATTTGATTGGTCTGGATGTTTTTGACGCCGATAATTTCATTTATTACGGCAAGCTGACAGAAGTGTTATTTACGGGGGCGAACGACGTTTATCAAATCACCTCCGAAAGCAAAAAAGAATATCTGATTCCCGCTGTGGCAGATGTGATCCGGGAAATCAATTTGACGGACGGTAAAATGCTGATTCGACCGGTTCAGGGGATTTTTGATGATGAGAATTGACTTTGTGACACTCTTTCCCGAAATGTGCGAAACGGTTATGGCGGAAAGCATTATCGGACGTGCCCGGAAAAAGGGCGCGATTCAGGTGTGCTGTCATCAAATCCGCGATTTTGCGGACAATAAGCATAACCGGGTAGACGATTGCCCGTTCGGCGGCGGAATGGGCATGCTGTTGATGGCGGAACCGATTGCGCGCTGCCTTGACGACCTGATCGACCAGTTGGGGGAGAAGCCTCACATCATATATATGTCTCCACAGGGCAAAACGCTGAACCAACAGCATGTGCGGCAGCTGGCACAGTATGAGAATCTGACGTTGCTCTGTGGGCACTATGAGGGAATTGACGAACGGATTATAGAAGAATATGTGGATGAGGAGCTGTCGATCGGCGACTATGTGCTCACGGGGGGCGAACTGCCCGCGCTCGTTGTTGCCGACTCGGTCAGCCGGATGATTGACGGCGTGCTTTCCGATCAGGAATGCTTTCAGGAAGAAAGTCATTTTAACGGGCTTTTAGAGTACCCGCAGTACACCCGCCCGGCAAACTGGCGCGGAAGACAGGTTCCGGAAGTGCTGCTTGCCGGTCATCATGGCAACGTGCAGCAATGGCGGCGCGAGCAGTCGTTGCTGCGCACGGCGCTGAAGCGCCCCGAGCTGCTTCCCGCCGCAGAGCTGACGCCGCAGGATCGGAAGTACCTGAAAACGCTGGAAAATACCCGGTATGTTGATCCGAAAAAACCGGAATAATCTGTTTGTCCCCGTCATCTTGTATGGCAGACAAGACAAAAGTTTTCAACAATAATGTCATTGTGCACAAAGAAACAGGGGCCTATAAACTGTGTCTTCGGTCATCAATCCAAAGTTTTTCAATTTAGTTGACGGCATACTGAAATGTGATATAATAGCCTTAAATCTGTAATAACGTTTGTATTCTATTTTTATTTGTATTTTTGTATGTTTGATTTTGTTGCATAGGAGGGAATCATAAATGTGCGTGAAAGAAGTTCTTGTTCAGAATCAGGTTGGGCTTCATGCCCGTCCGGCCACGTTTTTCATTCAGAGAGCCAATGAATTCAAATCATCCATTTGGGTTGAAAAAGAAGAAAGACGCGTAAATGCGAAAAGTCTTCTGGGTGTTTTGTCACTCGGAATTGTCGGCGGTACCTCTATCCGTATTATTGCGGACGGAACGGATGAAGAAGAAGCTGTGAACAGCCTTGTCGAGCTGGTTCAGTCCGGCTTTGCCGAATAAGCTGTTTCATGAAAAAGCACCGCCTGCTCGGCGGTGCTTTTTGTTTTCTCTACTCCACAATCTCAACTCGATTGCCGTCCGGGTCTGAAACACAGCTTTCATAATAGCCGTCTCCCGTTGTTCTGGGCGCGCTGAAAATCTGGAAGCCGTCACAGGCCAGCCGTTCGGTCAAATTATTTACGCCTTCCTTACTGCCCGCGCCAAACGCGAGGTGCGCCCAGCCGGCGCGGGGCGTGTCGTCGCCGGAACTCTGCAGATCGGGACGCGTCATGATTTCAAGCCGCGTGTCGTCGTCGAAACTAAGAAAATACGTTTCCAGCCCGGTTTTCGGATTGCAGTATTTCGCGCCTGATTGTGCTCCGAAATACGTTTCATAGAACGACCTCATTTTTTCCAGATCCATCGTGAACAGTGCGGCGTGATGAATTTTCATGCAGACTGCCTCCCTAATCCGTTCAATATTCGTGGAATCGGCGATTTTTGATTTACGCCTCGAAGGAATCGCTTTCGGCCCTCTGAAGTATTTAATTGACCAGTGCGGACTTGTCATTCGATTCACGCGCCAACCGGATTCTTTCTTGAAAACAAATCATTACAACTAATTTTTATCGTTTCTTTTTCATTTTATTATTGATTTTAATCATTTTATATCATAGCATAGATTTATATGAAATAATTGTCTAACTGAATAATATTAGACAGCATTTTCTACAAAGGCATTGTGCCGAAAAGGAGGTTTTCATGACCGAGCACGAACTTCATATCAAAGAGCTGCGTAAGCAGGCGATGCGCCTGCCGCTCAATCCGGGCGTATACATTATGCACGATAAATCAGGCAAAATAATCTATATCGGCAAGGCAAAAGCACTGAAAAACCGTGTCAGCCAGTACTTCGGTTCCGAAAAGAACCATGAGGAAAAGGTACGGCGCATGGTCAGCAATGTCGAGTATTTTGAATATATCGTAACAGACAGCGAATTCGAGGCCCTTGTGCTGGAGTGCAGCCTGATTAAGCAGCATACTCCGAAATACAATATCCTGCTCAAGGACGACAAGGGTTATCACTATATCAAGGTCACGGCAGGCCCGTGGCCGCGCATTTCACAGGCGAAGCAGATTCTGGACGACGGCGCGAATTACATCGGTCCCTATATCAGCTCATGGGCGACAAAGGAAGCGGTGGACGAAGCGCTGAAAATATTCCGGCTGCCCACCTGTACACGCCGTTTTCCGCAGGATATCGGCAAGGCCCGCCCCTGCCTGAATTATTTCATTAAGCAGTGCTCCGGCCCCTGTACCGGAAAAATCAGCGAGGAAGAGTACAACGAAGCAATTTCACAGGCAATTGACTTTTTGCGCGGAGGCAGTGCGGAAAGCGTGCGTGAACTGACAAAGCAGATGGACGAAGCGGCGGAATCGCTGGAGTTCGAACGCGCGGCGCGGATCCGCGACAGGCTGGCGGCCATTAAACGCATGACCGACAAGCAGAAAGTCGTCGCCACACGCGTGCTGGAGCAGGACGTCATCGCGCTGGCGCAGGGGGCGCAGTCCAGCTGCTTTGAGGTATTTCGCTTCCAAAACGGGCGCCTGTGCGACCGTGAAACGTTTTTGATGGGGCAGGTCGGCAATCCGAAGACCGCACGCAGCGAGTTTATTACGCAGTATTATTCCATGCGCGACCGTGTGCCGCCGCGCGTTAGTCTGGACGGCCCGGCGGAGGGCATGGAGCTTCTGGGCGAATGGTTGTCAAAGAAAGCGGGCCGTAAGGTGACGGTTTCCGTACCGCAGAAGGGGGAGCAGGCACAGATTGCGGAAATGTGCCGGAACAACGCCGCCGAGCAGCTTGCGCAGTCGACGAACCGCACCGGGCGGGAAGCTTCGGCGCTGGACGAACTGGCGCGGCTTCTGGGCATGGAGCAGCCGCCGGATTATATTGAATCCTATGATATTTCAAATCTTGCCGGCGGTGAAAATGTCGCGGGCATGATTGTGTTTGAAAACGGCAGGCCGCTGAAGTCCGCCTACCGAAAGTTTAAAATCAAAACGGTGGTCGGTCAGGACGACTATGCCTCCATGCGTGAGGTAATCGGCCGCCGCATTCAGGAATACTACGCGAACAAGGAAAGCGGAGAAGGCTTCGGACGCCTGCCGGACTTGATTCTGCTGGACGGCGGAAAGGGGCACGTCGCGGCGGTTCGCCCGATTCTAGAGGCTGCCGGGCTCGGAATCCCGCTGTTCGGCATGGTGAAGGACGACAAGCACCGTACCCGCGCCATTGCGAAGGACGGCGGCGAAATCGCAATCAATTCCAACCGCAAAGCCTTTACGCTTGTTTCCTCCATACAGGACGAGGTGCACCGTTTCGCAATCGGTTATCATCGCCAGCTGCGCAAGAAGGCAAATATTTCCTCAACGCTGACTTCCATTGAAGGCGTGGGGCAAACCCGCGCCCGGGCGCTGCTCAAGCATTTTAAGACGATTACGGCGGTGCGCAACGCGGATTTGGCGGAGCTTGCGGCTGCGCCCGGCATGAACCGGCCTGCCGCACAGAAAGTATATGACTATTTTCACAGCGATGCGGAAATTCAGTAAAGCAAGTTGACAGCGCGCCGCGATAATGGGATAATGTCAGGTATAGAAAATCCTGCCTGCGTTTTTGCGGCACTTATTTTATTTTGTTAATTAAGGAGATTTCCATATGAGAGTAATTACCGGTTCGGCGCGCGGCAAGAGGCTGACTACACTGGAAGGGGATGCGGTTCGCCCGACCCCAGACCGGGTAAAGGAAGCGCTTTTCAGCATCGTCCAGTTTCAAATAGAAGGCAGGCGCGTGCTCGACCTGTTCGCGGGCTCCGGTCAGCTCGGTATTGAGGCGCTGAGCCGCGGGGCAAAACAGGCCGTGTTTGTGGACTCCGGCAAACGTTCCATTGAAGTTGTTCTGAAAAATTTGGAAACTACCGAACTGATGGAAAACGCGAAGGTAAACAACATGGATTTTGCTTCGTTTCTGCTCCAGAACCGCGAGCTGTTCGACCTCGCTCTGCTTGACCCGCCCTACCGTACCGGCCTGCTGCAGCGCGCGCTTCCCATGGTTTCCGCGGTGATGAACACGGGTGGCACGATCATTTGTGAGCACCCGACGGACGAAGAGCTTCCCGAGCAGGCAGGCGATTTTGTGAAAGCAAATACCTATCGTTACGGGAAAATCATGCTGACACTGTATAAGCATAAGGATGTGACCGACGAATGAGAATTGCGATTTGCCCCGGCAGCTTTGACCCTGTGACCTTCGGACATCTGGATATTATCAACCGTTCCCGTAAAGTGTTTGACAAAACGATTGCCGCTGTGATGATAAACCCCGAAAAGCACACGATGTTTACGCTGGAGGAGCGCATTGACCTGTTGAAGCGCTGTACGGCCGAAATGCCCGACGTCGAAATCATCGGCTTCGACGGACTGCTCGCCGATTATGCACGGCAGCGCGGTGCAACGGCGATTGTAAAAGGCCTGCGCGCCGTATCGGATTTCGAGTATGAATTTCAGATGGCGCTGGCCAACAAAAAACTGAATCCGGAGCTTGAAACGATGTTTCTGACGACCAATGCGGAAAATATGTTTTTAAGTTCCAGTATCGTAAAGCAGATCGCCAGTTTCGGCGGTGATATTTCGAATTTTGTACCAGCAAGTATTTTACATGATGTGAAAGCCCGGATACAGCAAGAAGGAGGCAAAACCAAATGAGCGAACTGAATATTGAAGATTTATTGGACGAGCTGTATGAAATGGTGGAGAAGGCGTGGAGCCTGCCGCTCAGCCGGGGCCGCGCGGTGCTGGACGGGGAAGAGGTCAAGCAGATTCTGGATGAAATCCGCGACAATCTTCCCGGGGAAATCCGGCAGGCTAAGGCCATTTGCGCCGATCGCGCGCAAATTATTGACGACGCCAGGCGCGAGGCGGAAACCGTCGTGCGCGTGGCAGAGGAGCGCGCCAAGGCTATGATCAATCAGAATGAAATTGTTCGTCAGGCGCAGCAGAAGGCGAACGAAATGATTGCACAGGCACAGGCCAAAAACCGTGAAATGCGCAAGGCATCCAATGATTATGTGGATGACCTGATGAAACGCACGGACGAGTCGCTTTCCGCCAACCTTGCGGAGCTGAGGAAGGCAAGGCAGAATATCAAGGCTTCCCAGCGTTCCGGTCAAAGCTGATTTTGTCGAAAATACATAAAATATCTGACGCATCACAAGATATTGTGGTGCGTTTTTTATTAGTTCGAAATACTGCGCAGCAATGAAAACACCATCTTTTCAGTTAACATAATCAAAAATAAATGTTGCAATTTTGAAATAAATAGGCTATAATTTTATCCATGATGTGGTGAAAGGTGGGGGTAAGTGCCACGATGTGGTTTCACATTGTGAAATTGCCCCTGAATAGGACAGGTTATGTTGATTGGCGAATACCAACATAATATTGACCCAAAAGGCCGCGTGATCATTCCCGCCAAATTCCGTGAGGATTTAGGCGACTGTTTTTACATCACGAAAGGCCTTGACGGCTGTCTCTTTGTGCTTTCACCCGAGGAGTGGAGCAGGTTGCAGGAAAAAATCAAGGCCATGCCCATTTCAAAAGCAAGGGGGCTGCAACGCTTTTTCTTTTCCGGTGCGACGGAAGCCGAGCCGGACAAACAGGGGCGTGTTTTACTTCCGCAGACCCTGCGCGAGTACGCAAAGCTGACAAAAGACGTTACGGTGATCGGTGCTTCCACCCGCGCTGAAATTTGGGATTCTGCCCACTGGCAGGAATTTAATTCGGCGCTTACGGAAGACAGTATTGCGGAAGCAATGGATTTGCTCGAATTTTAACGGCAGGCGGTGTTTACTATGGAATTTCGGCATAAGTCCGTTTTATTTGACGAAACCATCGAAAGCTTGAATATTCAGCCCCACGGTATCTATATTGACGGTACGGCGGGCGGCGGCGGCCATTCGCAGGCAATTGCGGACAGGCTCACCACTGGCAGGCTTCTTGCGATTGACCAGGACCCCGACGCCATACAGACTGTGACGGAACGGTTCGCGAACAACGCGAATGTCATGATCCGCCGCGCGAACTTTTCAGAAATGGCAGAAGTGGCACAGTCCCTTCAATTGGCTCCGGTTGACGGCGTACTGCTTGATATCGGCGTATCGTCCTATCAGTTGGATACGCCCGAACGCGGTTTTTCTTACCACAGCGACGCTCCGCTTGATATGCGCATGAGTCAGGAAGGTGTTTCGGCGAAGGATTTGGTCAATACCTTGTCGTGGCAGGAGATTGCTCAGATCATCAGCCGCTACGGCGAAGACAGGAACGCACGCGGCATTGCCAAAGGGATTGTAAAAGCGCGCGAAGAGCAGCCGATTGAAACGACGCTTCAGCTTGCTGAAATTATAAAAGCCAGCGTACCCGCGGCGGTACGGCGTGAGCCGGGTCACCCGGCGCGTAAAACCTTCCAGGCGCTGCGCATTGCGGTGAACGGCGAACTGGACAGGCTCTCACAAGGGCTGGACGCCGCGTTTTCATTGTTGAAGCCAGGCGGAAGGCTCGCGGTCATCAGCTTTCATTCGCTGGAGGACCGAATTGTAAAACAGCGTATGGCCGAGTGGTGCACAGGCTGCACCTGCCCGCCGGATTTTCCGGTTTGTGTATGCGGGAAAACGCCGCAGGCGGAGCTGCTTTACAAAAAAGGGCTGGCGCCGAGCGAACAGGAATTAGAACAGAATCCGCGCAGCCGGAGTGCAAGGCTCCGTGTGTGTATTAAATTATAAAAATCTGAAATGATTGGGAGTGGAAAACATGGCATCTCAGAAGAGCAGCGAAGCGTATGATTTCGCGTTGTTTGAGCCGAAGCGTCAGCAGGAGGCACCCCAAAAACAAAGCAACATCATCGAACTTCCGAAAGAAAAACTTGAACAGAACCGCCGTTCCCGGGTAAATCCGATCAAAGCGGTCTCCGCTTTTCTCTCCCTGATGATTATGCTCGGCGTTGTCGGTACCATCGTATACGGTCAGGTGCAGCTCACGGAATTGACCGAGCGGACGAACGCTGCAACCAAAACGCTGAATGAAAGCGAAAGCGTTTACACGCAGCTGAAAATGAAATCCGACTCCCGGCTCTCGCTGCAGGCAGTGGAAAGCTATGCCACCGATAAACTCGGAATGAAAAAGATTGAGCAAAGCCAGGTTGAGCCGATTGCGCTCTCCAAAGGGGATAAGACACAAGTCGTGCACAGCGACGCCTCGCAGAACTGGCTGGCTTCGCTGTGGGACACAATTGTTCAATTGCTGTCATAATCGAAATTACTGATAAATAAGTATTACTATCCAAATTTCTTATGCTGTTTGGTTAGGTAGTGAGAAGAGAGTTGAGAGCTGATCTTGACTCTCATTTTTGTAACGGTGCATTCCAACGCCACGGCAGAATGCTGCGGCAGACCGCCGTGCTGTGACTTCTGGAGGAACTGAAATGGCAAAAGGTACAACAATCCGTATGTGGCGCCGCACAACTTTTCTGCTTGTGGCGCTGAATTTGATTGGCTTTGGCGCGATCATTGTCAGCTTGATCCGGCTGCAGTTGGTTGACGGGGAAAAACTGCATACCATGGCGGTGGAAAACCAGACGCAGGAGACGTCGCTCAGCGCCCAGCGCGGCACCATTTACGACGTAAACATGAAACCGCTGGCGAAGAGCGCCACCGTATGGCAGGTCGTTCTTGAACCGGCGTTTATTACGGATAAGAACCGCGATGTTATCGCGTCCGGCCTTTCTGAAATACTTGGGATAGACAAGGATAAAATTTTAGAGCAGAGTAAGAAGAAAAGCTATTATAGCGTGTTGAAACGCGGCGTTGAGACCGATGTCAAGGACGAAATCCTGAAATTTAAAAGCGATCATAAAATTGAGAGCGGAATCCGCCTGCTTGAGGATTACAAGCGGTATTACCCGTACGGTGCATTCGCTTCCACCGTGCTCGGCTTTACCGGCTCCGACAGTCAGGGCCTTGCCGGGGTGGAACAGAAGTATGACAGCGTATTGACCGGTGTTTCCGGCAAGCTGGTAACAGCGAAAAACGCCATCGGCACCGATATGCCGTTCCAGTATGAGCAGAAGGTGGAATCGAAAAACGGCGACAGCCTCGTACTGACGATTGACGAGGTTGTGCAGCATTTTCTGGAAGAAAACCTTGCTGAGGGTGTTCAGAAGAATAAGGTTGGCGAGCGCGGCGGTGCAATTGTCATGAATGTGAAAACCGGCGCCATTCTGGGTATGGCAGTCTCCGGCGCTTTTGACCCGAATAATCCGTTCGCGATTTCCGATCCGACGGAAGCCGCCAAAGTAGCGTCGATGCCGCAGGGCGAGGAGCGGACGAAAGAACTTCGTGCCGCGCAGGATAAACAGTGGCGCAATAAGATGGTAGGCGATACATATCACCCCGGTTCCGTTTTTAAAACAATCACCGGTTCGGCCGCCATGGAAGAGGGACTTGTAACGGAAAATACCCCGTTTAACTGCCCTGACTCCCTGACAATCAGCGGGCAGGTCGTCCATGACTGGAAGCACGGCGGGTTTGGCCATTTGACTTTTGCACAGGGAATCTGCAATTCCAGTAATGTTGTGTTCATGCAGGTCGGGCAAAAACTGGGCGCCGACCGCTTCTTCAAATATTTCGACGCGTTCGGGCTTACCCAGAAGACGGGAATCGACCTGCCGGGTGAAGGGCGCAGCCAGTATTATACAGCAAATAACATGAGCATACTCGACCTCTCGGTCGCCGCTTTCGGGCAGACGAACAGTGTCACGCCGATTCAGATGGTTACCGCGGTGGCCGCGGTTGTGAACGGCGGCTACATCGTGCAGCCGCATGTGGTCGCACAGATACTGGACGACAGCGGGAATATCGTAAAAACAACCGATACGACGCCGAAGCGTCAGGTGATTTCCAACGATACTTCCAAACGTATGGCTGCGATTCTGCAGCAAAACGCGACGACCGGTACAGCGAAGAACGGTTACCTGCCCGGCTACCGTGTGGGCGGTAAAACGGGTACTTCTCAGAAGACGGAAGTCAAGGTTAAGACCGGTAAAGATGAGTACATCGCTTCCTACTGCGGCTTTGCCCCGGCTGACGACCCGCAGATCATCATGTTGGTTTATTATGACGAGCCGCACGGCGACAGCTACTACGGCAGTGCCGTCGCCGGGCCTACCTTCGCAAAGACAATGGAAGAAATTCTGCCCTACCTCGGCGTACAGCGCAAATATACGCCGACGGAGCTGGAGAAGCTCGACACCAGTACGCCGGATGTAATCAGCAAATCGGTTGCTGACGCCAAAAATGCGCTGACAAAGAGCAAACTCGTACCGAAGGTCTACGGCAACGGAAAGACCATCATTTCGCAGGTTCCGGAACCGGGCAAGAGCATTCCACAGAATGGCACCGTGGTGCTGTTTACGGATGATTCCGGTTCGTCAACCGATGTGACGGTACCAAACCTGACCGGTATGACGCTCGCCAACACAAACAAAGCCGCTTCGAATGCGGGTATCAATATCAGCATTACCGGCGCCGCACTGACCGGCACGAATCCGATTTCCAACTCGCAGAGTATTGCTGCGGGCACAAAGGTTGCGCCGGGTACGGTGGTTACGGTTGGATTCATCGAACCGGATCAGGTGGGATAACGCAAGAGGAAAGAGGGCGTTTATGCATTCAGGAAAATTGATTGCTGTCAGTGATAAAAGCGGGCATACTATCTCTATTCTGCAGGAAATATTCCGCCTGAGCGGCCGCGCTCATTTTCGCGCCGCACGCGTGGGGGAAGCCAAGCTTCCGGATGAGCAGCCTACTGTACTGCTGCTTTGTGACGGGGTGATTCCCGATCATGCGGCAGAATTTGAAATCTGTGTGGCCGAATTTGAAACCGTGAACAATTCCGCGCTTTCTGCGCTTTCCCCAGTGACATATTCTCTTTCGAGTGACAGTGCCGATTTTACGGCGCGCAACATTCGCCTTACACAGGAAAATTGCCTGGCCTTCGAATTGGTCGTGGTAGGGGTGATTGGCCGTGTCAAGCTGATGACAGGCGGCGCGCAATGGGCGAAAGAGAGCCTTGCCGCTGCCGCGGCAGCCTGCGCGGCGGGCGTACCCTTTGCAGAAACGCTGGACGCATTGAACCGGATGGACTTTACAGGGGTTAAAAACTGAGGATCATTGTGCTATAATGATGTGAAATGCGCCGGAAAATTCCGGCGCAAAATCAGAAAAGGTGGAGTCAGAACATATGAATTCAATTTGGACGCTGGCGGCGGCGGTTATTTCCTTTGGCGTTACGGCGCTTCTGGGTAAATGGATGGTGCCGTATCTGCACAAAATTAATTTTGGGCAGACAATCAGGGAAGTCGGGCCGAAATGGCATCAGAAAAAGAGCGGCACACCGACTATGGGCGGATTTATGTTCATCATTGGCATTTTTGTAGCCAGTGCGGTCTGTCTGCCCATTTATTTTGCTGCGTCCAATCAAAGCGCGTTGGATACACTGATGCGCACAAAGCTGATCGGCGGTTTGCTGATGGCGCTGGGCTTTGGCGCAATCGGGTTCTTTGACGACTATATCAAGGTCGTGAAAAAGCGCAATCTTGGTTTAAATGTGAAGCAAAAGCTTGTTTTGCAGTTTTTAGTGGCCGGCGCTTACCTGTATTCCCTGTATTTGGCCGGCGCGGGTACAACCACGATGGTTCCGTTTGTCGGCGGTGTAAATCTCGGTATCTGGTACTGGATTATTGCTTTTCTGGGCATTGTCGCCATGGTCAATGCGGTCAATTTTACCGACGGTATCGACGGCCTGAACGGATCGGTTACTTTTTTCGTCGCGTTGTTTTTCCTGCTGCTGGCGGGTATCCTCAGCGTCAACGGGATGGATATTGTTGCAGCGGCAACGGCGGGCGGATGCCTGGGATTTTTGATTTGGAACTTTAACCCGGCAAAGGTTTTTATGGGGGATACCGGTTCCCTGTTCCTCGGCGGTATGGTCTGTGCGCTCGGCTTCGGTATCAATATGCCAATCCTGCTTGTGCCGCTCGGTATTGTTTATATTTGCGAAATCCTTTCCGTCGTGCTGCAGGTGACATATTTTAAGGCGACCCACGGAAAACGCCTGTTCAAAATGAGTCCGATTCATCATCATTTTGAAATGTGCGGCTGGAGCGAGGTCAAAATCTGTGTTTCGTTCAGCCTTGTGACAGTGGTGTTCGGTGCGGCGGTAATCGCCAGTGTGCTTTAATATCAATTGTCACGTTTAATACCGTTCAAAAACTGACAAAAAACTTTGCTGTGATGTGCTTTAATTAAGAGTATCGTTTGCCGTTCAGGAGGGGAAAAAATGGCTAATACAAATGGCAGGCAGAGCAATGCCCCGGTGCGCGGTGAACCGGCAAATGCGGGAAATGCAGATAAGAAGAGCCCCCCGAAAAAACGGGGGCTACGGAAAAAATTTCGCATGTTTTCCGCGCGTTCGGGAATGGATTTGCCTTTCCTATTTCTCGTATTAACGCTGGTGATTATCGGACTGGTTATGATGTTTTCCGCAAGCTTTGCAAATGCTTTATATCGGCATGGCAGCAGCTACTATTTTATCAGCCGCCAGCTGATCAACGCTGTCCTGGGTGTTGCGGCAATGATTGCAATTTCTTATTTTGATTATCACCATCTTCATAAGATGGCCATTCCGATGTTGCTGATTTCTTACGCTTTTATGGTACTTGTTTTATTTACTACGAAGATCAACGGCGTGCACCGCTGGATCAGTCTTGGGCCTCTCGGGCAGTTCCAGCCTTCAGAACTCGCTAAATTTGCGATTGTGCTGATCTTTGCGCACTTGATTTCCCTGAATTTCCACCGGATGGACACGTTCCGCTACGGAGTACTACCCTACCTTTTGATTTTGGGGTCGACAGCGGGACTGCTGATCCTGGAACCCCATGTGTCGGCGACGGTTATTTTAGTTGTTCTCGCCTTTATCATGTTGTTTATCGGCGGTGTGCGGCTGCGCTGGTTTGGCGTCGCGGGCGGCGCTGTGGGAGCGGCTGTCGTATATCTTGTTTTATTCGCCAAGAAATTCAGCTATGCGAATGACCGTATCGTGGCTTGGCTTGACCCTTTCAGCACCGTGAGCAAAGCATTGATGGAGGATACCTGGCAGACGCGCCAGTCACTGTACGCCATCGGTTCCGGCGGGCTGCTCGGCTTGGGGCTTGGGCAGTCACGGCAGAAATACCTGTATCTTCCCGAACCGCAGAATGACTTTATTTTCGCCATCGTCTGCGAGGAGCTCGGATTTATCGGCGCGCTCATCATTATTATTCTTTTCGCTATGCTGGTTTGGCGCGGCATCACGATTTCGCTGAAAGCAAAGGACAAATTCGGTATGCTGCTCGGTATCGGCCTCGTGATGCAGGTCGGACTGCAGGTGGTTCTGAATATCGCGGTTGTAACGAACACGATTCCGAATACCGGTATTAGTTTGCCGTTTTTCAGCTATGGGGGTACGTCGCTGGTCATTCTTCTGGCGGAAATGGGCATTGTGCTCTCTATTTCGCGAACGTCCTCAATCGAAAAAACTTAGGCTGAATCAGGCGAAAAGCTAAATAATTTCCAATAAAAACCGATATGTTTACAGCATAGATTAAAGAGGGATCATTATGAGAGTTTTATTTGCCGGCGGCGGCACCGCAGGCCATATCAACCCGGCACTTGCCATCGCGGGATACCTGCACGAGCGCGAGCCCGATGCACAGATTCTTTACATCGGTGCAAAGGGCGGTATGGAGGAACGGCTTGTTCCGGCAGCGGGCTTTGATTTTAAAAGCATTACCATTTCTGGTTTTCAGCGTAAATTAAGCTGGAAAAACCTGAAACGCAATGTGAAGACCGTCGTTCATGTGTTTACTTCCACAAAAGAGTCGCGCAGTATTCTGCGTGAATTCAAACCGGATATCTGCGTGGGAACGGGCGGCTATGTGGCGGGGCCGGTAATCCGCGAAGCCATGAAATTGGGGATTCCCTGTGTGATTCACGAACAGAACGCGTTCCCCGGTGTAACGAACAAAATGCTTTCGAAGCACGCGAACCGCACGATGCTTGCGGTGGAAGACGCAAAGAAATATCTTGAAGCATCGGCCAACTGTGTTCTGACCGGCAATCCGATTCGTCCGGCTGTACTTCGTGCGCAGCACGCGGCAGCAAGAAAATCGCTTGGTTTGGACGAGCGCCCGGTCATTCTTTCGTTCGGCGGCAGCCTTGGCGCCAGAACGATCAACGAAGCAATGGCCGAGTTGCTGGTGCAGAGCGCGAAAAGCGGGAGGTTCCAGCATATTCACGGTTATGGGCAGTGGGGAAAGTGGCTGCCCGATTTGCTGAAGCAGAAGGGATATGATCCCCAAAAGCATCACAATCTTGATATCCGCGAATATATTGACAATATGCCGGAATGTCTGGCGGCTGCCGATCTTGTGATCTGCCGTGCCGGCGCGATTACGCTCAGCGAGCTCCAGGCACAGGGTAAGGCCTCCATTCTGATTCCCTCGCCGAATGTGGCTGAAAATCATCAGTATCATAACGCCATGGCGCTTGTTTCGCGCGATGCCGCGGTGATGATAGAAGAAAAGGACCTGACCGGCGCCGTGCTTTGTGCCAAGGTCGATGAGCTTTTCGCTGACCGCGACACTGTAACAAAGTTGGGCGCGAACGCAAGAAAAATGGGAATTACCGATGCGAATGAACGCATTTACCAGGTTATGAAGGACGTTCTGTCAGAGTCAAAATGAAAGCAATCACAGCAATGAAAAACCCCGCATAGTATAATATTAGAAAATGTGGGGGTGCTTCTATGTCAGAACTGATTATTCACGGACCGAACCAATTGGAGGGGGAAATTGCAGTCCACGGAGCAAAGAACAGCACTTTACCGCTGATGGCAGCGGCTCTTTTGTGTGACAGCCCATGTGTTTTACATAACTGCCCTAATCTGTCGGATGTGGACACGTCCCTCAAGATTCTGCGCCACTTGGGGTGCCGCACGGACCGCAGCGGAAGCGATATCTACATCGATCCGCGCGGAGAAAATCAGAGTGATATTCCCGACTCCCTGATGAGGGAAATGCGTTCTTCTATTGTCTTTCTGGGCGCGATTATCAGCAGCATGGGGGAGGCTGTTTTGTCGTTCCCCGGTGGCTGTGAGCTTGGCCCGCGCCCGATTGACCTGCATCTTGACGCGCTCCGAAAGATGGGGGTCATCATCCACGAGGATCATGGCTGTCTGGAGTGCAGCGTTCCAAACGGCATTCATTCCGCGTATATTAATCTGTCTTTTCCGAGTGTGGGCGCAACGGAGAATATCATCATTGCGGCGGCGCGGGCGCAGGGTACCACAATTGTTACCAATGCGGCGCGCGAACCTGAAATTTGGGATTTGGCCGATTTTCTGAATGCCTGTGGCGCGAAGATTCAAGGCGCGGGCGAAAGCACGGTTATCATTGAGGGCGTCAGCCGCCTTTCCGGCTGTGAGCATCAGGTTATTCCCGACCGCATAGCCGCCGCGACCTACCTTGCCGCTGCCGCCGTTACGGGCAGCACGCTGACAATTCGAAATATTATCGCTGATCATCTCGCTCCGGTATTTCCCGTATTTGAAGAATCGGGATGTAAAATTGAAATCAGCGGTGAAAAGCTTCGGATTGTTTCGCCGAAACGGCTGAAGCGGATCAAAAGCATTCGGACAATGCCCTATCCGGGTTTCCCGACCGATGCGCAGGCACCGATCATGGCAATGACCACACTTGCCGAGGGCACCAGCATGTTTGTTGAGAATATTTTTGAAAACCGTTACAAGCATGTGGGTGAACTGCTTCGTCTTGGTGCCAATATCAAGGTGGAGGGGCGTGTGGCTGTTGTCGAGGGAGTTTCGCGTCTTTCCGGCGCTCCGGTTGAGGCGGCGGATCTGCGCGGCGGCGCGGCGCTGGTGATCGCGGGCCTTGCGGCGGAGGGAACGACGGAAATTACCGGGCTGAAGCATCTTGACCGCGGCTATGAAAATCTGGAAGCCAGCCTGGCTTCGCTGGGAGCGCATGTGACCCGAACCTGACCCGGCACGCAATCGGAGGAATTATACAATGGCAAAGGAAGTTAGAAAGAAAAACGGCGGCGTTGCGCGTGTTTACGATAAAAGCAGTGGGGAATACCGGCCCGTTTCCACAAATCAGGGAAAGCCGGCAGCCCGGCAAAGCACAAAGTACGCCAGCCCGCAGCGCCGGGCAGAAACCCGGCGAAGGCGGCGGCGGCGTGCACTTGTGCTGTTTTATTCCTTCGTTTTGCTTACGGTAATCGCCGCTGCCGCCGCGCTTTCGCTTACAGTACTGTTTAAAATTGACACAATCAGCGTTTCGGGTACTTCCCGCTACTCTGCGGAGGAAATTACGCAGACAACCGGCATCAAAAAAGGGGAAAACCTGTTTTTGGCGGACACTTCCTCCGCGCAGAAGAAAGTTCTGCAAAAGCTGCCCTACATCGGCAGCGTGAAGGTTAGCAGGCATCTTCCGGCAAGGGTGATGATTTCCGTTACGGAGGAACCCGTCAGCGGTGTTGTGGCATACAAGAACCAATATGCCATCATCGGGGCTTCCGGAAAAGTACTGGAGCTTGTGACGAAGCCCCCGGAAAATCAAACCCTGGTTAAAGGGATTCCGCTTTCGAAAGCGGAAGTTGGTAAAAAGATAGAGTATGCGGATACCTCTCAGCAAAGTACTTTTCAAAACCTGACAGCGGCGATTGCCGAAGCGAAACTGGAAAAGGTTACGGAAATTAATCTGACAAAATCTTTTGAGATCGCGGTGGTTTACGATCATCGGATTACCATGAATCTGGGACTTGCTTCCGATCTTGACAAAAAAATCCGTTTTGGCAAAAGTATTCTGGATTCCGGTAAGATCAAAGATACAGAAAAGGGTGTGCTCGACCTGTCAACTTCCGCGGAAGACGAACACGCGTACTTTGACCCCAATTATAACGCGGAATCAAGCGCCGCTTCATAAATTCACTTGTCTATTTTCATATAACGAATATTAATGAGCAATCCGTATACTATACTTATGAAATAAAATAATTGAAAAATTACATAAAACATGTTAAATTAATAATGTTGGTCATTTAATCAGAAAAGAATTATAAAATTAAGGATAAATCAAGGGGGATGCAGCACATGCCTTTCGAAATTGACAATGATTTTGACAACATCGTGCAGATAAAAGTAATTGGCGTCGGCGGCGGCGGCGGAAACGCCATTGACCGAATGGTTACAATGGGTGTACAGGGTGTTGAATTTATCAGCGTAAACACCGATAAACAGGCGCTTTACCGCTCCAAAGCGACACAGAAAATCCAGATCGGTGAAAAGATCACCCACGGCAAAGGCGCGGGTTCAAAGCCGGAAATGGGGCAGAAAGCTGCTGATGAGAGCCGCGAGGCCCTCGCCGCCGCGATTCGCGGTACCGATATGGTGTTTATTACCGCGGGCATGGGCGGCGGCACAGGTACCGGCGCGGCGCCGATTGTAGCTGAAATCGCGCGTGACATGGGTGTGCTGACGGTCGGTATTGTAACAAAGCCCTTTGAGTTTGAAGGCCGCCGCCGTATGGAGCAGGCTGAAAGCGGAATTTCCGCACTGCGCGAGCATGTGGATTCTTTAGTTGTAATTCCGAATGAGCGCTTGAAACTGGTCAATGAACAGCGCATCACCCTTTTGAACGCATTCGCCATTGCCGACGATGTGCTTCGTCAGGGTGTGCAGAGTATCTCCGACTTAATCAAACTGCCCGGTCTTGTCAATCTGGACTTTGCCGACGTAACCGCAGTTATGAAAGACGCCGGATATGCGCACATGGGCGTGGGACATGCCAGCGGCAAGGATAAAGCGGAAGCGGCGGCAAATATGGCGATTTCCAGCCCATTGCTTGAAACGGCGATTAACGGCGCAAAGGGCGTAATCATTAACATTACCTCTTCGCCCGATATTGGACTGGACGAAATCGAAACCGCGTCCGCAATGATTTCCGCGCAGGCGCACGAAGACGCGAACATTATCTGGGGTGCTGCGTTCGACGAGAATATGGAAGATGAAATCAGTGTAACGGTGATCGCCACCGGGTTTTCTTCTATCAATCAGCCCGGCTTTACCACGGAGAAAGCCGAGCAGCAACCGAAGCGCGAAGCGGTAAAGGAACAGCCTTCCCGTGCTAACCCGATCGACGACGAAGATTTTACGGACATCATGTCCATTTTCAATCGTAAGTAATGCTCAGAATTTTGCAGGGCGGGCGCGAAAGCGTCCGCTTTTTTTCATATCTGGGGAAATATTCCGAAGCAAAATAGTGCTTATTCGCTCAAATAGACCGATTTAGGGCATTATAAGTCGAAATTTAATAAATATTACCCGAAATTCAGCTTTTTCGCTTGTATTCTAGCTGTAGTGTGATATAATAACTTTTGGACGAAAGGTTAAACCAATTATTATTGTGCAGGAGGTGGCATTGTGAACCCGGACCCTTTCAGTCGAAATTCTAATCAAATACATAAAGGAGATGAGCGCAATGCTGACCTACTTCAAGACCCTGAACGGGCACATTTCGGAAATTCCGACCTGTGAGCCGGGGTGCTGGATCAACTGCGTCGCACCGAATGATGAAGAAATTAACAGCTTGATTTCTGATTTCAACATTGAGCCTGATTTTTTCCGTGAAGCGATGGATGAAGAGGAATCTTCCCATATTGACCACGAGGACGACTGTACGCTGGTTGTTCTTGATATCCCGATGGTCGAAAAATCAGGAAAAAGTTTTACGTACACCACAATGCCTCTTGGCATTATTTTGACCGAGAAAAACGTAATTACCGTTTCTATCCGTGAAAACGCAATTGTCAGTGAGTTTTCGGACGACGCCGTAAAAGGTGTTCAGACAAATCTGAAAACACGCTTTATCTTACAGATTATGCTGCGAATTGCAACGAAGTACCTTCAGTACCTGAAGCAGATTGATAAGATCAGCGGGTATGTGGAGAAGGAGCTCCGTAAATCGATGAAGAATTCGGAGCTGATTCAGCTTTTGGACATAGAGAAGTCTCTCGTTTATTTTTCTTCTTCCCTGAAGGGCAACGAAATTACCATTGAAAAAATCATGAGGGGCCGTGTCATTAAGCTGTACGAGGAAGACCAGGATCTTTTGGAGGATGTTCTGATTGAAGTCAAACAGGCTATTGAAATGTCCAATATTCATCTGAATATTTTGTCGGGCACCATGGACGCGTTTGCTTCCGTCATATCCAACAATCTGAACATTGTTATGAAAGTACTTGCTTCCATTACGCTCTTAATCTCTATCCCGACCGTTATCACAAGCGCATACGGAATGAATGTGAACGGAACGCCGTACCCGCAGTTTTGGTTCCCGATTGCGCTTTCCGTTGGCAGTATGGCTATTGCATATTTTATCCTTCGGAAAAAGAATATGTTTTGATTTATATTCTAATATATGTTATGATTATATAAACCAAATACGATTAAATAGGGAACCGCGTTGGGCGGTTCCCTATTCTGATACCACGGAGGGCTTTTATGGACAGAATTCAGATTCATACAAACGATATGGCACAGTCGGCGCAAACGCTGCGCGCAGGTGACAAAATCTTGCTGAGCGGCACAATCTACACCGCGCGCGACGCGGCGCACAAGCGGCTGACGGCAATGCTCGACCGTGGAGAGCCGCTGCCGTTTGATCTGAATGGCGCGAGCATTTATTATGCGGGCCCCACGCCGACCCCGGAGAACCTGCCGATAGGCTCCTGCGGGCCTACCACTTCTTCCCGTATGGATGTGTTTGCGCCTCGGCTGCTTGATCTGGGGCTGAAATGCATGATCGGAAAGGGCAACCGCTCGCCTGAGGTTGTGGATGCGATTAAGCGCAACGGAGCGGTCTACCTTTGCGCCATCGGCGGCGCGGGGGCGCTTGCCGCGAAGTCTGTGCGTTCGCTGAAGGTAATCGCCTTTGACGATCTTGGCTGCGAGTCCATAAAAAGCCTTGAAGTAGAGGAATTTCCGCTTTTTACCGCGATTGATTGTCGTGGGAACAGTTTGTTCGAGGTGCAGTGATGACAGATTTGCTGATACGTTTGTTTATTCGGGATTACGAGCACACCGCTGACCCCGAAGTACATGAAAAGTACGGGAAGTTTGCGGGTATCGTCGGTGTTATCTCCAATTTTTTGCTGTTCGTCATGAAATTTATCATAGGGATGCTTTTTAACAGTATCGCCATCACCGCCGACGCTGTAAACAACCTGTCTGATTCAGCTTCCTCCATTGTCACACTGGTCGGCTTTAAGATGGCGGGGAAGCCCGCCGACGCGGAGCATCCTTACGGGCACGCCCGTATTGAGTATCTTTCCGGGCTGATCGTTTCCCTTTCCATTCTGTTGGTCGGCTTCCAGCTGGGGCGCAATGCGTTTGACAAAATTCTGCACCCTGAAAGCGCGGAATTCAGCGTGGTAATGGTAATTGTGCTGGTGATTGCAATGCTCGTGAAGCTTTGGCAGAGCCTGTTTTATAAAAAGGTCGGGAGCCTGATTCAATCAGAAGCGATTTCGGCCAATTCAGCCGACAGCAGAAATGACGTTTTTTCAACGGGTGCGGTGCTGCTGGGCACGGTCATTACAAGGCTGACAGGCGTAAACCTTGACGGATACATGGGCCTTGTCGTAGCGGTGCTCATTGTCGTTACCGGCGTAAAGCTGATTCAGTCCACCAGCAATCCGCTTTTAGGTGTGGCTCCTTCTAAGGAGTTTGTGGATAATATTTATCATAAGATTTTAAGCTACGACGGTATTTTGGGAATTCACGATTTAAATGTGCACAACTATGGTCCCGGCCGCTGTTTTGCCTCCGTACACTGTGAGGTTTCCGCCACGCAGGATATTATGGTCAGCCACGACATCATTGATAATATTGAGCGGGATTTTCTCACGGAGCTGGGAATTCATCTCGTCATTCACCTTGACCCGATTGTAACGGACGACGCCCGCACAAACGAGCTTCACGCGCAGGTGAAAGCGCTGCTAAAGGATATTTCACCCGAAATCACCATGCATGATTTTCGTGTGGTCTGGGGTGCGACGCATTCCAATCTGATTTTTGATATATGCGTTTCCTTTGGGTTCAGCCTCAGCGACAAAGAACTCGTCGAGCGTATTACCGATGAAATTCACGCGATTGACCCGAACTACCACGCGGTGATTACCGTTGACCACGACTATGTACCCGCCGAGTAACATTCAGGCCGGTATTGCAAATACTTCTAAATAGGAATATGATGTTCCCATCATACTACAGGGGGAATCATGAATGAAAAGCAGAAAGCTGATTATTATTTTGCTTGCATTGTTCCTGACGGAGTTATTGCCCGGCAATTTTATGAATCCGTGGCGGTTTGGTTTTTTGTTTCCGGAACGCCCCGGGCTTGGAGTCGGAATGATATTGCTGAATTTTGCCGGTGCGGCGCTATTTGCCATTTTGGTTGCGGCAATATTTCTGGCGTATGAGGGAGAACCGGTCAAACAGGTGGTTCAAACATCAACACTTAAAGGACTGATTTTGGCACTGGCGATTTATCTTATATTCAAGCTGCTGTGGGATCAGGTCATTCTAAGCAAAGCAATAGCTGCTTGGAATTTGAACAATGTCCAGGGACCGGTGCTTTCGCGGCTGGTCTTGTTTGTGTACCAATTGGCAAGCCAACTGCCAAGGCTATTATTCCTGTGGCTGACGGTCAGATTCTTACTCCGTTTTATGAGCAAGCCCTTTTCCTTCCACTTTGGGGCATTTTGGACTGCGGTTGCGGTTAGCGTTCTTCTTTGCCTGCCATATGCCTGCTTGCAGTATTTGCCGATTGAATCTGCGCGAAATGGTAATGTTTCGTTTCAAATGGACGGACGACTTATAGTATACGGGTTTTCGTTCACGCAGGAACAGTGGATTTGGCTGTCATATGCGGCTCACGCTTTCATTGCCGCCTGCATGGATTGGGCTTTCTTTGCTTTTTTCCGGAAAAGTTCCAGAGGTACTTTGGGGGAAGCCGCTACGATAAATTAAATAAATGAACACAGAACAGGATGTAAACGATGGAGTTTATTATTGAACGGGGAAGCGAAAAAGATATTGATGGATTAGCCCAACTGTACGACAACCTGAATGACAGCCTGGCAGCCGGGAACAATTACCCCGGCTGGAAAAAGGGAATCTATCCCGTGCGCGAGAACGCGGAAGACGGCGTGGCAAACAAAACGCTTTATGTGGCAAGGGAAAACGGAAAAATTGTCGGTACGGTCATTTTGAACCATGAGCCGGAAGCGGCATACCATACCGCTGAGTGGGGAATGAAAGCCGATTACGCCGATGTTTTCGTCGTGCATACCTTTGCGGTTCACCCCGCGAACAGCGGGCGCGGAATCGGCAAAAGGCTCTTGGACTTTGCGCAGCAGCTTGCAGCAGAGACAAACATGAAAGCAATCAGGTTGGACGTTTTTGAGAAAAATGTTCCGGCCATCAGATTGTATGAAAAGTGCGGATTTCGCTACGTTGATACGGTTGATCTGGGCCTTTCAAACTTTGGTCTGGACTGGTTCAGACTGTATGAAAAAATATTGTGAGCCGCTAAAATAAATACAAAATGTGGGCCTGGTGGTAATCCACAGGCAATTTACCCGTAAAGGATGTGCTGCAAAATGGATTTGCGTTCATTTTGCAGTACATCCTTTTATCGCAATAAAAAATTCATAATTTATCTACTTGAAATTCCCGCCGTGTTGTATTACAATACTTTTAGCACTTAAAGATAGAGAGTGCTAAAATAATGGACAGAGGTAGATAACATGGCAATGAAGCAGTTTAAAGCAGAATCCAAACGTCTTCTGGATATGATGATTAATTCCATTTATACGCACAATGAAATTTTCCTGCGTGAGCTGATTTCCAACGCAAGCGACGCGATTGACAAACTCTATTATCAGACCCTGCAAAGTGGCGACACCGGCCTGAACCGCGACGATTTTTATATTGCGTTAAGCCCGGACAAGCAGAGCCGTACCCTAACCATTACGGACAACGGCTGCGGCATGACCAAAGAGGAACTGGAAAATAATCTGGGTACCATTGCGAAAAGCGGTTCCTTCAACTTTAAGAAGGACAACGAACCGAAAGAAGATATCGAGATTATCGGCCAGTTTGGCGTGGGCTTCTATTCTTCCTTCATGGTGAGCAGCCACGTTACCGTTTTCAGCAGGGCTTACGGCAGCGAGGAGGCCTACCGGTGGGACAGCGACGGCGCCGCCGGTTACACCATTGAACCCTGTGAAAAAGAAAGCCACGGCACGATTATCATTCTTAATATTAAGCCCAATACGGACGACAACAATTATGATGAGTACCTTGATACTTATAATTTAAAGAATTTAGTGAAGAAATATTCCGATTACATCCGCTATCCGATTAAAATGGATATGGAAAAAAGCCGCTTAAAGGAAACCTCCGATGATGCGGGCAAAGAGGAAGACGACAAAAAAGAGCCGGAATACGAAACCTACACCGAAAATGAAACACTGAACAGCATGGTGCCGATCTGGCGCAAAAATAAAAATGAAATTACGGACGAAGAGTATAACGAGTTCTACAAGAGTAAGTTTAACGATTACCAGAACCCCGCGCTCGTGATTCATTCCAGCACCGAGGGAACCGCGACCTATAAAGCGCTGCTCTTTGTGCCCGCCAGCGCGCCGTATAACTTCTATACCCGCGACTATGAAAAGGGCTTACAGCTTTATTCCAACGGCGTGATGATTATGGATAAGTGCGCGGATCTTCTGCCGGATTACTTCAGCTTTATCCGCGGCCTTGTCGACTCGCAGGATCTTTCCCTGAATATTTCCCGTGAGCTGCTCCAGCACGACCGTCAGCTGAAAATCATCGCGGGACGTCTGGAAAAGAAGATCAAATCCGAGCTGGAAAGCCTGCTCAATAGCGACCGCGAAAAGTACGAGCAGTTCTTCAAGAACTTCGGCTTACAGCTGAAATACGGACTTTATCAGGATTACGGCATGCATAAAGACATGCTGCAGGATCTGCTCCTGTTCTATTCTTCCAGCGAAAAGAAAATGGTCACGCTGAAAGAGTATGTTTCCCGTATGAAGGAAGATCAGAAATACATTTACTATGCCTGCGGCGAAAGCGTTGCCCGCATTGAGCAGCTGCCCCAGACCGAGGTAGTAAAGGATAAAGGCTTCGAGATTCTGTACCTTACCGACGATGTTGACGAATTTGCCCTGCGTATGCTGATGAAGTACGACGACAAGGAATTCAAATCCGTTTCCGCCGATGATCTGGGACTGGAAACCGAAGAAGAAAAGCAGGAGGCCGCAAAAAAGGTTGAGGAAAATAAGGAACTGCTCAGCTTTATGAAGGATGCGCTTGGCGGCAAAGTCAAAGAGGTGATTCTGTCGCAGAAGCTGAAAACACACCCGGTTTGCCTGTCTTCTGACGGCGCGATTTCGATTGAAATGGAAAAGGTACTGAACGCGATGCCAAATCAGGAAAAGGTAAACGCGGAACGTGTGCTGGAGCTCAACGCAAACCACCCGGTTTTCCAAAAGCTGTGCGACCTGTATCAGAATGACAAGGAAACGCTGAAACAGTACGCTTCGCTTCTTTATACACAGGCACTGCTGATTGAAGGCGTTAAAATCGAAGATCCGCTCACGTTTTCTAATCAGATCTGCGATCTGATGACAAAGTAAAACAGGTAACCAAGCAATCGCTGTCCCGATGAGGGAAACGTTCTATATAAAAAGCACCGCCGGTTTTCCGGCGGTGCTTATTGATTTATACGGAACTTTTGCCCTGCTTTACGCAAGCGCGTAAATATACTTGATCCGGATTATTTCGACTTTAGATTTGTAAAGAAGACTGCTGCGGGCGAGTAAATCCGCCTGCGCGCGCATGAATTCAAGTTCTTCCTGTGAAACGGTGTGTTGGCTGAATCGTGCTTTCAGCGCGATGTCCGTGACCGGCTGAGGAATTTCGCCGCCGAAGCGAAGCAGCTTCTCCATATATGCGTAAACAGCCAGCGCAGCTTTATTTCTGTCCGCTTGGGTGAACTGCCGCTTCCGCCGTTCCGTGGCGATTTTACGCCGCAGGCTTGCCGTGGCGGCCAGCAGCAGAATTGCGCCGACGACGGCAAGAATCGGCGTCATGACGGCTCTGACGTCGTCATTGCCGGAAGCGGCAGGGCTTACATCCGGACGTGACGAAGAAGACTGCGATCTGATCTTAGATTCCGTTTCCTCCATGCTGGAAGCACTGCTTTCGGGTTTGCTGATCGGCGGCGCGCTGGGGGTCTGCTCCGGCGTTTTAATATCGTCCTGCGTCATATTTTGCTCAATATTAAATCCGGGCGTCATTTCAACGGGCTGCCAGCCCAGCCCGGGGTAATACACCTCGATCCAGGCGTGTGCGCGGGTGTCGGGAATATTTGCCCAGCCACCCTTTGCTTTGGTAATATCGTCCGAGGTGACAAGGTAGCCTTCCGCATACCGAACGGGGATTCCGACCGCGCGCAGCATCACGGCGGCGGCGGTCGCAAAATGAACGCAGTACCCGTTCGGATTTTCAGTCAGAAAATATTCGACGAAGTCCTTGCCGTCCGGCACTTTTCCGGGGGAAAGGGTGTATCGGTAATTTTTGGCCAGGTAGTTTTTAACCGATTCCACCATTTGCTTGACGGGTTCATCGGAACTATCATAGCCTGCTAATTGGTAAAAATCGAAAATTCTGTTTTTTTGCATCAAATTCCGCACGCTTTGCTTTATGTCCGGAGGAAGCTGTGTGTACTTGTCATACATAAATAATCGGTATGCCTGTTCGGCGCTTAAAAAGTTTTTAGATTCCGCATTGAAATCCTCTGGAATTTTTTGCCCCGTTGCGCCGGTGTAAAACATTTGAGGATCAATTGAGTTGTCGGGGCTTAGATAACCGTACACATAAGCAGAGGTCTCCCGCGCCAACTTTTTCTGTTTCACCGGGTCATTCAAATGCTGGGTAGAGTACAGCGTGCCAAATAAGCCGGGCACGTTTGAAGTAATGGTAGAATTGTTAAAGCTGTTCGCGTAAAGCGTATACTCCGAGGTCCCGAAAAGAGAGCCGGAACGAATTCCCATGTCGTGGATAAACTTGACACCGGTAATTTCAGTCGGCGTTGTGGTCAGGTTGTAGGGCGTGTAGATAATCCGCTTGTTGGCGGCTGTATTTTTCACGTGGATTCCATACCCGCCGGTGTCAATGGAGAGTGCCTCTTTTCCGAGCGTTACCATTTGGCTGCTGAAATTTTGTACATTCAGCGCGCCAAGGCTTTTGTCAATTTCCGTGTAGTCGCTGTCCGGTAGCTTTTCCCAGCTCCTGCCGGTGTAAATACTGCCCGTGAAGCCTTTCAGATATGCGGAATGCGCCGCCGTCGCCTGCACCTGCAGCATGGTTTTTCCGGTAAAGTGAATGGAGTCCGCTCCTCTTAAATTTACATGGTCGCTGGTTCCCGCCATGGTGTCCCCGGTTTCAAACAGGGGGTAATCATTCGCTGCGTTGACCAACTTTGTACGCGCTTGCTGAGCCTGATCCGAATAACGGTAAGTCTGCTGCGGGAAAACAGCCAGAACCAACGCGATGCAAAGCACAGCGGCGGGTAATACCTGTAAACCGGATTTCGCCGCCGCGTCGGGAACTACGGCGCGGTAAACGTCCCTGCGCTTGATGGGCAGACGCGCGCTTTTTCCGAGGATTCTGATAAAGAGCAAAACAAACCAGCATACCGTGAGCATCAGCAACGCACGGAAATCAGGTGAAATATAAAAGATGAATCCTGCTGCCGGGAACGGAATGGTTGCAGCAAAGGTGAGGCCGAAGCTCTGCCTGCGCACAATTGCCCAGCTGAGAAAAAGGCAGAGAAAAAAGCACGCGTAAAGCAGGAATATGGTGCAGAGCAGCGGGTATTCATTTTGCTTCGCCGCCACGGCATAAAGCGGAAACACGTAATTTGAATGTGCCGCATAGGTTTTCATAATCTGGTTTGTAACGATAATAAATCCCTGCGAAATGCTTTCATACAGACTGTAGCCCACCCAGGCATACAGCAGCGTCAGCGCGAGCAGCACTACAGGGCGTACACGGCGAATCCGGTAAACAGCGGACAGCACCGTCGCGAAAAGCACAGTGTACAAAAGGATAGTCAGGGGAAGTACCTGGATAGAAAACACGGAGATAAAGCACCACTGTGCGCCGCCGACGGCCAACAGGGTCATAAGAAAGCCAAATAAAATGCCTGTAATTGCGGCGGGCTGATTTCCCGTCAGACGCGGAGCGGCCAGCTGAATTCCTGAGAGGTTCTCTTTCGATTCTTTTTTTCGCATAATACCTCCTTGCAGCTAAACGGTGACGCCGGAAAGGCTTTCCCGTACCGTCCCAACCGGAATTTCAAGGATTTGCACCTGCATGAATTCCAATTCGGCCGCGATTTTCTGCTGTGCTTCGTCCATCACGCCGCATTTCAGCACAGTGATTTTTCCCGCGTCTGCCTGTGCCGCGCAAAAATTACTGAGCATGTCCGTAAGAGTTCCGGTAATGTAAATCAGATGGGGCCGTTTCTGCGAAAATCCGTCCTCGCCGGCTGCCAAAGCCATCGCTTTGCTCTGATACCGGCGGACGGAAAGCAGCGCGTTCAAAAAAACAGCCTGATCCTCTTCGTTTTCGATCTGTGTTTCAAAGTATTGCGACTGCACATCATTGTACCAGCCGACACTGTAAAGAATCTGATTTTCCAGCAAAAAAGCGGAAACGGAAGCCAGCGTTTCCACCACGGTGTCAAGTGTGTCCATATCGGGGGCAAGCAGCTCTGTCAGCAGCAGAACCGTGCTGTCCATCGGTAAACTGAATTCCTTTACCATAAGCTCGTCTAGCCTTGAGCTGAGCTTCCAGTGGATACTGCGCAGCCGGTCGCCGCTGCGATAGGGGCGGATGTCGAATATTTCGGATGGGTCGTCGCCGGGTTTTACTTTCGAAAACGTATTGCTTTCCATCCCGAGGCTGCCCGAATTTTCAATCAGAGCGTCAGGATAAAGCGCGGCGGGTGCAGAGTACAGCTCTGTATACAGCGCGGGCGTTTGGGAAATACGGAAAATACCCAAATAATCGTAATAAGTAATCTTAGTCAGTTCGGCGGTGATCTTACCGCAATAGTTTGAAGTCAAGCGGTATTCGGCGGTTTGCTCCGCTCCGGTACCCGCGGGAAGGAACAGAACCTCCTGCTGCTTTACGCCGCACAGCGTATTTGTACAGCTGAAATTCAGCCTGATCTGTGCGATTGGAAAAATCGATCTGTTTTTCAGAGTGATGCCCAAAAGAAGCGGCTGATTTTTGACTGCGTAGCTGTGAACCGCTTCCAGACGAAGCTCTGTTTTTCGTGTCGCGGAAAACGTCATTGCCCATGATACCATGGGAAGCAAAATCAGAAGCGCCAGCAGAAAGAATGAAAAATATCCGGAATAGAAAATATAGAACAGCGTCGCGGCGGCAAGAGCCAGCACGTAAAAAATACGATATCGAAGCATCGCGCACCTCAGCGCCCGGTAACGGCGGGGAGCGCAACGTTTCTCAAAATACTCTCCAGCACGGAAGCAGCCGTAGCAGCGCTGATTTTTGCCTGCGCGCTTAAAAGAATGCGGTGCTGAACGACATCAGAAAATACGAACTGTACGTCCTTCGGCACAACATAATCGCGCCCGGCAAGGTAGGCCGCCGCCTGAGCCATCTTTGTCAGTGCGATGGAACCGCGCGGGCTGGCACCCAGACGGACCATTTCATTTTCGCGCGTCGCGGCAATCAGCCGCGCAATATAGCGGTACACGTCGTCTGAAATATAAACCGACTCTGTCTGTACCTGCATGGCAAGTATATCGTCCGCACTCGCCACCTGCCGGACTGATTCCAGCGGGTCGGCACCCTGCTTGCGTTTTAAAATTTCCATTTCGTCCTTCAGGTCAGGGTAACCCATTGTCAAACGCACCATGAACCGGTCAAGCTGGGACTCCGGCAGCAGCTGCGTACCGGCGCTGCCAACAGGATTCTGGGTGGCAATGACAATATACGGTTTTGGGGTGCGCCGGGTAACGCCGTCGACAGTAATGCTTCCTTCCTCCATTACCTCCAGAAGCGCCGACTGTGTTTTGCTGGAGGTGCGGTTGATTTCATCCGCAAGAAAAAGGTTGCACAGCGCCGCGCCGGATTTGTAGTCCAGCGTACCGGTCTGCTTATTATAAACTGAAAATCCGGTTACGTCGGTCGGCATGACGTCGGGCGTAAACTGCAGGCGTTTGTAATCCAGAGAAACCGCTTTTGAGAGTGCCAGTGCAAGCGTCGTCTTTCCCACGCCGGGGATATCCTCCAGCAAAATATGCCCTTTTGCCAGAATTACCATAAGTACTTTTCCAATCACTTCGTCTTTGCCGACGACTGCTTTTTTTACTTCCCCAATAATTTCCAAAGCCTTATTTTGCATTTTTTTGACCATCCTTTTCCTGCCAGTCGCAAATTTTGTCTTTTTCCGCCGAGTATCGGTGTAAAAGGACAAAATTTTTATTTTAAAATGTATTTTCAAAACTTTTTCCTGCCGGTTCATTTAATTTTATTTCTTTATTATAGATGAATTAAAGCGGCATTTCAATTGCAAGTATGAAAAGTTGATACTTTTTTGGGAAATTTTGTTTTTTCCTAGGTAAACGATGATTAAGTCGCTAGACAGCAATTCGAAGCCGCGAAAATACTGGACTGAGCGGCTTCAGAATTGCTTTAATCAGCGGCTACCTAGGGGTTGTTTGTAAAATGGTGAGAATGATGCGAATTACTAAAATATCAGCATAGAACAGTGTGATCAAACGGTTCTATTTTGAGTTTGACAGAAGAACCGGAATAGGAACTCGTGTTTATGGGTTCTATGCTGTTGTTTTTCTTTTTGCAGACAAGACCTTGCAAAATGGGTTCACTGCTTTTAAGATAAGAGTAAACAGCGGGGACCATGATATTTTCAGGTTTCGGCGTACCCGGCTGTGTGACATAATTAATTGTAAGAGGGAATATAAAATGGAAAAAGAAATCACAGAACTGCAGAATATGGTGAACAAAAGCAGCCGAATTGTATTTTTTGGCGGGGCAGGCGTATCCACGGAAAGCGGAATCCCCGACTTTCGCAGTGTGGACGGCCTTTACAGCCAGCATTACAGGTATCCGCCCGAAGTGATGCTCAGCCATCATTTTTATAAAGAGCATACGGCGGAGTTTTTCGATTTCTATCGTGAAAAAATGCTGTATCTGGACGCGAAGCCGAATGCCGCGCATCGAAAGCTTGCCGAGTTGGAACGGGCGGGAAGGCTGAGTGCCGTCGTCACTCAGAATATTGACGGACTGCACCAAAAGGCAGACGCGAAAACTGTGTTTGAGCTGCATGGTTCCGTTCACCGGAATTATTGTGAAAGCTGCCACAGATTATACAACGCAGAGTTTGTACTGCACAGCGATGGAATCCCAAGGTGTGCCTGCGGGGGCACAGTGAAGCCGGATGTGGTGCTTTATGAGGAAGCGCTGAACCAGCGCACGCTGGCCGGCGCAATGGAAGCGATTGAAAACACGGACCTGCTGATTATCGGGGGAACGTCGCTGACAGTTTACCCGGCGGCAAGCCTGATTCAATACTGCAAGGGCGGGAGGCTCGTACTCATCAACCGCACCGCAACGGCGCAGGACAGGAATGCGGATCTGCTCATTCAGGGCAGCATAGGGGAAATACTGAATCAGATTTCCGTGTGAGGATCGGGTTTTGTTTCCGGCAGGTTCTAATGCCCTTGGTAAACGATGATTAAGTCGTCAGATCATCAGCGGTTACCTTGCACCTGACACACAGGCTTACGACCGGCGGTTTGTTTTGCATAGAACAGCAAAGCCCAGCTGAATAACCGGGTAGAATTTTATTCTTAAAACAACACCCCTTGCAATCTGTTCATTCAGATCTGCAAGGGGTGTTGCTATTGTAGAAGTAGAGATACTACATTAGGAAATCTGGCCGGAAGGGGAACATGTCAAAGAGACATCGACGTCAACAGTTCCAGTAATTATATTGCCGGAACGTTGTGTCAGCAAAGCTGAAAGGTTTGCGGTATTCCCGCTTGCTGTAAGTGATTCACTCCCGTATGACCATCCACTTGCGGTGGTATGTGCCGCACTTTTGCTTGTGACCCACGCGGAAGAACCATTGTACCCGAAACTTGCGTTCAGCGTGGCAGTGCCCACGGTTGCCCCGTTTGCTTTATAGGTCTTTGTTTGGGAAGCGCTCCGTGTAGAAACAGCGGATAACACTGAATAGGTGTTATATACGGTAGTTTTCGTTTCAACCGTAATACCATTCCCTAAATTCTCCGTAGTGACAACCAAGGATTGAACGTTTTGTACCGGAACTTCCTGAGCAAAACATGAAATGGAAAGGGAAAAGACCATTGCAAGGGTCAAAACACAGGAAAGCAGCTTTTTCATACTAAAGCCTCCATTTTAAATTTTTGAATATCTCTAAGAAGATGATTCCGGGTAAATAATTGTAGTCGTTTCTTCTGTTATGACTGTATGATATCTTACCTGGCCTATGTAAACGATGATGCCTAGCAAAATGACTATGGTCGCACAAAGAAGAGCCGCAATCAACCGCCGCTTTCTTCGTCGGGTAAGGTGGTATCTTTCAATCTCGGCTTTATCCGGCAGAGTGTTTAAAAAAGTTTCCGATAATTCCTTTGGAGTTCCTATATTTTTTAAGATGTCTTCATAAGTTGCATCGGGTTGATTTTCCAGAAAATCGTCCACCAGCCGATGTGCTTCCGTTATAAAATGTTCCCGGGACTTTTTAGAACAGGTCAGGTGTTTTTTCATTTCTTTGTAATAACGATTCAGTTCATGTTCCAACTTCAATTTTCACCGATGCTCCTCTTCATTGAAAAGTGTTTTATCCTGTGACAGCATTTTATCAATGGTACTCGTAACCAGCCGATATTCAGAAATAATCTCCTGCAAATACTGTTGCCCTTTTTCAGTAATAGAAAAGTAAATGCGCATTCGGTTATCTTCGGAGAGCACTTTGTCAGATTCTTGAAGATAACCAAAACTCTCTAAACGATAAATAGCAATATATAAAGTATTAAATGTCAGGACTCCGTCGCTCAGCCTTTCCATTTCGCGCATCATCTCATACGTATACATTGGTTTTTGGCGCAGCAAAAATAAAACCAGCATTTCCGTGGTGGCTTTTTTCAAAGATTCTTTGATTCCCGCGGGTGTACCGCTTCTTTGCGGAGAGGCGGATCTTTCCTTTGGCAAGGAGTCACTTCCTAGGCAAAATATTTTTATAATATTTATAATAACACAAAATAATTTAAAATCAACCATATTTATTATTGACAAATATTTAAATAAGTATTATTGTTGATCCATAGAATATTGGATAAGAATTATACGGCTAACTGATGCTTTGTTATTAAATGCGCGGCGCGCAGTGCATGAAAATAAAATTTATCAGGAAGAAAGTGATACCCGTGGGCCAGTAACGGGGTGAAAATCTGCGCTTTTTATTTTAGGCAGAAAAATCCATACAAGACAAATGGGGCGAAGCACTCACATCGAAAGGAGAAAAATATGAGAAAGTTAAAAGTATTTCTAGCCGTAATGTGTCTGGCAGCAACTGTTGGAACGCAGACTGCTTTTGCGGCGAATACCCCATACAGCTTTACATTCAGCAGTATTAACAATGTTCAGAATAGTGCTAACGGCACCAAAGACGACAACGATTCGAATTGGTACATCACGCTTGATCGGACAAACGCAAGCACTGGTGTAAGTAACACATTGTCTTCGTCCAACATTTTCGGAGTGAAAATTCACAGGACTGTCAGTGACACTGTCGGAACATATGCGACGTTTTCCAATTATGTATCAAGCTATGGTCTTAAGTATGCTTCGTCTGTTAAAACAGGCGATAATATGTACTTAAAAGGGCAGAAGGATGACGCCAGCACATCTTCGGCGGCACTTCGCATTTCCGGTAGATTTGCGCCGTAATATTTGTTTTGGCCGTGGATAAACAATAGAGCCGCTTCGCCCCATTTGTCTTGTATAGATTTTAAGTTATTATAGAACAGATATATATGCCGTTGTACATATTTAGCAAAATATTTTAGCTGCCAATATTTAGAGCGAGGAGAATCCTGATGAAAAAGAAAAAACAAAAGATTACTGTTTTTCTCTGCCTCCTGTTAGCCGGGCTGGTCCTTACCTTTTCTGCCTGCGGAAAAACCCCGGAATCCGCGCAATCGGGGGGCAATGAGACAAGCACCAGCGTGTCAAGTTCTTCCGAAGCGCAATCCAACATACAGAGCGGCGGAAAAACGCAGCACATAAAAAAAGGACTTGATACAAACCTCACTGTTGACGCCGATGTGATTTTACCGTCAAAGAGCGCCTATTCCACATATTCAATGGGCTATCAGTCTTTTTCACCAAAGGAGCTCACCACGATATTTCCGGCAGGAGATCCCGGCAAGGTAATAGTGGACACGACTACAGGTGGAGGATTATACATTACAATTGCTGATGACGGTTCTATTTTGGCAAACAGAGCTACAACAAGTTTTGTAGCAAATAAGCGTGCTTCCGCTATTAATTCTCTTGTTGCGGAATTTGGCGGCAGCCTGGAGAAAACCCCTTCTTTATCCAAGGAGCTTTCTTTTATGACGCGCACCGACGCAATTAAAAAAGGAACGGGTTTTCTTCAGGCGTTGAAATTGCCTTGTGAACCGACAATGGAACCAATGATTGCAGCAATTACCGGCAAGGAGTTAAATGAATACCAGGAACGACTGTTAAAAAATTCCGGTTATAAAGATTCTCCCAAAACAAAAGTACTCAAAGATTTATCTGAAAAAGACGATGTCTATTATTTGCAGTTCCGCTTTATGAAAGAAGGCCTGCCGGTATACAGCGCTCTTGACGAACCTAATATTTCAGTGCGTCAGCAAGACGCATTTTCTCCGTTCCCAATGGCTGCTAAAATAGCGATCACCGCACAGGGACTTCAGTATCTGGATGTGCAGCAATCACTTTCTTTAAACGGCAAGCCGTCTGCCCCAATGCCTGTTATTTCTCTTGAAGAGGCGCTGGAATGCCTGAAAAAAAGTCAGGCCGATATTATTCTTACGGAACCGCATATTGTAAAGAAAATCTGGATGGAGTATATTTCAATCCAGAATCCGGACACGAAATATGAGAATGCGGCGTACACACTGACTCCCTATTGGTGTTTTCAAATTGATGTTGTGAACGGCAGTGATACCAACACCGAAGCGGAACGCTACAATGCGCTGACCGGAAAGGATCTGGCATATGGCGGCTAAGGGGAATTTCTTCAAGTTAATGACGGCAAATTTGAAACGTGCGTTCGGATGGAGGTTCCTTACAGCGGTCATTCTGACGGTCTGTTTCCTGATTTTCGATATGTGGACTGATTTCACCGCTATTTTCAGCGGGGTGTCAGGGTTCAGCGTTTGGTATTTTTACTTCTTTTCCGTGGTAATGATGGGTACTTACAGTTCCAATTTACTCCCGATGTTAGCCGCATTTCCGTTTTCCTCCAGTTACTGCGAGGAACAGGAGGCGGGCATGACCCCATTCATTGTGTCCAGAACCTCTAGAAACGCTTATTGTATTTCAAAAATGCTGTCAGGCGCTCTGGCCGGGGGGATTACACTGTCTTTCGGAGTATTGCTGCACACCGTCCTTCTTTCCACTCAACTTCCTCTGTTCGACGCAGAAGCGCTACGTCAAATGCAGGTTTTGCCTTATTATGCGCCGCTTGCAAAAGGAAACGGGATTGGCTATTTTTTGATCGGCGCGTATCTGGCTTTCCTGCGGGGTATGTTGGCAGCTGCTTCGGCAATGGTGGTGTCAGCATATATTCCCAATAAATACGTCACGATTGCCTCCCCGTTTATCTTAAACTTTATTTACATAAGGGCTTGCAATCTATTACAAATTCCGAATCAGGCGCGCTTGGACCTGCTGCTCAGGGGTCGCTCAAGCACCGGAACGGATAGCGGCACCCTGCTTTGGGTAAGCATAACGGTTGTTTTACTTGTGTTTTTATGCGGGATTCTGTTCACGCGGCGGGTAAGGAGGGAAATTGGATATGGATCTGTTTCGTAAAGCGCGGCGCGTTTTCTGTTACCAGTTCAGTCGGATTGTGACCTCTTTCCGCATTCCGCTGATTTTTGTTTTAATCGGCATTTATATCTATTCCACGGTGGAGCCTATCGCCGACTTTTCCAAAGCGGTGAACATCGCGGCAACGCCATGGGTGTTCCCGCACCTTACCAATGATTTTATTTGCCAGATGGTTTTTATGGCAGGAGCGGTTATCCTTTTTTGCGACGCGCCGTTTACCGATGAATCTTATCTGTATATCGTTTCCCGATCAGGCCGTACCGCATGGGCGGGAGGTCACGTTCTATACATATTAATTCTATCACTATTGTATGTCATTTATATCGCGATGGTCAGCGTCGTACCGTTAATCGGACACCTGCAATGGAGTACGGAGTGGGGGAAAATTTTGGGGACGTTGGCAAAGACGGATGCGGCTTCGCAGTATGCCCTTACATTCACAGTCAACGGTTATCTTACCGTCGCCTTCGAACCTGTCAAAGCGATGGTGCTCAGCTTTGTCCTTGAATGGGCTTGCAGCGCATGGCTTGGGCTCTTACTATATTTTTTTAATACCGTGACGCATAAAATGATCGGGACATTTCTGTCGGTTGCATTTGTGTTGTTGGATGTAATGATTTCGAACGAATGGACTCCGGCGGCCTATGTATTTTCGCCGCTCACCCTCGCCCAGCTTTCGTCTCTATCAGGAATGAATCAACGATATGGAATTACGCTGGCATACGCAGCCGGATTTTTTATCATCTCTCTTTGTATGTTAGTGATTCTATGTATATGCAGCGGGCATTTTGAGAAGTGGTATCAGCGGATGAAAGGGAAATTAGAAAAGGACGGCTCGAAATTCGGAAAGGAGATTTCATGAAGGAAAGTATCATCTCAGTGAGAAACGTCAGCAAAAAATTTGCGGAACAATTTGTTTTGAAGAATATTAGTATAGAATTTTGTAAAGGCAACATTTACGGACTGATCGGGCGAAACGGTTCCGGTAAGACTGTGCTGTTAAAAACGATCTGCGGCTTTGTGATCCCCACCGAGGGTGAAGTGTACGTTTGGAATAGGCGTGTAGGACGCGATGAAGACTTTCCCGACAGCTTAGGATTCATTATAGAATCACCCGGGTTTTTGCCTATGGATTCCGGACTGAAAAACCTTCGCTATCTTGCCTCAATCAAAAAGAAAGCAGGAGAAGAACGAATTCGGGAATGCATGAATTTGGTAGGCCTTGATCCAAACAGCCGCAAACCTGTCGGCAAATATTCACTAGGAATGCGCCAACGCTTAGGCATTGCGCAGGCATTTATGGAAGATCCTGAAATTTTGATCTTGGACGAGCCAATGAACGGCTTGGACAATCATGGCGTGGAAGATATACGCGCTCTGCTGCTTCGCTTAAAAGACGAAGGAAAAACCATTGTAGTTGCAAGCCACAGTGCGGAAGACATCGATATTCTCTGTGATATCGTTTATGAAATGGAGGCAGGGGTCATACATACGGTCAGATAAGTCAGCTTGAGAATTAGGCGGACATAGTTTTGGAATCACTGGCTTCATGGAAAGGGCTAATAGAATATGGGAAGAAGAAAAAGAAGCGGAAGATACCGTAAAAGACGAGATTTCCCACTTGCGAGACTAAGCCTGATTGCCGCGGCTGCAGGCCTGTCTGTAGCGGTATTACTGATTATACATATCGTTGGTGTTTCACTGAAACCGCCTTTCTATGTAAATATAAAGGGCTACATGAACAATTCAGTAACATTTGACGTTTCCACCGCTGCTGACAATTAGAAGCTGAAGATTGGCCGTTTCAAGTTTTTTCTCTATTTTATTCTTAATGCTGATATTTGTAGCAATCGAATTAATTCAGCTGTTTTTGCTGCTTGGAATTCGCTACATTGATTACGTTATATGGAACGTCTTAATAAGATTATAGGATTTAAAATATTGGAAGCAAAATCGATGCAGCGGTTTTGCTTAGATTAAGGAATCGACGCGAAAAAAACGATCGAATCCGAAATCATGGAAAAGAGGCGTGGGCATAGTTGCCCTCGCCTCTTTTTCAGAAATAATGTCATA
This sequence comes from Bacillota bacterium, assembly GCA_023416955.1. Classification (GTDB taxonomy): domain Bacteria; phylum Bacillota; class Clostridia; order Oscillospirales; family Acutalibacteraceae; genus Caproiciproducens. The sequence goes on along the minus strand of JAEZGM010000023.1, from coordinate 4,601 downwards.
GAGTGATGCCGTATGTATTTTACTCTTCGAGCCGTGCCGCGATTTTTTTCATACAGTCTTCGCAAACATTGTGACCCTTGAAATTGGAAATGTTGTTCATGCTGTTGCAGAAGATACACGCAGGTTCATATTTCTTCAAAATGATCCTTCCATCATCGTCGACAAAAATTTCAAGAGGATCCTTCTCGTTTATGTTCAGCGTCATACGAAGCTCTTTCGGGAGAACAATTCGACCTAATTCGTCAACTTTCCTTACAATACCTGTTGATTTCATTTTATCATCGCCTTTCGTTCTGGAATCGGTAGGTTTATGTCATATTTCGTGATTATTATAGTAGTTTTTTCCAATTATGTCAATATATTGTACATGTAAAATATGACAGATTTTGTAATAGACACCGCGATAAATGCATAGATATGAACAAAATGCCCTTAAGGGAGTGAGGTCGCTGCTAAATTATATTTGGGCGGGTCTGATTCTTATCAGCGTATTCTGCGCGGTTGTTACCGGGCGAGTTCCTGAGCTTTCCGCTTCTATCATGAGCGGTGCGGCCGGTGCGGTGGAACTGGTCATTTCCCTGCTGGGAATGATGTGCCTTTGGACGGGTCTTATGAAAATAGCCGACGCGGGGGGCGTTACGCAAATTCTTTCGAATCTGCTTCATCCGCTTACAAAGCACCTGTTTCCGGACTGTAAAAAGGATAGCCCCGCAATGAAAGCAATCTGTATGAATATGACCGCCAACCTTCTGGGGCTGGGAAATGCCGCCACGCCGCTCGGAATCGCGGCAATGAAGGAATTGAAAAAGAAAAATCCGACGCAGACAGCGGACAATTCCATGGCCATGTTTGTGGTCATCAATACCGCTTCATTACAGATCATCCCAACCTTTATGGGCACGCTGCGCGCCAAATACGGTTCTCCCGCGCCGTTCGATATTCTGCCCGCCGTCTGGGCGACTTCTGTCGCCGCTTTGGCGGCCGGCGTCATTGTTGCCAAGGTTTTAGAGGGGCGGAAAAGTGGATAAGCTGGGAGTTTACGTCATACCTGCCGCGGTGCTGCTGATTGTCGTGTTCGGACTGATTCGGAGAGTGCCTGTCTTCGACACCTTTTTGGTCGGAGCCAAAGAGGGTTTTTCCTCTACGATCTCCATTCTCCCATCGCTGATCGGGCTTATGACTGCGGTTTCCATGCTGAATGCTTCGGGAGCGTTAGACATGCTGTCGTCGTTTCTGGCGCCGGTCGCAAAGCTTCTGGGGCTGCCGCCGCAGGTCATGCCGCTCATGCTGATCAAACCGATTTCGGGCAGCGGCTCCACCGCCATCCTTTCACAGATTTTTCAGAATTACGGAACCGAAAGCTTCATCGGGCGCGTTGCCTCGGTGATGTCCGGTTCCACGGAAACGACATTTTACGCCATTGCCGTTTACTTTGGCGCGGTCAGCGTCAAAAAGACACGGCACACGATTCCGGCCGCATTAACGGCAGACCTGACCGCCTGCATTGTTTCGGCGCTGACAGTCAGACTGTTTTTACATTAGAGGGTACTAATGAACGGAGAAGAAAAAAGGATCACGGTTGCGCTGGCCGGTAACCCGAACTGCGGAAAAACAACGCTTTTCAACGCGCTTACCGGCTCCGCCGCCACCGTCGGAAACTGGCCCGGTGTGACGGTAGAAAAAAAGGTAGGGCATCTGCAGTCCGGGGATTGCCGGATTGATCTTGTGGATTTGCCGGGAATTTATTCGCTTACGGCCTACTCACAGGAGGAAGTGCTTGCCGGGCAGTTCCTCCGAAGCGGAAAGCCGGACGTAATCATCAATATTGTGGACGCAGCGAATCTGGAGCGGAATCTGTACCTGACTACACAGCTGATGGAACTGAATATCCCCATGGTGATCGCACTAAACATGATGGACGTTGCAGCGCGCCGGGGCGACCGTATTGACTGTGACCTTCTGGGCAAACTGGCCGGCGCGGCAGTGGTTCCGGTATCCGCCTCCAAAGGAAAAGGCGTTGCGGAATTGCTGCGTGCAGTGCTGCCTGCGCTGCATAAGCCGCCGGTATTTCACCCTGTGCCGCATCCGGCGCCGGGTAGCAAAGACCCAGATCTGGAGCTAGTCGAAGCCAGGTACAGGTACATTGAAAGCCTTACACATCGTGCAGTCAGGAAGCATACCGCTGCCTCAAAAAGCGTTACAGAGCGGATCGACGCGGTTGCGACGAACCGCATCTTAGCCATACCGCTGTTCTTTTTGGCGATTCTGTGCATTTTCTGGCTTACGTTCGGTTCCATCGGCTCATTTCTGGTACAGCTTGTGGAACAGATGATCACAGGTAAATTTTCGCCCGCTGTCAGCGGAGCAATGCGCGCGGCCGGCACTTCAGAGTGGCTTCGCAGCCTTGTGGTGGACGGAATTCTTGCCGGTGTGGGCGCGGTGCTGAAATTCCTGCCCCAAATTCTGCTGCTCTTCCTGCTGCTTTCGCTTCTGGAGGACAGCGGATATATGGCGCGCGCGGCATTTATCATGGACGCGCCCATGCGCAGGATCGGTCTGTCGGGGCGTGCGTTTGTTCCGCTACTCATGGGATTCGGCTGCACGGTTCCGGCGGTTATGGGAACCCGCATCCTTGAACGGGAAAAGGACAGAAGACTGACTGTTCTGATTACTCCTTTTATGTCCTGCAGTGCGAAAATGCCGGTTTATTCCATGTTCATTGCCGCCTTTTTTGTGGGGAAGCGGCCGCTTGTTATGTTTTTGCTGTATGCATTCGGAGCCTGCATGGGGATATTATCGGCCTTGCTGCTGAAAAACAGTGTGCTCAAGGGTGAAGCCGCGCCGTTTGTGATGGAGTTGCCGGATTACCGCCTGCCCACGCCGAAAAGCATCTGGCTGCATGTGCGGCAGCGCATACAGGAGTTCCTGCAAAAAGCGGGAACCACTGTGTTTGTTGCCACTGTAGTCATCTGGTTTCTGCAGTCCTTGTCCACCAGCCTGTACATGACTGAGGACAGCTCACAAAGCATTTTGGCGGTATTCGGCAAATTTCTGGCACCGGTATTCACTTTGTGCGGTTTTGGCTCATGGAAACCGACCGTTGCCCTTCTTACGGGAGTGGTTGCCAAGGAATCCATTGTCAGTACGATGAGCGTCCTTTATGCCGGAAACCTTACAATTGCATTAAAGGAAAATTTTACCACGTTAAGCGCGTGCTCATACCTGATATTTGTTTTGCTTTACACTCCCTGTGCTGCTGCGTTGAGCACCATTCGGCGCGAAACCGCGAGTCTGAAATGGGCAGCCGCAAGTGCGTTCTACCAATTTGCAGTAGCGTGGTACAGCTCGGCACTGTTTTACCAGTGCGCGTTGCTGATTCAGCAATTTTTCACATAACAACATGAAATCCCCGGGAAAATTTTCCCGGGGCTGGTTTCTTGTATTGCTCGACAATCCTTACAAATTATAAGAGAAAAGTATTTCAATTACAAGAATCGTTAAAAAAATATCACAGTATCTTGCATATTTTACAGGTTATTGGTATAATTAGGTGAAATTGTATGATAAAATGCAAAAAAATACACAGGACAGAGGCAGTAATCAGGAGGCAAAAGTATGATTTTAGCATTGGATATTGGAAATACCAATATTACGATAGGTGTATATAAGGACCGGCAGCTGATGTTTGTTTCCCGTATGGCAACAGATGGTTCCCGTATGGAGGACCAGTATGCGATTGAGCTGCGCGATATTCTGGACATTAACGGTGTTTCCGTAAAAGAAATTGAAGGTGCGATTATCAGTTCCGTGGTGCCGCAGGTGAACACTTCATTTGTACGCGCAATCCGTAAGCTGATGAAAGTGGAACCGATCTGCGTAGGGCCGAAAACAAAAACAAATATTAAAATAAAAGTTCAGCAGCCGGAACTGACCGGCGCCGACCTGATTGTGGGCTGCGTCGCCGCGGAAAGTATGTTCGACGGCCCAACCATTATACTTGATATGGGCACAGCAACAACGTTCGTTTTGCTCGACCGTGAAAAAAATATGCGCGGCGGGTGTATTTGCCCCGGCGTCGGCATTTCGCTGGACGCGCTGACGCGCCGTACCGCTCAGCTGCCTTCCATCAGCCTGAATGCGCCGGAGCACACTATTTGCGACAATACCATTGACTGTATGCGTTCGGGTATCATTTACGGAACGGCTTGCATGATTGACGGAATGGTAGAACGGATGGAACAGGAAGTTGGGGAACACTGCCATGTGGTGGCGACCGGCGGGCTGTCAAAGCAGATTGTTCGGCACTGTAAGCATAGCGTTCATTTCTGCGATACGCTGCTGCTCGACGGGCTGCGGATTCTTTATGAAAACAATCAAGCAGTATAAAGCAATCATGGCAGACTACAGGAATTTTATTATGTGATTGGTTATAATGGCGTAGAGTCAAAACCATCCCCGTCCATGAAAACAGGAAGGGCAGCCAACCCCGAACATCCCCTGGGGATACTCGGGGGGGGTTCATCGACGACGGAGCTTTGGCTATTATGCTTTGATTTTCTATACTATATATTAACAAAGGAACGGCGCCGTGCAATCTGCAC
>JAEZGM010000025.1 GCA_023416955.1 Bacillota bacterium | reverse complement strand
AAAAACAACGGAATAAAACCCATATATGTAAGTTTTTATTCCGGTTTTTCTATCCAAACTCTTAGCATATTCACTCGATTGCACTATTCTATGCTGGTATATTAGTAGATTCGCACGATATTTACTAATTTACAAACAAGCCCTAGAACAGTTTCGCTCCCGTAAATCCCGCAAAGGCCAGCGACAGAATGCCGATGTAAATGAGCAGCGCCGGAATTCCGCTGAACGCCTTGGGCGTATCCTCATTTTTGCAGCGAACCACCGCGTAAGCCAGCACCGTAGCTGCCAGAAAAAACGAAAGACCCGTACCGAGCGCGAAGCCCACTGCGTCAAGCATGGAAAGCTTAAAGCTTTTCTGCGCGTAAGGCATTGCCAGCACCACGGTATTAATCGCCGCCGGGGCCAGAATCTCACTGTACCTCAAATAAAATCCGGAGAAAAATGTTTTGGTTACGAACGCCGCCACCAAATATGCCGCGGCTGCACAGAGGGCGTACAGCACGGGGCGAAGATAACCGAGCAGCTCACTGGAAGCGATGACCGGATTGAGCGCCGTACTGACGGAAATTGAAATGAGCGAAAACAGCGCGATAAAAATCGAATACGTTCTCAGAGTTTTGGGGTGCCTTGCCGCACGCAGTGCGCGGCTGAACCCGATTCCGCCGGAAAACAGAATATTTTCCGCAGTGACGGCAGCCAGCGCGGTAAGAAGCATCTGAACAAATTCCGTCATGCGCGCGTTCCCCCTTTTGCGCGTTTTCCGCCGCGCCTGTTGTTAATCCATTGCAGAAACGCGGCCATAAAACCCAACAGGGCAAAGCCGAAGAACGGCAGGGAAACACCGGAATCCCCGGTGCCGTAAACGCCGGTATTCACGCCCCACACACTGCCTTTGAGCCACAGCTCACGAATGACCGCGGTGATGCAGATGACAGCCGCGAAGCCGACGGAGGAACCGGCGGCATCGGCCACAACCGCCCAGCCGATGTGTGTGGGCGCGTAAGTGTTCGCACGTGACAAAATGACGGAATTACAGATCATCAATCCGCCGAACATGCCAAGCGCGGTAATGGAGCCGGGAAGCAGGTGCTCTGTAAGCCACGCCGCTGGCAGATAACAGACCGCCGAGGCCGCGAGCACAAGCCCCGGGCGTACCCAGAGCGGCACAAGCTGCCCCACCAGACAGGAAATCAATTCCGCCGGGATGGAAATGAACAGGAACAGGAGCGACAGTTCAACCGCGTTGCGTAAATTGTAGCCGGCCGCCACAACCGGGTAAATACCAAGCGCCGCCACCAGAACCGGGTTCCGATAGAAATATCCGTTCAAAAATATTTTAGAGGTTTCCCGAATCAGCTCCTTAGATTTCACGCAGCTCACCTCCCCATCCTCTTGCGCGGAACACCAGGTCGTCAATTAAAGGCGCCACAGCATTCGCAATCAAAACGGCGAACACCGCCCCCTGCTGGTATGCGCCGACGGAACGGAATACCATGACCAGCGCCCCCGCAAAAGCACCGTATACACAGCGCCCGACCGTGCTGTGCGGGGCGGTTACAGGGTCAGTCACCATAAATACCGAACAAAAAAACAGCGAGCCGGAAAGAAGCTCATACTTCACGGAGGTCAGCGGGTCGCACGCAATCCGCGGGAAAAGCGCCGCGATCAGCGCGGCGGCAGCCAGAAAGAACGCGGTAATTTCCCACCGTGCCGTACGTTTGCAGAACAGATACAGGCCGCACGCCCCCACAACCAGAACTGCCGTTGTGCCGATTGGCCCCGGAACAGTGCCCCAAAGCATATCAAAGGGAAGCATCTGCGGTTTCAGCCCGCTTTTCAGTACCGCATCCGGGGAAACTGCCGTTGCCGCCGCCGGGTTCGCGAACAGCGGCAGGTTTTTCGCCAGAGCGGGGTCGCAATACGTAAAAACAAGATTCGGCCAGCACACGGTTGTAAACGCTGCGCCCGCCGCCGTCGGATTGAACGGGTTGCGCCCGGTAGAACCGAACGGCGCCTTTGCCACCGCAATTGCAAAAATCCCGGCCGCACAGGGCAGCCAAAGCGGCGCGTTAACGGGCATCAGCATAACGATGATCAGTCCGGTCACCATGGGCGAGCAATCGCTCAGCCCGGTGTTTTTAGTCTGAATCAGGTTCAGCAGCAGCTCCGTCACGGCACAGACCGCCGCCGTGACCGCGGCCATCACCAAAGGGCGGTACCCGTAGCGGATCACGGGCAAAATCAGCAGTAAGATCAGCATGAAGAGCACATCGCGCATCATGGAGGAAACCGTAGCGCCGCCCTTTAGAAACGGTGCATTTAATTTTTTCAGTTTCAGTCGAAATCACCGCTTTTCTTTAAAGCTGCCGCCCGGAAAACCGTTCCGGCCAAATCGATGCCCGACGGGCATACGATGGAGCAGGAAGCGCAGCGGATACACTTCTGAACATTGGCCATTCGAAGCGGGTCCGGCTTTATCCTCTCCATTTCCTGCTTTACACGCCACGGCACGATGCCGCGGGGGCAGGCGCGGCTACATCTTCCGCAGCCTACGCAGGAATAGATTTTCCGTTTCGGCACACGCAGAAACGCCATCACACAGCGTGTCTCCGCCGTTACCGGCGTGTTCAGGTCCGTTACGGCCTTTCCGGTAAGTGGGGAACCGGTAACGACAAGCCGGGTGCGCTCGCTGACGCCGCAATAGTCAAACAGGCTTTGCAGCGGGGCTCCGATTCTTACACGCAGGTTTGCGGGCGTTTCGACCCCGTCGCCCGTTACGGTTACGACCGTGGTATCCTGCACCTTGCCGCTGTCCACTGCTTCCGTAAGTGCCACACAGGCTTGTGCGCCAACATAAGCGGTTTTCTTTCCCGCCGCCTGAAGCTTCCGTTTCAGCAGCGCGCGGGCAGGGTAACGCGCGCCCGCCGTAATCAGGTCTGCCTGCGGCTTCATTTTATGGATTCTTCTCGCTTCGCCCCGGGTAGCCACGACAATTTTATTTTCTTTTGCGCCGCAGGCCCGGGCAACCAGCACCAGCCCGGAAATGATGGCGTCCGTATTCTCGCGCAGCACCGCCGTTGCGCCGGTGGTGTACGGGTCCTCATCCATACAGCAGACAAGCACCAGAGAAATTTTAAGGCGGCGCATCCGCTTTAATTTCTGGGAAAGGGGAACCCCGTCAAATTCATCGATGATATTTGCGGATTCCGCCGCGGCAATGATTGCCTCCACACCGGCTTTCCCTTTCGGAGGGGTAAAATATTTCGTATCCGAAAGATCCTGCGCCGGTTCCAGCGTATGAATCGGATATTTCAGGGATTCCTCTTTATGCTGCTCCAATTTAACACCGCGCGGAAAAATCACGCCGTGTCACCCCCGTTCCTTTCAGCCCTCGGCAGCGGCTTTCAGCTCCGCCACAGCCTCTCGTGCATCGGGTGCGCCAAACACGCTCGTTCCCGCCACGCAGACGTCAACGCCCGCGCGCGCGGCAATCCCGATCGTTTTCACGCTGATGCCTCCGTCGGCTTGCACAAGGAGGCCCGGCTTTCTTTCCTTGAGCGCCCGTACCTTGTCCATCATGTTTTCCATAAACGCCTGCCCGCCGAATCCCGGCTCAACCGTCATAACAAGCACCATGTCGATTTCGTCAAGATAGGGAAAAACGGCTTCGACGGGTGTACCGGGCTTTACGGACAGCGCCGGCTTTGCGCCGCCCGCACGGATCGCCACAATTGTCTGCGCCGGGTCAGACTGTGATTCAATGTGAAATGTAATCCTGTCCGCTCCCGCTTTTAAGAAATCGGGCGTATAGCGGAGCGGGTCGTCCATCATCAGATGCACGTCGAAAGGCTTGTCCGTAAAACTGCGCAAGGCAGCCACCACCGGCGCGCCAAAGGTGAGGTTCGGCACAAAGTGCCCGTCCATTACATCAAGATGGATCCAATCCGCACCCGCCTCGGAAGCTCTGGCGACCTCGCTGCCAAGGCGGGAAAAATCCGCGGAAAGAATAGAAGGCGCAATCAGCATGGCATGATCCTCCAGTAAACTGTTTTGCCTTTATTTTACCCTAATTTCCGGCTCTTTTCAACTGAAACCTTCCTGCGCCTTATCATAGGCGCCCGCCGAAGCATGGCCCCGGCGGGCAATCTATATAAAGCGGTGAAAATTGCCCCGCAACCTATTGTATGCGCCAACATCCTTTTTGGGAGTAAAAAACAGGATGAAATCTCGACGTTTGGGCAGTAAAAACGAGGGTATTATAAAATAAATCTTCATTCATTTTACAATGCCCCCGCCGAGTCCATATATTTATTGTTCAACAGCTTCCCGAGGAACGGGGTACTACTCCCTATTTGGGCTCTTCTTCCGATGAAGCGCCGCTTTCGGGGACCTTTTGCTCTGTTTTCCGGTTTTCACGGTACAGGGCGGCACACATCAGGACAAGCGCCGCCGCGGTGATAGCACGCAGCACCCAGCCGGCCGCTCCGGCAAACTGATTGCCCGGGAGGATTGCATCCGCCAGCCACCATCCGCCCAATATCAGAAAAAATGCACCCGCGCCATAGAACACACGGTTCTCTTTCCCCATACGGAAAATCAAGATCAGTCCGGCTGCCGCCCACATGGCGGCATATACGTAATGCACGGGAATCCCCTCCTGATTTCATTGCCGCTGTTCAGCCGGGCGCTTTCGGGCGGCTATAGCTCCACTATAATCCGGCCCGAGGCGATTGTCAAGCGCTGCGCGCCGGTCTTGCACTGTGCGCCGGCTTTTCGTTATGCGGCGCGTCCAATAAAGCTGCCCGTGCTTTCCTGCGGGCCGCACGGCGTGCACGAATCACACTTTCCCGGCGAAGCTGAAGCACACAGCACAAAACCACGATCGCCTGCAGCAGAGACTGAACTACCTGCACGCCCCAGCCGCCTCCGCCGGCAGCCGCCGCCATCAGACCCATAGCGCCCATTATCGCACAAATCGCACGGCTGCTTTTCGCCTTTGGCCTGAAAAACACAAACAACCCGCACGCAGCTAAGATCAAAATAACGCCGTTATAAATATTCATATTGGTCCCTCCGGTTTCGCACCGCTCATATGTTCTATGTGTTGTTCTTATAATAACACATATGTTCTATTAAATGCAAGAAGCAATTTTTCAGAGGGACTTATTTGGTACGGGCACTTGATTACAGTCGGTTCATTTGAAGACAGAACCAATCTCCATTTTCTTGAATGTTTTCTAAAGTAAACTGACTATACTGCCGCAATTTGGCAGCCTTTAACCATGTATGTTTTCGCGGCCAAGCCTCATAATAGAAAAGGAACGCGGAAATTCCGCGTTCCTTTTCTGCCCTTTACAGGACGTATATATTCATTTTGCGCACGCCGAAATTGACACACTGGCTGTCGGACGCATAATACAGATCCGCAAGAATGCGGCCCGTCATCGCGGCCGATCCCGTGTCAGCTGCGGTTGCGTAACCGTAAACCGTGCGGCCATCTGCTGAAGCGATATAAAGCTTGGTTCCGTAAGGGATCAGATTCGGATTTACCGCCACTAGGCCGACCGCAGCCGAGCGTCCGGTTGCCGTATAGCCTCCGCCGGAATAAGCGGTGCATCTTCCGCTGATCACTTTTTTATAGCTGATGGTATTTCCGTTGTGGTCAACCACCATTCCGTCGGCACCGATCTTTGCGACCGCCGCCGGTTTCTTCTTCGTACCGACCCGCGTAACCTGATTTACAGGCTGCGTCGTAACCGTGTTGCTGACGACTTCGCTGGAATCGGTTTTTCCGTCCACAAGCTTTTGGCGCGAAACAATGGTTCTTACGCCGTTGACTCCGGCTGTTTTTACTTCCTTCTCGCCCTGATACAGCGAGCTGTCTTTTTCGGTAGTTTCAGCATAAGCTACCGGCTCTGTGGCGGTTACCTGGTCATAAGTGACGCGGGAAACGGATATTTTCATTCCCTGTGTTACTGTCGCATCCTTAGAGGGAGAAACAACATCCTCGCCGCCCACGGTGACGCCCGCACTTTCCAGTGCTTCCGCCACGCTTCCCTGAGTTGCCTGAACGGTATTGCTCTTACCGTCCGCCAATACGGTAACATCGTACATCCGCTTTACGCTGATGTTCATATTTTCGGTCGCCTGTGTGTTTTCACCCGGGTTCACCAGATCGTTTTCCCCAGGGGTCACCGCCGCCTTATCAAGCGCATCGGCCACCGTATCGCCGTAGTGAACGACCACTGCCGTACGTTTGCCGTCTGCCGTAACGATTGCGCTGTATCCGCTCTTTACAACAAGCTTGACATCCCCGCCCGATTCGCCCTCGGTGCGCTCAACAAGGTCGTTTGCATCGACCTTAATGTTCGCCGTATGAAGAATGTCCTGCGTGCTGTTGCTTAAAAGCTGAACACTCATTTTATCGCCGTCATACTCAATGTCTGCATTGCAGGTCGCTGCCGCTACGGTAACCACTGAACCCGCCGTCACCACAACTGTTACGCCGAGCGCAACAACCCGTTTTATGAAGCTTTGCATATGCGGAGCATTTTTACTAACAAACTGCATTTAGTCACCCTTTTCCTTGTGCCGGTATCCTGTTGTCTGGCTTTTTGGGGCCTACATTTCCGGCCTTCAATTCTTAGGATATGCACGATGCCAGTAATTATATTCACTTTATGCATAGCTGTCAAATATGAACAGGTTGTGATTTTGTGCAATATGTACAATTACAAAAATGTAATAATTAAATATAAGAATTATATCGACCTATTTAACCCCGTTTCTATTGTATCGGCTATCCGGTTTTCTGTGCAAATTGCAAGAAAAGCGCCGGTTACAAAGTTGTTACAAATATTACAGCGCTGTTTATTATGTTGCAGGCTGTCTTTTTCTGCGGTTTTTGTTTGCCAATCTGGCGGAATCCCCCCAAAAAACGGCTCTGCCGCTGGACTTTTTTATATTTGTCGTTTTTTGTATGTATTCCCTGTAATTTACATAATCGCGTCTGCCGGCCTTTTTGCGCAAAAAGCTGGCGCCCTGTGTCCTTTTTTCTAAAAAGCATTCATTTTGACGGATTTAAACCTCGTACACCACGCCCTTTCTCAGGGTACACTTCCGCGTTTTTCTCCCGTAATTCTCACCCGGAAACCAGCTGCGGTCATACTATATATATAGTATAGGAAACTCCGCTTTTCAAGATGATTTTTCTAACCAATATTTTATCTATATTAGAATAAATTCATGCATCTTTTTAATCAATAAAATAAGCTTATAAACATAGACCTGTTAATTCCGGGCCAACCCATCTCATAGTATCTCCATCACGAAAATGGGACTTGATGATTGATGATTTTGTATTTCAAACGTATATATGAGTCTTCCAGTACTTCACATTTTTCAAGCGAAAGTACACCCAATGCTTCCAATTCATTCCGTGCCAGAATCGATTTCCCATCTACTAAAGTCGGCGTATCCTTCCCACCCACTAAAACCGGTGCTATTACGACATCGATATAATCAAACAGTTTTTCACGCAGAAACATTCCATTTAAGGTTCCGCCCGACTGTATCGTGATTCGCCCACATTGGTACTTTTCATAAAGAATTTCCAGCATTTCTTTCAAGTTAAGCTGCTCCTGATAAATAATATGTAAATTGTCTTCCTTTACCGAATAAGCGGGGTGTTCTCCATTCGTCGTTACTAACACAAACTGCTTTGATAAAGCGCAGAAATACCGTACCCCGCTTTCGTCTAGATGCCTGTTATCAATGATTACAAACGACACGGGCGTTTTTTCCGGCATAGCTTTTTCATTAACCCCTATTTTTGCCTGCACACGGCCTGAATTCAACGACCACAGATCCGTTGTCTGCTCTATCTCATAATACTGATGTAATCCTTCTTTTACACCGTCAATCATCGGATAGTCCGAATCGACATCTAAAATATCCGATGCCCCGGTACTGATTTTTCCATCTACGGAAGACAGCATAAACAATGTTGTAACCGGCCTGTTTTTCATTTCAGACAACTCTCCTTTAAAATGATCTCTTCTATCCGTTTGCGCTGACGCGGCTTCGGACTCTCATTTGGATATCCGACTGCAATCGCGGACACCAACTGCAAATCCGGGCAGTCAACCAGCTTTCCTATTTTCTCTTCCGTATATACAGTATCCCTGATCCAAACCGCGCCAAGCCCCAAATTAACCGCTTCCAGGCAAATATGTTCTATGGCTGCTCCCATGGACAGCAAATCCCCCGTCAGCCAATCACTATCTTTTTCCCGAAGAGCCAAAATCAATGTTGGTGCATTTTTAATAATTTCCGCAGATGACTTTGAGCTATTTACATATCCCGGCAATTCATAATCACTCTCATCAAATAAATTAAGCATAATTTCGGCAACTTTATTCTTTAATTCACCTTCCAATATTATGAATTTCCACGGCTGTCTGTTTTTCGCGGACTGACATAACCTTGCCATTTCTATCAACTTGTAAATTTTATTTTTCTCAATTTTCCGCGGCAGAAATTTTCGGATACTTCTCCTGTCTTGTATTACTTTTTCAAGCTCCATAAGCTTCCCAGTCTCCTTATTCATTTTAATTGTCGCTTTTATTTTATATAAGGCAGACTGTTTTTTCCTGACTTTTTTTGCTCAAAAGTGTCCGGTTTCAATATACATTGCCAATAGAGCCCGCTATAAGTATAGTCTTCGGGTACTGCACCTGTTAATATAGTTTCACTTTCCAGTCACCGTTCTCGGGGCTTCGTTCATAGACAAACTCATTTAAATCCTCGGAATCCATCACTTGCAGCAGTTCCATAAAATCATCCACCAACGGGTAATTCTGCAGGGAGCCCCGCTCCACCCACTCCATACGGCCTTCTTCAGAAGACTCTAAGTTTCCCTCAAACCGATTGGTCTTAAATAAGAATACAATGTATCTTTCGCCGCTGTCCGTTTGAAACTGCTTCACACCGCAAAGTTTTGGATTCTTCACTGTAAGCCCGGTTTCCTCCTTCATCTCCCGTATTACAGCATGTACAATGGATTCTTCCTTTTCCACGTGCCCGCCCGGAAAGGTAAAGCCTTTCCAATCCTCTTTCACTCTGTCCTGAAGAAGCAGCTTATTTCCATCATAAGCCATACACAGAACCGTGAGCTCTGCTTTTTCACTTCTTGTCATATGATCCCCCTAATATTCCTTATATAAACTCGTGGCATCCTGCCGTTTCTGCGCGGCATTTTCCGTAATTCCACAAAATCGAAATGCACATTGCAGGCAAACCTGCAATGTGCATTTTTATGTGCGTAAACACAAATATTATCTCTTTGAGAACTGCGGTGCACGACGGGCTGCTTTCAGACCGTACTTCTTGCGTTCCTTCATTCTCGGGTCGCGGGTCAGGAACCCGGCCTTCTTCAAAGGCTGACGCAGGTTTTCGGTGTCGTACTGGAGCAGGGCTCTGGCAATGCCGTGACGGATTGCGCCGGCCTGTCCGGTTACACCGCCGCCGGATACGCGGCAAACAATGTCGAACTTGCCGCTGGTGTCGGTCAGCTCAAGGGGCTGGCGGACAATCAGCTTCAATGTATCAAGGCCGAAATAATCGTCAATGTCTCTGTCGTTGATGGTGACCTTACCGGTTCCCTGATAGACCCTCACGCGGGCAACTGAGCTTTTTCTTCTGCCGGTTCCATAAAAATAAGGTGCTTTCTCGTACATAAGTCAGATCCTCCTCCCTTATAATTCCCAAGCCTGCGGCTGCTGAGCTGCATGCTTGTGCTCTGCGCCTGCAAACAGACGAAGTCTGGTGAGCGCTTCACGGCCAATTGTGTTGGACGGAACCATACCCTTAACGGCAAGTTCCATCGCCTTGCACGGATCCTCGTTCATCAGGGTGTCGTAACGGACATCCTTCAAGTGACCGATATAGCCGGTGTGATGATAATAATGCTTGTTTTCCAGTTTCTTTCCGGTAAGCACAGCATCTTTGCAGTTGATGATCACGACATGATCGCCGCAGTCAACGTGCGGTGCAAAAGTTGTTTTATGCTTTCCGCGCAGCAAAACAGCTGCCTGTGCGGCGACGCGGCCAAGCGGCTTTCCCGCTGCATCGATTACATACCACTTGCGGTCAATCTGACCGGCCTTCGGCATATAGGTAGACATAGCTTTTCCCTCCTGAGTTTTGAGTTTCAAAATATTACAACGCCCCGCCCTTTTGGCAGGGCCACTTCTCAAAAAAGCGCGCCGCAACGCAGCGCAAAGCAATTGCATGTATGATAGTACCACACCAAAAACACGGTGTCAAGTACAAAATTCCGTTTTTTTAATTTACTTTGCTATTTTCTCCTGTTTTCTTATGTTTTTGCCGTCATACGCGCTGTGACTTGACCGTCATTTCATTTTTTTACGAACCTGTATGACTATTCAGTTTTTGTACTTTAATATCTGCTTTCTATATATAATGTATTTTCCTGCGCGGTTTAGCGCTGATTTTCAACATTGCCGATTTCACACTTTCAACATTACTAACTGTAATTTCAACCGTTTATATACCGTATCTATGTGTAAATCGCAAATTAGAGCCCAATTTGCATTTATTTCCACCGATTTTTCTTTACAGATGGTATTATAAGAATAGTTATCAACATTATCAACCGAGTATTCCACAGTCCATGGTGAAAAACAGAATTGAAAAATCTTGCATTATTATTTACCTTTTTATGTACTTTTATATGGTGATACTGCTCCATATTTTGTGCAGTCTGGGAATCAATACGACCGCCGCCGCAATTTTCACGGCATCGCCGATTAAAAAAGGCAGTACGCACAGCGTCAGTGCACTCCACAGTCCTGACTTCGTGACAAATATAAACCATGCGGTTCCCAGAAGATAGCATAAAGCCAGCCCCGTGCAGAGAATCCCCGCAAGCTTGGCGGGCTTCCTGCCAAACCGGGAGCACAGCAGCCCAATCAGCCACGCCGCCGCGACATACCCGATCAGATAACCGCCCGTCGGACCTGCCAGCGCCGCCACGCCCGCTTTGAAATTTGCAAAAACAGGCAGTCCCGCCGCGCCGATCAGCAGGTAGACCCCCTGGCTGACCGCGCCGTAACGCGCGCCCAACACACCGCCCGCAAGGAACACCGCCAGAGTAGCCAGGTTTATCGGCACCGGGCCGATGGGAATGGAAAGCTGTGAAGCAACCGCTGTCAGCGCGGCGAACAAGGCGCAAAAAACCAGCGAAAGCGTCGTTCTGTCTTTCATAAGTCTGCCCCTTTTCCTTTATAATCAATAATATTATAAAAAAACAGAGCTTTATTGTCAACCTAATAGTTGCAATTAGTTTACAATAGAATATCAGAAAGGGACGGATTCTTCAGAGCAGCAGCCTCAGAATATGAAAATGCGCCTTGAGACGGTTTCTGCAAACCGAACAAGACGCATTTATAGCAAAACTATTTTGCACCCCTCTTTATAGACTTCTTCCAACCGCCAGTGCTACCTGGCCGACCTTACGAAACAGAGCGGCGTAGGTTTCGGGCGTCAGCTGCTGTGCGGCGTCGCTCATTGCCATGGCAGGGTCGGGGTGAACCTCGATGATCAAGCCGTCTGCTCCGGCAGCAATCGCCGCAAGGGCCAGAGGGGCGACATATTTCATTTTGCCCGCCGCGTGGGACGGGTCGACAATAATCGGAAGGCTGCTGCGCTCCTTGACAACGGGCACAGCCGAAACGTCCAGTGTATTGCGTGTGGCTGTTTCAAAGGTGCGAATGCCGCGTTCGCAAAGCACGACATTGTAGTTGCCCTCGCTCATGATGTACTCCGCCGCGTCAAGCCATTCCTCAATAGTGGAGGAAATGCCGCGCTTTAAAAGCACTGGCACCTTGGAGCGGCCGACTTCGCGCAGCAAACGGAAATTCTGCATATTGCGCGCGCCAATCTGGAACATATCACAATACTTTGCAGCCGTTTCTATTTGGTCATGCGCCACGATTTCACTGACCACCTTCAGACCGGCCTCGTCCGCGGCGCTGCGCATGATTTTAAGGCCTTCCTCCTCCATGCCCTGAAAAGAGTAAGGAGAAGTTCTCGGCTTGTACGCGCCTCCGCGCAGAAAAGTCGCCCCGGCCGCTTTCACGCCAAACGCGGCCTTGCGAATCTGCTCTTCGCTTTCCACCGCGCAGGGGCCTGCGATCATGACCAGCTTATTCGCACCAACAGTTTCATCGCCCACATTCACAAGCCGCCCGTCCGGGCACATTTCACGGCTTGCGAGCTTGTAGGAATGCATGATCGGAACACATTTTTCCACGCAGTCCAGGGACTCGAAATCAAAACCACCCAGCTTTGCCTTATCTCCCAGTACGCCGACAATCGTCGCCTGCGAGCCCTCTGAAAGATTCGCGCCAAGTTCATGCGCTTTCAGAATCTGTATGATCTTCTGTACATCCTGCTGGGTAGAATCCTTTTTCATTACAATAATCATAGCTTATAATCCTTTTTAAATGATACATCGTATTTATTTGCTTTTTCTACTTTATGCTTTAAAGCGCTAAATAAATTGTACCCCGCAATCCGTAAAAAAGCAAGTGCGCCGTCCAATTTAACGCTTTCTTCAAGCAAATTATTAACATTATTAACACAGTTTTCAACATTTTGTATAATTCATAAGAAATATTAACATTAATGTTCCGATTTGGTAAACCACATTCGGTAATATCTTACAACAGCTAACTCCCCGCAGGCAAACTCTGGGTAACCGCTGATTCAAACGATTCTGAAGCCACTCAGTCCTGTATTTTACAAGCAAGACCTAAATATATATCCGGAAGTTTTTTAACTGCAAAAAAAGCAGCCACCCTATTGGGTGACTGCTTTAAATGTTGGCGCCTTCCTATTGTTCCAAGCCGTTGCCAGCCAAGTATCTTCGGCACCAGTGAGCTTAACTTCCGTGTTCGGAATGGGAACGGGTGGACCCTCACCGTCATCAGTACCAACTATTTTGTCGCTCTCGTGACGACTTGATAATAATACCACGAGCCACGACAAAATGCAAGCTTTTTCTAAAAAAAATTAAAACTTTTTTAATAAGTCAATTACCAAAGGCTAAAGCTCCCTAAGAACTAAAAAACACCGCTCAAGTTCAAACTGGTTAAAACCAAATTTAACTTTAATAAGGGATTTGGGCATAAACCGGTGTCACAAATTAAATTCCGCCGTACTCAGCAGGTTCCGGCAGGCGGCAATCAACCCGAAGGAAACCGCAATATTCCATACCACCATGGGCAGACCAATCAAGAATCCGGGCAAATAGTCCATTCGCCAGTACAGCAAACCGCTGCACACTGCCCCCGGTGCAAACAGTACCACGACCAAAAGCATATATACGATCATGTTCAGCCCTTTGTTTGCAACCTGGCCCATCAGCCGCTGGGACAATATATTGACTGAAACGTACAGGAATCCCATAGAAATGTACAGCAGCGCGCACAACAGAGCAGTCATCGGGTTGCCTTTGACCATAATGCAAAGCACAGAAAATATCAAAGTTCCATCAATTGCGGGTTTGATCAGCGTGGAAAGACTTGCCCACACCAATTTCAGAAAAGGTTTTTCCGGCACAAGGTAAATATATGGTTTCATCAGCTCCTGTGCCCAATCCCCCTGCATATTAAAGAAGAACAGGATATAGCTGCTTGTAACGGCGCAGATTGCCAAAATCATGCCGGGGGCCATCACATCTTCGCCTTTCCCCCCAAGGCGCTGGAATATCACCGCCATCATGATGTTCACTGCTGCCATTACCCATGTGGAGGTACCCAAGAATGGAATCCGGCTGACCCGCTTGTTCTGTCGGACATGCTTATAGAAAAAAGTATCGGCACCCCAGCCTTTGCCGATTCCCGTATCGGTAACCTTAATATTCTTCGGGGTTCTGTTCTGGTTTCCGAATATCCGGCCTTCTCTCATCGCCGTATACGTCTCAAAGGTGGTCTCCGTTGATTGAAGCACATCCTCGTAGTAATCCGGATTGCTGTACAGGAACAGCAGAAGAAGCCCCACCAGCATGACGAGATTCAACGCGGAAAAAGCAGCCGTCAAAATAGTATTTCCCTGTATTATTCCGAAGGCAAGCCCCTGCATCCACCCGAAGGCAGGGATACAGAACAGGTATGGCGAAGAAACAGCCGCGGTGAACGCCTCGGTGTTTGCTCCGTTGTTCAGAAAATAGAACAGGATATAGAGAGCCGCAATTCCAAGAATCGCATAAATAACTCTTTTCGCAATTTCAATTCTGTGCTGATCCCCACCGGCGGAAGCGTAAATCAGCAGCGTAAGCAGCTGTATGACGAACAGCAAAACCGCAATTCCCACAACCAGCGCGGCTGTCTGCCAAGCGGCAAGGCCGAACAAATCGGAGAGCATCCCCGAATAAAGCAACAGGAATACAATCATTAAAATGCTGGTTCCCATCTGCTTTACCATACCGTAGGCAAGAACCGAACGCGGGGAAATCGGCGCGCTGAATACATAGTTTACGTCGGACATTTTAAAAAATGTCGCTCCGCTTTTCAGCCCGTTAAACAGAACAGGCAGTCCGATTAGAAGCAGAACACCCAAATACCCCGCGCGCAAAAAGCGAATGTCAAGATAATCAGAAGCCGTCTGCGTCCCTTTTTTCGAAAGTACCGAAAAACCAATGAACGCTATCAAAACAGCATAAAGAATCAGGCGGCCCGGGTGGCGAATCAAATCCAGCAGAAAATTCTTGATTTGCTTCCTCAGCAAATAAAATAATGCTTTCATTCGTGAACCTCGCCCGCTCCGGACTCTGTGATAGAGAAAAACAGTTCCTCCAGATTCTCCCCATTTTCCTCAATTTCCGCCCGTGTGCGTATCGCCGCGATTTTGCCTCCCATCATGATCAGCGCCTTATCCCAGAAATCCGCAACGCTGTCCAGCATATGGGTGCTTACCAAGATCGCACAGTCCTTTTGCTTGAGCTCCTGTATGATCGCCTTCAGCTCCTTAATTGCATGGGGATCCAGTCCGACCAACGGTTCATCGAAAAGAACTACCTTCGGCTCCGGCAAAAGCGCGCAGCAAATGCTGACCTTCTGCTGCATCCCTTTGGACAGCTCCTTGCCCAGCTTATCCTTCTTATCGTCCAGTTCCAGCCGCTTCAAGAGCGCGTCGGCCTTTTCCTGCCAGTTTTCCACGCGGTAAGCGCGCGCAATGAACTCCAGGTGCTCGCCTACAGTCAGCGTGTCAATCGGGGCGGGAAGTTCCGGAACATAGCCGAAGCAACGCTTCGCTTCCAGCGACTTGTTGGGGAACCCACAAACTGTAATAACACCATTAAAGCGAAGCAGACCGGCGATGCACTTGATCGCAGTTGATTTACCCGCTCCGTTGGGACCGACCAGAACCGCGATCTCTCCCGGATTTACTTTAAAATTTAAATTATCATTCGCTTTCGTTTTACGGTACTCTTTTGTTAAGTTAATAACCTCGAGCATTTTAACCCTCCAGTGAATCTATTTTATAGTGTATGTAAAGTTAGTATGAGATTGCGGCAAAGCCTATTATGATTCCGCATATAAGCACGGCAATCGCTAATACATACAGTATAATTCCGATAATCAACAAGGTTTTGGCCTGACGGGCCTGCTTTTCTGCCACCAGGTTCATGCCGGCCGCGGGGGCGTAAGGATTGGGAGCGCCGCACCGGGGACAGACAGGTTCCACACTGAAATGCGAAACACCGCAATTCTGGCATACAACATAATTTTTGACGGTGTTGCGAATGCAGAGATAAACAATTCCCGGAATCAGCCCCACAAAACCAACCAGCAGCGCCCACAGCAAAGCGTCCGTGTTGTACTTTGACCGGGCGTCATAGTAAACGGCAAGCGCGAACAAAACGCGGGCAGCCAGCACAACTAAGCAGACAATACTAATCAGAGCAATAATAATGCCCAATCCATAATTCCCCGTCATTGTAATATCGTAAGGGGTTGCCGCGGAAAAACTGTCTTGAAAACTCACGCGTATCACTTCTCTTCCAAACTATAGAAATCAGATATACGAAATAATTACAGATCTGTTAGACATATGTATTAATAGAATCATACCATAAAGCACCCTGTGAATCAATCAATCCAATAAGAATATAACAACAAAAAAGCCCGTCCTTGTGGACGAGCCAATTATTCATTTAAATTGTACACTGAAAACTGAATAAAGATAAGAAAGCAGAGCGAGAAAACAAAGGGTTAACCAAGAAATATATGGTCAAGCCCTCGGCCTATTAGTACTGCCAAGCTGAATACGTTACCGTACTTACACA
>JAEZGM010000036.1 GCA_023416955.1 Bacillota bacterium | reverse complement strand
CCTTAGTCTTTACCAAATCAATAGTAGGATTAGGGATACGAACAAGAATAAAGTTTTCTGCATAGTCCTTCATAATCTGCTTACCCTGTGAGATTCGCTTCTTTTCTTCTTCGGTGAAACGTCCATACTTAAATTTAGATTCATTGATATCGGTCAGATAAGCTAGAATCATCTTCTTAATCTGAATGTCAGTCTGCTCTGTAATAATAAACAGAACTTTCTGATTATTACCCTTCTGCTCCCAAGAAGCGGTTGAGCTATTAAATCTTACGGGAAATGCAAGTAAGCAAGCATCTGCCACTGCATTTCTAGTTTTACCAGTACCAGAAGCACCAGAACGAATTGTTAAGCAAGAGCGCTGGGCGCCATCAATAATCTTATTAAAGATGGAACCTTGAATGGGAAGTCCGACACTTCCCTCCGCGCCAAATGCTTCGACGATATCATCAATATCATCACCAATATTCCATTCCTGCACTTCTTCTGTGCCAGCATAATCGGATTCCAAAACCAACAATCTCTTCTTAACTGCGGTAATAATATCACTTACAGTTAGTTCTTCAAATCGCTGATTGATTTCCATTGCATTTGCCGCGGTTAAATCTTCTTGATAAAATTCACTTACGGGAAAATTTTGTTTCTTTAAATCTCTGAGCAAATTCAGTTTTTTCAGCTTGGTATAATAATAAGGAAAGTTCTCAACATTTGAAAACTCTTCGATGTCCTGTAAATATTCAAGACCATTCTGCTGTTCAAACATTTTCTTGGCCGCATCATTTGCTTCCAGATAGCTTTCAATATCTAGAGCTGTAATCTTCTGCGCGCCACTATGCCACAGACCATTAATGGCATTAAATACATACTTCTCAAACTTGGTGGAGAAGTCGGAAATGGACAAACTATATTTATCAATCTCACTTAAAAACTGAGGATGTTTCATCAGAGAACCTAGAATTTGCTGAATGGTTCCCTTATTAGTCATTCATCTTCCTCCATATCTACCTCAGCCAACATTTCTGCGGCTGTTTTTACGTGTCGCTTCTTTCTCTTCATCTTTACTTCGATGACATTCTGGCTTTGAGCCTGACGAATCTGTTCTTCGATTGCGGCCACAATACCTCTATCGCGCTCTTCACGCTCCTGCCAATAACTGCGACTATCCTCATAGATATGTGGAATTATTCCGATACCATTTTCACTTTTTGATACATCGCCCTTTTTAATTTCATAATGATACTTAAGAGCGAAATACATACCCTTGGCGGTCATCTTGTTCTTTAAAAAACTTTCCCACTGCCGACGGACTTTTACAAAGTTAAAGTCGTATTTTAAATCTCTACGCAAAAAATCCCAGGCTGCCTTGAACCAAAGTTCATCAGTCATATTTGCGTGAACATCCAGTTTAGAATTTTGATATTCATCATAACATCTTTTATGATAATACATTCTTTCACTTGGTTTTACGAAATCGACTCCTTCAATAAGGTTCGGGTCAAGTCTGTTAAATTGCTCCTTACAAATACGACATTTTACCAATATCGTTTTTGCCATTATAGCACCACCAATCTATTATCGCTTAATTTCCTACATATATTATATCACATTTTTTTGAAAAAGTCAAATTAGAAAAGCCACCCTTACTAGAAGGGTGGCGTAATTTTTAAAGCGTTATTCCTTTAGCATATCTTCCATTTCAAGAACAACAAGATTGAACAAGTCAACCTGATCCTCAGTAATTTCAGACAGCTTAATCTGACGGCCGAAAATCATTTCAACCTTCTTCAGAATAACAGCGGCATTATCTTCATCGCGATCAACCAGGTCAGCCCACAGAGAAGAAGCGCGCTCTCTAATCTTCTTATAATCAAGAGCCTCTTCCATAATCAGTTCGGAAGTTTCAACGACTGTCGCGCCGTCCAACTTTTCAGACTTGTCAATTGCATCAGAAATAGCATCAACCAATTCTTGATAACCAAACTTAATCTTGGGAGCCAGATACTTAAATCGACTACCTGCCATAACGGTGGGAGTCTTTCTGGTATACAGCCAACGCTCGGAATTACCCTCTTCATCCCAAGTTACATCAATGTAACCGATAATGTCAACCAGCTGATTGACAATCTCATAAGCACGCTTGGGAATTGCGGGACCGAGAATTTCGACCTCAGAATCATCTGCTCGCTTTTCAGTGCGCTTATCAACGTGAGCAATGATCACTAGACCATAACCAAGCTGAGTGATTTTACGCAAGCAGGATTCAAACTCCTTCTTACACGCGGAATAACCACCGCCCCAGGGGATATCAGCAATCTTCTGAACACCATTCTGGGCACAGACAAACTGTTCGCACATTTCCCAAGCAATACCAACAGTATCGATAGTTACTGTATCATATAGCAGTCGTGCTTCGGGTTTTTCGAGCTGGCGCAGAACCAACTTCAGGTCACTCCACTTGGTAATGTCAATGGGCTTAACACCCGCAATGGCGTTGTAACCCTTCTCAAAAGCCAGTAGCAGATTTTTGGGGAACTAGCAAGCCATACTGGTCTTACCGACCTTGGGTAAGGAGTAAATACATACGAACTTACCCTTTAGGTCGCGTGAGATGGTAGTAGGCTGGATATTAAAAATATCAATAGCCATTTACTACCCTCCTATTAGAAGCCCAGGTCCATTGCCTTCTTGGGAGCAGCCTTAGGAGCAGACTTGGTGTCCTTTGCCTTAGCCTTTGCCTTCAGCTCAGCCAGACGAGCCTGACGAGCTTCCAGAGCAGCCTGGATTTCATCCATATCAAAAGCAAAGTCGCCCTCCAGAGGAGTCTGAGAACCACCAGTGATAATCAGCTCGCTGACAGAAATGGTCTTTCTTTCAACACGAGGCTCACCGAAGTCAACCTCAACCAGCTTCTCCTCAGTCTTGGAAGTGAAATTTAGCTTACCGTTGATCTTAACGGTATCACCCTGTTCCCAATAAGAGGAAACTGCATCGATAACATTGGGACTGGTAGCGAAGAAATCGATAACGTCAACAGAGCCACCATACTGGGGCATAATACCGCGAATCTTGTAGCGGTCAGCAACCTCGACGCCATCCTTATCGGTTTCATAACCCATGCTACCAATAGCGAAGATAGCAGAGAAGGATGCTTCGGGATTGTACTTACTCATATCAGTGACCTTAGTCACGAAAGAAGCGTTAATACGGGGGTAAGAGTTCAGCTTATCACCCTGGCCATAATACTCGTTCATACGAATGTTGGCGCCGGTGATACGAACACGGTCTGCAGCATCAATACCAACTGCGGCAATGCTCTTATACTCATTCATCACACGCTCAATGGATGCATAAGCAGGGTTGGGTGTGCCCTTGTTGGTCAGCTTGTTAGCAAACATAAATACAGGGATATCCAGTTCAGTCTCGACGCCATTCAGCATCTGGTTCACACGAACCTTGATGGAGCCACCAATCTTTTCGATGGTCTTACCATCCTTGCTGTAGCTACCTGCCTCCAGGTCAATTTCGGACAGGATACCCTCAATCTTTACAGAATTTTCCTTGGATTCCAGCATTGTAATTCTCCTTTGTTGTTTTAAAGTTTCATTTTAAAGTTTCGTTTTACTGAGAAAAATTGTGGGGCCTCGCGACCCCACTATAAAAATTAATCCTCAGAAGGAACGAAGGTCATGCCAGCTTCGGTCAGAACGACATAGGTAATATCCTTAGCGTCCTCGCCTTCACCCTTAACCTTCTCACGCATTGCCAGGCCCTTCTTCTCAGAGCACAGGTCAGTAACGTTAGCGTTGACAGAACGGGGAGTGCGGTTCAGGCCTGCTGCTAGCTCCTCGATGGAAACGCGACCGCCATTTTCCTTGATGTAATTGTAGACTTCCATAGACTTTTCAGTAAGCTTCATTGTGATTTTCTCCTTGTCATTTAGACTTTTTAAAATATTTTTGTTTTTATTTAGAAGCGAGGTATCTCTCACTTTCTATAAATATTATAGCAGAAAATTTAATTATTTTCAAATTTTCTTTTTACAAGATTTCGAGAGGCGGAATCGCTGCCAGCCGACCACTTTCAACCACGCTGGGTCCCTCCGCAGTTACCTCTCTCAATCATTGTATAAATATTATACCAGAAAATTCAAAGAATTTCAAATTTTAATAAAGTGAAATTCCGATAATTTTATCTGTTTCACCCATTTTAATGGCTTTCGCGCCTTGTGTGACACGACTCAAAGTAGGAACGTCATTAATAGATAGCTTAATACAAGACTTGCTAGATGCAACAAGAATCTCAGTTTCTGTACCAAGAGATACAAAATCTGCCATATAATCCTTTCCGGTTAGCTTATGAATCTTTGCTCCCTTGGTGTTTTTACCCTGTACAGTAAACTCGCTAATAGGAGTTTTCTTAAACAGACCAGAAGAGGTTACAGAAATGATGTACTGAGCATCTTTTTGAATGGGGTAGGCGCAGGATACAGCATCACCATCATTTAATTTAATTCCTCTAATACCCTTGGCTACACGACCGATGGGACGAATATCGCTAGTAGTAATACGAATAAAATTACCCAATTCTGTCATAATACCGACATCTTCGATGTCAATAAACAAAATGGACGCAATTTCATCGTTCGCATCAAGGTTAATTGCCTTTAGACTACCGGAGAGCTTTAGATTATATTCAGACAATTCGGATTTCTTTACGAATCCGTTCTTGGTAAAGAACACAATATTCTTTTCTGCTTTTCTCTTGTTAAAGGAAGAAATAGCAACAATTCTTTCTCCTCCAGAGAGGCCGAATAGAGATTCAATAGCAACTCTTTCTCCTACAGGTAGAGCGGCCGCAGGGTAGTGGTAGAAGTCTCCACTGTGAGTGAAGAAAGCAATTTCTTCATTAGACTCAATTTGCTCTGAGTGGATAACATATTCACCAGCCTCCAACTTCGCCTTGCTACCTACACCACCACGCTTTTGCTTGTAAAGAGTGGAGGTTTCAGACAGATAGATATTGTTTTTATTGGTCATGGAGATTTGAAGAACACGAATTTCAGTAGGCTCTTCATCTTCCTTTGCGATATCAAGGATGCGGGTACGGCGCGCATCACCAAACTTCTCGGCAACTTCACGCCAACCCTTCTTGATTTCTTCCTTAAACAGCTCTTCGCTATTCAGAATCTTTTCAATAGCTTCTGCTTTACCAACAAGTTCTTCACGCTCATTCTCTAGTTTCTTGACTTCCAGATGCGCCAAACGACTCAGCTTCATGTCAAGAACTGCCTTAGTCTGGGCTTCATCAAGCAAGAAGTTTGCCTGCAGTGCAGTGGATGCTGCTGCAGTAGATGCAGAATTACGAATAGTCTGAACGACTTCTTCAATTCGCGCCATGCAAATTAACAGACCATCGATAATATGAATACGAGCTTTAATCTTATTAAGGTCAAATTCAAAAGCTCGTCTATATACAACTCGCTCATGGTCAATGTGAGCCTGGAGCATTTCCTTCCATCCGAAGACACGAGGGAAGCGACCATTATCCAACATGGTAAAATTGATACCATAATGATACTGCAAGAAGGTATTCTTAAACAGATACTTCAGAACCTTATCGGGGTTTGCTTTCTTTGCCAAGTAGATTTTAATCAGCGGAGTGGAGCCGGTGAGGTCGTTAAATCTTTCGATGCCAGGATTATCCTCTCCATTTACTATTTCCTCAAGCTGGCCGCAGATGGTGTTGGTATAGACTCCATAAGGAATTTCAGTAACTACGAAACATCTTTCCTTGGAATCAAATTCAACAACACTACGCAACTTACAAGCAAAGCCTGTGCCATTCTTCATGGATTCCTTTACATCAGATTCATTATACAAAATGGCACCGGTGGCAAAGTCCGGAGCGCAATAGATTTCATTGAAATCACAATCCGGATTGTCAATTAGATAAACGAGAGCATTATTCAGTTCCTTGATGTTATACTGAGGAACAGAACAGGCCATACCAATACCGATACCACTCGTACCATTTACAAGGTTATAAAAACCCTTAGTGGGCAGAACGGCAGGATATTGCTCATTATCAGCATAGTTGTCGCGCCAATCGTCAATAGTGTCTTTGTCAATATCCGCGAACAGATACGCAGACAGCTTAGACAATCTTGTTTCTGTGTAACGAGGAGCAGCCCAGTAACCAGAAGCCAGCAGAGTACCACCATTACCATCAACCTCTACTAGAGGATAACGCATAGCAAAAGACTGGCCGGCGCGCATGATAATACCTTCACAAGAACTATCACCATGAATATAGAAATGCTTCATCGCATCACCAATTGCGGCCATGGTTTTTTGGAAGGGTTTATTTGCAGTGTATTTATATTTGTCCATACAGAAGAAAATCTGTCGTGCGGAAGGTTTTAAGCAATCGCGCACATCAACCAGAGCACGAGACTGTAGAACAGCACCCGCATACTGGGTCATAGACTGTTTAATAATAGGTTTTAACTCAGCCATTTCTTTCTCCTTTCAATTCATTATATATTTATTATATCAGAAAATGAGAGGAAAATCAAATTTCCTCTCGTTCAATTCTGCCAGCTAACTCTCGAAGCATACTGGCTATGGCACGATTCTTCGCTTTTTGATAAGCCACCTGTTCTTCGAGCTGATGAGCGTAACAATTTACTGAATCGATTTCATAACGTAATTTGTCGAACTCTTCATCTATGGCTATAGCCATATCAACAATTTTGCTCATTTGCTTTCGCCTCAATTATATTTTTAAAATAGCGGTAATAATGACAGGAGTCATCGGGTGGCACCACCCGACACATCGCTGTTTTACAGTCGCAAATATTAAATAGAGGACACGCTGGGTCAGGATTGGAAAAGGTAGCCCATAATTCTCCATCTATATATATGTTACCACCAAGAATCTTTTGTTTGGTAATCATTCGCGAATCTCCGTAAAATCAACATTCTCCATAATGAACTCTCTACGGGGCGCCACATCCTCGCCCATTAAGGAATATAATAAGTCCATTGCGCTTTCTTCATATTCCATCACATCAAGACGCTGATATTCGGGGTCGAACATAGAGCGCTTTGCCTGATGGGGTTTCAATGCACCAAGACCCTTGTTTCTCTTAACTTCGCCCTTAATCTTACCCTTTGCTGCATTGAACTCTTCATCAGTAAAGAAGTAAGACTCGGTCTTGCCACTGGTTACAA
>JAEZGM010000019.1 GCA_023416955.1 Bacillota bacterium | reverse complement strand
GGTTTTGAACCTGCCGTCCCTCCGCTTGATTTATTGTCAGAACCACTATTTTCCGAACTCCGGGCCGGTTTTCGCGTCGCGCATCGCTTCCTGAATAAACACGATGGATTCCTCCAACTTTTGTGTTTCCCACTCATTCAATTTCACAGGCAGTTGTTTTACGATGCCTTCGCGCCCGATCACGCAGGGCATACTCAATGCCACGTCGCCGTCATGACCATACTGACCGTGCAGAGTAGCAGAAGCCGGATAGATACTTCTTTCGTCCAGTAAAACCGCTTTTGCCATTGTAACGGCCGACTGTGCAACGCCCGCATTAGTCCAGCCCTTACCGTTAAACACTTTATAAGCGGCGCTGACAATCGAAGACTTCACCGTTTCGGGGTTCTGTATGTCTTCCGTACCTTCAAAATATTGATTCAACTCCGCAAACGGAATCCCGGAAACATTCACATGGCTCAAAACCGGGAAAGCGGTGCTGCCGTGTTCGCCCATCATGTAGCCGGTAACCGATTTCGGGTCAATCTGACAGGTATCCGCGATGAATTTACGCAAGCGGGCGGAATCAAGCATGGTTCCCGTACCAAATACGCGCCCTGCCGGATAACCAAATTCATTTTCAGCAATATAGACCATTGTGTCCAACGGATTCGTGATCAAAATCACAATTGCTTCTCTTGTATATTTCGTAATTCCGGTCATAACCTCACGGATCACTTCACAGTTTGTTTTTGTTAATAAAGTGCGGTCCGGCTCGCCCTTCGGGTCATTCGGATCGGGTATAATGCTGGGGCCGGCGGCGACAATAATCACATCGGCATCGGCGCACTGTTCATATCCGCCGCTTTGCACATCGACATTGTTCATATAAGTCAAGGCTGTTGCCTGCGCCTGATCGAGAGCCTCTCCATAAGCGACGTTCTTCAGAATATCAATTACGCCAATTTCAGCAAACAAGCCCGTTTTCATGGCATCCGCCAAAACATACGACCCAACATGTCCGACTCCCACAACAACTAATTTATTTTTGTGCATATAACCGTCTCCTAAAAATATTATTTCGCAGTACAGGCTATGAACTATTTCATGCCGCTCTGCAAAGGCATTCACGGTACTGTTTGACTGTCGGCAGCCGCGAGTATCATCTTTATTAAGTAAACAATGATTAAATCGCAGCAATTCGAAGCCGCCAAGTTACTGTACTAAGTGGATTCCGAATCGCTTTATTCAGTGATTACTTTATTATAATAATAGCATAAGTTTGCATTGCTTTCCATCACATCCGGCAAAATTATGCATAAAAGTGTATATGATGGAATTCCCGTCGTACAGGGTAGAACATAGCCCGTCAAAAAGGTACTGCAAAATCGGTCTTCACTCATTTTGCAGCACCTCCTTTTTATTTGATGCAATCATATCGGTTTCAACCATCTGAAGTGAAAGCGGCGTAATGAAAATTTATGGATTTTTTAATCCTCTTTATGGATTAGATTATCCAAAATTATCCATTATATTGAAACATTTACAGTAAATGATATATTTATAATTAATAAAAAATTTTTAACTTATAATATTTTTTAATTATATTTATATATAATTTCCCTTAAAATTCTCCTGTATTTTAATTACTCGCATTATGTCGATTATTAAGCGCTTCTATATAAACATGAATTATTGTATCATTTTGTCTCGTTTTGTAAAGCATGAATCCATGCTTTTCAATAATGTCATAATGGAGAGAGGAATGGAAAGTGAGTATCCAATTACGCAAAAAGGCCCTTTCACTGCTCCTCGCGGTTGCGCTGTCAACGGGAACGGTCACTGTTCCCCTTTTGTCGGCAAACGCTTCCACCGCACAGCGGAGCGCCCCCTGGAAAGACAGTGCTGCCTGGCCTGCGCTGACGGCGAAAGTTCCCGCAAATGCCCCGGACGATGTGAAGTTCACCCATAAGGAGTACACCGGCCAGGCGTATGAAGACCCGGACGGAAAATATGTGCGCGCTTCCGATGTATTCGGCGTAAACCGGGAGCCTGTCCATACCGCCGCGTCGGTACCTTATACTTCCGTGGATTCTGCTGTAAACGGAGCGGTCAACTTCACCAAGGAAGACTCCGATTATGTGCAAATGCTGACCGGCGAAGGCAGCGACTGGGATCTGACGGTCGTTCAGAACGCGGAGCAGGGACAAAAGTTTTTGAGCGGCAAATTCATGAGCCCAAGCTACCAGAAGAAACCTGCCGACGGCTGGAAAACTGTCCAGCTCCCCGCGAGCTGGACACATTACGGCTTCGATTTTCCTATCTACACAAATGTGCAGATGCCCTGGCAGAGCAAATACGACACCCATGTCAGCGTACCCAACGCGCCTGTCAATTACAACCCGGTCGGCTTCTACCGCAAGACATTTACGCTGAAAGACACCATGCTCCAGAAAAACGGCCGTGTTTTTATTTCCTTTCAGGGTGTTGAATCTGCGTATTATGTCTATGTCAACGGGTATGAGGTCGGATACAGCGAAGACAGCTATCGCCCGCATGAATTCGACATTACCGACTACCTGAATCCGCAGGGGCAGGAAAACACCCTCGCGGTCGAGGTACATAAATTTTGTGACGGAACCTGGATGGAAGACCAGGATATGATTTATTACGGCGGAATTTTCCGGGATGTTTACCTGGTTTCCACACCGCTGGTTCATCTCAATGATTACCGCGTCATCACGGATTTAGACGATACCTACACTGATGCCATGCTGAAGCTTTCCACCTCTGTGAAAAATTACAGCACGGAGAGCACCTCCACCTATGCAATCGACGTAAAGCTGTTTGACGCGGACGGAAAAAATCTATTCGAGGAAAATCCGCTGCAGTTCAACGTCAGCTCGGCCGGCGCGGGGCAAACCGCAGAAAACAGCATCAGCCGGCTGGTGGAGCACCCGGCCCTGTGGTCGGCGGAGCATCCCAATTTGTACACGCTGGTGCTGAGTCTCTATGATAAGGCGAGCGGAAGATACTTTGAAAGTGTTTCGCAGCAACTTGGCTTCCGGGAAATCAACTTCACCCGCTCCACTGTGGACGCAAACTACAAAAACACGACGCAGGGCGTTTATCAGAATATTACCATCAACGGCCAGCCGCTTCTGTTCAAAGGAGTGAACCGCCACGAAACGGATCCGTTTTACGGCAAACACGTTCCGAAAGAGGTTGCCGAAGAGGACGTAAAGCTGATGAAACAGTACAATATCAACGCGGTACGAACCTCGCACTACGCGGATGACGAATACTTTTATTATTTATGCGACAAATACGGCCTGTATATGATGGCAGAAACTAATTTGGAGTGCCACGCGATCAACGGCAATTCCGATCTGGTCGCCCAGCATTTCACCAATCTTGCCCTGGACAGAACCGTCACCGCATACCAGACGCTCAAAAATCAGACCGCCGTGGTGATGTGGTCCATCGGAAACGAGATGGGCTATACGGTTAATGGAGGAAACAACCTGTTTCCGAAAATGATCTGGTATTTCAAGGATCACGACTCCACGCGTCCGGTTCACAGCGAAGGCCAGGGAACTGACGGCGGGGTTGACGTGAACAGCAACATGTACCCGTCGGTCAGCACTGTGCAGGCCAAGGCGAAAACCGCAAATCAAATGCCCTATGTCATGTGTGAGTACGACCACGCCATGGGCAACGCGGTCGGCAATATGAAAGAGTATTGGGACGCCATTCGCAGTTCGCCCAATATGATGGGCGGATTCATCTGGGAATGGGTCGATCATTCCTCGGCGATCAGTTTCGACAAGCTGCCGAAAAAATTTCAAATGACAGAAAAAAGCGGTGCGCAGGCAGCCGTGGAAGTATACGGCAGCGGTGAAGTCAGAAACGCCGAGCCCGACTCGCTGACCGGAAAATCCTACAGTGATTACGCGCTTCTTTCCGACGAGGAAACAGCGCGGTACAACGCGGCTATCAGCGGAACCGGCGGCTTTACCTTTGAGGTAATGGTAAAGCCTGCCTCCAACTCGCGAAACAGCGTCCTGATTGCAAAGGATGACGTTCAGGCCGCGCTCAAGACCCGTAGCCTCGGAGACGGTCTGGAGTTTTTTGTCAGCGACGGAAAGGGCAACTGGTATGCTGCGGATACACAGAGCTTCCCCGCTGACTGGGTCGGAAACTGGCATCAGATTGCCGGGGTTTATAAACCGGGGGACGGGCTGCGGCTGTATTACGACGGCGTCCAAATCGCCTCTAAAAGCGGGACCTTCTCCATCAACTCTACCGATATCCCGCTGGGTATCGGATATGACAAATCCACCGGGAGAAAGCTGGACGGCGAAATTTCCGTTGCCCGCGTTTATTCCAGAGCGCTGACCGCGGCTGAAATCAAGGCACAGAGAAGCGCGGACCCGGCGATCAAAGCGTCGGATTCCTCCGTTGCCGCGTGGGTGGACTATTCCGCGGAAATGACGGAAACAAAAAAGGACGCCTGGGATTATTACGCGGAGGATTACGCGCACCAGAACTTGTATAAAGGGGAAATGGACGGTCACTATTCCGGCTACGGCGGCGACTGGGGAGACGTCCCGAACGACGGAAACTTCTGCGTGGACGCCCTTGTGACCGGGGACCGCGACCCCAATCCCGAGATGCAGGAGGTCAAGTACCAATACCAGAACTTCTGGTTCACGGCGACGGATATTGACGTTGTCGGTCGAAGAGTCAAAGTGTTCAACGAAAATAATTTCGCCAATCTCGATGAGTACAATCTGGAATGGGAACTGACGCAGGACGGAACCGTCATCGACCGGGGCGGTTTAGACGACGCCTCCATCGGGGCGAAGGAAACCCGGACGCTCACCATACCATATGAGCTCCCGAACCCGGCGCAGCGTCCGGCCGGCGCGGAGTATTACCTGAACCTGAAAGTGACCGCGAAGGCCGCCTCCCTGTGGGCGGACGAAGGCTTTGAGTCGGCGCACGGCCAGTTCCGGGTTCCCGCAACCGTAAGCGCGGTTTCTCCGGCAATCTCTGCCGAAGCCGTCACGGTGGACGCAGCCGGCAACCCCACGGCGATTCTTGTTTCCGGGGCGGACTTCAGCTTCCGGCTGGACAAAACAACAGGCGCCATGTCCAATTATACCTATAAAGGCAGTGTTCTGATCGAAAAAGGGCCGGTTCCGAATTTCTGGCGTGCCAAAAACGACAACGACAAAGCCGGTACCGCAACAGATTCCAATATAGATTCCAACTGGAAAAACGCCGATAAAAACATTACTGTCGACCCCAACGGGATTACGGTCTCCACCGTGGCGGACGGCAGAAAGGTCATTACTACAAGCCTGACGCTGAACAATGCAAAGGGCGCGAAGCAAACTGTGACCTATACCGTAGACGGCTCCGGTGCGGTAACAGTAAACATGAATCTTGACGCGACCAAAACTACAATGGGGCAGATCATGAAAGTCGGTTCCACCATGACCGTACCGGCGGGATATGAAAATGTGCAATGGTACGGCCTTGGGCCCTCCGAATCCTATACGGACCGGAAGTCCTATGCCATGACAGGGCTTTATTCCTCCACGGTGAACGAAATGTATTATCCGTTCCCCTATCCGCAGACTTCCGGCAATCTGAGCGATGTAAAATGGATTGCACTGACAGGGGAAGGGAAAAACACCGGAATTCTGGTTGCCGCCAAAGACCTTATGGAAGCAAGCGCACAGCATTTCACCATGGATGAGCTGGACGCGGCAAGGCATCCGTATGAGCTTCTCGGGCCGCATCCGCAGACTTATTTTAACATTGACTACAAATCGCGTGGAATCGGGAACGCGAGCTGCGGGCCAGACAACCTGCCGCAATACCGTCTTCCGAATGACAAAACGTACTCTTACGAATACACGATCATTCCATACGACACAGCCTCGGATCCGATGGTGCTCAGCAAACCATGGCGGAACATCAGCTCCCTGAACGAGGAGGATCTGAAGAAGCAGCAGATGCAGGCGGTGCAGGAGGAAATCGATGAATTTTTCCTGTACTCTTACGACCAGCTTGGCATTCTGCAAAAATGCGAAGCAGATTACAACGCTTTGTCCGACGAGCAGAAATCACAGATTAAAAACTACGATAAAATTGAAGTCGCGCTGAACCGAATCGATGACCTGAAGGGTAAGCTTGCCTATATCGAGGACGAAAGCAAAAACCGGCTGAATCCTGCTTTGGGCGCAACTGCGGAACTGGGCGCGGATGATAAATTCGGCGCGTATATGACGGGGACTCTCTCCATACCGAACACCAAGGGAACGGCCGGCGGGGATATTTTCTCCGACGTGCTGAAAGGCAAAAACCCGTTTACCGTGGAAGCGTGGGTGAAGCCGCAGGGCAACAACATAGACTACAATATGTTCCTTGGCAAGGGCGACAGCATGATGGGCTTCCGCTCCCGCCCGAACGGCAGCAACACTACAATTGATTTCTTTATCAAAGCAACAGATGGCAAATGGTATTCCATTGAAACGGGAACGCTGCCCGTCGGTACCGTTTGGGCTAACCAGTGGCACCATCTTGCAGGGGTCTATGACGGCACTAACCTGAAGGCCTATCTCGACGGGAACCTGATTGCCACACTTGCCGATGGGAGTACCGGCGGTGTTGCTTCCAATACGACGAAATTCTGTGTCGGGTACGACCCCGAAACAGGCCGCGGCAATCAAAACGAGTTCGCGGCGGTGCGCGTATACAGTAAAGCCCTTTCCGCCGCGGAGCTACGGGGGCAGAAGGACTATGACGAAGGCAGCAGCAGCGCTCCGGCTATTGCTCCCGACAACGACAGCGTCGTCCTGTGGCTCGACTTTGCAAAGGTCGACTATGCCGATCTTCCGGCAGGAACGCTCACCAGCGTGTCACTCTCGCCGCAAACAGCGGAAATTCTTGCGGGCAGCGACATGGAGCTCGCGCTCGTCCCCGATCCGGAGAATGCGGAAATTACAGAGGCGACCTGGAGCGTACTGGATCGTTTCGCCAACAAAGTGAAAGGCGTGACTTTAACCAGAGACAAAGATCAGGCGGGAAAAGTGACGCTCAGCGTTACCAAATCCGTTCCTGCCGGAACCACACTTCGTGTAATCGCGTCAAAAATCAACGGAGACTTCGCCTTTTCCACAAGGGCGACCGTTCAGGTAATCGCTCCGCCCGCCGCGGAGAAAAGGATTACGGCTTTTGCGGAACTGGCCGCATCTGTCAGCAGCCAAAAGGTCGCTTACAGAACTCCTATTTCCGCTCTGGAGCTGCCGGGCACCATGGACGCGACAGTGAACGGAGCCCCCGAAAAAATCAGCGGAATCACATGGTCGTCACAGCCAACCTATGATCCCCAGAAAAAGGGTGTTTATCTTTTCACTCCGGCGGTGCCGGACGGTCACGTGATTGACAGCACCGCAAAGCTTCCTCAGATTACAGTGGAGGTCCAGGCAAAATCGACCGGCGGTTCCGCAGGCCACAGCGGCAATTTGGGAAACAGCCCGTCCATACCGAACTCTGGCGCCGCATCGGCTACTTTCCGCAGCGACACCACCTATGACTTCCGAGTGAGCGGTTCTTATCAGTTCAGAATCACCAGCCTTGACGGCTCGGCGCCACTTTTCGCCGTGGGAACGGCGGGTGTATTTGAAACGCGGCTGGTAAAGGTGGAAGGAAACAATTACTATTATCAGATTGTTGCCGTGGGCATTGAGGGCGCAAGCGCCGGAATTTACGTTAACGGAACAAAACTTCTGGTAGCGTCGGTCGGCGCCCCGAATTCCGCAGTCTGGTCGGACACAACCCAGCCCTTCACAGTCCGGGCAAAAGGCAGCTACCTATTTAAACTGACTTCCGACATTCCGCCGGTATTCACATCGGGAACGCCTTCTGCATTCCGTGTGGACTTTGTCCGCTCCGTCGGACGGGATCATTTCTTCCGTGTCACGGCGGTCGGCACCCCTGTCGCGACGTCCGGATTTTACATCAACAGCAATCAAGCACCGGTGGCGATTGCCACCATTACTCAGTAATATTTTTCAGTAAAAGATTATTTGCCGCAGCGTGAAACAAAAATTTCCTTTGCGGAGAAATTATTTCCTTGACGACTTTGCTACAAGCGTAAAATTCAGTACGGGAAACAGCCTCCCTTTCGCACGGCTGATTCCCACACAAAAAACATACGGCTGCCGGTTTTTCGGCAGCCGTATGTTTTTTGTTTAATTTATTGATAAAAAATTACCGTTACAGCAAGCCGACTGCTTTCAGCCATGCCTTTGCGATTACCGCATGACCGGCGTCTGTGGGATGGACACCGTCGGCTGAATAATACTGCGGGTCATTTTTTGTGATCAGGCTTGCCAAAAGTCCGTCAACAGGAATGTAGATTGCGCCGAACTCACGGGCCAGACGCCGGGCGGCTTGAATTTTCGGGTCAAGATCTTCACGCCACGCGATTCTGTCTTCCGGATACGGCAGCACAAAAGGCTCCATCATTGTAATGACAGCACCCGTTGCTTTGGTTTGGGTGAGAATATCGCGGTACCCCGCTTCATAGGCTTCCACTGACGTGGGATCATTGCTGTCGAACCTTCTCCAGCAGTCGTTGATTCCAATCAGAATATTCACAACGTCCGGTTTTAAGTCAAGGCAGTCCCGCTGCCATCTATCCTGCAGGTCACGAACTCTGTTTCCGCTTACGCCCCGGTTTATAACCTGAAGATTCGAATCCGCGCAGAAAGTGGAGAGGTATTGGCTGATCTTCAACGGGAAGCCGTTGCCTAGTTCTCCCTGACCAAAGGTTCTTCCTGCATCCGTCACGCTGTCCCCCTGAAACAGAATCACGCTGTTCGCTTGAATCAATGACATGTTCCAACACGCTTCTTTCTAAAAATATGCAGATGCTTTCATATCCTGAAATTTTAGTTTAACCTTTTAACCCAGAGGTTGCAATCCCTTCCACGAAATATTTCTGGCAGGCGAAGAACAGAATCACGCACGGCAGCATTGCAACCAAAGCCATTGCCATAATCTGATTCCATTGAATATTGGTCGTTGCGTCAATATTCATATTCAACGCAAGCGGCAGGGTGTATTTGTTAACGCCGTTAATATAAATCAACGAATTGAAAAAGTCGTTCCAAGTCCAGATAAACTGGAAAATACACATGGAAATAATGGCAGGCTTACATAGCGGAAGCAAAATAAGCACCAGAGTGGTGAAGGAATTGCAGCCGTCCAGATAAGCGGATTCTTCCAGTTCCTTGGGCAGCCCGCGCAGGAACTGCACCATCATATAGATGAAAAACGGGTAACTGGCCAGCGCTGCCGGCATGATAAAAGGCAAGTAAGTATTCAGCCAGCCAAGGTTCCGGAATATCAGGTATCGGGGAATAATGAGAATAGAGCTCGGCAGCATAAGTGTGGCAATCATGATCATAAAAAGCGGTTTTTTCAGCGGAAAGTCAAACCGGGAAAAGCCATATGCCACCAGTGTAGAAGAAATCAGCGTCAGAAGCACGGTCGGAACTACCATTTTAATCGTGTTCAATAAAAACGTGCCGTATGTATACTGTCCAATTGCTTTCCACCCTTCCGTAAAAGCGGTGAACGAAATGGAATTGGGCAAAAGTCTGGTAGACGCAAAAATTTCATCATTGGACTTAAATGAGGCGGTCAACACCCACAATAGCGGATATATCATGACAATGCCAAGCCCGATAAGAAGAACGTAGATTAAGATTTGTCGTTTGGAGCGTGTCATTATATATCGCCTCCATTTTCATAAAATGTCCAGTTCTTGGAGCTTTTGAAAATTATAACCGTAAAGATCATGATAATAATAAACAGCACCCAGGAAAGCGCGGAGGCATACCCCATTCTGAAATATTTAAAAGCATTGTCATACAGCAGCATTCCAAACAGGTATGTGGAATTGTTCGGCCCGCCTTTTGTGACAATAAACGATCCCGTAAAATCCTGAAACGCATTGATCATCTGCATGACAAGGTTGAACAAAACGATGGGTGAAAGCATTGGAAGTGTAATATGGACAAAGGAGTGCAGCTTTGTGGAACCGTCCACGCTTGCCGCCTCATACAACTCGTTCGGAATTTGCTTGAGCCCGGCCAGGAACAGCACCATGGAGGAACCGAATTGCCATACATTCAGCAGTGTAATGGTCGTCAGGGCAATTCGCGAATCGCCAAGCCAGTCGATCGGCGGTATCTGAAACACTGAAAGTATATGGTTGACCGTTCCTTCGTGCATAAACAGGGCTTTCCACAACAGCGCCACAGCTACGCTTCCGCCGAAGATTGACGGCAGATAATATACTGTACGGAATATTCCAATTCCGCGAATTTTCATATTCAAAATCAGCGCTATAATCAGGGCAAATATCAGTTTGCCGGGTACAGCGATTAACACATACAGAAAAGTGACTTTCAGCGACTGAAGGAACATCGGGTCCGAAGCCAGTTTGATGTAATTCGATAAACCAATAAATTCCGGTTTTTTTAAAATACTATAAGAAGTAAAGGAATACACAAACGACGATAAAAACGGATAAAGCTGAAAGATCAGAAACCCGAGTATCCACGGCGTGATGTAGAGCAGTCCAACGTATCCTTTTTTCGAACGTTTTGCTTTATTCATAATCTCTATTCCCCTTTCAAAATCAAGGTTAAAGTCCTTTTACAGCTCTGCATCGGACCTTATTTAATATGCAGGATACTGTGACAAGCAGTATCCTGCACCGAACGGACCGCTTATTTGGAACTCTTAATCTCTTTTACTTTCTGCTCAAAGCTGTTGATCATTTCATTGGCGACGGTTTCAGGGCTTGCGCCGTTGTAGCCGATTTTTTGAATCTCATCAAGCATGATCTTTGTAATTTCGCTGTTATCTGTATACTCAGTCTCCTGCACATTTGTGCTCGTCATCGCCTCGTCGACGATCTTATTAACATTGGAGTCCAGTTTTCCTGCGCTGATCAGGCTTTCTCTTGCCGTTTTGGTGGGAGGAACGCCTCTTACATCACCCAAAATTCCGGTAGCTGTACTGTCATTGAAAAACCAGTTCACAAATTTAGCGGCTTCTTCCACTTGTTTACCGTCCTTATTCAAAGCGATAAACATAGAAGGAACAAAATCAATATTCCCTTTCGCATTCTCCATTGTGGGCATTTTAGTAATACCTAACGGCCATTTCACATTGTTTTGATTAACCGAATATGCCGCGGTGTATTCAATAATCGAGCCAAAGTCTCCGTTGATCCATTTGGGATTCTGCGTAGGATTATTTTCAAAGGGCGCGCTTTCTTTCGGTGACTGAATTACTTTGTTGTCAACCAACTTTTTGTAATAAGTAAGAGCTTCTACCAGATCTGCCTTCTCAAAGCCTAAAGTACCATCGCTTTTAATAAGCTCATTGCCTGTTTTTTGCTCAAGATATGCCTTCAGCATCAACCTGGCTTCGTTTGAATCCTGACAAAGGAAGTACTTGCTGCTATCCTTTTTATTGACCGTACTGCCTATTGACAACAGTTTGTCCCAGGTCCAAACGGTATCCTCCGGAATTCCCATCGCTTTGAAAAGATTTTTATTATATTCCATGCAGAACGAATTCGAGCCGGTAGGCAACCCGATCAGTTTATCATCCATGGTGTAGCTTTTTAGTACATTTGAGTTAAACGCACTGGTATCAATCTCTTTTTGTTTGGAAATATCGGCAAACACATCGCCTTGAGCAGCTAATTCATAAATCCAATAACTATCAACCTGCATAATGTCAGGCGCGGTTCCGCCGCTGAGCTGCGTGACAAGCTTCTGCTCATACCCGCTGTATCCACCGTACTCACCCGTAATTTTAACATTGGGGTGCAGTCTTTCGTACTCGGTAATAGCGGCCAGTGTCTGTTTGTGGCGCGCGTCGCCGCCCCACCACATGAAACGGAGGCTTACCGGCTCGGTGCTCTCCTGCTTGCTGGACTCTCCCGCCGACTGAGCCGGCGATGATGCCTGCGTGTCCTGTTTTCCGCAACCTGCTGCAGCGCCGACAAGCATCAGCACTGCGCACATGGCGGAAATTGCTCTGCGTAGGTTTTTCATTTCAATTTTCCTCCCAAATTCAAATTGTTGCTGTACTTACTATATCTGCTTTTTTGCACAGAATAAATGGCCTTCAGATGTTATTTATTATCACTTATTGTTTTGAATCACAAATAGGTATCAATTTTTAACTTCTAC
Organism: Bacillota bacterium; assembly: GCA_023416955.1. Lineage (GTDB taxonomy): Bacteria > Bacillota > Clostridia > Oscillospirales > Acutalibacteraceae > Caproiciproducens. The sequence goes on along the minus strand of JAEZGM010000019.1, from coordinate 300,697 downwards.
GGATGGTTTCTTGATTATTGTACAATAAATATTATTAAAAACCCAAAATTTATTGATAATATGCTGAATCTTAGCTATAATCTGATTGCAAGACACATAGTTAAGATAAAAAGTGGTGAAATCATTTGTATCAGCTTCTGATTGCAGACGACGAGTCTGAAATCCGCAATGGTCTGGCCAATTATTTTCCCTGGAACAAAATCGGCTTCGAAATAGCGGGAACAGTGGAAAACGGTTTTGAAGCGATGGAGTTTATCAGGCACAATCAGGTGGACGCGGCCCTCTGTGACATCCGCATGCCGGTGATGTCCGGCTTGGACCTCGCCCGTGAGCTGCATGAGCGAAGGATTCCTATTAAACTGGTAATGCTCAGCGGTTACCGGGAATTTGATTATGCCCGACAGGCTTTGGAGTTCGGTGTGTGCAACTATATTTTAAAGCCTACAAAATATGCGGAAATCGTCCGGGTATTCAGCGAAATCCGCGAAAAGCTTGATCAGGAGGATGTCGAATACATTTTTGCAGAGAAACAGAACCAGCAGGGGTTTAACCTGCACGGTGAAATTATTGAAACCGTCCAGAGCTATATTTCCCGAAATTATCAGAACGCCACGCTGGAGGATGCCGCCCGCATGGTATATATGAATCCCTTTTACCTCAGTAAGCTTTTTAAGCAGAAAACCGGAGTGAATTTTTCCGACTATCTCATGCAGATAAAAATGGAAAAAGCCGGGGAACTGCTGAAAAACATGGCCTATAAGGTGCACGATGTGAGTCTGCTGGTCGGCTATTCCAATCCCAAAAATTTTACACGGGCCTTTAAAAACTATTATAAAAAATCTCCGAATGAATTTCGTAAATTCGGCGGAGCGGCTTCTGTCATCCGGCATACAGAGGATCACAATGAAAATTGACAATTCAAAACTAATTATCCGCAATCTGCGGCTGTTCTTGATTCCGGTTCTGATTCCCACCTTTCTTTTGGGGACTCTCTCCATTCTGATTACACAATATTTTATAAAAAATGAAATAGATCAGAACAGTCAGAAACTTCTGAACCAAACCGAAGGAAAAATTGAGTTGATGCTTAACGAAGTGGACGCGATCAATGTAAACTTCGGCCTTGATGTCAACGTGACTGTAAACCTAAAGCGCATTTTTAACAGTCAAACTCTCACGTCCGAAGACATTGCGCAGCTGAATATGCTGAAAAGTCTGCTGAGCGGCCCGGATAATTCCAGCGATAACATTGACTCGATTTATGTGTATTTCGAAAATGATAACAAGCGCTTTATCTCGACCGAAGAGGGTATGTCCACCTTAAACAACTATCACGACCTAAGCTGGTACGACGAATTTTCACAGCACGGCTCCAGCCAGAACGTGTGGTGCAAGGTTCGGCAGATGCAGCGGTACAGTTTTGAAAAACCTTATCCGGTTTTATCTGTGTTCAAAAACATTCATATCTATGGTTCCCCCCGGAGCATCGGTGTCATTGTGCTGAATATCCGCATGAGTTCCATTCAGAAGACCTTGTCGGATATGAAGACGTTCAGCAATCAAAGGCTGCTGATTCTGGACGGGCAGAACCGCCTGATTTGTGACGACTCAGGGCGCTCCAGCGACCAGCCGATTGACACGACACAATTATTTGACAGTAGGACGGCCACTTTGAATACCGTCAGATCGGACAAGTACGATTTACACTATATTTCAATCATTCCCAACAAGGACCTGTATCAGGTACCAATCAATCTGCTGCTGATTACAGGACTGTGCCTCGTCCTTTCAGTTATTCAAGGACTTATCCTGACTTATTCTTTCTCAAAGAAAAATTATCAGCATATCGGCAATATAATTAAGATCATAGATTCTGCCAAAGAAGGGTATTCCCTCTCCTCACTCCCCAATCAGACTGATAATGAATACAGCTACATTGAATACAACATTATCCGGAACTTCATTGAACAGAACTACCTGGAAGTTCAGCTTTCCGAAAAGAAATATAAAATGAAAACCCTTGAGCTGCTTGCGCTTCAGTCACAGATAAACCCGCATTTTCTGTATAATACACTGGAAACGATCGACATGCGGGCTTTGGGATTGACCGGGGGGCCCAATGATGTGAGCCAGATGCTGGAGAGTCTTTCCACCATTCTGCGGTGCTCGCTGTCCGACCCGATGGAGACAATCTCTTTGTCCGACGAAATTGAAAACGCCAAAAGCTATATCGATATTCAGCAGATCCGGTTTAATGATAAATTCCATGTTATCTGGCTCTGCAACATCAATTCAGAAAACTTTCGAATTATAAAATTAGTTTTGCAGCCGCTGATTGAAAATTCCATCCGCCACGGGATTAAGCACAAAGACGGGCCGGGAATCATCAAAATTATGATACGCCGAAAGCAAGAGGGGATTTCGGTCTCGGTATTGGACAACGGCATCGGTATCAGCCGGGAAAAGCTTCAGCAGATTAAAGATCAGCTGCATATGCAGGAGGAACATCCTAAGGCCCATATTGGCCTGCTGAATACGAATCAGCGCCTGATTCTTTATTACGGGGCGGAATATGGCCTTAAAATCAGCAGCCACTTTGGCTGGGGGACCCGTGTTTCATTCGAAGTGCCCTATGGGGAGGACGGAATCCTGCCGCCGGTGCAAAGCTCCGGTGCCGACCAGACTCACGAATAATCCGGCGATTTTTCATATCCGTATATGTGCGCCGTGAAATCTGTCTGAACCCAATATTTAAGAACATTTAAAGAGGGTGCCGCAAAATGAGTTTTTCATTCATTTTGCAGCACCCTCTTCGCCGGATATTTACTGCTGTTTATGTACCTGAGTAAAATACGCGCGCGGTGAAAGACGATATTCCCTTTGAAAGCTGCGGGAAAAATGAGAATAGTCGCCAAACCCGCTGCCCAGAAACGCCTCCTGCGGCGTACACCCCTGCTGCAAGAGGATTTTTGCGGTTATCAGCCTTTTTTTAATGATGTATTGATGCAGCGAAAACCCGGTATAGATTTGAAATTCACGGGTCAGATGAAACTTACTGACAAAGAATTGAGAAGCGATGGAGTCCAGCGTCAGCGGTTCGCACAGGTTTTGATTGATGTAATACAGAATGTCGCTGATTTTCTCGTTGTGCTCCACGTCCGGCCCCACTTCCTCCGTGGTATTCAGGTAGGAACGGTTCAGGCCGACAAGAAGTTCACCCATCAGACAATTTTTCAACAGCGGAGTTCCGTAACCGGTATCTTCCTGAACAGACAACAGCCTGTCAAGAATTCTTAAAATAGACTGAAACAGCTTACCGCTTGGGCGCAAAAGATTGTAATGCTGTTTGTTTGTGGAGTCAAAGCACATGGAAACATCCATATGCTCCGTACTCATTGCGGAAATTTCATTAAAATAGGGTTCCCGAATCCAAACCACATAGCGTTCATAGGGTTTACCCGGCTCCACAATAGGTTTGTGCAATTCTCGGTTGCTGGTCAGGAGAATGTCCCCCGGCCTGAGGTGATAGGCTTTTCCCTCAACAACATAGGTAACGATTCCCGATAGAAAGATCAGAATCTCATAGAAATCATGGCTGTGGTAATCAACCTGCACCGGCTCGCTGCTGTAGCTGTGAAAAACCTCAAAATTACTGTAGTGCATTTCCTGACGACTTTCGAACGGATTGCCGTGTCCCATATCCGCACCCCTTTTCTACCGCTTTACATTCAGTGTAGCAGACTTTCGGAAAACGATCAAGAAAAAACAGCAATTTTAGCCATGTTTTGGCGCAACTATTTTAATGTAATCCAAATGCACGGGACTTATAATTTTAGACATAGAAAGTCAATGAAAGAGGAGAATTATGAGTACATTCATCTATAACGATTTCCTTCTGCAAAGTGAAAGTGCGAAAGCGCTCTATCATGATTACGCGGAACAGGAACCGATTTTCGATTTCCACTGTCACCTGAGCCCCAAAGCGATTGCCGAAAACAGCCGTTTTTCCGACCTGACGGAGCTTTGGCTTTCCGGCGACCATTATAAATGGCGCTTAATGCGCGCGGAGGGCATTCCCGAATCCCATATCACAGGGGATGCTCCTGCGTATGAAAAGTTTTTGGCATGGGCGAAAACCATTTCCAGAAGCATCGGAAACCCGCTGTACCACTGGACACACCTGGAACTGCTGCGCTACTTCGGCGAGGAACGAATTTTGAACGAGCAGACCGCGCCGGAAATCTGGGCTTCCAGCAAGCGGCGTATTGCCGAGCCGGATTTCACCGTAAGGGAAATTCTTCGGCAATCCCATGTTGCAGCTCTGGCTACGACGGATGATCCGCTGAACGATCTGCAGTACCATCGGCAGCTCGCGTCGGATTCCGATTTTCATATCCGGGTGCTGCCTACCTTCCGCCCGGAAAAAGCGCTCCGCGTTGCCGCCCCGGAATTTCGGGAGTGGGTACAGGAACTTGGCAAGCTTTGCAAAGTGAAAATTGACTCGGTGCAGGCGCTGACAGAAGCACTTGAGCAGCGCGCTGAGTTCTTCCGGGACGCCGGCTGTTTGGGCTCCGACCAATCCTTCGGTTCGCCCGACTTTACCGTACGGGACCCCGAAGCGGCGCAGAGAGCCTTTGTGAAAGGAATGGAGGGGCTTAAACCGTCGGCCTATGAAATTAACGCTTACGAATCCATGCTGATGCTCTTTCTGGGAAAATTGTATCACCGCCTTGGCTGGGTCATGCAGCTGCACCTGGGCGCGCTGCGCAACAACAGTACAAGGATGATGGAAGCAATCGGGCCGGATTCGGGTTTTGACTCCATCGGTGATACGATTTCGGCGGCCTCGCTTTCAGCCCTGCTGAACGGCCTTGACGCATCCGACGAGCTGCCCCGCACAATCATTTTTACGCTGAACCCCAATGACAACGAAAAAATTGCCGCGCTGGCGGGCTGCTTCCCCGGCACAGGGATTCGCTCCAAGGTACAGCTCGGTGCAGCATGGTGGTTTCAGGATCACAGGGACGGCATGGCAAAACAGATGGAAACGCTGGCCAATACCGGAATGCTCTCTAACTTTACCGGAATGCTTACGGATTCCCGCAGCTTCCTTTCTTACCCCCGCCACGAGTATTTCCGCCGTATTCTGTGCGCTCTTGTCGGCGGCTGGATGGACAAGGGTGAAATTCCCGACGATCAGGAGCAGGCCGGAAAGATCATTCAGGATATCTGCTTTGGCAACGCGGTTAACTTTTATGGATTGGAGCTGCCGGACATGGTTTCGCTCCGCAAAAATACAGGAGGAAATCAAAAATGAAACTTTCGTTTCGCTGGTACGGCCCGGAAGACCCGGTAAGTCTTTCGTATATCCGTCAGATTCCCAATATGCGCAGCATTGTGACTGCTGTGTATGACGTCCCCGTAGGGGAAGTGTGGAGCCGCGAAAGCATTGCGGCACTCAAGGCAAAAGTTGAATCCGCGGGGCTGGTATTCGATGTTGTCGAAAGCGTCCCCGTACACGAAGACATCAAGCTCGGCCTGCCTACGCGCGACCGCTACATTGAAAATTACTGTGAAAACCTGAAACGCTTAGGCGAGGCGGGCGTGCGCTGCGTCTGCTACAATTTCATGCCGGTTTTCGACTGGACGAGAACACAGCTTGACCACCTACTGCCGGACGGTTCCACCGCGCTGGTATATTACCGTGACCAGGTGGAAAAAATGAATCCGCTTTCCGGCGAGCTTTCCCTCCCCGGCTGGGACGCAAGTTACCGCAAAGAAGACCTGCAGCGCCTGTTCAGCCAGTATGCGGAGGTTGACGAAGAACGGCTGTGGGAAAATCTCGCGTACTTTTTAAAAGCGATTATTCCCGCGGCGGAAGATGCGGGAATCAACATGGCGATCCATCCGGATGATCCGCCGTGGCAGATTTTCGGACTTCCCCGCATCATCACCGGGAAACAGGCACTGGAACGCCTGCTCCGCATTGTGGACCGCCCTGCCAACGGGCTTACCGTTTGTACCGGCTCCCTCGGCAGTTCAGCCAAAAATGATATTTACGATATTGTAGATACTTTTTCAAAACAAGGGCGTATTCACTTTATGCACGTGAGAAACGTCAAGCTGCTGGAGGATGGGAGCTTTGAAGAAAGCGCGCATTTTTCTCCCTGCGGTTCGCTTGACCTCGTGCGCATCATGAAAATACTGCATAAAAATAAATTCGACGGTTATCTGCGCCCCGACCACGGCCGCATGATATGGGGTGAAACCGGGCGGCCGGGTTACGGACTTTACGACCGCGCGCTCGGCGCCAGCTATCTTACAGGAATTTGGGAAACGCTTGAAAAAGCGGACGCTGAAACAAAGGAAAATGGAGGAATATAAATGGAACTGCCGTTTCAAACAGAAGAATTCAAAGGAAAAGTTGTCGTAGTCACAGGTGCGGGCGGCGTGCTTTGCGCCATGTTTGCAAAAGCTGTAGCCGCCTGCGGCGCAAAAGTGGCACTGATGGATCGGAACCTTGCGGCCGCGGAAGTCTGCGCTAAAGAAATCGCAGCGGAAGGCGGAACCGCCAAGGCGTATTACGCGGACGTACTGGACCGGGATCTGCTGGAAAAAGCGCATCAAAGTATTTTAGCTGACCTTGGCCCCTGCGACATTCTGATTAACGGTGCAGGCGGCAACAACCCGCGCGCCACCACCACCAAGGATTACTTTCAGAAAAGCGATCTCGGGCAGGAGCTGACCACGTTTTTCAGCCTTGACCCCAAAGGCGTTGAGTTCGTCTTCAACCTGAATTTTCTGGGCACGCTGATTCCCACTCAGGTTTTCGCTCTGGATATGATGGGGCGCCCCGGCTGCTCCATTCTGAATATTTCTTCCATGAACGCGTTCACCCCGCTCACCAGAATTCCAGCCTATTCGGGCGCGAAAGCAGCCATCAGCAATTTCACACAGTGGCTGGCCGTGCATTTCTCCCGTGAGGGCATCCGCGTGAACGCAATGGCCCCCGGCTTCTTTGCCACCAAGCAAAATGAGGCGCTTCTGTTCAACCCGGACGGAACCCCTTCCGAACGAAGCAAGAAAATTCTGGCCGCAACACCGATGGAACGCTTCGGAAAGCCGGAAGAGCTGGTGGGAACGCTTTTATTCCTGCTTTCCGAAAAATCGGCAGGATTCATCACAGGTGTAGTCGTTCCGGTGGACGGCGGGTTCAGTGCTTATTCCGGCGTTTAATGAAGCCGTGGAAATTAATTTGTGTATATATAGTGAGTTCATTTGAAAACAATACCAATCTCCAAGCGTAAAATCCATAAATCAAAGATTTCACGCTTGTTTCTTGGAGGTTTTATAAAACTAACTGACTATCACATTTTAATTATTTAAGGAGGAATTTTGATGCAGAAATCGAACGGAATGAACTATGCGCCGAAGGGTAAGCCCTCCTCCGTTGTAGGAGAAAACGAATTTGTATTCGCGGTCGCGGCGCTCGACCATGGGCACATTTACGGAATGTGCAACGGATTGACGGAAGCCGGCGCCACATTGAAATATGTTTATGATCCCGATAAAAACAAAGTGCAGGATTTTTTGAAGCAGTTTCCTCAGGCAAAGCCGGTCGAAAGTCTGAACGTAATTTTTGCCGATCCGGAGGTCAAGCTGGTCGCGGCGGCGGCAATTCCATCCGAGCGCTGCGCTTTGGGACTTCGCGTCATGGACGCGGGCAAAGATTATTTTACCGATAAAACACCGATGACCTCACTTGAACAGTTAAATCAGGCCAAAGCCAAAGTAAAAGAGACCGGAAAGAAGTACATGGTCTATTACAGCGAACGCCTTCATGTGGAGAGCGCGGTTTTTGCCGGCCAACTCGTTCGCGAGGGCGCCATCGGCAAGGTTATTCAGATCATCGGGCTCGGGCCTCACCGTCTGGACGCCGAAAAGCGCCCCGAATGGTTTTTCCGGAAAGAGAAGTACGGCGGTATTCTGTGCGACATCGCAAGCCATCAGATTGAACAGTTCCTGTATTACTGTGATGTGAAGGACGCGACGGTTGTACGCAGCCAGGTCGGCAATTACAATCACCCGCAGTACCCGGAGCTGGAAGATTTCGGGGACGCGATGCTGGTGGGCGACAACGGCTGCACCCAGTATTTCCGCGTGGACTGGTTCACTCCGGACGGCCTGGGCACCTGGGGCGACGGGCGCACTGTCTTACTGGGTACGGACGGGTATATCGAATTAAGGAAATATATTGATATTGCAAGGGACGAAGCAGGAGATCACGTTTACCTTGTCAACAAGGCCGGTGAGCAGCATTTTGCCGTTTCCGGTCAGGTAGGGTATCCCTTCTTCGGGGAATTGATTCTCGACTGTATCAACCGTACTGAAAATGCAATGACACAGGAACATGCCTTTAAGGCTGCAGAACTGTGCATCAAAGCACAGATGCAGGCGGTAAAGCTTAAATAACCTGATTTTGATACAGTACAAAATCTAAATTGATTGGGGAGCAATTGTTATGGGAAAAGTGAGATTGGGTCTTATTGGAATAGGCAATATCGGATCCGCGCATTTTAACAGCATTCTTTCCGGAAAAACACCGGAAATTGAGCTTGCCGCGGTAGCTGACCGTGACGCGGGCCGGAGAGTCTGGGCAGAAAGCCGTTTGTCTGGCAGCACGAAAATCTTTACGGAGGGTGCTGAACTGATTCAAAGCGGAACGTGTGACGCGATCCTCATCGCTGTTCCTCACTATCAGCATACCGAGTTGGCAATCATGGGTTTTTCGTTTGGTCTTCACGTGCTCTGCGAAAAGCCGGCCGGCGTCTATACCAAGCAAGTACGGGAGATGAACGAGGCTGCCATAAAAAGCGGGCTGACGTTCGCAATGATGTTTAATCAGCGTACGAACTGCGTATACCGGAAGATGCACGATTTAATTACCGGAGGGGAATTGGGCGACATCAAACGCGTCAACTGGATTATCACCGATTGGTACAGGACGCAGATTTATTACGATTCCGGCGACTGGCGCGCAACCTGGGCCGGTGAAGGTGGCGGCGTGCTGCTGAACCAGTGCCCGCACAATCTGGATCTGCTTCAGTGGATCTGCGGAATGCCGTCTCAGGTACGGGCATTTTGCCACAACGGGAAATGGCATGACATTGAGGTGGAGGACGATGTGACCGCTTACCTGGAATACCCGAACGGTGCAACAGGGGTCTTCATCACTTCAACCGCGGACGCCCCCGGCACCAACCGCTTTGAAGTTACAACGGAAATGGGAAAGCTCGTTTGCGAAGACGAAAAGCTTACGCTGTACCGTCTGGCGGAAAATGAGCGCACTTATTGCAAAACCTCAAAAGAAGGTTTTCAAAAGCCGGAGTGTACCGTCTCCGTGGTGGAAACGGACGGTCAGAATCCGCAGCACGTCGGCGTTATCAATGCTTTCGCCGCACATATCCTGCACGGCACCCCGCTTGTTGCCGAGGGCGTTGAAGGAATTAACGGGCTGATGCTCTCCAATGCCATGCATCTGTCCGGCTGGCTTAACAAAACAGTGCCGGTACCGGTGGATGAGGAGCTTTTCCTTGCGGAACTGAACAAGCGGCGGGCGTCCAGCAGACACAAGGAAGCCGGCAGCATCCATTTTGACACAGAGGGCAGCTATGGCACAAAATAACACTTCCCGGGTGCTGCGGGCCGCTGTGGTTGGCTGTGGCGGAATTGCACAGGTTCATGCAGCTGTACTGGCTTCTCTGGAGCAGGTAGAGCTGGCGGCCTGTGCCGACATTGTTCCAGAGCGTGCGCAAAAGCTTGCGGACCGCTTCGGATTCAAATCCGCTTACGGCAGCCTGGAAGAAATGCTTGATAAGGAACGGATTGACGTACTGCATGTCTGCACCCCTCATGTGCTTCATATCCCCATGGCAGAACAGGCGGCGGAACGCGGAATCAATATTTTCATGGAAAAACCGCCGGCAATGAACCGCGACCAGCTGAACCGGCTGATCAAACTGTACGAAAAAGCGAAGATAGGAATCTGTTTTCAAAACCGTTATAATCCCAATGTTCTGTATGCGAAGCAGATTTTAAATGCCGGAGAACTTGGGAAAATACTCGGTGCGCGCGCCTTTGTAACCTGGAGCCGTGACAAGAACTATTACGAGAGCGGCGGCTGGCACGGAAAATGGTCAACCGAAGGCGGCGGCGTGCTGATGAACCAATCCATTCACACACTTGACCTTCTGGTCAGCTTTTTAGGAAATCCGTCGTCTGCGGAAGCGCATATGTCAAACCATCACCTGAAAAACTGGATAGAAGTTGAAGACACCATGGAAGCTTATATTGATTTTCAAGACAGGCCGGCTCTTTTTTACGCCACCACGGCCTATCGTGCCGACGCGCCGGTTTTGCTGGAATTCTGCTGTGAAAACGGAACCGTAAGGTTGGAAGGGGCTGAAACGGTCACCATTCAGAGAAACGCGCGCTCCGAGCATATCAGTTTTGCAAAACAGGATACAACGGGAAAAGACTACTGGGGGTCGGGGCACAGCACCCTGATCCGTAAATATTATGAATGCTTGCGTACGGGCGAGCGCTTTCCGGTAGAAATTCCCGATGTTCTTCAGACAATGGAACTTACACTCGGACTATACCAATCCTGCCGGGAAAATTCCACTGTCTATTATTAACAAGGTTCGCCACCCGTAGTTTCGCGGTACGCGCATACTTAAAGCAGGAGGTGATAAAACAACTGTCAGGATAGCTTTATGAGTTCAGGATAATAGGGTGAAGCTTGCCCTGTACACATACGAGTCTTTTGGGGCCCGATGAGCTCTGTTTAAAATAAAATAAGAAATTGTTGGAGCCCTTAATAACCCTTAACTCCTGAGATTTATTTGCAAAACCGAGGGAGGAATTGTATTGAAAAGCGCTTTATTTCGGAAAACGCTCAGAACTCTTACCGCATGGGTTTTAACCCTTACCATCGGATTTTCTTCCATGACGTCCATCGTGGACGCCAGTGCAGAGGAATGGAAAGACAGCAATATCAAAGACAGCGCCGCGCTGACATCCCAAAGCACTTCAGAAGAAGAAACAGCTACCATAACGGAAGGGCAAAACAAATGGGATTTGGAGAATTCGACCATGAGGGCAGCCGTTGAATTTGAAAACGGTAGCCTGAAACTCACATCGTTTTACAACAGGCTTTCGAACCGGGAATTTTTACAGGATAGCGTGAAGAGCTATCTTTTTTCCTATACATATGGAGAATATATTCCCGGAACGGTCTGGAGCTATGCCGGCTTTATCAAAGACGGTAAGGTTCCTTCTGCCGCCAGCAACCCGGTTACCATGAAGTCTGACGACGGAAGCTGGAAGCTGGAGAGCGGGAAAACCAAGGTCAGCGATATCAGCGCCTCCACAGAAGATGGAAATACGCAGCATTTGGGAAAACAGCTGGAGCTGACGGTCACAAATGAGGAAAACAAATTTCAGGTCAGGCTGGTATTTCAAATTTATGACGGTATGGCCGGATTGCATTACCAGAATTATGTGAAAAATATCGGCGATAAAAAGATGGTAATCAGCGAGTCGGACGTGATTTCTCTTGACGTTCCCGACGAACCGCACTACCTGCATTATGTAAATGCAAAGTCTTCAAGTACAGGGGGCGGCGCGGAAAATTCCACCTGGAAAGCCGTGACGGGCGGTCTGCCGGCCAATACGGGGCGGAACGCCTTGATGGCTTACTCGGGCGGTGACGGCTGGTGGATCATGCCGGAAACAAACTGGAGGACACAGGACGGGCCGGATGTATCGGGTTCAAAGAATGAGGGTACTAAAACATTCAATGAGTTTGCTACGACTTCCTGTACTCCGGAAGCAGCCAGAAAGACAGTCAAAGTGGCCTGTATCGGAGACAGTATTACCGAAGGGGTCGGCTCTACCTCCGGATTGAGTTACCCAAGCCAGCTGCAGTCCAATTTAGGGCCGGCGTTTGAAGTCAAAAATTTCGGAGTCAGCGGCACTACGCTTCTGAAAAACACCGACAAGTCCTATTGGGATACGAGCAAGTACACCGACAGTAAGAATTACCTGCCTGATGTTGTAATAATAATGCTCGGTACCAATGATTCCAAACAAAGATACTGGGACTCGCACCAGAATGAGTATAAAAGTGATTTCCTCGATTTAATCAGCCAATACCGCTCCCTCTCGTCCAATCCGACGGTGATTATGGCAACGTCCCCCACAGTGGCTGCCGACAATCTGGGAATTACAGACGCCCTCGTGACAGGAAAGGTTGTCCCGCTTCAGAGGGAGGTTGCCGATGAAGCCCAATGCCCGCTGGTCGAAATTAACGAACTTACAAAAGGGCAATTCAGTTGGTACTCCACCGACGGGGTACATCTGAATGATTTAGGTTATAAGAATCTTGCCGCTCGTTTTGCTCCCTTTACAGGCTCCTACCAATACCCGGACTCCTCGTCTTTTCAAGTAAAAGTTTCCACAAACCCACAGTCTTTGCAGCTGACGTTGAAACCGGACGAAGAGTTTCAATATATCGGTGTAAACCTGACCGTTTTCAAAGGCGATGTGGTCGACGGGAAAATGTCGGCTGAGGAGCATTTTCAGAAACGGTTCCAGTTCCGTGACACAACAATGATTTTTAACACCAACGACTGGGATTACCGTGGAAAACGGTCTTATGACTATTATCAAAAAACCATTATCCCACAGGCCGTTAAAGCGAAAGTGGATATGGCCATGCTTGATGATCTGTGGAATACAGATCGTGATTCCATCACCGCCATCAGTTCCCTGAAGAGTCTGGGAGATATCAGCAGTTTGATCTCCGACGCGGGACTGAAGTTCGGCGTTTGGTTTTCACTGACCGGAGCAGACCATAACGGGGGCCGGGATTTGGCCAACCCGGCAAAAATCGCGGAGAAAAAAGAACAGATCCGCACCTTGATTAAGGACTATCACGTATCCCATGAGATGATAGATTTGACCGAATTTTGGCAGAACAAAACCGAGACGGCCTATTCCTCTCCGTGTGACAATGTCTATCGAAAAAATGTTCTGAGCAATCAAATGCTGAACGATCTGGAAGCGGAATATCCGCAGTTTCTGGTCAAACTGACAAACGAAGTCGATGTGTACCCCACACCGGGGAATCGAAGCAACGGGCTTCTGCAACTTGTCAATAATGGATGGGTTGTGTCGAACGGCGGCGTTGGAGGCAGCCAAAACGGCATCGGCTCATTGGCGGCAGGCGCCAACTCATTCGGGTACCTCCCCCTGTCCACTTATTATACGGGCGGGCCGGTCAATGGCTCTATGGGCCTTTACTACAGCTATATGTTCGCGCGTGATGTGAAACTGAGTGAAGACCCGGGCGGGTCAGGCTGGACCGACCACGGTGTGGACCTGATGGCGACTTCCAATAATTGGAGAAAAGGCGAGCGTGTCAAAGAACTGACCGATCAGGTAAAGCGCCCGACGTACCTCGGTGCCGGCTGGAACAGCAACGCCGGTTCCGACACAGGAATCAACGGGCCGTATTCATGGATGTATACCAGTCGGGATCGTTCCAGAGCCCTGCTTATCGCTACCGATTGCGGCGCTACACCGCAAAATATCACAGCTGATACCAGATGGCTGGATAAGGGCAAAAACTATCTTGCGGCAGAGGTTTCCCTGAACGATGACGGGCAGTTTGCCTATCACTATCAGGGCGTTTGTGCGGGAGCAGACCTCACCAAAAACGGCTTCCCCATAAATTTGACAGACAGTTCCTCAGGGGGAAGGGCTTACTGGTTCGAGGCTGTGGGCGAAAATCCCATGCAGGTAATTTATGCGGACGAGAACGCAGTGAACTATACGGAAACGTTTGGCTCGAACGGGCTGACCGTTACGGCCACCGGAACTCCGGGAACGGTTGCAACGCTGATTGTCGGCGATTCTGAAAATAACAAAGGCCGTGTCTGCCCCATACGGATCGGTGACGACGGCACTGCTGCCTTCACCGTTTCGGAAGATCAGCTGAGCGGGCCGAGCAGCGACAACGAATCGTCTTACTTCAAGCCGATTCGATATGAGTTTGAATCTCTCTATGACACCCAAAAACTGAGCGGCTCATCGTCCAATGTCACATTTTCCGCCTCCAGCACCGACAATTCCCCAAGCGGCGGCAGGTACGGATTAATCCAATTCAATGCGATCGGGGATTCCGCGTCGCTGCGCATCAACGTCCCCTCGACCGGCGTTTACGATGTAAAGCTTGCTTATAAGGTGAATGAAAAAAGTGCAAAGGCCGCACTCGGTCAGAACGGCCAAGTTACGGGAGACGAAGTTGACCAGTCCGTCGGAGCACTGAACACGTGGAAAACACAGCAGGCGACTTTGACTTTTGACCATGCAGGCGACAATGACGTGCAGATCTTTTATACGGGGAAGGGTTCCAACCCGTCGGCACCCAGCGGATCCGGAAATTCCATCCGTGTGGATTACGTGGAAATCACACTGCATACTTCCCTCAGCCCGGTTGTTCTTGAAGCCGAAGATCTTTCCGGGGGCGCTTCGGCCTCGGGTGGCGGAAGTCTGTCAGTGGGAAGCAGCCCGGCGGCGAGCGGCGGAAAATTGCTGAAGCTGACCTCCTCTTCAGCCGGCGCCCTTGTCACCCTTCCCATTTCGGCAAAGGATGCCGGGAATTATACGGTCGCACTGAACTACATGACCGGAAATGACGGAGCAAAATTTCAGTATCTGGAAAATGGCGACCCGGTCGGCGACACAGCGGACGGGTACGTTTCCTCCGGAAATGCAATCAAATCAATGAGCCTGGGTAATTACTGGATAGATGCCGGACAGGAAAAGAACCTGTCTTTTCTTGTTACGAGCAGGGCCATCAGCAACACAACGGGCTACAATATGTATCTTGATTCCGTCACATTGACCCCGTCCGCGACGATTCAGGTCAGCAGCGAGGGAGGAATTCTTGAGAACGGCGCGGAGATGAATCTGAACACTGTGTTCAGCGTAATCAATATGCTTCCGATTTACTGCGTACCTGAAACGCTAAAATGGAAAGTCATGTCTGAGTCCGACTTTAACGTGGCAACCATCAACGACGACGGGCTGCTCTCGACACATAATCCCGGAACCATCGTGGTTCGAGGCATTAACAAATACGACAGCACCATATACCACGACTACACCCTGACCGTGGTCGGAAGCGAACTGGATCATACTACCCGTGAAACTATTGTGAAAATCAATCAAATCGGCAAGGTAACGGCAGGGCAGGAATGCGCTGACAAAATCGAAGCGGCCGAAGCCCTGTACGCGTCGCTGTCCGGCAACCAAAAAACTCAGGTAAGTAATTACTATCTACTGAAATCAGCAAGATATGAATTCGATTCCCTTCAATCCGGTTCAGGGAAAGATCCTCTGTCCGCACTTGTCTATGTTGAAGACATCCCCTTCATTTCGGACGGAACTTCCGTGATTACACCCAAAGTGGATTCCGCGGGCAATGGCCTGCAATACCTGGCGGATGGCACCGTATACCAGCACGGCTTCGGATTTGAACCGCCGAGCGACGCCACACGTTGTGTCGGAACCATGCTGATTCCTGTTCCTGAAGGAGTCGACCGTTTTTATACACGCGTCGGTCTCGCAAAGTCCTCCTCCACGGGGGACCAGTACGATGAAAAAAACACTGTAACATTTAAACTGGACGGAAACACAAAAGCAAGCGTCGGCCCCATTTTAAAGAACTATAAGAACGGTCAGTGGGACGACCAAACAAAAGAAGTGGGATTCTCTATTCCGGCCGGTTCCAAGTGGCTGCTGATCGAAAATGACAACGGCGGCAGCAACCATTCCGACCATATTCTTTTTGCAGACACAAGACTTGAAAATACGCAGGCACTGAACGTCATTTCACTGATTAACGCAATTTCCCCCGCAGGAGTCAACATCAGTGAGTTTACCGTAGAGACAGCACAGAAGATTGACGCTGCTGAGCAAGCTTACTTTGCTTTGGACACGAAGACCCGTGACATGGTATCTAATCGCTCACTCATGATCTCCGACCGCCAGACCCACGCGCAGTTCGGTATTATGACATTGAGTGACGGGGAGCTCAAGAATCGGATTCTGGCTCTGAATCATCTGATTGAGTCCCTGCCCCCGGCCGGAAACCTAAAATTCAACGACCTTTCCTCCGTCCGGAAAGCCAGAGCGAATTATCAGCTTCTTACAACCGAACAGCGGTATTATGTCGGCGACATCAATACGATGATCGCTTCGGAAGAGTTCTTCGCCACCTTCTCTGAGGAGGATACGCAGGAAGCCATACAGGTAATCAGCCTGATGGATGCACTGCCAAGTGCGGAGCAAATATCCGCTGAGGACGGCCCTGCAATCACCGCGGTCAGGGCAGCCTACACGCAGTTGAAACCGGAGCTGCGCGTGCTTGTCGATGACAGCTCGCTTCTGGCTGCCGAAGCTGCTTACCGCGCGTTGGAAGGCACCGATTCAAGCAGTCTGAGAAATCTTTATGAATCCAACAAGTCCAGATCCGCACAGGAATACACTTCCTCCAGCTGGAACTCGTTCCAATCCGCGCTGGTTAACGCAAAATCCGTGCTGGACTCCGGGCATTCCAGCCAGGAAGCCCTTGACGCCGCATATTCCGCATTGCTCCTCGCAATTCAGGGACTGGTGGAAAAAACTCCAAATTCCTCCGGTTCACAGTCAAAACCCCGTCCGACCGCAAATCCGTCAGGCGTTATTATTTCTCCCGACGGAGCCGGAGGGTTTAAAGCTACAGTCGGCGCGCAACTGAATGCCGCACCCGCGATATCGGCCGAGCATAAGGTGGAGGCAGCTTTCAAAGTCACCGATGAAATAGCAGCCGCCATTTCTGCCGCAACCGCCGAAAATCCTTTGAAAGTAGACGTAACCGTACCGGTTGAATCCGTTGCGGAGCAGTTGCGCCAGCCTGCCGCCCACACGGCAAACCTTACCATTCAAATCCCCTCTGAGATGGCAGACCTCGACAATCAAAATGTCCGCGTGAGTATCCATGTCGCTCCGTCACTCCTGCAGGCCGCAAAAGAGACACAAAAAGACATCACGGTCAACGTCACGGACAGGCAGACGGGTAAAACACTCTACGTATGGGCTTTCTCCGGAAACGGTCTTAAAAAATCCATTGTGCCAGTTTCCGAATTAGACCTTGCACTGAGCGTTACTCCCCTGAAGAACCAAACGCCGGTATATGCGGCACTGGCGAAGAACTCCGCCGGTCTCCTTGTAAAGCAGGGACAAAACGGGTTACTGCCCACCCCTGCGAGTGTCCGCATATATGTCGGAAATCAGGCAGGATTCGCACCCCATTCAGCTGTTTACCTTTACCGTGTGAATCAAGGCGCGGGCATTCTTGAGCAGCTTCCCGTTTTGGGAGGAGAAGTCAGTACGGACGGATATGTCTCATTTACAATCACTCATGGGACCGAATACGTTCTGCTGACTCAACCGACGGCTGACACCTACCCGGTTAAATCCGACACCACCTATCCGTTAGCGATTCCAAAGGGGGGAACGTACACGTTTGCCATTGCGGTTCACGGGAACGCTGCGCCCAATCTGGTAATCGGAAACGGAAAAGCGTTCGTCAGTAAAGTGAAAAAGAAAGGAAACCAATATTTAGTGACAGTAACCTCCACCGGAACTCCCGGTGAAATGACCGCCCTGTACAGCACGCTGCCGGGGGGAAAACCCGTCATCATTTGCTACCTCGGCGTAGCAACGACAGCTTAACTCATTATGCTAAAGGCCTCCGGCTAAGCCGGAGGCCTTATCTTTATGCCCTGTGGCAATAACTTTCAATGCGTCAGCAACCTTTCCCGTCGATGGAGCACGAATTTCCGGCCTGTACCGGTTCTGCAAGCTGCAAAAAATCATTGATGTCAAAAGTTCGGGTTTGGTTCCCCAAAATAAAAAATGGTATACCGATTCTGCCGGCTTCAATAACCGGAGCAAACATTTTCTCATGATCACGGTAGGACAAAAACTCTTTTAATGTCTTTGTACTTTTTGTGATATCTCTGAAATCCAGCTCGATATTGGGAAAGGTACTCAGTTTTGCTTTTGCTGCTACACAATCCGAGCAAATATCCGCACCATACATTATAATTTTCATTTCAATCATCCTTTCAATCCTCTGACAATACACTAAATCAGCTGCACCTGATGCTCGCCCTGGCCACTGAGGTAATAGCCGTAGGGAGCCCTTCGGATTTTATCATTTCCTCTGCGTAGTCGCTTCACCCAAAAGCGCCGGTATATTATGAGCGGGAAGCCTTCCGGCTGGACTCATTTAAGGCGACGGCGGCGCGGATTAACTGCCTTAGTGCCTCCCCGTCCACCTCATCTCCCTCGTGGAAGTCGATGGCTCTCCTTGCGTTCCCCTCAAGGCTCGCGTTGAACATATGCGTGGGATCATCCAGTGAGGCTCCTTTGGCGAAAGTCATCTTCACGGCGTTCTTGTAAGTTTCCCCGGTACAGATCATTCCATGATGAGACCACACAGGAGTTCCTCTCCATTTCCACTCCTCAACTGCCTCCGGATCGGCTTGCCTGATTAAATCTCTCAGTTTCGAAAGCATTTTTCCTCGCCAGTCGTCCAATTCCTCGATTCGCTCATCGATCAGCTGAGACGGGGATTTCATCTCTTCCATAACAAAGCCCTCCTTCAATAAGATTCTAAATGCATCAATTATGGGGTTCCCCATATGCATCACTCAACATAAATAGTCCACTTTCCGCATTTAGTACACAGGTATATAGCAAAATCTAATATTTCATCAGCTACATCCAAATCAAAAGTAAAAATTTCTTCGCCTTTAATAAATCCTATATTTCTTCGCCAGACACTGAAGTTTTCCGCTTCGCATTCCGAGCATTCAGAATCACATTTGCCAACATACTCAAAATCATCGACTGTTATCCCGTTATCTTGAAAAAATTGAACGATAGCTTCTTCATAGCCTGTATCCGAAAGCTCAATGAAATCTTCTAATTTTAGAAATTCGCTCATACAAAATCCTCCGTTTAATAAAATTACCACTGCTACCGCCAAAAGTTGATGTGAGTTCAGGAATTTATAAAAGACAAACATGCTCAGTAGATTCTGAACGGTCAAAAGAGATGCCGTTTGAAACTGGCAACCCCTGACAGAGCGATCCGTTACTTTCTCAAAATCAATTCATATGACTGTAGCACAGTACCATCATCCATCACTGTTTTGCGTTTTTTATAAAAACCACAATCCTCATAAAGTTTCATAAGATACGCTCTGTCTTCATAACAATCTAATCTCAAAAATGAAACCCCTTCGAGTAAAGCCAAGTCTTTTATGAGTGAAATGCTTTTCTGAGCATATCCTTTCCCTGTAAATTCCTGTTTGATAACAAGCTTATGAATATAAAAGGCTCTTTGGCTGTTTTCCTCTTCGCTCCAAAGAAATCCGTCATGATTCAGCAAAACAAAACCGCCAATAATCCGATTTCCAAGATAAACGAGATACGGTACATAATCTGGGTACATCTTCTCAAAATTGATAGGATTTAAATTATCAATATTCCACATTGGCTGATTGATACTTTCCAGCCAATGTGCTCTTTCCAGTAAAATATCAAGATACACTTGTATTTTGCTCTTATCAAGTTGCTGAACTGAAATATCCATTTTGTCATAGTCCATTTGCAATTTCTAACTCCTATTCGACCTTATTGGAACATCCATAATACTGTTTTTTAGAAAGTAAACGCCTTCACAATATCAAGGTAACCGCTGATTAAAGCAATTCTGAAGCCACTCATTCCAGTATTCTCGCGGCTTCGAATTGCCGTCTCACGACTTAATCATCGTTTACCTTGGTAACCGCTGATTAAAGCAATTCTGAAGCCACTCATTCCAGTATTCTCGCGTCTTCGAATTGCTATCTCACGACTTAATCATCGTTTACCTAGAGGAGATAAAAACGATCAACTCTGGTTTCACAGTTTTCTCCACTCAGAGCCCGCTCATTCTCCATAAATAAATTCAATGTTTCCTTAGAAATTGAACTTGAATCAAAGGTTTTCCATTTTTCTAAATCCCCGACAAATTCTTTGCCGAAAAATACATTTGACAGGCCTTTGACAATCAAGAATGCCGCATACGGATGTGCTAAGGACTTATCATTTTTTGATTGATTAATATAAGTTTCCAATTTGGTAAATGTATCCGGATAGTAAATTATCTCTACAAGTTTTGCTCGATATTCTAAGCCCGCTCCTTTCAAATTTGGATACTTGGCATAATCACTTAGATGCTGAGCTTCATGCTTTAGAAACCAAACCTGAAAATCGGCAGAGTGTGTATCTATTTTCTTATTATCAGCATTAACATAATAAATCCCTTCTTCTTTCGCCCATCCGCCTGTATGACGCTTTCCAAAGGTTGCAAAATGCAGCCAACTTAACATTAAAAACTCTGAAATAAAAAATACCGTTACCTTTTGGTTACCACATGGTAATTCTACAAGGAAGTCTTCTTTATTTGTTGTTTTCCAGATATAAGGGCCTCTATAGGGTGCCGTTTCGCCACCTAAAAAGGAATAACCTTTTTCGCTAAAGATACTCTCCAATTTTGTCTCAATCTCGTCTATTTCCGCGCCCTCATTCATCAAAAGAGTCTTTGCTAAACGAACAGTCAGCTGCTTTTCGGACTCTTGTACATCATGATTCGTCAATACAGATATATAATATTTATAATAACATTTCAAAACCTCTTGAATCCAAGGGTCTTCTGAGTCGATTTTGAGGACTTCATCTTGAGTTACAAATCTATGTATATACTTTTGTTCCAACTCAAGAATATCTTCACTATTATTTTCAAAAGACTCTAAATAATCAATGGCTTCAAGAATATTTCCCTGAAAACACTTTGCATAGAATTTTTCGATGTCCATATTTTACCTCCATTTATTGCATAGGCCTGCAAGTGAAAATAAGTTCCTTTATTCGTGTCCTTTCGCATGGTACGTCATACCCATATAGGCATCGCCTGTCTGTAATTCTTCGAGCATCTGCGTAAGCCGCTTTTGCCGGGTTTCTTCTCGCTTTGCGCGAGTAATCCACCCAATATAATCGTTTTTCTGATAAGGCGGTCGGGCGCTGTAACGTTTCCATAGGTTGCTTTGTTCAAGGGCGGCGGCTATGAAATTCGGCATCGCGTATCGCTCCCGCTGAACAGATTCGGTAAATGTCGATCTAGCGTTTTTTGCCTGTTCCACGCGCCAGCGGACAATATCACCGATTAAGTTATGGTCAATCGGTTTCCCAAGCGGAAATTGTATTGTTCCCTTGGATGTTTTGTATCCCTCAAGTCTGTCCGCAAATACGCCCACTGCTTCACCGCCTGGGAAAAGCCCAATGTGTTTCTTGAAAGCGGCGAAGTGGACAATATTTTCGTTCTGCCAGAACGTCGGCATCTGCCACGAAATTTTCTCCGTTGCGTCCGGTGCGGCGGCACAGATTGTTTCGCGGACGG
This sequence comes from Bacillota bacterium, assembly GCA_023416955.1. Lineage (GTDB taxonomy): Bacteria > Bacillota > Clostridia > Oscillospirales > Acutalibacteraceae > Caproiciproducens. The sequence goes on along the minus strand of JAEZGM010000019.1, from coordinate 279,076 downwards.
CTTGAAGAAGTGCTCGAACTTCCACAGGCTGGTCGGCGATGTAATCGTCGATGGTATTGATTTTGCCGCAGAAATGGCTCTGCTCCGCGTTTTTGAATTCCCGTCCACATTTCGGGCATTTCCACATAACAGCACCTCCTCAGCAAGTCCATACTCTATTTCTGAGAATCAAGAATAAACAAAGATGCATCATGCCCCATGAATATTTTACTTCCAGTATAAAAAGTTTTAGATTGAACATCCCTGTATCCTATTTTTGTCATAATATCAGCTAGCTCTATTTGATCAAATCCGTTATGAACCATATCTGAAACTATTTTTTCATTTTTGTCAAAATCTACGATTAGTAAATGTCCGCTTTCATTTAGAACCTCATTTAATCTTGATAAAACTAATTCTACATCATTAATATGGAGTAAAACCTGAGCCATAAAAATATAGTCAGCATGTAAATCCAAAAGGCTATCTTTTTCAAAGTCAAAGCTTAATGTAGTTGCATTCTGTGTATTAGAACTAGAAATTTTTTGTTTAACCTGATTAATCATGTTTTGTGATATATCCAGAAAAAGCATAGTATTAAAATCGTTTAACAAATTCATTCCAACAAGACCAGTTCCGCACCCAAAATCAATAGCATTCTTACTTTTAGTATCAACTAAATATTCACGAATGGCATTTGATGATACCTTTGCAATTTGGATTCTTTCAGAAGTATCATATATATTAGCTATCATTTCAAACTTATCCGTATTCCCCATTATTACCTCTCCAATCTACAATAATAAAAAATCTAATGTCATCTGTTTTATCTCTTCAGGGGTCACTTTGTCACTGGAGCTCTAAGATTAATCAGAACCTTTATTTATCAAGGTTTATGCTCGTTTCAACAGACAAACTGTTTCCACGTGGCACGATAGGACAGCATTGATGTCTTATTAGTTCTAATACCTTTCGTTCGAGGAAACATGTCAATACTTTCTGCTGTATTATCTATAAAAAGTACTTTGAAAAACTAATGTTTCCACTCTTCCAAAAAATCAAGAATATAGTTACTTGGCATAGCCATCCCATAAATATACTGCCGAAATATGTTCTTGCTGCCGCCCAAATTTATCCCCACAATCTCCAAGTTCTCGTTAAGTAAAGCACTACCGCTGCTTCCTTCGGATATTACAGATGTCTGCTTAATAATTGGATATTGCATTTTCCCCGCTCCGTCACCAAAGGGTATTGGGTTTTTGCTGATTATCTTTCCAGCAGTAACAATATTTCTTTTACCATATGGATTACTCATGGATGCCACTATATCTCCATACTTAGGTGCTGCATCTGCAACCGGCAGAACTGTATAGGCTTTATCAGTAATAAAACTAATTATGGCTAAATCATATCTATCATTTGAGTATTCGATTGCGGCTTCGGGAAATTGCTGATAATAATTGGCTACCACCAGAAATTTTCCTCCTTTTCTTAGTGAATCTGCAAAATCCAGGTCATCGTATCCCATAACAATAATCTGAGTTTTATTTACATCATCAAGTTCTGTAATTACATGCCCTGCAGTAAGCGCATAGTACTTATTGCCTTCCTTATTGATAATTACTCCGCTGGCACCTGCTGAAACTGATGTGGAACTGCTATTTTCAGCATTTCCGTATTTTAGTTGAACTATCTTTATATTTGCTGGAAGTGCATATTTTCCAACTTTATCTATAAATTCACTATTCATCGCTTGGTTTAAGAACGATTTAATTGAGGGAAGAAAAAAGGAAATGAGCAGTATAAAAACGACTATTGAAATATTAAGAACTGTTTTTTTTCTTTTCATATATATCCTCTTTTTATCAGTTTTTAGATCTTATCAGTTAAAAACTCACTATTAACAATATCTCATATATCGGATTTTGGTATATTACGAATTATGTAGAATTATTATACTATAAATGAAAACTTTTGGGATTATATTTTGCTAAATGATTTTGAGTATATCTGCACGAAACTCTATACACTAAGGGGTTTATTATCATACCTCAAAAATGACAAGACACCTATAGGACTAGAACTTAATAACATCCATCCTGTCAACTCAACCCCTTTCAAATACGGATACATTTTTCATACAAAAAAAACCTACGACATGTTCCCCTGAACCGATTTTTATGATTAAAATCGAGTTGACAGATTTTATTTCATTTTACGCATCCTAGGAGAACATAGTACTTTCAAGGCTTTCAAGACTTTAATCTCTTGTTATCAATACTACCGTCTCCACGTGCTGGGTCCTCGGGAACATATCCACGGGGGTCAGCTGCCTGACTTCATAGCCCTTCTGCGCGAAAATTTTGAGGTCGCGCGCCAGGGTGGCGGGGTCGCATGAAACGTAGACCACTTTCTCGGGCGCCATTTGGGCGACGGTGTCTATCAGGCTTTCCTCGCAGCCCTTGCGCGGGGGATCGAGGATAATCACATTGGGCTTTACGCCGCGGTCTTTCAGCAAAACGGCGGCTTCTGCCGCGTCGGCGCACAGGAATTCCGCGTTGGAAATTTCATTCAGCGCCGCGTTGCGCCGCGCGTCCTCCACAGCCTGCTCTACAATTTCCACGCCGATTACCTTCCCCGCTTTTTTCGCCATGGAAAGGCCGATCGTTCCCGTGCCGCAGTACAAATCGAGCAGAGTTTCCCCACCGGTAAGCCCGGCGTACTCCGCCGCAAGCATGTAAAGGCGCTCTGCCTGATCGTGATTCACCTGATAGAATGACAATGGGGAAATATGGAACCGCAGCCCGCAAAGGATATCGGTGATGGTATCGCTGCCCCATACGGTACGGCATTTCCTGCCGAGCACCACATTGGTGTTTTCCCGGTTCATATTGATGATGACGCTTTTCAGCCCGGGAACATTTTTCCTCAGCATTTCCGCCAGTTCCTGTTCATGATGCAGCCCGTTGCCGTTTACGACGACGCAAACCGCGACTTCACCAGTCGCGCGCGCCTGCCGCAGATAAAGGTGACGCAGCGTACCCTTCCCGGTTGCTTCGTCATACACCGTTTCCCCGCTGGATGCAGCCCATTGCCGAAACGCCTTCACTGCTGCAGTGAATACGGAAGGCTGAAGTGCGCAGTCATCGCAGGGCACAATCCGATGGCTGTGATTCGCATAAAAACCGAGTACAATACTGCCATCAGCGGCTTTCCCGATAGGCAGCTGTGCCTTGTTGCGGTAATGATCCGGTTCTTCGGCGCCGACAATCGGATTCATCGGAAGCGCGGAAAAGCCGCCGATGCGCTCCATCGCGTCCCGCACGCGCTGCTGCTTTGCCCGCAGCTCCGCGTCATAGCCGATATGGCGGTACACACAGCCTCCGCACTGCGCGAACTGCGCGCAATACGGGTTCGTTCTGTCAGCGGAGGGTGTGAGAATCTGCTCTATTTTTCCAAAGGCATACGTCTTTGCCGTCTTCAGAATCCTTACCCGGAGCTTATCACCCTGCGCGGCCATCGGTACAAATACCGCGATATTCCGATACCGCCCCACACCACTTCCCTCGGCTGTGTAACCGGTAACATCAAGATCAATTACGTCGTTCTTTTTCAGTTCCATGTGTTCCCTCATGATTCTTTTTAAAGCCGTACTGCCGGCAACCTGCCCCTGCCCGGCCTTTCGTATATTTTATCTTATTTTATCATTCCATACAATCTAATACAAGGTGCGGAACCATATGGCAAACCAGCACCCAATAACCCCTGGGAATACTCGGGGGGTGCAGTTCAGGGGGGATTTTGTCAGGCACTTTTTTCCAAAACGGCACCGTTTCTCACCTGCATTTCGCTCATCGCCGTAAACGCAAGATTTTTCAGCTTCTGCACCGCCGGGCGAAATTCCAGCGATGGGTCTGGATAAATCGGGCTCCCCGCCGTGATCGTCATACAGGGCTTACGCTTCAGAACGCGCCACAAGCCTTTTTGTTCCCGCAGGGTGATCACCACCGGCACCACGGGCGCGCCCGCCTTGACTGCAATGTTGAACGCGCCGTCTTTGAACTCCCGAAGCTTCGTATCATAGTGGATCAGTTCCCCCTCCGGATAAATGCAGACAAGCCGCCCCGCGCGCACCGCGTCGGCCAGCTCCGTCAGAAACCGGCGTGTACCGGATATGGAAGCCGGAACCGGAACGCTGCCCAAAATACGGATCAGCGGCCCTACGGGCTGGTCGAACAGGATTTCCATCGAAGTATAAATATTCTTTCTGGGGAAATCCAACGTTCCGAGGAAAGCGCAGTCCAGGTTATGCACATGGTTGCACGCAACAACCGCTCCGCTGCCATGCAGCGCCCTCAGATTGCTCCTGCCTTGAACCTTCAAGCCAAATACAAGCTTTCCGATAACGGTCAGTATCGGAACAGCGATAACATAATAAACGACCGTATTAAAAAAGCGGAATAGCGGGTTTTTTATAACGATCTTCCTCATACAGAATCCCTTTCTTTTTTGTATTCATCAATTACCTGATAAAACATGTTTTCCGTTTCCATCACGGACTGCTCTACCCTATATCTGTTGCCGAGCCGCGCATATTTCTCCGAATAAATCAACCGTTCCTCGCGGTGCTCAATCCAGTAATCAATTTTATCCGCCAGATCTTTGGGGTTATCCGGTTCGAAAAGGCTCTGCGGGTGCAGCGCAAACTGTACCGTCGCCGACTTCGGAGAATTGCAGATCACGGGAACAAGCCCGCACGCAAACGCCTCCATACAGGCAATGGCCTCGATCTCAACGAAAGACGCATGGATATACAGGTCACAGGAACGAATCAGATTGACCAGCTCCGGTTCGGAATAAAATCCGAAAACAGGTTTATGTTTGAGTTTCTCCCCCTGCTTTTCCAGCGTCTTCCGGCAAGGACCCTGCCCCGCCAGCAAAAGCTGAATCCGATCCGCATACTTCGATTTCGAAACGGCTTCAATTAAGATATTCTGCCGCTTTTCATGCGACAGGCGCCCCACCATCAGAATGCGGAACAGGGGATCGCAGCGCTCCGCCGCTCCGGGCACGAACGCATCCCCGACCCCGTTGCTGATCACATGCAGCTTAGCGCGGTACCCATTTTTCCTCAGCTGATCGGCAATGAATTTAGAGGGGCAATGGATATGCCCGAAACAGTGGTAGAATGAGGCATAAAAATAACGGTAAATTCCGGCGGAAAGCCATTCAAACGGCATATGGATATTGTAGGTGATATTTTCCGGCTGAAGGTGAAACGCCGCGCACACAGGAATCCCCATTTCCTTTGCTGTTTTAAGGGCCTGCCGCTCAAAATGCATTGGTAGCAGAAAATGAATAACATCCGCTCCGGCAAAGGCGCGCCGGAATACGGCGGGATCCGGCTTCCCGAAAGCAACACCCTGTTTTTTCGCAACCGAAGTCGCAATGGGGTAATATTGCTCCGGCACCTTGTAGGCTTCCTCCACCATTCTGCCACTGCCGACAACATGCACCTCGTGACCTCGTTCCGCCAGCATATTTGCAAAACGGTATGTCGTCATTGTTGTCCCGTTGTTCAGCTGATCATATTCCTCGGTTACCAAAATAATTTTCAATTACGGTTCCTCCGTTGAATATTTAATTCCTATATTGAACATAATACAAAGTGTGCGAGCATCCGTCAATAGACAGACACTGAAAACTGTAGCAAAAGCCGCCTTCTTGCCGGATCACCGGCGTATCCTCAACAAATAAATGAACAAGCTTCGATAATTTACGAAAACCCATCGTCAAAAATTACTAAAATGTTCAAACAAAAAACTGCGTTTTATACAATAAAGAGATTGTTTTTCAATTCGTTTCGAAAGCGTTGACAGGGTGAAATACCGGTATTATAATGAAATCACAAAATACAACAAACAAGGTTTATTCTTCTCAATTTAATTCGTTTATAAGTTCTGTGGCAAGGATTTGTCACAACCTTTTCAATACAACTCCTCCCCATAAAGCAAAAACCGGCATCAGCCGGTTTTTGCTTTTTTACTGTCTTTTTTTCGCTTCTAATCCCATTCCATTCGCTTGAAACATTTTCACATTTTGTAAATATCTTGATGTTAAATGCTACTATGAAAATGTTTCCTGTAGAATATTGTCGAAGGATGTAATTGAATGGGTAGAGTAAAAAGGTGCATGCTTGTTGTGTGTGCTTTCATTTTTGCATTTGCGGCGGCGGTATGCACTTCCGTAAGCGGGCGGGCAGAAAGCCTTCCCGACATCTCCCGCCTTGACAGCTCTTATCTTCTTCCCGACAACCGGCAGATTCTTTCCCTCCCGGGCGTTGGCTATGCCGTAGTCAGCACCGATTCCAGACTTCGGACCTATATTGCCTTTGTCAACGCGGACGGCGAACTATTGGACGACAGCGACCCCGCGCAGTTTTTATTTGTGTACAGCAAAGCCGCCGTGAGCGGAAGCACGGTCTACATAGCCGGAAATGACGTGAAAGGCCAGAATATTGTCTGGCTTGGCAGCATTTCTGCGTCGGAAAAAAATATTTGCGTCAATCAGGTGGATAACGCGGTTGGTGACTTTTCACGCGGTTTCTACACGGAACCGGACGGAAAACTTTATTTCGTCACCACTGCAGCCGGATCCATGCCTAGTGACTCCGCTCCGTTCAGTAAATATATTTTTTCAAATACTTTCGGGAGCCATCTGACTGGTGCTCTTGCCCCGGATTTCCCCTCCGGCTCATCGGCCTTACCGTCAATGGATTCGTCTTCCAATACTTTGCCCGAATCTTCGTCTTCTTCACCCGTACAGCCTGATCCGTCATCCGTGTCATCCGCCGGGACTTCCTCCTCTTCCTCGGCGTCTTCCAGTACCGCGCCCGCACCCTACTGTTTCAGCGGTCCGATCACGGTGGCCTCTTTGCAGGCAGAGCTGGACGCCGCCCAGCAAGGTTCGGTTGTGCGCGTAGTCGGCAGCGGAGGCGCCGAACTCACTGACGGGAATGTCGGAACAGGCTCTGTCATCGAAGTGTTCCGCAACGGTCAGCTGCTCAGCCGCGTGACCGCGGTTGTGTTGGGAGACCTGACCGGAGACGGAACGGTGACACGGCAGAGCGGCAATCTGCTTTATGAATACTGTGTCGGCCTCCGGACGCTGAGCGGCGTATACCTTCAGGCGGCGGACATTGACCGCGACGGCAAGGTGGACAGCAGCGACATTCTGAAAATAAAGAGCATGATCCGGTGAATTTTCAATTGACCTCGCCATAAAATAAAAATATAATAGGGAAGGCAATATAGCCGCATAAACGGCGGAATTTTTCGGCTGAGGCGGGATTACCTATCCCGTGATTTGCCGAATCAAAAGGAGTTACACCGGAAATGAACGACGAACTGAAAATTCAGAATCTTTATGATTTAACCCATACCGCGGCGGCGCCGCTGCTGGAAACCCTTGAATATCCATGGGAGGCACTCCCGCTGATTAAGGATTTTATTTTGAAGCTGGGCGAATCCCTTTCCCCGGAGGAATACGACCGCCGGGGCGAGGATATATGGATTGCCAAAAGTGCGAAGGTATTTGATTCCGCCTATATTGCAGGCCCCACTATTATTGGGCCGGACACGGAAGTGCGCCCCGGTGCATTTATCCGCGGCAGCGCACTTGTGGGCGCGGGGTGCGTTGTGGGCAATTCCACGGAACTGAAAAATGTGATTCTATTTGACAAGGTGCAGGTCCCCCATTACAACTATGTGGGCGATTCGGTACTCGGCTACTTTTCTCACATGGGTGCGGGTTCCATCACCTCCAATGTAAAGTCGGACAAAACGCTCGTTACCGTGCATACGGAGACCGCCACGCTGGAAACCGGCCTGAAGAAGTTCGGCGCCATGCTGGGCGACCGTGTGGAGGTCGGCTGCAATTCCGTGCTGAATCCCGGCACGGTCATCGGGCGCAGCAGCAATGTTTATCCTCTTTCCATGGTGCGCGGCTTTGTTCCCGCACACAGCATTTATAAGAAGCAGGGCGAAATTGCGGAAAAGCGCGGGGAATGAACCGAACGGCATGCCCTTTCAAAATATAATTTAAATTTTTACATTTTTCACCTTGACCTATGCCCTAAAAATCCTTATGATGAGAAATTATTGAGGTGATAAAATGAATCGACAAAAGAGAGTTGCAGCTATTCATGACCTGTCCGGATTCGGAAAATGTTCGCTGACTGTCGCGCTTCCGATTCTGTCCTCGGCGGGTATTGAAGTCTGTGCCGTACCGACCGCCGTTCTTTCCTCTCATACCGGAGGACTGACCGGGTATACTTACTGCGACCTGACTGGGGAAATCCCGGGCTTCCAAAAACAGTGGAAGCAGCTCGGGTTAAAATTCGACGCACTTTACAGCGGCTTTTTAGGCTCATACGAGCAAATTCAGCTGGTATCGGACTTCTTTGACGCGTTCCGTTCGGATTCCGGCCTTGTTCTGGTTGACCCTGTCATGGCCGATAACGGAAAGCTGTATCCCACCATTACTCCTTCCATAGCCGAAGATATGAAAAAGCTGTGCTGCAAAGCCGACCTGATTGTGCCGAACCTGACGGAGGCGGCATTCCTTCTGGGTGAAACTTACCGCGAAGGCCCGTATGACCGCGCCTACATTGAGAATATCATGCGTCGCCTTGCTGACCTTGGGCCGGAGCTGGTTGTGCTGACCGGTGTCTGGTTCCACGAGGGACTGCTGGGCGCGGCGGGGTATAACCGTTCGACCGGTGCGGTTAGCTACGCGTTTTCTCCGCGCGTCCCCGGCAGCTACCACGGCACGGGGGACGTTTTCGCCAGCACGCTGCTGGCGGGTCTGCTGAATGGGATGAGTCTTCCGAACGCAATGCAGCTGGCGGCAGACTTCACCGTTGGGAGCATTCGGCGGACAAAGGAAGCCGGGACGGACGTCCGGTTCGGCGTGAATTTCGAAGCGGGTCTGCCGGGCTTGATTCGCGAACTCGGTTTGACTGACTGACAGTCATCTATTTCTACGGATACCGGGCTGTTTCACCATGAATACCAGGGTATTGCATAATGAATGAAAATTCAGAATGCAATACCCTCGTTTACTTTACCCCGAAAATTGCGTATAATAGGATTAGATAAATTTCATTTCCCGGCTGCGGGACCGCCGTTTGCCAACTGAAACGAAAGGGGGCTTTTCTTTGCCGTTTCTGAATACATTCTTTCAAAGTACAGGCTCCGTCATTCTCTATATTTTCCGAATGATCATTCCGCTGATCTCCATCATAGTCGTCATTAAATGCTTTGTGTCGCTCAAACGCGGGCGCAGGCGCGAAGACCCCGTCGTACTGCTGGAGGACCGCATTACACATGAAACAATTCCCGTGCTTTACTGGGAAAACTCACTTGGACGCAGCAAAAGCTGCGACATTGTGCTGCATGACGCCACGGCAAGCCGCAGCCACGCGGTGCTAATGCGGCGGGAGAGCGGCTGGATTGTTACCGATACGGAATCAAAGTCCGGCACATTTGTTAACGGAACAAAAATCAGTCGGCCCACACAGATTTACCCCGGTGACAGCGTTGTGCTGGGCTCCACCTCCCTGCAGTTTCAACGGGTCGGAAATGAGGAAGGAAAGCGAAATGTACGGCGTGTACGCCGCGCGGCTTCCCCGTTTCGGCTGCTGCTCGCGGTTACACTGGTACAGCTTCTGCTTCTTGTACAGGCCTGCTTTGCGGGCGGCGTTTTCAGCTATTTGCCGGTTATCCCGTTCGGCTTAATTGCCGTCACGGAATGGACGCTGTACCTTTTTTCCATGAAAGGGTTGGGCCGGGTCAGCTTTGAACTGGAAACCGTGGGTTTTCTTCTCACCAGCATTGGGATGATGCTCATTTCCGGAACAGGGGTAAAAAGCACCTATACCCAGCTTGTGTCAATGGTCATTGGAGTGGTTCTGTTCTGTGTGCTGATCTGGTTTTTAGGCGACCTTGAGCGGGTGATGAAATCCCGAATTTTCATCGGTGGGCTGGCCGTGCTGCTGTTTGCCGCAAATCTGGTGTTCGCCCACGAGCAGAACGGCGCGCGCAACTGGATTAATATTGGCGGCGTCGGCGTACAGCCCTCCGAATTTATTAAGATCGCATTTGTATTTGTCGGCGCTTCCACGCTGGACAGGCTCCAGACCGCCAAGAACCTGACAGGATTCATTACATTTTCCGCCATCTGCATGGGCGCGCTCTTTCTGATGCGCGACTTCGGTACGGCCTGTATTTTCTTCGTAACCTTTCTGATCATCGCGTTCATGCGCTCCGGCAGTGTGCGCACAATCGCTTTGATCTGTGCTGTCGCCGTATTCGGCGTATTTCTGATTCTGAAATTCCGTCCTTATGTTGCCCAGCGCTTTTCCGCGTGGCGGCATGTGTGGGAGCACGTTAACGACTCCGGCGGCTACCAGCAGACGCGCGTGATGAGCTATACCGCGAGCGGCGGCCTGTTCGGTATGGGAATCGGCAACGGCAAACTGAAAAGCGTGTTCGCCTCCACCAGCGACCTCGTATTCGGAATGCTGTGCGAAGAAATGGGATTGATTCTGGCTTTGGTTGTCGTCATATCCATTGCTCTGCTGATGCTGTACGCGCGTTCCGACGTTACGCGCAGCCGTTCCACCTTCTACTCGATTTCCGCGTGCGCGGCGGCGGGTATGATGCTGTTTCAGGCGTGCCTGAACGTATTCGGCGCGACGGATGTTCTGCCGCTGACGGGCGTTACGCTTCCGTTTGTCAGCGCGGGGGGCTCCAGCATGGTTGCGGTCTGGGGACTGCTCGCCTTTATCAAGGCGAGTGACGAGCGTACTTACGCCGCAAGGAGGAAAAGCCGATGAAAACGACCGGAACACGTTCGTTTATTCTTTATATACTAGGGATTGGATTTTTAGTCGGGCTCAGCGTATTTCTGTACGGCTTTATAACCGGGGGCGGGAACTGGGCCATGCAACCGTTCAACAAGCATTTGTCGGGCGGCAGCCAGCTTTCTTACGGCGGTGAGATTCTTGACCGCAACAACACCGTACTAGCAAAAAGCGAAGGCGGGAAACGGGTTTACAGCGATGACCCGCAGGTACGCCGCGCCATGCTTCACGCCGTGGGCGACACCAACGGATATATTTCAACGGGCATTCAGTATAATTACCGTTCCGAGCTTTCCGGCTACAACCTGGTTACGGGTCTTACCTCGCCCACAGGGAAAAGCACCGGCAGCAACATTAAGCTGACGCTGGACAGCGACCTGTCAAAGCTGGCGCTGCAAAAGCTGGGCGACCGGAGCGGCGCGGTTGCCATATATAACTACAAAACGAGCGAAATGCTGTGTATGGTAAGCACACCGGGGTTTGACCCGCAGAATCCTCCCGCTGATTTAAACACCGATAAAACCGGAAAGTACGAGGGCGTTTACCTGAACCGTGTTCTGTCCTCCACCTATACGCCGGGCTCTATTTTCAAGCTTATAACCTCGGCTGCCGCCATTGAATCCATTCCCAATCTGGACAGCAGAACATGGGACTGTTACGGCAGTGTGCTGATTAACGGAAATAAAATTACGGACGTTGCCTCATACGGAAAGCTGAACTTTAAAAACGCGCTTGCCAAGTCCTCAAACGTTGCGTTTGCACAGATTGCCGTGGAACTTGGCGAGGATAAAATGACCGCCATGGCAAACGAAATGGGATTTAACCGCAGCTTTGCGCTGGACGGCATTTCAACCAGCAAAAGCGTTTACAATGTGAAGGGCGCGCAGAGCAACGAGCTTGGCTGGTCAGGCGTGGGGCAGTACACCGACCTGACGAATCCCTTCCACATGATGCTGTTGATGGGTGCGATCGCGAACGACGGGACGCCCGTTCAGCCCTATATGATCGAGCAAATTTCCACCAGCTTCGGCCTGACGACGAAATCGGGAAAATCACAGACAGGCGACCGCTTGCTGAGCGCCGCAACCGCGGGACGGCTGAAAACGTATATGCGCTACAACGTGACCAGTGAGTACGGCGACAGCCTGTTCCCGGGACTTGCCGTATGCGCGAAAACCGGCACTGCCGAGGTAGGCGGCGGCAAAAAGCCGAACGGCTGGATGGTCGGCTTTTCCTCCAACACATCCACCCCGCTTGCCTTTGCCGTTGTGGTGGAAAACACAAAGTCCGGCATTCAGTCCGCCGGCCAGATTGCTTCGGCACTGATGCAGAGTGCTGCCAAGACTGTAAAATAAAATCCGGGAGCAAAAAAGCATCACAGGATAGGACGGCAAAACGGATATGATGAAAGAATCCCCAATCGCAGGATCATAAAACTGCGATTGGGGATTTTTTCAGCTTGTCAGCTCCATTCGGCTGTGGCCAAGGTACTCGGCTGCCGCTTCGCCCGTCAGCGGCGGCGCGTATCGAAAACCCTGAATTCTGCTGCAGCCGCAGCTCCGCACAAAACAGTCATGCTCCTCAGTTTCAATGCCCTCGGCTGTGACCATCAGGTTCAGGTTCTGAAAAATCCGAGCCATGTCACGCACCATGACGTAACACTTGGGATTATTCATGGAGTTCCAAATCAGGCTCTTATCGATTTTCACAACATCGAACGGAAGGTCAATCACATGAGTCAGATTGGAATAGCCTGTCCCAAAATCATCCAAAGCGAAACGAATTCCTTCGCCGCTGAGTTCCTTGATTTTCCTGGAGATCACATCGTAGTTGCTGACCAGCATACTTTCCGTAATTTCAAAAATAATGCGGGAGGGAGAAATTCCGCTGCCGTGAATAATCTGGAGCGCGCGCGGAACAAAGTCCGGTTTCATCATCTGCGCGATTGAGAGATTCACCGAGATGGTCTCCACTTCAATCCCCCGCTGGAGCAGCCTGCGAATATATTCGCAGGTTTTTTTCAGAACGACATATCCGATATCGACAATCAGCCCTGTTTCTTCGGCGATCGGCACAAGTTCTTCCGGGGAGAGGAATTCCCCGCCCTCATCACGGATTCTCATCAGCGCTTCGGCTTCGGTAAAACGGTCGAGCGTGATGGAATACAAAGGCTGATAGTATACCTGTATCCGGTCTTCCAATAAGGAAAAGCGAAGGAGTTCATAAAGCATGTGCTTTCTTCTAACCTGCTGAATAATGCTTTTGTCGCAGAAAACCACCGGCTGTGTACCGCCGCTGAGCTTCGAGCGCTGCACGGCGGCCTCGAGCATACTGACAAGCTCACCGCAGCTGTCGGCGGAAGTCGGGTACTGCGCCACACCGATTGCGGCGGTAATATGGCACATTCCGCTGGAGATCATCCATGCGCGGTTTAACCGCTCCGAAATCTGGTTGATTTTTTCCGACGCCGAAGGCAGCGGCTGTTTTGCAAAAATAATAGCAAATTTATCACCGCCGAAGCGATATACTCCCTTGTCTGGTCCGACTGACCTCAAGTAGGACGATATTTGCTGAAGCAAAAGGTCTCCGCTTGCCTGACCGAATTTATCATTGATAAATTTGTAATCATTCAGAGAGATCACCATTACCGTGACGCTTTGCTTTTTCTCAATCAGCCAGCTAAGCATCTGAAGGTAAGCGGCGCGGTTCGGCAGCCCGGTCATATGATCTTCCATAATACGTTTATTTTGAAGATACAGATAGGCCACGAGCAATACACAGACAGCGGCAAATTCACTGAAATACAGTTGCGGCCAAATCTGCTGCACCAGTGCGGAAAGCGAGATTGATACCGGAAAAATCAGAAGAATCATAATTGACTGCCGAGAGAGATGTTTTCTATTTATAACTAAAATCACCGCCATCATGACACAATAAAGATAGCGGAATCCATAGACTATAAAAGGCAGCCTGTCGCTTGCGGCCCGCGCTGCGCTATCGGTCACAGAAAACAGATCCACCAGAGGATAGAACAGTACCAGTGCAAGAAAAACAGCGAAGGGCAAAAGCGAAACACAGAAAGCTTTCTTAATCTTTTTCCCCGACTTTTCATAAATATAGGCCAGCAAATAAAGCTGAAATAACAGAACTGACAGAAGGTTCGCGGTATAATGCAGGCTTTCTCCCGCCATCAGAACCATCGGCCCGAAAAAACCGGGCTGCAGCGCCAGTATCATGGAAAGAAGGTCTGTGATAATAGAAAAAAATATCCCATAGTAACATGCTTTGAACAAACGGTTGCGAAGTATGGGAACCATATTGGCCTGACGGGAATAAAGCCAAATAATGCCCAGCAAAACAAAAGAGAGCAGTTCCGTTTCGAAATGTAATTCCACCACATCACCCACCCTAAATTTTGTTGTAATATGCCGTATTCTAATTAAATTATGAAAAATATGTAAATTAATCATACCATATCGAACCATTCAAGTATATAGAAAACTTAAGATTTGGCTGCGTTTACAAAGTACGGATTCGTTTTTTGGTAAACCTGATAAACACTGAGTCATGCTCTGCCGCAAAAGGCGAAAAATCGAAAATTTTCGATTCAAGAATTAACTGTTTTAGCAAAATGCAGTTCCAAGCACGGCAAGAATTTATGACCGGCGACCTAGCTTCTCATGTATAAACATGGAATCAGAGCTAAGAATATCCACATGGGGTGACTGATCATGAATAAAAAAAGAGTAATTACCATTGTGCTTGTCGCGGCGGTTATAGTGACTTTAGGCGGCGTGGCAATCAATAACTATCAATCTTCAAACCGGTACCGTATGTATTTAAATCAAAACTATCAGCACGCAATGAACGACCTGAGCGGTACGGTGGAAAACATTGGCACCACACTGAATAAAGCGGCTTATGCGAACACCGCAACACAGCAGAACGGGCTCGCCGCAAAGCTGATGCGGGAAACGAGTCTGGCTAAAGCCTCCGTCGCCGCGCTGCCAATCAGCGATAATTCCATGGACAAGGTCAGCAAATTTATCACGCAGGTCGGCGACTTTGCCATGACGCTTTCCAATAAGGTTTCAGCCGGGCAGAAAATCACGGACGACGAATATAAAACGATGCAGAATCTCGAGCAGTACGCCAAAACGCTTCAGGTTGATCTGCGCAGTGTAAAACCCAACATTGAATCGACGGGATACACCAGTGCGCTGAACAAAACGGCCAATGACTTTACGGATTTTCCCACACTCATTTATGACGGACCGTTTTCAGACCATATTCTGCAAAAAAAGCCGAAATGGACACAGGGAAAAGCTGAAATCGCACAGGGAAACGCACAGACCATCGCGGCTCAGTTTTTAGGAGTAAAACAGGATCAACTGAAACACACACAGGATACCAACGGTAATATGCCCACTTTCAACTTTACAAACACGGACGGCAAAGTAAATATGTCCGTAACGAAACAGGGCGGCTATGTTTCCGTCATGCAGAATTCGCGTGACATTACCGCAGAAAATCTGTCTTACAAGGATGCCTCCGGAATCGCGCGAAAGTTCCTTGATTCGCGGAACATCAAAAATATGAAGGAAAGCTACTACGTCATTACCGACGGCGCGTGCGTCATTAACTACGCTTATACGCAGAGTGGCGTCATTTGCTACCCCGATTTGGTCAAGGTTAAGGTCGCACTCGACAACGGCGAGATTGTCGGTTTTGATTCCGTCGGCTATATCATGAACCATACCGACCGGAAGCTGACCGCAAAGCTGACCGCGGCACAGGCACAAAAATCGGTAAGCTCCCGGCTGAAGGTGGAAAAAAGCGCACTGGCACTTATTCCGACTCCCGGGATGAACGAAGTGTTGTGCTACGAATTCGAGTGCACGGGTCAGAACAAAGACCGCGTTCTGGTCTATATCAACGCAAGTACGGGATACGAAGAACAGATTTTAATTCTTCAATTCTCCGACAACGGTATCTTAACCCGGTAATCTCCGTTGCTATTGCCTCTAAAATACCAATACACAAAAAACAGCCATCTGCTCACCGCCAAACGGCACGGAGCAAATGGCTGTTTGTCATTCTATATAAAAGTTATTTCTTGCCCAGCAGTTTTACCAGTACGGCTTTCTGCGCGTGCAGGCGGTTTTCCGCCTCATCAAAAATTTCGGCGGCGTGCTGTTCCAATACCTCCGCGGAAATTTCCTCCCCGCGGTGCGCCGGCAGGCAGTGCAGCACCATCGCGTCCGGTTTTGCCGCTGTGAGCAGTTCTTTGTTTACCTGGAAGCCCTTAAAGGCATCCCGCCGTTTCTGTGCTTCTTCCTCCTGCCCCATGGAGGCCCACACATCCGTAATGACCACGTCGGCGCCCTTCGCAGCCTCCATTGGGTCAGTCGACATGCTGAACGCGGGGTGCGCCACAGCAAAATCAAGCACCGCGGCATTCGGCTTATAGTCGGACGGACAGGCCACCGCGACTTCCATCTTCATCTTCAGCCCGCCGACAATCAGGGAGTTCATCATGTTGTTGCCGTCACCGATGAAGCACATTTTCAGCCCGTCAAGGCTTCCCTTGTATTCGCGGATTGTCATCAGGTCGGCCAATACCTGACAGGGGTGTGCAAAATCCGTCAGCCCGTTGATGATCGGAATACTGCCGTTCTGCGCCAGTGCCTCCACTTCCGACTGCTTGTAGGTGCGGATCATAATGCCGTCAAGGTAGCGGGAAAGCACACGGGCGGTGTCCTCCACCGGTTCGCCGCGCCCGATTTGCAGGTCGCTGGAGGAAAGAAAAATCGGCAGTCCGCCGAGCTGGTACATCCCCACTTCAAAGGATACGCGCGTTCTGGTAGACGCCTTTTCAAAAATCATGCCCAGCGTTTTTCCTGCCAGAACGCGGTGTTCAATCCCATGCTTCTGCTCGTATTTCAGCTGGTCGGCAAGATTTAAAACCTCCGTAATATCCTGATTGGTAAGGTCAAGCATTTTCAGCAGATGTTTCATAAAAACCTCCTATATAATAAAAAAATCGCCTCTTGATTATTTGAGCTAATTCAGCACGGATTCCAAAATCGTAATTCCTTTTTCCAGTTCTCCGGTGCTGATAACCAGCGGAGGAAGGAACCGAAGAGCGTCTTTCGCGGTTAAAACAAGCAGACCGCTTTCCACACAGCGGGCGGCAAGCTCTTTTACATTACCGCTTTTCGGCTTTGCGCCCAGCATCAGTCCCATACCGCGAACCTCTTCGACACCTTTCATTCCTCGTAAACGGTCGGCGAGGAGCTTTCCCTTTTCCTGCACCTCGGTTAAAAACGAAACGTCACCCACACGGTCAAGTACGGCCTGCGCACCGGCACAGACGACCGGATTTCCGCCGAAGGTGGAGCCGTGCATTCCCGTACCCATTACATCGGCAAGGCGTTCACTGCACAGGCACGCACCGATGGGGAGGCCGCCCCCAAGGCCTTTCGCCGTTGTTACCACGTCGGGTACAATACCGTAATTCCGGTAGCAGTACAGCGCGCCGGTGCGCCCTACCCCGGTCTGTACTTCATCAACAATCAGCAGAATATCGCGTTCCTTGCACAGAGCCGCCAGCTGCTTTACAAATTCGCGGTCAAGCGCAAGCACGCCGCCCTCACCCTGAATCAGCTCAATCATTACCGCGCAGGTTTTGTCGCTGATTTTCTCCGTTACACTTTCCATATTCGGCTCCGCGTACGAAAAGCCCTGCGTCAGCGGAACAAAATTCCGGTGGAACTCATCCTGCCCCGTCGCCGCAAGCGTGGTTACGGTGCGGCCGTGAAAGGAGTTTTTCAGCGTAACAATCTCACTGTGCTGCCCGCCGTAGGAGTCCATTCCGTATTTACGCGCCAGCTTGATGGCACATTCGTTGGCCTCCGCGCCGGAATTGCCGAAAAACACTTTGGAAAACCCGGTCAGTTTGCAAAGCGTTTCCGCAAGCTTCGTCTGCACCGGCTGATAAAACAGGTTCGACGTATGCTGAAGCTTCGCCGCCTGCTCCGCGACGGCGCTCACCCACACAGGGTCACTGTAGCCCAGCGAATTCACACCGATTCCGCTGGTAAAATCAATGTATTCCCTGCCGTCGCAATCCAGAGCCGTGGCACCGTGGCCGGACACCAGCGCAACGTCAAACCGCCCGTAGGTATGCATCATATTTTCATGATCCTGCTTTTTGATTGTTTCAAATGACATAACCGAACCCCCGTTTCAGTACAGCATCGTCCCAATGCCCTCATCGGTAAACAATTCAATTAAAATGGAATGCGGTGTGCGCCCGTCGATGATATGCGCCCTGCCCACACCGCGGCGAACCGCGTCCACACAGCAATTGATTTTCGGAATCATGCCGCCGCCGATGATTCCCTGATTTTGCAGCTTCGGAACGTCGCTGACATTGACCACGGGGATCATGGAATCCTCATCGTCCTTGTCGTGCAGAAGTCCGCGCACGTCCGTCATTAAAATCAGCTTTTCCGCGCCCAGCTCGGCGGCAATACGGGAGGCGGCAATATCGGCGTTTACATTATAGACTTCACCGTTGGCCCCGCCCGCGATGGTCGCGACAATCGGGATATATCCGTTTGAAGTTGCGTCGGAAATAATTTTGGTGCTGACCTCGGTTATTTCGCCCACATAACCGAGGTCTTCGCCCGAAATCAGCTTTTCCGCCCGCAGCATCCCGCCGTCAAGCCCGCAGAACCCGACCGCGCGCCCGCTGTGCCGCTCCAGAAGCTGAACCAGGTCCTTGTTAACCTTTCCGGCAAGCACCATCTGCACAATTTCCATCGTTTCCGCGTCCGTTACGCGCAGCCCGTTGACAAAGCGGCTTTCCTTGCCGATTTTTTTCAGCATATCGCTGATTTCCGGCCCGCCGCCGTGCACAAGCACCACGTTGATGCCGACAAGCTGCATCAGAACGATGTCGCTCATCACCGCGTCTTTCAGGTCTTCATTCACCATTGCGTTTCCGCCGTATTTCACCACAATGGTTTTACCGGCGTATTTTTGAATATAAGGCAGAGCCTGCACCAGCACTTTCGCTCTGTCGCTGTTGCTGATATTCATTGCTTCACTCCCAAGGTTCATCGCTAGCTTCTGTAGTCCCCGTTAATTCTTACATAGTCATATGTCAGGTCACAGCCGAACGCGGTCGCACTGTAATTACCGTCATGCAGCGTAATTTCCACTGTAATTTCGTCCTGTGTTAAAATCCGCTTCGCCGTATCCTCGTCAAAGTTTATTCCCGCGCCGTTTTGGCAGACGGCGATGGAACCGGTGGAAGAGGAAAACGCAACGTCCACTGCGTTGATGTCCGTATCCGCCCCGCTGTAGCCGATGGCACAAAGTACCCTGCCCCAGTTCGCGTCCGCGCCGAACATCGCGGCTTTGAACAGGCTGGAGCAAATCACGCCCTTTGCAGCCGCGCGCGCGTCTTTCTCGCTTTTCGCGCCGCTCACGTTACAGATCAGCAGCTTTGTCGCGCCCTCGCCGTCCTTCGCAATTTTTTTTGCCAGCGCGGTGCAAAGCGCCGTCAGCGCCGCGGTAAATTCCGCGTATTCCGGCGTTTTTATCTGAATTTCCGCGTTTCCGGCAAGGCCGGAGGCCAGAATCGAAGTCATGTCGTTGGTGGAGGTGTCGCCGTCCACACTGACCATATTAAAGCTGACGTTCACCGCCTCGCGCAGTGCGGAATCCAGCACGGCGGGCGAAATTGCCGCGTCTGTTGTCAGAAAGCAAAGCATTGTCGCCATGTTCGGGTGAATCATGCCGGAACCTTTCGCGATTCCGCCGATGCGCACCGGCTTGCCGCCGACTGAAATTTCCACGCACAGATTTTTCACTTCGGTGTCCGTCGTCATAATCGCTTTTGCCGCGCTTTCGGAACCGTCCGGCGAGAGCGCTCCCACCAGGGCGGGCATTCCGCTTTGAATCGGCTCAATCGGCAGCACCTGACCGATGACCCCCGTGGAAGCGACGATTATGTCCTCCGGCGCAATACCGAGTTCCTTCGCGGCAAGCTCACACATCAGCTGTGCCTTCTGCTCGCCGTCTGCGTTACAGGTGTTCGCATTGCCGCTGTTGCAGAGCACCGCACGCGCCTTTCCGTCGGCGATATGCTTCTTTGTTACTAGAATCGGCGCGCCTTTCACCAGATTCTGTGTGTAAACCGCCGCCGCGGAACAGGGCACTTCCGAAAAAATAAGCGCCAAATCCGACTTTGACGGATTTTTGCGAATACCGCAGTACACGCCGGACGCGGTAAAGCCTTTCGGCGCGGTCACGCCGCCATCAATATAGTTCATAATTATCACCCCAGATTCAGATCATGTGGAAAACTACTAAAACGCGGGAGGAATCAAACGCAGGCCTGTGGTTTCTTCTATTCCGAACGCGAGGTTCATATTCTGGATTGCCTGCCCCGCCGCGCCCTTCACCATGTTGTCAATCGCGGAAATCGCGATCAGCGTGCCGGTGCGGGAATCCGCATGCAAAGAAATATCGCAGAAATTCGAGTACCGCACATTCTTGATGTCCGCTTCCGTGCCGCGCGGCAGCAGACGGATAAAGAATTCATCGTCATACTCCGTATGGTACGCTTGCTCCAACTGCTCCGGCGTCACGCCGGGTTTCAGCTTTGCGTAGCAGGTCGCCAAAATTCCCCGGTTCACCGGGAGCAGGTGCGGGACAAAGGTCAGCTTGACCGGCTCGCCCGCCACATGGGAAAGGCTCTGCTCCATTTCCGGCGTATGGCGGTGGCTTGCCACTTTGTATGCGTTCAGCCCCTCGTTGAGTTCGGGGTAGTGCGTGTTCTGCGCGGGCTTTCGCCCCGCGCCCGTCACGCCGCTTTTGCAGTCGGCAATGATGCCGTCCTTTTCAATCAGCCCGCTTTTCAGCGCCGGCGCCAGCGCGAGCGGCACCGCCGTTGTGTAGCAGCCGGGGTTGGCAATGATTCTCTTCCCCTTAATCTGTTCACGGAACAGCTCCGGCAGCGCGTAAACGGCGGATTGATGCAGCTCGGGGTACAAAAAGCTTCCGCCGTACCACTCTTTGTAATCCGCTTCGTTTTCAAGCCGGAAGTCCGCGCCGAGGTCGATAAACACCTTGCCCGCCGCTGCGCACTGCGCCGCCAGTTCCTGAGAAAGCCCGTGGGGCAGCGCCGCGAAAATAACATCCGACTTCGCAACGGCTTCGTCCTGCGTACCGCAAATCTGGTCACAGCAACGAAAAAAAGCCGGGTACACTTCGGAAAGCGCCTTTCCTTCAAAGCTGACGGAGCTGACCGCCGCAACCTCGGCCTGTGGGTGTCCGCTCAATAGCCTTACCAGTTCCGCGCCGGCGTAGCCGGTCGCGCCCACAATTCCCGCCTTGATCATTCCTGTACCCCCAGCTGTTCCAAAATCCGGTGCGCCTGCGCCTCCACATTTTGCGGCGCGGGGCCGCCCTTTACACAGCGCCCGTTGACGCAGGTTTCCAGTGAAATCGCTTCGTAAATATCCTGTTCGAACCGCGCGTCGTATTTCCGGTATACTTCAAGCGGCAGCGTTTCGAGCGTCAGACCGCTTTCAATGCACTCCGCGACCAGCTCGCCGGTCACTTTATAAGCATCGCGGAACGGCAGACCCTTGCCTACCAGATAATCCGCGCAGTCCGTGGCGTTGATGAAACCGCCCGCCGCTGCTTTGCGCATATTCTGCGGCAGTACCTTCATCGTATCGACCATCGGGATGAACGCGGTCAGGCACATTTGCAGCGTATCCGCCGCATCGAAAATAGCTTCCTTATCCTCCTGCATATCTTTGTTGTACGCAAGCGGAAGCCCCTTCATCATTGTCAGGAGCGCGGTCAAATCACCGATTACACGCCCGCTTTTGCCGCGCACCAGCTCGGCGATATCGGGGTTCTTTTTCTGCGGCATAATGCTGGAGCCGGTGGAAAACGCGTCGTCGAGCTCAATGAATTTAAACTCCCACGAGCACCACAGAATGATTTCTTCCGAAAAGCGGGAAAGATGCACCATGGCAATCGCGATGTCGGACGCAAGCTCCATACAGAAGTCGCGGTCAGAAACGCCGTCCAGGCTGTTGCTGCCCGCTTCGGCAAAGCCCAGCAGGGAAGCTGTCAGCTCGCGGTCAAGCGGATAGGTTGTTCCCGCCAGCGCGCCGGAGCCGAGCGGGCAAACGTCCATGCGTTTTTTTGTATCCGCAAGCCGGGAAAGGTCGCGCTGAAGCATTTCGGCATAAGCCAGAAGGTGATGCCCGAACGTAACCGGCTGTGCACGCTGCATGTGGGTATAGCCCGACATGACCGTGTCCTTGTACTGCAGCGCCTTGCGGCACAGTACAGCAATCAGTTCCTGAATCTGCGCGGCCAGAGCATCGCACTGCTTTTTCAGGTAAAGTCGGATATCTACCGCCACCTGATCGTTCCGGCTGCGCGCGGTGTGCAGCCGTTTTCCCGCGTCCCCCAGCCGCGCGGTCAGCTCCCCTTCCACAAAGGTGTGAATATCCTCCGCCTGGGGGTCAATCGGGAGCGCACCGCTTTCCACTTCGGCAAGTATGCTTTTCAGCTCCGTGCAAATGCTTTCGGCTTCGCTCTTTTCGAGCACACCACAGCTGCCCAGCATGGCCGCGTGGGCAATACTGCCCTCTATATCCTCCCGAACCATTCGCTGGTCAAACGAGATGGAGGAATTAAAATCGTTGGTTTTCTGATCGAGTTCCTTGTGGAAACGGCCTTCCCATAGCTTCATGCGGCCATGCTCCTTTCCAGTTTCAGGGATAAACGCGCCGTTCCGGGCGCGTACCCGGAACGGCAATTCCGATTATTTCTTTTGCTTTTTCAGCGCCTGCACCTGAATCGGCAGTCCGAAAAGATTGATAAAACCGGAGGCGTCCGCCTGATTGTAAACCGCGTCCTCGCTGAAGGTCGCAATTTCCTCGTCATACAGGGAATACGGGGAAGTAACGCCCGCGTCGATGATATTTCCTTTGTAAAGCTTCAGCTTCACTTCGCCGGTCACCGTCTGCTGGGTGCTGTCGACAAACGCGGTAAGCGCTTCCCGCAGGGGAGTGAACCACTGGCCAAAATACACCAGTTCGGCAAACTTGTTGCCAACTCCCTGCTTGTAATGGTAGGTATCCCTGTCAAGGCAGACTTCCTCCAGCTTGTTGTGCGCGTGGTACAGAATTGCGCCGCCGGGGGTTTCGTAAACGCCGCGGGACTTCATACCCACAAGGCGATTCTCGACAATATCCTCGATTCCGATTCCGTTTGCGCCGCCGACCTCGTTCAGCTGTGCAATCATATCAACGCCGCAGAGCTTCTGCCCGTCCAGCGAAACCGGCACGCCTTTTTCGAACTTCAATGTAATGTAAGTCGGCTTGTCGGGCGCCTGTTCCGGGGAAACGCCCAACTCCAGAAAACCCGGCTTGCTGTACTGCGGCTCATTCGCGGGATCTTCCAAATCCAGCCCCTCGTGGGAAAGGTGCCACAGGTTCTTATCCTTGGAATAGTTGGTTTCCCTCGTAATATTCAGCGGAATGTTGTGTGCTTCGGCGTAATCAATTTCTTCGTCACGTGATTTAATATCCCACTCGCGCCACGGAGCGATGATTTTCATTTTCGGCGCAAACGCCTTGATTGCCAGTTCAAACCGCACCTGATCATTACCCTTGCCCGTGCAGCCGTGCGCAATAGCGTCTGCCCCCTCGGCCTGCGCAATTTCGACAAGGCGCTTCGCGATCAGCGGCCTGGCAAAAGAAGTCCCGAGCAGATATTTGTTTTCGTACACCGCGCCCGCCTTGAGCGTCGGCCAGATGTAATCCTCGACAAAGGTCTTTTTGAGGTCGGCGATATAGAGCTTCGAAGCGCCGGTCTTCTTCGCCTTTTCCTCCAGCCCGTTCAGTTCCGCGCCTTGCCCGACGTCGGCCGCAACCGCAATGACCTCGCAGTTGTCGTAATGTTCTTTCAGCCAAGGGATAATAATGGATGTGTCAAGCCCGCCGGAATAAGCAAGCACCACTTTTTTTACTTTATTTTGCATTTGAAAGCCTCCCGATTCATTTCTGATGTTTTAATTATACATCAATTATGCAGAATTTCAAGTGTTTTTTGCATAAATATTCATTATATCTGTATTTCATAAAAGCGTGGAAAAGATTTTCGCCCCCGTTGTATGAACTGTATAAAAGTGGTAATATAATTATAAATCAAGATTTTGATCGGAGGTTTTCTTATGTTCCACGAGAAAGAGATTACGTCCCTGTCCATTAACCCGTTCATAAAAATCGGTGAGGAATGGATGCTGATTACCGCCGGAAACGCGGAAAAATGCAATACCATGACCGCCAGCTGGGGCGGCTTAGGCGTGCTTTGGGGAAAGAATGTTTCTTTCATTTTTATTCGTGAGAGCCGCTATACTTTGGAGTTTCTGGAAGCGGGGGAATACTATTCCCTCAGCTTTTTCGCGCCGGGTGACCGCGCCGCGCTCAATTACTGCGGCAGCCACTCCGGTCGTGACGGCGACAAGCTGAAGCCGGCCGGTCTGACCCCCGTTTATACGGAAAACGCGCCTTATTTTGAGCAGGCTCAAACGGCTTTTATCTGCCGCAAGCTGTTTGAACAGAAGCTGGAGCCGTCCAACTTTACGGATTCCTCCCTTGAGGGCAAGAACTACCCGCAGGGGGATTACCACCGGATGTTTGTCGGCGAAATCGTAAAGGTACTGGAAAAGGACTAAGTTTACGGTTACGACCGCTCACGCTGACAAATTTGGACGGGAGGAATGCCGCGATGTCTTTCAGGAATATCCTGCCATGGAACATTGCCCCGTGGAACAGACGGGAGGTTTACACCGGATTCTCAAACGAAGAGTTTAACAAAGCGCGCGCCGTGCTTGTCGAACATGGAATCCGTTGCGACCGGCGGATCGTGAACCCCACGAGAACCCGCGCAACGTGGGGCACTCCCCGGGCGGCTGTCGCCGACCTGTTCGTCAATCAAAAATACGCCAGCCAGTATTATCTGTATGTAAATAAAAAAGACTATGATGCCGCCATGCACTGGCTGCGTCAATAGCAAAGAAAGTGTTGCAAAATGGGTTTTCATCTATTTTGCAACACTTTCTTTACGAAAAGGCTGGAATACTTATCTATTGTGCGACAGCCCCTTTATGAAAAAAATGCTTGTGGTCATCATCAGACCCACAAGCATTTTCCGGACATATCCGTAAATTTATTTACTGTGTAACAGCACCGGCCTATTCAATCCACAATATAGTCACGGACAGAATTGAACAGATTCGGCGGAACCTGCGCCGTCAGGAGCAGCCCGTCTGAGTTATACTCTTCATTTTCAATGACGCCGTCCCTGCGAATTTGCGCCGCGACCGCGCTGTGGGAAAAAGGAAGCTGCAGCGTAACGCGCCGGTTTTTCACCGGCAGATTTTCCTCAATCACTTCCAGCAGCCGGTCTATGCCCGCGCCGTTGATGGCGCTGATGCGCACCGCGTTGCCGACAAAGGGAATAACTGTATTCTGGGGCATCACGTCGCATTTATTGAGCACGGGGATAATCGGCCTGCCTTCGCAGCCGAGCTCCGCCAAAAGCTGACCGGTTACTTCCAGGTGCACCTGCGCTTCCGGGCTGGAAGCATCGCAGATATTCAGGATGATATCCGCGGTGGCAGCCTGCTCCAGCGTGGACTTGAACGCCTGCACCAGCTGATGCGGCAGCCTGCGCACCAGACCGACCGTGTCAATCAGCATGACCGTTGTGCCGCCGGGCAGCTTCAGTGCCCTTGCGGTCGGGTCCAGCGTGGCAAACAGCATATCCTTAGCCAGCACGCCCGCCTGCGTCAGCATATTCATCAGCGTGGACTTCCCCGCGTTGGTGTAGCCCACCAGCGCTACGGTGATTACACCGTCTTTCTTCCGGCGGCGGTTGATCTGCTCGCGGTGCTTTTCCACTTCATCAAGCTGTTCGTTCAGCGTTTCAATGCGGCGGCGAATGTGGCGCCGGTCCGTTTCAAGCTTGGTTTCACCGGGCCCGCGCGTGCCGATACCGCCGCCGAGGCGGGACAGCGCCGTCCCTTGCCCCATCAGGCGCGGCATCATGTATTTCAGCTGGGCAAGCTCTACCTGCAGCTTGCCTTCGCTGCTTCTTGCGCGCAGAGCAAAAATATCCAAAATCAGCATGGTACGGTCAATCACGCGTACCTTACTGACGGTTTCAATATTGCGGATCTGCGTCGGAGAAAGCTCGCGGTCAAAAATCAGCAGGTCAATCTCATTTTCTTCGCAGTGCTTCGCAATTTCCTGCATCATACCGGAGCCAACGCAGGTTGCCTTATCCGGCGCGGGGCGCTTCTGCATGATTGCACCGCAGGGCTCCGCTCCCGCGCTGCGCGTCAGCTCATACAGCTCCGCAAGGGAAGCTTCGGCATCGAATTCCCCGGTATCAAGTTCCACCAGCAGCGCGCGTTCGGGTCTGCTCTCATTTTCATACAATTCCATGCATCATTCTCCCACGAAAAACTTTATAATATGACAATATTTTACCGCAATCGACGTTAAAAATCAATCTCAGCGAAACGCAATATAAATGTAAACCGACCCCGAGCTGTTCAGGGTTGTTTTAATTCCTCCCGCCGCAGGATTCGTCTGATCCTGGCTGACGGTCAGCTTTGCCTTGCTCAGTGAAAGCCCGGCGGTCCCCCCCAGCGCGGTGACGATCCCAAAATTACTGTCATAATATGCGCCGCTGGAACGGTAGTACAGTACCGGGCGGTTCGGGAAACACACAAAAACCATGCGCGGTTCAAAAGGAAGGGATATATCCTGCTGCGCCTGCCCGTTGCCGTAATACGTATTGATGACAAACGCCTGCGACAGCATCGTACGGTCACTATCGGTCAGATGCTTGACGCTGTCGCCAAAATGGGCGGTCAGCAGACTGTCAAGCAGGGTGTTGTCGCTCACGAAATCGCTTCGCTTCGGCTTATCCGTGCCGACCCAGCTGTTCAGACCAAGACCGGTCTTATTATTTGTAGGCATATGCTCCTCCTTTAAATCTGCGTTACCGCGCCCTGATAGCCGTCAGCCGCGTCCCATGTGAGATCAAGCGCGTCAACCGTATCATACGCGTTGTCATACCCGTCAATATTGTTCCATGATATGCTGCGAAAATCCAGTTCCGCGCCGAGATGAGCCGGTAAGAATAATTTGGCAATTCCGACTGCTTTGCCGCGCATGGGCTCATTTGCAAATTCCATCGGACAGTTCAGGTACAGCTTTTGCGCTGCAGCGTCTTCGCAAATTTCACAGTCAAGCCCCGCCGCAGAAAGCGCCGAACGAACACCTTCCAGTGTGAAATCCGCCGGCGTCACCGCACCCAATCCCAAAATAGAAGCCCTCATCTCTTCCTGTGAACCGCCCGCCGAAAGGCAGAACTGCCGCTTTCGCAGTTCCAGCCCGTAGTCGGCGGCGGTTGCGGCAAAGCTCTCGTTTTGGAGCAGAGTGACCGCGTTGTAAATACTGTCAAGCGCCGCCGCATAAGCCTGCAGTTCAAAATCGACCGCAGTGTTTCCATTCAGCGCGTAGAGTCCTGTCGGCCTCAACACAGATACCATCGAATCATAAGCATTCATGCGCCGCCTCCCGTGCTGGTCTGGACGGTGCAGGTTCCTAACACAGCCAGCTGATTTGCCGCCGTGTCCCGGTCAGTAACGGTGGAATTAAAGACATAATTCTTGACTTTTCCGGTTGCGAGAACCGAAGCGCCCACCGCCGCCATAAACACCGGTTCCCCAACGGCAAAGCGAGAAAAGGAATCGCGGATTGTCTGCTCGGCGGCGCTTGCCGCTTCCGCTGCCGCGTACCCGTCCGCGGGTGTTACCGTAATGATGAGGTCCATCGTCACCATTTGTGCCGGAGCGACATGAACGGAAACATTGATTTCGCGCGCCTTTTCCAAACCGGAACGCACCTGCTCAACCACGTCCGCCGGGCAGGCAGCCCCGCGCCCGCCAAGGTAAACGCCCACCGTCCCCGCGCCGCTTTCCCGTGGGATTACGCCGACGGAGTGCACCCCGTCGTACCGCAACGCGAATTCCCGGTAAAACGACGCGTTTGTCCCGTTGTCGATTCCCGCGTAGCTTTGCAGCACCCGGGCGCGCAGCTCGCTGTCGCTTTCACTGTCCTCCCCGCCGGTAAACGCGGCAGGGTTTGTCACGCTTTCCGCGCCGGGCGGCGGCGTAATCAGTACGCTGACCGTTCCCGGCTGAGTATTTCCCGCGCACCCGCCCGATTCTGCCTTTGCGGGCACCGTCACGCTCAACTCCCCCTGCGGAATGACGCATTCCTCCAGCGTAACATAGCGCACCGGGTCATCACCCGCGGTCG
The DNA here is from genome assembly GCA_023416955.1 of Bacillota bacterium. Lineage (GTDB taxonomy): Bacteria > Bacillota > Clostridia > Oscillospirales > Acutalibacteraceae > Caproiciproducens. The sequence goes on along the minus strand of JAEZGM010000019.1, from coordinate 250,732 downwards.
CACATACGACGCCCGCCGGGATCACCGCGCTGTACCACAACGGCGTGCCGCGCTGCAGCTTGAGCGTTCCCGTCGCCACGGCAGGTGGTTTGCGGGTAATGCCGCGCTCCTGCGCGCGCAGGTCAAGCTGTTCCCCCTGTGCCGTTTGCGCAAATGTCTGCATTTTCAGCCATTCGACCGCGCTGTTCAAAGAATAAATTTCCCCCGCGAGCACCTTCATTCGTATTCCGATGTCCGACGCGTCGTCGGGGGAATACCCCGCGAGCAACGTGAATTCATCCTTCATTCTTGCCAATATGGTTTCATAACCGTCCATTACATCTTCACCTCGATTTCTGTTTCCTCTTCCCCATAAGCACACGAAAAAATCACGGATAAATACGGTTCCCTTTTCAGCTGCGCGCCGGTTGCCTCCACGCCCGGAAGCGTGCGAAGCGCCTCCTGTGCGCAGGCAAGCGCCTTGGACTCGAAATCGGGGTCGGTATCGTCTAATTCGCGCAGGCGGCTTCCGAGTGCCGCGTCATAGGAAAAGCCGTCCAGCGGAACCGTAAGCCGTACCGTCGCGCGCTGAAACCACTCGGCAGCACCGCTGACGGCTTTCGGCAGCCCGTTGGAACCGGGCGCAAAGTCGCCGTTCACAAGCAGTGTATCCCATTAAGCTCCTCCTTTTGCGGCAAACACCTGGCCGTTGATGACCACTTCCCCGCTGTTTTTCAGCGCAATTTCCGCTCCTCCCGATGAGCGAAGCAGCAGTTCCCCCGGTGCCAGACTGTTTGCTTCCATTAGCACGCCGACACAGGCAATCCCCGATTCCGTCTGCACCAGAACGGCCTGTGCTCCGGCGGGCGGCTCATAATAAACGCCCCACGGTGCGGCGAACGGAACACCGCGGTAACTGTTCGCCCCCTGCATAACGGTAGTTCCCGTTACCAGCGCCGTTTCCGCCGCCGGGCGCTGTTTTTCCGCAGCGGCCATCTGCTGTGAAATCCACATTCACTTCACCTCCTTAACACAAAACGCGTGATTTCCCCCGAAGAATTGAGTATATATTCTATTTCCGAGATATAAAGATCCCCCGGGAAGCCCGCCCTCTTTCCCTCCACCCCGGCGGCTTGGAGCAGCAGCGCCGGGACTTCCCCCGGGCAGGCAATCTGCCCGGAAAACGACTTTTTCCGGGCAGCCCGCAGTACGCTTTCCGCGTTTTGCCCGACCGAAAGGCAGCGGCGGCGGCGAATGCCGAGCCCGGCGGCATCCCGCTCTTTCGCGGCGGAAACATACGCTCCGTTTCCGCCCGCCTGCGCCATGAGCTCCGATACAATTTCGCTGTATTTATTCTCGATGATTAAGGAGGAATACGGTACCCCCGTACCGCCGAAGCGAACAGAGCCCTTCGGGACTTCCCCGGTCGCGTCAAACACCCCGTTTACAATGCGCGGCTTGACATTCAAATATTGCGTACAGAACGCACTGGCGGCCTGCCATTCGCTCATTCCCTTTGTGACGGTCAGCGCGCCGCCGGCCATTTTCTCATTTCCCCGAAAAGCACTGAACCCGTAGGGCCGCACATGATTGGCAAAAATCACGGCGAGCGAGGGTTTATAATACGTCTGCGGCAGGGCTTCGTTGTCCAGCAAAAGTGCGGCGCTGCTTCGTGCCGTCAGGGTAAGCAGCCGCGCGTCGGAATCGCTTTCCGCCTGCACATCCACAATTCCGTCAAAGCAAAGGTTGTGATTCCGGTCGTAAACTCGAATCCCCGTAATGCTCCCCAAGGTACCCGCCAGCGGGAACACCCCCGTGAATCCGTCCGCAGGCACGTCCTCCTCCCGGCTGAGCCGAACCTGAACCGGCTGCCCCAGGGCAACCTCCGTGCCGCCGGGGTAAACGCCGAAGTATGTCATGGCAGCACCACCTTCTGCCCCGCTTTGAGCGCGTTCGGCCACTGAATCATCGGGTTCATCGCGCGCAGGCGGTCAACCGTGGTGCCGTACGCGTTCGCAAGATTCCACAGTGTTTCGCCGCCCTTGCAAACGACCGTACCGCCCGGTTCTTCCCCGCCCGCACCCGCCGCGTCATCCTCCAAAAATACAAACTCGTAAGCCACGCTGTCGGGGCCTGCCGCTCCGGCGAGCTTGAGGGAAGAAAAAATTGCGGAAAAGGCCTGCGCGCCCGGCAGGCGAAGCATGCCGCTGCCCTCCTGCGCGAACACGGCCTCCAGCCGCCCGTATTCCTCCATGCACCCGCTTCCCACAAAACGCCCGCTGCCGGAAACCATCCGCTTCCCCTGCCCCAGGTCTTGAAAAATGCTGCCGGAAAGCGGCAATTTAATTTCTTTCACGTTCCTTGCGCACTCCACGCGAAGCGTTTCCGGGTTCATCGGCCAAACATAACTTTTATACCGCATTGCCTGCAGTTTCATGCTTCTTCCTCCGCTGTCAGCGGGTGCGGGTACCGCCGGTAATCCTGCTCCATTCGTTCGGATATTTCGCGCATTTCATCATTCTCCATTGCCGTCACCTTCCTTCCCCTCTTCCCTCGCGGCGGCAGTCAGCTCCGCCGTGCGCAGCACCGGCGTTCCCACTTCGCCGCTGTCACTGATGCTTTTCCACTGGCACCCCGTATAAACGACGCGATTGCCCGCGCTTTCGGCAACCAGCGAAAAGTCCGCAGCCGTGCGCAAATCCGTATTCCCCATAGGAGTCAGATTTACGAGCGACAGTTCATAGCGCACCGCGCCCGCCGCAACGGCAGCGGGCGTCGACTCGCCCCACGGGGTAAATGCAGCGCTGCTCTGCACCGCTTTTGCGGTATAACTCTGCACCCTCGCGATTTTCACTCCCTGCGCCGTCAGGTAAACATCAGTTGCCGCTTCCGGGGCAAGCGCGTTGAGCACCGCCCATGCATAGATTTCTTCTCCATTCACGCTGTAAACGTCCGCGCGCAGCACGGTGTAATCCCGTCGCGCGGTTTTGAGCACAGCGCCGGCCTGCGGCACCTGATCTGCCGAACCTGTATAAAGGTAATGCAGGCTTGCGCCGGATTCACCGGTCAAATCCTTTGCAAGTCCGCTGCGGTGGTTCAGCGGCTGTACAATTGCCGTGGTCTGGCCTCCGCTGATCGTCACCGCTTCGCCGTACCGCTCCAGCATGATTTCGACCAGCGTGCGGTACGTCATAGCTGCGCCCTGCGGAACAGAAAACCGCTGTCCTCCAAATACGACGCGGCGGAAGCCTCCGCCTCGCGCCACGCTTCTTTCGCCAGCGCAGCCGTTTCAGCGCTCTTTGTAATCTTAATATCCCCCGCCGCAAAGCTGCCCGCGCTGTTTGCCGTACCCGCCAGCGACCAGCGGTAAAACGCAAGCGCCGCCGCTGCGGATTCCAACGCACTTTGCCCGCTGTTATCGCTTTGCACCGAACGGCGGGCTATTTCCCCCATAGCTTCGACGCAGAGCGGGCGAAATTTCTCCGCCCGCTCTGCGCTGATGTCCGCCATGAGGATAAACCGCTCCATAATATCCTCAATATTCATAAGGATCACCTTATACCTTATAATCCAGCACCTTCACGGCGCTGTCAAAAATTTTGGTAAAGCCCGCAATCGTACTGATGGACGCGCGTTCCAGCTGACGGTCAATCAGACGGTCATAATCCGTCATTACGCTGCCCGCCTGCACCATCTCCAGCGCACAGGCCTTGTCGAGGCCGATGATTTTTTTGTCGGCCAGCTCCGGTACATGGAGCAGGTTTGCACCAAGCGGCGTAGCCAGCTTGCCCGTCCCCTGAAAATTCAGACCCGCGTTCGCGTCCTTGAATTCGGGAATGCTGAGCAAATCTTTCATCGTCGCGGTGGAAACAAGCATAGTATTGAGCTGGTACGGGGTCAGCGTTCCCCACAGATTCACAAGGTCGTCGTAAGCCGGTTTCGCGTCCGCCGTTAAAATTGACTCTGCGGGGCTTTGTCCGTCGTCGCCGTTCAGAAGCACCTCCACCGCGTCACCGAGCTGTGCCCGCGCAAAGTATGCGCCGATCTGACGCAGGGTGACGGTGAACAGGTCGAGCCGCTGAAAGCGAAGCGCTTCATAGCTGGCGACCAGCATTCTGCCGCGCTTGTGCAGATGCACCAGATGATCCTGCGTTTTCACGACGGTTTGGGGAATCACAGCGCCCTCTGCGACCGGCTTCAAGGACTTGTCCTCCGCGCCGGGGACGGAGGTAATGGTGCGGTAATCCATGGAGTCAATTTTCGTGGTGGTCGCTACAAGTGCGGGCAGCAGGTTCGCCTGTTCCATCCCCTGGCGCACGGCGCGCGTGACATACTCGGGGAACAGCGCGGCGGAATCCGCGGTCTGAAAGAATTTTTCAATGCGGTCAGAGTCCACGCCGCCCACCCTGATGTCAAAACGCTTCAGTTGGCGCTGGTACGCGTCAAGTCCCTCTACGCCCGTGCCGCTATAATTTTCAGACGGGTCTAGGCTTTCCAGCACCTCGGTAAAGTTTTTTCCCGGTGCGCCGTACATTCCTTTTTCAAGTTTTACGCTTTCATAAACTGCCATTTGTGTTCCTCCTCATATTTTCATTCAAAAGAGTTAAAGAAGAATGCCGCAGGTTTTCGCCGCCGTGTCCACATCGGTCACGAGCAGGCTCCTTCCGGTGGCTTCTACCTGAGCCGTTCCGTCGCCCGCACCGTTCAGCGTCTGGTACCCCACGGCGGGCGCTGTGCCCGAATACTGCACGCGGGCGTAGCCGCTGATCTGTACCGCCGCGTACCCGCCGCGCACGTTGACCGCCACGCCGAAGAATTTGTCCTTTAGTGCGCAGGGGCCCACCCTGCCGTCCCCGGACATTTTGACGGGCATTCCCACCGTCACCCTGGATTCCGCCTCAAAAGTCGCTGTGGTTTCGCCAAGACCAAGTAAAGAGATATTCATGTTGTACTCCTCCCGAATTATATTTTGAACGGGGCGTTTGTGCCCGTCTGTTCCTGTTTTGCCGATGGGGAAAGCTGGGGCGCAAGTGGCAGGATTTCATTCGCCTGCATTCTGTAAGCCTTTTCAAAGCATTGCAGATCCGCAATGCCCATTCCCTCCGCCGCGCGCCGCAGCGCTTCGGCCGAAAGCCCCGGCTGCGCAATAGAAGCGCACTTGACAAAGCTGTTCTCCAGCTCCGCGCGGTACACGCGCCCGCACTCCGCGTCCGCCCTGAGCCGCCGCATTTCCTTCAGCAGCGCACCGCAGTCTTCTTTGGTAAACGAAGCGCCGTCGTCGGCCAGCGCTTTTTCGATATCCTCCAGCCCGGAAAACCCCTTGATGAACCCCGCTTCACGCTGCGCCGGAACAGCGACGAACGACCACTCATACGCGTCGCTCGGCTCGTCCAACACGGTGCAGCATGTTTTCCCGCCGTAGGACTTTCCCTTTACATGACTGCACGCGCCCTTGCGGGTGTCAGCTCCGCAGATGCTGCACGTCGCTTTCGCAATGGCACAGCCGACGCTGACTTCTTTTTTAATCCCGCTTTCCAACTCAAGAATCAGGTCGCGGTTCTTTTCACTGTCCGGCAGGTACGCCTTGCCCACCAAACGGGTGTAAACTTCCCCGCAGCCGGTACGGCGGGCGTCATCCCGTTCCAAATAACAGTCGTAAATACGCGCCGTCTGGTTCTGCGCCTGCATGCTGTGGTTGAAAATTCCCGTTTTGCCCAAAAACAGCTTCGCAAGCTTTTCCAGCGCGTCCACGGTAAAACGCTCGCCGTCACGGTCGATTTCATTGTCACAGAGAGCGACGGAAAACGTGTAGATTTCCTCCGTCTGAAATTCGCGCCGCGTATATTGGTTGATTTTTTGCAGGTCGTCCGCTTTCGGCTTCTGATTTGCTTTCAGCATCAATCCTTCTTTCAAGCAATCCCTTCCTTTCCTTTTTGGTTCAGCGTTTCCTCAATCTGCGCCGCTCTGGCGTTCAGCAGCCGGGCATTGGCGGTTTCCGTTTCGTCCTGCAGGGTGATATTGTCCCAGACGATTTCCGTTTCACCGCCGTAGCCGTTGAGTTTAAGCCAAAGTCCGCAGATTTTATCAATCACCGGATTTAAAATCCGGCGGTATGCTTCGAGCTCGCTTGTCAGAATATCTGCCTGCTGACTGGACATCCGCTCCGTGGACGACCAGCTTAGTCCCAGCAAAAAGGGCGGAATCCCGAGCTTCGCCACAATCTGCTCCAGCATCTGCCGTACCGGCACATCGCTGTTCAAAATCTGGTTATCCGCGCCGATTGCCTTAATGCTCACGTCCCCCACCGCGACAAAGTCGCTGACGCTGTCCTTCTGCATGGCGCGGCTCCACTCGCCGGCAATCTGCTGCGCGCGCTCCTTCGCGTACGCCCGATCGGACGGGTCGGCCGACGGCTTATAGGTCACGGCAAAGCGCACATTGCCAAGCCGCTCCCAGTTGACGCCGATGGTATTGTAAATCTGCACCAGAATCCCGCTGACAAACGGCAGCCCGTGCAAGAGCGAAACCCCCTGCGCGCTGCCCGGCGGCGGGTTCAGCGCCGAGCAGAACACCAGCTGCGGGTAACGCACCTTGGAAAGCCCGCCCGCTTCCCGGCGGTAAACGTCGATTTTGAGCGGAGAAACGGCTTTCAGCTCCACATCGTCCAGCGACGCGTTGTAAAGCGCAGCGATGCTTCCCCCGCCCAACACCATTTCCCCAACGGCGTTTCCATAGGTCAGAAGCTGTGACAGATAGCTGTTCAAAAAGCTCTGAATTCCCACTTCCGTCGAATTCACCTGCACATTTTGTAAAAAGCGGTTCAATTCCCGCTCCGCCGTACGGTCCGCGCAGCGCACCGTAAAGCCGCCGGTCAAACGCAGAATTTTGTCAATCGCCGCGTCAATAATCGGCACGGCCTCCCGCAGTGCGGTGTAAAGCCTGCGCTCGCCTGCCACCAGCGGAATATAACTACCCAATTCGGAAAACGGCTGCTTTTCCGGCGCTGTCTGCACTGCCTGCGCCACGGGCGGCGCGTTTCGTTTTCTCAGCATACTATCCCTCCTTTCCCGCGCGGTGCAGCGACCGCGAAGAACGCGTCCTCCCTGCGCAGAAGTGTTGTAACAAAATAGCGGATATCGTCCATCGCGTGGTCGTTTTCCTTGACCGGCGCGTCACGCGCGTGGTCGTCGTTCCAGCGGTAAAGACCGAATTCACGAATCGAGTCTGCGCAGCAGCGGCAGATTTTAATATCCCCCTGCTTTAAGGCGACGCTCACGCGGCGAATTCCGTCCAGCACGTCGTTGTCGGCGGGAACGACCCGGTAAACGCCGTGCCGCCGGATTACCTCCATAAAGCTGGCCGCCGACGGGTCGACCGTAATGCTTTCGATTTCCCGCCCGCCGATTAATTCCGCCAGCGCGGCGTAATGCTCCTCGTCCGTCCGCTGGCTGCCCGCCCTGCGCGAATCAAAATAATACTCGTCGATGCGGTACCACACGCCGCCCCGGCTGCCCCACAGCCCGAACGAAGCCGGGTTGACCGTTCCGTAGTCGCACGAAACCGCATAGCGGTCACAGCTTTCCGGCGCGGCGCAGAACATCGCGTCCGTCATGAACGGGTAGACAAGCCCCTCTGCCGCCACCCATTTCCCCTGCACGAAACGCTCGTAAAACGCGCCGGAGTACAGCCCCCGGTAACGCGCCAGAATTTCCGGGCTGAGCGAGGGATTGTCCTCCATGGTGAAATGCAGGTAGAGCGCGTTCTTTTCCTCCCGCTTTAAAATCCATTCCCGGTAAAACCAGTGCTGTGGATTTTCCGGGTTACAGTTGAACCAGAATTTCGAACCCTCCACCGAACAGCGCGCCAGCGCCTGCTCCACAAACGAGCGGGGCATGAGAGCCACTTCGTCGAACAGCACGCCGGCAAGCGTAATACCCTGAATCAGCGCGGAGGAGCCCTCGTCCCGCCCACCAAACAAATAAAACCGGTTCATACGTTTTCCGAAGGTAATGTCAATCCGGTTTTCCGCTGTAAGGAAGCTGCACTGAAACCCCGCGTCAGCAAGCGCGGGCAGCAGCGTGGTAATCAGGTTGCGCTTCAGCGAGCGAATTGTCTTACCGCAAATGGCAAACGAACGGTCATGGAACCGAAAGAGTGCCCACGCCGCGAAGGAAATACCGAGGCAGAGCGTCTTTCCGCTGCGCACCGCCCCGTCACAGATTACCGCGTCCTTCGTTTCCGCCGGGCTGCCGGGGCACCACCAGCTGAGCGCCTGCAGCTGTTTCGGGGAAAATGCTTTATACTCCATCCTGCTTCTCCCCAAACGAGCGCGCGCAGTCCTCCAGGGCGCGGTACAGCGGCGGCGCCTCCCCGCTTTCCTCATTCATCACGTCCAGACATTGCAGCGCCTTAATCCGGTCGAAAAACTTGATTTCCATTCCCCCTCCCTTTGGGCGCTTAATTTCCGCGATGTTGAATAAATCCATTTTGCCGAACGCCGCTAAATCAGGTTCCTCCGTAAAGAGCAGCCGCACCGCGTCGGCAATGCCGCCGTAAGCCAGCTTTTCATAGCCCTTTCGGATTCGCCTGCGGTTTTTCCCCTCCGCATTTTTCTGACTTTCCAAAGGCAACCCTCCTTTCAACTGACAGTGCTTTGCCACTGGGAATTTCCCTCAAACAGGAAACCGTTTAAAAAAATAAGGTTGACAGCATAAAATAAGCGTGATATTGTATATATATCATATATACAATATCACGCTATAAATGACCGAGGTGAGTGAATGGATATTATCATCAGCAATTCGAGCGGAAAGCCCATTTATGAACAAATCACCGAACAGATTAAATCCGGCATCATCACCGGTGCCCTTCAGGAGGGTGACGCGCTGCCGTCCATGCGGCTTCTGGCAAGGGAACTGCACATCAGCGTTATTACGACAAAGCGTGCTTACGAGGACCTGGAGCGCGACGGCTTCATTGAAACCGTCACCGGAAAAGGCAGCTTTGTCGCGCGCAAAAATGTGGAGTTTATCCACGAGGAACATCTACGGAAATCCGAAGGCTTCCTGCAAAGTGCGGTAGACGCCGCAAAGCAGGCGGGCATTTCGCTGGCAGAACTGCGGGAGCTTTTAGAACTGCTGTATAACGGGGACTGACGCCCGGATTTATAAGGAGGTACTATGAAAAACGCCATTGAGATTCTTAATTTGAGCAAGCGCTATCCGCTTTTTTCTCTGGATAATATCAGCTTCGATGTGCCGTGCGGAAGCATCGTGGGCTTTATTGGGGAAAACGGAGCGGGCAAAACCACAACCATTAAGCTGATTCTGAACGAAATACGCCGGGATTCCGGTTCCATCAAAATTTTGGGAATGGACAATATCCGCAATGAACGCAGCTGTAAGGAGCAAATCGGCGTGGTATTCGACGACTGTTACTTTCACGCCAATTTTACCGCAGGCGAAATAGGAAATATATTAAAAAAGTCTTTCCGCGCTTGGGACAGGGCCTTGTTTGAACAGTATCTGCTTCGCTTTGATCTGTCGAAAGAAAAAACGATCAAAGAATACTCCAAAGGAATGAAAATGAAGCTTTCCATTGCAACCGCGCTGGCACACAAACCGCGCCTGCTAATTCTGGACGAGGCAACCAGTGGCCTGGATCCCATCGCCCGCAGCGACATTCTCGATCTGCTGCTTGAATTCATGCAGGACGAAAGTCACTCCATCCTGTTTTCGTCCCACATTACAAACGACCTCGAAAAGATAGCGGATTATATTACTTTCATTCATGACGGAAATATCGTATTCAGCCGCTCGAAGGACGACCTGATTGACCGCAGTGGTCTGCTGAAATGCGGTACAGCCGATTTCAGCCGTGTCAATAAGAAGGATCTGGTCCGCTGGCGAAAGGATGAATTCGGTTATACCGCTCTGGTTGCCGACAGGGAGGCCGCCCGGCGCAGCTATGGCGGCATGGTCATCGACAGGGCAAGCATTGATGAAATTATGAATTTGTTCGTAAAAGGAGAGAAATCATGAAGGGATTATTATATAAAGACCTTCTTTGCATCAAGAAAAACATATTATATGTACTTATACCGCTGTTTGTCTTCTTTGTTATTTTTGCAGTCAATCTGAAAAACAGTACCGCAATTTACTTTATTCCCCTTTTTGTCAGTTTCATTGTACTGATTAACGCGTTCGCATACGATGAAGTTTCAAAATGGAATCATTATGCGCTCACGCTTCCCATTACAAAAAAGGAACTGGTGCTTTCCCGCTATGTACTGGCGGCCCTTCTCGCCTGTGCCAGCCTGGTGATTGACGTTGTTTTTACCACTCTGCAAAGGCAGTTCAGCTTGGAACAATTCGTGGTAATTTACTGCTACCTTGCTATTTCCGTCTTCTTGTCCGCAGTGCTCCTGCCGATTGTGTTTCAATTTGGTACACAAAAGTCCCGGGTTCTCATTCTTTTACTCGCGCTGCTTCCCATGGGAGTAAGCCTCATTTTTAAACAGCTGGGCATTTCGTTCCCAGCCTTTCAGGTAAGTGAAATCACTTCTGAGGTTCTGCTCTGGCTTTCGCTGCCGGTTAGCCTGATCCTTATGTTTATATCATATCTCATCTCCTGCGCCGTCGTAAGCAGAAAAGAGCCCTGAATACACGGTACAATTTAATTACAAAAGGGATGAACGGAAATTTCCGCTCATCCCTTTTGCTTATTTTCAGTTAACTTTGGAAAACATCCAAGAAAATGGAGATTGGTTCTGTTCTCAAATAAACTGACTAATATTTTACGACATAGTAAATATAACCATATATTCTGATATTAAACATTCAATAATTGATTTTAAAAAAGTTATATGCTATATTTAAATAAAGATTATAAAGTATTTATTATTTCTAGATAGAAAAAAGGGGATTTGCTCATGAACGATTATGTAATCTTCACCGATTCCTCCTGCGACTTGTCGACCGAAATGGCAAAGGAACTTGAGCTGACCGTCCTTCCGCTCGCATTTAACCTGGAAGGAAAAGAGTACTTCAACTACCTTGACGGGCGCGACCTGTCTTTTGCGGAATTTTACGCTCAGATTCGCAGCGGTAAAAGCTGCACTACCTCCGCCGTGAACGTGGATGCGTTTGCCTCCGCAATGGAGCCGGTTCTGCAGGCCGGAAAAGATGTTCTATGTCTTGCGTTTTCCAGCGGGCTCAGCAACACCTGTAATGCCGCTCAGCTGGCATGCGACGAGTTGGCTCAAAAATATCCGAACCGAAAGATATATAATGTTGACACCCTTTGCGCTTCACTGGGGGAAGGATTGATTATTTATCTCGCCGTGCAGGAAAAACGCAAGGGCAAAAATATTGAAGAGGTACGCGACTGGGTGGAAGCAAATAAGCTTCATCTGTGCCATTGGTTTACGGTGGACGATCTGAATCATCTGAAGCGCGGCGGACGCGTTTCAGGCGCCACAGCGCTGATCGGCACGATGCTGAACATTAAACCCATTCTGCACGTTGACGACGAGGGCCACCTGATCAATGTCGGCAAAACAAGAGGCCGCCGCGCTTCATTGACCGCACTTGTGGATCATATGGAGGAGACAGCGGTCAACCCCGATGAACAGACTGTGTTCATCAGCCATGGCGATACGTTGGAAGACGCAAACTTTGTGGCGGAAGAAATCAGGCGCCGGTTTGGCACTAAGAACATCGTAATCAATTACGTCGGCCCGGTAGTCGGCGCGCATTCCGGCCCCGGCACCATTGCGCTGTTCTTTCTGGGCACTCACCGGTAAAAAACAGATACCAACAACAAACCCCCAATCAGCAGCAGCACAAGCCGCGATTTTTTAGGGGTCATACTCACATTCAATGGAAACTCATGGACCTCCCTCCCCGCCTAGGCGGGGAGGGAGGTCCATCGTCCTTCTGTCTACCCTTTTACGGAATGTTAGTATCATGATAAAAGCGATAAACAGAGCAGTAATCAGCCTACTGCTTTCCGGGTTCCCGCTTTTCCTCGGACGGTTCTTTCGTTGCGTCAAACAGCGTCTGCATCCGGTTCAAATGATAACGGTACACCGTTTCCTGCTCCTCCGTCAGCCGCGCAAGCCGTTCTCCCGAAGCGCCGGGGTTCATAACCTGAACCGTCTTTAACTCATCAAGAATCGACTGATAAATTGTAACTTTATTAGAGGTTTGAAAAACCTCATCGTCATTCCAGCGCAAAAACTTTACTTCCGCCGCATACAAGCCCAAATTACTGTTCAATTTTCTGATTTCTTCCTGCGCCGCGTGCAGATCAATAACCCCAAAGGCTGCGGCGCTGTCGATTTCCTTTTGGATCAGCTCACGGAGCCGTTCAGAAGCCTTTTTGATTTCCTCCGCATAATTCGGCGGCATAATCAGCAGGTTGACAATCAGCGCAATGGCAATTCCAATGAAGCTGTCAATGGTACAGGTCAACGCGAACTGCCACGTTGCCGGGTGCCCTGTAAGGCTTCCGGAAAACATCATAGCGGAAAACAAAAAACAGGAAAGCGTCGCTGCGCCGCTCAGTTTGAGAAGCTGGCACAAATACAGCGTCAGGATAATCCCGATACCGCAAAGCCCCGCGTTCGCCGGACTTAACAGCGAAAAAGCGTAGCCCACCGCCACGCCTATCAGGACACCGACCAGCTTGTTCTTTCCCGCCTTAAAGGAAATATCAATTGATTTCCCTATAGACATCACCGTCGCCACCACAGCAAAAAACGGTTGGTTCAGCTTCAGCAAAAAGGTCACGGCCACGCAAACCGTTACGGCAATTCCCGTCTTTAAAACACGCAACCCTATCGGGTGCTTCACCAGCAAATTTTTCAGCCAGTTCATTGTTCACCTCATATTGCAGGCAACCAATTTCATAATTTCCTGCGGTTTTTGCACAATCTGCTTCGCGTGCGCTTCTTCCAACTCACGCTGTGTGCGAAAGCCCCACAGCACGCCAACGGTGTCCATTCCGGCAGCGCTGCCGGTCATCATATCCGTATTCGTGTCGCCGATATAAAGACATTCTTTAGGTGAAGCGCCCAGCCTTTGCGCAATGAACAGCGCTCCCTGAGGAGAGGGTTTTTTCTCGATTCCGGGTTTCTGGCCAAGGCAAATGTCAAATGTTCCCCGCGGAAACAGGGAATCCACCACGGCGCCGGCCCATACGTCCGGCTTATTAGAGCAAACCGCCAGCTTCAGGCCCGCTTGCTTCAGCCCCGCAAGCAGCTCGTCCATCCCGTCATACCGATGCAGCATACAGGTTGGATTTTCTTCATATAATTGGTTATATATTTTTTTCAGCTTGTCTAATTCTTCCTGCGTATAGCGCCCGGCCCCACAAACCCTGTCCATCATCCTGTGGACCTGCGTATCCACCCCATTGCCGACGATCGTACGGTAATCTTCCACCGGAATGGTTTGCAGTCCGCAGCGGGTCAGCGCCTCATTGGAAAAATAGGCAATGGAGCTCAACGTATTCGCCAGCGTGCCGTCTAAGTCAAAAATACAGACCTTGTACAAACTATCACCTTATCTGCTTCGTTTACAAAGGCCTTGTTTTTTAAATCCAAGGCCTAAGGCATATGAACTAATAATACTCATTTGTCACTCTTTTTGCAAGCTTTTTCCTTTGGTACCATGGTATAACAAAAAAGCGCCGGATTAACCGGCGCGGATTTTCTGTTATGTATCAATGCCATAGGTATGTACTGCCTTTTTGCTTTTTTTATCCACAGGGCAAATATTATAAACTACTCCATCCTTTGCTACCATCGCAATGGGTATGCTCGGCAAGAGCTTATGAATCAGTTCCACAAATCCGTTTACGGGAGCCTCTGCCATTCCTGTTACGATCTGCACCGCGCCCATCTGCTTCGCGAATCCAACCGCCACAATCGGTGCTTCATCGTCAAAATAAACCGTCATTTCCGCTTTGGCGTCACGCGCTGTCTGCCGCAGATACTCCAGTTCTTCGCCATCCGCTTCAAAGCCCGAGGAAGTCGGCTGTACGCACAGCACTTGTAAAGAAACGCTTTTCTCTTCAGCAAGGTCTTTTCCCACCCGGATCAGCCTGTCGCAGTCGTGCTGGCCTGTCACGCAAACCAAAACTGCCGCCTTTTTGTTCACCTCTCTACCTCCCTTCCCAAATCATATCAAGTCTTTCCCTTGGGTCTGTTTGTAAAATCACCAACTTCGGGTTCAACTGCATGACCGCATACTTTCCCCCATGAGAATCGTCTTTTGTTCAAAAATAAAAAGCGGTATTTGAAAACTCCAATGTGATTTCTAGTTTTACAAACAAGACCTAGTATAATTGATTAAAAAGAATAAATGGTAACAGAAATTGTACAAATCATGAATATATTGTTAAGATCAACGACAGCGTTTGAGAACAAAATCATTTCATCAACAACAAATCTAACGCATATCAATATATTTTTAGTATATCATACTTGCATATTGAATTCAAACCGCAACATTGTCATTATATGAAATTACCGCAGGGCGTATTCGCCCTGCGGAATAAATTGTCGCCCCTAAACGCTGTAGTCGGGAGCAAGCTATTTGAGTACTGTAAGCGGATCAATATATTTCCCGTTTTTCGCCATTGCAAGATGGAGGTGCGGTGCGTCGAGGCTTTCACAGGGAACAATTCCCAGCGTGCCTATTTTCTGCCCCCGCTTAACCACATCACCCTTTTTCACGCTGGTTTCGCCAAGCCCGCAGTAATACGCCACAACATCACCATGCGTAATGACAACCACGTTGCCCATGGCGTCGTCCGCCATAACATCTTTGACCGTTCCCGCCGCGGCAGATTTAATCGTATCGCCCTGCTGCGCGCTGATATCGATCCCGGTGTGCACACGCCAGTCCTTCATCGTTTTGTTGTAAACAGGATTATGGTTGCTGTATTCCTGTGTGACAGTGCTTCCAACAGGATACTGGAACGAAATCACAGGCGCCGTTGTCTGCTTTGCAGGCTGGGAAGACATCGGTTTTGAGGCCGCGGGTGCCTTTGACGCTTCAGAGGATACCGGTTTTGAAGATTCTTCCGGAGCAGACGAAACCGGCCGCGAAGAACTCTCAGACTCCGCCTCGCTGGCATTTACGGTAACGCCGCTCAGTGTTTGATTCGTTTGCTGAACCGTACTGCTGGATGGACCGGATTTCGGTGCACCGTAATTCGACACACTGTCGTAAGTGGTCCATGCCGCAACGCCAATTGCAATCAGGCATACGCCGAGGGCAATATAAAATCCTTTGGAGTTATTTTTCGGGGATTTGTTCTTGAGCAGATGTAAATTATTCAATCATGCCACCTCCATACCTATTTTGACCATTAAAACAGGTATCTATGCGGCACGAGAAATTTTTATCTCTATTTTTCACAGTTTTTTCTCTGATCCAGTCCGATGTCCGTTCCCCAGAATGAAAAAAAGCTTCAATTACATTCCGCAAATGCTGAAAAAGAGCCTAATCCCAAGGATTAGGCTCTTTTTCATTAGCTTGAGGGGTATATTGAGGAGGGTAGAACATGTATCAAAGAGTGGTGCGGCTCCACTTCCTTGATTACAAGCATATTATATCCGCTTTACATAAATCAGTTGTTACACAGCTATGAATATCTTATGAATTTTTGCCAAATATCAAACATTTGTTTGTTTTTTGAAAGACAATATGATATAATAGTCTCAAACTTAACAGTTTGAGACATTAAGAATTTGCTGTCGGGGCAGCGCCCCTCTCGCCGCTTCGCGTCGGCGCAAATTTCCGGTAAGCCGGTAACATAACATAATGATAATCTCAAACTTAACAGTTTAAGTCATGGTAAGTCAGTGATATGATAGTTTTAAAACTACACTTGAACCAGCTTACGTTATGATATAAGTAGTATAAAATCTTTCGTCGATATTATTCGGATTTGCTGTGGGAGCACGCTCCTCCCGCCGCTTCAAATCAGCATAGATTTTGGCCGGGCCACGGCTATGATATTGAATGGGTAAAAACAAACAGGAGGGCATAAGGCTATGTTAACCCAGAGCCAGCAAAAGGTATATGATTACCTGAAAAACAGGACACAGAACGGGCTTCCGCCGACAGTACGGGAAATTTGCGCGGCGACCGGCTTGAAATCCACCTCCAGTGTTCACGCGCATTTGCGCACGCTGGAGCGGGAAGGTTACATTACCCGCGATGCTGGCCTGAACCGTGCCATTCACCTTGTGGGCGAGCAGGCAACCGTACAGGTTCCTATTCTGGGGCGTGTCGCTGCCGGGCAGCCCATCCTCGCGGTCGAGGATATCGAGGGCTATGTGCCCTTTACCCCACCTCGCCAGAACGGGGAGGAGTATTTCGCGCTGAACGTACGCGGAGACAGTATGAAGGACGCGGGAATCCTGAACGGCGACATCGTGGTTGCCATGCAAACCCCAACCGCGCTGGACGGTGAAATTGTAGTCGCCCTGATAGAGGACGGTGCAACTGTAAAACGCCTTTACCGTGAAAAAGGCCGTATCCGGCTCCAGCCTGAGAATCAGGCTTACGAGCCGATTTACGCCACAGATGTCACAGTGCTCGGCAGGGTCGTCGCAGTATTCCGGTACTATTAAAAAGTCTTGGTTTTCAGGTGCTGCTGCACAATCGATCAATAACGAACCCAATAGTTGCCTCCACCGCAGAGCCGGGGTTCTTTATATGCAGGCAAAGCCCTGTTTTCTGGCGGTACCTCAAGGCGCTGGATACGGTCTGCCACTCGAGAAAGTTTGTTACTTACTACTCGTAACCAGATCGACATACTCTTTGAGCGTCATCTGGTCTTCTACTAACTGTTTTTGCTATCCCCGGCAATTGCTTTGTCATTCTTTCCTGCCGTGTCTACAAATGAGTCATACAGATAGGAAAACTGTAGAAAATAAAATATTCGAGCATATTATTAAAGAGGGCATCGGAAGTAATCCGATGCCCTCTTGCAATGGTAATATATTTTTGAATTCACTGTTCGGGCTTTTAATCCACTTTCGTTTTGGGTTACACGGATATCTTTAAATACCTAAGCAGATTTTTTGTATTATTAATGTTTATAATAACTTGGCGGAAACAGACTGTGTTGTCAGTTTTTTATTATGATCGCACATAGTGTAATTATTTTTAAAAAATTCCGTATATAGCACATCAACTAAATAAAGCTGAGCAACCTTTGCGGAAAGGGAACCGCCTTGAAACGGCCCTTCATTTGCACCGCATAAAAGGACAATATCCGCGTAAGCGGTGAGCGGCGATTCGGAAAATCTTGTTATGCAGATGGTTTTAGCATCATTTTGCTTCGCGCGCTTTAAAAGCTCAATGGTGTCTTTTGTGGAACCTGAGTAAGAAAAGGCGATTGCCAAGTCGTCCTTTCCTAAAAGAGCAGAAGCCATTGCCTGCATATGAGAATCCTCAACAAAAACAATATTCGGCAGAATCCCTGCAAACTTATTCTTGGCTTCAAGCGCCATTACACAGGAGTTGCCCATACCCCAAAAATAAATCAGCTTTGCTTGCTTCATCATTTGGACTGCCTTTTGAATGTCTGCCGCATTAATCATTTCTAATGTTTGGTTCAAAGCAGCAACATCTGTATTATGAAGCTTATAGCATACTTCTTCAGTCGAGTCATTGATGTTGATCTCATCGGACAGAGTCATTGAGCTCGGGCCTTCTTTGCCACTGATGGATTGTGCCAGCATCATTTTAAAATCCTGATAGCCATCCAGCTTGAGCGTCTTACAAAAACGGAAAACAGTTGTATCGCCAACCCCGCAATTTTCGGCTAGATCAGTAATTGACATATACATGATATCACGTGGGCACTGTAAAATAAAATCAGCTACCTTTCGCTCCGCTTTGGTAAATGTTTTATCACTTGCCTCAATTCTAGCAAAAATATCACTGAATATCACTGGCGACCGCCCCCTCTGCAAGTTGAGTTTGGGCTAAATGAATCATGCCTTGCAAACCTGCCGTATTGCCGAGGGAAGCCTGTTTGATGACAACGTGCTGATAGCTTTTCATTAAATAGCGTTTGATGTTTTGCTGTATATAATTATGGATGAATACTTCATTCATAATGCCGCCGCCAAGAATAATGCAGGGCGGATTAAAAACATGAACAAGTGACACTAAGCCCCACATGATTTCATCAATCCACGCGATTACAGCAGACTCAATTATAGGATTATTCTTCATTGCAGCAAAGATCTGGCGCCCATTCAGTTCTAATCCGCTGTTCTCCTTTACAGAGCGGATTAAAGCGGTTGTCGAAGCGTAGGCTTCATAGCAGCCCCGGCTGCCGCAGGTACACTGTAAACCATTTGCATGTGTGATTAAATGCCCCATTTCCGCGGCAGAATAAGAACTCCCGTAATAGATTTTATTATTAATGATAATGGCGCCGCCGATTCCCGTACCATAAGTTAAACAGAGAAAGTCGGAATAATCTCTACCGGCACCAAAGGCGGACTCCCCTAAAGCTGCGGCATTTACATCGTTTTCCACTATGACGGGAACTTTAAAAGTAGTTTCCATTATTTCTTTAATTGGGGTTCCGGTGTATCCCGGAATGTTGTCGGTTGCGTAGATAATGGAACCTGAAACAGGATTTACTTGACCGGCAGTACTAATAGCGATTGAATCAACGCCGTCCATTAAAGAAATGATTTCTTTTACTCTTGCCATCACTGCAGTACCGCCCTGCAAGGCGCCTGTTGGAATTTCGTGGACAACCTTCTTTTCAAACGGAGATTGGGCGTTATGCAGACAATACTTGATTGCTGTACCGCCAATATCTATGGCTGCAATTTTCAACGGAGGTACCTCCTAAATAGAATTATTGTATCTATATTTTATACCAATAAAAAATTTTTTCAACAGGTAAATCCAAATCATTAAAATTTCAGCTAAAAGATAATAAGATATCGTATTTTCTAACCATGGGGAAAATATAAAATAAAAATATCTTTTAATTTAGTTGCAAAAATATTCAATATTAATTAAATTATAAATAATGCAGTTAAAATTCATATAAATTGACTTAATTCCGGATGAATTTTCTAATTTACTATTGAAAAAATATTTTTTTATGATATACTGTTGGCATCAATAAAAATGAAATTTCAAAATCTGAATTGAGATTGCATTTTTAAAAAATTAAAAACGGGGGATTGTGTTTATGAAAAAATTCAGTTTTAAAAGAGCAACTGCGTTACTCTTGGCGTTTGCAATGTCGGCATCTGTTGCAGGGTGCGCTGGAAACAGCGCGAACTCCAGTGCGACAGCATCCGGCTCCCCATCCACAGCTGCTGCTGCGAAAACCAAAGTCGTTTTTTGGTACTTATGGGGCGGCGACGAAGGAAAGGCTGTTGATGCAGCAGTCAAATCTTATAACCAGCAAAGTGATAAGTATGAAGTAGAAGCCCTTTCCGTACCTGATGCCCAAAAAATCATGACAGCTATTTCAGCTGGCAACGGCCCGGACGTCACGGATGATTTCAGCACCAATGTTGGAAAATACGCTGCTTCCGGCATACTGGAGCCGTTAGACAGTTACGCCCAGAAAACAAACTTTGATTTTAGTGATTTTATTCCGGCGTCTGTTGCAGCATGCCGGATGGATGGAAAAACATATGCAATACCGATCAGCGTTAACTTAGAGGCTTTGTATTATAATAAAACCCTGCTAAAACAAGCGGGCTACACAGAGCCGCCAAAGACAATGGAAGAAATGTATGAAATGGCAGTCAAAACCACTAAGGTTAACAAAGATGGCACACTCGATGTTTGTGGTTTCCCGGATTTCCCGGCTGTTTACTATCTCAGTAACTTTGCAACAGCAGCAGGCGGCGGATGGTACACTCCGGAGGGAAAACCGACAGCGGCCGATAATTTCGGTAACCGTTTTGCATTACAGCTTGCCAGAGATTACCGCACAAAATTCGGTCTGGAGAATGTTATTAAATTCCAGTCAGGCGGCAAGTACCTGGATCCGACAGATCCATTCTTAGCCGGTAAGCAAACATTCCGCGTGGATGGATCGTGGATGGGAAAATCGATTAAAGTAGATTTCAAATCCGACGTTGATTACGGCGTAACTTATATCCCATATCCAAAGGATAAGCCAGAACTTGAAGGAAGAGGACTTATCTCTTCTTCAATGCTCTACATGACTTCTAATTCTAAAAATAAAGACGGCGCATGGGATTTCATATCCTGGTATGCAGGAAAAGACGGTCAGACCCAAACTACAATTAAAAATGGCGGTTTCCCGTCAAGAACTTCGTTGCTGACCAATGAGACTTTCTTAAAGGGTTATGATGTTGATTTCTATACAAAACTTGCAAAGAGCAAGAATCTTACTTACAATCCAAATGGCCCTAAGAACTCAGAATATGAGACCATTGTCAACGAGCAAACAGAGCTGTGCCTGAACTTAAAGCAAGACATTGACACAACCACAAAAAACATCTTTGAAAAAGGTTCTGCATTGATTAAATAAAGTAAATATCGACTTGGGTAATGATATATAGCCACAGGGCTATATATCATTACTTCCATATCGCACAAAGCGGGTAAGAAAATCTTTTCATTAGGGGGCAGGTATATGCGTCATTCTACGGAGAAACAATCTCCAAAACGGCATACCTCAAAAATGGATAGCAGCAGGGCAAAATCTGGTTTCCTGTTTGCACTTCCATGGATAATTGGATTCTTGGCTTTTAGTTTGTACCCTATTTGTATTTCGATCTACTATAGCATGACAAATTTTAACATATTTCAGTCCCCGACTTGGGTGGGACTTGCAAATTATCAAGATTTATTTGCGGATGAAAAGTTTTATAAAAGCTTATTTAACACTTTTTATATGGTGGTAATTGGTACGCCGGTGAGTCTTGTTGCCGGATTACTTTTGGCCGTTCTATTGAATCAGAAAATTAAAGGGCTTTCTATTTTTAGAACCATCTTTTATTTACCTAGTATTGTGCCGATCGTCGCTTCCTCACTTTTGTGGCTGTGGATTTTGAATCCGCAATACGGTTTGCTGAACAGTGCACTGAAGGCGCTGGGAATGAATCAGCCCAATTGGCTCATGGACCCGGCTTATACAAAACCGGCATTGATTATTATGGGTTTGTGGGGCGTAGGAAACACCATGATCATTTTCTTAGCCTCACTGCAGGATGTACCGCGCTCGCTTTATGAAGCAGCTCAAATAGACGGTGCAAATGCAACCCATCAATTCTTTAAAATTACACTGCCTTGTATTTCACCGGTAATTTTCTTCCAGTTAATTATGAGCATTATCAGCTACTTCCAGTATTTCACACAGGCCTATTTGCTGATAGGCGGCTCTACAGGAGGGAGCGGCGGTAACAACATAAGCGGCGGAGCCGAAAATTCCCTGCTGTTCTATTCGCTGTATTTGTTCCACAATGCTTTTGGATACTTTAAAATGGGCAAAGCCTCTGCAATGGCATGGATTTTATTTATCATTGTTGTTGCTGTCACAGCTGTTATCTTTAAGACACAGGATAGGTGGGTTAATTATGGCGATGAATAACATGAAAAATAGCAGCATAAAACGAAATCGTTTATTTTCAAAAGGAATGATATACTTTATAATCATTCTTCTTTCCGTTCTGTTCCTGATACCATTCTTATGGCTGCTTTCAACATCTTTGAAAAATGCTCAGGAAATCTACCAGTTTCCCCCGACTGTTATCCCCGGCCAGCTCTATTTGAAAAACTACTATTTAGCTGTTACCAAAATGCCCTTCTTCTCTTACACGCTGAACACATTGATTATTACGGTGCTGTGTGTAGTGGGCCAGGTCATCTCTTCTTCGATGGTGGCATATTCCGTGGCTAAAATCAAATGGAAGGGCAGTAAAATTATTTTTCCGATTATTGTTGCCACAATGATGATCCCTTCACAGGTAACGATGATTCCGCTCTATATGATTTTCACGAAAATGAAACTTGTGGGAACGATATTACCTCTGACACTGCCTGCGTTTTTCGGGGGCGCGTATTACATCTTTTTGATGAGACAATTCTTTAAAACGATTCCGGATTCTCTAATAGAGGCGGCAACGATTGATGGAGCAAAAGAAGGTACAATATTCTGGAGAATCATGGTTCCTCTCTGCAAACCGGCAATGACCAGCGTGGCTATCTTTACATTTCTTGGAACCTGGTCTGACTTTTTAGGGCCTCTGCTTTATTTGAATAAGCAGGAGCAGTATACGTTGTCACTCGGGCTGCAGGCGTTTATGCAGGAACACTATGTTGAGTGGGGACCACTGATGGCTGCGTCTGCAATTTTTACGGTTCCGATTATTATTTTGTTCTTTTTTGCACAGTCGTACTTTATTGAGGGAATTACCGTTACCGGCATGAAAGGTTAATTATAAAATACATAGTTGATCTGGAAAGGAAAGTGTATGTATGACAAAAATAATCTATGTTGCACTGGATGAAAGAGCCTGCAACTATTCGTTTCCTCAAAAACTGGCGAAGATGACAGATGATATTGAATTATTAGTCCCGGCATACGAAGATATGGGAATGCTGAAAACTCCGGCAAATTTCAATAAGCTATGGGAATGGATTTTTGAAAATGCTCTAAGTTGTGAATATGCAATTCTTTCTGTTGATACGCTTGTATACGGGAATATCATTAATTCCAGAACGCACCACCGGACAAGCGAAGAGTGCAAGCAAACTTTAGACAATTTCAGAGAGTTAAAAAAAATTAATCCAAACATAAAAATTCATGCGTTTAATTTAGTAGCCAGAGTTGCCGCGTACAACAATGCACACGAAGATCCGGACTACTGGGAAACACAGGGCTGGAATATATGGCGCTATACTTACTTAATGGATAAAACTTCAAGAAATCACGCAGATGACACGGAAGAAAAGGAATTCAGAGAATTAAAGGATAAAATTCCTCAAAAGGATCTTAATGATTTTATTGAAAGAAGAAAAGTAGACCGTTTTACAAATCTTTATTGTGTTGATCTTGTAAAAGACGGAGTGTTTGACGTCTTGACGGTGCCAAAGGATGACACTGCCGAATACGGCTATGCTGCTATGGATCAAAGCGCCATTGCCCAGAAAGTCCGGGAAGAAAGGCTGATGGACAAGGTTTTGGTGTACCCAGGGGCCGATGAAGTCGGGTGTGTTCTCTTTGCGCGAATTTTCAACTTAATCAAAGGCTATACGCCGCGCGTTTATGTGCGATATTCATCAACGTTAGGCCCGACGATCGTACCAAGGTACGAAGACAGGCCGCTCAATGAAAGTATTAAATCGCAAATTACGTCGGCAGGCGGAATTTATGAGGATAATTCCGCCTGCTCCGACTGTTTGCTGGCAATTAATTCGCCGGGCAAATATATGATTGAATCCAGCGAGCAATATACTAAGGATTTAACTTTTACGAGCCATATCAATATGCATGAATTTTTAAGGTATATTCAATATTATGTGAACAGCTATCAAAAATCGGCTGGCATAGCAGAAGTTTCGGTAAGCAATGGCTGTGAAAATGAGTTTATGGACCACGCACTGCTTACAGGGATTTTTGATAATGTGCAAAGTGTCGGTGGATGGAATACTGCTCAGAATACGATCGGCGTTGTACTTGCTCAGACAATCATTGCAAGTTATTATAATCGTTTCTCTGACAGTTATGAAAAATTTAAATTGGCAGAGGAATTTAAGCTGAGAAACATTATTTGTGACTGGCTGTATCAGTCCAATGTACTTCACAGGTTTTTAGTGGAAACCCAAGGAAAAATCGATCCATACCTATTAGCAGATAACTATAATGAAGTTAAAAATTACTTCATCCATTATCTAAATGAATATATTTTAGTCAAATTTAACGGGGAATATAAGGGCGCTCAGATTGTTATAGATAATTTGTCTTTTAACTGGGACGGTGTATTTTATATTAATTTTGACGTAAGATTGGACGGACTAAAATTTACCGTATAAATGGAACAGCGAAGATAATTGCAAATTAATTGGTATAAATGGGAGATATGGAAATGGATAAGAGTGAGATTTTACAACGTATAAAGCATCGACTCATTGTGTCTTGCCAGGCACTTGACAATGAGCCATTATACAGTTCCTTTATAATGGAAAGAATGGCGGTCGCCGCACAAGAAGGTGGTGCTTCCGGAATCAGGGCAAACTCACCTGAAGATATAAAACAAATTAAAAAAGCTGTTGATCTGCCGATTATCGGGCTTTATAAGGTCGTTTATGATGACAGTGATATTTATATTACGCCCACCATGAAAGAGGTTGACGCTTTAATAGATGTTGGCGCTGATATTATTGCAATTGATGCAACCAAACGAATCAGGCCAAACGGCAAAACTTTAGAAGAATTTTTCAGGGAAGTAAAGCAAAAATATCCGAATCAGATGTTTATGGCGGACACCTCCTGCTATGAAGAGGGCGTAAAAGCAAAGAGACTGGGGTTTGATATTGTGGGTACGACAATGTCGGGATATACAGAATATACAAAGGGAATAAAGCTCCCCAACTATAGTCTGATCAAAAAATATGTTGATACTTTAGATATGCCAATTATTGCAGAAGGCGGGATTTGGACGCCGGAACAGCTTAAAGAAGCATTGGATCTGGGCGTTTGGGCAGCCGTTGTGGGTACTGCGATTACAAGACCGAGGGAAATTACCCGCTACTTTCTAAAAGGTATTTCAGAAAACTAATGCAATAGGAAATCAGCAGGATTCTGATAAGGAGTGACTGAACTGCACACCAAAGAATCATTAATCCAAGATTTAAGCAAGGCTGGTATTCTCCCCACGGACACTCTTTTGGTACATTCCTCTATGAAAAGGATCGGACAAGTGAATGGCGGAGCAGACACTGTGCTTGACGCTTATATAGAATACATATCGCAGGGGTTACTGGTCATGCCCTCGCATACATGGAGCTACATAAATGCAGAAAACCCTATATTTGATGTAAGAGAAAGCAAGACTTGTGTGGGAGTCTTAACAGAATTATTCCGAAAACGTGCGGGTGTAATACGGACGATGCACCCGACGCATTCGCTTTGCGCCCTAGGTAAAACAGCAAAGACTTTTACAGAAGGCCAGGAAAGTTTTGATACTCCGTGTGCGCCGCAATCGTGTTATGGAAAGTTAATACAGCAAAATGCCAAAGTCCTTATGGTTGGAGTCGACTTTTCAAGAAACACATTAGTGCATTGCATTGAAGAAGTAGCGCAAATTGCCGGAAGAATTACGGACGGTTATGAACAGCTATATGTCAGAGATTATGACGGAAATATTATCAGTGTACCATCAAGAAGGCATGATCATGCGAATTCGGACAGATATGTGAAGCTGGAACCGCTTATGTCTAAATTGGGTGTTTTGCAAAAAGCTAAATTTGGTGACGCAGATTGCTTGCTATTTCACGCAGAAGATTTATTTTCTGTGACATTAGAACAGCTTAAAAAAAATCCAAGACTCTTTGATGATTTTGATCCTATTTAATATGCAATATATAGAAATAATTCGTACTTTTGAAATGTTGAAAAGGGGAAAAATAATGAATAAGAAAAAGGTGGCCGTAATTGGCTGCGGTACAATTGCAAAGACCGCGCACATTCCAGCATACATGAAAAATGATAAAGCAGAGATCAAATATTTCTGCGATATTATTTTAGAGAGGGCGCAGGCAATGGTGGACCAATACGGTTGCGGCACAGCAATTCAGGATTATAAGGATATTTTAGACGATCCGGAAATTGAGGCTGTTTCGGTTTGCACTCCCAACAACGTCCATCCCCAAATTGCCAAAGACTTTTTAAAGGCTGGTAAAAACGTACTTTGTGAAAAACCGGCTGCAAGAACTTATGCCGAAGCCGCTGAAATGCAGAAAGTGCAGAAAGAAAGCGGAAAAGTATTGAACATCGGCGTGGTAAACAGATTTAATACCGCTGTAAATCGCATTAAAAATATGATTGATAACGGTGAATTAGGTGAAGTTTATCATGTGTATGGCAGCTTTCGTTCATACCGCAGCATTCCTAACTGGGGCGGTCCCTTCACAACGAAGGCAATTGCAGGCGGCGGCGTCCTGATTGATTGGGGCGTACATTTTCTTGATTTAATTATGTATTGCTGCGGTGACCCTCACCCACAGACTGTCTCGGGTAAAACATTTTCCAAAGTAGGAAAAGACTTGAATAATTATGTATATACCAGCATGTGGGCCGGGCCTCCGGTAAAAGACGGTACCTACGATGTGGAAGACTTTGTAACCGGGTTTATCAGAACAGAGGGCCCGACGATTACAATCAACGGCGCATGGGCCCAAAACATCAATCAAGAAGAAATGTTTGTCGATTTTATGGGCGATAAAGCCGGAATTCGTTTGCAGTACGGCGGAAATTTCACCATTTATTCCACAAAGGACGGCGCTTTAACAGAGACTATTCCTACTTACCAGCAGGAACCGCACTTTGAAAAGGAAATCGACGCTTTCCTGACTTGCATTGATACAGGCGAAAAATTGCCGTCACACATTGATTCTGTATTGATCACCGCCCAAATAATGCAGGCATTGTATGACTCATCAGAACAGGGAAAAGAAATATTGCTTTAAGGAGATTGCGATGAAAAAAATAGGCTTTATAGATTATTATCTTGATGAATTTCATGCAAACAATTACCCTGAATGGATTAAAAGCTATTCCAAAGGAGAGTTGGAAGTAGCCTATGCCTGGGCAAAGATAGATTCCCCAAAAGGGATGACAACAGACCAGTGGTGTGAAAATTACAAAGTTGAACATCTTCATACCATTGAAGAAATTGTCGATAAAAGTGATTACTTAGTTGTGCTTTCACCGGATAATCCGGAGATGCACGAGGAGCTTTGCCAGCTCCCTCTGCGCAGCGGAAAACGAGTTTATGTTGACAAATCTTTTGCAAATGACCGTGCAGCCGCGCTTAGAATATTTGAAAATGCAGAGAAAAATAATACGCCCTGCTTTTCTTCATCCGCTTTACGCTTTGCTGCTGAATATGGAAATATAGACAAAGCAAAGATTCAAAACATTGCAAGCTGGGGACCGGGCCCGTTTGATGTTTATTCCATTCATCAGATTGAACCAATCGTTTCCTTGATGGGCCCGGATGCGAAACGGCTGATGTATGTCGGCACAAAAGAGTGGCCGGCATTGGTGATTGAATTTTCTGACGGCAGACGTGCAAGCATGTCACACCATGGCTGGAGCTGCCCGTTTTCAATGTCGGTTGACTTCAGCAACGGAACATCAGAGATTATTAGTATTCAGTCAGATTATTTTCTATCGTTTGTTGAGCAAATGGTTGATTTCTTTCTAACCGGTGATGTTAAGGTAAATCACGCCGAAACAGTGTCAGTTATCTCCATCAGAGAAGCGGGGTTGAAGGCAGCTCAGCATCCCGGTGAATGGATTGCAATCCGATAAGCCAAACATAATAAAGGAATTGAGTATTATGAATAATTTTCCAATTGGTGTTATTGCAGACTCCTTTCGATTGCCGTTTAAAGAGTCACTTGTAAAAGCACGCGAAATTGGTGCTGACGGAGTACAATTATATGCGGTGTCAGGAGAAACATCTCCTGAAAACTTACCTGCGGGCAGCAGGCAGGAGATATTGAATATTATTACAGGGAATGGCCTGAAGTTAAGTGCTTTGTGCGGCGATTTAGGCGGGCACGGTTTTGCTGTTAAGGTGGAAAACGCGGGCAAGATTGAGAAATCCAAAAGAATTATCGATCTGGCGTGTGATCTGGGGACAAATATAGTGACTACCCATATTGGTGTGATTCCGCAGGACAGCACCTGCGACCGTTACAAAATAATGCAGGACGCCTGCAATCAGTTGGCGGAATATGCCCATTCTCTTAACGCTTTTTTTGCGATTGAAACCGGGCCGGAGCCGGCGTCAAGACTCAAAACTTTTTTGGATAGCTTGTCGTCAAAAGGAGTTTCGGTTAATTTTGATCCGGCAAACCTGGTCATGGTAACAGGCGATGACCCTGTAGCCGCAGTTTACACCTTAAAAGATTATATCGTACATACGCACGCAAAAGATGGAATTATGCTGAACAGAACAGACCCGGAAATAATATATGATTTCTTTGCCGATGGCGGCATTTCTGATTTGCGTTTGGAAGAGTGCTTTCAGGAAGTCCCATTAGGAAAAGGAAAAGTTGATTTTGATAATTATATCAAGGCTCTGAACGAGGTTGGCTATCATGGCTTCTTAACAATTGAACGTGAAGTCGGAATAGATCCGGAGGCGGACATTCGGTTGGCAGCGGATTTTTTAAAGAAATATTTATGATTATTTATCCTGCGCAGAAACATTTTGTTTTACGCAGGATAATATAGTCAGTTCATTTGAAAACAGACCAATCTCCAAGCGTAAAATCCATAGTTCAAAGATTTTACGCTTGTTTCTTGGATGTTTTCTAAAGTGAATTGACTGTACTTTTTAAAAAATTGGTGAGGATATGAAAAAGCAATACGGAGTTGTTCTGATTGGCTGCGGCCATATTGGAGAAGAACACTTACAGGATATTTATTACAGGGAATGCATTCGCATTGTGGGTGTTGTAGACTTTGATATACGGCGAGCGGAAGAATTCGCAAGAAAATATAATGCGCAATCTTTTTGTACGGAATATAAATCTTACTTAATTCGTGACGATGTGGATATAGTTATCATTGCTACTTATGTAAATACGCATCTTGAAATTCTGAGGGAATGTTTGCAAAATGGAAAGCACGTCATTTGTGAAAAGCCGATCGGAAGTACGCTGCAGGAGGGGAAAGAGTTTGTTGACTTAGTAAAATCCTCCGCGTGTAAAGTACTTGTTTCTCATATTTTGCGCTATAATCAAACATATCAAAAAGCAGCGGAATTAATAAAATCAGGTACAATCGGTGATGTAAAAGTAATTCGTATGGTTCAAAATCATCATTGCAAAGATTGGGCGCGTTATAAGACTTTGCTGGAAGATTGCTCCCCCATTGTGGATTGCGGTGTACACTATATGGATGTGATGCAATGGTTCAGCGGCTCTGACATTGTTTATGTCAACGGATTTGGCACGGTGATTGATCAGGATTTGCCTTTCGGCGAGTATAATTACGGCGTAATCAATGTCCAACTGCGAAATGGGACGGTAGGGTATTATGAAGCCGGCTGGTCAAAAACATTACCATCGAGTAATATCAAAGAATTTGTGGGTGAGAAAGGAAGAATCACAATAGTCCTCAACAACATGCGTTACAAGGACGTCGAGGAGGGGGACCTAATTGAGCTGTATCTTTATGAAAACAATGAATACAGGACCATTAATGTAAATTCAAAGTATAAAAATATGTGGGCGCAAATGCAAAAGCTGATTGATATGATAGAAGCCGGCGTGGAAGCGGTACCGACCATGAGCGAGGTAAGCAGTGCATTTGAAGCAGTTTTACGTGCCGATAAGATAGTCCGTGAACAATTATTTGAGCCAAATCAATGATTCAGCAGATGATAGAGTCGTCAAGAATAAAAGTATTATTTAAAATAAAGAGAACAGAAGTGTGGCTGAAACAGCCTTCCTCTGTTCTCTTCGCTGTTTAAACCTATATATTAATTTAACATCTCGAAATTATGGTTGTCTACCTCCGCCCTGAGAGGAATTGAAGCTGCTGCACCCGATTTGGATACTGCGAATGACGATGCTACAGAGGCTTTCTCCAATGCTACTTTTACCGGCAAGCCTTGTGCAATACAGGCAATGAAATAGCCTGTAAAGGTATCTCCCGCGGCAGTTGTATCCTTAACGGGAACATTATAGACACCATGCTTTTCATAAGTATGGGCATCCTTGTATACTGCGCCGGCTTTTCCAAGGGTAAGTACAATTGCGCTGTCCGGATAACGGCTCAAAAGAGTATCTAAAATTTTCTGCGGCTCATTTTGCCCGGTGAGCTCGAACCCTTCAATTTCGTTTAATAAAAACCATCGAACATATTCTAATGGGATGTCGTTAAGATTTTTACCGGCAGGAGACGGATTTAGTGCGATTCTGATTCCCCGTTTATGTGCGGAGGCGATGATGTAATCAAGCGCATTTATTTCATTTTGCAGTACAATAATATCGTCCGAACCGAAGTGCTCAAGCACACTGTCAACATAGCCGGTAGTTACTGCTTGATTGGATCCGCCATATAACATAATGCAGTTTTGCCCGTTATCGTCTACCTGAATAATGGCGTGACCGTTCATGCAGTCTTTAACTGCAATGAAATCGGTATTAACATTGTACTTTTCAAGGGTGTCTTTCAGAATTTTACCTCCGTTTCCGATTATTCCAGCATGGTAAACATCAGCACCGGCGTTGGACAACGCAATTGATTGATTTAAACCTTTGCCTCCGCAAAACTGTGCATAATCTAACGAAGAAACGGTTTCACCGGGACGGATAAAATGGGGAACCCGATACACAAAATCAAGATTCAGCGAACCAAAATTTAATATTTTCATTGCAATGATAACTCCTTAATTGATAAATAAATTAATTATAATTCACCCGGATCATTTTGTACTGGGACGGTCTGCTCATTACATTCCGTTATTTTACGGCAGGTTAATTTCCATTCCGTCATACGCAACTGTTAAGCCGTATTTTCGCGCCTCTTCTTCAAGCTCGAAATGAGTCATCTGCCCATTATGGCTAAAGTGATTAACAATACATTTTGTTTTATCGGTGATGTTTTGGCTAGCTCTTAGTTTTACAAGTATTTCAGCGTTATCAGGAAGGCCCATATGATTCGTGCCTTCCTTCTGAATGCAACAGGTGCAATCCAGGCTGATCGCGTCAATACAGATATTGTTTTCCTGCAAATATTGGAACACGCTTGGGCAGAAGATTCCTGTATCATGGGCGTAAAGCAGAGTGCTATCCTGCTTCTGCACGAGGAAAATGTAAGCGTCCTCGTCAGGCTTGTGAGCAGCGGGCAATGGCGTTACATAAAAGTTACCTATGCGTGTTTTTTCAAACGCATTCAATGAGTTGAGGTGTATAAAATCCACCTGATCGGTTTTATACTCAAGCATCAGTGCTTCTTTGGTCAAACGGTGCACTTCCCTGTTGCCATAAACTTGAATTGAGGGTTCCCCATCCGTAATATGGCAAAAACAGCCGGGCTGCCTGAGGACAAGGTTTGCCGGTGAAAAATGGTCTGTGTGGCTGTGAGTAACAATCAAATATTTTATTTTGGCAAGGTCAAGATTAAAGCGAACAGAATAGGTGAAAATATCCGGAGGAAAGTCCACCATTAATTCATCATCGATTATGATTCCGGAGCGTCCACGGATATCTTTGCCTTTTGCTTTTCTTGCTTTTTTACATAACGGACACTGGCAGAACAGCGCCGGGATTCCTTCCGCCGCTGCGGTTCCTAAATATTTTACTTTCATAATTCACACTCCTCCAAGACCAAGCTTACTATGAGCGGTATTTTATGGGAGATTTTCCTGTGATCTTCAAAAATTGTCTGTTAAAACTGGATTGAGAGTTGTAACCAACTTTATTGCATATTTCCAGTATGGACTTATTGTCGAGTGTAAGCATAGAAACAGCGGTACTGATTCTGACTTGGTGAAGATAATCCAACGGAGATAAGTTTAGTGCCTGCTTGAATTTTCGCCTTAAGGTAGCGGCGCTCATGTTGCAAAGCTTTGCCAAAAACTCAACAGTTATTTGCTGATCGTAATGGTTGGAGATATAGGTAATTGCAACTGCGATATCCTTAAATAGCCACTGTTTTGAAGCGCCTTTTTCAATAAATTTATTTTGTCGTGCGTGTTCAATCAGAGCGCATAACAGCGAGTATTTCGCACACTCCATGTAGTTTGTCTTTTTGTCCCGCAATTCCTGAATAAAATTATAAATATGCTGTAAGAGCACTGGGGAGTCCGGCGTAATAATATAGGCTTGTCCAAAATTCGGGACGGGGCATATACATCTCATCATTTCAGAATCATTATTAAAAAAGGCATTTGTATCAATGTTCAAAAATACCCATTCGCTCGGCTGAGAAGAACTGCTTTGTGCAATATGCAGCAAATTCTTATAAATGATAGAAGCGCATGGACTTTGATAGGGAATAATTAAATCATTCACAATGAAAACTCCCGATCCACGGTAACAGTAGCCAATTTCTAAATCATTGTGATAATGAAGATAATTTATCTTGGATGAAGCGGGGCTTTGAGTTGTTATTGTGTCTGTAGGGAAGTAAGGAACACCCTCATCAAAATTAGGCGGATCATAAATAGCATCCAATTGCTCACTTAACAATTTTGATTGATTCTGCATAAATTACCCCCATTTTTAAGTAGATTTTTCTATATTTTAATTGTATTCTAATGTTGTAGATATGTCAATGAAAAATTTCAAAGAAAGAGGTAAACATAATGAAGTATCCTGATTTTTCTGATTTCGCATTATTGCAGCTTAATTTAAGTGAATACGCGAGAATGAAATGTGAGCAGGGTTCTGAATCGGAATCCAATAGAATCATTGAGGAAGTGAGGGAATACATAAAAAATGCAATGGTCAGGATTCAAGAGATTCCTGACGACGCAGAGTTGGCTGCCAATGAGCCGGACGACCTTGACTCTATTCTTAAGCTCAGAGAACATGGGCCTAGAAGATTGTGGAAGAGCCTTCCTGACGACCAAACGCTTACCGATAAGATTGAAGGTGCGTTAACGGGAAGAATGATCGGCTGCATGCTGGGTGTTCCTGTCGAGGGGCATACCGTTGAAAATATGGAAGCATGGTGCCAATATACAGGGAAACAATTCCCTCCAGTCGATTACTGGGAAAATGTTATGTTCCCACATGCGAAAAACTTTTATGGAGCGTACGGATACCAATACATGAAGAGTAATATGCGCTCTGTTCCAATTGACGATGATGTTATTTACACACAGGTTTCTTTATTGCTTATGGAGGAATACG
Source organism: Bacillota bacterium (assembly GCA_023416955.1). Lineage (GTDB taxonomy): Bacteria > Bacillota > Clostridia > Oscillospirales > Acutalibacteraceae > Caproiciproducens. The sequence continues at coordinate 217,613 of JAEZGM010000019.1, read as the reverse complement.
GCTGCGATTTTACTACGCAGGACGTAGGAGAAATCTGGAGGAAGTATTTACCGCTCGCTTGTACCGCTGAAGAAATTGCAATCGATAATTTAAAGAAGGGTGTTCCCGTTGATCAGGTAGGTATTACGGATAACCCGTATCGTCAATGGATTGGTGCAGCAATTCGTTCAGACGGATTTGCGTATGCCGCCGCCGGTATGCCTGAAAAAGCCGCAAGAATGGCATATTACGATGCGTTTTTAAGCCACAGGCGGAACGGCATTTATGGAGAAATGTTCTTAGCGGCTGCACAAAGCGCAGCATTTGCTGTGGATTCTCCTATTGAAGCAATCAAGATTGCTCTTACAGAAATTCCTGAAAATTGCAACCTGCACAAGGATATTGAGTGGGCGCTAAAGGTAGGAGAAAATGTAAAAGATCATAAGGATGCCCGTAAATTGGTGGACGAAAGATTTGGCGGCATGCACATTGTACACACCAACAATAATCTTTGCTTAATTGTGTTCGGCTTAATGATTGGAGAAAAAGACATTGTAAAGGGATTATCCGAAACAGTGGCAATGGGCTTGGACAGCGATTGCACATCCGCATCGGCAGGAAGCATATTTGGAGCAATCATAGGGAAAAGAAACATCCCTGAATATTTGTATAAGCGTTTTAACAATACAATTGACACTTACTTAATCGGTAAAAATTCTTTCCATTTCGATGATATGACACAGAGATTTATCAAATTGGCTAAAAACATTTATAACAATTCTAATAAGTAATCCCGTATAAGATGGTTGGCCAAGGCTTTAGCAAGACACAGCCTTGGCTGCCCTTCTAAAAGAAGTTTAAATTTACCGTAAATTCGGTGAATGCCTTTCATATCGTCATATGCAGGCAGCACGGAATTATTTGGAACTCGGCCATTGCGCCATCATGGTTTGCAACACATAATAGTCGATTTGCTGTATTTTGCGCATAATTTAATTTATTTTATATTATGTAAATTGAAAAGGAGAGAACAGCGATGAAAAAATTCATGCAGCGGCTAACAGCAATTCTGGTTTCCCTTCCCCTGGTCTTCACTTCTTTAGGTGCGACCAGTAGTGCATGCACAAACAAAAAGGAAACATACCGAGTCCCAGTTGGTTCATTTGTGCAGGATTACATGACCCGTAACTGGAGCGATTCACGGTGGCAGCAAGAACTTAGCGCAATGAAAAAGGGTGGAATGAAATACCTTATCTTCTCCCCCTCCGTCATTATGGACGAGAAAAACGGCACGGTCAGGACAATCTATCCTTCGAATATACCTGAACTCAAAAAAGGATATGATGGCGTTGACTGTATTGACGCTTGTTTAAGAAATTGTCAAAAAGCGGGTATAAAAGTATTTATAGCACTTAATCAAAGCTATAAATTCTGGGATTTCGGATGGAAGATTTCTACCACGCAGCCAGACGTATATACCGATTATTGGAAAAACAATGCGACTTTGAGCAATGAAATTGCGAATGAACTGTATAGTATGTATAAGGCGAAGTATAAAGATGCGTTCTATGGATGGTATTGGGTACATGAATTCTGGAATTATACAATTTGCACAAATACCTATGAAGGAAACTGCCCAGCTGCCAGCCCTGATAATTGGGCACAAGATCCGTCTGTGTATACAGATATCATTGCTCAGCAAGCATTCAATCCTGTTTTGGACAATTTAACAAAGCTGGATGCTCGTATGCCGATGATGTTTAGCAATTTTGCCAATCAAGCTCTTTGCAAATCCGAATCAAACGCAAAATTCTGGAGTGAGATCATTAAGAAAACAAAATTCAGACCCGGAGATATCATGGCGCCAATGGACAGTATTGGTGGAACCGGTGTCACACTTGACACACTTGATGCATGGACCGCAGGCTACAAAAAGGCAGCTGACACCAATCGTGCATTGCACTTATGGTCAAATAATGAGACGTTTGTAAATAACACTGCCGAAATCGCCTTACTTGACCGTGTAACGCAGCAGATTAAAATAACATCCAAGTACGCCGAAAACAATATTACATTTACTTGGAACCATTATTACAGCCCCTACAACACATTGAAGGGCTTCAATGATACCTATATGAACTATGTGAAAGCTGGCACTATTGAAAAGAATGCACCGTCAGCCGTAAGCGCAGCCAGTATTGTTGTAAGCAGTGCAGCCGATGATCAGTATAAAATCGACTGGAAAGCGCCATATGACGACACTGGTATAGCAGTTTACAATATCTATAAAGATAACAGCCTGGTTTCACATATTTACGCGACACGTCAAGATACCACAGGAATTGATCCCACGCTCAATACATTTTACACAGTAGACAAGACCGGGGATTATCAGATTGAAGCCCTTGATTTCGCGGGCAACAAATCACCCCTCACGACTTTTCACGTTTCCTAAAATTAAGTTGAAGCTGACGCCGTTGAAATAAACGGCGTCAGCTTCATTTTATAACATCAAATTTACTTGTTGTATTGGCGGCTGTAGACTTTCAGCATTAGTTGACCATCAATCGCGATTTTGATTGCATCTGCCTTGTCCGCTTTTACTCTCCAAATAGTGTCGTTTTCAAAGCCATAAAACAATTGAGTGTGGACGGAGCTAACAAACAATCCGCTTTATTATAGTTGATCCATATAGCATTGCAGCTTTTCCGCGTAGCGTCCCGCGTGGGAACCATCCATCAGCGAATGGTTCACCTGAACGGAAAACGGCAGCAGCACCTTTCCGTCCTGCTGAAAATATTTTCCCCAAGAAATACGCGGAATGGAATCGTCCCGGTTCAGCGCGGCAGGATGCGTAATCTGCGTAAATGAAACCCACGGGATACAGGTAATATAAATAAGGTCGTCCCGCTGTTCGGCCTGTGCCTGTATGAAATCGGTCTGCGACTCCACACGTTCTGCCGCCTCTTTGGCAAATGCAATCAAGTCGTCACCCATATCCATCGTGACGATCTTGAAAAGGTCTTCTCCCGGCTGCAAAACCGTGAAGGATGGGTGCACCCTATCGTGCAGAATCACCTGATCTTTTCGGATTCGGTAGCGGAACGATTCCATTTCATTTGCGGTTTGGGTTGCCGCAAAGCACATTGCGTAATAAAAGGAGATTCCCTGTTCCCTTACATAGGACAGAAAATGTGTCGCGTCCAGATGGAAGGAAAGATTAAATTGTGGCAGCTCCATGCTGTGGAACAGCGCAAAATGATCCTTTCGCGGCCACGAATCCATATCAATTACTTTCATCAAATAGCCCCTCCTGTTTACTCCTCAATTAGGACAGCACGCACCGGCGAAGCCTCTGCCCCGCCTAATAGCAGCGGAAACGCCGCCAGATTATAATTTCCGGGCGCTACATGGGAAAGCGAAAGCCCTTCCAGAATGGGAATTTCCGCACCCAAAAGCTGCCTGTGCGCGGGAAACGTTTCATCCCCCATCTCAATGGAGGACGCGTCCGTGCCGACGAGGCGCACGTCCGCATCCGACAGCGCAAACGCGGCACTCGCCGACAGAAACGCCGCTCCTTCCCCCTTGAACAGAATCATTTTCTCACAGTCCGGGAGAATCCCGTCAATGTCGGCGCCCGTGATAATTCCCCGCGCCTCCACAACCGTGCAGCGGCCCGTAAAGGCGCTCAACTCCATTTGGTCAATGCTCTTTCCGTCCTCCAGAAAATGCAGCGGCGCGTCCACATGGGTCGCCTGATGGCAGCCGGTGTAAAAGCCGGACAGGTTGCAGCCGTCGCCCGCGCCCAGCCGCCGAACCGGATCCCTTTTCGGAATCGGATCGCCCGGATATGTTTGGGCCGAAAACAGTTCGCGCGAAATATCGATGATTTTCATGCCGTACCATTCCTTTCATCTTTTCAGGACAAAGCTGGCGATTAAAGAACCGGAACCACCTGTGCAATCAGCTCCGCCGTTTTGTGTGCGGATTCCGCCTCAAAGGTTGTAAAATCGACGCTGGCGTCTTCGTTGGCGTTATCGGAAATCGCACGGATCACCACAAATCCGACCTGATTCATATAGCATACCTGCGCAATACTTCCGCCCTCCATTTCGCAGGCCGCTGCGCTGAAATCACGCGCAAGCCGGGCGAGCATGTCCGCATCGGAAATAAACTGATCGCCTGTCGCAATGATGCCGACATGGATGCCGCTGCCATAAACCGTCACCGCTGTCTGAGCAACCAGTCGGACAAGGTTTTCGTCCGCCGGAATCGTCACAAGGTTCAGCCCGCTGATCAGGCCTTTCGGGTCACCGAGCGCGGACGTATCAATGTCGTGCTGCACCAGCCCGCTCGAAACGACAATGTCGCCGATATGAATTCCCTCGCCGATGCCGCCGGCAACTCCGACATTGATCAGCAATTGCGGATTGTAGCGCAAAATCATGGTCTGCGCGCAGACGGCCGCCGCAACCTTTCCGACGCCGCACTTCGCCACAACGCAGTCACGTCCGCCGATCTTCCCGGTATAATATGTAATCCCGCTGACAGCCTCCTCACCGGTCTGCTGCATCTCCAGTAAAATATTCTCCACTTCCACCGACATTGCCCCAATGATTCCAACCAATGCACTGCACCTCACTTTTTATTATTCAGTATAAATCATTCGATTGCGGAAATCAACCGATTGCTTCGCGAGTCGTCCGTCTTTCGCTGGACTTTAAGATTTACACAAAATATGCCGGAATGCAGAACGAATTAGATACGTCTTTCCAAATCTCGATTATCCCCTTGACAATGTTGAAAAATGCGGTAGCATTATGAATAAAGTATGAATGTTCACACGTACACGACCCCGCGTGCCATCTTCCCGTATTTCTAACGGATAAGGAGTTCAGCATGACCCAGAAGCAGCATGTTTTTACACCCCCGGTAATCGCCCTGGTCTTACTCAGTTTCGTTCTTGGTACCAGCGAATTCATTGTCGTCGGTATTCTGCCGGATATTTCAGCAAATCTCAACATTTCTATCTCCACAGCAGGAACGCTGGTGACCGTGTTCGCGATTGCCTACGCAATCGGAACACCGTTCGTAACCGGTTCTACCGGAAATGTCAGGCGATATTCCCTGTTGTTTATTATGAATGTAATCTTTATCCTCGGAAATATTGCCAGCGGACTTGCAAATTCGTTCGTGCTGCTGATGCTCCTGCGCATTGTTACCGCAGTCGCTTCCGGAACGCTGATCTCCCTTGCAATGACGTTCACCAGTGACGTTTCCGCGCCGGAACACCGTGCGACAGTCGTTTCGTGGGTTTTTTCGGGCTTTAGTATTGCCTCCATCGTGGGCGTGCCTGTCGGAACATTTCTGAGCCACGCGCTGGGCTGGCGGGCGGCTTTCATCGCCATCGGCATCTTCAGTATTTTTGTCACGGCATTCCTCTGCTATACCCTTCCAAAACAGGGGACCGTTGAAAATACCAATATGAAGCAGCATCTGATTTTTCTGAAAGACACGCGCATTCTGCTCGGCCTGTGCATTGTATTGTTCGGTGCCGGCGCCTCCTATGTCTTTTACACCTATTTAACGCCGATTCTCGAAACAAAGCTGGGCGTTCCCAGCCAGCAGGTCGGCATTGCGCTGTTGGTGTTCGGCGTCTGCTCCATCGTCAGCAACCTGCTTTCCGGTAAAATTGCCGCCGCGGGCGGAATGAAAAAACTTCCGCCTGTATTCATGGTGCAGGCGCTGCTGCTGATTCTTCTGCCCTTTACGTTCTCCTTCCATCCCGCCGGAATTGCCGTGGTGTTTGGGCTGGGCGCGGTCATGTATCTGATGAACTCACCCAATCAGCTTCATTTTCTGGATACCGCCGCGCAGGACTATCCCGGTTCGGTCGGTCTAGCCTCCTCTTTAAATTCGGTGTCCTTCAACGTCGGCATTGCCCTCGGCTCGCTTGTCGGCAGCCTCATCGTTAACAGCACGGGTCTGGATCACTTAGGTTGGTTCGGTGCGCTGTTTTCCATTGCCGCCCTGATCTCTGTTTTGGCTCTGAACAAAAAAGAAGCCGTTTCACAATAGATAAATATACCAATCAGGCCAGAAAAGTTACGGTTTTGTATTTATCTTCGCAAAGATAAATACAAAATATGGGTCTAATGATGACCCACAAGCAATTTTTCCGTAAAGAAGGTGTTGTGAAATGGATGAAAATCCATTTCACAACACCTTCTTTTTTCATACCCTTATTTAAGCGGGAAGCGATACCGGCGGAAGCAGCGGTACCCCATCCAGCATCAGAATAACCCCGCTGACCCAAAGCACTAACTGCGCACAGGCTTCTACCGCGCGCAGAAGCTCTTCCTCATAATCACCCCAAAGCACCGGCCTTTCATGCACCAAATAATTCATGCGGCGGTTAATTTCAACAGGGCCGAAAGGAATGCTGGGTGCGATTATATAATCTGTATTCAGAAATTCATTCAGATGACTCTTCATGCAGTCCAGAAGTTCATCTTCGTAACGCACATGCTTTTTCAGGTTCCAGCCAAAACGCGGATTATGGGGGCGGCAAAGGAAATCACAGTAATAATGGCACAGAATGCCGATCTTTTTGGAGTCCCTGGCGCTGATCTCCCCTTGTGCCGTTCTGCAAAGACGCACAGTCTTCTTCCTGACCGCCTTGCCGCAGAAGCGCAGCCGGTGCGGCCGCAGAAAAGCAAGCGAATGGTCGGGGCAGGTATTGCCCTTGATAAAGCTTTCTTTGTCCAGCTCGATTCCGTATTTTCCTTTTATGTACTCATATACAACGGTTCCGATCAAAGCATGATTCATACTGTTCATTTAATTGATCCTCCGTAAGCGCTCGTGTTTGGAACAGCTTGTTATGGATAACTATAGCACTGTTCTTTTGCTCAATAATATCATAAAAGGATAACCAGAACTTTCTTTGCAATCTGTTCATACTGTTTTTAAACAACAAAGGAACACCCGGCGGATGTTCCTTTTCATTATAATTAAAAATATAAAATTTAATATAGCCTATGCATTTGTAGCACGCGTTTTCTTTGAACCGAGATAAGCCGCTCGTACCTGCTCGTTTGCAAGCAGCTCACGCCCCTGACCTTCCATGGTGATTCGCCCTGTTTCCATGACATACCCCTTGTCGGCCAGCCGCAGCGCCAGATTCGCGTTTTGCTCGATCAGCAAAATTGTCATGCCCTGCTTATTGATTTCAGAAATAATCTCAAAAATCCCTTTTACGACCAGCGGCGCAAGACCGAGGGAGGGCTCATCCATCATGATCAGCTCCGGTTTGCTCATCAGAGCGCGCCCCACGGCAAGCATCTGCTGCTCGCCGCCCGAAAGCGTACCGGCCAGCTGCCACGAGCGTTCCTTCAGGCGTGGGAACAGATCGTACACCCGCTTCACATCTTCCGTCAGGTCGTCTTTGCGCATATAGGCCCCGATTTTCAGGTTTTCGTACACCGTCAGATTTGGGAAAACGCGGCGGCCCTCCGGCACCAGCGTGATGCCGTGCTTTACAATTTCTTCCGACGGTTTTCCGGCAAGCTCCAGATCGTTATAAGTGATCTGACCCGCCCCTGGCTTCACAAGGCCGATAATCGCGCGCAGGGTTGTGCTCTTTCCCGCGCCGTTCGCGCCGATCAGCGTAACAATGCTTTTGTCCGGAACCTCCAGCGAAATTCCTTTTACCGCTTCGATTCCGCCGTATGAAACGGATAAATCATTCACTTTCAGCATCGTCACTCACCCCCAAATACGCCTCAACTACTCGTTCGTTATTCTGTATTTCCTCCGGCGCACCCTTTCCGATGGTCTGTCCGAAGTCGAGCACATATATTTTATCGGATATTTCCATAACCAGATCCATGTGATGTTCTATCAAAAATACAGTCAGGCCGAAGTCATACCGAATCTGCCGGATGGAGGCAGTCAGCTCCTCCGTTTCCTGCGGGTTCATACCGGCCGCCGGTTCATCCAACAGCAGCAGCTTCGGCTTGGTTGCCAGTGCGCGTGCAATTTCCAGCCGGCGCTGCTGCCCGTAAGGCAGGGAGCCGGAAACTTCATTGCGCAGGTCGGCAAGACCCATGCGCTCAAGCAGCTCCTCGCTTTCCTCGCGCATCCTTTTTTCTTCACGCCGCGCGCCCGGGAAATGAAGCGTACTGGTTAAAATATTTGCTTTCATGGAAAAGTGTTTTGCAATAATAATATTGTCAAACACGGTTAAATCGCGAAACAGTCGGATGTTCTGGAACGTCCGCGCAACTCCCTTTTGGGTGATCTTGTCGGGACTAAGCCCCGTAATATCTTCCCCCTGCAGCAAAACCCTGCCGCTAGTCGGCGTATAAACGCCGGTAATTACGTTGAACGCCGTTGTTTTGCCGGCTCCGTTCGGGCCGATCAGCGCAACGATCTGGTGTTCACGCACTGTAAGATTCAGGTTATCGACGGCGACTACACCGCCGAACTGCATGGTAACGTTCTCCGTACTCAATACAACCGGCTTCTTCGCAGCCGCGGGCGGCGTGTGGTTCTCACTCATTTTACACCCTCCCCGGCTGTTTTTCTGGTCAGCCTGTTCTTTATTTTAGCGAAGAAATCAAATATTTTGTTCCATGAAAATTCATTTCTTCCCATAATCCCTTTCCGGAAGAACAGAACAATCACCATCAGCAACACGGAAAATACCACCATGCTGAATCCGGGGCGGAACAATGACATTTCATAACCCGCGATGGTAAGCGGTTCATCGAAAGAACGAAGCAGCTCCAGCCCGCCGGTTACGATAAACGCACCCAGCACCGTGCCGGTAATGCTGCCCATGCCGCCGAGTACGATCATCAGCAGGAAATTATAAGTCAGCGTGAAATAGAACTGCTTCGGGTCAACGGTACCGAGCAGCGAAGCGTACAGCCCGCCGCCGATTCCGGCAAAGAAACCGCTGATGACAAACGAAAGCACCTTGTGGTGGAACAGGTTGATTCCCATTGCCTCTGCGGCAATGTCGTCCTCCCTGATTGCCTTAAAGGCGCGTCCGTAACTGGAATGAATCAGCAGCGCAACCAGAATAATTACAATCATGGCGGTGCCGAACGACCACCACATATTGTTCGCCTCGTCGGGTATTTTATTGATGCCCAGCGCACCGTTGGTTACATCCTGCCAGTTCGTCAGAATAATACGGATAATTTCGGAAAAACCCAGCGTCGCAATGGCGAGGTAATCGCCGCGAAGACGCAGTACGGGCGCACCGATCAAAAACGCGGCCAACGCGGCAATCAGGCCACCCAAAAGCAGCGCCGGAACAAAGCCCATATGTATTCCCGCGATGGCGGAGTTCATCGGCTGCATGTAGAAGATCGTTGCACGGTCACCGAGCGGCAGCGTAAAAATTGCCACAGTGTAAGCGCCGATTGCCATAAACCCGGCCTGACCGAGTGAAAACAGCCCGGTGAATCCGTTTACCAGATTCATGGAAAGCGCAACAATGGTGTAAATCGCGCAGAGGTTCAGCGTTCTGACAACATACGCGTCAAAGTTATTGTTTGCAAATCCGATAAACGCAAGCAGTACCACAGCAAAAACAGCGGAACAGATTAAATTACGTTTCTTTTTGTTCATCGTCACACCTTCTCCGTCGCTTTTTTGCCAAGCAGGCCGTTCGGCTTAATCAGCAGAATTGCAATCAGCAGTACGAACGCAAAAGCGTCACGGTAACCGGTAAGAGGTCTGAAGAACGCAACCAACATCACTTCCATTAATCCGAGGATAAAGCCGCCGAGTACTGCGCCCTTGATATTTCCGATTCCGCCGATAACCGCTGCAATGAAGCATTTCAGTCCGGGCATCACGCCCATCAGCGGCGAGACCTGCGGATATTTCATTCCCCAGAAAACCACGCCGATGGCGGCAAGCCCGGAGCCGATTCCGAACGTTGCCGCAATCACTGCGTTGATATTGATTCCCATAACGCGCGCAATTTCATAATCCTTGGAGACTGCACGCATCGCCATGCCGAATTTTGTCTTATTGACGACGAACATTAAAATAACGATGCAGATAACCAGCACAAACGGCACAATCAGGGAAACCTTCTGGATGGAAACCGTGCCCAGCTCCACTGTAGACATCATTCCCATAATATTTGGAAAAGCCTTCGGCTTGCCCGTGAACAGGTAAGTCGCGAGGTTTTCCAACAGGAAGGAGACGCCGATGGCGGACACCAGCGCGGAGTCCTTCGGCGCGTCGCGGAGCGGGCGATACGCCACCCGCTCTACAACAATACCGAGAACCACCGTCAGAACGACAGTAAAAATAAAAGCAAAGTACCACGGCAGATGAAATACCGCAATGCCGAAAAATACAAAATACGCCGCCATCATAAAAATATCGCCGTGCGCAAAGTTAATCAGGCGAAGAATTCCATAAACCATGGTGTAACCGACCGCGATCAGCGCGTACAGGCTGCCGACCGCAATTCCATTCGCCAGATTTTGTAAAAACAATTCAATTGTCATAGAATAACTTCCTAAACTATGTATTTATAGATGCATACACAGGCTCTAATCATCTTAGGCCTTGTTTGTAAAGCGCGAAGCCCTAACGATTCCAGACAAGGCCTTGCTATACACGGCTCCGCGGTTATTTTGCTACAGTTACCGTATCCTTATAGACAAATTTTCCATTCTTCACTTCTTTAATAATTGCGGAATTCTTGTCTGCGTCACCGTCGGAGTTGAATTTCAGCACACCGGTTGCGCCTTCCACGCCGGACGTTTTCGCCAAAGCATCGCGAATCGCAACCGGGTCGGAAGAATTGGCGGCTTCAATGGCCTTGATGATAACAAGGTACGCGTCGTAACCAAGCGCCGTAACCGCCGCCATGTTTTTATCCGGGTATTCCTTCTTGTACTCTTCCACAAACTTTTTGCCTTCGTTTGTAACAGGAGCGGAATCATCGAAGAATGTGGAAATGGTCGCACCTTCCACATCAGAACCGCCGACGGTTAAAAACTCGTCGATATCCCAAGTGTCGCCGCCGAGAAACGGAACAGTAATGCCCAGCTGGCGGGCCTGCTTAATGACAAGCGCGGATTCCGTAAAGTTGCCCGGGGCAAAAACGACGTCAGGATTGGCCTGTTTGACCGCGGAAAGCTGCGCGCCGAATTCCTGATCATTTGTATTGTAATTCACGGTGGTGACAACGGAGTTGGGGTCGCCCGTCAATTTTACAAACGCTTCCTTAAAGTATGTAGCAAGACCGACCGCGTAGTCATTGGAAACTTCCTGAACAATTGCCGCTTTTTTGGCGCCGGATTTATAAGCGTAATTCGCCATAACGGTGCCCTGGAACGGATCAAGATAGCAAACGCGGAAATAATAATCGTTGTCCTTTGTAACAAGGGGATTCGTGCAGGATGCGCCAACCGCAGGCACCTTATTTTTCTTCACCAGCTCGCCCGCTGCCATGGAAAGGCTGGAACCCCATGAACCGACAATCGCGGACACTTTGTCTTTTTCAATCAGACGGGCCGCAGCGGTCGTAGCCTGTGCTTTATCGGATTTATTGTCGGCAGTGACCAGCTCCACCTTCTTGCCCAACACTTCAGGATAAAGCTTATTCGCCAGCTTAACCCCTTCAAGTTCCGCTTCACCGCCCGCAGCGTTCGCACCTGTCAGCGGCTCAAACACTCCGATTTTGATGGTGTCCCCGCTGGGTGATGCATTTGCCTCCGTACTGTCGGCCTTTTTGCAGCCTGCGAAGCTTCCTGCCACCATAACCAGCGCAAGAGATAACGCGATCAGCTTTTTCATTCTGTTTCCTCCTCTTATTTTCCTCGGACCGGCTATTTGAATTTTCCGGTTTTTCAGAATTTATGGGATTGATTATATCACTTTGCAGTGATAAATTCAAGAAAAATGAATTTTTAAAGAACAAATCTTTCATAATCTGTGAACATTTTATATTTGACATATGAGATTTGTAAATAAGAATTACCATTGTAGACATGAAAATTTTAAAGAACCGCATTCATCATAAGGTGCATGACACCATTGAATTCTATTCATAATAGTTCCGGCCTCACACTCATGTAATACGCTGGCAAATTACCGCCGAATTGACTTTTATTCTCGCAGTCCTGATTTTTTCTTGACAAAAGTGTATTCCTTTGTTAGTATGTGTATATAATCATTTGATTAGATATATAATCAAATGATTAGGCAGGAGGTGAATCGAAAAATGATTACGGAAAGAGAACGGCAGATTTTACACTGGATTGAGAAAAATCCGATGATTTCACAGCAGGCGCTGGCGGAAAAGGCCGGTATTACGCGTTCTTCCGTTGCCGTGCATATTTCAAGCCTCATGAAAAAAGGCGTCATCCGCGGCAAAGGATACGTTCTGCAAAAAGAACCTTATGTTGCGGTAATCGGCGGCGCAAATATTGATATTGCCGGAAAACCGAAGTCGGCATTGGTTCGTCACGATTCCAACCCGGGTACGGTAACACTTTCACCGGGCGGCGTGGGACGAAATATTGCGCAAAACCTCGCGATGCTTGGCGAAGAGGTCAAATTTATTACCGCGTTTGGGGAAGACGCCTACGCCGCACAGCTGACGGAGAGCTGCCTCAAAGCCGGCATTGACGTAACGGAAACGCTGACCGTACCGGGCGGCGCCTCCTCCACTTACATCTTTATTACGGATGATGACGGAGATATGGAGCTTGCTATTTCGGACATGCAGATCTATCAAAAGATCACACCGCAGTTTTTGGAAAAAAAGGCCGATTTAATCGAAAACGCAGAGCTGTGCGTCGTTGACACAAACCTGACCGCGGAAGCGCTTCATTATATTGCGAACACATTTCATTGCCCGCTGTTTGTGGATCCCGTTTCCACGGCAAAGGCAGGCAAGCTCGCCGGTATTCTTGGAAAAATCCACACGCTTAAACCGAACCGGCTGGAAGCGGAGCTTCTGAGCGGCGTGAAAATCCACGACGAGGCTTCCCTGCAACAGGCCGCCGACGCACTTCTTGAAACGGGGCTGGAGCAGGTTTTCATCTCGATGAGCAAGGACGGCGTTTACTGTGCGAACCATGAAGAACATCTTCTGGTTCCCTGCTTCCCGGCAAACATGGTAAACACGACGGGCGCGGGCGACAGCCTGATGGCGGCAATCGCGTGGGGGTCGTTACAAGGCTTTTCCCTTGAGGACTGCGCGCGCGCCGGAATGGCAGCCGCCGCAATCTGCATTGAGAGCAAAGACACCATCAGCAATCAGATCAGCAAGAAAAACGTGCTGACTAAAATGAATATTCCGTACCATGCGGATTCCGCCGTAAAGGGAAACCCAAACGAGGCGGACAAATAGTCAGATCATTTGAAAACAGAACCGATTTCCATTTTTTTGGATGTTTTCTAAAATTTACTGGCTACAAAAAGTAAGGAGTCTTGAATGATGAATTCACTGGAAAAATATCTTGAAATATCCCCTGAAGTAAAAGAAGCGCTTGCTGCCGGAAAACCGGTCGTCGCACTGGAATCAACGATTATTTCCCACGGAATGCCTTATCCGCAAAACGTGGAAACCGCACTCAATGTTGAGAAAATCATCCGCGAAAACGGCGCTGTTCCCGCCACGATTGCAATTATCGGCGGCCGTCTGCGCGCCGGTCTTTCCAAAGAGGAAATTGATTACCTGGGCAAAAAGGGTCTGAATGTGACAAAAGCCAGCCGCAGGGATCTTCCCGTTCTGGCTGCGCGCGGCGAAGACGGCGCAACCACGGTTGCCGCTACCATGATCATTGCCGCATTGGCCGGAATTCCCGTGTTTGCCACCGGCGGCATCGGCGGCGTGCACCGCGGCGCGGAAGTCACCATGGACATTTCCGCCGATCTTGAAGAGCTGGCGGTGACTCCGGTTATGGTTATCTGTGCAGGCGCAAAATCCATTCTGGATTTAGGCCTTACGCTGGAATATCTGGAGACCAAGGGCGTTTCCGTGCTTGGCTACCAGACGGAGGAACTGCCTGCATTTTACACCCGCAAGAGCGGCTTCAAGGTGGACTACCGCGTAGACACCCCGGAAGAGCTTGCACGGATTTTCAAGACAAAGGAAGACATGAACCTGAAGGGCGGTTTGCTCGTTACAAATCCGATTCCGGAAGAGTACGCGATGGATCACGATTATATTGCCAAAAACATTGATGAGGCCTGTGAAGAAGCGAAGAAGCTGGGCATCAAGGGAAAGGATACAACCCCGTACCTGCTCGATAAAATTCAGAAGCTGACCGGCGGCGAAAGCCTGAAGTCCAACATTCAGCTTGTATACAACAATGTTGCGCTCGGCGCAAAGGTTGCCTGCGAACTGAGCAAGCTGTAAGCGAAGACGCAGCGCAATTACAGCTTTTATCGTTGCTGTCAGCATTATTACTGTATTTCATTAAATCAAAACCACCAGTTAACCGGTGGTTTGCACAAGCGCTTAAAGGGCATATTACAGACGCGCCGAATGATTCTGCCAACCGCATTACGATTAAGGCTGCATACTCCCGGAAAGGGAATATGCAGCCTTTTTGTTTTCGGGGATTCCGTCCGAAGGGGCTTGAAGTGGAGAAGAAGCGGTGGGAAAAACCGTAACTGACAGTCTGCTTTCAGCAGCCGGATCGGGTATATATGTGGAATCCCTTATCCAATTTTCCAGTCTGTATCAGGTGAATAGGCGTCTCCCTGTTTGGTACTCAATGCAAAGACACGAGTGCCCAAGGACTTTTTTTATCTTTTTTCAACTTGTTTACTGTTTTCATTGCGTCATAAAGGTTCAGATTTTTACCGCCCCATAGTGCGCGACCTATAATATATGCTTTGCCGAAATCCGCCCAATCCGCATAGTGTAACGAACTTTCCCGCTCCGCAAAGAAAATGTAGTCCCATGCCTGACTTTCCGAGATATATCCTAAATCATAACTATATCTGGCAACATTAACCATGCGCCCCATATCCCAAGCTGTTACATCAATACTCTCAAGTTCAGAGAGATTCTCCCCCAAGAAACCCTCTTTCTGCAAGTCTGGCAGCGTTTGTTCCAAGTTAACAATACGGCTTGCATAAAGAAGGCATTGTTCATAGAACCGATGATAAATCTGTATGCAGACAGAAAATGTCTCTTCGTCGCCAAACAAAGTCTGATATTCTTTGATATCCTCAAAAGATGATGCTTTTAACATCTCATCAATCAAATCAATGTGTTTTTCTGCAAGTGCAACTTCGTCAGAATATTCCGTTAATATTCTTTTATCAAGCACTGAGAAACCTGTCTGTTCGTAAATATCGCGGGGATTCACAGATGGCTGCGCTCCCGGTGCAAGCAATGCCGAAGCATTTTTTAAGATAATGCTGCACATTTGACGATGCCCGTTATATTTCAGGTCTTCCAGCCTATTCAGCGCCTCTTCCGCAGAGGCTATCTCCCAATCACGCGCCAAGATATTCTCGATTGTTTTCTTTGCAACAGATTTGCTTGTTTGCAGACTATCACAAAAGTCACTGTTACTCCCGGAAAGAATAGCGCCGACATTCAGCGCACGCTGCCGATCCTTCGACAGCCCGCCGCCTTTGGGGTTGCGTGGAAATGCGTTTTGGGGATTAATTCCTTTTTGCCTCCATCTTAGCACGTACATCGAGCCCAGATAAATAATTAGTATCAGCACGGCGCCAACAGCGACAACAACTACAAGACCAATAATTTTTTCCATAATACTCATTTTCTTCAACCTCGCTTATTCATTTCAAAAAAGTAAATATATGTAAATGACTTTTTCGATTTATTTTATCATGGACACTCGCTCAAGTCCAGATTTTTAGGGAGAAAAAGTAAATATTTTGCAAATTCAGAACAATTCCTGTTTTATCCATGAGAAATATGGCGGGCGGAACAGCACCTGTTAACCTGTATAGTCCCTTGTAAATTGTACCTTTGAATGTGTCAGACTATTTATGTCATTCACGACATTTCTTCCTTCGTTTTTTAATACGGTTGGGGAACCTTCGTCAACCGATGGCCGTTTGCGCTTAACCTACAACAGAACGGCATGGTTCCTGCCCGGAGCCATGCCGTTCTGTTGTAGGTAACAATGATGAGGTTCCTATTTTAAAATATCAATCCGCAAAGCGGTATGCGTGTTTTAGCTCGATTTCCCGCTCCAAGCGCTTGTTGCGCGAAGAGCTGTTTACTGTCAGCAGAAAACTTCCCGGTTCAACCGACCAGGAGTTCGCCCTTTCATCGTAGAATGCAAACGAAGTACGGTCAAGTATGAACTCCGCGGTCGCCGTTTCACCGGGCGCGAGCTCCAGCTTTACAAAGCCTTTCAGCTCCTGCGCCGGGCGGTCAGTGGAGCATTCCCCGTCGCGCACATAAAGCTGAACCGTTTCCTTGCCCGCAATCGAGCCGGTATTGGTCACGTCACAGCTGACTTTCACCTGTACGTCAATTTCGCCTTCGGTCATTTCGGCGCGCAGATTTTCGTATTTGAACTCCGTATAGGAAAGCCCATGCCCGAAGCAGAACTGCGGCTCCACGCTGTAGGTATCGAAATAGCGGTAGCCGACATAGACTCCCTCTCCGTAGCGGACGGTATCGCCGCCGGGAAACTCCCCGAGCGTATGCGCCGGACAATCGGAAAGGCTGTTCGGGAATGTTTCGGGCAGCTTTCCGGAAGGATTTGTTTCGCCCAGCAGCACCTCCGCCATGGCGTTTCCGCCCTCGATTCCGGCGTACCAGCCCCAGACAATGGCCTGTGTCCGGTCTTTCCACGCGCCCATATCAACCGGCGAACCGGCAATCACAACAATCACAGCACGCGGGTTGGCTTTCAGGACTTCCCGAATCAGTTCGTCCTGCTCGTAGGGCAGCTGGAGACCGGGGCGGTCGTACCCTTCCAAATCACAGTCGTGGTTCAGCCCGGCAAACAGAATCACGTCTTCGTATTCCGCCGCCAGCCGCACCGCTTCTTCGCGGAGCGCTTCCCGCTTCCGGCGCAGCACCTCCCGCGGCGCGTCGGAAACTGCCTTCTTCCCCAGCTCGCGCAGGCTTGCCTCCTGCCAGTTTACATCGTCAGCAGAGGATTCGGCCGGGTCGGGGCAGTAACCGCGGACATACTTCACCGCGGTGTTGCCTCCCAGCTTTGATTTCAGCCCCATCAGCGGGGAAATCTCATACAGCGCCTTAATTTCCGCGCTGCCGCCGCCGTTGGAGTGAATACGCTCCGCGTTGTCGCCGATTACCAAAAGCTTTTTGAGCTTTTTCCTGTTCAGCGGCAGGCGGCTTCCCTCATTTTTCAGAAGAACGACGGATTCACGGGCGGCTTCCAGTGCGATTTGGCGGTGTTCGGGCGTATTGTAGCAACCGCTTTTGCGCGCGCCGTCCAGCATGTACAGCTTCTGCATCAGCATAAGAATGTGAATGACCTTTTCATCAAGAAGCGACTCCGGAATTCTGCCTTCCTCAATCGCCTTTTGCAGCGGTTTTGCCATGAAATACTCATCAAAGTTATTTGTGACAGACATTTCAAGGTCAAGTTCGCTTTCCGCGGCCAGTTCCGTGTTGTGCACGGCGCCCCAGTCGGAAACAATCAAGCCGTTGAAGCCCCATTCTTTCCGCAGGATTTGATTCAGCAGCAGCTTGCTCTGGCAGCAAAATTCTCCGCGAAGCTGATTGTATGCGCCCATGACCGAATTCACGCCGGCGTCCACCGCCGCGCGGAACGCCGGAAAATAAATTTCCTTCAAAGCGCGATCGCTGACTTCAACGTTAACCTCAAGCCGTCTGGTTTCTTGGTTGTTTACCGCAAAATGCTTGATGCAGGCAGAGGTATCGGCTTCCTGCACTCCGTTGATATACGGAACGGCCTGTTCCTTTGTCAAATACGGATCTTCACTGAAATACTCGAAATTGCGCCCGCACAGCGGGCTGCGCTTAATATTCACGCCGGGCGCAAGGATAATGTCCTTGCCGCGCCCGCGCGCTTCTTCCCCCAAAACCTGACCCATTTTATACGCAAGGCCACGATTCCAGGTTGCGGCAAGCGCGCTGTTGCTGGGCAGGTAAGTAACATAATCGTCCGTATTGCCGATGGGCTTCCACTCACCGTTTTCAAACTCATTGCGCACGCCCATCGGGCCGTCCGACATGGTCAGCGGCGGAATGCCCAGGCGCTCCACGCCCTCGGTGCGGAACAGTCCGTTCCCGTGCACCATTCCGATTTTTTCCTCCAGCGTCATCTGCCGCACAAGATTTTCCGCGGTTTCACGCCATGCTTTGCTGAATTTCATTTTAATTTCCCCCTTACAAAGTCTCCTGTTCGGTGAAGTGGCGGATTTCTATTTTCTGCCGTCTAAGCCGACTGTATCCACCGTATGTTCTGCGCCGCGGGCACGGCAGAAAACGGGAAATTCCGTTTTGTAAGGCCTTCCGCCGGGACGCAGTGGCACTTTTTGCCGAATACGCGGGATTTGATTATTCCACTTCCACTTTAATGACAACCGGATAATCGCTGTGAACCCCGGGTGCTTCCAGATGCAGTCCGTGTTCGTCCGCCTGCCACCGCGGCGCTATTGCGCTGCCCAGCACACTGACCTCCTCCATCAGCCCGTGAAAATCCGGCCGATCCTGATTAGAGGATTCCGCCAGCGAACAAATTGTGACGCGGCCGTCCTCCGGCCAGCGTAGTACAAACGCGTAAATGCTGCCGCCTCGCACGGTAAAGCGAATATCTTCGGGCGTATAAGCGTGTTCCTCGCCGTCGGTGAATTGCCCCTCCGCTTCCTTCGTGGGGCCCTCGCCCGAACGCCGCCACGGGCGGCTGCCGTAAATTGCTTCGCCGTTTACCTTCATCCACTTTCCGATCTCCAGCAGGATTTCCCTGTCCTTGTCCGGAATGGTGCCGTCAGCTTTGGGGCCGACATTCAGCAGCATATTTCCGTTCTTGCTGACAATATCGATCAGATTCAGAATAATCAGGCGCGGGGTTTTGTAGTCCAGCGACGTGGTGTAGCACCAGGAATTATGCGCAATTGCGGTGTCGGTCTGCCAGTAATACGGTTTTGCTTCGGTAAATTTGCCGCGCTCCACCTCTACAATTCCACTCCCGAACATCATCGCGTCGTGCTTGTAGCAAATTTCCCCGTCGAACCCCCACTGCGCCGCGCGGTTGTAATAATAGGCGGCCAGCTTTTTCAGCCACGGTTTAAATGCCTCGTGCTGAATCCACCAGTCGAAATACAGCACCTTAGGCCGGTAATTATCAATGATCTCACAGGTTCGCAGCAGCCAGTCCGTCAGGAATTCTTCCGTCGGGTACGGCGTGCTCTGCAGCGCCTGATTGTCCGGTTCCGGCTTGGCCGGCCAGTAAAAGTCACCCTTTTTCATCGGCTCATGGATGTCGCTGTCAAATTCCTGACCGTGCCCCATAAAGAACCAATGCTCTCCACGGTGTGAAGAGGCGCAGAATGTAAGACCTTCCGCCTCCAGCGCCTGTTTCAGTTCGCCCAGCAAGTCACGCTTGGGGCCCATCTCATAGGCGTTCCAATGTGAAAGCGCGCTGCGGTACATCTGGAACCCGTCGTGGTGCTCCGCCACGGGGAAAACATAGCGCGCGCCGGATTCCTTAAATAAAGCGGCCCATTCCTCCGGCCTGAACTGTTCCGCGGTGAACATCGGAATAAAATCCTTGTATCCGAACTCCTTGTGCGGGCCATAGGTTTCCGCATGGTGCCGGAACTCTTCCTTATCCTGAATATACATATTGCGGGAATACCATTCATTATTGAAAGCCGCTACGCTGTACAGCCCCCAGTGGATAAAGATGCCGAATTTCGCGTTCCGGAACCAAAGCGGCGTTTCAAACTGCGCAAGCGATTCCCATGTCGCGTCATACGGCCCCGCCGCGATGGTTTCGTCAATGGTGCGCAGATAGTCTTTTTCTAATTGTGTCAGCATACCATCCTCCTTTACGCATTCCAATCCAGCCTTACGGCGTCCAGAAACGCCTTGGCAAGAATCATATGCCCCTGCAGGTTCGGGTGAACCCGGTCGCTGCTGATAACGTAAGAAGAGAGCGACTGCAGGAAACGGTCAACTTTCGCCTGTACATCAATATAGGGCACTTTGTATTTCTCGGCTGTACGCCGCGCAATCGCCGCGTATTCCTCTACCGTCTTCCGCATGGGGTCTCCACGGTTCGGCTCCGCCATAAACGGGCTCATGACAAACATACCGCGCACCTGCGGCAGCGTTTTTTCCATCAGTGTACAATAGGTATCCTCAAATTCGGTTTTGTCCACAAACTCCGGCTGCTGCAGCGGCGCATCAAAATAACGCCAGACATCGTTGATTCCGATCATAACGGAAATATAATCGGGCTTGAGCGCCAGAACGTCACGCTCCCAGCGCGCGTTCAAATCCCGAATGTTATTGCCGCTTACGCCGCGGTTCACCACCATAATCTCCTGCTCCGGCGCAAGAGTTGTCAGACAGGCGTTAACCAGGCTGACATAGCCGTCGCCAAAAGAACCCCACCCGGCGGGAATCGCGTCATAGTTTCTGCCGCAGTCTGTAACGGAGTCGCCGGCCATAATCAGCCGGCTGTTTTTTTCAAGTAACATGACGGTTGTCTCCTTCAATAAAACACAAAATAGCAAGCGGGTTCGCCGCAAAGGGTACGAACCGGCCGTTTAGCGTCAGGAATCCTGCTCATGCAGAATATTAACGTCCTTGGGCGCAATCATCAGCACCGAACCCGGCGAGTATTCCTCATCGGTCAGCAGACTGCGGCAGGTATTTTCCAGCACGACAGTCTGCGCTTCGCCGCCGTGGTTCAGCAGGAACAGGAAACTGCCGTTCTGATTGCGGCGGCGGGTCGCTTCCAGCCCCGGCTTTGCGGGTACTGTCGCTTTTGCGCCGGCTTCTTTGCAGACATTGCCAAGAAAATCGGTATAAAACTCGTCACTTGAACTCGCGGCCACATAATAAGCGCGTCCGGTTCCGAGCGCGTTGCAGGTCAGCACCGGCATTCCCTGATAAAAATCCTGTTCGTAAACGGCGAGCGGATGCGCCCCCTCCGTGTGCAGAAGATCACAAAGCAGTCTTGCAGGGTATTCCCTGCCCCCGTAAACGAATGAATTTTCCATATTTTCGGGCAGCGCGTCCGTTTCTTCTACCCAGATGCCGAGAATGTCGCTCAGCCGACCGGGGTAGCCCCCCGGCACAACCACATCATGTTCGTCGGCGATTCCGCTGAAAAACGTGGTAATCAGCGTACCGCCGTTCATCACAAAACGGCGCAGGTCTTCGTCACAGCCGGTTTTCGTCATATACAGCACCGGCGTGACCACCACGCTGTAACGGCTGAGGTCGTCGCCCACCGCCACCATATCAACCGGAATATTCAGTCCGTGAAGCGCGGAATAGTACTTCATGACTTCGTCGCAGTAGCGCAACTCGCGGCTCGGCCCCGCTGAATACTCAACCGCCCACCAGTTTTCCCAGTCAAACAGAATCGCGGCCTTTGCGTCGGTAACTGCGCCCAGCGTTGCGCCGCCGATTTTTTCCAGCTCCACGCCCAACGCTTCCACTTCGCGGAAAACGCGGGTATCGGAACGCCCGGCATGGTCGATGACTGCCCCGTGCAGCTTTTCACACGCGCCGACGCTCCTGCGCATCTGAAAGAACATCACCGCGTCCGCCCCATGCGCGACCGCCTGATAACTCCACAATCGCATTACTCCGGGGCGTTTCAGCGCATTATAGGGCTGCCAGTTCGTCACACTGGGCGTTTGCTCCATCAGGATAAACGGCTGACCGTGTTTCAGTCCGCGCATCAAATCGTGACTCAGTGCCATTCTCGCCGGTGGGTCTTCGTTCATCGGGTAGTTATCCCATGAAATAAAGTCCAGATACGGCGCCCATTTTTGGTAATCGAGTGGTTTATAAAAGCCCATAAAATTGGTAGTCACCGGGATGTCGGGTGTAAAGCACTTGATCGCTTCATATTCTCCGCGGTAGCATTCCAATATGCTTTCGGAATTAAAACGGCGGTAATCCAAAGAAATCCCCTGAAACATGGTATGATCTTCCCCGAAGTGTTCACTGAGCAGATTCGGCAGCACAATTTCGCCCCAGTCGTAAAAGGTATGCCCCCAGAACGCCGTATTCCACACACGGTTCAGCTCGTCCAGAGTTCCGTAGCGTTTTTTCAGCCACACGCGGAACGCTTTTTCGCAATTTTCACAGTAACACTCCCCGCCGTATTCGTTTGAGATATGCCACGCGACGATATTGTCCATATCCCGGTAGCGCTCCGCCAGTTTCCCGGCCAGACGCGCGGAGTACTCCCGGTAAGTCGGGCTGTTCGGGCAGGAATTATGCCTGCCGCCGAATTTGCGCTTCAACCCGTTGAATTCCGTACGCAGAATATCCGGGTGACGCCTCGCCATCCACGCGGGGTGTGCGCCCGTGGAAGTGGCAAGACAGACCTGCAGTCCATTTTTACGAACCAGATCGAGGATTTTATCCAGCCGGTCAAAACAGTATGTGTCCTCATCGGGCTGAAGCGCCGCCCAGCTGAACACATTCAGTGTGACAATATCAATATGCGCTTTATGAAAAAGGCGCATATCTTCTTCCCAGACCGACTCGTCCCATTGCTCCGGATTATAGTCACCGCCGTAAGCCATTTTTTTGCCATTAAAATCAGGTGTCATTTTTCCCCTCCTGTTTTAAAAATTGAAATAATCCCCGCTGTGCGACACAGCAAGCTTATCACACAAGCGGGGACATTCTATTAATCCAATAATTTATTATTTGAAACATGTACCTCAGTCAGCATACAGCCACACAGAGGAATCCCTATGAAATTATTTTAATCCAGGTAATGGCACTTTGTCCATACAGTAATAATTCATAAACTTTGCGCTGTAATTTTGCTGACCATCAGAACAAACCAAACTTCTGAACATCGTTTAGGTTTCCTAATTTACGGACAAATCCAAAAAAAATGATCGCCATGATTTTACCCCTTCGCAGAACCGATTACGATATTCTTTACAATACTTCTGAAACATGGAGCATACAAACAGAATCGGTTGTACAGCAATGGCAGAAACTGCCATGCAAAAAACTCACTGTAAAATTCATGCATATATAAACAGCCGCCCATTCACTCAACGGAGTAAACGGGCGGTTGTTGTACCATTATTCTTATTTATTTTTTAAATATTATGCGTGAAGTCTATCATTTGACCGACTCACGCTCAATCAGCTTTACGCTGATCACCGTGTTTTCCGGAGCCACGGCTGTGCGTCCGATTTGGTGCTTCAGCCGCTGGACAGCCCTTCTGCCAAGTGCTTCCGTGTCAACATTGATCGTCGTCAACTTCGGGTTTACCTTTTCACACATGTCAATATTATCGAAACCGACAAGGGAAATGTCATCGGGGACATTCATATTCAAAATCTGCAGCGCCATCAAAAGCGCAATTGCGGCTTTGTCATTTGAGCAGACAAAGGCCTGCGGCAAATTTTTCGCCCTCTTGATCAGCTGTACAATCTGCTGCGTATCGTTGTTCAAAACGGACTGCTCAATGTCCGACAAGATGGAGTACTGTTTAATGTAATCGTCTATATTATTGGAGGGCAAATCCGCTTCATAAGATGAAAGCGCCTCTTTAAAGCCAAAGAAACGTTCTTTAATACTGAGCGAATATTTCAGGTCGCCAAAAAATCCGATTTTACGAAATCCTTTGTCCAGCAGATACTTGGTGACAATGTAGCCGCCCAGTTTGTTATCGGTCAAGATACTGTCGACCGTATACATCAGCGAAGCATGGTCCACCAAAACAAGCGGAATCGGGTATTCCTTCAGCTTGGCAATGTTGACGTCGCTGATTTTCCCGATTACAACGATACCGGACACACGGTATTTTTCCACACAGGCCGGCACGACCATCGACTGATCATCAAAAAAGTTGATGATGGTATCGTAGCCGCTCTTCTTTGCCTCCTCCACAAAGGAGTACAATACCTTGGAATAGAAAATCATATCCTCGGAGTAAATTTTCTGCATCATGACACAGAGGTTTGTATGGGAAAAAGTACGGACAAACTTATTCCTTTTCTCCAGATACCCCATCTTCTCAGCGGTACGCAATATTTTCGCACGCATTTCATCACTGACGCCCGCCTTGTTGTTGAGCGCGATAGAGACCGCGTTGACTGATATATTTAAGCTCTCTGCAATATTCTTCATTGTAACGCCCATTCACAAGACCTCTTTTCAACAACATGTCGGCTGCTGTTTTTATGTTTCCCTATCAAAGGGGATGCGCTTACCGTGTTTACTCGATTCCCAAATGCCTGTATAAGTCACTGACGGTAATATCGGCACAGCAAATTTTATCGTCCGCAGCGCCGTAATAAATATGGATCACACCGTTTTCCTCTATGCAGCCGCAAGTGAAAACAACATTGCCAAAAAAGCCTTCCGTTTCATAGTCCGCTTCGGGTTCCAGCAGCGGCTCCGCTGATTTTGCGATCACCTTTGTCGGATCCTGCGTGTCCAAAAGGAACGCGCCCAAGCAGTAACGGTGGTTCTCATCTGCCGCATGGTAAATTTTTACCCAGCCTTTTTCCGTAAGGAACGGCGGAGCCCCGCCGCCGATTCGGCCATTTTCCCAGCCGGTTTCAGAAACACCGTGAAAATGCTGATGCCGTCCCCAGTGTACCATGTCCTCCGATTCGGAAATCCAGATGTCCGGGTTGCCGATGGAGCGCGGAACCGGACGGTTAAACGCCATGTACTTTCCGTTTATTTTTTGGGGGAAAATTGCGACATCCTTATTCTCCGGAAGAAAAATCAAACCTTCCCTATGGAATGAGTGAAAATCTGTTGTGGTTATCAGCGCCGTGGCAGCCCCATTCGGCGACACCGCAGTGTAATTGATATAGTAGATTCCATCCACGCAAGTGATTCTGGGATCTTCCATTCCCCAGCGCTCGCTGACCGGATCGGGCATAATTACAGGCTTTTCATCCACGGTAAAATGTACCCCGTCTTTGGAGCGGGCAAGACGCAGGTGGGAGAAAGAGGTGAGGTAAACCACCTGGGTGTAAGCATCGCAGCCCTTGGTTATTGTTCTTGAATCAGAAAAATTGTACTCCGGATTCTTACTTTTTTCAAGTCGTATTATTTCAAATTCCGATTTTCCCTCTTTATCAACGATAACCGGAATTGCAACGCAACCCTCGTCTTTACATTTTACAGATTCCGCGATACGGCAAAGCAGAATATACTCATCACCGTACTTCGTGGCGCCGCAGTTAAAAATGCCGTCCACAGAAAAGTCTTCGCGGGAAGGCTTTACGTCTTTCACCGTCAGCAAAGGATTTTCTGCCGCCCTGATGATATTGGTA
The DNA here is from genome assembly GCA_023416955.1 of Bacillota bacterium. GTDB lineage: Bacteria > Bacillota > Clostridia > Oscillospirales > Acutalibacteraceae > Caproiciproducens. The sequence goes on along the minus strand of JAEZGM010000019.1, from coordinate 192,145 downwards.
TGATTGCTGCGGTTAAATTCTGGTTCTTTTCTTTCTTTCATGAACAGCACCCTATTTCAACATGAAGTTGATTCCCTCTTTAAAGTATTTGGAAAAGCACAGGAACAAGATGATAATCGGCAGCGTCAGCAAAATGGATGCCGCATACATTGGTCCCGGAATATTGGAATTTTGATTGAACTGTGTTGAAATCATGACATTCAGCGTCTGATTATTGATATTCGGCGCAATCAGCATATCCCACATCAGTTCATTCCAGCGCGTCATAAATACAGAAAGAAAAACGATAATACTGATGGATTTGGTGGAGGGCAGCGCGATCTTCTGCACGATCTTCAAATCGGACGCGCCGTCAATTTTAGCCGCCTCAAAAACCGATTTCGGCACAGTCTTAAAATAGTTAATGTACATGAAAATGCCCCAGACGGAAATCACCAGCGGCAGAATCATTCCTGAGTAATGGTTTGCAAGCGGCTTCACGATCATATAGCGCGGTACCAGCAGAATGATCACCGGAAAGAACATCTGAAACAGGAGCGAAGCCTGAACAGCGCCCTTCCCCTTGTAATTCATATTGGTAGAGGCATAGCCGGTCAAAAGCCCGACCGCGACTGAAATCACGGCGGTCGGCGCCGATACTACAAAGGAGTTCAGCAGGGCGCGCACCCACATAAACGGGTTAGAGGAACCTCCCCTGTTTAACAGGTATTTGTAGCTGTCCAGCGTTGACTTTCCGGGCAAAATGGTTTTATCCACCATATCCCACGGCGCAAAAGACTGAATGATCAAGTAGTAGTACGGAAACAGAGTGATGATCAGCAGAAGCAGTGTCACAATGATCGCCGCCACTGTGCCAACTCCTATTTTTTTACGAGTCATATATTCTCCCCCTTACCAGCCGAATTTCCGATTGACCCGGTCCATAATCCATGTAATCAACTGAATGGTTACAAAGATCTGAATTGCGTTGACAATTGCCATTGCGGCACCGTACCCGGCGTTAAAGCTGACGAAAGAAGTCTTATAGATTTCCAGCTGCCATGTGGTAGTTGACAGGTTCGGCCCGCCGCCTGTGAGCAGGAACGGTTCCGAGAAGATCTGGAACGACAGGCCCGCTGCCAGAACAATGACCGAAGTAATCGTCGGCGTAATCATTGGCAATGTAATTTTAAAGAATTTTCTGAAGCCGATACAGCCGTCAATAGCCGCGGCTTCATAAATATCACTGGAAATGGATTCAATGGCTGATAAAACAAACAATGCGTAATAACCCGACATTTTCCATACGATCATTGCGATCAAAATCCAGAAGGCCGCTCCGCTTTGCAGCCAGTTGACATTGATATGAAAATTCTCCCTTAAAAATACATTCAGCATGGAATTGTAGCTGAATACATATTTCACCATAACGGATGTCGCGACACCGGAGGTCAGATAGGGAATGAAAAACAGTGTTGCGGCGATGCCCTTCATTTTCTCGGGCAGTTTAGAGACCAGCAGCGCGATACCCACGCCAAACGCAAAGCACAGCAGTACAATGGGTACCAGATAGCTTAAGGAATTCCAAAACGCCGCCTGCACCTTGTTGTCTGCGAACAGCTTCGCAAAGTTTTTCACGCCGGTAAAGTTAAAGTTTGGTGACATCAGGTTCCAGTCTGTCAGTGACAGCCAGATTGCCCAACCCAGTGGCAGCAGTAGAAAGATCACCGTGTATAAAACATACGGCGTATTAAACAGCCATGCCGTTCTGCTTTCGTGACTGGGCCGTGTTCTTTCCGGAGTCCTTTCAGGAACCGACTCGTTTTTTATGTGCATGGAAAATGCTCCTTTCCGTGATCGGGAACCTAGGTCAAATCGAATTCGCACCGCTCGGAACTGTTCGGTTTCATATTCCTAGCTGTATAAAGCGAGAGATTTCCCGCTCCGGCGCCGTTTTCGGCAGCAGGAACGGGAATCTCATACCAGCTTTTATCTTACTTTAGTCCGCCTGCTGTTTTCATTGCGTCAAATGCCGCATCCACATAGGATGTAGAATCCGGCGTGCTGCCGATTGCGGAACCGGAAACTTTTTCCGTTACATAGGGGGTCATGCCTTTTTCCGCCAGCGCGGTCAGAATGTCTGACATTTTCTCATGCGCCATGCAGGGAATGCCGTTTGCAACGAACGCGCTGACTGCTTTCAGTTCAGGATTCTTGTCAAAATAGGTTTTCAATGTGGAATTTGTTTCGAGGTCGCCGCGTACCGGAAGCATGGAGGTTGTGTCAAGCCAGTCAACGTCAAAGGTGTCCTTGCCTTCGCCGGTGAACACATACTTCAGGAACTCAATCGCACCCTTGTGCTGTTCGTCGGAAATATTCTTATTTTTATAAAGAACCAGTCCCTTGGAATCTGCGAAAGTATAGGCTTTGTCGCCTGCTTTTTCAACAAGCATCGGGCCAAACATGTAATCGCCGTCCAGACCGTAGGTCTTGCCTGCTGCTTTGTTGGTTGCGATATCCCACGGAAGACCCATGCCCATTACAACAGGAACCGTCTTTTCCTGCCAGATTTTCGGAATTTCGCCGGTCAGGAGCGAGCTGCCCATGGAGCCGTAAAGATCAAATACTTTTTTCGCAGCGGTTTTGTCCAGCACAAGCTGATCTCCGTCTACAAAGGACTTGCCCTGTGAAAACGCTTCATACTGAGCCTGGAAATCGAACCATCTCTCCCACCAGGAATCCGGTCTTGTCAGCTCATAGCGATACATGAAATTGGTGACGCCCTGACCGTTCATCGCATCCTTTTTGCTGTTATAGGCATTGAGTAGTTTGTTGAACTCATCCACCGTCTCGGGAACCTTCGAAATGCCAAGTTCCTTCAATGCCTTGCTGTTATAAACATAGCTGATCGGGTTTACATACAGCGGAAGAACATACTGCGCACCATTAACCGCCCAGCCACTCATCACGCTGTCAATTTTTCTTTCCGCTACGATTGCCTTGAACCAGTCTTCCTGGCTCAGGTCATAAACGGCCTGAGAATTGGCGAGTGTAGCGCCGAAGCTGCGGTTAATATTTTCAGAAATTGCAGGAACCGTTCCGGTTGCAATCGCGTTCTGGATGCCTGCTTCCGAAGACGGCTGTGCGGGCATTTGCTGTACTTCCACTTTAACGGTCTTGCCGTCAACCTTAACCCCTGCGCTGTTAAACTTTCCTGCATATTTACTCCAGATATCGTAGTTATACTGTTCCGGGGCGCTCCAGAAATTCACGGTGATATCACCGCTGCTCGCTGTAGATGCCGCGCCGCTGCTTGCGCTCTGGCTGCTGGCAGTGCTGCCGTTCGAACAGCCGGTTGCCATTGAAAACAGCATTGCTGACGCTAATGTCATCGCCAAAAATCTTGACTTTTTCATTACAATAACCTCCCTAGTTGTTTTGTAACTCTATTATTGTCGAACTTTACTTGAATTTCAACTATAATCTACTTGAATTATATAAATCAATTATGATAATGTTATATTTTATATTGGTAATAACAAAATATTTATATAAAGATTATAGTATTTACAAATCATTCAAGTCATAAAAGTATAACAGGAAACGGGTTTTTAGCGTACTTTACTCATGGCAGTATGTAAATCCACTTTCGCGGCACTGGTCTTTTGTAAAACTCATAGAAATAAAAGCCGCCCGATCATCAGCGTGGATGATGCGGGCGGCTCTTATTCTGACTGTGCCTTTCGGGGTGCGTAAATCGGGGGAAGCCGCGTAGCTGCCCTTTTCCTCCTTATATGGAGCGGGCAAGCAGCGTCTCCACATCATGCAAACCCGGCATTGCGGAAATGGCGCCCGGCTTCGTCGTGGTCAGCGCACCGACCGCGTTGGCAAAGCGAATCGCTTCTTTCAGCTCTCCCTCCGAGTACTGTGCAATCGGCTTTTCGGACTTTGACAGGCAGCGAACCAATCCCCCGGTAAATGAATCGCCCGCCGCCGTTGTATCTACGGTATGAACGGCAAAACCCGGATGATAAGCGCTGCGTCCTGCGGCGGTTCGAGCATAGCACCCCTTTGCGCCCAGTGTCGCAAAGACAGCGGCCACAGGGTACCGGTTCATCAAGATTTCCGTGGCTTTTTTACAGTCATTCTCCCCCGTCAGAAAAACCAGTTCTTCTTCGGAGACCTTCACAATATCGGCATACGCCAAGGCGCGGCAGATACAGCTTTTCGCGTCTTCGGCGCTATTCCACAGGTTGAACCGCAAATTAGGGTCAAATATGACCGGAATTCCTTCGGATTTTACATACCGCGCAACCTGAAAGCTCGTTTCCCGGGAAGCTCCCTGTGCCATCAATACCGAGCTGAAAAAGAAATATCTGCAGTTTTTCAGCAGGCTCAGGTCAATCTCCGAAAAGCGCAGCATGGTGTCCGCACCGTTCTCCCGGTAAAAACTGAAACTGCGGTCTCCCGATTCGTCCAGATGCACAAACGCGAGGGTCGTTTTATATTGCGCGTCCTGTAAAAGATTCCGCGTATCCACCTGATTCTGTACCAACGTACGCTTCAGAAAACTCCCCATCACATCATTGCCCACCTTGCCGATAAACGAAACTTTACAGCCCATTTTTGCAGCCGCACAGGCAAGATTTGCCGGGCCGCCGCCGGGGTTCTGCTCAAACAGCGGATTACCCGCGGCGGAAATTCCCCGCGGAGTAAAATCAATCAGAAGTTCTCCCATCGAAACCAGATCAAACATAAAGCGCTCCCCTTGTCTATTCAGCCCAATTGCTTTCCTGTGGGAAAACGGCTGATTCATTATTAACACACATGCAGCGACATTCATCTTAATGTATCGTCCACATCAGCCCATGTATCCGCCTCTCATGGGAGAAACCGCATGCTGCGCATAGATATGCAGCACACCTGAATCATAGTGCTGCGGTTTCGGCCGCCAGGCAGACTTGCGCTGCACGAGAATCGCTTCTATTTCTTCCGGCGTTTTCCTTTCACCATTCACGCCCACAATGCGCAGAATACGGTTCGGGATGTCCAGCTCAATCAAGTCGCCCTGTTCCACCAGCGCGATGGGCCCGCCGTCCGCGGCTTCCGGCGATACATGACCGATTGCCGGGCCCTTGGAGGCGCCGGAAAAGCGGCCGTCCGTAATCAGCGCGATTGCGGTGGCAAGTTCTGAATCCGAGGAAATCGCTTCGGTTGTATAAAACATCTCGGGCATGCCGCTGCCTTTCGGCCCCTCGTACCGGATAATGACCGCGTCACCGGGCTTTACATCATGATGCAGCACCGCGGCAATGGCGTCTTCTTCGCAGTCATAGGGACGCGCGCGCAGTACCGCGCGAAACAGTTCTTTCGGTACGGCGGAATGCTTAACAACCGCGCCGTCCGGCGCAAGATTTCCTTTCAGGATAGCGACTGTTCCGTCGGTACCGATCGGGTCGTCAAAAGGACGGATTACATCTTCCCTGCGCAGCCCCCATTTCTTCAGGTTTTCGGCGCAGTGTTCGTAGAACCCGTTTTCCCGCAGCAGTTCCAGATTTTCTCCCAGCGTTTTTCCCGTTACCGTTTTTGCGTCCAGATGAAGCATGGATTTGATTTCTTCCATAATACGCGGTACGCCGCCGGCATAATAGAAGAACTGCGCGGGCCAGCGCCCTGCGGGACGAATATCCAGCAGATAGTGCGCGCCTCTGTGAATCCGGTCAAACGCTTCCGCGTCCAACTCAATGCCAAATTCATGCGCGATGGCGGGAAGATGCAGCAGGCTGTTGGTAGAGCCGGAAATGGCAGCATGCACCAAAATAGCGTTTTCAAAGCTTTCCATGGTAACCATCTGGCGCGCGGTTACGCCTTCTTTCGCGAGTTCAACAGCACGGCGGCCCGCTTTTTCCGCAACAATTTTCAAGTCCGGGCTGGTTGCGGGCATCAGCGCGCTTCCGGGCAGCATAAGACCCATTGCTTCCGCCATAATCTGCATCGTGGAAGCGGTACCCATAAACGAACACGACCCGTATGAGGGGCAGGCGTGGTGCTTATAATACGTCAGCTGTTCCTCCGTGATCTCGCCACGCTGGCACATTGCGCTGTATGCGCCAATCTGTTCCAGTGTCAGCAAATCCGGGCCCGCATCCATGACGCCGCCAGTCACCACAATCGCGGGAATATTGACGCGGCCGATTCCCATCAAAATTGCGGGCATTCCCTTGTCGCAGCTGGCGAGGAAAACACCGGCGTCAAAAGTGGTTGCTTTTTCGTGAATTTCAATCATATTGGCAATCATGTCGCGACTTGCAAGAGAATAGTTGATTCCGTCGTGCCCCTGTGCCATTCCGTCACAAATATCGGTCGTAAAATAGCGCGCACCCTTGCCGCCGTTTTCCGTAATGCCCTTCACAGCCGCTTCCGCAAGCTGATTCAGGTGCGCGGAACCCGGGTGGCTGTCCCCATAGGTACTTTCCACCATAATCTGCGGTTTTTCCAAATCGGATTCCGTCCAGCCCATTCCCATCCGCAAAGGGTCCATTTCAGGAGCCAGCTGTCTGACTTTCTGACTGTTGAACACGGTAAATCATTTCCTCCCGTCTTTATTTATATCACTGTAATTTACTGCCCGGCGCGCTTATTACGCCGGACAGTATGCAATACTGTTTTAGTTTTATCCTACAACTTTTTTCTTTGGCTGTCCATGATACCGAGCCGATTACCGTGATGAGACAAACGGCAGGCTACGCTTCCAGCCAGGGGGAAATAATAAACTTTCCGCCGGTACGCAGCTGGGCATCCGAAAGGATAGAGCCTAACTGCTCCAAGGGCTGCACCGGCTGTACCATCGAATGCACGTCGATTCTTCCGGAATTAATCAGCTCGACGGCACGCGGCATTGTGTAAGGATTAATATAGGACGCTTTCAGGACAACCTCTTTCTCAAACAGCGTAAATGGCTTTACAGGAACTTCCGCGTCCGGTTTTGTCAGACCGAACAGCATTACAACCGATCGTTTCCCCGCAGCTTCAATTGCCTGTTCTATGGTTGCCGGTTTTCCGACACATTCAATGACTGCGTCCGCTCGGTCGATTCCGTGGCTTTTCAGCATGGCACACAGCGTTCCCTCATTGGGGTCAAGGCACAGATCAGCACCCAGCTTTTTACCTATTTCGCGCTTCTGCGCGACAGGCTCCGAAAGGATCACCCGTGCCGCGCCGGAAATGCGCGCAAGCTGGAGCATCAGCAGGCCGATCATACCGCCGCCGATTACCACAACCGTACTGCCGGGGCGCAGTTCGCACAAATCGATTCCGTGCAGACAGCAGGACAACGGTTCGGCCATCGCCCCTTCTTCAAACGACACCGAATCAGCCAGGCGGTAGACCTGCTTTCGGTTTACCGTGCAGAACTGCGCAAATCCTCCGTCGGCCGTAGTGCCGGTTCCGGTCATATGCGTGCAGAAATGGGCAAGCCCGCTGTTGCAGTAGCTGCATCCGCCACAGGTACAGTTCGGGTCAATACAAACACGGTCACCCGGTACAAAATCCGTTACCATACTGCCGACCTGTTCCACAACCCCGGAAAATTCGTGTCCCAGGATAGTGGGCGGTGTACAATCCGCCGCCCCTTTGTCCCCTTCAAAAATATGCATATCCGTGCCGCAGATGCCGCAGGCCTTGACCCTGATACAGATTTCCTCCGGCCCCGGCTCGCGCACGGGACGTTTTTCCACCCGAATATCGTGCTTTCCGTAAAATACCGCCGTTTTCATTTTACCGCCCCACCTTTCGTAAGCTGAAACCCATCGCGGGTGAATACGGGGATTTCTTCCATTGGTGTCGCGACAGTAACGGTTTGACCGCCCTCATAGTTTTCCCCGGTCCAGAAATTCGTCCACTGTGCGCCCGTGGGCAGGTAAACGCTGCGTTCCTTCATTCCCGCGTACAGTACAGGTGCAACCAGCACATTGGCACCGAACATGAATTGATCGCTGCAGTCCCAGCTTGCTTTATCCGACGAAAAATCATAAAACAGCGGGCGCATGACCGGATCGCCTTTTTCATGTGCATCTTTCATTAATTGTGCCACATAGGGTTTCATTGCTTCGCGCAGAAACAAAAATTTCTTAAGAATCTCGTAATTCACGTCGCCGAAGCTCCAGACTTCGTTATCTGCACCGGACACGCAAAGTGCTCCGCCTTCCGTACCGATCGGTGATTTCAGCGGCTGGCGTTCCCCGTGCAGACGCATAACGGGGCAGAACGTGCCGTACTGGAACCAGCGTACCAGCAGCTCCTGGAACTCAGGATCCTTCGGATTGCCGCCGTGGAATCCGCCGATATCGGTCGTCCACCACGGGATACCGGCAATGCCCATATTCAGACCTGCGGCAAACTGATTGCGAAGGCTGGAAAAGCTGGAGTGAATGTCACCCGACCATACCAGCGCGCCGTAGCGCTGGGAACCGGCCCACGCGCAGCGCAGAAGATTCACGATGTTTTCCTGTCCTTCCGCCTTCATACCGTCAAAAAACGTTTTTGCGTACATTGCGGGATAAATATTGCCGATTTGAACATTCGGACCCATCTTGTACCGATAGTTCTCAAAGTCATAGACACGGTACTCCGGTTCCGCTTCGTCAAGCCAGAAAGTTCGGATTCCTTTATCATAATAGTTCTGCTTTGCTTTTTTCCAGACGTAGTCGCGTGCCTCCGGATTGGTTGCGTCATAGTGCACGGTGTTTCCCTGAAAGTCCATGACGATACGGAATCCACGTTCCGTCTGAATCAGATATCCCTTTTCCTCCATTTCTTCAAAATTTTCGCTTTTATAGTCAACCGTCGGCCAAATGGACACCATCAGCTCAATGCCCATTTCCTTCAATTCCTGAATCATGGCGTCCGGGTCGGGCCAATATTTCTCATCGAAGCGCCAGTCGCCCTGACGCGGCCAATGGAAATAGTCAATCACAATTACAGAAATCGGCAGTCCGCGCTTTTTATATTCACGCGCCACCTCAAGCAGTTCATCCTGCGTCTGGTAGCGCAGCTTGCACTGCCAGAATCCCATTCCGTATTCCGGCATCATCGGTACCTTGCCGGTTACATCGGCGTAAGCACGCTCAATTTCGGCAGGGGTGTCCCCGGCGGTAATCCAGTAATCCATTTTTTTCGTGGAATATGCCTGCCATGTGGTCAGATTTTTACCGAAAGTGACACGCCCAACGGCCGGATTGTTCCACAGAAAGCCGTAGCCGAGCGAAGAAAGCGCAAACGGTACGCTGGCCTGTGAATTACGCTGCGCCAGTTCCAGATCGGTTCCTTTGAGGTCAAGGTAAGGCTGCTGGTACTGCCCCATGCCGAACAGTTTCTCTTCCGGATTGGACTCAAAGCGCACAGTAAGGGCATAATCGCCTCCGATAATCGGCTTGAATTCACGCGCGTCGACAATCAGGGCGCTGCAGTACTCTGCTTTAAAGTCCTTGCGGTTGCGCAGGTATTCCTCCAGCAAGACCTTGCCTGTTTGATTGTAAAATGTGATCTTTCCGGCATATGTGATCACCGCGCGTATTTTTCCGTTTGAAATCTGCGCCTGACTTTCATCGATTACGATATCGGGTGTACAGGGTTTCTGCTTCAGAAGCGCCCAGTCTTCCGCGGGCATTTCGGCCATTTTATAGGCGCGTACACGCAGACTGTTGCTCCCCCATGGTTCCAGCCATACTTCCTCGGCATCATAGTGGTAAACCAGTTTATCTTCATATTTCGTAAAAACTGCCATCGCAATTACTCCCTTTCATCGGTTGTTCTGTATTTTTATCCCTTTACCGATCCGCTGACCAGTCCGCTCACGATATGTTTCTGCAGCGTCAGGAACACGACGGCAATCGGCAGAATCAGCAGCACGCCGTACGCCATGATTTGATTCCACTGCGTACCGTACTGGTTCATAAAGGTATAAATGCTGGTCGTCATAGGACGAAGTGTTTCTTTTGTATTGAATGTCATGGAATACACAAGGTCATTCCACGACATAATGAATCCAAAGGCCGCCGCTGTAATAATGCTGGATTTAAAAATCGGGATGATGATACGAATAAAACAGGAAAATGTATTGCAGCCGTCAATTTTGGCTGCGTCCTCCAACTCACGCGGACAATTTAAAAGCGCAGGTCTCAGCATCAATATGTTAAATGGAATCGTAACCGTTGCGGTGGACAAAATCGGTGCCAACAGGTTGTTGGTCAAACTGAGCCGAGCAAAAATCAGGTACAAGGGCGTAAGCACCAGACTTGCCGGCAGCATTTGTGTGATAAGGAATGTCATCAGAAAAGTCCGTTTCCCCGGCACCTTGTAACGTGCAAGGCCATACGCTGCCGGAATAGACAGGCAGGCTGAAATCAGCATGGAACAGGAAGCAATAATCACAGAGTTGCGAAACGGTAAGGCGATGGTCTGGAGTTGAAGAATATATGCGTCCAGCGTAAACTGTTTCGGCCAGAGCGTGGGCGGGTTCGCAAAAATCTCGCCATCTATTTTAAACGAGCTGACAATAATCCAGTAAAGCGGGAACATAAATATCATACAGATCAGAATAGCAAGCACACTGTAAATCGCAGATCTTTGTTTTTCTTTTAAATGAATCAATTTCTTATTCATGTCACATCACCTCATCCTCTGAAACAAACCGCAGGTAAACCAATGCCACGGCAAACAGGCACAGGAACAGAACATTGGCCGCGGCGGCTCCCTCGCCGAACCGGAAATAGGTAAAGGACAGCTTATAGGAGTATGTAGAAAGCACCTGAGTGGCATCCACGGGCCCGCCGTTGGTCATAACGAATACCAGGTCAAACACTTTGAAAGTGTACACAAACCCAAGAATCAGCACAGACATCATTGTGGGTTTCAGCAGTGGAATTGTAACATTAAAAAATTTCTGAACTCCGTTCGCGCCGTCAATACTTGCCGCCTCATAGACGTCTTCAGGAATATTATTGAGCCCCGTTGTAAGCAGCAGCATGTTAAAGGGGATTCCGATCCAGCTGTTTGCGATAATGAGTCCCCACAGCGCGGTGCTTCCGTTGGTCAGCCAGCCCACCGGTGCCTGCAGCAGATGCAGATTCATCAGCAGCTGATTCACAATGCCGTTGCCTTCTGAAAGCATAAATTTAAAAATCAATGCGGTAACAGTTACGGGAAGCATCCAACTGATTACAATCAGGCCGCGCAGGAATTTGCTGAGTTTAAAACGCTTTGAAAAAAACAGTGCAAGCAAAAAACCCACGCTGAACTGAATTACAAGGCAACCGATTGTATACAAAAATGTATGCTGGAAAGAAGCTTTCATCAAGGGGTCTGACAGAATGTTCTTATAATTGCTGAAACCAATAAATTTTCTGACATTGGTCGCAATGGTCTGCGCTGTTACATCCTGAAAGCTGATGAGAAAGTTGTAAATAATCGGATAGCCGATCAGGGCAATCATAAAAATGAGGGCCGGCAAAACGAAGGCGTATCCGGTGCAGACAGAGCGGGTCCGCTCATTCATGTGAAATTTGCGTTTCATGGAAACTTCCCCTTCTAAAAACTAGTAATTTCTTGTCGGATTGACAGAAAGCTCCGGCTATTGCGGTTGCAGCCCGCAATCAGCCAAGGAGCTTCCGGAATTAAAACGCAATTATGATTTGAGGCTCGCATTCACCTCGTCAGCTTTGGCTTTCGCATCCTTCATTGCATCCGCCGCGCTCTTTTGTCCCGTCAGGGATTCCTGCAACGCGGTTTGAATTGCGGAAGAAATTTCGGGCCATTTCTGGTGCGGGCCGCGGGATTTTGCGTTCGGCATCAAACCGGCGAAGAGAGCCAGTACCGGGTCATCTTTAAACATTTCCTGAACATCCACATCGGAACGCGGTGAAAAACGGCCGATCTTGGCACAAAGCTCCGCGGAGTTTTCCTTGCTGCTGAGGTACTTGATAAAGTCCCATGCAGCGTCTTTTTTAGCGCCTTTGCAGATTACAAGGTTTTCGCCGCCAAGCACGGAAGCATAATCGCCGTCATCAGCTTTCGGAATCTTTGTAACACTCCATTTTTTATTTGGTGCGTCCTTTTTTACAGAAGCAATATTCCACGGGCCGTTGATCATCATTGCGGCGGAGCCGGAAGCAAATTGCTTCTCAACATCGGCCTGTGTCCAGTTGATCGCTTCTTTGCTGACATAGCCATTTTTCACAAGTCCGGAAATATAATTCAGTGCTTTTACGGATTTTTCGGAAGCAAGATTATCGACGTTTCCGCCTGCAGAAAGAAGGAACGGCATAAACTGGAAGGTACCTTCCTCACTGCCCACCGCGCTGAGTGCCAAGCCCTTCGTGGTTCCTTTCGTGAGCGCTTTTGCCGCGGCTTCCAGTTCTGTCCATGTGGTTGGAACACTGACTCCCGCTGCTTTCAATGCGTCTTCGTCATAAAAAAGTCCCAGGCAGTTATTGCCCCACGGCACACCGTAGACCTTCCCGTTGAACATTACCGACGCGAGCGGCCCGGGTAAAAACTGAGCGCCGTCCCATGCGTTGTAAAGATCCGAAATATCCTCGAAGACGCCCATCGCCGCATAGGATGCGTGATCCGGATTGTCCACCGCGCCCACGTCCGGCAGATCGCCTGAAACCGCGCCGATTGTGTACTGCTTCATCAGCTCATTGCGCGGAACATACTGTGCGACAACCTTGACCTTTGACTGGGAAGCATTATACTGATCCACGATTTTCTGTACTTCGGCCCCCTCTTTGTCCATAGACATATAGTGCCAGAAACGGATTTCGGTGACCTCGCTGCTTGATCCGCCGGATGAGGCCGCGGAAGCTGCGCTGCCGGGTGAATCCCCCGAAGCTGCACAGCCGACCGTGCCGGCACAAATAGCAGCTGCCATTAACCCTGCGACAACTTTTTTTAATTGATGTTTCATACAACTACCTCCTTTGATGAAATCAGTATAATCGATTTTCCCTGATTAAAAAATTCCAACTTTTTAAGAAAAGTATACTATTATCAACAGTAAAATTTATTTTATCTGTTTATTTTATAACACATTCAATAAAATTGCCCTGCAGTTATGGCACCACAACCGCAGGGCAAAGATTTTCGGGGCAATGCAATAGACCGGTATTACCCGGACGTATGCTGCCTTTTGACGATGTATTGTTTTGCGGAAGATCCCGCGTACTCTTTGAATACTTTGGAAAAATACTTTTGCTCCGGGTAACCCACCCGGCAGGCGATCTCATAAATTTTAAGGTCGCTGGTTTCCAAAAGCTCCTTGGCTTTTTCCATACGCACGGTTTTCAGATAATTGGAAAAGGTCGTCTGCGTTTCCTTCGTGAATAATGTACTGAGGTACTCCGGCGTTACCCGATACCTCTCGGCAAACATATCCATTCTCAAATGCTGACCGTACTTCGAATTGATGGTATTCACCATATCCGACACCATTGCGGAGTAGCGCGCCTCGCTCTCCGTTGTATTCTGTGCTTCCCCTGTCAAGGATTTTTCCAGCCGCGCAAGCGTCGCCGTCAGGCTGTCGACGGAAATCGGTTTAAGCAAATATTCCTGCACGCCAAGATGCATCGCCTGCTGCGCATAATTAAATTCCGCGTATCCGCTGATAACAATGAACTTGGGGTTCAGGCCCAGCGCCTGTATTTCCGAAATCATTTTTAGCCCGTCCGTTTTGGGCATACAAATATCGGTGATAACGACATCCGGCGTCAGATCCTGCACACAGCGGATTCCGTCATACCCGTTTTCCGCTTCCGCAACAACACGATAGCTTTCACTTATTTTAGGGATTAAATGGACAAGACCATTCCTGATGCGCAATTCATCTTCTACGATTATGATCTTCATCTTAATATGTCCCTCCCTCATCCGGCAGCAGCAGGATAAATTCGGTTCCTTGGCCCAACCGGCTGTTCACCGTAATTTTCGCCTGTGATTTATAGTACAGGTGAATCCGGTTGATTACATTGCTGATCCCGATTGAACTTCCTCCCTTTGATATTTCCCCCTCTATTTTTTTCCGGATTTCCCGAACAGCTTCTTCACTCATACCGCAGCCGTTGTCCGAAATCCGAATTTCCAGCATATTTTGTCCCCTCAGGCGCGTGCGCAGCGAAATAACACCGTTTTTTGAGATTCCCTCAAAGCCATGCATAATCGCATTTTCCACCAAAGGCTGTAAAAGCATTTTATAAACCGGGAAAGTAAGCGTATTTTCAGGTACGTCAAAGTTACAGGTGAACACCTTGCCAAGCCGTTCCTGCTGCAAAAAAATATACTTTTTCATCCATTCGATTTCCGCTTCCAGAAGGACAACGGTATCAATATTTGTGACGCTGTAGCGCAGGATACTCCCGAGCGACGTCAGCATCCGGCTGATTTCCATTTCCTCGTTATCAATCGCAATCCAGTTGATAGAGTCCAGAACATTATACAGAAAGTGCGGATTAATCTGCGCCTCCAGCGCTTTCAGCTCCGCTTTCTTGCGCTGTTCCGTTTCGATTTGAATTTCTTCATTCTTATCCTTCAAAGTTTCAATCAGCTGGTTGTTCCGCTGGATTAGTCCGTTAAACTGCCTGACAATCGCATACAGCGCGTCGGTCTTTCCCAACTCTACATTGGTGTGATCTTCACCGGGTTCATAGGTTTTAATTCCCGCAGCGACCTTCCGCACAGACGTATCCAGCCGGCGCACAATATACAAAAGAATCAGAAGAAAAGCTACGCATACGACAGCGGTAAGGGTAATCATGACTTGCTTCAGTCGGTTTACTTCACGAAGCAAAATATTGCGGTCCATAACACACACAAGACTCCAGGGCGTGTCTTTTATTTGCTTGTGCAATATATCAAAACTGCTGCTTTTTTCGTTTCCGCTGAGATATGTATTCAATTGCTGATAGAGAGGATCCTGTATATCATAATTTGAAATAATCCGATTCACGCTGCTGATCGTGGCAAAACGGATCCCGTCCATTGTTCTGATTTGATTTTGGCTGCCCGCTTCTTCTTCATAATGATATTGAAAGATTTCATTGCTCAACCCCATTACAAGAATCCCCTCATATCTTCGGGTTTCAAGGTCGCACAGCGGATATGCCATGTAAACCGTCCCGCTGCTTTCTGATGCGCTGACCGAAGATGGATTCATTCCGGAAATATAAGTGATCTGCTTGTGGTTTTTTGATAAATTAAGAAAGATTTCCCGGTAAGCGGGTGAGTCCCAGACTGACCCGCCGCCTAACGCCGTTTTGTCATATATGGCGTAATCCGTATCCGAAATAAAAATCAGGCTTTCTCCGTACCCTTTTGCGGAAACATAATTACTGAGCGCCGAGTTCAGAATCTGTTTTTGGTATGCCGTATCGAGCGTAGAAGAAGCCTCATTCAGTTTTTTCGCCAAAGCGATGATATTCCGGTCAGTCAGCGCTTCATACAGCTTGTTTCTGTAGATGTCAAGCCGTTCATTAATGATCTGTACGTTCTGAACTGTACTGTTGTCAACCATTTCACTCGCTTGATTTGTCATGCTTTGATTGTAGAAAAAAGAAGTAACCACACTGATCAGCAGCATCGGAACCAGCACTAAAATAAAGAAAATACCAGTCACCCTCATTTTCAGTGAATTCAGATGGTTCAGCTGCGGTGATTTTTTCTGCTTTATTGTGCTCACCTTCCCGTGCGAAATCAATGTAAAAAGTATAGACTTTCTTAACAAAAAAACCATTTTACAGTCATATTATACTGTGAAATCTGTGTGATTATGGTTCCAAATGAATAAAATTGCGACATTTTTTGCTCTGTTTATGCAAACACTCATTATCTGTGCGCCAATATTTAAGATAATCGCCACTCTGGAGTCTCTTCCGAATCTGCTTGATTATTCTCAAAAAATCTTCTACAATAAAAAAATCAAATAATTTAATTCAGTCAGGATGATCGCCCATGCCCGCAAAAACTAATATTGATGTTAAACGCGCCAATAAAAGTAAAATTTTTCACTGGGTTTATCGTCAAAAGCAGTCCTCAAGGCCTGAACTGGTTCAGGCCCTTGGACTAAGCTTTCCTACTGTGCTGCAGTGTGTCAACGAGCTTCTGGAGACAGGCCTGCTTTGCGAAACCGGAAAGCTGCAGTCGACCGGCGGCCGTAAGGCAAAGGGACTGGCTGTCAACGCAAGCCGCAATGTCTCCATTGGCTTGGATATTGCGCAGGAATATTTCAGCCTTGCCGTCATCGACCTGGCCGGAGAAGCGACAGCACATATCCGCATTCCCAAACCTTTTTCAATGACCGAAGACTATCAATCCAAGCTTTCCTTGAGTCTGGATGCATTTTTGCGAAAAAATCAAATTGATACCGGCACTGTGCTGGGCGTGGGTATCTCCGTGCCGGGCATTGTTGACCACGACGGGCGCTGCCTTTTATACTCGCATGCGCTGCATCTGAAAGATGTTTTCTGTGACTGGTTCAGCACCGCTGTTCCATTCCCCTGCACCCTGTGCAATGATGCAAATGCGGCAGGGCTGGCAGAGGTCCACGCGATGGGCGAAGTGCAAAATATGCTGTATCTTTCTCTGAATGACAGCATCGGCGGAGCGGTTTTTCTGGACGGCGCGCTTTACACGGGCCAGAATCAGCGTGGCGGTGAATTCGGCCATATGTGTCTGGAACGAAACGGGAAAACCTGCTATTGCGGCAAGAAAGGCTGTCTGGACGCATACTGCTCCGGGCATTCGCTTGCTCGTGACAGCGGGCTGCAGCCTGATGTTTTTTTTCGTGAGCTGCGCGGCAAAAACCCCCACGCTGTAGGAATATGGGAAGACTATGCCGATCACCTGATTGACGCGGCGGACAATCTGCGTATGTCGTATGACTGTGATATTGTGCTTGGCGGCGACATCGGAAGGGAGCTGGACGCTTTTCTTCCCGACCTGCAGCGGTGGGCGGCCAAACGGAATATTTTCACCCCCGACGGAAGTTATCTGCATTCCTGCAAATGCAGGGAGGAAGCAAGCGCGTTGGGCGCCGCGCTGCTGTATCACAAACGCTTTCTGGACAGCCTGTAATCTATGCAGACATATATAGTCAGTTTATTCGAGAACAGAACCAATCTACATTCTCTTGGATGTTTTCTAAAATGCACTGACTATAGTAATCGCATAATCCTTCTATACCGATATTAAAAAACGCAGCGCAGGGTGCAAATTCCTGTGCTGCGCTTTTTTACTCCGTAACTTTAATAATCACTTTCATGGTGGTTTCACGGTTCGCGTCTATATATTGGTACGCCTGCAAATAGTCGCGGAAGGCAAACCGTTTGGTCATCAATGGGGCAAGCTGAACTTTCTTGGTGCTTGCCAGCCGAATTGCATCCTCATAGTCCGGACTGCGGTACATCATGCTGCTCGCAATCGTAAGCTCGTGGTCGTTTGCCATGGCAAGGTCAACAGAAGCCATATCAGCAAAAACAGCAACCAAAATGATGGTCGAGCCCTTTCGGGCATATCGGATTGCCTGACCCATCGTAACATTATTTCCGGCGCAGTCATAAATGAAATCTGCCTTGTCGGCACCGAATGCTTCATCAATAGCCTGACCAAGGTCTTTTTCCTTTGTGTTGACACAGAAATCAATTCCGCACTCTGCCGCTTTGTCCAGCCGGAACTTGCTCACATCGGTGATCATGACCGACTGCGCACCCATTCCGCGCGCGGTTTGTGCGACCAGATTTCCGATCGGCCCCGCGCCCAGCACCACAATCTTTCTGCCGTTCAGGTCTCCTGCCTGTTTTACCGCGTGAACAGCGACAGCCAGCGGCTCAATCATAGCGCCTTCATCCCATGAAAGCTCGTCCGGCAATGGTGTGACCTTGGCCGCGTCCACCGCAAAGAATTCCGACGCCATTCCGGTTGTCTGAAATCCCATCACTTTCAGATTTTCGCAAAGATTATATTTCCCGTGGCGGCAAGGATAGCACTCACCGCAAACGACCTGCGGCTGAACCGTTACCTTCTGCCCCACTTTCAGATTCACAACGCCTTCCCCCAACTGCGTCACTTCAGCAGAAACCTCGTGACCCTGTGTTACAGGGTACGACGTATAGGGATGCTTACCGTGATATACGTGAATGTCTGAACCGCAGATTCCGATTTCCTTCATCTTAAGCAGAACCTGACCCGGTTTCACTTCGGGAACAGAAACCTCCTGAAACGATATCAAACCGGGAGTTGTCATTATTTGCTGAATCATCTTTCCACTCCTCCAAAACTTTATTATCTAATTTTATAAAAGTATATATCTATATTGTTTTACCGTCAATAGCTTTTTGTTTTATTGCTTTATTTTTAATTTCTGTGATTAAAAGCCGCATTCGATCCGCCGGTACGGGATTTCCCAGATAAAGCAGCAGCACCCTCCCTTCTTGCGGGGAGGGTGCTGCAATAATCGGACTTACTTAATTTTCCGGGACCTTCTTCGGGCCGCTTGGACAATTCATTTCCGGCCTATGAGCGTAAAACTTCCAGCCATCATACTAAACCATGCGGCCGCAAAACGGGCAAATAGCGAACTTTAAACTGAGTGGTACCCTCTTTCTGAAAGAGGGAATCCGCGGTACTTTCTCATGGGGTTACACACTGCGGCGCCGCACATGGTACCAGCTCAGCCAAGACTTGGTTCATTTTTCGCGGAACTGTAGTATGTACGCACGACAATATCCTGCTGATAACTGCCGAATTTCTGGCCAAAAAGCGTGAAACCGCCTACATTTTTTGCGTCGGACGGCACTTCAAACCGCAATGTCCACTTCTGCCCGTTCACCGGAATGTCCTTCAGCATGACGCCGGTCTGCCGGTTCCCGTCAAGATAAACTCCCGTGGAGTTCACCCGAATGGTTTTCAGCAGCCCGTACTGATTGACCTCCCACCATGAGGGCGTCAAAATTCCTCTGCGTTTCCCGAAATCACCCGGACTCGTCCATTGGCACAGCTTTACACCATTCAGCATGAATGAAATATCGGACGGGCAGTCGTCGTTAAAGCCGGGCGCTTCCGAGCTTAATTCCATCGAAAGCTCGACTTCCTCAATTTTTTCATTTTTATCCAAAAAATTTGGGAACTGATACTCCACATAACCTTGACCGAACCAGATGATCTGGGCGGTGACGCGTTCGGGGTTCAGAAAGCAGCGGGGGTCGTCAAAATACCCGATGATATGGTCTTCATTCGCGAGACCGCAGGTCGGACGAATATCGAAATCAGTGTATTGTCCTACCGGAATACAGTATTCGTGGAACTCCCTTTCCTGCGGTATTTTAATCGGCATGTGAAGACGGTACTCAAAATTCGGCAGGCTACAGATTTTCTGTATCGAACCGTTTTTTTTCATCATCTTGGTCTTGATAACACCCGCCAATTCAAGCTGCCGCACATGCTTTGTCACAATGGCACTGCTCAAGCCAAGACTTTCCGCAAGCTCTTTAATATTACAATCGTTCTCCGCGAGCCTACCAATAATTTTCAGCCGTGTTTCACTGGCAAGCGCTTCAAAAAACGGAAGATTTTCCACGGATACTTCATATACCATTCAAATTGCCTACCTTCATAGATTTACAGTATTTTCTGATTCATATACTAGCCTTTTACGCTACCCGCCGTCAATCCCTCAATAAAATATTTCTGGAAGCAAAGGAACAGAATCAGAATCGGGAAGATGGAGAAGCACGATCCAGCCACCAGAAGATCGTAGTTATTGCCATAAGGCGTGATGAGTGTATTCAGGCCAATTGGAAGCGTCAGCTTTTTCGCGTCACGCAGTACAAGCAACGGCCAGAGGAAATTATTCCAGCTATTCATTCCATTTAATATGGCCATTGCGGCGAAAGCGGGCTTCATCAGCGGCAGAATCAAACGCGCAAAAATACCGTATTCGGAAACGCCGTCCACGCGCCCGGCGTCCATAATTTCTTTCGGAATCCCGCTTAAAAACTGCCGGAAAAAGAAAACGGCGGAAGCGTTCGCGACAAAGGGAAGAATAATGCCGGTGTATTTGTTTGTTAAATGCATCGTGATTGTCTGCTGGTACATCGGCAGCATTAAAATTTCAAAGGGCACCATCATGATAAGAAGGACACAGGTAAAAAGAAAGTTTTTATATTTGAATTCATACATGGCAAAGCCGTAACCGACACACGCGCTGACCAGCAGCGTAATCACCGTTTGTGCAATCGTCAAAATAAAACTGTTGCGAAACCAGATGAAATAACTGTTATTGCCGAAAAAAAGCTCGCGGTAGTTTTTAAGGGACATGACAGTAAAATTCAATTTCAGATTCAGTCCATAGCGAATCAGTTCCTGACCGGGTTTAAACGACGCAAGGAAAATCGCATACAGCGGCAGCATCAGCAGCACAGTCAAAGCCAAGAAAAGGAGAAGAACGAGGCATCTGTTCAGAAGAAATTTTTGTTTGGTACCCATGGGAGTTTTCACGGACTTTTCCATTTATTTTTTCTCCTTTCCAAGAACACCGGTCAGACGCAGCTGTGTGATGTTGATCACCATTGCGATCACTAATAGCACCAGCCCGACCGCCGAAGCATAGCCCATGCGGTTCTGTTCCCAGCCCTGCCGGTACAAATACCCTACAATGGTCAGCCCGATGTTCTGGGGGGAGTTGTTCCCGTTCCAAAGCATATAGCTTTCCGTAAACATGGAAAGCCCGCCGTAAATGCTGATGGTCAGCACATAAATCGTCGTGGGGCGCAGCATCGGAATCGTAATTCTCCGGAAAGTCTGCCATGCGGAGGCTCCATCGATCTGAGCCGATTCATAAAGGTCAGCCGGAATATTTTTCAGTCCTGATAGAAAATAAAGCGTATTCACCCCAGTCCATCGCCAGCAGGCGAGCAGCACCAGTGTAGCAAAACCGGTGGATTGGATTTTCAGCCATTTAATCGGCGCCATGCCCAGCATTCCGATAATCTGGTTCATAAGCGATCCCGGCATTTCTCCGAAAATCAGGCGAAATATCGTACCGGCGACCACAACTGATGTCAGCGCGGGGACGAACATTGCCGACTTAAAGAAACCGCGCCCGACCATTACCTTACTGTCAATCAAGCAGGCAAGAAGCATCGGAACCGGAATCAGCAGCGCCAAAGTCAGAAGCGTGTAAAGGAAGCTGTTGCTGACCGCCCTGTAGAAATTTTTATCGTGAAACATTTTAGTATAGTTGTCGAGCCCAATAAACTTACTTTCTCCGGGTAAAATTGTCTGAAAGCTCATGATTACGGTGTTAATGATGGGATACACGAAAAAGATCACAAAGATAAGAACGAATGGCAGAATAAATATGTAGGGGGCTGCTTTTTGAGAATAGATGAACTTTTTAACCCTGTTCATAATAAATATCACCCCATAAAATCATAAACAAGTATCATTCCACCAGCTATTCCGATGGAATGATACCCATTTGGTTGAAATCAGCTTACAGAATTCTCGAGCTGAGACTGCAAATCACTTAATGTCTGGCCGACATCCGCTCCATTTTCAAAAATGGAGTTCAGCGCCTGCGTGTCCAGCGCATTATAAATAGTCGGAGAAGCGCTGACGGACTTAATCGCCTGAATTTCATTCTTGATTTCGTTCAGCGTGTCAAACGGATTCGTCTTGAAATACTGAATGAATTTATTGCTCTTATCCTTTGTCAGCGATGTGTCCGTCCACAGCTTTGTATTGATTGGGTCAAATCCGAGAACATTCCAGATATTGCGCTCGCCCGTTTCCGACAACTTCGCGTAAGCAAGCCATTCCTTTGCCAACGCGACATTCTTCCCGGTTTTGATGACTGCAGTGCCCGTACCGCCAAGACCGACGGAGCGGGGCTGACCGGCTTTGAAGGTCGGAACCGGTGCGATAGCGAATTTGCCCTTCAGGTCGGGCATATAGTCGGTAAAGCGGGACATATACCAGAGCGGCATCGCAAAACTAGCGACGTTCTGCTGGCTGATGTAGCCTCTGCCCTCTTCCGTGTCCGGCTGGCCGCCCGGAATCGTGGCAATAATGCCTTTTTTCTGCATGTTCTGAAGCGTAGTCAACGCCAACTTCATTTCAGGTGTGTTTACGTTTACCGAACCATCTGCCTTTGTGTAATCGCTTCCCTGCTGTGCAAGCATGGCGGAAAGCGTCCAGTTTGCGCTTGTTTCAGCAACTCCCATCGGCTTTCCGGTTGCTTTCAGCACTTTTGCGCCGGCTGCCGCATAATCGTCCCAAGTCTTAATGGTTTTGTAATCGACGCCCGCTTTGTCGAGCATTTCGGTATTGTAGAACATTACCGTCGCGCCGACGTGGAAATCGATTCCGTACAGCTTATCGTCTTTGCTGTAAATTTTCAGGCGGGACTCAATCAAATCCTTGCGGTACGGCGCGACAGCGTCCGTCAGGTCTTCCAGCTGTGGGGTACCCTGCAGGAAGTTCGGAAATTTGCCGATCTCAATGTCACAGATATCTGGCGCTCCCTCGCCGTTCGCCTGAAGCGCGATTGCCAGCTTATTGTGCATATCGTCGTAAGGCAGAACGGTAACGGTCAGGTTAATCGGTTTGTCCGGATGTTCTTTGTTCCAGCTGTCAACCATGGTCTGATAAAACTTGCCGTGCAGGTCGACAAAGGTCCACATGCTCAGTTCTGTCGCGCCTGAAACCTTGTTGCCGGTAATTACCGTGGGCGCACTGCTTGCCGCTTCGCTGCTTGTGGCCTCACTGCTTGCGGCTTCGGAACTTGCCGCCGCGGAATTCTTTGACCCCTGATTTTCCGTGCCGTCCGAGCATCCCGTGAGCGCGGTTCCAATCATTGTGCATGCAAGAATTAACGCCAAGAGCCTTTTCTTCATACCAAATCCTCCCAAATTTATGTAAATTTTAAGGGTGAACCAGACGAATCACATTCCATGACGCTTTGCCGAGTTTTGCTGTAAGGATACTGTCCTCCAAAACCGTATTGCTTGCGCTGTGCGGTGTTACCGGGCTGCTTTCCAGCGTATTGACCGCCTTCATATCCTGACTTTCCAGAACAATATGTTCTGCCAGCCGGAATCCTTCAAAACCGCTTACCGTACACTCCAGTGTCAAATCCTTGGTAAGACTTCTGTTTACCGCAAATATCGTAAGTTCTTTTTTCTCTTCGTTATATACCGCCGCCGATTCGACCATGGGAACGTCGGTGAAATCCTTGCTGTCATACTTGGGGGACGAAATCACCGGCTGCAGGGAGATGCCCCTGCCATATTTCGAAGCATGGAGGAAGGGATAAAAAATGGTCTGCCTCCACGCACCGCCGTTTTGGTCGGTCATAATCGGAGCAATGACATTGACAAGCTGCGCCATACAGGCCATTTTCACACGGTCGGCATGTTTCAGCAGCGTAATCAGCAGGCAGCCGACCATCAGCGCGTCTTCAAACGTGTAGATGTCCTCCAGAAGCGGGGGCGCTTTCTGCCAGGGATCGTTCCGCATAATCTCGCTATCTTTTTCATTGGAGTGGAACCAAACATTCCACTCGTCAAAGCTGAGGTTGATCGTCTTCTTGCTGCGTTTTTTCGCCTTTACATAGTCACACGTCGCGATGACGGTTCTGATAAACCGATCCATTTCAAGGGACTTTGCCAGAAAGTTCTCCGTGTCATCTTCCGCGTTTCCGAAATACTGGTGCATTGAAATGAAATCCACTTCATCATAAGTATGGCTGAGGGTAGCCGCTTCCCAGTCGGGGAAAGTGGACATTTCCGGGCTGGAGCTGCCGCAGGAAACCAGTTCAATATCAGGGTCGATCTGCTTCATTGCTTTGGCGGTTTCGGCGGCAAGCCTTCCGTATTCCTCCGGGAGCTTATGCCCGATTTGCCAGGGACCGTCCATCTCGTTTCCCAGACACCATGTTTTAACACCCAGGGGATTCTTTACACCATGCTGAATTCTTAAGTCACTGTACTTGCTGCCGGACGAATGATTGCAATATTCCAAAAGGTTGCAGGCGTCCTGAATCCCGCGTGTGCCGAGGTTTACTGCCATCATCACGCTGGAGTTGACATGCCGCGTCCACTTGGCAAATTCATTTAAACCGAATTCGTTCGTTTCCAAACTTCTCCATGCCAACTCAAGCTGGCTCGGGCGCTGCGCTACAGGACCGACACTGTCCTCCCAATTGAAGCGGGAAACAAAATTCCCGCCCGGATACCGGACAATCGGTACATCCAATTCCTTTACAAGCTCCATTACATCCCGCCGGAATCCGTTTTCATCGGCAGACGGGTGACCCGGCTGATAAATTCCGCCGTACACCGCCCGACCCAAATGCTCAATAAAGGACCCATAAATACGCGGGTCAACCGAACCGATCTGATAATCCCTATCCAAAATCATTTTTGCGTTACCAAATCCCATTTTCTGCCGCATCTCCATTTCCAGTCAAGTATTAACAGGTTACTTAATCGATAAACTTTTTTGTAATGTAATGATAATACAGTTTTGCTTACTTGTCAATATGCTGAATAATTTCTTATAGTTTGTTATTTTTATGTACATTTTGAATACATAGATTAATCCAGCGATTTACTATACATAGTTTGATTAATTATATTGTTAATCTATCATGTAGAGATTAACAATATTGCAAATCAACCAGCTTTTAAAGTCTTGTCCAATTAGCTATAATATTTATATCTATATCTAAAAAACTATATATGTCATATAATTTTTTAAAAATTTTTATCAGCGGCTTTAAAACAAAATTTGAGATTGCCTTGTGTACAGAATAAAAAAGCGATATGATTGATAAAATGGAAAAATCATCCTGTCAAGCCGGCCTGTCAGATAAGAGCAAGAAAAAACAGGAGATCTTTTTTCCCGCATGGTATGATAGCAATGAAAGAGGGGGCTCTTTATGGACTGGATTCAGGGAATGCAAAACGCGATTGCGTATATGGAATCGCATCTTATGGAACAAGTAGACTTTGAGGAAGCGGCAAAGTCCGCCGGATACTCGCCTTTTCATTTTATGCGCATGTTCAATATGCTTACAGGCATTACCGTGGGCGAATACGTGCGCAACCGACGGCTGACTCTCGCCGGGCAGGAGCTGTCGCTTTCCAATGCAAAGATTATTGATATTGCGATGAAATACGGCTATGAAACGCATGAATCGTTTACCAAGGCATTCCAGCGTTTCCACGGAATTTCGCCGTCGGCGGCGCGCGCGCCGGGCGCGAAGCTCAGGTCCTTCGGGAGGCTCTCTATTCAGGTAACATTGAAAGGGGATAAAGAATTGAATTACAGACTTATTGAAAAAGAGGCGTTTACCGTCGTCGGTAAAAAAATCAGGGTGCCCAATCAGAACGGTGAGAATTTCCGGATCATTCCCCAATTCTGCGCCGCATGCGGTCGGGACGGAACCTATGAAACACTCGAAAAATTAGGTGTCGATGAGATGGGCATCATGGGTATCTGCGCGAACTTCGGGAAGGATGACTTTGACTATTATGTCGCTTCCACATACACCGGCGGTGAAATTCCGGCGGGTATGGAAACCATGACGATTCCGAAGCTGACCTGGGTGATATTTGAAGCGGTGGGCCCAATACCCGGCGCGATTCAGGACGTATGGAAGCGCATATTTTCCGAGTGGTTCCCGTCGAGCGAATACGAGCACGCTGACGGTCCGGAGCTTGAAGTGTATGAACCGGGCGACATGTCGGCTGCGGATTACAGAAGCTATGTATGGATTCCCGTGGTAAAAAAGTCCCAATCATAAACACAGCCATGAAAAATTGATCCGACTTTAAAAGGCTGCATCCGCCCCGCAACAGTGGACGGACGCAGCCTTTTCTTGTTGGATTGATACCAATATACGGCATATTTACGCGCGCCGTCGCTCTTATTTTCTCTTGCACGAAACACAGAAAATTGCGGTTCATAAATATTGACACACGGGTTATAATGTTATATAGTGTTTTAAAGCGTATGATGTAATATTAATAACTATATTTGACTTTTTATGCGCATGCGGCAATATATTTATGAGAATGGAGCAGCTGTGATGAAAAAAGAAATTAAAGTGATGGACGGCAACGAAGCCGCCGCCTACATTTCCTATGCGTTTACTGAAATTTCTACCATTTATCCCATTACGCCTTCTTCCCCGATGGCGGAGCGCGTGGACGTTTGGGCGGCTCAGGGCAGAAAAAACCTGTTCGGTCAGCCGGTTCGTCTGGTGGAAATGCAGAGCGAGGCCGGGGCAATCGGCGCAATGCACGGTTCGCTTGAATCCGGCGCGCTGACCACCTCCTACACCGCTTCACAGGGATTGATGCTGATGATTCCCGCCATGTACCGGCTGAGCGGCGAACTGCTTCCGGGCGTGCTGCACGTCAGCTCGCGCACCGTGGGAACACACGCGTTTTCCATCTTTGGGGATCATTCCGACGTCATGGCCTGCCGCCAGACCGGCTTCGCGATGCTTTCCTCCGGCAGCGTGCAGGAAGTGATGGATCTGGCCGCCGTAGCGCATCTGGCCGCGATTGAAGGCCGCGTACCGTTCCTGCACTTCTTCGACGGGTTCCGCACCTCCCACGAGCTCCAGAAGGTAGAGGTTCTGGATTACGAGGATCTGCGCCCCCTGCTCAATCAGGATGCGCTCCATGCTTTCCGGCAAAACGCGCTGAACCCTGACCACCCCATTCAGCGCAGTACCGTGCAGAACCCGGATATTTTTTTCCAGGCGCGCGAAGCGGCAAATCCGTATTATGAGGCGCTGCCGGAAATCGTTGAGAAATATCTGAATGAAATCAACCGCCTGACCGGGCGGAATTACGGTCTGTTTAACTATTACGGTGCGCCGGACGCTGAACGTGTCATTGTAGCAATGGGCTCCGTCAGCGGCACGATGGAGGAGACGGTGGACTTCCTCCGCTCCAAAGGAGAAAAAGTGGGCTTTCTTCAGGTGCATTTGTTCCGTCCGTTTTCTGTCGCGCATTTTCTGCGCGAGCTGCCGCAGTCGGTAAAAATTGTCACCGTTCTTGACCGCACGAAGGAACCGGGCTCGCTGGGTGAACCGCTGTATGAGGATATTTGCACTGCGCTCGTAAACAGTGAGCGCCGCCCGAAGATTTATGCCGGACGGTACGGGCTTTCGTCAAAGGACGTCACTCCCGCTCAGCTCATTGCTGTTTTTGACAACATGACACGCGCCGAACCGATGAATCACTTTACCGTGGGAATCAACGACGACGTGACGCACCACTCCATTCCTGTGGGCGCGCCGGAAAACACCGGAAACGCCGACGCGATCAGCTGTAAATTTTGGGGCTTCGGCTCCGACGGAACCGTCGGCGCAAATCATAGTTCCGTCAAAATCATCGGCGACTGCACCGATCAATATGTACAAGCCTATTTTGAATATGACGCAAAAAAATCGGGGGGCGTTACAAAATCCCACCTGCGCGCAAGCGCCGAGCCGATTCGCTCCGCCTACCTGATTACGCAGGCTGATTTCGTCGCCTGCCACAACTCCACTTATGTTGAAAAGTACGATATTTTGTCCGAAGTAAAAGTGGGCGGCACATTTCTTTTAAACTGTGGCTGGAGCACGCGAGAGCTGGAAGAGCATCTTCCCGCCGCCGTAAAGCGTGAAATCGCCCAAAAAAGCATTCATTTTTATACCATTGACGCGACCCGAATCGCATCGGAGCTCGGGTTGGGAACTCGCATCAACACCGTTTTGCAGGCAGCGTTTTTCCGGCTCACCGGCATTCTTCCGATCGAGACCGCCAAGGAACAGATGAAGAAAAACATCTTTGATGCTTACCGCCACAAGGGCAGCTGTGTTTTGGAAATGAACTACGCCGCCGTTGACCGCGGTGCTGAGGAAATTGTTTCCGTCACGGTTCCTGAAGGCTGGAAAGCCGCTACGGACACAGAGGCGGTTCCGACTGAAAGCTACCCCGAATTTGTGAAAAACGTGTTGTTCCCCGTCAATGCGCTGAAGGGCGATGACTTACCTGTAAGCACGTTTGCCAAAATGGCGGACGGTACCCTGCCGCTGGGAACTTCTAAATATGAAAAACGCGGTGTCGCCGTACAAGTTCCCGAATGGAAACCGGAGCACTGCATTCAGTGCAATCTTTGCTCGTTCTACTGCCCCCACGCCGCGATTCGCCCGTTCCTGCTGAATCACACAGAGCTGGAAAATGCCCCGGAATCCTACCGGACGATTCCCGCGGCGGGAGCCATAAAAGACAAATACACACTGCGCATTCAGACCGACCCGCTGGACTGCACAGGCTGCGGCATCTGCGCGCAGATTTGCCCGTCCAAGGAGAAAGCACTCGTCATGCAGCCGCTTGACACGCAGCGCGGCGAAGCGGTGCACTGGGAATATTCGCTTACTCTGTCTGAAAAAGAGAATCCGCTCAATGCATTTACCGTAAAGGGAAGCCAGTTTGAGCAGCCGCTTCTGGAATTTTCCGGCGCGTGCGCGGGCTGTGGCGAAACTCCGTATATGAAGCTGCTGACCCAGCTGTTCGGCGACCGGATGTACCTTGCGAACGCCACCGGCTGTTCTCAGGCATGGGGCGCCGCCGCGCCTTCCGTACCGTACACCAAAAACCGGCTGGGTCATGGGCCCGCGTTCTCCAATTCTCTGTTCGAAAACAACGCGGAATTTTCACTCGGCATGTGCCTTGCGGTGAAACAGCAGCGGGAACGCCTGTTACTGTCTGTCAGGGCGCTGCTGGCACAAACGGAAGACACTGCCTTAAAAGCCGCACTTGAAGCATGGATTAAGGGTTACGATGAAGCGGAGGGCTCCCGCGCGCGCAGCGAAAGCGTCATAGAAGCGCTGAAGGCAAACCGGGCGGAAAGCGACCGCGCGCTGCGCGAAGAAATTCTGCGCAGTGAAGACCACCTCACAAAAAAGAGCATGTGGATGTACGGCGGGGACGGCTGGGCCTATGACATCGGTTTCGGCGGGCTTGACCATGTTCTGGCATCCGGTGAGGACGTCAACATTCTCGTTGTCGATACGGAAGTATACTCCAATACCGGCGGGCAGTCTTCCAAGGCGACGCCCGTCGGCGCGGTGGCGCAGTTTGCGGCGTCGGGCAAAAAGACCGCGAAAAAGGATCTCGGGGCCATGGTCATGTCCTACGGCAGTATTTATGTGGCTCAGGTATCCATGGGTGCCGACCCGGCTCAGCTTTTGAAGGTGCTGAAGGAAGCGGAATCCTACCGCGGGCCGTCACTGATTATCGCCTATGCCCCGTGCATTTCGCATGGCATTGTCAAAGGTATGTCCTATGCTCCAATGGAGATGAAAGAAGCTGTAACGAGCGGATACTGGTCCCTGTACCATTATGACCCAAGGCGCAAAAGCGAGGGGAAAAATCCTTTCGTACTGGATTCAAAAGAACCCACTCTGCCTCTGGATGATTTTCTGATGGGTGAAGTGCGCTTTTCTTCGCTGCACAGGACTTTCCCGGAGCAGGCCAAAATTCTGCTTGATGCGGAGCGCCAGAGCGTCAGCGCCAAACACAGGCAGTATCGCCGCCTTGCGGAAAATCAGGAATGAACCAAGTCATACAGGTAATCCGTCTTGTTTATAGTCAGTTCACTTTAGAGAACATCCAAGAAAATGGAGATTGGTCTTGTTTTCAAATTAACTGACTATAAACACATACAAGTCAAATCCCTAGAAGAGCATATTACGAACAATACCTCTAATGGGTGCCCGAAAAGGTCTGCCAACTGCATTGGAGTTTCAGGTAAGCCCTTAAGGGGTATTATGACGCCTTGGTTTCCTTACTATCCGTAACCGGGTCAATATATTCTTTTAACTCATCTGATCCGCGTCTTACTGCAATTCCTCGCTCTGATTAAGGAAGCCCTTAAAAACCGTCAGTAAGAGAATTTTGATATCCAGCAGGAAAGTCCAATTCTCAATGTAATAAATATCGCACTTGATGCGTTCGTCAATTGATGTATCACCGCGCCAGCCGTTCACCTGCGCCCAGCCCGTAATTCCGGGCCGGACAAGATGCTTCAGCATATAAAGAGGAATGTCCTCTCTGAACTTGTCCACAAAAAACGGGCGTTCCGGCCGCGGACCCACGAGGCTCATATCTCCTTTCAGCACATTGAAGAGCTGCGGCAGTTCATCAATGCTGCACTTGCGGATCAGCGAGCCGAATTTCGTGCGGCGGTCGTCGTTCTTGGTGCCCCATGTGGTCATATCCGAACTTCCGTCGTCCACCTTCATGGAACGAAACTTATACATATTGAACGGGCGCTTGTTCCTGCCGATTCGCTCCTGCTTGTAGATAACCGGCCCCAGGGAAGTAAGCTTCACTCCGATTGCCGTAATTAACATTAACGGCGAGAGCGCAATCAGTAAAATCGATGAACCCAAAACATCAAACGCCCGTTTACTGAAGCTGTTCAGCATATTGTCGAGCGGAATCTTCCGTATGTTAATTAAGGGCATTCCCTCAATTTCATCAATATATGGCTTTGTCGGCAGATATTTCGTATAAAACGGAAGTAAATTAGACTTGACGCCGGCTTTTTCACAGGCTTCAATAATAGCGCCAAGCTCCGAAAACTCACTGTATTCCAACGAAATAATGACTTCATCGATTCCTTTCTGATTGAGCAGCGAAGGCAGGGTACTAAAGCCGCCCGCATAGGCAATGCTCCTGCCAGCCGTATATGCCTTACTATGGTCGACGTAGCCCACAAAATCATAGCCCAGATTCCGGTTGCCGGCCACCTTATCATAAAACTCAGTGGAAACCTCATTCCAGCCCACCAGAAGCAGATGCTTCATGTTATAACCTTTTGCCCTCATACGTCTTAACAGCTTACGCAGGGCGAAGCGGCACAAAGACGACAGCACAATGTTGATCACACCGAAAAGCAAAACCACCATTCTGGAGGTGTGAACTTCCTTTAAGAAAAACACCAAGACAAAAATAAAAATGACACCGATAAAATTGGATTGAACAATCTTTCCTATTTCTGAAATTAAAGATTTGTGCCGAAAGGAGTCGTGAAGGTCGAAATAGTGGTACAGCAGGAAATATACAGGAACAATATAAACCATTAAATTAATGTAATAGTTCAAACTGATGTAGAAGCTGCCGCTGTAATTCATAAAATGCAACAAAAAAGCAAGCACCATTGACAATATACAAATTCCGCCATCAATGATCGCCAACAAAGCGTTCAGTATTTTCTGATTTTCCTTAATCATAATTTATCCCCGATTTTCATTTTACATCATTTCTATTATAGGGTAGTCTAATCTTATCCGCAAGATTAATTCGGAAATAAAAGTAAAATTACTTGGATATTGTTGTATGTTGTCATGGTAACTGCTATAATAAAAATCTGAACTGAATCAAAATGTTAGAAAGTTGGTTAGCTATGTTAGCCTATAATTTATTGCTATTATTCATTCTTATTCTTGGAATTTGTATATGCGAAATCAAGAAAAACAGGCGAAACAACGCGGTCTTTCTCATTATTGTCTCGGTTGCAATGATTGCGATGTCTTATCTGCGGGCAGGAACCGTGGGAATCGACTACAAGCAATACGCCGACTATTTCACTCAGGTTCGGAACGGCGGCTGGTCGTTTCTGATCAGCAGTGCAAACGGATACCGGGTGGAACCCGGCTACAGTCTTTTAAACTACTTTGTCTCTTTATTTACCGGTGACGTACATATTTTCATGCTGTTCGTCTCCGTGCTGACTGTCGGCTTGACGGCCCTTGCGCTCTATAAATATTCCCCTATCCCCTGGGCAGGCATGTTCGTATTTGCGAGCTTTGGCTTCTTTGGCAATTCGCTTAGTTTTCTGCGCCAATCCATTGCAATTTCCATCTTTCTGTTTGCGATACACTTCTTAAAGGAAAAAAAGCTGCTCCCCTATATTCTGATTGTTTTACTGGCTGTCAGCTTCCACAAAGCAACCATTATCATGATTCCGATTTACTTTATTGCCCATATCAAAATAAATTGGAAATCATTGACCACATATGCTGGGCTCACCGCCCTTGTAATGGCTCTTTCATGGCCTTTGTTTCATCTGATTACAAAATATGTATATCAGTATTACGCTACACAGGAAGGCCTGTACTACATGAATGGCCGGGACTGGCAGACGGCTGCCATTCCGGTCATCACCACAGTTACCATTCTGATTTTAAAGAACTTTATCCTCAAGCGCGACTCAAAAAATGTAGTGCTAATCAATTTATCGGTTTATTCCGGCTTGCTGTACATCATGACCTGCCAGCACTTCCTGTTCCAGCGCTTTGGTATGATGTTCTTTACGACTGTCGTTCTGCTGATTCCCGAGCTTCTGGCCAGCGTTGGCGTAGAAAGCGTACAAGCAGATGCATTCACCGGCTCAGAAAACCTAAAGGGATACAAAGACAAGGCGCAAAAGAAAAAAGCGCTTCAGGAACGCCGTCAGGCAAAGAGCCAGGTCAATATGCACCGATACATTTATTATTACGCAACCGGCGCAGTGATCTTAATTGGATTCCTGTACAACACCTGGATTCTCATTCAAAATCGTATTAATTTGATTCCATATGTGATGTTCTAGGCCTTGTTTGTAAAAAGAAAAACAACGGAATAAAACCCATATATGTAAGTTTTTATTCCGGTTTTTCTATCCAAACTCTTAGCAGATTCACTCGATTGCACTATTCTATGATGGTATATTAGTAGATTCGCACGATATTTACCAATTTACAAACAAGCCCTAGCAGAAACCAATAAAAATTGATCACGCCATCCCGGTTCTAAAAACGGGATGGCGTGATTTTATTATTTATTTTTATCTATGGCTTGTTCATAAAATATAGTCAGTTAATTTGAGAACCGAAGCTATCTGCAAGCGTAAAATTCATAGATCAGTTCATTCGCCGGTAAAAACAGCAAATCCCCACGCTCTTAACTGCCCGGCCTCAAGCCCTTCGCTGAGGGCAATCTTTTGCTTCAAGAACCATTTCTCAGGAAGCTTTTCTGTACGGTCCGAAGCATTCAGTGCAACAACAACCTGACTGTTTGCCGTAAAACGTCTGTAAAGATAAAGACCCGTATCCTGTTTCGCGTCCAAAGTTTCGAAATTTCCTATCTGCAGCGCAGTCTCTTTTAAGCGAAGCTGTATCGTACTTTGATACAAGGAAAAAAGATCTTTCGCGTGACTTTCGTCCCAGTCCATCGGTCGGCGGTATCCATCTTCCGTTGTCCCTTGAAGTTCTTTTTCATCTCCATAGAAAACAGAAGGGATCCCGATAAATGTCATTTGGAAAAGAACCGCCAGTTTTAGCCTGCGGACATCCCCCTCACATAGGGACAAAAATCGAGATACATCGTGACTATCGAGCAAGTTCAATTGTCCGAGCGTCACATTTTTACCGTATCGCATCCTCATATTGGTTACTCTTCCATCGAACGCACGGGCATCCAGCTTACTCAGCGCAAAGAAGTCGCGGCAGTTTTTTCTGAAATCATAGTTCATGGTAGAATCAAACTGGTCGCCATTCAGCCATGTCGGCGCACTTTCCCAAACCTCTCCGATCAGGATGCTGTCTTCTTTCGCGGATTTTGCCGCCTTTCGAAACGCCCGCCAGAAGTCATGGTCTACCTCGTTTGCTACATCCAGCCGCCAGCCGTCGATGTCATATTCCGTAAGCCAATATTGGCAAACTTTGCAGAAATATTCCTGTACCTGCGAATTGGAGGTATTTAATTTCGGCATTTTGCGTTCATAGGCAAAACAGCTGTAATTTGGAATATCGTCCGGGTTGTCGGGCCGTATTACCGGAAACTCCAGTTGATAAAACCAGTCGGCATACTCCGATTTTTCTCCTTTTTTCACTACGTCGTCAAAGGCAAAAAAGTTCCAGCTGCAGTGATTGAACACCCCGTCAATGATAACCCGTATTCCCATACCATGGCATTTTTGAACCAGCGCTTTGAAATCCTCATTCGTACCGAAACACGGATCAATATGAAAGTAATCCAGCAAATCGTACTTGTGATACTCTCTCGCCGCAAAAATAGGATTCAGGTAAATGCAGTTTATCCCCAGTTTGCTGATGTAGTCGAGGTTTTCCGTTATTCCCAGTATGGTTCCGCCGTTTTTTCCCACCGTAATTTGATTGTTAATGGAAGCAGAGGTAGCGCTTTGAGAAATATATCTTTTCCCGGTTGCGAAGCTGTCAGGAAAAATATTGTAAATTACCGCTGATCGTGTCCATTCGGGAAGGGTAAAGATTTCTTCCCTCCGGTTAAATGGAAGCTGAAAATATTCTGACCGCTCCGTGGGGTGTTCGCTCGTAAATATATCGGCATAGTACAGTGTGGACTCTTTGCCGTCATTCAGTTCAAAGTAATAACAAACTCTTGCGTAGGGGGAAAAAATCTCCGTCTCAAAATAATCGAACAATTCATCCTGCGCCGCCAGATACATGCTTTCCTTTGTAAAGGCCACCGGGTTCGTTTTGTAAGCGCGGTCACCGTAAAAAAGAGCACATGATTTCAAGTCGCCGCGGGCAGCTCTTAGGCGAAAAACCAGATGACTTTCGTCAGTTGCGTATGCGTAGTTCGAAAGGGGTATGTGTAGTATGGCTTCTTTTTGCATAGAGAACTCCTTATTTTATAATTATCCTTTTACGCCCCCGGCCGTCAGACCGGAAACCATGTGTTTCTGTACCGCGAAAAATATGATCAGAATGGGAAGTGAAACCAGAAGAGATGCCGCCGAGAACATCGGCCAGTTCCTTGTGTATTCCGTGGCCTGAAGCGAGTACAGTCCCGCTGCGAGCGTATACTTATCCGCTCCCGTCATAAAGGTCACGGCGAAAATATACTCGTTCCAGACAAAAATCAGGATCATCATGGCCGTGACAATGATGGACGGTCTCGCGAGAGGGAGAACGATTCGCGACACGACCTGAAAATCATTCGCACCGTCGATTCTGCCCGCTTCCTCAATTTCAACCGGAATCGTGTCAAAATAGCCTTTTAGGTTCCACACACCGAAAATCGCCATAGTCCCGGTATAAATAATGATCAGTCCAAGGTAGGAATTCACCAGCCCCATCGGCTTTAATATACGGTACATGGCAAACATGGAAAGAATGGACGGAAACGCGTTTAGAATCAGTAAGATGTACAGGATGATATTCCTTCCCTTGAAGCGCAGCCGCGAATACGCGTAAGCGCCGATTACTGAAACTCCGAGCGCGACGACCATGGTGCACACAGAAAGCAGAGCGCTGTTTTTCAGCCAAACAAAAAACGGCTTTTCAAACAGAATCTGCCTGAAATTGTCCAGCGTAAAGTCATGCGGAATAAAGGAAAAGCTGGTGCTTAACAGATTATTGCTCGCGCTGAATGATACGGAAAGCGCATATAAAATTGGAATCAGGCAGGCGAAGCATAGCACAATAAAGATGATGTTCAGCAAAAGCAGCTTCACAAAGCGTCTTTTCTTTTTCACAGTCATGCCCTCTCCTCCTTTAAATCTCTGCGTGAAACTGACGAAATCACAATTAACAGTATAAATATGACTATGGAAACCGCTGAGCTGTAGCCGTAGTTGTTTGTTACAAACGCCTTTTCGTAGGCATAAGTAATAATGGTATGAATGTCGGCTCCGGTTTTTGAGCCCTGCTGCTGGGTGAGCAGGTAGACAATATCAAACTGCTTGAACGTTGTGAAGAGTGTCAGAATCACGGAGGGCGCTATAATGGAGCGAATCAGCGGAACTGTAATTTTTCGGGTCTTTGTGAAAAATCCGGCCCCTTCAATGGTTGCGCTTTCATAATAGGAACGGTCAATGCTCTGCAGCGCACCGTCCATTACCATGATCATGAACGGCAAAGCAAGCCACAGGTTTACCACCGTGCAGCAAAGAAACGCTGTTTCGTTCTGACTGAGCCAATTTATATTTTCAAACCCGAGCGCGCGTGCAAACTGATTCAGAAGACCGAACTCCGTATTGAACATCCCCATGCGCCACAGCAAAATGGAAACATATCCCGGCATGGCCCAGGGGAACATGAGCAGTGTTTTATAAAGATTTTTCAGTTTCAACCCTTCAGCATTCAGCCCCATCGCAATGAAAAACGCGATCACCACCTGCAGAACCATATTCAGCACCGTCCACAAAATGGTTCTGAGGAGTGCGGGAACGAACCCTGAATCAAACACCAAAAGTGCGTTTTTGTAGTTTTCAAGCCCGATAAAAGTAAAATTGAACCAGTGGTACACATTCATATTGGTGAATGATATGTAACCGGTATAAAGAATGGGGAAAAGTACAATCAGCCCGATGACCAGAAGTGATGGGGATATGTACACATACGAAATTAATTTTTTCTTCAAATAAAGCACCTCTTTCTCTTCAAAAAAGGTGATGTTTTTTACCACATCACCCTTTTTTGTCAGAGAACCTATGGATTGTTTTTATTTCATTGCCTGAATCTGTTTCAGTGCTTCCTGCTGCGCGGACTTGCAGGAAGAAGCCGGATCCGCATTGTTTTTATTTACAGCAGCCAGCATATTTTCCGTTACCGTCCACATAACGTCCATTTCCGGAATATTGGGCATGGGCACTACATTGTCAGCTGTCTTCTTCATTGCAACAATCATTTCGTTGGCTTTTACATCCGCATTATCATAGCATTTTTGATTTGCAGGGGCGCTGCTTGCGGACTTTGCCAGCGCGATGCCGATATCGGGTTTCAGCAGCTGCTTGAGCACGGCGGTAATGGCATCTTTCTTTTTTTCTGCCGCTACTTTCAACACGCTGACTCCCTGTACACCCGAATACGGCGTAAGAGGTTTTCCGGTTGCGTTAACCGTGGGCATCGGGGCAATTCCAAGATCAATCCCGGCAGCTTTCATAGTCGGAACCAACCATGGGCCGCCGATCGTAGAATGCGCCTTGCCTTCCTTAAACAATGCGGTCATGGTGTTGTACTCGCCATCCACAGGCATGTACTTGACAAACTGCTTATGGTAGGTAACCGCATCCTGCGTTGCTTTCAAGTCAAGCCCGGGCTCCGCCTTATCATTGATGATGTACCCGCCGAACGCGTGGAGCCAGCTCGCCGTGTAGTATGCTGTGCTGTGCTGCTCCACAAAGCCGTAAGTACCGTTTTTCGTGTTTTCCTTCATGTAGGCCAGCAGATCATCCGTTGTGGCTGGCGGTTCTTTCATCAGCTTCTTGTTATACATAAACATCTGCGTTTCAAAATAAATAGGAAGCTGGTAGATTTGATTTTGGTAAGTCGCAGCGGTAACTGTCATTGGCATCAGGTCGGTCATGTCATCCTTTGAAACAAAGTCTGTAATCGGGGCAAGAATACCCATCTGCGCCATAACACCGATTTTGTCGTGTGCAAAAAAGTACATGTCGGGGGCGCTGTTGGGGTCGTTTCCCACCAGCTTCAGGGAATCGCTCATCTTTTCCTTGCGTTCCAGTTTAACAACTACATCCGGTGCCAGCTTATCCAGTTCGGTCTGGAGTTCCTTGACGATTCCTTCCTCGGCTTCGTGCCAGATTGTAATCGTAACCGGATCCTTTTTCACCGTACCTTGACTTTGTACAGCGGAATTGGGTTGTGACACAGAGGGGCTTGAACCGCATCCGGTCATCGCGCCAGTCAGCATCAGAAGAGACAAAAGCGCAGCAAAAATCTTTTTCAACAAACATTCCTCCTTGAAAAATTTACATATTAAGTAAAGCGTTTTACTAAACGAAACATTACAGTTTGTACTTTATATATGCAATGTTTCCTCTTACAGGACTTATTATAGATATATTTTAGTAATAAATCAATACTATTTCATCTTTTCTCTTGATTTATTTAGGAAAACGGTGTAATATTAAGTAAAACGTTTTCTTAAAATCACGCAGGAGATGACAGCATGTCAATAACAATTAAAGACGTTGCACGGGAAGCCGGTGTTTCAATTTCCACCGTTTCAAAAGTGATCAATAACGCGCCGACGATTTCTGAATCCACAGCCGCAAAAGTGCGTGCGGTTATGAAGGATTTGAACTACTATCCCAATCTGCGTGCGCGCAATTTCGCACGGAAATCAACACATAGCGTTGTATTTCTGACCCGGTTGGAGCAGGATGTCGCTTTCACAAACCCCCACATGTTTGAAATTATGTGCGGTGCACAAAAGGCGCTGGCCGCAAAAGGCTACACCCTCAGCATTCTAAGCACCGACAGTGAAGAAGAAGACTGCAATACCGTAAAAGAGATCATTGCACAAAAAAGTGCCGACGGAATTATTGTTCACGGTTCCGTAATCAGCAGAGAGCTGGCTTCCATTATTGTACGGTCCAATTTTCCCCACATTGCAATCGGAAGACCGGACTTTGAAAGTCAGATCTGCTGGATTGACACAAATAATTATCTTTCAGGCGAAATTGCCGCGAATCATCTGTATGAATGCGGTTATCAAAGCATCGCATTTTTAGGAGGCTGTGAGCACGACCAAATTTCCGCCCACCGCCTGCAGGGGTATGAAAATGCAATGGAACAGAAAAACATTCCTAAAAATCCGTCTCTTATCCGATTCGGAGACTCCTCCCTCCGCTGCAGCTTTGAAGAAATGGAATCTCTTTTGAACAGCGCGGAAAAAATTGACGCCGTTATTTGTGAAAACAATGGAATCGCGCTCGGTGCAGTAAAGGCGATCCATTCCCGCGGGCTGTCCATTCCAAATGACATAGCGGTCATTACTTTTGATGAATATCCGTTTTCACATGTCATTGAGCCAATGCCGACCGTTGTCAACATCAACGTTTTCGATATGGGTCTTGAAGCCGGTGCCACATTGATCCGAAAAATCAAAAACACTTCGCTGCAGGTACAGAGCTATACCACCCTGCCTGAACTCATTGTGCGCAGCTCCACAGTTTCTTCAGAAACATAACGTTTGGTTTATGATAATCTTAATAAATTACTAAAGAATGAGAGCATCATATCGACTTTCGAGTAGTTCTTATCCAATCTTGTGAAATACGGAATCAAGTTGTTCCAGTCGCATTTAAAAAACCGCCTATACCCGCATGCTCCCTTGGCTTCCCTGATGATTTCCCTATATTTTTTATATCTTAAACAAAAAAAGACAAAGCACCTTTCTTCGATGCTTTGCCCTCAAAGCAAGGTTTTAGACTTCTCCAGTGAAGAGAAGCCCAAACCCTTGCTTTATTTATTTGCCGTCGTCCCCGGTTTTATCATATTGCAAATTCGCGATAAATATGCAATATACATATTGATGGAAAGATCGCTGCCATCAAAAACACTTTTTCTCCCCGTCAAATACGACTTCAGCAAACACATTGCCTGCTTCTGCGCCGGTACCTTTGACAAGGGCGAAGTGAGCAACCGTAATACCACCGAATTTTAATTAACTTCGCGCTACGTTCCCCAAGATAAGCCGGCACATCACTTTCGGAATCTGCGGGATTCGCAGGAGCGGCTGGCAGCGGAGCAATTGGCGCTGCCGGAAGAACTGCTGCATGCCGAAGCGGAAAGCATTGTTACTCCAGCTAGTAGCCCTGCAATCACTCTTATCATGCAGCGTTTTTTCATGATTTCTCCTCCATTTGCACTTTTACCGTATGTTAATCACGTTGGTCATAGTTCTTTTTACTGATGCTTATACAGATCTGTCTATAAGAATTTTAACAAATGCCAAGCTATATAAACATGACATTTCTTATGAAAAATAAAAATGTAACAATGGACAAGCAAAATCTTTAGTAATAATATTAAAAAAACAAGGTTGACATCGGTAAAAATAAATGGTAAATTAAACAATAGTAAACGATTACTAACAGGAG
This sequence comes from Bacillota bacterium, assembly GCA_023416955.1. Classification (GTDB taxonomy): domain Bacteria; phylum Bacillota; class Clostridia; order Oscillospirales; family Acutalibacteraceae; genus Caproiciproducens. The sequence goes on along the minus strand of JAEZGM010000019.1, from coordinate 152,179 downwards.
ATTATAGAATAAATGACAAATAATCCAACCATAAAAGATGTTGCACAAAAAGCAAATGTATCGGTCGCAACGGTTTCCAGAGTCCTAAATGGCTTGCCGGGGTTTTCTGTCGAAACAGAAAAAATAGTAGAGGATGCTATTCAGGCCTTGGGTTATCAACGCAATGCAGTTGCACGTAATCTCAAAATGAAAAAGTCAAATACCATCGCAGTTTTACTGCCGCAAGTTGAAACTACATTTTATGTAAAAATACTCAGCGGGATAGAAGATATGGCACAGGACTACGGATATAGCGTAATTATTTGTCATGTTGGTGTATCTGGTGTGCGCACCAAGGATTACATGAAGATTCTTATGGAAAGACAAGTGGACGGTATTATTGGGTGCAGTTTACCTCCGAAAGAAGAAATTGACACTCTTATGGCAAACTCAAATATACCAAGCGTGTTGGTTTCCACACTTTCGTATAAATATTCCATTCCATATATCAAAGTGGATGACTTCCAGGCAAGCTACGCGGCAACATCTTATCTGATAAACAAAGGGCATCAAAAAATAGCGATGCTTGCGGGCTCCAATGATGATATTGTTGCCGGTATCCCGCGTCTGAACGGGTATAAACTAGCTTTGAAAGACAGCCAATTGCCTGTAAACGAAAAATTGATTAAGTATACCAGATTCAGTTACGATACCGGTCTGAAGGCAATGAGGGAATTGCTAAATGAAAAAGATGAATTTACTGCAATTGTTGCCTGTTGCGATGAAGTCGCTGTAGCGGCATTGTCCGTTGCTTATGAAGAAGGATTAAGTGTGCCACAGGATTTTTCTATTATTGGTTACGACAACACAATGACTGCTGAAATGACGATTCCGCCTCTTACCAGCGTTTCACAACCACTGTATGAAATGGGTAAGGAAGCCTTTCAAATGCTTTTGCAAAATATTGAACAGGGTATTATGGCAATAAGTCAAGTTGTACCTTTTGAAATTGTAGAGCGTAAAACGGTACGGAGTTTATAAGTGCTTTTTAACTATAGAAATCGTGCAAATTGTTATATTATTATTCAGATAGTTTTATAAGAATTTAGTAAACGATTACTTAGCAAAACAAACATATCTCGTGCGCATTTTGTGATCATTTTGTTTAGCAAAAGCTTATAAATACTGATTTCAAGAAATATAGCGGTAAATTCCTCTCAAAAGGCATCAGTTTGACTTTTTGTATGAATTTATTCTGTATCTGATCAAAGTGAGTATCAATAAGTTTTTCTAAAATATTAGATTTGGAGGTAAGTATTATGAAAAAGGTGATTAAATTCCTGGCAGCCACTTTTGTAGCATTATCTTTGGTGAGTACAGCGTTTACGGGATGTAATTCTGGTGGCGGGCAATCCAGTTCATCGGCAGCGGTAAGTTCAATAAATTCTGGAAATACGGCTTCCGCTTCAATTGATAAAAATATTTCGGCAACCATCACATTCTGGCATACATATAGCGCTAATTCCGAAGCGAAAGTATTTAACAGTGAAATTATTGCTGATTTTAATAAGCAGTATCCAAACATTAAAATCAAATCGGTTACTATGCCTACCGATAATTTAAAGCAGCAGGTTCTGCAGGCAGCGGCAAGTGGATCAGCACCGGATGTCATGAGAATGGATATTACCTGGGTGCCGCAATTCGCAAATTTAAACTCATTAGTTGCTGTGGACCAAATGCAGGGATTCGATACCATCAAAGAAAACAGCTATAAAGCTTCCTTAACTACCTGTAAATGGAAAAATCAATATTTTGGTGTTCCGCTGGACTCTAATACTCAGATTACGATCTATAACACCAAAACTTTAAAGGCGGCCGGATTAACAGACGCACCAAAAACTTTTGATGAACTTGCTGCCGCTGCGGAAAAAATTAAAAGTTCGCATTCAAACGGTTTAATAACTATCGGTGGCTGCGGATCATGGAGTATGGCCCCAATATTTATGTCTCTTGGCGGCCAATACTGTGATGATCAATATACCAAAGCGGCAGGCTATGTCAATAGTGACAAGAGCGTAGCAGCATTAACAAAACTTGTTGAAATGAATGACAAAGGACTTATCGGAAAATGCCTGCTGGGCGGTCAGCCGGGTACATGGGATGGTCTGAAAACGGATAACGGCTATATGTCCGTGCAGGATGGTCCTTGGTTCTTTACTTTGCAGGACAAGAAAATTACCAGTAATTATACTCCGGCATTAATACCAACCAATATCGACAAAAGCATATCCGTTGTCGGCGGTGAAGATTTGGTTATGTTTAAAAACAGCAAGAATCAAGAAGCAGCATGGCTGTTTATGAATTATATGACAACTGAATTCCCGCAAAAAACGCTGGCATTGAAAGTCAATCAGTATCCGACAAACACGAAAGTTGCCGCTATGCCTGAATTAACGGTGGATCCGATTTTTAAGATTTATTCTCAGCAGCTTGAAACTGCTTGGGCAAGAATTCAAAATCCGTCGAATGAAGAGATGGATAAGGATATTAGCTTAGCATTTGAAAAATCATTCAGACATAGCGGTACCGTAAAAGAAAACTTAGATGCTTTAGCAAAACAGTTGGATGCTTTGTTTGCCAAAAATGCATAAATAATCCTTATAATATAGCCATTTAATTCGAAATCAGAGCCAATCTCCAAACGTAAAATCCATAGATTAAAGATTTTGTGCCTGTTTCTCGGAGATTTTCTAAAGTGAACTGACTATACCTTCACACTGAACAAAAATGGCAGGATAGGTGCTAGAGAAATTCGGTTCTCAAAGCACCTTCTGCCATAAAGAATTCGTACGATTTGATACCTTGAAAGATGGTGATTGTGTTGACCGCAGAATCAGAAATACATAAAACGGTTGCAAAAAAAGCTGTAAACAGTAATTTTAAGACGGGATTAAAACAATGGATTGAGGTCGCACCGTTTATCTTAATTGGATTTGTTTTAGTCTGTGTCTTTGTCGTTTACCCCCAAATAAAAAATATTTGGATGAGTCTTATGCAGTATAACATAATGGATCCTTCAGCCAGTACGTTTGTTGGCTTTGATAATTATGCAAAAGCCTTGGTTGGCGATGAAAGCGGAAACTTTTGGATTGCATTCCGAAATGTTATTTTGTACGGTGTTATGACAATTCCTGCGGGAATGTTAATCGGCCTTGTCCTGGCGGTGCTTGTTAACAATGTAAAAAAGCATGCACTGTTTTTTCGCGCAATGCTCTACCTTCCGGTATTAGTTGACTGGATCGTAGTCAGTATCATTTTTATTTATTTATTTTCAGACGGCAATGCAGGATTGATTAATTACTATTTACTGAAACTACATATCATACAACAGCCAATCGCGTGGTTTTCAGACACTTGGACGGCAAATGCGGTAATATGGATTTTTGGGATTTGGAAAAGTATTGGCTGGACATTGATTATATATTTAGCCGGATTACAGGGGATATCAAAAGAAATGTATGAGGCATCGGAAATCGACGGTGCCAATTCAGTCGAAAAATTCTGGAAAATCACGGTTCCGCTTCTTCGGCCAACTACTTTTTACGTATTGATCAATTTAATCATCGGTTCCTTTAACGTCTTCTTTGCGGTTTATATGCTGACAAGCGGCGGCCCGATGGGAACAACCGATGTATTACAAAACTACATGTATAATCAGGCGTTTAAGTTTATGAATTTTGGCTATGCCTGCGCAATCAGCGTCATTACGGGAATATCCATTATTTTGCTGACTTTATTCCGTGACAAATTCTTTAAATATGAAAGAAAGTAGGTGTTGAAGAATGCATAAGAATAAATCCGGTCAAATTATTATCCACGTCGTTCTTTGGATTTTTGTCATCCTTTCGATTATTCCATTTTTGTCTATGATATCAACTTCCTTCAGTACGGCAATGTATGAGCTGCCCTATCCGCCGCGCATTTTGCCGGACAAAATTAATTTTGCAAACTACATTACGGTTATTAAGGACAATAATTTTATTCGGTATTTTTTGAACAGCATCGTTCTGGCTACGGTTGTTACATTTTGCGTATTGCTGATTTCGTCAATGTCCGCTTATGGTTTTGCCAGATTTGAGTTTCCTTTCAAAAATGTGATTTTCAATATTTATCTTGTCACAATGATGGTGCCGGGAGTATTGAACTTAATCGCACAATATTCAATCATTAACAGTCTGCATCTGGTTAACCATTATTCCGGTATACTTTTATTAATGGTTGGCGGCGGTATAGCCGGAAACACATTTTTCTTAAGAGGATTTTTTGAGGATATTCCGCGGGAATTGGAAGAATCCATTATTATAGACGGCGGCGGACGCTGGGTTATATTCAGACGTTTAGTTATACCGCTGTCGAAGCCGGCACTTGGTACGCTTGGTATCGGAATTTTTTCAGGCACATGGAGTGATTTCTTTACCGTGCTTACTTTTATAAAAGATCCGGACATGTGGACTTTACCGGTTGCACTTCAGTTATTCCGCGGGCAGCATGCGACCGAATGGGGTCTTGTTTTTGCAGGGTCTGTGATCTTATTCGTTCCGGAACTCATTATGTTTATTATCGTGCAAAAAAACTTTGTACAGTCATCAACAGCGGATGGGGCGATAAAGGGATAGTTTTACCGTCGGCAACATTATGAAAAGAGGTATCAATATCAAATGATACAGGAAATATTTCCATTAAAAGCACAGTTTAGCATGGACGAATGCATTGAAATAAAAGTATTGCTGAAAAAACCGTTCCAACCTTCTTCTATTATAAAGATGATTATTTATCATCAAAATCAAATTCTGGATACACAAGAGCGGGCTGCGCAGGAGGCGCTGATTTTTCGCTATCAGCCCGAGCATATAGAAGGTATTATGCAGGGTTATTTGATCGAGGTGCAGCTGCTCGATGACGGTGAACTGCTGTCGCAAGCTTTTACCGCCTGCGACAGAGCGGAGAGCTGGAAATATACACCCAGATACGGCTTTTTGTCGGATTTCAGCGAGCAAGAGAGCAATGATTCCCAAGATGTTCATGAACTGAATAAATACCACCTGAATATTATACAGTTTTACGATTGGGCATACAGGCATCATGACTTTTTTCCGCCCCAGAGCAGTTTCAAAGATGTTATGGGGAAAGAATCGTCCATAGATATCGTAAAGCAAAAAATCCGGTATTTACGGCAATATAATATGAAGCCGTTTGCTTACGGAGCTGTGTACGGTGCGGAAAGTGAGTATGAATATTGTTCTGACTATGCACTTTATGACAGCAACAAACAAGTTATGAAATTTATTGACTGCATCTATTTTATGGATATTCATAAATCGTGCGGATGGCATCAACATATCATCAATCAATATCGAAAGGCAATTGAATTCGGGTTTCAGGGTATTCACATGGATCAGTACGGGTTCCCAAAAGAAGCATATGCAAAATCATCGGATGGAAGATTCATCCTGCGTGAGCTTAAAAACGATTTTGTGAAATTGATCGACGATACGAAAGAAGCTCTTGGTGACCAAGGTGTTATCTTTAATGCTGTGAATAACTGGCCAATTGATGCCGTGGCAAATACAAAGCAGGACTGCGTGTATATTGAAGTATGGCCGCCAAACGAAACTTACAATGACTTAAACAATCTCATCGCTAATGCAAAAAGATATGCGCCTTCAAAACAAGTGATTTTATCCGCCTATTTGCACCCTTTTAAGGATCACGAGAACAAAAAAGAATGTGAATATACCGCATTGCTGACAATGGCTACGATCTTTTCCAGCGGAGGATTTCATTTGCTTATCGGCGAGGGAAACGGAGTATTAACCGAAGCCTATTATCCGGATTATTATCCGGTGAATGATACTTTCTTTTTATTGCAGCTCCACAGCTATTATGACTTCATGGTTGCTTATGAGGAATTGTTGTATGATTTTGCTTTGGTGGATGATACCAGAACATATACCGGTGGCATTAACGATGAATTTCAGTTCGACGGGGCGGAATTTTCTACAGTTGCCCAACCAAATAAAGTGTGGACGCAGATAAAGCATAACAAAGATCATAAGATCATTCATCTTGTAAACTTTACAGATGTTAGCAATATGAATTGGAACGAGCCAAAAACATCACTGCCGCGATTTTTACAGAATATTACCGTCAACGCTCTAATTGTTGAAGATGTGGAGAGCGTTTCTCTTGTTTCTCCTGATTTTGAGCATGGAAAAAGCCAAAAACTTGATTTTACTTATAGAAATCGGGAAGACGGCAAACGAGCTGTCGAATTTACCATCCCTGAACTAAAAATATGGGATATGATTTATATTACAGTTGCATAATCCCAAAGAGAAGAAATATAATCAGCAGAGGCAATGACAACACTGGTCCGCGAATAGTTCTTTCCTAATTCAGGTTGTCCTCGCAACAGGCTTATTTATGCTGTTTGACTGTTAATGGCTTCTTCCCCTGTTTTGCCATCCAAAAAGATGAAACAGCGGATACAAACGGCACTGCCAGGATGACGCCGATAGAGCCGGAAATACCGCTTAATATTTCAATCCCGATTTCATAGCCGTTCATAAATTGCAGGTAGGACATACTGTAGGAATATAGAATAATCAGTGTGTTAATGGAACCGCCGGCGTACGCCAGAATCAGCGTAGTAGCCATCGTGCCCATCATATCCTTGCCAACGCGCATACCCGATTGAAAAAGCTGTTTCGCTGTAAACAAAGGATTTGTTTCATGTATTTCGGCTATCGTGGAAGCGACGGACATGCTGACGTCCATGACTGCTCCCAATGAAGAGATTAAAATACCGGAATACAGAACTCCTCCGACATCCAGCCGACTGTTCTGGCTGATATAGGCAAGCGTTTCAATCTCACTGACATTCAGACCCGATATATGACTGAAATAACCGAAAATCTGTGCCACAAGCCCCGCAACCAGAATCCCTGCCGCAGTTCCGAGAATGGAGCAAAACGACTTCACCGACCACCCGCCGATCAGCAGCATCGTCACAATCGTCACCAGAACCGCCGTAAGCGACGCCGCTAAAAAGGGTGATACCCCGACATACATCATCGGTATGTATAAAAAAATAATACATACAAAAGTAAACGCTAAAGCGACGGATGAAGTGATTCCTTTTTTTCCTCCGATTGTACAAAGAATTAAAAAGAACAATCCGACCAATATCCATAGCATCAGGCTTCTGTCATAATTGTAAACGCTCGCCACCAGTTCACCATTTGAAGAAATATTGACTAACGCAATTACCTTCATTCCCGGAACACAGTAGGCACCTGCATGATTTGCATACGGACTTTTCGCTTCACATATTTTCCCCTGATAAGGCCCGGAAGTAATTTTCAGTTGAACATCCTGATTCCCCTGCATTTCTCCGTTTTCATCCTGGCCGACATCACTGCTGATCACTTTTACAACCGTAGCCTTTGTAAACTGAGCACCTCCATTGGGGCGCAGCGGTACCCGATGAATCTGCGCGTTAAATATAATCAGCACTCCGGCAAAAACGACCAGAAAGAAAAGCAATCCAATCATCGTGCGCTGTGGGCGGGTCCATTTCTTCCACAAATTTCTATCCCTTCTTTTCCTCATATTCGTACAAGAATGTCTGCTGTAAGAGCATCGCCTTACAGCAGACATTTTAATTAATTTTCGGTACGCTAACTCACCTTTACGGTAAAGAGTTTATGCGTTGCTCCGTTAATCTTTGCGTAAACCCCATAAGAGCCCTTTTTCCTCGCCGTGACTTTACACAAGTAGCTCCCATTCTGTGCCGGGTAACTTCCCGGCACCTGAGAAGTCTGAAGCGATTGGCCGTCTCCGGTCAAGAATGTATACCCCGTACCCTTCAAATTGGATATTTTGAAAACATAGCCGGCACCCGGCTTCAGCGCGATATCCTGCGTTGTATCACTTACAAAAGGCCGATTTTGATTCACCTGGACCGTACCTACCTTCGTAATAACGCCGTCAATCGTAACGTAGATTCCTGTCTCATTCCCAGTTTCCGATGGAGAAGCCAGACAGGACAGCGAATAAGTAATGGTCTTTGTAACAGGATCCCATTCTGTCACGGGTGCATTCACACTGACCAAACGTCCGTTTCCGCTGACAACCATATCCGGTTTCTTTTCGCAAGTAATCGTAAACAAGAGTTTCATGCCGGGCTGTACCGCGGTTTTGTTCACCGGGCTCAGGCCGGAAGACGCGGAAGGCGGAGTTTTTGCGGGAGAAGTTTCGGGCTTATCAGGGTCTTTGCTGCCCCCGCTATTATTTTTAGCTGTGGTAAACGTCATGACCGGCGTATACAGGACTTCGCCGGTGTTCTTTGTCACTCGGGCGCACCAGCCGTATGAAGTGCCGGCGCTCAGTCCCGTCCAGTTCTGCCGAATGATGCCGGTTCCATTCTGTTCATTCCCGATTGTCTTGGAGGTTCTTACATCAACCGTGCAGCTGTCCGTCTGCAGCGTCTTTGCCTGTGCATTAAAATCGACGTCCAGCTCCGCAATATCGATGTCCACCGCTTTTGTGCCCACCCCGTACGAATCAAGGCGCGGCGTATCATAGTAGTTGTAGTCTTGACGGTAAGGCGAATACGAGTTCATATAGACTTTATTGTTTTTTAAATCAAAGTACAGAAATTTAATATACTCGGAGCCGCCCTCCGGGTCGGACTGGTAATCCGTGCAGATTTGGTAAACTGTGCGATCCGGCGTTCCGTCGTTATTGTCGTCGAAGGAATCCGTCTGAATGGAAGCTCCGTGATAATGACCGTTCAGTACCGCGATCACATTTTTATTCTTTGCGACAACTTCCTTTTGAACCAGTTTTCCGGTATAATCCAGCAGATTATCCGCAGCTTTTACGTTGGTATAGCGGTGCAAAGCAATGATTGCCTTACGGTCGGGATACTTCGCCAGCACCTGATTCATCCACTCGATTTCATTGGTATAAACGTCCCAGCTCATATAAAGAATGATAAAATCCTGTCCATTTTCCGTCAGCAGGTCGTAATGCCCCAGATTGTTTTTATAGGAACCTCCATAATAGGATTTGTTTTTAAACCGGTCTTCGCCGAAATACTTCCAATAGTTACCGTACCCTTCGGCTCCCGCATAAACATCGTGGTTCCCGCCCAAAACGCCGTATGGCATTCCGGCCTTGTCAAAGATACTCATGGAATGATCCGCGTTAAGCCATTCTCCGGTCATGTCCACATCGTCCACAAGGTCACCCGTATGCATGACGTAACGAATGTCCAGCTTTTTGCGGTTGTCGACAATCCACTGATTCATTTGATCGTAGTGATAAGGGAAGCTTTCGGAGTAATACTGTGTATCCGTCTCCCATGCAAAAGCGAAGTCATAATTCTTCGGTACATTGGTACCGTCCCACTCGGAGTTTTCCGCTGTGCCGTTCGCTGCCGTCTTTTTCTCTTCAGCCGTACTGATTTCCGGCACGCTTCCGTTGGTGCGGCACTGCACTAAAAGCACCGCTTTTCCGTTTGCTGTATGGTCTTTTGCCGGGAAAGAGGCTTCGATTCCTCCGTCTTTTTCAATACCGGCTTTTTCCCACTGGTTGGTGGAAGTATTCAGCACATACAGGGAAGTGGCGTGGTTGGCATCGGTATTGCTGGCTTTTCCTTTCCAGTGAACCGCAACCTCGTCCTGCGCGGCAGTTTCACCGACGTTGACCGTGAACAGCTCATAAGGAAAGCTTCCGTCGGGTGAACCGACTGTAACCGAGTGATCCCCTCCCAAGTTTAAGGTGGAAGACGCTCCGGCTTCGCTGCTCTTTACGGTAATGCCTCCGTTTTTCATCGTCAGGGATTTCCCCTGCAGGAAGCTGACATTCGCCTGTGCGTCGCCCACATTGACGAAAAGGGAAGCGGAATTTTTAGTGATTCCGTCCTGGCCCGCTGTCAGAGTTCCGGCATCTGCGGAGCCGGCGGTAAATTTGACCTCTTTGGTTGCAATATTGTTCCCTTCATCCATCGCGGTAATATGAACCGTATGCTCTCCAGAGGTCAGATTGGCAGGAACAATATCGGCTGGTATTTTAATCTCCTGACCGTCTAAGGTCACACTCTGCTGAACTATTTTACTGCTATCTTCCACGTTTGGCGAAAGCGTGAACGGCTGGTACTGGGTGGAATTTTCCTCGATTCCGGTCTGAATCACCGGAGCCGTGTTATCCACTTGTACTTTCGCGTCCACGGTCTTCCCGCCCGCACTCGCCGTAATGGTATGAGTGCCGTCGGAAAGCTGCGTGGTGTCTACCGCCGCACCGACGGCATTGACGTCCGCATCCGGTATTTCAAAATAGACGTCCATGTGAGGAACCATTCCGGTGCTGTCGCCGATTGTATGAACCGTTGTCAGCTCCGTGCCGGTGTTGGTTTTGGCATTGTCCGGTTCAATTTTCACAGGCAGATAATTCTTACCGTTTGCGAGCCGGAGCTGCACGTTGAACACCGTAAAGTCTTCATGGTTTTCATCCGCGACTTCCGGGTAGACTTCCGTAAACGGCGTGCCGCTGTCACCCGCCCACATCGTAAGCTTTACTTTATACTTCCCGTCCTCATGCGTAAAGTACTTGTTGTCAATCCGGACTGCCCGGGAGGAGGGGAGCTCGCACCAGGGAGAGAAAAACGTAATAATATCTTGTTCGTTGTTTTTATAGGGCGCAGTGAGCGCATTTTTAAAGTAATTATTCAGTCCGTCGCACTGAACGGAGAAATATGCTCCGTTTTCCGGCATAGGCGAAGTAGAAATAGCTTTCCCATCCACAAGAATCTTTGTGTCTGAGTTGGCAGCACCGTCGTTTGCCGTGATTGTTGTTGTTCCCGAAATAACGGTTCCGTCGCTCACATTCAGACGCACACCGTCCACCTGATTCAGACGGTTAATCTTCACTTCCTTAGTCTCTGTCTGGCTGCTTCCGTAAAGGGTATAAGCCTGTACATTGAACTGAACGGAATCGTGACCGAACAGAACATCGGACGGAATCTGGGCAACAAATTTCCCCAGCCTCCATTGTGTTTGCTGGTACACGCGGTACCATGGCCCCGTTCCGCCAAGCTGATAATTTATGACTGTTCCAATCAGATACGGGCGCATTGGTTTGCCTTGGTCTTTCTCAATTGCGGCAAGCCGGTCTGCAGCGGTTGCCCCTATAAGATAGTCCACGTCATACATGATATAGAGCTGGTCACCTTCATTGATTGATTGGGGAACGGACCAGCCTTCCGAAAGTTTCAGGGTCGGCGGATTTCCGTCGTCGGCCGGGTAATCAGGATACCCCGCAAACGGAATCAGACCTGACGGAATCTGCCATGCGTCCACAGTTCCGGGTGTGCTGGCACTGACTGTGGCGGGAATCGCAATATTTGCCTCCGTCCTCGGATAGGAATATTGTAACGATGTTTTATCACACAGCTGACCGGCATTCTCATTAAACCCCGCGACGGTAAAAGCATTTTCCTCTGTGGTTCCGAACCGAATCCAGCGCGGCAAAGAAGAGTGCAATCCCGCATAATTAATATTGACGATGTCCTGATTTTCCACAAGATGAGTTCCATAATGCTGATTGAACTGATCCACCGTGGTGCCATTGCTGCTGAGCCACAGCACCATGGATTTTCCGGATTTGACATATACCTGAGGATTGTCAATTGTGAAAATTTTTCCGGACTGCGCCGCTGTTTTATTCGGGTAGTCATAGTAATAAAAGAATTTATAATAGGATAAATTGATGTCCTTATTAGTACGGTTATAAACCTCAACATAGGAATATTGCCCAGTGCTTCCGTCGATACCGGCGCCCGGGTTCGGGCTGACTTCCGTAATAATCAGCGGCGCGGCTTTTTCATCTGTAATGTTATCCGGGTCTTCGATTGCAACCGTTTTGTGTTCACTGTCGGCAGTACCGCCGTATTCGTAGCTTGCTTCCACATACCATTCTGCTTCGCTGCCCCAAAGCTGACTGCGGTCGACCGTGGCGCTGAACTGCCCGTCCTCAGTAAGCTTCATCGGGACTTTGGTATAATCTGCGGAATATCCGATTGAGCTGTTTTTCTGACGGTAAAATAAGCTTACCCGTAAGCCTTCCGTCGTGCTCCCCTGCGAGAGCGACAAAGCTCCCTGAACTGTCAGCCCTTCATTTTTGATGCTGTCGTTTGCAGTTACACTCTGCACATCCGGGGTGACTCCCGCGTTCGGAATATGTACCCTTTGAGCCGGAACCTGTGAAGCATCCACACTGCCCGGAGTCGCCTTAGCAATTGATGTTTTCTTGGACAAAGACCCACCCGCGTAAGCGTACTGAATTCCCTGCTTGTCGGGATTTCCCGTAGGAAGATCGCCGACCGGGTCGTTCTCATTACACCAGGCCTCGGCTATAATAGAATCCGCATCCTTACCGAACAGGAATCCTCGTTTTGCCGTCGCGTGGATTCCACTGTAATTAATGCGAAAAATGTCCTTGTTTTCCACAAGGTTAACTCCATAATATTGGTTGAATTCTGCCACCGTGTTACCTTTTCCGGAAGCAACAGCTTCATCGCTTTGCCAGAGAACAAGCGTCTTTCCGGATTCGATATAAACATCTTGCCCCTCAGTTGTCCAATCTTTTCCCGTGCCGCCGGGATACCGGTAAAAGAAATGATAATCCTTAAAATTAATGGTTGTATCCGTATTGTTATAAATTTCAGTATAGGTATAACGTGTTTTTGTCGGGCCTGTGGAAACGACCTCCGTCACAATTAACGGCGCGTCGGCCGTATTGGAACCACTGTCGCTATACGCCTGTACTAACCCGCTGTCCTGATAAGCACTCTCTCCCGCTTGCCCTGCCTGTTCCGCAAACACAGGAAGTGATGAAATTGCCACAGTGACAGCCAATACAAATGAGATCATTGATTTACTAACTCGCTTCATATTCTCCAACCTTTCTTTACTTATTTCCTTACAGCATTTCTTATTGTAGCTTAATAACCTTTGATACTGGTTAGGGATATATTAGAGTCTTGTAAAGCAATATTAAAACAAAGTTAATTTCAGGAAATTTTCAAGAATTATAATCGTTCTCGAATGAAAAGAGAAGCCGCTAAAAGCCCTTCCTTCAATATTAAGGCAAATAAAGCAGGAAATGCATAGAAGCTGAATTTCATTCAAACAAAAAAGTACAACAGGGCGACTTTGTCTCCCTGTTGTACTTTTTTATATATCAGAGGATCGCTTTGAACTGCTTACTGTTATTCCCCAAACTCCAGATGCGTCTGCCGACAAATTATTTGTCGGGAAAATGAGCCCCCTGCTTTTTGCGGGACTCTGCACGGCGAAGAACAACTCCCGTGATTATCAGCAGCAGACCGCCTGCCGCTACAATCGGTGTGATCGGAATTTCACCTGTTTTCGGAAGAGTATTGTCCGAAACCCAGCCGAGCACTCCGGACGAAGTGTCGCCTTCGAGGCGGTCCCTCAATGTAAAGCCGACCTTTTTCCCGGCGGAAAGCGTTACATTCAACGGAGTATTGTAAAGCTCGTAATGTGCCGGTGCCTTTGTCTCCTGTACGGAATATTCCCCTGATTCAAGTCCACTGAAGATGGCCAATCCGTTGGAACCGGTAGTCTTCTTCTGAAGGATTTTTCCATCAGCGCTAAACAGCGTGAATTCCGCGCCGGAGAGCGCCTTGCCGTCTTTGTCGGCCTTTTTAATGTAAATAGAGCCGAGCGAAGCATTCCAGCCGCCTACCGAGGCAGTGCTGGAAACGGAGGAAATCGCGCTTGAAACTGCGCTTTCAGAGGACGAAGAGCTAACGGTAGAACCGGCAGAAGGAGCAGACGTGCCGGACGGCGTGCTGGAAGAAGACGTTTGCGAACTGCTGTGGTCACCTCCGCCACCGCCGCCATGAGGCTTCGACGATACGGAGCTGCTTGAAGACGAACTCTCCGACGAAGAGACATTGCTCGAAGATGAACTCTCCGATGATGAAACTTCACTGGAAGATGAACCGCCCCCCGGCTGCGAAGAAGGACTGCCGGGCTGCGAAGAGGAACTCGTGTTAACGCTGAGATTCTCAAAAGTCCGGCTCAGATTCAGGTTCGAAGCATCCACCGTAAACGTCCACGGCGTGGAGTTGCTCTGATAGCCGCTTGCCGGTTTTGTCTCCTTAATGGTGTATTCTTTGCCCTGTTTCAGAATGTTGGAAAACACTATCTGGCCCTGTGCGTTCGTTAACAGGGTCTGAATCGGGAATGTGCCTTGGTACAGCGTGAACTCCGTCCCGGGGATTGGCTGCTTGGTTTCCTGATCCACCTTGGTAACCGTGGCTCTTCCTCTTTGCAGCCCCGAAAATGCGGCTTGGACATCTTGATCTGAAATGAAATAGCCCGTGGTCTGACCGGATTGATTTCCGGCTGTTCCCTTCATACTAATTGTGTTGGAATAATCGCCGCCCTTTGTAATATCTGTGGAAAACTCCAGCTGATATGCCTTTGAAAAATCTGTTCCGGCCGGGAATGTGAAGGTAAACAGCTTTGTGGAGGGGTCATATTTGACCGATTCCGAAAGTGTGATCGGAATTTCGTTCCCCTTCGCCCACTTTCCATTTTGATTGGTGTCCCATGACAACCCATACAGGTGTATGCTGTCCGGGTCCAATTCCAAACCATCCTGCAAAGTATCGCTCAAAGTGACCGAGGTGCCGGACTGAATGCCGAGATTCGTCGACGGAATTTGATTTTTGTTAATCATAACCGTCCAGTTCAGCAGGTTTTTCGTGCCATCCAGCGTTCCCTTCTTCTCCACGACGGACTGGTCAATCCTCTGCTTCGTAGTAATGCTTGGATCGCCGGTCGTATTGAGCTCGTCATAGTGAATACTCGCTGTGTTCGACACATCGAAACCCTGGTTCTTCTGTGCAAGCGTCTCGTCAAGCATGCTTTCAGTGACTTCAATGGTAATCTTCTGCTTATCGAGGTTACCAAGATAAACGGTCAGCTTCTGCCCCGAAATCGTGTAATAATAGGGAGAGCCGGAGCCTTCGGGAATGACCGCCCCACCTTTAATCCTCACATCGGTCAAATTCAGGCCGGCGGGTAGGGTATCGGTTACAATGGCGTTGGTCATCGTCATTTGGTTTTGATTGGCCGTGATGTCCCATGTAAGGGTTTTTGTGCTGTAATCGTAGCTGCCCGCTTTGGAAATAACCTGACTGACGACTGTATAGGAGGCATCGCTGCTGCCCCCGACCTCGTTGTCCGTCGAAAGCGACGCGGAGTTGTAAACGGTACTGTTTTTATTTCCCCCGTAATAGGCGGGGTCGGTCACTTCCGTTTTCATTGTGAGTACCACAGGGGCATCACCGGGCGCGAAGTCCTTCAGATGCACCTTGACGGTCTTTCCGCTGACATAATATGTGCCCGCGGTCGCGGTCATATCCGCTTCGCTTGCGGCTTCAGTAAGCGTGACGCCCCCCGCGCTGATAGAGTTAAACTTCTGGTGATCACCTGTGGGTGCCGCATTTCTCCAGTCGATGGTATCTGTCACAATCGGGTTTACCATGGCGATTTTGTTGGTGTTTACCGTGACAGTCCATGTGACTAAATGCGTGGCGGCGTCGTAGGATTTCCCTGTTTTAGAAACGACAGAGGAACCCGGCCCCACACCGTTTGCGGTGTAATTTTTGGTGTCTCCGCCTTGTGAAATCGTCGCTGTATTAGAAAATTTTAAATTATTTTCTTTATAGTAATTGGGGTTCACATCTGTATTAAAGGTGAGCGTTTGCTCGGTTGCGATTGCTTGATTGAAGTGCACGGTAATTGTCTGAATATCCCCATTCGTACTGGTTGTGTAATAAGGATCCGTGCCGTTGTCGGTAGTTCCGATTGTAGTCCCACCCAGAGAGATGTCGCCGTTTAACGTCAGGTACTTAGGCAGCGCATCGGCGACCGCCGCGCCGGCCGGCACGATGCCATTCCCATTCGGGTTTACCTTAATGCTCCATGGAATAGAGGTCGCCCGACCGGTAACAGCGTCTGTCGTTGCCGTCCCGGCAGTTTTTGTAATCCATGAATTAACTGTGCCCGTATTTTCCACAATCTTCGTATCACTCGGATTGCCTGAGGTGATTTCATTTGCTTCGAGCTTTGCCGTATTGATGTATTGTACGGCACTGTTTGGGAAAACCGGTTTTTCCGAAGGATCGAGTACTTTGGTGGTGTATGTAAGCGTTTTTGTCTGATTGTGAGCCATATTGCCCAAATGGAAGGCCGCGGTCTTTCCGCTCACTTCATAAGTGGGCGCGTCGCCGCTGTTTCCCACCTCGGTTTCACCCCAAGTCGGAGCCGGTGGGGCTTGGAAATCCTGATTGTCACTGATCGTATCCGTCACTGTAATGTCGGACAGTCCGTTATTGAAGCCGTCGTTTCCGGAATTGACCGCGACAGACCATGTGATGGTTCCGTCGCCGTTCAGTTTACCTTGCTTAGAGACGGAAGGATTCACTTGCGGCGCAATGACCTGAACAGGAAGCTGCACGGTGGAGCCCCCAATGTGAAACGGAATCACGCCGCCGCTGTCTGAACCGAGTTTATCCGCTGAAAAAGTGGTATTAATTATAAAATTACCTTTGCGGGAATCAAAATCGTCCGCGTTATCTTTGAATTTAATAAGTAATCTTCCGGCGGAATCAACAGACCAGGTGCCGAGAACGTCACCTTTATCATTGACGAAATCTTTCGGGGTGGTTACAATTGCTTTCAGTGCCGCCGGCAGTTCCACCGCGTATGTTTCCCCCGCCACTTTGTCTCCGACGTTTAAATTAGAATCATAATCTTCCAGAGCAAAGTCCAGAGAAAGCTTGACGGTGGTTCCATCTGCGATTTGCACGGTGGGAAGCGTGCTGTTTCCGGAATCTTTATCAAGGTACACTGACTGCACCGTGTTTCCGTGGCTGTCTTTGACCGTCAGCGTATCCGACGTCACAAACCCGCTGAAATCAGGATATGACGTTTCACCCGCCGCCTGAACCGGGAACAGTGTAATAAGCGCTGACAGCACCACGGCGATGGACAAAGTAATTGCGGTGGCAGAGTTCATAATTTTTCTTCGTGCGTTCATTTTTTTCCTCCTGATTTTATTGAACTGCGCATACATAGAAAAAAGCTATTCAAATTATGTAAATTTATCTTTACAACCAAAATGCCATGTGAAATCTATTCCTCCCGTTTCCTACTACTTGGTTGAAAAACAATTATTCTTGTTATACCGGCTTCGCAGAATTGTGCAGGCAGAAAGAAGTTTTATGTTCGGTCACCAAGCATTATGTAAAGCTTTTCCCGCTGCGTATCGTTCCGCAAAAATTGTTTAGTAAGTTAGCTTCAAGTTTTTAAATTTCTATTCCCATTATAAGGATTTTTTCAAAAAATAGCAATATTAATAATTATTATTTTTATTTTAATTTATAAAATGAATCCTCGTATGTCGGGATGTCCAATAAACTTTTTATGATACAATAAAGCTGTCATTACTGCTGGTACCGACTTTTCCCAAAGGAATTTAACTTTTGATAAATTATGTTATAATAATATTCAAAAATATTCAAAATTTTATTAGAGGGAAGATTCCTGTTATGAAAAGAAAAGTTAAAAAACGGAATATTCTTTCCTTTATTCTGATTTTTGCAGGCATCCTCGCGGTTTTGTCCACAGTCATATTGGAAGCGTACCGCTACCCGTGGGCAACCGTGTTTGGCGGCAGCCAGAATGACTCGGCACTTTCCGATCCGCCGCCGATTAGCTGGGAAAACGAAGCCCAGGAATCCTCCGCTGCCGGCAGCGCTCCCTCTTCCACGCCCTCCTCCGCAATATTACCCGGGAGTGAAGCACCGAAGGAAGCAAAACATATTCAGTACACCGAGCTTGGAATTATCAAAATTCCTAAGCTAAATCTGTCACAGCACGTTTTGGAAGGTGCACAGGACCAAATGCACTATGGCGTCGGGCACGTAACTGGGACGTCAGTCATAGGCGGCAGCGGAAACTGCGCTCTGGCCGGCCACAATACAACTTCCTTCCGCTATCTGGACAAGCTTTCCGCAGGGGACAGTGTGATTTTAAAAGCAAACGGAGAGGTTTTTGTGTACTCCGTGTTTAAGAGCTTTACCGTCCTCCCAGCGGAAGTTTCCGTATTAAATAGCATTCCCGGTGAAAATGCCGTATTGACCTTGATTACCTGCACGCCTTACCTGACCGGCACCCATCGGCTGATCGTTCAGGCAAGGCTGACCGAAATAAACGGCTCCCCGCCCTCTTCCGAGCCCGAACCCGGCTACACGGCGGATTCAGAATTAATTTCGGTCGATTCCCACAACTGAAATAAATATAATTTGGCCGCACTTAACCGGTCTATGCGAATAAATTTCAGAATTCAACTCATAAACTATTGCAAACTGCAAAAATTCAGGATATAATTTAGTCAGTAAAAGTGAATAAAGGAAATAAAACGATACTGGCAAACCTGCCGAAAGACAGGGACGCAAAGCTATGGGTCTAAGGTTTCTTTTGGAATTATGATCGCCTGGCCGCCGAAAGTATTTCATTATTTTAATGATAATGGGTTCTGTTCAGTGGTCTGAACAGAACTTTTTTATTTCCTTTCCACCGTTATTTGGCTATAACAGTCAAGGAGGGATTTAAATGAAAAAAAAGAATAGTTTATTACTTGCCCTTGTGTTGAGTGCCGTAATATGCCTCCCCACAGTCTCCGCGGCGGCCACAGAATGGGAAAGCGGCATTTCAACCGCTCCCGCTTCCTCAGTTCAGTCTGTTTTTTCCGACCAAGCTTACCAAAATAAAGTGTTGGATCTGATTAATCAGCAGCGCGCCAGTCATTCGCTGAAGCCGCTCACTGCAACCGCTGAAATGAGCAGCATAGCTGCAGTGCGTGCAAAAGAAGCATCCGTTCTCTTTTCACACACCAGGCCGGACGGCTCTACCCCGGCGTCACTGTTCGCACAATACAAAGTCGTTTATTCCGCTGCGGGCGAAAATCTCGCCTATGGCTATACAACTCCGGAGGCTCTTGTAGCAGCGTGGATGCTCTCTCCGGAACATCGGGACAATATTCTGAACCCGAATTTTCAGTATAGCGGTATTGGCGTGTATCAGTCCGAAAACGGTAAAATTTATTACGCACAGCTTTTCTATCGTCCCTAAAGGGGTTTCATCCGGAAAATGGCCGTGAATACGGCATCGCTTTAATTGGCGTTTAAAATTATTTTTCTGTCTGTTCTTCCCGCCCAACATTCATATTCTTTTATAAGTCGCGGCAAAGCAAATAAGGAGCCGAGGATTTCATGCGACCTCTCAAAATGAGAAGTTGAAATCCTCGGCTCCTGTTTGTAGGCACTGCCTATACAGAGCCTCTTTTGATTTAATGCGGGTATTGAGAACCGCTGACTGAAGCCGGCTCCGGCCGGTATCTCCACGCCCTCTAATTGCCCTGCCCCGTTTACTCAAAGCACTCTGCAGATGCATCCGCTAAACGGTCTTAGAAAATCCTTTTCCATACTTTCCGTACAGATTAAGGGCTCAAAATTATTTCGCAGAGAAACCGTTTTATCCTGGTCGGTGTTGTTAATCACAGTAATCAGTCTGCTGTCCCCAAAGGCCCTCACGAGGTAAAATACACCCTCTTTCGCATACATGTCGATCATGCCGTACTGCAGTGCCTTTTCATTCTTTCGCAAAGCGACAATCTGCTGATAAAAGCGGAACAGCTCTTGATTCCAATTATCCCGGTTCCAGTCGAATGTTCTACGGCAATCCGGGTCTCCGCTTCCTTCCATCCCGATTTCACTTCCGTAATAAACGCAGGGCATTCCCACATAGCTGAATAAAAACAGCACTGCCATGCGCAGCAGGCGTTCATCTTTGCCGCACCAAGTTAAAAAGCGCATGGTATCGTGGCTGTCCAGCAGATTCAGCATCGCAAAATTCACCTGCTCGGAATTGCACATCAAATAGCCGGAAAGGTCAGCCGCAAACTGCCCGGCATCAACTTCACGCTGTACAAAAAACTGAATGCAGGACTTTGTGACAGGGTAGTTCATCACGCTGTCAAACTGGTCCCCCTGCAGCCACGGGTACGCATTGTGCCAGTTTTCCCCAAGAATTAACGCTTCCGGATTGATTTTCTTTACAGCCGTTCGGAAGTCACGCCAAAACCCGTGGTTCACTTCGTCCGAAACATCCAAACGCCAACCGTCAATGCCGGTATCTTTTGTCCACATTGCAACTGTGTCAAGCAGGTACTTCTCCGTTTCCGGATTTTCCGTATTCAGCTTTGGCATACTTGGGCTGGTACCGAAAACACGGTAATTCAAGCGAGAAAGGTCCAGCGGTTTCGTATAGTCGTGTGCTTCCTGTTCTGTAAAGCAGCCCACCGGAAAGCTGTCAATGTGAAACCAATCCTTGTACGGGGACTTCTCCCCGTGCTCCAGTACGTCCTGAAACGGCGCGAACGACCAGCAGCTGTGATTGAAAACGCCGTCCAGCACCACACGGATCCCCGCCTTATGCGCCTCCTTCACCAGTTCGCAGAGTAGCTCCTTGCTGCCAAATGCCTCATCAACCTTTCGGTAATCAGTCGTGTCATATTTATGGTTACTGGGAGACTGGAAAATCGGCGTCAGGTAAATACCGTTTACCCCCAGTTCCTGCAGATAAGGCAGCTTCTCGAGAATACCCTGCAGATCGCCGCCGTAAAAGCTGTCCGGTTTTGGCGGCTGCCCCCACGGTGTCAAATGCTTTGGATCGTTTTCCGGGGCGCCGTTGCGGAAACGCTCAACAAAAATCTGATAAAAAACAGTAGTATGGACCCAACCAGGTATTCTGTGCAGATCAGTTTTATTGATGTACGGATATTGAAAATAATGAAAATATGCATTTTGATCATCAAATTCTTCGGTAAATCCGGATTCAGAGTATATCAGCGTCTGAGTGCCGTCGCCGACCTCAAAATAGTACCCCAGACGGGAATCCTCCGTATGAAACCGGTACTGATAATAATCGAAGAGGCGGTCCGAAGCAACCTTTTCCATGGCATATTCCTGTTTGTCGTGCCAGCGATGCTTTTGAGAAACAACGACGCTGACCGCTGTGCAGTCGCCCTTTGCCGTACGCAGACGAATGTCTAAATCTTTTTCTGAGTAAGCATAGGCATAATTACTTTTGGGGATATGATAAATAGCCTGAAGATTCAAAGTTTTCTCCTTCTTTGCCCCGGCAACAGAAACATGAGCCGTGGACTAATTGTAAAATTTATTCCGCTTTCAGGAAAGAATCCCAATCGCTCTTTGCTTTTTCCGCAGCAGCTTTCGGCGTCATCTGGCCGTCAAAAACCGCCGGCCCCACGTTTGCCGCAATCGTCCAGAAATAGCTGATGCGTTTTGCGGTGGGCATTGGAACCGACTCGTTAAAGCACTTTACAACCGCGCTTACCTGTTCGTCCTCTACCAGCCCTTTGACTTGTGAAATATCTTTGCGGGAAGTAATGCAGGAGGCGTCGGAATAAAGAAGTTCCGCACCTTCGTTAGAAACCAGATATTGTGCGAACAGCTGTGCCGCATTCGGGTACTTTGTGTAAGCGGACACCTGTGCGTTCTGTACAAAGGCAAAAGAGGACTCTTTTTTGCCGTCATAAGTAGGAAGCGAAGCTACGCCGAAATCTGCCTTTGCATCGCGGAATGTCTTAATATTCCACGGGCCGCTGATCAGGTAGGCTGTCTTTCCGGTCACGAATTGGTTGGTCAGAAAATCCCAGTTTGCAAGATCCCCGGAAGCGGCCGGCATTAAGTCATGGTACTTTTTCAGCACTTCCAGTCCTTTTTCAAATTCCGGGCTGTCAAAACCGGGCTTATCGTTGTTTGTGCCGTCTTCGCCAAACGGTCTGTATCCGTACACACTCAGCATCGGAAAAATAGTCGCGCCCTCACTGACGTGTGAAAGGAACCAGAACTTATTCTGACTCGCATCGTTGAAGCTCTTGGATTCTTCAAGCAGCTGCTCAAAGCTTGCAGCCGGCGCACCCTTTACCAGCTTTTTGTTGTAAAACATTACATAAGTTTCAACCGAAACCGGTACCCCGTAAACAGCGCCGTCTGTCGTAACCGTTTTCATGGCAACATCACTGACGTCTTTTTTCAGTTCCGCTGTAATGCGGTCATCCAGCTTCAGCAGCAGGCCGGCGCGCTGGTTATCCATCATTTTATCGTGCGGGCTCATAAAAACGTCCGGTCCCTTACCGGAAACGGTTTCCAGATTCGTTTTGTTCTGGTCGTAAACGCTGCCGTCCTCCGCGGTAACCTTCACCCCGTATTTGGCCTCAAACTTTTGGGCGGCCGCTTTGGCAAAACTCAGCTGACTCGCACTGCTTGTGCGGAAAGTCAGCTTCGCCCCGCTTTCCGGCTTCAGTTCCCCGGCCGAAGCCGAAGCAGCCGCACTGCCCGCTGCCGAGGGCGTCTTTGCATTTTGCGGCAAATCACGGCAGCCTGCCATGGAACCGACCGTCATCACAGTGAGTGTAAAAGCAATCAACCTTTTCAATTTCATAATCAAAACCCCCGTCAAAATTTTGGATTTCAGCCTTTATTTGCACCCGCCGCAATTCCTTGCACCAGGTACTTCTGGAATATAATAAACAAGATCGTGATCGGCACGGCGATAATGACCGCACCGGAAGCAAACATGGTAAAATTTGTATTTTCGCGCCCGGTGATCAGACCGTAAAGCCCGACCGCCAACGTTTTGCTGGTGTCACTGGAAAGCAGCATATTGGGCAAAATGTAATCCATCCACGGCATCATGAACTGCGACACCGCGCAGTATGTAATGATCGGTGTGGAAAGCGGAAGAACAATTTTCCGGAACGTGGTGAAATAAGAGCAGCCGTCTATATAAGCCGCCTCATCCACTTCCTTGGGCAGTCCATCCAAATAGCCCTTCACCAGCCAGACGTTATAAGGAATGGCCCCCGCCGCGTAAATAATGACCAGCGCGACGGGCTTATCCAGCAGACCAAAATTCAGGAACAATGTGTAAAGTGCCGTCATGGACAAAAAAGACGGAAACATGGACAGAATCAAAATCGTCATCAAACTGGTTTTTTTGCCCTTAAACTTAAACCGCGACATAATCCACGCGGTAATCAGAATCAATGTCACGCTGAAAATCGTATTCAGCACCGCAATTTCCAATGAGTTTAAAAACCATTGCCTGTAATTGGTTTCCTCAAACAGCCGGCGGAAATTGTCCAGCGTCAGCGCTTTGGGGATCAGGGAGGCCGACGCAAGCCCGTTGCCCGGATTAAACGCGGAAAGTACGATCCAAATAATCGGTATCAGTACGATCCCCGCCATAATCACCAGTTCCAAATGTACAAAAAAGGAATCAACCTTCTTTTTCATAGCTCACATCTCCTTAAATGCATTGGTTCGGCGGAAGTTCCACACAGATACGGCGGCAATAAAGATGAAAATCAGGATATTCATAACGGCTGCCATACTGTACATCCGTTGATCCAGTGTCAGCTTGTAGATCCAGGAGATGAGAATATCCGTATCCCCCGCGAACTGATAGGAAGGATTGGTCGGCCCGCCGTTTGTCAGGAAATAAATAGAACCGAAAGCATTGAAATTACTGGCGAGGTTCATCACGATAAGCGGCGCCGTAGCGTTTGTCAGCAGCGGCAATTTGATGTGCGCAAAAACCTGAAATTTATTTGCGCCGTCAATCCCCGCCGCCTCGTAAAGGTTGGTATCCTGATTGGACATGATTCCGAGCAGCATAACCATAAACTGCGGGAAGCCCATCCACAGATTTACCAGAATGACAGAAACTTTGGCAACGGTCGGGTCGGTCAGGAACGGAATGCGGCTATGGATCAGGTGAATATCCATCAGCAGCTGATTCAGCGGGCCGAACTGACCGTTCAGCAGATTGCGAAACACCAGCAGGGAAATCATGCCGGGAATCGCCCATGGCAGGATGTAAATTGTCTGAAAAATCCCACGGTGCTTCACATGGCGGCTGTTGAGAACAAGCGCCTGAAACAGTCCGAGAAAATAGGTGGAAAAGGTTGCGCAAACCGCCCAGATGATATTCCAAAGCAGCACGCCGAAAAATGTTTTTGACCAGATGGGCACGCTGAATAGTTTCACTAAGTTCTTCAGTCCCACCCAGCTGACCAGCTGTGCCGGAGGCATATGATTGGAATCATAATCAGTGAACGCAGTCAGAACAGAAAACACGATCGGCATAAAAACGATCAGCGCGATCACAGCGGCAATTGGAATCAGCACAAGGTACGGGAATGCTCTGCGCCGCTGAATCCGACCGGATTGCATCTCGATTTTCCCGGTTTCATCCAGCTGCCGCCCCAGCTGATAAGCATCCCGAACATTCCAGATGAAGATGCCGACAAAAACCAGAAGCCCCATCAGTGTGAGAATCCCGTTGATGAGCAGCAGCGTGGAATGGTCCCCGCCTACCCCCGGGGTCGTGCCAAGCGTGACCAACCCCCACACTCCTTTGGTAAAGTATCCGCCGTAAGTGCCAATGGCAAAATGATCAATTTCACCGGCAAACCAGTTGAACCAGTACCCTGAGAGCAGTTCTATCGCCAGCAGCGCTGCCTGTGCTGCAAAGAGCAAAAGCCCCCTGATTTTCTTTTTTGCAATGAAGAACTGTCCGCTTCCCCATAAGATGCAGGAAAGTATGACAGAACTGATTTTTTTCTTCATTTTTCGGCCTCCCTAAATATCATCCCACAACTAAAAAATATAAAATTGCCATTCATTTTTTCCGGTGCTATAATATCACATAAGCACAGAAAGGAAAACGCTGTATATGGAACATCGCAAAACCACCATGCGGGATATCGCCAAAGACTGCGGTATCTCCGTCGCCACGGTCTCCTATGTATTAAATCATTCCGAAAAGGAGAAAATCAGCCACGAAACCCGGCTGAAAGTGCTGGAATCGGCTACGCGGCTTCACTACGAACCGCGCGCGGTGCGCGCCGCGGGCAAAACCAGCAGCGGGCTGATCGGTGTAATCATCAATTTGAAAGAAACCAACTCCGTCGGAAAAAAAATGCTTTACTACGACCTTGCCGCAGAGCTGAGCACCCACTTGCGAAGCATTGGATACGAGACAATTCTGATTACTACCAGAAACCTTTCACAGGATATGGAAGTCATAAAAAAACACAGTCTGGACGCGGTTTTTATGATTGACACCGACAACCGAGCCATCCGTAAAATGACTGAAGGCTACTATGTGCCGATTCTTTTCATGGACTGTATGGTAAATGACCCCCTGTTTTGCGAAATTCACCCGAACTACAATGCTTTGTTTGCACAGGCAAAAGTTCTGTTGGAAGCCGAGCAACCCTTCCTTCTGACGGAGGACTTTTACTGCCAGTATCAAATGGAGCTGTTTTCACAACACTTTCTGACAAAGGACATTTTCATCAACACCGACGGCGCTGATCTTTCCTCATTCTTGCAAAAGCATGAAAACCAGAAAGGCATTGTTTTGGGCGATATGCTCGCAATACGGGCTCAAGCCCAGTTTCCCTGCGGCGACCTTGTTATTTGCGCCGCACTTGGCAGCCCCGGGCTTTTCCGTCCCGGTTCCCATGTGCTGCACATACCCAACCGAACCAAAGCCATCATAGCCGCGGAAATTCTTCAGGATATGCTGTCACTGGATTACCGGGCCGGGGATACAAACTGCGTTCTGTTGGAAAATGAACAATTATAAAAAGTTTTTTACAAAAACCGGAGGCTTCAGCACTTTGCTGCGCCTCCGGCTTTTACAGCTGCGACTGTATTATTTTTTATGC
Source organism: Bacillota bacterium (assembly GCA_023416955.1). GTDB lineage: Bacteria > Bacillota > Clostridia > Oscillospirales > Acutalibacteraceae > Caproiciproducens. The sequence goes on along the minus strand of JAEZGM010000019.1, from coordinate 126,211 downwards.
TTTTACTCTCTTGCGAATGAGAATGGTTCCCATGCCGGCCAGCGCAAGCAGTGTGGCAGCCGTAACAAAAACCGGTGCATTTTCGTTTGCGTCGCCGGTTTTAGGGGAAGCGTCTGTGCCTGCCGCAGGCTTTGTGGAAGCAGCGCTCGCCGCGGCGGGTTTTGGAAAGCCTGATTGTGCCTCCGTGTAAACCTTTATGACAGTACCAACGGGAGTCTGCCCGTTGCTGTTGCTTTCGCTTGTGTCAGTGGGCACAAACCAATAGGCGTCTTTGTCAGCAGCCAGGTCCTTCGGGGTATGGTCAGCGGTCTGTTGGGGTTTTGGCTGGGCGTTGTTGTTAAAAGTAACATTAAATGCACTTGAGCCCGTGTATTTCACTTCATACCAGTTATCCGTACCGGAAACCTTGGTCATCTGTTTTCCGGGCCAGGCGGGCGTCCCCTTTATATTCCCGGAACCAATCCACTGATAGACGTACACGTTATCCCAGTTTTTAGTGTTCTGGAAGTAAATGGTTACCTCTTTGCTTGCCGCGGAAGCGGGCACGGCGGCCATTGAAATTGCGGAGGCCATCACCATAGTCATTGCCATAATCCCCGCCATCACTTTTTTGAACTTTTTCATTACAAATCTCCTTCCAAATAAATGAATATTTCTATTTCCAAAAGGTCAGGTAAAGCTGTTCGCTTTATTTGACCTTTTTGGCCACAATTACGAGCCGCCCGTCTTTCACATATTCGTAACAGGTGGAAAGAGTAAGCAGCTGATCCCCGTAGGAAGCACCAACCCCCGTTTCATAATCTTCGAGCTTTTTCACGTGATTGATGTAAGTATTAAAATCATCCTGCGTTTCAATATTTTCATACTGATAATATTTGAACTTCTTGCTGTCTGTTGTATAGATTCTGGAACGGAAAACCGCAATGACCTGATAGTTCCCCGCACCGTACTGCGTATCGAAACGAATCATTCGATGCTTTTCAAAAAAGCTTTGGTCCAAATACCCCAAAAGTCCTGCAAATGCAGTGCCGTCGCGCATATTGTGACCGTACACCAGGTAATTCTTACTCTTTTCAAGGTCGGATTCAGCGTCCAGAAACGGAAGTCCCCTGCTTTCTTCCTCTTTGTGCAAGTTGCGATGCAAATAAAATTCCGGTTCCTCCGGAGTTTGCATAACAGGATAGTTCACCTTTGTTCCTTCGATTTGTATCCACGCTTTGATGTCATTGTTCTGTGCCTGCAGCTGCTGAAACTGCGGAAGGATACCCCGGGATGAAGATACCGCGGAGGCTGCAGGAGAGGCTTCAGAAAACTCCGCTGTGCTTTTCGGCGGGTCGGTGATGGAAGAGGTACCGGAAAATGAACCCCGCTGAGAAGAAAATGCAGATTCACGCAGAGCCGCCATCTGTTTTTCACTCCCTGCCGCATTAACACGATAAGCGATAAACCACACCGCACAGGCCGCAAAAACAAAGAAAAAAAACAACAGCAGAAATTTTTCGCCAGGCGACCAATTATTTTGCTTTTTTCGAAATTCACGCATCGTATTTTCACGTTTTCCCCATAGCTTTTAACTCTTTTGCACAAGTAAAATATAGCACCTGCGTATTACCATGTCAATCGTTTTGCATAAATAATTTTAATTTTTTTAAACTACAATATGCAATTTGCACTAAAAATCAACTTAACTCAATTTTGTTAAGCTGATTGAATTTCTGTTTTTTTTAGGTTTTACGCACCCTTTTTCCCCTATGCCAGGATTTGTTAAGCGCTTGAATACGACCGCATGAAAAATTAAACCTGCAGAGGACTCATCGTTCTGCAAATATGAAAAAACGAAAGTTTCCTCCGGGCAGCAGCGTTTTAACAAAACAGGCCGCCGCCATCGGTATGAGAAGGGTGAATTTCGGGATGATCTGAAGTCGGGAGACCTGCCGAAATAAAGACAAAATTTTCTTGGTAAGAAAGGAGATTTGTTGCGGTATGTGGATTTGACCCTTCATGCCGCTGTGACATATCGACACTTACTTTGTAAGTGTCTTTTTTTGTAATATGAAAACCCCCGGCTATGCCGAGGCGTTCAGAAAAAGCTTTAGCGTTCCATATAATAAAAAAGCTCCTTTTGATATAATAGAGCTGCGGTCTGCCAACTGCAGTAAGCTATATCAAAAGGAGGACATTCGAGATGAAAACGAATGACATAGATAGTTTAAACCATACGAGTTGGAATTGTAAATATCACATAGTGTTTGCGCCCAAGTATCGTAGAAAAGTGGCATACGGAAATATGCGGGTTGAAATAGGAAAATACTAAGAGAGCTTTGTAACTGGAAACAGGTTGAAATTGTAGAGGCAGAGGTGTGCCCAGACCCATATTCACATGTTAGTGAAGATACCACCGAAGATGAGTGTTTCGGGATTCGTAGGGTTTCTCAAAGGAAAAAGCACCCTGATAAAGTAAGATAGAAAAAGACGGAGCAGCCTGTGCCCATAGGTGGGCGGCTCCGTCTTTTTGCTTCAAAACAGGGAAAAATTGCTCCGCTACCGCCCGCGCAACGAGGACTTTCTTCTGGTCATCTATATTAACGCGGTCAGACATACGTTAAACGTGCTTTGGAAGTCCGGCGTTTCGGACGAGGGCAAGCTCCCAGCAGTTCTTGATATTTTTCTCACGAATATACGAAGCGGCTTGCGGCTCAAGAGTGCCTCGGCTTACCGAACGGCTTTCTGGATGGTTTCGAGCAGCGCCGCGAGCTCTTCTGGAGGAGAGCGACATCAGCCAGGCGCGGGAAAAGCTTTCGGAACTGCAGCCGCTTCTCCCGAATGATCCGGAGATTTTGGAATATGCGGAAAAAATGGAATAGAGAAACCGTCACCCTACCCCAGCTCTTTCAATAACCTCAAATGATTGAAAGTCCCTTCCAGCCGCCGGATGCCGGGCGGCCGGAAGGGACTTTTCTTTTTGCGTAATTTTAAATCGGTTTACGGTGCCCCGAACAACAGACTGTTTTCATTCTTTGGAGCGGAACGAACGGGTGTGATTCGCAGCCGTCGGGTCAAGCGCATCCCGGAGCGCGTCACCGATGAAGTTAATCCCCATGACCAACAGGATAATCAACAACCCGGGCGGAACCCAAAGCCACGGCTTTGTCGTCAAAACTGTAATGGATTGCGCACCGTTGAGCATATTGCCAAGACTGGCAGCGGGCGGCTGAACCCCCATCCCCAAAAAGCTGAGCGCGGCTTCATCCAACATGGATAGCGCCAGCACGGACGTTGCGTAAACCAGAATGGGCGCAACTGTATTGGGAAGAATTTCGGAAAACAGAATATGCCTTTTCGGCATTCCCGCCACAATACTGCTCTTCACAAAATTGGCTTCCCGCAGGGAAAGGGTATTCCCCCGCACCAGCCGCGCAATGCCCGGCCAATCCACAAATCCAAGAATCAAGATAATGTTCCACATGCCCGGTTTAAAAATTGCGGCGGCCACCAGTACCAGCAAAATATAAGGGAACGACATGACCATATCAGTAAAGCGCATAATAGCCATATCAATCCAGCCGCCGAAGTAGCCGGAAATCAACCCGAGCAAAACGCCGATTACGGTGGATATTAACGTAGCCAGAAAACCGACAGAAAGGGAAACGCGGGTTGCGTATAAAAGACGGCTGAGCACATCGCGGCCGACCTGATCGGTACCGAGTAAAAATGTTCCGTTCGGTTTTCCACTGAACGGTCCGGCAATTTCATTCGGATCAAACGGGGCAAGAAGCGGGGCAAAAAGCGCCGCCGCCGCAATCACCGCGAAAAGCACAATACTGCCCATGGCTAATTTATGGTGCCGGAATTCCTGCCAGATTGCGGAAGAGCTTTGCTGCGCCGACTGAGCTGATTTTTCTTTCTTCAAGGCATTTCCTCCGTCACTTATACTGAATCGTCGGGTCAACAATGGAATACAGAATGTCGGTCAGCAGATTGCCGAGCAAAACCACCACGGCGGAAACCAAACTTACGCCCATAATCACCGGATAGTCCCTGCCGACAATCGCATTCATCGTCATCAACCCGAGCCCGGGCCACGAAAACATCTGCTCCACTATGATCGCACCCCCAAACAGGGTCGGCAGCTGCATACCGAAAACCGTCACCACCGGAATCAGCGCGTTGCGCAGGGCATGCTTGTTAATCACCCTGAAGCGCCCAATACCCTTGGCACGCGCGGTGCGAAGGTAGTCCTTCTGCAAAATCTCCAGTACCGCGCTGCGGATATACCGAAGAGTCGTTCCGGCAGTAGAAACGGTCAGAACAATGACTGCCATGACCATGTGACGAACCACATCCAACGGATCGCCGCCGGTTCCAAGCGTCGTCATTCCGCCGGAAGGCAGCAGATTCAGTTTGACCGAAAACAGATAAATCAACACCAAAGCGAGGAAAAAGCTTGGCACACTGGTGCCCAGAAAGGAAAATCCGACCAACGCGTAGTCGCTCTTGCGGTACTGGTGGGTCGCGCTGTAAACACCTGCCGGCAACGCAATCAGAATACTGAGCAGCAGAGAAACACCCATCAACAGCAGCGTTGGCCCCAGATGAGAAAAAATCATGGCGGAGACAGGCTCATGCGTTTTAATGGAATACCCCATATTACCGCTGAGCAGACCGCCCAGCCAAACCAGATACTGTATGTAAAACGGCTGATCGAGTCCCAGCTCGGCGCTTTTTACCGCGATTGCCTCCTTGGAAACCCGTGCGCCCTGAATCATGCTCAGCGGGCTTCCCGCAAGGCTCATCAGCGCATAATCTATAATCGTAATTCCGATTAAGACCGGAATAGCAATTAAAACTCTTTTTATAATGTATTTCCACATGGTCAGCTTACCCCGTCTTTTCCGCCATCCCAGTCCCGCGCGTAAGGGCAGGCGGCCAAATGGTCCCCGTGGTTCGGCAGCGGTGCAAGCTCCGGCTCACCGTTCCGGCAGCTTTCTCTGGCGACAGGACAACGCCGGTAAAAAATACAGCCCGACGCGCTCTCTGTTTCGCCGGTTCCCGCAAAGCCGCCGGCTTCGCCCTGCAAAATCATGGCGTCCCCACGGTCATCCGGGTCTGGGTTGGGCACCGCGGCGCACAGCGCCTGTGTATACGGATGCGCCGGGTGCGTAAACAGCTCGTCAGCCGACGCAATTTCCACTAACTTTCCCATGTACATGACCGCAATGCGGTCACTCACATAATTGACCGCGCCCAAACCGTGGCCGATAAACAGGCAGGTCAGACCCAGTTCCTTCTGCAGGCTGCGCAGCAAGTTAAGAATCTGCGCCTGAACCGATACATCCAAAGCACTGACCGGTTCGTCACACACCAGCAGGCGGGGGCGCAGAGACAAAGCGCGGGCAATGCCGATACGCTGCCGCTGCCCGCCCGAAAACTCGTGCGGAAAGCGCTGCTTGCTTCCGCTGGGCAGCCCCACCAGATTCAACAGGCGGTCCACCTCGGCCTCCGCTTCGCCGCGCGGCACAATTTTATGGTAAAGCATTGGCTCGGAAATAATGTCGAACGCACGCTTGCGCGGGTTCAGGGAGGAGTAGGAATCCTGAAACACCATTTGCAGCTGGGTGCGCAGACCCCGCAGCCGCTTTTCAGGCAGAGTTACCAGATCTTGCCCGTCAAAATAAACATGGCCGTCCGTCGGCTTTTCCAGCGCGACAATCTGGCGCCCGACGGTAGATTTTCCGCACCCTGATTCACCCACAAGTCCCAGCGTCTCGCCCTGATTGACCGAAAAACTGATCCCGTCAACCGCTTTTGTTACGCCGACGGTATGCGTAATCAGGCCACCTTTAATGGGGTAATGCTTTTTCAGGTTTTCAACCGCCAAAAGCGTTTTCCCCGCGATCGCTTCGGCCTCAGCCATGCGCTCCGCCTCCTTTCCGGTTGTCCGGCACCGCCTGTTCATAAAGGACACAGCGGGCCAAATGGCCGTTCTTCCCTGCCGTGTATAACGGCTGCGGTTTAGCACACGGCTCTTTTGTATAGGGGCATCGGTCGGCAAAGCGGCAGCCTGCAATATTCTGGTACTGCTCCGGCACGGCGCCGGGAATGGAAACCAGAACCCGATCCGCAGGGTCCCTCGTACCGGGCACAGTCTGTAAAAGCGCCTGTGTATACGGGTGAGCAGGGCGGCGGAACAAATCATGTACCTCGCCCTGCTCAACAATCTGGCCCGCATACATGACCAGCACACGGTTGGCCATTTGCGCGACAACCCCAATATCGTGTGTAATAAAAACAACGGACATTCCAAATTCCTTCTGCAAATCCAGCAGCAGGTGCATAATCTGGGATTGGACAGTCACATCCAGCGCCGTTGTCGGTTCATCGGCGATCAGCAGCCTCGGGTTGCAGGACAGTGCCATTGCAATCATCACACGCTGCCGCATCCCGCCGGAAAGCACAAACGGGTACTTTTTCATCAGCGCTCCCGGCTCCGTCAAGCCGACGCGCTCAAGCAGCGAAACAGCCCGCTCACGAGCCGCCGCTTTCTCAAGACCCATATGCACACGGATACTTTCCACCAGCTGGCTGCCAATGGTAAATACCGGGTTCAGGGAATTCAACGCATCCTGAAACACCATCGCGATCTGATTCCCTCGCACTCGGTCCAGTTCCTTTTCCGGGAGCTTAAGTAAATCCTTTCCTTCAAAAAGCACTTCGCCGCAGGTCACCGCGCCGTTGGCAGGTAAAAGTCCCATAACGGCAAGCGACGTAATGCTTTTTCCGCACCCGGACTCACCCACAACGCACAGAATTTCTCCTTCGTTCACCGTAAAGCTGATCTTATCCAACAGAACGGATCGTGTGCCGCCGTCACGAAAAGTAATCTCCAGATCTTTGACTTCCAATAAACCCGACAAATTGTTTCGTCCTTTCCCGGAAAGCAACCGAGTTGTCCCGATGAATCTTTACTGTAACTCCCAGTTTTGAATATTGTTAAAGGATCCATACACGCCGGGCGTCGCATTCTTCAGGCGTTTTCCGGCGGCGCCGAGCGATTTGATCACATAGGCGTTAATCATCGGCACATCCTTCTGCACGGTTTTGTCAATAGCCAGGTACTGCTCGCGCAGCGCGTCATTCCCGCTCACCTGCTGTGTTTTGACCAGCGCCGCGTCGACTTCCTTGCTGCTGTAGTTCGTCCAGCTTCCGGCTCCGCCCAGAAGATATTTTACGTCCGGGTATGGGTCAACCGGAGCATAGGTGTACTGTACCGCCAGCAGGTCAAATTTCTGCTCGCCCGCAGTCGACATCAGCGTGGCAAGATCCACTGTGCGAATATCCACGTTAATTCCCACCTGAGCCAGTTCTTCCTTGATGACGCTGCTACCGTTGACAAAGGTGATGTCGCCGGAATTGATGAAGAAAGTGAGCGTTTTGCCGCTGTCCCATCCGGCTTCCTGCAGAAGAGCCTTCGCTTTTGCAGGGTCATAGGCAACGGGAACCAGCGTTTTGTCGTAATACGGGCTTGCGGAAGTCACAAAACCGTCAACCACCTCGCCCTTTCCGTTGAGCAGGTTCTTCAGAAGAAGCTGGCGGTCAATGGCGTAAAGAATGGCCTGCCTTACGCGCGCGTCCGGAATGTTTTTGGTGTTGAGGAACAGCGACTGCGTGGTTACCGGGTCGCCGTAAGTGGCCTGCACGTTGTCCAGCGCTTCAATGCTGCCGTAGTCTTCCTGCGGGGTCGCGGCCATTGTTTGCTGCACAAAATCAATTTCCCCGGATTTCAGCCCGGCGTAAATCTGGCTTGCGGCGACAATTTTAATATTCATTTTCGCGATTTTTGGAGCACCCTTCCAGTATTTCTCATTTGCTTTGTAAGATATGTAATGATTTACATCCACCTTAGTGGCAATGTATGGGCCGTCCACAACCGTGGGCTGGTTAAACCATTCGTATTTTGCCAGCTTATCTTCCGCAACGCTTTCCAAAATATGCTTCGGTACTGTCAAAATATAGCGGGCGTAGCTGTTTTCAAACGTAGCCAGAGCCATTTCCTGCTTCATGGTAAAAGTCAGCGTTTTGTCATCGATGACCTTTACACCCGCCACGGAATCGGCTCCCTTTGCCACAAAGCCGTCGTCGCCGGTACCTTCCAGCGCGGTGAGCGACATGGAAGTGTTGGCAATCACCGGGCTGCACAGGCGCAGTACGGTAAATGCGACGTCAGCCGCATTTACCGGCTTGCCGTCGGACCACGCCGCGTCCTTGTTGATATTGATGGTGAAAGTTTTGTTGTCTTTTGTCGTAATGGAGTCCGCCAGCGCGCCTTCAAACTGTGTTTTGCCGTTCAGTTCCACCAGCGGCAGAAACATCATGGCGGTCGCGTACTTATTGATTTCCGTCGCGTCAATGGTCAGGGGATTCAGCGAGCCAAGTGTGTCCGTCACCCCGATGTTGACAATATCGCTGTTCCCTTTTCCGGCAGAGGATGCGCTCCCCGCGGAAGAGCCGGTATTTCCGCTGCATCCAGCAGCGGCCAGTGCCATGGCGGCAACCAATGTAAGGCTGATGATTCGTTTCAGCATGGGACGTTTGCGCTTCATAATGTAAATTCCCCCATTTCAGTGTAGGCGGATATAAGTAACCCCGAACCTTCGGCGCTTACTAAATCCATACAAATACGATATGATTAATAATAAATTGTTATTAGTATATGCGTATTGGCAGACGTTGTCAATTATCATTTCAAAATCTATAAATAATATAATAATACTGGTCCACGGCGGCTGAAGCAGTTTCACATTCGGCAAATTATTTCACTTGAATTGTTTTACAAATAAATATTGTACTTCATATCGTAATAATTTCAAGTCTAACTATTTGCCGAATTTTTTCTTTTTGTTAAACCTATTTTTGAAAAGTATTGCTATTTTGTTAATTGAAAGCAGAGAAATGCAGCTGCTGATGCCGATGGTATCGGTGTGCCTAACCGCGCTTTTGAAAAAATTGGTATGCCACTTCCACGTGACGGCCTTTGCAGGGATAAAGCGAAATATCTCAGAGAAAAAAAATTACGGCACTCGGAAGTGCTTTACAAGGAAAAGTACCGCCTGCTTTTTAAACAGACGGTACTTAAGACGTGGATTACTCACGGATAGCCACCTGCATTTTGAGGTGTGGGCAATCGGGCGGCGTGTGCGGATCCCAGCACTGCACATAATGTGCTTCGCCGCTTGGGGATCGCGCTGAAGTTCGATCTGATTACGAATCATGCCTCTGTGCTGTCGCCACAGTTCCAGGATCTTCTGAAAAATGGAACGCACTCCCGATACAAGAACCTTTCCATCAACCAGAATGAATTTTGGGCTGGGCATGGGGTGATGAGAGCGGATAGCTACATCCAGCCAGTCGCGGAACTGATTCAGCACATGTTTTTCCGCAAGCCCGGTCTGCCCATCCTGATGGTGCACATTCCGGACGGTACGGATGTTCCCTATTGGTTCTGTTTTGGGGGTTCAAGTAACAATTTAACGCCCCTATTCTTTGACAGAATCTTCTGCCAGCGGCAGCCAGTCCAGTACCCTCTGGATGTGAGTGTCCCAATAGTCCCAGTCATGAATGCCGGGGTGCTCTTCATAAGTAAGGTCCACACCAAGTGATTCCAGCCGGGGGCGCGCATTGCGATTTAAATCGTAAATGAAGTCCTCAGTGCCGCAGCTCTGAAAAATAGCGGGCAGCGGCCGTTTTTCCGTTTTACGTTTCGCAATCAGCGCAAACAGGTCGGCGTCGCTTCCTTTAACTTCTTCGGGATGTTCAAATATCGCGTCCCAGCGGAACGGCCCTTGAATCGCTCCGATCTTAACCTTCTCCATCACACCCACGAGGTCAACCGCGCCGGACAGGCTTGCACATGCCGCATAATTTTCAGGCTTTTGGTAAGCCAGCCGCACTGCGCCGTAACCCCCCATAGAAAGCCCGGCGGTAAAAGTATTTTCCCTTTTGCGGCTGATTGGGAAAACGGACTGAATAAACTGCGGCAATTCCTCAGTAAGATAGGTAAGGTAAGCGCTGCCACGGTACATATCCTGATAAAAGCTGTTGGAGGCGCTCGGCATTACTACTGCCAGCTTATGGTTTTGCGCGTATTTTTCAATGCTTGTAAGACGCATCCAGTCCGTGTAGTCACCGTATGCACCATGCAACAAATATAGCACCTGAAACTTTGCGCCGTCATGAAAATAATCTGTTTTTTTATGATTCATAAGTTCATCGGAATTTGGTGTGGGGATAAAAACATTAATATCTGTATTGGAACATAATGAAGCAGAATAGAAATTCACCTGAAAAAAGGCCATTGTTATCTTCCTTTCATTCTGAAATAATAAGGCGCGGAGTATCCACAATACACGCTTCAATTTCCTTTTGACTTGGCATAGCCGGTATGGAGCCTTTCTTTGTGGTAGTAAGACTTCCCGCAGCATTTGCAAAATCAAGTAATCCCGCCATTTGATCCGCACTGAGCTTTTCCGGCTGACAATTGTTTTTCAGGAGCCATGCGAGCGTCGCACCCCAAAAAGCATCACCGGCACCGGTGGTATCCACACAGGGCGTATTAAACGTATCAGAAAAAGATTTGCCCGCTTCTGTAAGGGAAAAGCAGCCCTTCGGCCCCATTGTTACCGCAAGCAGCCTCATAGGATAAGCATGGAACAACTGTTCCGCGGCGCTTTCCAAGTTCTGATCACCTGTTAGAAACACCAATTCTTCATCGGATATTTTAACAATATCCGCCAGTTTCAAACCTGCCAAAATTTCCGACCGCGCCAGCTCCACATTGTCCCACAATAGCGGGCGGAAATTTGGATCATAAGAGATACACACGCCGGCCTGTTTTGCCGCTCGCACTGCTTCTAATGTGGATGTGCGTGAAGGTTCACAGGTAAGCGACACAGAACCAAAATGCAGAATTTTTGCGGCGCAGATTTCTTTCAGCGGAAGCTCGTCCGTCTGCAGCATTACATCAGCCGTGTGGTCCCGGTAAAACGTAAAGCTCCGGTTTCCCGTGTCGTCCAACTGGACGATTGCAAGTGTCGTTGCGTAGTTTTCACTTTGCAGCACATATTCGGCATTCACATTTGCGGCTTTAATATGCTCGTTTAAAAAATTGCCAAAACGGTCATGCCCCACCTTACTTACCATGGCGGTGGAAAATCCAAACTTTGCCGCCATGGCCAGAACATTCATCGGCGCCCCCCCGGGGTTCCCTTCCATATACAGCTTCCCATCTGCCTGTGTGCATACAAAATCAACCAAGCATTCACCAATGGCAACTATATCATATTGTTGGTTCAACGAAAAAACCTCTCTTATTCAAACATTTGCAATCCGCCCGGGGAACAGGTCGCCGTGCCAAGGCCATAAACGCCGCGAAGCGGACTATCTTGCGGCATGGAGCAGGGTGTTCTGTCAACAAACTGGTAAACCTCTAACGTCAGCCCCTGCCGGGAAACCATATCGCACAGAATATTCCCTTCCCTATCATTAAAGTTATGAACTATAGGAAATTCCGCAACAAATCCGATTCCTTCCAAAAAGTCGAGTTCTGCATCAAGATCAGCGCAGGGAATGCCCAGATGGTCCAGTCCGTAAATGATCTGCGGCCCGGCGAATTCACGATCCGACACGCGCTGACTGATTTCAAAAACGACTCCAAACGGCGACAGAATATTATAATATAATTCTCCTCCGCCAAATACACCGGGATTAAAAAAGCTCCTCCCCTCCTGCAGCTGCATCACAAGACTGCGCGTTTTACACCACTCGAGCGCCGCTTCAATATTCCCCGTACGAAGCGCAACATGGGCAAGCCCTGTAAAATAACTGTTCTCCGGGGGCGGAGAAGAAATGAATTTCCGGCAGGGTTCCAAATACAGGGTGCAGCTTCCGTTTTCTAAGATCATCCTGCTGTTTTCAGCTGAATTAACCGGCCGAAAAAACAAATTTTCGCACAGCCATTGCCCGGCGGCAGCCACATCAAAAACTTGGAGAACCGGTCCTGAAACAATGCTTTTGATCATTGATAATTCCCCCGGTCTTAATTCGATTCAGCTTTCCTGCGGTTTTTAATATAGTCAATATAAACAGCCAAAAGGATTACTACGCCTTTCAGAATAATCTGCCAAAAAGAATCAATTCCCATCAGGTTTAATCCGTTGCTGAGAATACCAATAATCAGCGCGCCTATAATGGTACCGCCAACATATCCGTACCCGCCAAGCATGCTGGTACCACCCAGAACACAAGCCGCAATGGCGTCCATCTCCGCGCCGTTTCCCGCGATGGGGTTTCCTGAATAGCTTCGCGCGGATAATGTAATTCCTGCAACGGCAGCCATCACCCCGCTAAATATGTAAATCCCCATCCTCAGATTTTTCACATTAATACCGCTGAACTTTGCGGCTTTTTCATTCCCGCCGACCGCATACAAATGCCGGCCGGGGCGGCTTTTGGAAAGGAACAAGTAAGCTCCGAAAAGAATCACGAGAAGGTACACAACCGGCAGCGGCATAAAGCCCAGGTATCCGGTCCCTACATTAATAAACGACTGGTCGTCAATACGCACCGTAGTTCCGCCCGTGTACACATACGCGAAACCACGCAGGATATTCATCATGGCAAGCGTAACAATAAACGGGGGCATCGTCGTGCGAGTAATAATAAAGCCGTTAATCGTACCGATTAGCGCCCCTGCTATAATACAAGCGAGAAGAACTAGTACAAGGGGAATTCCCATTCCAATTAATGTAGCCGCCAATACTCCGATTACTGCAATGGAGGATCCCACAGAAAGATCAATTCCTCCGGAAATAATAACCATCATCATCGCGGTAGCAAGATACAAATTGGATGAGATTTGGCGCATTACGTTCATTATATTTTTTTCTGTAAGAAATATAGGAGAGTTCACTGAAATGATAATGCAGAGTGCGGCAAGACCAATTAAGATGCCGGCATTCCGTTTTAAGTATGTCTGGCAACCTTTTACTAATTTGCCGCCAACTCTGCTGTTTTTAATACTCCAATCCGGCGTGGACGCTATTTTGCTCATAATTAGGACCATCCTTCCAACTTTAGATTTTCACTGCGAACTGCATAATTTTTTCCTGCGTTACTTCATTTCGGTCCAAAATACCCGTGATAGCACCGCCGCACATGACCACTACACGGTCACTCATGTTAATCACTTCCTGAAGCTCAGACGAAATCATAATAATCGGCACACCCTGTTTAGCCAATTCATTCATAATTGAATAAATTTCGCTTTTTGCACCGACGTCAATTCCTCTGGTTGGCTCATCCAAAATGAGTAATTTGGGATTTGTCACCAGCCAGCTGGAAATAACCACTTTCTGCTGATTCCCACCCGAAAGCGACCCGATTAAAACCGAGTCATTCGCTGCTTTGACCAACAGCCTTTTCATATATTCTTCCGTAATGCTGTCTTCTTTTGGTTTATTAACAAAAATACCATGAATGAACTCTTTCAATATTTTAAATGTGGTATTAAACTTAATGTCTTGAATCGGGAAAATGCCTTCGCCTTTTCTATCCTCCGGGACAAGGGCTACTCCTTCTGTAATCATTTGGGATACATTTTTCCCGGTAACGTCTTTTCCGGAGAGTGTCACCTTCCCGCCGGTAATCTTATCGATTCCAAAAATTGCTTTCATTGTTTCAGAACGCCCTGCGCCGATCAGCCCTGCAAAGCCCAGAATTTCACCCTTTTTCACATCAAAATTGATATTATGGACTTTAGGACTCGACAAGTTCTCAACTTTCAGGATCGTTTCCTTAAAATCGTTGTAGGTCCGATTATAATAGTTAGACATATCCCGGCCTACCATCATAGCAATCAAATCATCATTTGTGGTTTCCGAGATTTTCCTGGTGCCTACATTCTGCCCGTCGCGCATAACCGTAACACGGTCTGTAATCTGTTGCAGTTCACTCATGCGATGTGAAATATAAATAATGCCGATTTTTTGTTCTTTCAATCGCCGCATGCTTTCGAATAGGGACGCCACTTCGGTATCCGCCAGAGAAGAAGTAGGCTCATCCATGACGATTATTTTTGCATTGAAAGAAATCGCTTTTACCACTTCCACCATTTGCTGCTGAGCAATGGTCAGCTTCGCCACTTCCTGCTCAGCTTCTAACGGCAGTCCAAAGCTATCCAGCATTTGCTGGGTTTTGCTATTTATCTGAATGTAGTCTATAAGGCCTGCTTTTCCTCTGGGTTCGCGACCCAAAAAAACATTTTCAGCCACAGTCAGCTGGGGCACCAAAACAAGTTCCTGATGAATAATGCTTACGCCGTTATCACGGGCATCAGCCACGCTATTAATCGAAACCCGGTTTCCCTCGATAAAAATCTCGCCTTTGTCCATTGAATAAATGCCGCCAAGGACCTTAATCAATGTTGATTTTCCGGCGCCATTTTCGCCCAGCAATGCATGTACCTCTCCCGGGTAGAGCTCAAAATTGATACCGTCCAAAGCCTTTACCCCGGGAAAGCTCTTATGGATTTCTTTCATTTGAAGCAGCGGTATATCTTTCAAGAGATCATCTCCTTAATACGAAATTGTGCCCCCTGTGACGGAGGCACAATTCATTTCATGAAAGTGAAATTATGCCCAGTTGTCCTCCCCGACTGTTTTCACGTTGTCAGCGGTAACAATAGAGGTATCGATCGAATAGGTCTTTTCAATTTCTTTTCCCGACAAAACCTCAAAAGCACATTCGGCGCCTTTTTTACCAATAGAAACCGGAGACTGCGCCGCTGTAAGATATACCCCGCCTTTGGCAATAGACTTTTTGCTGGAAGGCGAACCGTCAACACTGAAGACTTTAACCTGCTTTGCTATTCCTGCGGATTCCACGGCCCCCTGAATAACCAGACTGACATCATCATTCAAACCCCAGAAAATATTAACATCAGGATGTGCCTGCAGAAGGTCTTCCGCGCTCGGCAGAACTTTGTCCATGGATGAAATGCTCTTACGGTCAACCAATTCAATCTTGCTTCCCTTAATCGCATCCTCAAGCCCTTTCACACGCTGTACAACGGATTCTGCCAGCGGATTCTCAATGATGCAAAGCTTTGCGCCGTCGGGGTACAGCTTTACCATTTCCTCGCCGCAAAGATTCCCCGCCTGGTAATTGTTAGAGGAAATAAAGGTTTCTGTAAGATCCGTATCTTCCACATTTGAATCCAATACAATAACCTTTACCCCAGCCTTCTTACAGTCCTGGAGCGCTGGTTTAACTCCCTTTGAATCAACGGGGTTTAAAAATAAAACCTTAATCCCCTGTGTAATCATATCTTCAATTGCATTGTTCTGCTTGGTTTGGTCGGCTGCACCGTCAATCGAAATGAGGGTGCCTCCTTTTTCTTCGACAATCTGCTGGACAGCATCCTTCATTGCAATTTGGAACGGATTTGTCAGGTCCATGCTGGTATACCCGAATTTTACGCCGGAGCCTTCCATGGTGTTTGCAGCACTGCTAGAGGCCTCCCCGCTATCACTTTTACTGCTACTGCACGCGGATACCGAAATCATCATCACCAGTGCCAGAGTAAGTGCAAGTAATTTTTTCATCCTTTTTCCTCCCACAAATTCAAAAGTTTCAGATAATCGTTTGCGCAATCGTTTAACTGACAAAAATATATTAACGTAAATTTTAATCATTGTCAATTATTATAAAATAATAAATAATTTGTATTATTATTATGTATTTTGACGAAAATTCTGCCGCATAATTACTACTTGACAATTATAATTGCTGTATTTATACTTAAAAAAAACGATTACTTGTCAGAATATTAATAATAAAGGAGCAATTTTCATGCGTACCAGCATGCGGGATGTAGCCAAAAAGTCAAATGTATCAGTCGCAACCGTTTCACATGTACTCAATAATACAAGATTTGTAGCAGAAGAAACACGTCAGCGTGTTATGGATGCTATTGACGAACTAGGTTACTCCCCAGACCCGCTTGCACGGAGCTTTAAAACCGGGAAGCGTAACTTAGTCGGTTTTATCGTACCGGATATTGCAAACCCATTTTGGGCTGCTATCATTGAAGAAGTTGAAAATGTTTTATCCATGAAAGGGCAAAAATTAATTATCGCCAACACGAAGGAAAAGGAAAACAGAGAGGTTGAAAACATTCGGATGTTGGCTTCTGGTATTG
This sequence comes from Bacillota bacterium, assembly GCA_023416955.1. Taxonomy (GTDB): domain Bacteria; phylum Bacillota; class Clostridia; order Oscillospirales; family Acutalibacteraceae; genus Caproiciproducens. The sequence continues at coordinate 109,959 of JAEZGM010000019.1, read as the reverse complement.
TTGACGGCTTAATCATTGCCTCCACGCTCACCGACTATCATTTGATTGAAAAACTGGTGCCTGAAAAGTTCCCAATGGTTTTTCTTGATCGTATAGTCCCGAACTGCCCGTGCGACACTATCGTTTCGTCCGATTATGACGCGATGTACAAAGGCGTCGAAACACTGATACGGGATGGGCATCGTAAAATTGGCTATATCAAAGGGATTGAGCGACTTTCCACCAGTAAGGATCGTTTTACCGCGTATGAAGCGGCTATGCATGACTATCATTTTAATATCGATAATAAATTTGTCCAGCAAGGTGATTCCATGTCGAAAAGCTCAGTTTTCTTACTGAAATTACTGCTCGATGCAGGCTGTACTGCCATTGTTGTTTCAAATAACGTCATGTCGGACGACGTTCTGTTTTATTTTAACGAGCACGGTATTAAAGTGGGCAGGGACATTAGCCTGCTTACATACAGCAGTGATGATAAAGTGGATTACAGCCAACGCTGTATGCACTTGATTTCCCAGCCGAGTACGGAAATGGGTAAGGTCGCAGGTACGCAGATTTTGGAGAGAATTGATAATCCTACTCTTCCTATCAAAAATATCATTTTGCACAGTAGCTTGATTCGTTGATTTCTAACGGTTGATTTAATCTGTCCTGTACATCACTGTCCGAATGAAAATCGGTAATATCAAGCCAAAGTCCGGAGTATGATTGACCCAAAGTCCGGCGCAAGTAAATCCACCGGCATTTCCGACCTCTTGTACTATTTCCCTCCCTCCACGCATACAAATTTATCAACTGGATTCGTTTGGAGGGTGGAACTGTGAAAGGTATTGTTAAGGAGCGCGCCGTCGAGCTCGGCGAGTACATAATTGAGAACAAGACTACTGTTCGCGGCGCGGCCAAAAAGTTTGGTGTAAGTAAAAGTACCGTACATACGGTTATATCTTAAATGAACGTTTTTCATTTACAGTTAAATAAGCAAAAAGCCAAGGATTCATGCGCTCTTCCATACGAAGAGGATGAAATCCTTGGCTTTATTTGATTATAATTCTTAAAATTACTCGCCCATGCAAAACACTGCATACAGTGGCACGGACTTGATCTTATTTTCAAATCCGAAGTTTTTCGCACTGATTCGTATGGCATAGGCAGGCTCGTATTTCTTCATGAAAACTCCCAGACTTCTGGCTCGTACATTATCCGCAGCTTTTACTTCAATCGGCACAACTTCACCGTGTCTGTTCTGAATCACAAAGTCCACTTCCGCCTGACCGTTTGACTCCCAATAGTAAAGAACATATCCGTCACACACCGATGCAGCCGCAACATAATTCTCTGTGAGAGCCCCTTTAATACTATTCAATGCGGCATCGCTGTGTAAAATCTTTTCAGCAGAAATACCAAATGTGGAACACAACAGGCCAACGTCGGTCTGATAAACTTTAAAGGAATCATTATCCGCAAAAGCGATTAACGGTAATTTTCCTTCCTTGACTTTATTAATCTTAGTAATGGCACCGAACTATCTAGCCAACTGATTGGCAACTCATAGTCATACGCCCTTGCGCTCGATTTAATCAGCTTATACTGAAACTTTTTATTCTCCTTGGCAAGTTGGGCTGGTACAGACTGATACGCAGCCATGATTTTTACCGTTTCGGCCGGGGTAGCGTACTTCGCCATATCGGCTATATAAGAATCATTGATCGTCTTTTGAACAGACAGAACAAAATCAAAGTCATTCTTTTCAATGTACTCCAACACGGCAGCAGGCATTCCCCCAACTACTAAATAAGTGCGGTAAAAATCCAATGCTGTTTCGTGCATTGAGAATTCCTCATCAGAGCTATAATGCTCCCGGATCAAGTCAATCAGATCCACCTTATCCAATGCCATCAAAAATTCTTCAAAATACAGCGGATAAAGCGTCATCCGATCAACTTTCCCTACCGGAAAACTATACTTTTCGCGATTTACGGCAACCCCTAGCAGACTGCCTGCCGCGATGATATGGTATTCGTTACTGTTTTCGTTAAAATATTTAAGTGCCGTAAGTATACGCTCACTTGCCTGTATTTTATCAAAGAAGATAAGGGTATCCTGCTCAAAGATACTTTGTCCGGATAACATGGAGAGTTCACGGATAATTCTTTCCGTGTTAAAGTCCCGTTCAAATACTTTCTCTAATGCCGCATTATTTTCACAATTCAAATAAATCAGATTCTTATAATACTTTTCCGAAAGTTAAAACAATATAGGTTTTTCCGACCTGCCTCGCCCCTTGTAAAATCAGTGGTTTTCGGTTCCTGCTTCCTTTCCAGTGTAAAAGACTTTCAATAATCTTGCGTTCCATTTATTATACGCCATTCTAATGCTAACAATAGTGTTAATATAATACATTTTATTTAATATAAATATATCGCTTTATAGCATTTAATTCAAGATTATTTTGTCGAGTTTTGTTTGGTCAATTGAATCATATACTAGTTAGAGCTCTGACTGGCGATTTCGGTCATTTTACTTTCGACGTTGACAAAATCCCACCGATCTCGGAATACAAGCTTTGTTGTTCTTTTAAATATGGCAGCTTTGATCGTGTAGGCAAGTGGATTGGAGAGGAGCGCCCCGGCATTTTCTAACACTTTTCTAACACTTTCTGACCATTCTCGTCAAAGAAGGGTGTTAGATTGGTTAGGATAATATGTGGCGCTCACTTGGACCTGGCAATCGTCTGCAGCAATTGTAGTAAGATGTCGTAAGATTTCAGCTTTATTGTGTTCTATCGCTATTTATTGACATATGATCTAAACTCCTTTATTCTATTAATAGGATAATTTTTATTAAACTGATATATTTTAAGATGATATTTCCCTTAAAATTGATGTAAGTAAAAGCAGGAAGGAAAATTTCCTTGAAAAAGATATTGTTCGCTGCATCCACCTTATCACACATCAGGAACTTCCATTTACCCTATATGCAGGAGTTCCACAATCGCGGATACGAAGTTTGGGTGGCAGCTAATTCCAGTATTCCTGTCCCCTATGCTGATCACATTGTCGCATTACCGTTTGCGAAAAGTCTACTGAGCCTTCAAAATATAACGGCAATATTTCTTGCCCGAAAACTATTAAAGGAGCAGAACTTCGATGTCGTCAGCACCCATACGGCGCTTGCCAGCGCTGTGATTCGAGCGGCAATTTTGCTATTACATAAAAAGCCGAGAGTTTTTTGCACTGTACACGGGTATCTTTTTTATGAGAATGATGGCCTTAAAAAATGGGTATACCTTCTCCCAGAGAAAATTTGTGCCCGTGTCACTGACGTGTTAATGGTCATGAACCATGAGGATTATGAGATTGCAAAACGACATCACCTTTATAAGGACAAGCTTACTTATATTAACGGTATGGGCATTGACTTAGAAAAATTTTCACCAGCTACAATCGAAGAGAAAAATGCTATCCGCAAAAGGATGGGAATTCCCGAGGATGACTTCTTATTTGTCTATGCAGCGGAGTTTTCGAAAAGAAAAAATCAGGCATTCCTGATTCGGTCGTTTGCCGAAGTATGTCAGGAATGCCCAAATATGAAGCTTCTGCTTGCAGGAAAAGGTGCACTACTAGAAGAATGCAAAGAGCTTGTCCATCAGCTCCATGTAGAGAACCAGATTTGCTTTCTTGGTTATGTTTCTGATATGAGAAACTTATATGTAGCCTGCGATGTTTGCGTGTCTACCAGCCTGATTGAGGGATTGCCATTCCATATCATGGAAGCCATGGCTTGCGGGTTACCCGTTGTCGCAAGTGATATAAAAGGACACAGGGAACTCGTGGAAGAAGGGAATACAGGGATGCTCTTTAAGAACGAAGATCCAGCAGAATTACAAAAAAAGATAATGGATATAAATGGGAATCAAGATTTTTTAGTAAAAATTAAAAAAAATTTTAAAGATAAATTGAAGTCGTATGAAATACAACAGGCTTTTGAGTTAATCATGAAAACTTATAGGGATAGTCAATCTAGATAATTAAATGAGGTTTATTTGTTTTAGTTAGGACATAACAAAATTGAAATTATAGTACAATATCAGAAGCTTATTCATCAATTGCGTTCGATCAGCCTTCTTGGAAATCCCCACAAGAATGTTATTTACCTGCGACATTACGCTTTTGCTGACCTCGTAGTTTTCTGCTATGATCTTGCATAATAATAGGTTCATGTGCCGAAGTTTATTAACAAGTTCATCCGGTAACACTATGTTCAGGTTTCCATCGTTTTTTTGGTTACTCAAACCTGTTATTCGAAGAAAAGCCAGTAGATCGTCGGTGTTTTGCAATTTGAAAAGCAAATGCCCAGAAGGTTTCAACATTGTTGCGACCTTTTCTAAAAATGTAAAAGGATCTGTATATATATTAATTGGTTTCCCTAAGAGGATGCAATCAAATTTTTTGTGATCAAAAGCATTATTTATTCCATCAAGAGATCCAAATTCCACCCCGCCTGTGCAGATAGTCTTTAAATCCATAAAATATTTAGCATCGGTCGTGTAGGAAAATAAGGGGATGTCATTAATTCCACAACGGCGAAAATAATTTTTCACCTCTAGAAGCGGAGTTCCACATGCCACGTCAATGCCTAGAACATCGGGTCTCACATTTGTATACGATTCTGCATCCAGTGTTGAGATGAGCGCTCTTTCAAAATTATTGACATCGTCCCATGCATCTACAAAGTTTTTAGAATAAAAATTATCACGGCCGATTTCAATAGACTTTTTAAATGTCTTCGTGTCCTTTCCTTCTCCATGTGAACCGTCATGGTCATGGCAGACAAACGTGTCGCCACACAAAATTGTTTTGTACCCGCTACGCCGAATTCGAAAAGCATAATCATCATCGCTAAAATCATGAAAAAAGCCATAATCAGGCACTCCGACAATATCCATTGCGATTTTAGTGTAAAAAGTACAAGGTGTGACTAACCGCATTCGCTCTTCCCATTTTCGCGAATCCGATCGGTTAAATTCCGCAGCTTTACTCTGCATGCTGTCATAATCCCCAAAAACCAGACCAGGATCTTGCAGATTGCTGGTGTTTGACGACATCGGACAAATCATTCCTACATCCGGATTTGACTGAGCACAGCACAATAAATTAGATAACCAGTTTGAGGTAACATATACGTCATTGGCAACAACCACCCGATATGGTGCTTTCATATATGGCATAGCCGACATTGACGCAAACATGCTTCCAACATTTTTGGTAATGTGAATGATCCTTTTACACGGATAATCAACTGACTCAAAAAAAGAGAGGGTATCATCACTTGATCCGCTGTTTATCAATATAAGCTGATAATCAATTCCTTTAGTGTAAGTTAATATCGAATTGACACACTTCTTAGTCTTTTCCAACCGATTATAACCGAGCACCACTATGTCCACCAAGGGGGCATCTTCATCCGTTATCGTCTGCATTACAATTTCTCTTGACTCATACAAATTATTTCCAGCTTCAGGAACTTTCTTCCCCTGTGTATCGTATATGATTATATTTTTAGACTCATCAGTTTGCTTCAGACGCTCTTGCAAAATATCAATAAGATTTTTATGGGCATCCAAATTATCTTTATCCAATTCGATGGCTTTTTCCGCGCGCTGCTGTGCTTCTTCTAAATTTCCCAAATAGTAAAATATAATCGCCTGAATGTTGAAAAATTCACTTTGGTTGTCAAATTCAGATTTTTTTTGTTGCAATTCAGAAAGAGCCTCTTCATATTTTTGCGCCTCAATCAGGCTTTCGATTTCTTGTAAAAGTTCCATATATTCACCTCCTATTATTGTGTAAAATTACATTTTACCTTATTTTTGTGTATAATCGTTTACTACTGTCGCTATCTTTTTTATATCTTCTTTAGTCAACCACAAATGCAGGGGCATGGTAATAATTTTATTCGAAGACTCATGGGCTTTGGGGCATTTCCCAAGATCATAGGAATACATCTCATATTCCGTATTGTCTCTATAATGTACACCTGCATAGATATCATTTGCAGCCAGGGCATCCATTAACCCATCTCGGTCATCTACCTCAATTTCGTAGATGTGGTAGGAGCATTCATCCTTATAAGGGGCGTCTACTATTCTTACATTAGAATTGTCAGCAAAAAATTTATCGTAACAATGAGCCAATTCACGACGATACGCATTGTCTTCGTCCAAATATTTTAGCTGAACTAAAGCAATCGCCGCCATAATGGAATTTCCATGGTCTTTCTGCCCAACATATTCAACATCATATTTCCACTTATAAGTACCTTTATCGCTGCTTCTTGCATATGTATCCTTATTAATTCCAAGCCAGCCAAGTTCACGGGCAATCTCATCATACTTATCATCTGCAAAGCAGATCATTCCACTATCAGCAGTAGGTAAATTTTTGACAGCCTGATAAGAATAAACTGTTACATCAATACCATCCCAAGTCCCTGGGCATATGCCGTTGACGCGGGTGCCACTCATATGCGCCGCATCCAGAATTAACTTTAAGTTATGCTTCTTGCAGATTTCAATAATTTTATCAAGCTGGCCGACTCTTCCGCCGTAACCAACGAAAATAACTGCTTTGGTCTTGTCATTAATCTTCTTTTCCACATCAACCGGGTCAAGACATAAGTATTGATCGACGTCGGCAAATCGGGCAACCATATTCTGCTTCCTAATTGCATGATTCGTCGAAATAAAGGTGATTGGCGTGGAAATTATTTCGTCTCCATCCTGCCACCCATTTTCCATTTTTAAAATTTGTACTGCTATATAAAGACCGGCTGTATTGGAATTTAAATAATAAGCATTTTTATGGCCAGTATATTTCTTCCACTTCTCTTCAAATTCTACAGTTTTAAATCCAAGTCCTGTCCAACCTTTTTCGAGGCACTCACGGATTTCTTCCAAACATTCATCCACATGGAATTTCGGCTTCAATACTTGAATTGACATTTTCTATTTCTCTTCCTTTTCTCTATCTTTATTAAGCTCCATAAAAAGCATCTTCCCATCAGAAGAAACTGTTGAAAATCCAGCTCTTTCATACGTTTTTCGCGCTGATACATTATTATTATAAACTTCCAAGGTTATTTTTGAAAGCCCCAGTTTCTCAAACCCTATGTTACACACGCAGATGGTGGCGTCCAAGCCTAGCCCTTTTTCATTTACACTTGCGCCATCAATAACAATTCTGCCAAATTCAGCCTGTTTATGAATTTGGTCAATATGATATAGTCCCACTGCTCCAACCCACTTTTGACTGTCTCTATGAAACACTGAAAACATAACATCGTCCGACCGAGAAAGATAGCCGCAATACCATTCCACTTGCTCTTCTATGCTAATTGATTTTTGATAGACAAACCATCTTTTATTTTTATTTCGTATTATTCTTAATTTCTCGATATCTAGATAAGATAAAGGACTTAATAATACCTTATTATACTCCCCTAGTAACTTGTGGTCCATTGACCTTCTCCTATACTCCATAATCCGGGGACTTCTGTATATAAAACAATCCATACCCCAAAATGTAAATTAATAAAACAGCGATGATTCTCGGCAGAGAAAATTTAAAGACCATTGGATTAATTGTTATTGACAAGTCTTTCAAAGTGATTCCTTGCTTATTTGAAATATCAATACGTATATCTTTTACTTCATTGTCAATTGGAGCAATACCTTCATTACAAAGAACACTAAAATCGTTACTAAATGTCTGAGAAGCGCTTGTCGTATAGAATACTAGGATATATTCCACTGTAGTGTTTAAATTCGTATCAATTTGTATATTTTCTATTTTGGTATTTATATTTTTTAAAATCAAATGCTGGTTTCCCTTGCTAATCCAACCATCATGAGATGCCAACCAATTGAATTTATCCATGCTATCCAAATAATAAACTATATTTTTTTGTGTAGTTGTGTCTTCCATCTGCATCCAAAAATTAAAATTGAATACCCCAATTTCTAGTACTAGCGATAAAACAAAAGTTATACCCAATCCTAATAAAAAGCCTTTCTTTTTTTTCATTTTAGATCCCCTAACTTTGAAAATCTACCATCAACGTATCCATCCCTTTTAAAGGAAGTCGCAATTTATTAAATACTTTATACCAAAATGTTCTCCTGCTACTATCTTCAAACACCCCGATTGCACCATTGACATTAGTTGTTATTATGTCTACTGTTAATAGCCGGCCCACCGCACAATAAATATCTTCAACATCGAAGTAATTCCAACTGTTGAAATTAAACTCGCTTATATTTTTAGTTGCAGTTCTCAACATGTGCTTCTTATCATAGATTACTAATGTTACTGTACCCTTACTAGGTTTTTCTTGTGCGAATAGTATACCAATTTGACGCACAACTGGGGCTTCGCAATATACCTTATACTTTCTATGATGATGAAATGACTTAGAAAAGCACAGCAGATCAGGATTATATTGCCTAGGTAAAACAATCTTATATCTGTTATCATCTGAATGAAGTACAGTTTGTTGGAGATCACATTTCTGTCTACAAAAAACATCCATTAACCCTTTTGAAAACTTCTCAATAGAATAATTCTTTTCTACATCTTGCCATGCATTTTCAGCAATGGAAAAGCGCAATTCTGAATTATCTATTAGCTTTTTAATTGTGTGATACCAATCTTCTTTTGTGTTTTCGGCTAAAAAACCATTGACTCCGTTTTGTATACAATAATTATAGGCTGACATATTACTATATATCCCCGCTATACGAAAACTAGAATATTCTCGATATTTATTATTTGTTTTGCTGCGATTAAATTCCGTATCATTCAATGGTGCTAAACCGATATTCCACTTTCTAGAAGCAAAAAATCTGCGAAATTCATTATAATCATCTATGAAATCAAAGCTTCTAACTTGCGTGTAGCCTTTTAATTGAGCCGGCGAATACCCGATAAATTCTATATTGACCCTGTCCCCATATTCTTCAATTAAACCCTCTAGGGCAGGAACAACAAAAGCAAAATCCCCATCGCGCATTAAAGTCCCCATAAATCCTATTGTAACTATTTTATCATTTGATGTTACTTCCTTAACCAATAACTTGTTACTGATCTGATAGGTAGGTAACCTAAAAATGTGATCTGTGAATTGTTTCCCAAAATAATATAATTCTCCACTGTTTACTACCACAGCGCTACTCTGAGCATACATTCTTTCATATAAACTGTTACTATACTGTGTATGTACAACTTCATCATTGTGAATTTTCAGTGCACTATAGTTATCATCTATGTACCAAATAAAAGGTATATTTCGGTCTTTTGCCTGTATAAGGATACTATAGGCGAAATCATCAAAACATCTTAAGCAGTAGACAATATCATAATTATTCAGATCCTGCCTTTTGAACTCTTGTAAGGTAACACTTTTATAATCGACTAAATTCATTTCCTTCAAATAATCCAATGGATTTTTAGCCGCAATAAAGTATGTAGCCATAGCCTGCTGAGGATATATTACCAAAACTTTTTGAAATGGATACTTTGATAATGATCTTCCAACAATTGACTCATATAAACCATTAACATACTTTGGAAATTTATTATGCTCAATACATGTGTGATCTATTTGATCAAATAGTCTTTCAAATTCTGTGATATATTGATCGTTTGAAAAGTACCTTTCTACTCTTATTCTCCCATTTACAGACATTCTTTCTAAAGTGTCTGGATAATCGATAAAATCTATTATCTTCTTTGCCATCATTTTCGGATTATCGACAATATAGCCTGTTTCACCTTCTTGAATTAATTGAGTAGTCCCATCGTTCGGTGTGCCTAACACAGGTAATCCGCATGACATTGCTTCAAGGACAGACACTGGTAGGTTTTCTGTTACCGAACTATTAATATATAAATTAAACCCCTCCAGGTAATTATAAATATCGTCGCGAAATCCTTCAAAATTCACATATGAATCCAAGTTGTTTATTTTCACTATGTCCTTAAGCTTATTCTGGTAGTTAGCTTCCCCCGGACCTATCATAGTAAATGACAAGCGTTGCATAATTTCAGGACGCATATTTTTCAGTTCAACTAATGATTTGAGGATAAATTCCTGTTGTTTATTAGAGTTATAATGCCCTACACACACCATGTTTAGCTTGTCACATTTACTCAATACTTTTTTAGTATAGTGAAATTTATCTGTATCCACTCCATTAAAAATATACATAGAGTTATCTATATACTGACTCATAAAATCGTGCAGTTTAGACGAGCAACATACAACTCGATAAGATAGCTTTCCCATAAGCATATAAAGAAAGTCTTTCGTTTCCTGGAGCATGTCAGCATAGATATTATTGACGTACTGTGCATGTACATAAAATATATGGGGGATACCACTAATAGCCGCGGCTAATGCACCATCAAAAAAAACACTAGTATTGGAAAGCACGATATCAATATTATTATCTTTTATAATATGAATTAGCGGATCTACTTTTTCTCTCAACGTGGGGATAACCTGTAGTAAATCATTCCCTGAGAAACCTACAGGAAACCACCAGTTTAATGGAAGCTCATAGCACTTGATACCCTCATTTTCAAATTTAGGCATTAATATGGAATTTAGGGGAAATACAACGGTCAGTGCATATTTTTTTTTATTGATTCCGCTTACAAGGGTATCAATACAAACATCAATTCCAGCATATCCGCCAGTTGGTGATATAATCAATATATTTTTCATATTTCTTTCTCCATGTCAGCGTATACTCTCAATATACTTTTTCGTTACTTCTTCAGGTGACCCATCCAGAACAATACTTCCACGTTCCATCCAAATACAGCGGTTGCACATTCTTATAGCCGAGCCCATATCATGTGTCACTAAAACCATAATTTTGGAAACGTCAACCATTTCTTTCATTCTCTGGTTCGCCTTATTTAAGAAAGCCGCGTCCCCAGCCCCCACAACCTCGTCAAGCAGTAAAATATCCGGCTGGATTGCAGTAGAAATAGAAAACGCTAAACGTACAAACATTCCGGAAGAATAATATTTCACCGGCATATTCAAAAAGTCACCTAATTCTGAGAACTCAGCAATTTCTTTCATCTTGGATTTTATACTATTCGGCGTCTCCCCTAGCATTAATCCCCTAAGATAAATATTATCCCATCCGTTAGATTCCATTTCAAACCCAGTAGCCAATTCAAACATGCTGGAAATTCTTCCTTCAACCGTCAATAAGCCTGATGTAGGGGGGTAAATTCCAGAAACCATTTTTAGAAAAGTGCTTTTTCCAGCTCCATTGTGCCCTATTATTGCAAGCCGTTCTCCCTCATTAATGGTCAATGTCATATTCCGAATTGCATGCACAGAACCATCTTTATCAAAATCATTAAATTTTTTGCTGCCTGGTATAAGAATATCTTTTATTCGTTTTTCTTTCCAAACTTTAAAAATCAGATTGACATTTTCTAATCTTACTATACTCATTATGAACCTCTTTTATAGTTTAAAGGCTATCCCTTTCTTTGATTTCATAACCAATCGCACACTCATTAAAAATAAAGCTGCCGTAATAACCACAGCAACAGCATATATGTTCAATGAAGGCAATTCTCGCCCCAGCATAGGCATTCTAACAATTTCTAGAATATAGTAAATAGGATTTAGTTGATACACTAAAGAAAATCCTTTTTTCGCCAACATATCTGGTTCATAAATGATTGGCGTTACATAAAATAGCCCTTGTAAAATCAAGCTTTGTAACGGTTGGTAATCTCTAATATTTAAGTTCAGTACCGAAGAAAAGTTAGCTAAAGAAAGAGCAAATAAAAACATGACTAACAAACCTGGAAACACCATCAGCATTTTGGGCCCAAATAACTGTGGCTGTAAGAAAAGATAAACGGAAAAGAACGCCAATATACTATATAACAAATTAATAAAGCCACCGAGCACGGTGCGTAACGGAAATATCTGTGCATTTACTGTTGTTTGCTTCAAGTACCCCTCTGCCCCAATGAATGCCATCGTTCCACCGTCCGCTGCAACATTAATAAATAGCCAAGGGTTTAAACCAGCGAAAAGCGCGGGAATAAATACCTTAGGATCAGTGCCAAATATAATTGAATACACACTGCCAATGATTAACACCAATCCTAACGGTGTTAAAATCGCCCAGCCTACTCCCAATGCCGAGCGCCGATACTTGAGCTGCAGATCCTTATTGACCAAACTCCAAAGAATATATCGGTCTCTCCAAATTCCATTAAAGTATTCGTGAATCAATTTAATAACCCCTATCGTCTATTAATTATTTTTATAAATTTCCGAAATGCTTTTAAAAAAATAATTGGAATAGCTTTAAGACCCTTTCCCTTAAGTAATAGCTGAAGCCTGCCTGAATAAAAATGAATAAATGGATTTCCCAGATGTATTTTCATAGGTCTGACAAATTGAGCATAATAACCTTCCAACTCCGGAATATCCGCTAATAACTGTGTTAATACTGCCTGGTTTGAAAAATTTTCTCGCAAGTCATTTTGAGCGACTTTAGCCTTATTTTTTCTTAGCATCTTATCTTCAATCACTTTTTTCAGAGTATTGTACCAATCATCAAACGTATTATCACATAAAAAACCATTTACCCCATTATGAACCACCAAAGTGTAGGGTGCTATGTTGGTATATAGCCCAACCACTCCCAATTTGCTATACTCAACATATTTATTATAATATTTACATTGGTAGAATTCTGATGTGCGAATGGGTGCTAAGCCAATATCAAAACTCTTTTCCGACAGAAACAAACAATAATCATCGTAGCTATCGAAGAACTTAATATACTCCACACTTTTATTTTCCGGCAATCCGGGATCAACACCAATAAAAGTAAAAAAAACACTACTCCCGAATTCTTTACTTATATGATCGACCACTGGCGAAATATACTCTCTTATTATGGGCGTATGATCAGATGATCCCGCATACAGGACATTGACCTGATTATGTTCTATAGTTGAATTTGAAACAAGAGGTGCCGAAACCGGAACACGTTCTAAAACCCATTTCTTATTGTTAAAAATTTTACTGTACTTTTCGCCCAATTTGGAATTCACACACCATAAAACATCACTAAGGCTGATGATATCGTGCAAAGCTTGCCTTCTTTCTGGATCTGAAAAATATTTTTTGCTTCCTACATCATCAGGAATATTAAGTAAATCGTCATCCAAAAAATAAATAACAAAACGCCCAGCCTGTTTTGCTACTCTAGCAATGTCGGCGGAAATTTTCTCAAAACCACGCACACTAACTAGTATATCTGACCAACAAATATCTTTCTTTTTAATTTGCACGGTTTTTATAAATTTGATATTACACTTTCCTTGATCCTCTAAAGGCTTTAGAGGGTCAAGAACTCCTACGCGCACAGAAGCAATTAGAGCGGGACATTCTACTAAAATGTGTACTGGCATATTTGACCTCAAACATTGTATTTCCCAAGAATATACAATGTTTTAAACAATAAATTTTCGATGGGGCTTTGCCTATATACTTTACAATGTAACACATAATAAACCCGCATAAAAAATGACCGCATACTTGAAAAAAACATCTCTGTTTCTATCCGAAATTCTTCCGGCATCATATCATCATAGCGTGTATAAAATGAATTCAACTGTTTTGAAAAAGCATTACCTCTGCCGTCCTTTATATATTTGAGCCTTTTAACTAAATTTTTAACTGGATTTTTTTCGACTCCAACTGCATTGTCCCCGTGTTGTCGATGAAGTACTGTAAACTCCGGATAAAAAAGAATTTCACCTACTGCGGAAGCTGCAAGATAATACCACCAATCGATGACATGAACATCAGTGCAGCCTTTGTCAAGAACAATTTCTAAGAGTGCTTTATTAATAACTTGTGTGTGCCCCGGAAGTACATTTTGAATCATAGCATTATAATAAGAAATTCCCCGCACAGGCAATCTAGAACTACCAAGGCTATTTAATTTCTCATCTACTATATGAGACAATGATGCAAATAATAGTGGTTTATTTTGTTGTTCTCCATCTAATAGATCCAATGCTATTGCTATTTTATCGGGTAACCAGATATCATCTTGATCACTAAATGCAAAGTAATCACATTCTTTATCATAATGTTTTAACAGCCACATATAGCTACCTGTAATACCAAGATTTTCGCCATATACTATATTAAAGTTGCTTTTCTTTTCATACTCTTTCAGAATCATAACCGTATTATCCGTGGAGCCATCATCACGAATCATTACCTTTATTTGTTCATAACGGTCTAACGTTAAAAAACTTTCAATTTGCTCCCGTAAATAACATTCACCGTTATAAGTAGATAATAATATTTGAACTCGTTTATCTGGCATTGTACATTCGTTCATAATAATTCTGATACTCTCCATTGATGATATGCTCCCACCACGAGCGATTTTCCAGATACCATTTCACAGTACGCTTAATCCCGTCCTCAAACCGGGTGGTCGGCTCCCATCCAAGTTCATCATGAATTTTCGTGGGATCAATGGCATAGCGCCGGTCGTGGCCTGGTCGGTCAGTGACAAAACTGATCAAACTTTCAGATTTGCCGAGCACATTTAGAATTGCTTTGACCACCTGCATGTTTGCTCGCTCATTATGCCCGCCAATATTATAAACTTCACCTTCGCGGCCTTTGCGGACTATTAGATTAATAGCTGAACAATGGTCTTCCACATACAGCCAGTCGCGCACATTTTCGCCCTTGCCATAAACAGGCAGAGACTTATCATTCAGCGCGTTTGCAATCATCAAAGGAATGAGCTTCTCCGGAAAATGATATGGCCCATAATTGTTGGAGCAACGCGAAATACTTACCGGGAGATGGAATGTGCGATGATAAGCCAATACCAGTAAATCAGCCGAAGCCTTTGAAGCGGAATAAGGACTGGAAGTATGCAGTGGAGTTTCCTCTGTAAAAAACAAATCGGGTCTGTCCAAAGGCAGATCACCGTAAACTTCATCGGTAGAGACCTGATGATAGCGTTTGATGCCGTATTTACGGCAAGCATCCATCAGAATACCAGTTCCTAAAATATTTGTATGTAAAAAAAGCCCTGGATCTTCAATAGAACGATCCACATGACTTTCCGCCGCAAAATTAATCACAACATCCGGTTTCTCTTTTTCAAACAGGGAAAAGACCGTATCGCGGTTGGAAATGTCACCCTTCACAAAGGTAAAGTTTGAGTTGTCCATTACGTCAGCAAGCGTTTCCATATTGCCGGCATAAGTTAAGGCATCCAAACAGATAACCTTGTCCTCAGGATATTTATTTAAAATGTAATGAACGAAATTACCGCCGATAAATCCGGCTCCGCCTGTAACAAGCAGTTTCATTATTTCACCTCATACACAAAGTTGAAATTGCTCTCTGAGAGCAGGGGAGCCCTTTGATCTTTTTCGGACAAAGTTGGATTATTGATGCCCCAGTCTACTCCAATTTCTGGATCATTCCAGCGAATATTACGGTCAGATTCAGGAGCATAAAAATTGTCTGCTTTATATTGGAATTCCACATCATCCGTAAGCGTTAAAAAAGCATGGGCAAATCCACGCGGAATCAAAAACTGACGTTTGTTTTCCGCAGAAAGTTCCACGCTTGTCCACTTTTTAAAAGTAGGAGAGCCCTTTCTTAAATCAACCGCGACATCCATTACTGCACCCCTTGTGCAGCGAACAAGTTTTGCCTGCGAATCCTTTCCGTTTTGAAAATGCAGGCCACGCAGAATCCCCTTCTTTGCAGAATAGGACTGATTATCCTGTATGAAATCGTAAAACAGCCCGGCATCCTCCAATGTTCTCTTTGACCAACTCTCCATAAACCAACCACGACTGTCTCCAAATACTTTTGGTTCCAATATGTAGGCATCCAAAATATCGGTTTTAATGAAATCCATTTTAGATTCTCCTAATATAAAATCTTACCTTCCGCAACCTGCTTCAGATGTACACCATAAATAGACTTTCCGTGTCTCCTTGCGGAGTCCAAAAGCGCTTCTTTTGAAATCCATTCATTGCGATACGCAATTTCCTCAAGAGCAGAAACTATAATTCCTTCCCGTTTTTCAATCACTTTTACAAACTCCGATGCATCATTCAGCGACTCCACTGTGCCAGTGTCCAACCACGCAAAGCCACGCCCCAGCGTAATAACATTCAAGTTTCCCTGCTCTAAGTATATACGATTTAAATCGGTAATTTCCAACTCGCCACGTGCAGAGGGCTTCACTTTTTTTGCGTATTCACAGACGTGATGGTCATAAAAATAGAGGCCAGTGACTGCGTAATTTGATTTGGGATGCGTCGGCTTTTCCTCAATAGAAATCGCCTGACCATTTGAATTGAATTCTACAACTCCAAACCTTTCAGGGTCATCCACATAGTAACCAAATACGGTAGCGCCCTCTGATCTGTTTACAGCATTGCGGAGATATTTTACAAATCCATTTCCGTAAAAAATGTTATCCCCCAATATCATAGCGCAGCTATCCCCCGCTATGAAATCTTCACCCAAAATAAATGCTTGCGCCAAGCCGTCTGGAGATGGTTGCTCTATGTAAGAAAGATGAATGCCAAATGCAGAACCATCACCCAACAAATTTCGAAAGTTCGGAAGGTCATGCGCTGTAGAGATAATAAGAATGTCGCGAATTCCTGCGAGCATTAATGTTGAGAGCGGATAATATATCATTGGTTTGTCATATACAGGCAAGAGCTGCTTCGATGTTACAAGAGTGAGCGGATAAAGCCTTGTACCGCTTCCACCCGCTAAAATTATGCCCTTCATATTCCACCACCTTAACAGTTTTTTAGATTAATTACGTCCATTTTGCAAATTTTTGTTTTTATTATTCTATTTTTATTATTTTACCTTAATATCATATAAATGGCAAGTATATAACTAAATAATACCTAATCACGCATGTTGATGTTCTTTTTAGCAAAAAATATTATGCCTGTAATAAATTTTGATACAAAAATGTCCCCTGAAACAAGCTGCTTCAGGGGACATTCTTCATATTGTGATCTGCTGTTCCATAACCATCCGGTTTTAAGACATATTCTGATTTTTCAGCTATGAATATCCACAATAGTGAACAGCATATCCTTTCTGGCAGATAAGATAAACCGATCGAACCATTCGTGCTCCCAGACGGCTGCGTCCTCATCCGAGATATCAAATCTGTGGTCTTCCGGAGCAGGCGGCCTATGCCAGCCGAGCTCGTCCAATACTGCCCAAGTATGGTAACCGGATTCAGCTGCAATATAATCTGCTTCGTTTACATAACAGGCTCGCTCTTTTTCATTCACTTGGCTATAAGGCTGCACGTTAGCCTCACGGCGTTTTTTCATTTCTTTCCAATCGATGTGGCCGATTCGAGAGGAGCTGGAACGATGTCCATTTTTCAGCAAGAGATCACCCTTGTAAAACCCGCCGATCTCATAGCCGTCCCATTCTGTTCTTTCTATAGATGGATATGCCAAGAATTCCTCGTCTGTCATCTTCAGCACCTTGGGAAAGTCCTCTTCTGCATACTTAATATATTCCGGGTATCTCTGGTAGCGATTGCGGTAATCTGGTGGATCTCTGAGATATTCAGCGTAAAGCCTACGCTGAGCCAGATATTTCATCAGATCAATTCACTCAGATTCCAGCAGTGAGTCGAATAGGAACTCCTCGTTATACGGGTACATCAAGATGTTTACTATAAACCTATCTTGCGTAATTACTCCCATTTCTTCGTACGCTGAAAAGCCACCCTTCTATACAATATATTGTGTAACACAATTTATATTCTAATTATGATACATGTATATTGTATTTAGTACAAGTAAAACGCAGTCAGAAGCGGGAAAGTTACCCCTCTTGCTTGTAACATTGCACAAAGAAAGGAATCGGCGCCATTTCTGAGGAATTCTATTTATGGTATAATGACATTTAGATAATTGTTTATACAGGGAAGAGGGGGAATCGTTTTACATGAACACGGAACAGATAGCGGAAGAAATCAAAAGCGCCACGCTTCAGCTTGAAAACGGATATCCTCAGCATTCGTTTCTTTATTACGGTAAAAGCAAACGCGGAAATTCAGAAATGCTAAAGCAGATCCGGAAAATTATCAACTAAAATCAGCACCAAGCAATTGGCTAACATCTAGTTGAGGCCTTTTATCGGCCCAAAACAGTGTCTTTCCACCAGCAAACTGCAACGCACCGCACATTTCTCACCTCCTGTACTATTTTCCTCCCTCCACGCATACAAATTTATCAACTGGATTCGTTTGGAGGGTGAAACTGTGAAAGGTATTGTTGAGGAGCGCGCCGTCGAGCTCGGCGAGTACATAATTGAGAACAAGACTACTGTTCGCGGCGCGGCAAAAAAATTCGGTGTAAGCAAAAGTACCGTACATAAAGATGTTGCACAGCGTCTAAAATATGTTGATCCTCAGCTGTACAAACAAGTTAAGCAGGTTTTGGAAGTCAACAAAGCACAGCGCCACATACGGGGCGGCATGGCAACGAGAATGAAATATAAAAAAGTATAAATATGGGGTTGCAAGATGAAATTCATTTTGCAACCCCATATTTATGGAAAAATGCTTGTGGGTCATCAGACCCATATCTTGTTTTCTCGTAGAAACAAAACCGCACACAACAGCACCTTCATGTTTCCTGAATAATTACCAGTCGTTCAGAGGCAGAATTTCAAATCAGAGCTTACTTTTAAAATTTACAAACTTATACAGTCAGTTAACTCAAGAAAAAATCCAAGAAACAAGCGCAAAATCTTTGATCTATGGATTTTACGCTTGAAGATTGGGTTCTGTTTTCAAATAAATTGACTATATTTACAGACAAGGCCCAAATTACCTTATGCATAATTTTAGCATTATGGCAAATATTACATAGAAACATATATGAAATCTAACAGGAAGGTGATCCGTTGAACGCTTCCGGTACAAACGACTCACAGGAACTGACAACCAGTTTAACAGACAACATTGCACTCATTAAATCTATATTTAAAAATGACTCCACGCTGATGGCGAGGAGGCTGCAAACGCGGTCTGAACCGATCATTAAATACTGTATGTTCTTCAGCGATGGCATGGTAAACAACAAACTGCTGAACGAGGATGTGATACGCCCGCTGTTGGAATACCAGCCTTCACAAAAAGAGCCGGATCTGATGGAAATCATCGCAACCCAAATTACATTGTCAGACACAGTGGACAAGGTCACCGAGATGGATAAAATTATTCAGGCTATTATTTATGGTGACACTGTTTTGTTAGCGGACGGTCACGCCCAGGCGCTTATTTTAAATACAAAGGGTTGGAGTCTGCGTTCCATTCAAGAGCCCGAAAACGAAAAGGTTTTGAAAGGGCCGCGCGAAGGTTTTACGGAAGCGCTCTTAATTAATCTTTCCATGATTCGGCGTAAGCTGCGCACACCGAACCTAAAAATGGAATACCTGACCTTTGGCAGGGAATCCAAAACGCAGACATGCATTTGCTATGTCGAGGGAATTGTCAACGTCAAGGTTCTCGACGAGCTGAAGCAGAGGCTGAAAAAAGTTGATATTGATGGGGTAATGGATGCGAATTACATCAGCGAATTGATCAAGGACCACCCTCAATCCATAATCGAAACAATCGGCAGTACCGAACGCGTCGATGTCGTGGCCGCGCAAATTCTTGAAGGGCGGGTCGCACTCTTCGTCGACGGAACTCCGGTCGTCCTTACTATGCCGTATTTATTTATAGAATATTTTCAAAACGACGAGGACTATTATACCAATTATGCTTTTGGTTCTGTCAACCGTATCCTGCGAATGATCTCCTTTATTTTCTCCACCTGCGTTCCCGCTATTTATATTGCGGTCGTTAATTTTCACCAGGAAATACTGCCTACTACGCTGATTATCAGCATTTCCATTGCGCGGCAGGGCGTCCCATTCCCCACTGTGGTCGAGGCCTTTTTAATGCTGATTGTATTTGAAATGCTTCGGGAATCCGGGTCCCGCATGCCAGGTACGATGGGGACCGCGCTCAGCATCGTTGGCGCACTTGTCATCGGACAGGCCGCTGTTCAGGCAAAGCTTGTCAGCGCGCCCATGATCATTGTAGTCTCCGTTACGGGAATCGCCGGACTTATGATCCCCCACGCAAAGGGTGTAACCGTTCCGCTGCGCTTCACTTTTCTGGCACTTGCCTCGGTTATGGGACTTTACGGCCTGATGTTCGGGCTGCTCGCGCTGCTCTCTTATCTGTTCAGCATGACCTCGTTTGGAATGCCGATCATGAACAGTGTCTTTTCCGACACCCCGCAGGACGTCAAAGATATTTCTATCCGTACCCCATGGGGAAACATGATTACGCGCCCGAGAGGCTTCTCTCGCAATCGTGTACGCAATGTTACAAAAGGTGGTTCAAAATGAAACCGGGCAAAATTATCACTGTTTTTTTACTGATCATTTCTATGGTCACAATGACCGGCTGCTGGAATTATCATGAACTTGACCAAATGGCAATGGTCGCCGGAGTAGCGGTGGATAGAGGAACGAACGGCTACAGATATCACCTGACAATTGAATACCTGGACACTTCATCGTCAGCAATTAAATCTAAACTGATGGAAACGGACGGAAACAGCATTTTTGACGCCATTCAAAATGCTACCTCAATCAGTGAAAGGGTGTTGTATTTCGCCGACTGCAAGCTGATTATTATCAGCCAGGACCTGGCTTCCGAGGGAATCGCCCCTCTTCTGGACTGGGCTTTGAGAGATCCGGAACCGCGCATTACCATTATACCGGTCATTGCGCAGACGAAAACCGCAGGTGAAATCCTCCACCACAAAAGTGTATCGGGTGACATGAAATCCATAGAAATATGGCGTTCCATTAGCGAGAATAGAGACACACTGTCCGAAACTCCCGACACTAAACTTTACCAGACGGTGGACAAGCTTGCAAATCCCGCTATTTCGCTGATTCTTCCATCCATCACCGGGATTCAAATGCAGAACGAAATGGTTTGCAAGCTTGGCGGAGCGGCGATTTTCAAAAAGGACAAATTTATCGGTTTTCTGAAACCGGAAGAAACAAAAATGCTGTTATTTGTGAAAAACAAAGTGAAAGGTGGACAGCTTACGTTCAGTCCGCTGAACGACGGCCAAACGATTACGCTGGAAATAAAAAGCAGCAAAACCAAAATTACACCGTCTATTGAAAATAGTAAAGCTTCTATGAAAGTCGATATAGAAGTCCGAGTTGCCTTGACAGAAGATGAAACAAGAAACAGCTATGTTAATACAGAAGGACTTAAAAAAGCCGAGTCCAGCGCAGCGAAATACCTGGAATCAGGTATCGCAAAGGTAATAGAAACCACTCAAACCGAATACGACAGCGACGTTTTTGGATTCGGACTGACACTTTTTCAGAACGACCCCTCCTATTGGAATCAGCATTCAAAAACCTGGGACAAAGAGTTTAAAAACCTGAAACCAACGATTAACGCAAACGTCACCATTGAAAGCACGGCCACAACCAAGGATAAAATTGAGGTGTCTTAACAAATGGATCTGTATTTAACTCTTGGTGTTTTGTACGCCGTATTGATTTTCTACGATTTGATCCCTCTGCTCCGCAGAAAAGATAAAAAATCAATTTGCTTTTCTATCCCTATTTATGCAATCACCATGATTCTGAGCGCTTTGATGGCAACCGACGTAAAACTTCCGGATATCAGTAAGACGATTGACTCCGTTATTGGAAATATATTTCACATTGTATGAGGGTGTAGACAGTGACGAATCAAAGCATTAGCGGAAAACAAATGCAGAGCATATTAATGATGTTCTGGCTGGGCAGTGTTCTGGTTCTTGGGTCGAGCGAGCAGGCAAAACAGGATTTCTGGATCTCGATCCTAATTGCAACCATCATGATACTGCCCATGATTGCGCTTTATGTGCGGCTGATTAAACTGTACCCCGGTATGGATCTTTACGACATTCACTCAGCGGTATTCGGCAAGGTCTTCGGTAACATCATTTCTGTTTTATATATTCTCTTTACGGTGTATCTCGGCTCTGTCCTTCTTCGTGACTTCTCAATCTTTATCCGTCTGGTCAGTTTGCCGGAAACACCCCAATCCGCCTGTTCCGTCATGATCCTCCTTGTCGTCATATTTTCAGTACGCAACGGAGCGGAAAACATTGGCCGGGTCGCGAAATTTACCTGGAAATTTTTCGTTGTTTTTGTGATTTTCACCTTTATTGTAGGCATGAAGGATATGGAGATTTCACATCTTCTTCCAATTATGAATACCGACTTTAAGGGCATTCTCAGCACATCGCTCTCCCTTTTTTTGCTGCCCTTAGCCGAGATTATCCTCTGCCTTTCTTTCTTCTCTTCGGTACAGCAAAACGTAAATCCCGCCAGAATCTTTATAAAGGCACTGGGCGTCACGATAGCCATGTTTTTGATCGTGGCACTACGAAATGTAATGCTCTTAGGCGGAGAAGGTTCTCAAATTTTCTTTTTCACCTCTTTCAGCGCCGTAAGCATTATTTCCATCGGGGAATTCTTTTCCAGATTTGAAATTCTGATTGGAATGACCATATTGCTTTCCGGCTTTACAAAACTGAGCGTATGTCTTTATACCACTTCGCTCGGCATCACAAAGGTCTTCCATATAAAGACACGCGACGCCGTGGTTCCCTGCGCCCTTATTTTTATCACGCTTTCCCTGAATATGTCACACACGGCACAGGAACTGTTTCAAGCACTTCCGTATTTTTTAATATATGCGCTGCCATTCGAGGTCATTTTCCCGATTATTACTCTGATCGGAGCGGAAATACGAACCCGGCTGAAAAAATCAGGCAGTCCTAGGACGGATAAACAGCAGGACAGCCTTGAGCAGAAAAACTCGGAAAATGCGTAAAAAATTGCTTGTGGGTCATCATTACATCCACAAGCAATTTTTCTGGCCGAGTTGGGATATTTATTCATTGTGCAACAGCCACTTCTGATATTTATAGTCAGCAGATTCTCGGAAGGCCCTCTCCGTACAGCTCCGTTACAATCCTTGTGCCGCCGATCGCAGTTTTCACCAACACTGTACCGGCTTCTCCTCCCGAGACGCTGCCGATGAGCGCGGCGTTTCCGCCGTACCGCGCCGAGCGTATCACTGCAAGGGCTTTTTCCGCATCATGCCGTTCCACAACGGCAACCAGCTTTCCTTCGTTTCCCATATAGAGCGGATCCAACCCCAAAATTCCGCAGAAACCTTTCACCGCGTCCGAAACCGGAATTTCCCGTTCATTTAACGTAATGCAGCAGGAAGAAGCCTGTGCGAATTCGTTCAGCACCGTGGCAAGTCCACCACGCGTAACGTCTCGCAGTGCCTTTACATGGATTCCGTTCTGAAACAGGACGCCGACCATTTCATTCAGCGGCGCGCAGTCGCTCTGAATTTGATTCTCTATTCCCATTCGGGAACTTAAAATCGCGGCGTGATGGTCGCCCAGATTTCCTGAAACAAGCACCACGTCACCAGCACGGCACTGCGCCGCACTGACATTCCGGCCTTCCGGAACAAAGCCGACCCCCGCCGTATTGATGTAAACGCCGCCCTTCCCCTCAATCACCTTTGTGTCGCCCGCTACAAGAATTACGCCCGCCTCCCGCGCCGTCTCAGCCATGGAAGAAGCGATGCGCTCCAGTTCCCCGCTGTCGGCGCCTTCCTCAATGATAAAACCGCAGGTCAGATATTTCGGCTCCGCGCCGCTCATCAAAAGATCGTTCACCGTACCGCAGACGGAAAGCCGGCCGATATCACCGCCCGGAAAAGCCAGCGGCGTAACCACGAAGCTGTCGGTTGTCATGGCGATAGTCGAAGAGCCCGGCACCACCGCGGAATCCTCCATACGGTCTAAAACCGGGTTCTGAAACTGTTTTGCAAATATCTGATGAATCAGCTCCGAAGTGGCTTTTCCACCGCTTCCGTGCGCCATTGTAATTTTCATAGAGTATCCTCCCGTAACCGATGCCGCCAATTGAAATCAAGCGCGTTTGTTTACATAATACTGATAACAACTGCCCTCTGTAGACACCATACACGCGCCTTGCGGCGACTGCGGATCGCAGGCAGTACCGAACAGCGGGCACTGACGCGGACTGATTGCCCCGGTCAGCACCTTTGCGCAGCCACAGGCCGAATTGGCAACGTGATCCTGTGTCAGCTCGGCGCTGCCCGCGTCAAAACGCGTATATTCCGGTTTCAGGCAAATCCCGGACTGCGCGATCATTCCCATTCCGCGCCAGGACGCGTCACAGGGGGTAAAATAACGCGCAACCGCCTCCTGTGCCGCTTCGTTGCCCCCGTCCTTCACCGCGCCGGGGTACAGGTTCATCACTTCCCCCTTGCCGCGCCGTTTGACCAGCGCGTAAATCGAAAGCAGAATCTGTTCCGGCTCAAAGCCGGAAACCGCAAACGGAATCGAATATCTGCGCGCAAGCGGACGGAAAATTCCAATTCCCGTAATCACGCTCACATGACCCGGGGCAAGAAAGCCGTCAATGCCGCCCTGATTCGCGCAGACCCAGTCAATAACGGGCGGCATTGTTTTGAGCGAAGTCAAAAGCCTGATATTCTGAATATCGCTCCGTATTGCCTGCTCCAAAAGCAGCGCGTATACCGGTGCGGTGGTTTCAAAACCGACCGCCGCAAACACAAAGACTTTGTCCGGTTCGTCAGCAGCAAGCTTCAAGGCGTCCATCGGTGAATACACCATACGCACCGCACCGCCCAGCGCCTTCGCGTCGTTCAGACTTTGACTGCTTCCCTTCACGCGCAGCAGGTCGCCGAAAGAAACGACCACCGTTCCCGGTGTAAGCGCCAACTCCACGAGACGGTCAATGTAGGCTGTGACAGTCACGCACACCGGGCAGCCGGGGCCGGAAATCAACTGAATTTTCGGAGACAGCACGCTTACGATTCCGCTGCGTGAAATCTCCGCCGTGTGTGTACCGCACACTTCCATCAGCCGTACGGGCTCGCCGTCGTATTCCTGCAAATAAGACTGAAAGCCGCTCATAGGCTTTCAAGCTCCGCAAATAAATCCATCAGGCTGGTTCCTTCCTCTTCCGACATGACCTGCAATATGCAGCCCGCGTGTACCAGCACATAATCGCCCGGTTTTACCTTTACCAAACCGGCCTCCGCCCGAACCAGATTTCCGCTGAAATCCACCTCGGCCTTTGTTCCGTTCACACGCACCACTTTTCCCGGCATTGCTACGCACATAATTTTCTGCTCCTTTTTGAAACGCTTACCTAGGTCTTGTTTATAAAAAAACAATTTTTTCTTCTCACGAGTAAACTTGGCTCGTTTGACTACTCAATCTCATTATTTTAGCGATTCGCAATTGACTTACAATCTATAAACAAGGTCTGAATTTTATCGAATACTCCCCATATTGAGAACAAAACAGTCCCGTATCCGTTTCGTTCAATCAGAACTGTCGCTTTGCGCCGCCAGCCACGCCTGCCCAAGGCAGATGCCGCTGTCGCCGCAGGGCACGGCGGAATTCAGATAAACCTCGAATCCCGCCGTTTCCAACAATTTCACGCATTCCTCCGTCAGGAGGCGGTTTGAAAACACACCGCCGCTGAGCGCAGCCGTATGTTCGCCGCTGTTGTCACACACCGCACGGAACACATTGCACACTGCGCGCGCCACAGCCAGATGAAACCCCAGCGCAAGGCTTTCCGCCGATGTCCCCGCCGCAAACGCATCGTAAATCCGGCGTAAAAGCCCGACCTGATCCAATTCTATCATACCGCATTCCGATGTGATTTCAAATTGGAGCGGATACGGCTCAATTCCGTTCGCCTGCGCGGCGGCTGCGGTGTTTTCGAGCGCAATGGCACACTCGCCCTCATAGGTATTCACTGCGCGAATGTGCAGGATTGCGCTGACCGCGTCAAACAAACGCCCCATGCTGGAGCTTTCGCTTGTGTTGACCCGGTTTTCCAGCGCGGCTTTTACCAGCGCGGCACGGGGATTCTCCGTGGGAATCCCCGCCGCCAGCAGGTAGCACAGCGCGGTCAGCTCCGCGTCCTTTGCAGCTGTGTCGCCGCCGCAGAGCGGGACGTAGCTTAAATGCGCCGCGCGCTCCATTTTTGCGCCTCGGCAAAGCAGAAATTCACCGCCCCACACCGCGCCGTCCGTCCCATATCCCGTTCCGTCAAACGCCGCGCCGATACAGCTGTTCAGCCGGTGCTCCGCCATGACGGAGGCAATATGGGCATGATGGTGCTGAATCCGCACCAGCGGCAGGCCCGACTGCTCCGCAAGCCTGCCCGTTTGGTAGCCGGGGTGCAGGTCACAGGCGGCAAGCACCGGCTCCACACGAAATAGCCGCTCCATGCGGTCAGCGCCGGCGCGATACGCCCGTGTCACTTCGTACTCTTCCATATCGCCGAAATACTGGCTGAGATACGCGCGGTCGCCGCTCATCAGGCAAAAACAGGCCTTCAGGTCGCCCCCCGCCGCAAATACCGGGCGCTGTGCGCGATGCTCCAAAAAGAGCGGCGTAGGCACATAGCCTCGGCTGCGGCGAATAAGCTGCGGCTTTCCGCAAATCACCCGTGCAACGGAGTCGTCGAGCGGTGCCACAATGCGCCGGGTATGGTACAGAACGCCGTCCAGGCAGTCCGATTTCTCTTCCAACATGAGCAAATCTTCATCATGAATCAGTATCGGTTCATTCGTAAGGTTTGCGCTCGTCATCACCAACGGACCACAAGCGTCAGTCAGCTGCTGATGCAGACCGGTATACGGCAGAAACGCACCCAAAAACCGGCTTTCGCTGCTCACCGCATCGCAAAAAGGCTTGCTTGTTTGATTCAGCAATACGATCGGTCTCGCGGCGGATTGCAGCAAATCCGCTTCCTCTTTGCTGACCGCGCAGACCGCGCGCACGGACTGCATGGAAGGGAACATCACCGCAAACGGCTTTTTGTCGCGCCGCTTAAAGCGGCGCAGCCGCTCCACTGCCGCCGCGTCGGTCGGAAGAGTGGCAAGCTGGTAACCCCCGATGCCCTTCAGCGCCAGCACCGCGCCGGAACGGAGCATTTCTATGCCCCTTACGAGCGCTTCTTCCCTGTGATACACGCAGCCTTTGCTCTGAAAAATCAGCTGCGGACCGCAGTCATGGCAGGAAATCGTCTGTGCGTGGCGGCGGCGCGTTTCGGTGGCATACTCCGTTTCACATTCCGGGCACATCGGAAAATCCTGCATGGTAATATTGCAGCGGTCATACGGCAGGCTTTCCAGAATGCTGTAGCGCGGCCCGCATGCCACGCAACTGATAAAGGGATATCCGTACCGCCGGTCGGCGAGGTCGTTCAGCTCACGCAGACAGTCTTCGCAAATGGGCAGGTCGGGCGGAATCAGCGGTGTTTCCCCGCTGTCCGCCGCGCTCGCAATAATACTGAACCTGTCAAATCGCTTTTCCGGCACAGGCTGCTCCAGCACCTGCGCCACGTCCGCGCCCGGCGGCTGCCGGGATTTCAGGCAGCAAAGGAATTCCCCCATTGCCCCATCTTCGCCCTGCGCGGTAATTTCCACAATTCCGTTGTTATTTCTGACGGTACCGGAAATGCCCAGCTCCTCCGCCAGCCGCGCCACAAACGGACGGAAACCGACCCCCTGTACCACGCCAAGCACCAGAATGGATTTCGTCATGCAAACTCTACACGCTCGATTTCCATTTCTTTTCCGATCTCGCTGGGTTCACCCTCCGTACCGCAGTCCGGGCAATTGTAATGGAACGGAACGCGGTCAAACAGTTTACCGCAGGAAGGGCAGCGCAGCTGCGCCTTCACTGGGCGTACCACCAGTTCCGCACCCTCGCACACGGTGCCTTCCCAGTTCTGCTCCAGATACATACGGATACTGTCGGCGGAGTAGCTGGAGCTCTCGCCGATGACGAGATACACCTTGCTCACCTTTTCCTTCTGTTCTTTTTTTGCCTGTTCGGTCGCGTATTCTATAATGTGCATCGCCTCATGATAGTCGTGCATAATTAAGCTCCTTTTTCTTCCTCCGAGGCCGCCTTGGGCGGTTCCACGGGCTTCAAATAAGTGTCTGTTTTCTTCTGCCCGGCCGGCTGCGTATAGGTTTGCGCCATGCTGAGGCTCTTTTTCGGGCAGGACTCCACACAGCTGTTGCACTGAATGCAGCCGAACCGTTCAATCGCCCAGCTTCCTCCGGCACGGTCAACCGCAATCGCGCCCGCGGGGCATTTCTTTGCGCAAAGCCCGCACAGTATGCAGGTATTCATATCAATCTCAATATGTCCGCGCGTACGCTCCGGGTACTGCCGGGGCTCTGCCGGGTAGTTGCGGGTTGCGGGCGCGGAAAACAGATTTTTCATTGCGATTTTGGTAAACGACATGATATTCACAGCGAATCCCCTACCTTTCGGTGCAGCTGATGCACGGGTCAATCGTAAGAATCAGGATTGGAACGTCGGCAAGCTGGCAGCCCTTCAGCGTTTCGATCATGCTCGGCAGGTTTGCAAACGTTGGGGTACGCACGCGTACACGGTCAAGAAATTTCGTCCCGTTTGCCTTTACATAATACATTGCTTCGCCGCGCGGCTGCTCCACGCGCATAAAGTATTCCCCGCCGGGAAAGCCCTTCACCGGCACCGCAACTTCGCCGTCCGGGATTTTTTCAACCGCCTGACGGATCATGTCAAACGACTGGAAAATCTCGCGGATACGCACATCGGTGCGGGCGTAGCTGTCACCCACATCGCTGGTAATCGGCTCAAAATCGATATTGGAATACGCGGCGTAACCCAGCTTGCGGGTGTCGAGCGCAATGCCGCTTGCGCGCATGAACGGGCCGACCGCGCCAAGGTCGTGCGCCTGCTGCTTTGTCAGAAATCCGACGTCGCGCAGACGGGAATTCACGGTGTAATCGCTTAAAAACACCTTTGAAATTTCGCGCAGCTCTTTTTCCATATCGTCGAACATCGCGACGAAATCACGGAGCATGTCGTTTGGCATATCCTTGCGCTGCCCGCCGATCTTGTTGACGGAAAAAATTACCCGCCCGCCGGTGGAATACTCAAACATATCCAGTATTTTTTCACGCAGTCGCCAGCACTGCATGAACAGGCTTTCAAAGCCAAAGGCGTCCGCAAGAAGGCCCAGCCACAAAAGATGGCTGTGTACGCGCGACATTTCGCACCAGATCGTGCGCAAATACTTTGCGCGCTCGGGCACCTCTACATCCATAATGTGCTCGACGGACTCGCAGTAACCCATGCCGTGCATAAAGCTGCAAATTCCGCAGATACGCTCCGCGACATAAACATATTCATTAAAGTCCTTTTTTTCCACAAGCTTTTCCAGCCCGCGGTGTACAAAACCGATGGACGGAATTGCCTCCACCACTTTTTCGTCTTCTAACACAAGGTCAAGGTGAATCGGCTCCGGCAGAACCGGGTGCTGCGGTCCAAAAGGCACTACGCTTCGGGTAGACATCGGTGCAGTCCTCCTTTATTGAAAGGGTGTTTTCGCTTCGATGCGATACAAATTACCCTTATAATCTTTATTGATTAAATTGATCCTTACGCCGAACAAATCCACAATTTCATTTTCGTACAAAAATGCCGGTTCAAAAATATGGCTGATGCTGAAAATTTCTGCATCTTTCGCAATTGTAATCCGTAAATTCACCATGTTGTAATCCATCGCGAAGGAGTAGTTCAGCTCATAGCCGCCCTCCTTCAGCGTGGTTGCACAGATCTGCACAAGGCGGTAACCCTCATGCTGCATTTCCAGGGCTTTTGACACCAGATCGCCCGCGTCAATGTTTATGATCTCGCCGCTCGTCATTGCAATTCATCCTTCCCCATTGTTTTGCGCTTTTCGTCCAGCAGCGCGACCGCCTGAACAACGCCGTCCATAATAGCTTCCGGCCGCGCGGCGCAGCCCGGCACGTAAATATCCACCGGAAGCACTGTGTCAACGCCGCCGAGAATGTTGTAGCACTCCTTGAAAATCCCGCCGTTGCACGCACAGATTCCGACCGCAACCACAACCTTCGGATTCGGCATCTGCTCGTAAATCTGCCGTACCACGGGCTCGTTCTGGCTGTTGATGCCCCCCGTAATCAGAAAAATATCGGCATGCTTGGGGTTGCCGGTATTAATCACACCCAGTCGTTCCACATCGTAAACCGGCGTCAGGCAGGCCAGCACTTCAATGTCACAGCCGTTGCAGCTTGAACCGTCATAATGCAAAAGCCACGGCGATTTGGATACCTTTAACATGAATGTTCGCCTCCTATTTGATTAGTGTAAGAATCATCAGATTGATAATCCCCGCAATCAGCGTAATTGCCCATGTGGTTTTCAGCATAAACTCCCATTTAACGCGGGGGAATATATTATCCGTCAAAATTTCAGAGAAGTAGGAAATCAGGCACACGGCGACTGCGATCAGCAAGCTCCACCAGTCCGAAGTGACGAAGAACAGCCCGACAATGCCCAACAGAAATATGTTTTCGTACCAGTGGGAAAGCTCAACCAGCGCCAGAATATTGCCCGAAAGCTCGGTGGTAAGCCCCTTCACCATTTCCTGATGCGCGTGGTGCGTGGTGCTGAGGTCAAACGGCGACTTGCGGAATTTAATGACCAGCACCCATAGGAATCCGATGAAAATACCGGGCATAGAAACGACCGCTGGCACTTTGCTGTATTGAATAATGTCGCTGACCGAAAAGCTGCCTGTGACAAGGTAAAATCCGATGCCGACCAACAGTACCATCGGTTCATAGGCCATCATCTGCATCAGTTCACGCTGCGCGCCCATGGAGCTGTAAGGGGAGCTCGCGGAAAACGCCGACATAATGAAGAACATTTCCGAGAGTGTCAGTGCGAAGAAATCCAGCAGCAGATCGCCGCCTGAGAAAAAGACGCAGCCCGTAAACACAATAAAAATCAGGAAGCCGCAAACCAGAAAATCCTGCACATTGTTGACCACAACCGCCTGCTTATTAAACAGTTTGTATAAGTCGTAAAAAGGCTGAAATACGGAAGGGCCCTTGCGCCCCTGCATCCTCGCGGTAATCTTGCGGTCTACTCCGGCCAGCAGCCCGCCGGCCAACGGGCCGAGAATCAGGTAAGCCAGTACTGAAATGACAGAAACAGCCATCAGAGCGCACCCCCGATCGTAAGAACCATCAGCACGGTAATCGTCACGGTTGAGAGAATCAGTGAGGGACTCAGCAGTCTTTTTTCGCCGAAGTAATCTTCCATATACCAGTTTGCCAGGTACATTTTCTCTGTTTCACCGTAGGAATTGATGAACGCACGGTCGTTCCCCGCGTTGCCGCCGCCCATATATGACATTACGACCTTTTCCTTTTTGCCGAACGTAAGAAAACGCACCGCAATGGGAAGAATCAGAATCATGCACAGCATCATCAGCATGATGTTGATGTTGCCGCTGCTGATAATGGCGGGCGCGCTGTCGTGGAACATGCCGGCAAGAAACGGTTCCACCAGTCCGGAAGATACGAACGGGAAAAGAATAACCAGCAGTATCATGATAACTGCGTGTGTAATCAGGGAAATCCACTCATTCTTCTTGGTGGTGTTAGGCAGGCGCTGAGAGCCATGAATCATCGACACCAGCTTACCCAGCCACTTTGTCCAATAAAACAGGGTGGAGGCGCTACCGAATACAAGAAACGTGACCAGCAATACATTTTTAGAATCAACAAAGGCTTTGAGAGCCGCCCACTTTGAAATAAGCATTCCGAACGGTGCCAGGAACATACCGGCAATTCCGATAATCATGAGAAGCGCCAGCTCAGGCAGCTTGACGATCAGGCCGTGCATATCCTCAATATTACGGCTGCCGGTGCTGTTTTCGACCGCGCCGACAGAAAGGAACATCAACGACTTCGAAACCGCATGGAACACCATCAGCAGAATACCCGCCCAGACAGCTTCATGCAGGCCGACTCCGGCGCAGGCCGTAATCAGTCCCAGATTGGAAACAGTGGAGTAAGCCAGCACTTTTTTGCCATCGCTCTGAGAAATGGCAAGGAGCGACGTAACAAAGAACGTGAATCCGCCGATTGTCGTCACCATGGTTCCGGCAAGATTGCCGTGCAGCGCGGGGGCAAGCCGAATCAGCAGGTAAACACCCGCTTTCACCATTGTTGCGGAGTGCAGCAGCGCGGAAGTCGGGGTGGGGGCGACCATAGCGCCCAAAAGCCAGCCCGAAAACGGCATCTGCGCGCTTTTTGTCAGCCCGGCAAATGCGAGAAGAATGACGGGAATCAGGGCAACAGCGGTACCCGTGCCCGTCGTAACCAGTTTTTCAAGCTCGGAAACATGCAGCACCAGCGCGCTGTACACAATCGCAACCGCGAACGCGAGCCCGCCCAAAAGGTTCATCCACAAAGCCTTGAAGGAATTGTGAATTGCCTGTTCCTGCTGGTTGTAGCCAATCAGCAGGAAAGAGCAAAGACTTGTAATTTCCCAGAAGAAGTAAATCCAGGTCAGATTGCTGGAAACCACCAATCCGCACATAGCGCCAAGGAAAACAAACAGCATGGCGAAGAAAAAAGACCTTCTGTCTTTTACCTCCGTATGGTGCTCCTCGTAGTCTTTCATATAGCCTACGGCATAAACGCAGATTAGCGTGCCGACGATCCCGACGATTAGTACCATGATAACGGTCAGCCTGTCCGTCCTGATATGATACCCCTCGATTTTGCTGCCGCCGGTTAACTCAAGCCACGTGATCAGCCCCGTCTGTACCACGGAAAGCAGCGCGACATAGTATTTTTTGTACCGAAAGGCAAAATAAAGAATCAGACCCATCATGCCCAATTCCCCAATCAGCATGACGGTGTCGATGGCATGCGTTTCCGTCAGATACGCCATGTCTTTTCCGGAGACCAGCACTTCAACCGCAAAATAAACGGAGGCAGCCGCAATCAG
Source organism: Bacillota bacterium (assembly GCA_023416955.1). Lineage (GTDB taxonomy): Bacteria > Bacillota > Clostridia > Oscillospirales > Acutalibacteraceae > Caproiciproducens. The sequence continues at coordinate 76,792 of JAEZGM010000019.1, read as the reverse complement.
CGCGCAGCTGGCAAAGATAAAATACTTTCGCTTTTTCCCGTGGTGCTTCATCATCGACAGTATGATCGCAGCAGCAAACGGGAAGCAAATCAAAAAAACAATGACCGGCAAATCAATACCCTCCCAAAGAGCTTCATACTAAAGTTCTTTCAATCATAATTGTTTTCATTATACTACTTCTTTTCACAAATGCTTCCGGCTAAGTTTGAAAAAAGATATGTAAAGTTACACCAATATAGTCTGATTATGTCGTTTGTTTTTGTATTGTATGTCGTTTTATATGTATCAATCTTCATTATATGTAAATGTTATACAACGAAGCACGCCGTTCACTGTACAAAACAGCGAACGGCGCAGAAAAATGATATGTATTGCAAAATGAAGCGTGGCTACACTCTATATTTTAGTTTTTCACTCCGGCGTTCTCAGTCTTATTCCTTTTCGGCATAATCTTGGCGCTTACGGGAATCTGAACAACGCGGAGCAAAGGCTTCCAAATAAAGATCGCGATTCCAAAGTCGACCATGCTATGTGCGACCGACCCCAAGCCGACCAAAAGCAATACAGAGTACCCAAACCCGTTTGTAAAGTGGAGCAAGGACGGACTGGTCGCCGCGTAGAACAGTGTTACCGCCGCCACCTCACAGGCAGCGTGGAGCACCGCAATCATTAACCCGAACCCAGTTGCCTTTCCGGGCGTCGCCAGTACGCCGGGATTCTTCTTTAAGATCATCGAACCCACGAGCGCAAAAACAATGTGGCTCAGCGCACGGAGTACAATGGTAACAGGCAGCCCGATGAAGAAAAAACCGGTTGCGCTGACCAGTGCAACCGCTGCGGCCACCGGCGGTGAAATAAACATTGCGATAAAAATCGGAACATGGATTGCCAGTGTGAATGAGGCTGGGGGAATGGGAATCTTCGGAAAAAACATCGCAATTACAATTCCGAGCGCGCTCAGCAGCGCAGCAATCGTAATACTTTGCAGTCTGGTTCTGTGTTTCATCGTCTTTGCCTCTTTTTTACAAATTTTAGTCTTTACATGTGTCTTTACACCTATAATGACAATTGTAAACAGAGAGCTTCAAAATGTCAAGCTACTTTGTGAATAATATTTTTTTCTCCCTTAGTTTTTGAAGCATTTGCTCGTATGCCTGTTCAGAACGGCACAATACCGTATGAAGATGAACTCCGTCCGTCAGGTTGCTTAACGGCACAGCGTGGTCTTTTTCCAGCTTTTCCAAGAAAATATCCGCATCAAGGCGTGAAAAAATATGCAGCTGACCGGAAAGCTGGCCGTACACCGGGTGTTCGACAATGACATCCTGCAAACCGCAGCCGCTGTCCACTATAATGTACAGCTCTTCCGCAAGGTTTTCACGGCTGTGCCTGCACGCAATAGTATGGACGATACTGCCTTCGCCTGTCCCGCGGTTCATAACATAGCCCCTTGGCGTGGCAAAGATTTCCTCGTTCGCCGCCCGCAGGAGCGCGATATCCCCCACAACAATCTGCCGGCTGACGTGGAATTGCGAGGCAAGTGCCCCCGCGCTCACAGGATCTTCATTTTGTTTTAATACCTCTAAAATCTCCCGGCGTCTTTGCGCTGCGTCCATGGTCGTACCTCCGATCATTCGTTATTCTTTGCTGCATATTGTACCATACTTTTGCCTGATTGGGAATCCACGCCGATACAAGGGGGCGAAACTCCTTTACAAAGAGATCATTTTCTCCATAAATAACACAAAAACGCACCGGTAGGAACCAACCCGTTCACCCGGCGCGTCTGTAATGTTTCGCTTTATATGCGGGACGCTTCTGTATTAATAAATAAACGATAAAAAGCGTTAACCCCACACCCAGTACCAAATCGCCCACACTGACAAATCCGCCCCAGCCGTACAGTGGAACAGGGATAATGTCCCCCAAAGGATAAAGCTTTGCGCCATTTGTGGCCACGAAGTAGTTGGCTCTTTTCGCATATACCTCCTCGGGCGTCATGCCGGGATACATGGCAAGCGCCGCAGTAGAAATCGGCATACGAAACCGGTTTGCCGCAATTACGCAAAAATTACTGAGAGAACCTGTCGCCATTAATACCGTGGGGAATAAATATTGGTGATTCAACAATAAGAATATAAAAATACACAGATAACTGGCTATCGTCAGCAGCGCGGGCACCCTTACCGCCATGGAAGGCACCCAGCTGAACAAACCGTCCAACAGCGCTCCCAGAATGGGCAGCCACAGTCCGCGCATCTGCGCGATTCTGCTCAGCGTGGTTTTTTCTCCGCGCAAGGCGTTCCGTATCAGCCCTACAAGGATTCCCGCCACAGCGAAAACAGAAAGAATCATAGGAACCTCCCATGCGGCCTAAATCTTTTCCTCATCCCGAAGTACCTGTAAAAAAGCCTCAACCACTTTGGGATGAAACTGCTTTCCGCTTTCCTCCTGAACAATCTGTACGACTTGCTCGGTCGTCCGGCTGCCGCAGTAGGGACGGTTGCTGGTCATCGCGTCGTACGCGTCCGCAAGCGCAACAACGTACACTTCAATCGGGAGCTCATCCCCCGCTGTATGGTCAGGATACCCCTTGCCGTCATAGCGCTCGTGGTGATGGAGAATAATCGTTTTCGCCGTCTTGCTGAGCTTCACATTTTTCATAATATTTACGCCGATTTGGGGGTGCTCCATAATAACGGTTCTTTCCTCTTCAGTAAGGCTTCCGGGCTTATTCAAAATCTGGTCGTCGATACCGATCTTTCCCACGTCATGCAGCAGAGCAGCGACCTGGATATCCTCAATATCATAAGCGGGCAGATGCATTCTCTTTGCAATCTGCTTTGCATAAATCTCCACCCGATGGGAATGCCCTTCCGTATACGGGTCTTTTGCCTCCAGCGCAGCCGTCAGCGTTTTCACCATGTTATAGTAATTCTTTTTGGTATCAAGGTAAAGCACAAAGCTGTACCTTGCCAGCATCAGCGGCAGCATAAACAGCAAAACCAGATATTCGCCGTTTTCCATAGTCAGAAATTTCGCAATAAAATATCCAATCGGCGCTGCAGCGATCATATTAGGCAAAAAATCTATAAGATTTTTTAATATTGCAGGAAAAAACAATATTTTATGATCCAGAGAAAAAAGGGCCATTAAAAAACAGCTATTTAAAAATATTGTAAAGAATACAAGGATACACACAGGAACAATAATGGTTGGTAAAGAAAGATCGCCAGCCTTCCCACCAAATACCTGGTAAAGAGAGCCCGAAATAAATATTGACAAAATGAAATTGGCTGTATTAAACGCCGTCTTTAGAGGAGAAGTGTTGAAGATTGTAATATACTTTTTTTCTTCCACATGTGACGGCTCAAAAATAAACGGTGCGCTAATCAAGATTAAAGCGACCGCTGCAGCTGGACCCTTGCATAATACTGTGGCAAAATTGCAGATAAACGACATGTCTATAGCATAATCATCACGTATATAAATAGGAAAACAGCGGCAAATAACATACAATATAAACAACACACCAAACTGGAGCAACTCTTCATTTATGTCAGAACTCGCGGCGATAGAAGCGATATATATGTAGGTGCAGTAAAAGCCCAGTAAAAGTCCAACTGTAGAAATAAAATACGCGTATATTTTCGATGAACGGCTCATACTGACCCCCTTTGAAAATATAAAAATCAGGTTTGCAAAAAATAGTATTAGCTCACTTCCAAGAGAACATTGCGCCAGCAGTTGCCAAAACAGACAGAACTGCGGTCAAAGCCATCATGATTTTAGTTTTCATTAGATATAGCCCTCCATTAATTGGACTCTGTTTCTTCGCTATGAAAACAGGCTATATCCGCTTCGCTTATTATGTAGTGCTTGTTTGCAAACCTGATTTTTTCTGGTTAAGCGGGCCGTCCGACCCGAATGGAGTTTAGACAGTGGTGATTTTCCGGTTCAGTGCGTCCAGTGCCGCCTTAACAACGGCGATTCCGCTGTCGTCCCCAATAAAGGCACTGCCAATTAACCGGTCAATTCTGCCGCCCGATTTTGCCGCAACGCATACCGCTACCGCTTCCTGCCCGCCAAGGTCAAAGGTCTTTACATCCGCGACGGAAAGCTGAACGGCTTCCTCCAAAAAATTTTCCACTGCGGCCAGCGTTGCCTGGCAAATCATTTTATTGACCTCCAGGCTGTCATTGAGCGACGAAGCGCTTCCGGAATAAGACGCTTCCCCATTGGCCAGCGTAACCGCAGCCGTGGAGCGCTCCTTATTTTTAGAAATATTGATTTCATCGAAAATCAGCCTTCCACGCAGCTTTGGCTGATTCACCGTCGGAATCTGTGCAATGCTGATCACTTTATGGTCAACAATAACCCCGTACTGCGCAGTGATAGCTGATTCGATATCCCTCGCAATTTGCTTTGGGGATCTTCTTGTATCGGCCAGAACATGGATTTCAGAAATATCCTGATTAGAAAAAATAACGCTCGAGTGAATGACACCGGGAAGCTTGCAGATCAGCTCTTCATATTGCCGCGCAAGCTCATTCTGATTACTGTCCGCCATGTGCGAACCCCCTTCTCGCCGATAGTGATTTTTGTTTTCGCCAAATTTCCTTATAAATATTCAAATTCCAGAATATATACATAGATTATATAAAATATTGTAATTTTTTTCAATGTATTCTCAGAAAAAATTATAATATATATGATAAATCTGTTAAAATCATCTAGGTCTTGTTTGTAAAAAGAAAAACAACGGAATAAAACCCATAAACGCAAGTTTCTATTCCGGTTTTTCTATCTAAACTCTTAGCAGATTCACTCGATCGCACCGTTCCACGCTGATATTTCAGTAATTCGCACATTTCTCATCATTTTACAAACAAGCCCTAGTAAAAAAAGCCGTATGTCCATTTTTCACGGACATACGGCTTTTTACTATGTCTTTTTAATAAATTCCGTTTTACATACGGGGCAGGTGATGGCAATCTTACCTTTCCCTCTTGGCACACGTAGCTTTCCGGAACAATTCGGGCATTTAAAATACCGGTGTGTTTTGCGGTCCCGCGCCATCGCGCCCAGCCTTTTAAACCAACCGGCTATCGGCCCCCAGTATTTCATGAATACTGTATTTTCGCGGTAACGCTGAGAAATATTACGGGAAAACATACGGTAAACGCACAACACGAAAGGAATTATCGAAATCCATGCGAGCGGGGCGAACCGCGTAAGCTGCGCCGTAAAATACAAAACCGCATAAAGAATCAGAAGCGCAACCGAAAGCTGATCCGTCCCATAGCGCCCTGCCATCCATCGTCTTAATCTATCCATTACCATACTCCTTCGTATGACTAGCTGTCTTTTATATTAACACCAAAATGTACCGTATGACTGAATAAACTATGAATAAACTGTTAGTTTTATGTCCGTTTAAGTTCGGAGCGTTTTTCAGTACAAAGCCGCGCCCGTTTTCATCAAGTCCGGCAGCGACATACCGTTCAAATTTTTCTGATACCCGGGTACAGTACCGTCACTGCGAATCATCATATAATTGCCGCAGGAAATAGATTTTCCCACATAGCTGATATCGCGATAGAAGTCCATCGCAAACAACGGTTCTCCATTCTTTCCGCGCTTTTTACAAGCGAAACTGTAAACCCGGTTTTCCAGCTCCTCCAACCTTGCATTCTGATTGACGTAAGTACCGATCAGACAGCCTTCCTTAATCATCTGATGTGTAAATTCATCCGATGTAAGCCGGGGAATATTTTCATCGCTATAAATGGCATGAAAACCAAAAAAGCAGCCGTCATTTCTAAGCCTGTGGAACGCTTGCGCGATGTGATCCGTGATAAAATAGGAGGTTGCGTCAAGCGAAACAATCAAATTGGACTTCGTTCGGGTCGTCTCCACATTGTCTTCCATCATCATATCGGAAGAACAGGCCACAAAAAAGACACATTCCGTAAACAAATCGCAGATACGGAAAATTGAATCCATATCAGAGGGTTGATCAGCCATAAAAATAAAGGTGTAAATGCCAAGCGCAATCGCGTCCGTGATATAAGCGGAGATTTGCTGTAAAGAAATCCGCTTTCCTCCGGTTTCCTTAAGATCAAAAATAATCAGCCACGGAATCCGGCGGTTCAGTTCCAATTGATGCCGGCGAAGGAGTTCCGCGCCGTAGCTCAGAACGGTGTATCCGAAATTTACACTCAGCGTGCGCACAGAATCAAGATTGACGTTTTTCGTCATTTTCACAAGCAATTCATTGTAAGGATTTGCAGGATTTTTCAAAATACCGCGGGCAAGAGAAAAGAAGTGCCGCTGCGTGGCGGAAGTTGAAAACAGCTCGCCCAAATCCGCCAGGTTGCGGATTGAGCGCTTCGGGTCATTGCGTATATCATGAAGCGCCTTATTCGTGACGGCACTGACAGTTCCTCGCATAAGCTTATGCCGATAATCCATAGCCTACTCCTTTGTCGTCGTATAGTAATCATAGTATAGCCAGAATCACAGTAAAAGAAAATAGACAGTTTGGACATCTGTCAAAAAAAGGGCGTTGCAAAACGAATCTCCGTTCATTTTGAAATGCCCTGCTGGGTTCGTTTATTGATCCGTTGTGCAAAAGCACCCGAAATTTGAAAAAGTAAGCGGGCTTACTCCGTAATTGCCGCGGTTGAACCGCGAATCAGTGAAAGGAGCTCCCGCGGCGCCAGCTCGACCTGTGCACCGATTTTCCCGGCGCTGACGATGATGGTCGGCAGCTGAAGGCAGCTTTCGTCAATCACGGTCTGAAACTGTTTTTTCATTCCGACGGGGGAGCACCCGCCGCGGATATAGCCCGTAATCTGGTTGATTTCGTTCACATGAATCATTTCAACCGACTTTTCCCCTACACTTCTCGCGGCTGCCTTTAAATCCAGTTCCTTTGCTACCGGAATCACGAAAACATAAAACGCGTGGCTGGCGCCTCTGGTGACCAGCGTTTTAAATACCTGCTCTTCATTCTGCCCCAGCTTGTGTGCGACAGAAATGCCGTCAATTTTTCCGTCCTCGTGATCATAGAAATAAAATGAATACGAAACCTTAGCCTTGTCCAAAATCCGCATCACATTTGTTTTGGTTTCCTTTGCCAATTAAATTCCTTCTTTCGCCGTCCGGCGGGCAGCACTGCTTACTGCTCAATTTTCCACTTAATTCCCTGCGGAGTATCCTCCAGCACTACATGGCGTGCTTTCAGCTCATCGCGGATACGGTCGGCTGTCGCCCAGTCTCTGTTTTCTCTCGCCTGCGTACGCTGCGCAATCAGCGATTCAATCTCGGCATCAAGCGTATCCGTCTTTTTCTGGTACAGCAGCCCGAGCACATCAGCCAGTTCATTAAACAGGCGTAGCGCGGAAGCGCACAGCTCACGGGAAGGCGCGGTGGCGTCATTCAGCTTTGTATTGATATCGCGCGCAAGATCAAACAGCACGGAAACCGCATCGGCGGTATTCAGATCATTTTCCATCGCCTCAATAAAGCGGTCGCGGTGTGTTTCCAGGCCGTGCAGAATCTCGGACTCGCCTTCCTTTTCCCCAGACGGCGCATTTTTCATTAAGAATTCCAGATTGTCACGGCAATTGTAAAGGCGTTCCAATGAAGTCTTGCACTGCTCGAGTACTTCCACACTGTAATTTACGGGAGTACGGTAGTGGGACGACACCATCAGGTACCGAATCGGTTCATAGCCGTATTTCTCCGCTACGTCGCGCACCGTGAAGAAGTTATTAAGGCTTTTCCCCATCTTACGGTTATCTACATTCAGATAGGCGTTATGCATCCAGTAATGCGCAAAGGGTGCGTCGTTGCAGCACTCACTCTGTGCGATTTCATTTTCATGGTGTGGGAAAACCAAATCCTGACCGCCGCAGTGAATGTCAATGGTCGTACCAAGGTAACGACGCACCATGGCAGAGCACTCAATGTGCCAGCCGGGGCGGCCTTCTCCCCAAGGGGATGTCCAACTCGGCTCGCCGGGTTTCGCGCCCTTCCAGAGCGCGAAATCCATAACGTCCTCTTTAATTTCACCGGTTGCGATACGCGCGCCGGCCTGCAGATCCTCCAACGGCTGATGAGAAAGCTTTCCGTAGTTCTTGTCTTTCAGCGTGCGGAAATAGACGTCTCCGTTCGAAGTCGGGTAAGCGTATCCTTTTTCAATCAGATCCGACACAATTTGAATGATTTCATTGATGTTCTCCGTGGCAAGAGGGTGAATATCGGCGGGGCGCACATTCAGTCCCTTCGCGTCCGTCTTGTATTCCTCAATGTAGCGCTGTGAAACCGTGACGTAATCCGTTCCCTCTTCGTTTGCCTTCTTAATGATCTTATCATCAATATCGGTGAAATTCTGCACAAACGTCACTTTCATTCCCCGGTATTCGAAGTAGCGGCGAAGCACGTCAAACGCGCACATTGGCCGGGCATTGCCGACATGGATATAATTATAGACGGTCGGCCCGCAGACGTAGATTTTCACCTCGCCCGCTGTAATGGGAACAAACTCTTCCTTTTTGCGCGCCATTGTGTTGTAAATTTCCATGTTATTGAACCTCTTTCAGAGAATTTATTTCGTTCAGACGTTTTTGCATCTGATCCAATTCATAACCCATTCGACAAAGCTCCTGCGAAACCGGGTCCGCAATATGAATCTGATCCATATTGCTCGGGCGCTCACCGTTAAGCCGAACGATGCGGGCGGGCACACCGACCGCGGTCGCGTTTGCCGGCACCTCGTTCAGCACGACCGCTCCCGCCGCCACGCGGGCGTTGTCGCCTACCTTAAAGGGGCCAAGCACTTTTGCCCCGGCGCCGATCATGACATTATTCCCCAGCGTCGGATGGCGTTTGCCATGATCTTTACCCGTACCGCCGAGCGTAACGCCCTGATACAGGGTGCAGTTGTCACCGATTTCCGTAGTTTCACCGATCACCACGCCCATTCCGTGGTCAATAAACAATCCTTTTCCGATGCGCGCGCCGGGGTGAATTTCAATTCCGGTTTTATGTCGGGCGCGCTGGGACAGGTACCGAGCGATAAACTTCATGTTGTGCCGGTAAAACCAATTTGCATGACGGTAGGCACGTACCGCGCGGAATCCGGAATACAGAAAATATACTTCAAGTCTTGACCGGGCGGCCGGGTCGCGCTCCATAATAGAGTCAAGTTCTTCTTTCAGCTGATCAAACATAGTTTCCTCCCATATACAGGTGCTATCCGCCACGAAAAAGCCGCCTGCGCCCCCTCAGGGACGGAGGCGGCTGCAGAAAGCCACGGTTCCACTCCGTTTTGCTCTTTGATAGCGGTAACGGTGCCTGCCGTGCGGGGATACTGAATTCCCCCCGCCTGCTCGCGGACGCATTTCCCCGTGTTTCCCGCTAAAAGCGCTTTCAGCCCACGGCGCTTTCTCTCTGCTGCATTCCACTCGGGTACTTCTTCCGTTCAACGCATTTATACATCAAAATACTACAGTATATTAACAGTTAAAAAGAATGTGACAATAGTATATACCAATCCAAAGCCAAAGTAAAGCAATGCCCGGCTTTATTTCATATTGCTGATCACTTCAATATTTTCCTTCAAATAAACAGCGCCGGAAATCACCGTCAGAACCGTCGCAAGATAGATCAGCACGCTTCCGATCAGCATAATCGGTGCGCCCGCGGTGACAAAGCCCAATTCCACGAAATACTGCAGCAGCAAAGTCACAATAATCGCGCTCATCTGGCTGACAGTCTTTACCTTCCCCCAACTGTTGGCGGCAATCACTTTTCCGCCCTCGACTGCGACAAGGCGGATGGAGGTTACCATAAATTCACGCGCAATAATCAGGAGTACGCACCACGTAGGCGCCAGCCCAAGCTGAACAAAGGAAACCAGCGCGGATATCACCAGTATTTTATCCGCAATCGGGTCTAAAAATTTGCCGAAAGTTGTCACCTGATTATTCTTTCGCGCAATCCGGCCGTCAAAATGATCTGTCAGTGAAGCGACGGCAAACAATAAAAACGCCCACAAATAATGGTGCGGAATTGCCGGCAGCAGCAGAACCGCAACAAAAAACGGCACGAGTATCACGCGAAGCAGTGTTAATTTATTCGGAAGATTCATGCCGGGCCTCCTTTAGTTTTCCAGTGTACCGGTTAGGTCGCCGTCTAGACAATCGGTGACCGTTACCCGGACAAACTCACCGGGTTTGGGCTTTTCCCCGCTTACAGTGAAAAAGATTTTTCCATCAATATCGGGTGCGTCGGCGGCAGAACGGCCAAACCAGCATTCGGCGTAGCGGTCAAAGCCTTCCACCAGTACGTCAATTGTTTTTCCGATCCGGTCTTCGCCCCATTGCTGCATCAGATTCATCTGGTCTTCCATAATGAGCTCCATGCGGTGCTGTTTCACTTCTTCGTCGATCTGATCCGGCATTTCCGCGGCGGCGGTACCGTCCTCTCTGGAATAAGCAAAACAGCCGAGGCGCTCAAAACGAATATCGCGCACAAACTCCGCGAGTTCGGTAAAGTCCTCTTCCGTTTCGCCCGGAAAGCCGGTGATCAGCGTGGTGCGAAGCGTCAGCCCGGGAATTCGGCTGCGCATTTTCCGAATCAGTGCGGTCAGCTCCTCCCTGCTGCCGGCACGCCGCATGGCGCGGAGCAGGCGGGCGCTGCAATGCTGCAGCGGCAGGTCAATATACTTTACAATTTTCTCTTCGGAAGCAATGGTATCAAGCAATTCGTCGGTAATCGAATCCGGGTAACAGTAAAGCAGGCGAATCCACCGCAGACCGTCAATTTTGCACAGCTCGCGCAGCAGCTGCGGCAGCATCAGCTTGCCATACAAATCCCAGCCGTATTTTGTCGTATCCTGCGCGATTAAAATCAGTTCCTTCACCCCGCGCGCCGCAAGGCCGTGCGCTTCTTCCAACACGCTTTCCATGGTACGGGAACGGTACTTTCCGCGGATAAACGGAATTGCGCAGTAGGCACAGCGGTTGTCACAGCCTTCCGCAATTTTCAGGTAAGCAAAATAACCCGGTGTGGAAAGGGCGCGTTCTCCCTCGAGCGGAAGCAGGGTTTTTTCCGGGAAAACCTCAGTCTTTTCGCCGCCCAGCGCTTTTTGTACCACGGAAGCAATGTCGCTGTCCGCCCCGATGCCGACGACGGCGTCCACTTCGGGCAGCTCCTTTAAAATCTCTTCCCGGTAGCGTTCCGCCATACAACCGGTAACCACAATCGCTTTGATTTTGCCTTCTTTTTTCAGTTTGGCAAGCTCTAGTATTTCATCAATGGATTCCTGTTTGGCGGCATCAATAAAGCCGCAGGTGTTCACTATCGCGACGTCCGCCAGAGCGGGGTCGTTCTCCAGAAGATACCCCTCGCCTTTCAGCGAAGCCATCATCATTTCCGCGTCCACCTGATTTTTGGCGCAGCCGAGGCTCACCATTCCGATCCGATATGCCATAAAATCTCCCTATCTTCGTTTATCAACGCTTCCCAAACTGAAAGCGGGTGTTATTTTTTAGCCGCGCAGTGAATTCACGCGCGCGTAATCACAGTATTCCTGATTGACAACATCTTGCGCTGCCCCGCTTTTCACTCAAAATCAGCCGTACCGTCGGTCAGCTGATTCAGCGCCGTGCGGATATCGTCCCAGCGGTACCCGAGCCTCTGCATTGCGGCGATACACCGGCGGCGGCCCTTTTCATCGCCCAGCGTGCGAAGGTATTTTCGCTCGATCAGTTCCTTGATTTTTTTCACCGGGTCCGGTTCGGCTTCTTCAACGATCTGTTCCGTCAGTTCGCGGTCAATGCCCTTTTGCAGCAATTCCCGCTTCACGCGGGAGGCAGAGCACCCCTTGCGGTTCAGCAGCTCCCCCGCAAGTGCCCTGGCGTAGGCTTCGTCATTGACCAACCCCAGCTCCGCCATGTGCGCGGCGGCGGCCTGCGCCGCTTCGCGTGATGTGGTGCGGCTGATTTTCTCCGCCAGTTCCTTTTGAGAATGGCTTCGGTGCTCCAGAAGATACAGCGCCTTTTCAAAGGCGCGGCGGCGGTCACTTTCCTGAATCAGCGCATGTAACTGCTCATCGTCCAACTCTTTCCCTGCTTTCAGTCCCGCTTTCAGCAGTGTTTCCGTGTCAACGTTCAAAGCGAACTCGCCGTCCAGAAACAGAGCGGAAAAGCCTTTCCTGCGGGGTTCAACCGCGGTAATCAGCATGGTCAGTCGTCTGCCGCGACATCAATATTTACATCTTTTGCACGCGATGACGTCTTCGCGGGAGCCGGAGGGGCAACCTCAACCGGTTTCGCCGCGGCTGTAGGGTTCGGCGCGGTCTTCGTGTAAAGCTTCGCCATATTCTCTCGTACCAGCGCTTCAATTTCCGCGGCAATCTCCGCATTTTCCGACAGGAAAATCTTCACGTTGTCGCGCCCCTGCCCAAGCCGGGTTTCCTTGTAGGAGAACCATGCGCCGCTCTTCTGAATAATATCCAGCTTGACGGCAAGGTCGAGCAGCTCGCCTTCGCGTGAGATTCCCCTTCCGTACATGACGTCGAATTCCGCTTCGCGGAACGGCGGGGCAATCTTGTTCTTAACCACTTTTGCGCGCGTGCGCGAGCCAATCTGCTCCGTCCCGTTTTTCAGCGTCTCAATCTTGCGGATATCGATTCGCACGGAAGCGTAAAATTTCAGCGCGCGGCCGCCGGGCGTGACCTCCGGGCTGCCGTACATCACGCCGACCTTTTCACGCAGCTGATTGATAAAAATCGCCACGCAGTTCGACTTGGAAATTGCGCCGGCCAGTTTTCTCAGCGCCTGGCTCATCAGGCGCGCCTGAAGGCCGACATGGCTGTCGCCCATTTCCCCTTCGATCTCCGCGCGCGGCACCAAGGCGGCTACGGAGTCAATGACAATCACGTCAATCGCACCGGAACGCACGAGCGCTTCGGTAATTTCAAGTGCCTGCTCGCCGGTATCCGGCTGGGAAACCAGCAGTGAATCCACATCCACACCCAATGCGCGGGCGTAAACAGGGTCAAGCGCGTGCTCCACGTCAATAAATGCCGCATTACCGCCGTTCTTCTGTCCCTGCGCGATGCAGTGCAGTGCCAGCGTGGTTTTACCGGAACTTTCCGGCCCGTAAATTTCGGCAATACGCCCGCGGGGAAGCCCCCCGATGCCGAGCGCGAGGTCGAGTGAAAGCGAACCGGTTGGGATTGCTTCCACGTGCATGGCCTCGTTCTGGCCAAGGCGCATCACCGCGCCCTTGCCGAACTGCTTTTCAATTTGCATCAGCGCCGTTTCCAGTGCCGCTTTCTTATCCGTCGTCGCCATAATATTCCCTCCGGACTTCCTCGGCCGGCTGAAAGGCCGGCACGTATTCTAAAGTTTATACTTCTAAAATTATATCTGATTTCACAAATAAAATCAATATAATCAAAGGAAAATTTCGAACAAACGTTTCAAGTTATTTCCTGGATTCCGGATACCACGCGCTCGATTCCGTTAAAATCCCGGTCAACGCGAATGCAGGAAAGGCCCGCGGATTCGAACAACTCGGCAACTTCCGGCGCCTGCCCTTCCCCGATTTCCACGGCGGCACAGCCGCCCGGCTTTAACAACGGAAGCCAGTTCCGCGCAATCGCGCGGTAAAACAGCAGTCCGTCTTCGCCGCCATCCAACGCAGTGGGCGGCTCGCGCCGAACCTCCCGCTGGAGCGCGGGCAGTTCCCCGGCGCATACGTAGGGCGGATTTGACACAATACAGTCCAAGGCGGAAAATTGCTCCGCAGAGCGTGGGTCCAGAACGTCCAGAAACGCAGGCATCACATTTGCAAACCCTGTTTCTTTGATATTCCTGACCAAATAGGAATATGCCTCTTCGTAATATTCCGCCGCAGTGACCTGCGCACCGGGAATCAGCGATGCAAGGCCAAGCGCCACCGCGCCAGCACCGGAGCAAAGGTCGGCAACGTGCGGGTGCCGGCTACCTTTGAGATGCTCCGCCGCAGTATAAACCAATAATTCCGTTTCCTCACGCGGAATCAGCACGCCCTCCCCCACAAAGAGCGAAAAATCCATAAACGGCCACTTCCCGAGGATATACTGAAGCGGCCTGCCCCCCGCGCGCGCGGCGACACAGTCCTCATATTCTTTTACTTTTTCCGCGTCGGCCTGCTCCTGAGATTGCAGAATCCGCTGCTGGCGGTCAAGGCCAAACACCTGCCGGAACAGGCAGTCCGCGTCGAACGCGGGGGATTCCACGCCGGCGTCGCTCAAAGTTTTTCTTTCCTTGCGGTACAATTCACCCAGCGTCAACACGCGGCCCTCCGTTTCAAACGGCAATTTTATCCTCTCCGTTTTCCGGAATCACCGCTTTCATCGCGGTAATCGCAACCTCGATCATGCTGTCGTCCGGTTCTTTGGTGGTAATGCGCTGCACCCAAAGGCCGGGCGCGGAAACGATGTGTGTAAAGATATTGTCATAACGGCCGCAGATACGAATCACTTCATAGCCAATTCCCATTATAATCGGAATGCACAGGATTTTTACAATCGTACGTACAAACGGGTTGGTAAAGGGGATGAAAAATCCGATAATAATGCCGAGTATCAGCATAATCACGATGAAGCTGGTTCCGCAGCGGGGGTGAAAACGGGTGTGCCTGCGCACATTTTCCACCGTAAGCTCCTCATCGTTTTCATAGCAGAAAATGGTTTTATGTTCCGCACCGTGGTACTCAAACAGGCGGTGGATTTCCGGCACTTTTGACACCAGAATGATGTACAGAAGAAAAATAGCGATGCGCATTGCGCCCTCAACCGGCGAGCGCCAGCCCTCAATGCCCGCGCCCGCGATATAATCGCGCGCCAGATTGAAAATTACGGTGGGAAGCATAACAAACAGTACAATGGCAAGCACCACGCCCAGCACCGTTCCGGCGGTCATAATTACAGCCATCATTTTATCGCCGAATTTTTCCTGCAGCCATTTGTCGAATTTGGAAGGCTCCTCGTCGTCCTCCATGCCGGATTTTTCAGCGGAGTAGGAAAGCGCCTTGTACCCCACGCCAAGAGAATCAATCATTGCGGCGATTCCGCGCAGAAAGGGCCATTTTAAAAGCGGATATTTTTTACTGAGCGGAACCGTCTCCATCGTTTCCGATGAAATCGTACCATCGCTCTGGCGCACCGCTATCTGCGTTTTTTTCGGGCCGCGCATCATAATGCCTTCAATCAATGCCTGCCCGCCGATGGAGGTAATGCATTTTGTCTTTTCTCTAGCCATTATTTTCGGTAGTCCTTTCTTCATTTGCCTCTTCCGGTTCAACGACCTGGCTTTCCAGCTGCTTTAATGTGGGAATCACAATCGTAACCGCGGTGCCCACGCCCTCATGGCTTTCAATTTCCAGGCTTCCGGAGTGAAGCTGCATAATTTCATCGGCAAGCGCAAGGCCGATGCCGGAGCCCCGGATCGTCTGGTTCGCCTTATAGAATTTCTTTTTCACCTTCGGCAGATGCTCCGCCGGAATGCCGCAGCCGTTGTCGCTGATCACCACGCGAATGTAATTGTCGGCTTCGGCAGCGGTCACGCTGATGGTGCCGCCCTCGCTCGTATATTTCAGGGCATTGTCAATGATATTGACAAACACCTGCCTCAACCGGTTAATATCGCCCAGAACCGGGGATAGAATTTCGGGCTCCTCATAGAGTAAAAATTTATGCTCCAGCTTGGCGCGCTCGCTGAACATATATACCGCTTCACCCAGCTCGGCAAGGATGTCTATTTTGTCCATGGTGAGCGTCATGCGTCCGCTCTGCATACGGGAGAAATCCAGAAGCTCCTCCACGATTCCGGAGAGCCGCTCTGATTCATGGATAATAATGCTCATGCCGCGGTCATAGGTCTCTTTGTCCATGCCGCCGCCCTGCATTGTTTCGGCCCATCCCTTGATGGCGGTCAGCGGCGTGCGCAGTTCGTGGGAAACGGAAGAAATAAAGTCGTTCTTCATTTTTTCCGCTGCACCCAGTTCGTCCGCCATTTCATTGATGGTATCGCAAAGCTGCCCGATTTCGTCGTCGTTTCTCTTATGAATGCGTGCCTTAAAATCGCCCTGCGCAATCCGCTTCGCGGTAGCGCCGATTTCCTTGATCGGGCTGATAATGGAATTCATAAAATAGTAGCTCGAAATAATTACAAACAAAATAACCAGCAGACCCGCCAGCACAAGCGCCCCCACAACAAGGGCAACCTGCCTGTCGGCCTCCTGCAGCGAAACGACGTAGCGGATTGCGCCGACGAAATTTCCGTCGTCATTGCGCATCACACGAGTAACCGCCATCACCTTTTCTCCGCTGGTCAGTTTCCCCGTCCAGGTACCGTACCCGCCCGCGTCGTTCAGCGCAAGTTTATAGTCCGGCATCGGCTGCGTCTGGTCAGGAGCAAAGCCTACAGAAGTAATGATAATTTTTCCGTTGGAATTAAAAACCATCAGTTCCATGCTTTCTTTGTTTGGAAAGTTTTCCACATAATTGCGGGCGGCCGTTGAAAATTCCCGCGCCGATTTTCTGCCGTAGTCGGCAAACACGTTGGTCAGTTCCCCCGAACGCCCGTTAATTGCCTGCTGTATTCCGTTGTAAACATAACCTCGCACCACAAAGGAAAGGGTAAGAATCAGCGTTACCACGATAATAAGAATCACGCTCAGGCTGTTGCGCAGCCAGCGCCGGGAAATTCCCGTCGCCCGCATTCCCATTTTTCTTCCCCCTTCGCTCTGCTTCATTCATACTTGCAGGCAAGCAGTTATGCCTCCCATTTATATCCCAATCCCCATACCGTGATAATGTGCTGCGGATTCGACGGCTCCTGCTCTATTTTCATGCGAAGCCGCCGGATATTGACGTCTACAATTTTTTCTTCGCCGAAATACGCGTCGCCCCAGACATGCTGTAAAATATCAGTGCGGTCAAGCGCCGTTTTGGGGTTGGAAAAAAAGTATTCCATAATCTGAAACTCAACCTGCGTCAGCTCAATCGGAACACCATTCTTCGTCAGCGCCCTGTTGCGCAGGTTCAATGAAAAATCGCCGGAACGGATTTCTTCCTTAAAGTTATTTTCATTGCGCATCTGCTCCAGCGCAACGCGCCGGTAAACAGCATCCACCCGCGCGACAAGCTCGCTGGGGCTGAACGGTTTCGTAACATAATCGTCAGCGCCCATCATCAGGCCGCTGACCTTATCCATCTCTTGCGTACGCGCGGTCAGCATAATAATGCCGATAGAACCGCTTTTTTCGCGCAGCTCCTTGCAGACGGCAAGGCCGTCCAGCCGGCCGGGCATCATGATGTCAAGCACAGCGACATCGATATTGCCGCCCTCGCGGTTATAAACCTCAAGCGCTTCTTCCCCGCTTGCCGCTTCAAAGCAGTCGTAGCCCGCGCGCTTAAGGTTAATCACCACAAATTCACGGATCGCCTGTTCATCTTCCGCAACCAGTATTTTTTTCATATCCGTTCTCCGTCCTCTCTAAAACAAGGCCTAGTCTGAGTGATCAGTTTGAAACTGTCTTTCACATCCTCCGGGCTCAAGGAGAGCGGACGACCGGGCGAAGGACAGCTTGCCGCATAAACCAGATTGTTGCTGTCGAGCAGTTTAAAGAATCCGGAGGTGCCGGTTCCCTGCTCCCATTCCGTACGGGAAAAAACCCGAATTTTAAGCAAGGGCGCACCGATTTTACCGGGTAGCTTCCCCTTTACCGCTCTCCATTCATAGAATGTGACGGTTCGGGTTTCCGCGTCTGTTTTGGTAGTTACCGCGCCGCGCCACATATCGGGAACCAAAAACCAGTAGCCGTCGGAATTATTCATAATCATGCTCATGACGCGCACAAACGTATTCGTCTGAGTATCGTAGCGATTCCAGTTTGTCATGTAAGCCGCGTCGTCGGACACCGCCCCCGTGTAACCCGGCATCAGGTTGACAATGGGTATTTCAATAATGGTGTCGCCGTTAATATCTTTCGACAGCACCGACGTGCTGCGCTGCGCCGTATTGGCGCTCTGTGACTTCAGGTCATAAAACGGCGATTTCAGCGTTTTGGTCGCCTTGTCCCAGTAAAGCAGCTCCGTAACAAACGTGTTGGCGTTTTTGACCCCGTCCAGCACAATACCAGTCTGCTTTTCATTGATCAGACCGGTCTGAACGGAGGCGTATTTTGCAACCCCGTTGTCAAGCCGGCAGGAGCCGATCATTTCAATTGCGGTATTATTCAGTGCATACAGACGCGCCAGCGCGGGCTCGTCGCCCATGCTGACATTGGCGGTAAAAATTTCGCTGCGGGCGTCCCCGTCAATATCCAGAACGGACATTTCCGTATAATCCTGATTCTTCAGCTTGATCTCATTCATCTTGCCGTTTTTATAATAGTACACAGAGACGGAGCTCGTATTGTTCAGGCTGCTTCCCCAGCCGACAATCACTTCGTCATTTCCGTCCCCGTTTAAATCCCCGAAGCAGACTTTGTCCACCTGTGCGGCGGGATTATTAAAATCGCCCATGTCCTTCCAGGTTCCATCTTTTTTCATAAACATGAGGTCCGTGCCGGTGGATTCGTCGCCCTTCTGGTAAATTGCCACGGCTTCCTCGTTTTTGTCGCCGGTAAGATCATGCATAATAATGGCGGAGCGGTAATCGCCGCTGGCCGGATATTTCAGCGTCAGTTTGCCGCCGGCTTTACTTTCCACAAGCGCGTGGATATCGGCCTTTTCGCCGGTCGGCTTGGGCGGGCGCATCAGTGTCTGTGCGTCCAGTCCGACGAAGGAGCAGCCGGACAGCAGGAAACAAAGCAGCAGCGCGGCTGCCGCAGCTTTCAGCTTCATATCCTACATCCCTCCGTTTTGCTCCGCTTCGCGCCGGTTCCGGCTTTGCAGACAGGGATTCCCCTGCCAAACACCGACCCTTTAAACAATGATTGGTTAAACCAGACAAAAAACATCCACAGTGGTTCAGCTCTCTTGATACTGATTAAATATTATAACATATACAATTTAAAAAAACAGTATCAAATCTGTAAATAAAATCGTCCTCCCGCCCGGTATAAAGTCAAAAAGGCGCTATATAAACTGACTTCAAGCAAGATGCCGTCTTACATTTCAATTAACCATATTTTTCTTGACCGTCAATATGATATGGGGTTAAAATTCAAATATAAAATCATACTGATTTTAGCGGAGGTACTTTCATGAAAAAGGTAAGAGCCGTAATTTTGAGAATAATAATCGGTATTGCCGTGCTTGCATTCGTTATACTGCTCCTATTGAACCCAAACCGAGCAAGTTTTAATCATGCTGTTTTTGAAGGCGGAACCCCAAATCCAATGACCGACAACCAAAAAATCATGAATCGCATTATTGAAATGAACAGTCAATGTTATCAAAATCCGGATGATCCTCGGGTGAAGAGAAAAAATTATGTCCTTTATTCAATTTATGATGTTCAGACAAGCGATACGAAAACCTACCATATATTAGGCATAGGGGGAAAGTTTAGATTACTGAACGATGAATAATTTCTCGTAAAATCGTACTTCGCATTTGCTTGTGGGGCGCTGACCCAAATTATGAAAAAGGTCCTGCCGAAATCTTTCCCGGCAGGACCTCTTTCCCTTTGATATTTGATTTTACGGCAGAATATACCCCGCCGCCGTGCTGATGTCGTACCATTCCTGACGTGTAAGCTCCACACCGCTTGCCTTGCAGATATCCTTCAGGCGCTGCGGGTTCATGGTACCTACAATCGGCTGGATTTTCGCCGGGTGGCGCAGAATCCACGCAACGGCAACCGCGCTGTTGGTGATGCCTTTTGCTTCGGCCACCTCGTCGATCTTTTGATTCAACTCGGGGAATTTTTCATTGCCAAGGAACGGGCCTTTAAACATTCCGTACTGGAACGGCGACCAGGCCTGAACGGTGATGTTTTTCAGACGGCAATAGTCCAGAATGCTTCCGTCGCGGTCAATCGCACTGTCATTTCCCATATTTACATAAATCCCGTTCGTAATCATGGAAGCGTGCGCCACGCTGAGCTGGAGCTGATTGACGATCAGCTTCTGATCCACATATTTCTGAAGCAGTTCAATCTGCATCGGCTTCTGGTTGCTGACGCCGAAATGGCGCACCTTTCCGCTGCTGTGCAGGATGTTGAACGCTTCCGCCACTTCCTCCGGCTCCACCAACGCGTCGGGGCGGTGCAACAGCAGAACATCAATATAGTCGGTATTCAGGCGTTTCAGGCTGCCCTCGACCGCCCCAAGAATATGTTCTTTGGAAAAGTCAAAGGCGGCGTTTTCCCCTTTGCTGTTATGGACAATACCGCACTTCGTCTGCAGCAGTATTTTCTCGCGCACCGCGGGACTCATATGAATTGCTTTCGCAAAAACCTCTTCGGAAAGGCCGTCCCCATAAACATCGGCATGGTCAAAAAAGTCGATTCCCCCGTCCAACGCGGTCTGAACCACGGTTTCCGCTTCTTTTACCGACAGGGAAGCCATTCTCATGCAGCCGAGCGAAATTTCGGAAGCCGGGAGCACTCCGTTTGCCAGTTTGATCTTTTTCAATACAATGCACCTCTTTCATCTTTGTTTTTCTTATAGTCAGTCAACTTTAGAAAACACCCAAGAAATTGGAAATTGGTTCTGTTTTCAAATGAACTGACTATATTTTATCCCTTAAAGTATACTTTAAGTCAAGAGTGAAAACAGAAAGATAAAAATCCCGTGCGGCAGAGGAACCTCCACCCGCACAGGACTGCTTTCTGAAAGCCCGGAAAACACAACTCCGTCAGTGAAGCTGCACATCCAGTTCAACGTCGCCCGCGCCGGTACTCACATTTGCGCTCAGCACCGAAGTCTGCTCTTCCAGCGGGGAACCGCCGATGACAATGCGCGGCGGTAAAATGTCGCAGATCAGGTTCTGCTCGGAAAGGCTGGTCATTGCGTTGCCACTGATGATATTGGCGACTTCGCCCATTGCGGAGGTTACAAAATCATCGATTTCGTCAATCTCCATGCCGCACATGATTTTCACCATTTCCAGCGCGGTCTCTTTCGGAAAGCGGTACAGGATTTCACCGGACAGATCGCCTGTTACCCCGATGGAAATATTCAGCTTATTGTCGGAGTCGACAATTGAGTCAAGCACCTTCGGGTCGCCTGTGGAGACGTCCAGGTCCAGAAGCAATTTAAATGCATCGCCCGTCGCTTTGGAAATCGGGAGAAAAGCTCCGTTATTCATGTTCATTTTCCCCCTTGCTGTTTACAAACTGCGCTATTTTCTGATCGCTTGCCGCGACATGGTTAATCAGCCACGCAAGAAGCTTTCCGGCGAACTGCTGCATCAGCTTTTCATTGTAGCCTTCACGCTCATACTCCGCCGCCACATCGGATACATACTGCACCATATCGTCGTGAATTTTTTTGTGGGATTCCGCTTCGGGATAACCGACTTTTTTCTGGTAGGCTTCCTCATCGTGAAAATGCGTGACCACATAGTCCTTCATAAAAGAAAGCGTTTCGTTCACCTTGCCCACCTTTTGCTCCCATTCCCCGTCGGAACGCAGTGTTTCCACAAAATCTGTGACGCGGCGAAACAGCTCTTCATGCTGCTGGTCAATCAGCAGAACGCCGACTCTGTATTTCTCTTTCCAAATCATCGTCTGAACCCTTCTTCCGTCTTTTTCGGTTGTTACCTATTGCATAACAGAAAGTATTAAATCATAATTGCTAACTTTTAGAAATTCGCGCCGACGCGGAGCGGCGAAAGGGGGCCGCGCCCCCGACAGCAAATTCGTAATGGCTCAAACCGTAGCTTGAGCCTATTATATCATTAAATTTTAAAAACTGCTATATTATCCCATAAAATCGGATAATACAGCAGTTTTGTGACTCAACTCCCATTGTGCGCTATTGGATTGTGATGATTATTTCAAGTCATACCGTGGCGGCATAAAGCAGCATCCCGATATTATCGGCGTAAATCTGGTCGAACTGGGAAATCGGCAACGGGTTTTTACCCAGCCCAACCTCAATGGTATAACCGGGGCGGCGAAAATCCTGAATAAACCAGTCCTTATAGCCCGCGTAGGAGGCGATTCCCGTCGTCTGGTCAAGCGCGTACCCGCTGATTTGTGACAGGCTCTCCCCGATAATTCTGCCCTCGGGCGGCGCCATATCCATGAAATTCCAGTAAATCACCTCCCCTTGGCTGTGATAAGCCATGACAAGCCGGAAAGGATGCCGGATCGTGAACGCAACCATTGCCTGCGTTTCCGGTTCGGAAACGGGATACGGCCCGGAATACCGCGTCGGGCCCGGCCCGGTGATGCCGTACTCCGCTTCCGCCGCTTTAGACTGCTCCCATGCCGCGTTATAGTTATGATTTAAATCCACACCGCGGTTGTTCGCCTCCCAATCGGTGGAAAAATCCGTGCTGCCCTTGTTCCATGTGATTAAATCCTGATAAAACGGGTTGTCGGGCTGAAGTCCGTTCAGCACCAGCTCAACGCCATCCGGATTCACCATCGGTACAAGGTAGATACTGCTCCCGTTCCAGATTTCACGCGGATTGTAGCCGCCTGGCAGCGTTTCGCCCCGCGCGTACGCCCTTAAGAAATCTTCGGCGAACTTCATCAGCACGGGCGTGGTGATCCACTCAAGCGCATGGTGCGCGCCGTTGTAAAACACCTGATTCGTTCCCGTCCCCAAACGAAGGTAAAACAGGCTCCGCCCCAGCACGCTGTTGCCGATGCTGCCCGTTTCCAGAAACGGATAGCGTGCTTTCAGCCCCTGAATGTCACGCGCCAGAACCGAGTAAGTATAGTTGATGTTCGTGTCCACCACAGGAAAGTCGTAGGGCACGACAATCCTTTGCCCGACCTGCAGATTGTTCGGGTTCTGTTCCGGGTTCGCTGTCAGAATATTGCCGACGGGTACTCCGAATTTCTGCGCGATTGCGTAAAACGTATCGCCCGGCTGAATCACATAAAGGTCGTATCCGCGCAGGAACACCTCCAGCACGCGATACGTTGCGGGGCCGATCACCCCGTCCGGCGTCAGTCCGAAGCGGCGCTGAAACGCAACGACCGAGTCCTGCATCTGCGGGCCGAACACCCCATCCACCGCACCGACTTCATACCCCATTTTTTTCAGCAGCGCCTGAATTTCCATAACATCATTTCCGGACATTCCCAATCTCAATGTTCTCATTCTATCACCTCATAAACACAGTCCGGCGCAAACCGGCTTTTGCAGCGCGCAAATACCTCTACATTTGTATTGCGTGAAAAGGGAATTTAATACTGAAATCGGAATGAAAGGTATAGCGGAGGGGGAATCTATAATGAAGTCAATTACCATCGACCAAAGCCGATGGTTTGAATTTGAGATTAAAGCCTTCTAAAGACTAAAAAACGCCGTCCTTGAAGGCGAAGGTTTTGAACCGTAATCGGCTTTAATAAAATATGAGGCCTTATTTGTAAAATGCAAAGTCTTTCCTATGCTTCATTTACAAATCAGGCCTTGTAACGGGGTGGGCAATGAAAAAATCATTCAGTAAAAAAAACCTGATTGTCATGTCGCTGGGGAACATCGTCGGCTCGGGCATTTTTCTCGGCAGTTCCACCGTTATATCGCTCGCCGGGCCGGCAGCTGTGCTGGCGTACCTGGCCGGCGGGCTGATGATGACGCTGGAGGTGACGTTCATCACCGAAATGTGCGTCGTAAATCCCGCGCCGGGCGCGTTCCGTGTGCATGCTTCGGAAATTTTCGGCCCATGGATCAGCTTTGTAAACGGCTGGATGTTCTGGTGCAGCGGTATTTTAGGAATGGCGAGCGAGCTGGTCGCCGCCGCGATCTTCACCGCTTACTGGCTGCCCGCCGTGCCGCTGTGGGTGTTTTGCGTGGTTTACGCGGTGATTATGGCGCTGATTAACCTAAAGGATTTAGGTGGGCTGAGCCGCATGGAAACGGCGCTCTCGTTCGTCAAGGTAGCGGCGCTGGTTCTGTTTGTCGTACTGGGAATTTTGTCTTTTCTGGGCGTTTTCAATTCCCATACCGCGGCCGGAAGCAATCCGTTCACCTCATACGGCCAATTCTTCCCGAAAGGAATGCGCGGGCTGTTCGCGTGCATGGTTATGGTCATGTTTTCATTTACCGGAACCGGAATTATCGGCCTTGCCATTGCGGACACGGAAAGCCCCGACAGAACCGCGCCTTCCGCAATCCGCACCATCACTGCTACAGTCACCGCGCTGTATACACTCTCCATTCTGATAATTGTGCTGCTGGTGCCGTGGAACACGCTTTCCCCATCGGAAAGCCCTTTTGTCGCCATTCTGAACCAAATCCGGGTTCCGTATTCCGACCATATTCTGAACTTCATTGTCTTAACCGCTTCTCTGTCCGGCTTAAATTCCTCGATGTACAGTTCTTCCCGTATGCTCTCTTCTTTAAGTGCCGACGGTCAGGCGCCAAGGCTGTTTCAGAAAACGAACAAAAACGGTGCGCCCTCCGTTGCGCTTGGCCTGAGCAGCGCCGTACTGCTTTTAACTGCCGTGCTGTCTTACGCCATACCGAATCAAATTTTCGTCGTGCTGGCAACGTCAAGCGGATTCCTCGCGCTTTTCAACTGGCTTACCATTTCCGTTACCCATTATTTCTACCGCAAAAAAACGCTGCGCGAACACCCGGAAAAACTGAAATACCGCGCGCCGGGCTACCCGTTTACCTCCTTCCTGCTTGCGATTCTAATCTTAGCTGTTTTTGCCACCTCTCCGCTGTACCCTGGGCAGGTATCCGGTTTAATCGGGGGGCTGGTTCTGCTCGCCGGACTGATTACGGTTTACTTTATCCTGCGGAAATGCAGGGTGCTTCGATAAACACGAAAAAACGGAACTATGCCTTTCAAAGACATGGTTCCGTTTTGTATTCCCGTTTATTTCGGTTACCTGCTCGACAGAATCGCCGCCCTGCGGGCACGGTACTGCTCCGAGCTGATTTTTCCGCTTTCGTACTGGATTTCGAGCATTTCCAGCTCCTGTTCTTCCCGGCTTAAAGTGCGAACCGGTGCCCTTTGAGGCTGCCGTTTTACTCCAACCGCCGCCATAACGGTAAGGACTGCCGCTGTAATTATAATCGCCGCCCAAGCGAATCCATTTATTCCAAACAGAGTGAACATTGCTATTCCCCTTTCGAATTTCCTGTTCCTAAGGCCTTGCCTAAGTATTATATCTGAACAATTTATTTTTATGAATATATGTTACAAAATAAATATGAAGGAATTATGAAATATCTCGGCCCAAACAATGAATATTTTAGGTTTCTTTAACCAATTTGTGGGGATGCACAATTGTTTTGGAAAAATTGCTTCCAAATCTTATTTTTGAAGCGAAATTTCCCATAAATAAAGGGAAGCCACCGAACCGTAAGGGGCGTAGCGGCGGCGGTACTTTTCAAAGCGGTCTTTGTCCAGACTGCGGTGATGATAAAGCTTCATGATACCCCTGCGGATTGCGAGGTCATCCCAGCTGAGGATATTTTTACGCTGCATGGAAAAAATCATCAGCATTTCCGCCGTCCAGACGCCTACGCCATTCAGGGCGGAAAGGCGCTCAGCCACTTCGCCATCGGACAGAGTGTCCAGCTCGTCCATACGGAAGCTGCCGTTCTGAACCATTCGGGCAATATTCTGAATATACTGCGCTTTACGCATGGAAATCCCGACTTTCTGAAGCTTTTCGGCGGAAACGGAAAGCATCCGCTCCGGCGTAACAGCCCCGAACCAAAGCAAAATCCGGTTCCAGATGGTGTCGACCGCTTTCATGGAAATCTGCTGCCCGACTATGCAGTTCACCAGCGCTTCGAACAGGTTGGGAATCACCTCGCGCTGAATCGGGCCGATGCGGTCAATTGCTTCGCCCAGCCGTTTATCTTTGCTTTTCAAATATTGGATTTCTGCTTCTCCGTACTCAAAATACTGCATGGGCGTCGCCTCCTGAATGTATCTTACCACACACAGGCCCACATTTCTACATAAACTATTATCCGCACAAATTAAATTTTACTCTCCCCGGTTTGTTAACACAGTTTTTAGCTTATCTTCATAGAACCGACACATGTGCCCAGTATACTATAAACATCAAATCAAGAAATTGATGTTTATAAATAAAATAACTGCTACGGCTTGTTGGGCCTGACGGAATACCGAACCAATGGGTGGGCAGACAAATTACAAGTTCCTCGCGAGAGGCTTTACTATATTTTCTTTTTCATATTACTCCTCCCCATAAAATCCGTTCCGGAAAATCCGGAGCGGATTTTTACTGTCCGTATATTTTAAATTGATTTCTCCAATAATAAGAGCAAGGTGAAGGGATTCTCTGAATCCTCATTCCTGCCGGGACGCACAACGGGGTGCGTCCCCTTTCTTTTTGGCGGCTGCACCGGGAAGAAAGGAGTTGCTGCACCATGAATAAACAACAAAATTCTTGTGCGCGCTGAAGTCTGATCAAAGAAAATTTTCAGAATACCATACGCTAATCAAGTCTTTTCCAGATATACCTGATAAATTTCCTAATACCAACTTCATAATTTGTCTTACTATCACAAGTTAATAGTTTCAGTCCATGAAAATCTGTTGGAGTAATAGTATCTTCATCCTTAATATCAGGATTGTCGTCCGGCACTTCGCAAAAACCATTTACCCATAGAACCCCGTTCTTTTTCAAATGCTGTTCTAAAACAGGGTAAAAATGACTTTCTAAACGATAATGATTTATAATGATTAAGTCAAACTCCCCTAAATCAAGATAGGATTCTTCTACACAAAGATTTTTTTGCATCACGTTCATGTCCAATTGTTTTTCCGAAGCAAACCGAATTAATCTTTCAATCGCGATTTGACTGAAATCAACTGCGGTTACTTCGCAACCATGTGCAGCCAAAAATACCGAGTTGCGGCCATCCCCGCAAGCCAAGTCCAAAACTTCTCCGCCTTTGGTAAGACAAGGCATATCACTAACCAAACAGCCTTCCGGCTGCATCAATTCCTGACCTCTACCCTCAAATTTATGATTCCAATAGGATTGGTCGCCCATATACATTAATAATACCCCCTACTAACAATACGAAAATGTAATCAATATATTATATCATATCTTTACTATGACATTGGCGCTGGTGCGAAGCGGCGAAAGGAGAGTTGCCCCTCTGAAAGCGAATTTCTACTGATTTTTGCAAGAGTAAATACAAAATCCGAGCCTTTTCATGACGAACAATGTTCCCGTAAAGACGGCGCCGGAAAATAGATGAAAATCCATTTTCCGGCGCCGTCTTTTGTATTGTATGAAATTTAAGAGGGAAAAGCAGATTGTTGAAATACCTTATTTGCCGTAGTAAGCCTTCAGGTACATTGCCTTGATTTCACTCATGAGCGGATAGCGGGGGTTTGCGCCCGTGCACTGGTCATCGAACGCAAGCTCGGTCATTTCGTCAAGTGTTTCGAGGAACTTCGCTTCCTCAACGCCGTACTCGGCAATCGTCTTTTTAATGCCGACCTTCGCTTTGAGCTCTTCAATCGCGGCAATCAGGTTATCGAGTTTTTCCTGATCGTTCTTGCCCTTGATTCCGAGGAAGTCCGAGCACTCCGCGTACCGTTCCAATGTGTGCGGATACTGGTACTGGGAGAACGTACCCATCTTCGGCGGGCACTCCACTGCGTTGTAGCGCATGACTTCGGTAATCATCAGCGCATTGGCGACGCCATGCGGCAGGTGGTGGAACGCGCCGAGCTTATGCGCCATGGAGTGGCACACACCCAAAAATGCGTTGGCAAACGCCATACCGGCCATTGTGGAGGCGTTGCCCATCTTTTCTCTGGCAATCGGATCGTTCGCGCCGTTGTCATAGCAGCGGGGCAGATACTCAAATATATTTTTCATAGCCTTCAATGCAAGGCCGTCGGTGTAATCAGTCGCCATAATAGAGGCATAAGCTTCCAGCGCGTGGGTCAGTGCGTCAATACCGGAAGCGGAGGTCAGGCCTTTCGGCGCGTTCATCATGTTGTCCGCGTCGATGATTGCCATATTCGGCATCAGCTCGTAGTCCGCGAGCGGATATTTCACGCCGCTGGTTTCATCGGTGATAACGGCAAACGGAGTGCATTCTGAACCGGTACCGGCGGAAGTCGGGATTGCGATGAAGAATGCCTTTTCGCCCATCTTCGGGAAGGTGTAAATTCTCTTGCGGATATCCATAAAGCGCATGGCCAAATCCATGAAGTCCACTTCGGGGTGTTCGTACAGCACCCACATAATTTTACCGGCGTCCATTGCGGAGCCGCCGCCGAGAGCAATGATACAGTCCGGCTGGAACGCTTTCATTGCTGCCGCGCCCTCTTTGGCGCAGGCCAGCGTCGGGTCAGGCGCTACATCGGAAAATACGGTATATTGAATCCCCATTTCGTCCAGTTTATCGGTAATCGGCTTTGTGTAGCCGTTATTGTAAAGGAAGGAGTCGGTAACAACAAAGGCTTTCTTTTTGCCGTAAACCGCTTTCAGCTCGCTCAGCGCAACCGGCATGGAACCCTTTTTGAAGTAAACCTTCGGGGGTGTTCTGAACCACAGCATATTCTCTCTCCTCTCGGCAACGGTCTTGATGTTGAGCAGATGTTTTACGCCCACGTTTTCCGAAACGGAGTTGCCGCCCCAGGAGCCGCAGCCCAGTGTGAGGGAAGGAGCAAGCTTGAAGTTGTACAGGTCGCCGATACCGCCCTGTGCGGCAGGTGTGTTCACCAGAATACGGCAGGTCTTCATGGCGGTAGCAAAGCGGTCAATCTTCGCGCGTTCGGCAACTTCATTTACATACAGCGAAGCGGTGTGACCGTAGCCGCCGTCCGCAACCAGGCGCTCCGCCTTTGCAAGGGCGTCCTCGAAGCCGGTGGATTTGTACATTGCCAGAACCGGGGAAAGCTTTTCGTGTGCGAATTCTTCTTCCGGCTCAACGGAAGACACTTCGCCGATCAGGATTTTCGATGCCTCCGGAACGTCCACGCCGGACAGCTTCGCAATTGTGTATGCGCTCTGGCCTACGATTTTCGCGTTGACCGCGCCGTTGATCAGAATGGTCTTTCTGACTTTTTCAATTTCTTCGCCGTTCAGGAAATAACATCCGCGAAGTTTGAATTCTTTCTTGACCTGATCATATATTTTATCGGAGACAATGACGGACTGCTCAGAAGCGCAAATCATGCCGTTGTCGAAAGTTTTGGAGTGAATGACGGAACTGACGGTCAGCAGCACATCCGCGGATTCGTCAATGATAACCGGGGTGTTTCCGGGGCCGACGCCCAGTGCCGGTTTTCCGGAAGAATAGGCCGCTTTCACCATGCCCGGGCCGCCGGTGGCAAGGATAATATCGGCGCTCTTCATCACTTCGTTGGTCAGCTCAAGGGAGGGAACGTCGATCCAGCCGATAATGCCCTTCGGTGCTCCCGCCGCAACGGCAGCTTCCAGCACAACGCGCGCGGCTTCAATCGTACAGGCTTTTGCGCGCGGATGGGGGGAAAAGATAATGCCGTTTCGGGTCTTTAACGCAATCAGGGATTTAAAAATTGCAGTAGAGGTCGGGTTTGTGGTCGGAATGACGGCGGCGATAATGCCGATCGGCTCCGCGATTTTCTGGACGCCATAGGCTTTGTCCTCTTCAATTACACCGCAGGTCTTGGTATCTTTATAGGCATTGTAAATATATTCAGCGGCATAATGGTTTTTGATGACCTTATCTTCAACTACGCCCATGCCGGTTTCCGCAACCGCCATTTTGGCAAGCGGAATTCTCTGCTTATTTGCAGCGGTCGCCGCCGCCAGAAAAATCTTGTCGACCTGTTCCTGTGTATAAGTGGAAAAAATCTTCTGCGCTTCCCGAATCTCATTCAGTTTTGCATTGAGCGCTTCCAAATTGTCCACAAGTCCTGTTGCCGGAATGGATTTTTCATTCTTAGCCATAACCGATACCTCCTAAAATAAATAAACGGGCGATTTCCTGTCCGAAAGATGGAAGCCGACGGCACGCGCCTTCTCGCTTTTCCGCTTTCGAACGGTTCTGCAGGTCTTCGTCTGTGATTGATAATTTGTTAACAACCATATTATATCTTCTTGTTAATTTATTGTCAATCTCATTTTCCCCAATCGTTCGTTAATTTTTTATCATAATCTGTGCAATATAGACAAAGCTCGTGTATTTCAACCAAATCCTACTTGACAGCACTGATATTCTTCCATAAATCGGTCTTTCTATTGGAATAAGCAACAAAGTTTTATTCAGTATTTTTACTAAAAATATTATGGAAATACCTTTAATCTTAGAGTATAGTGTATGTAAAGTATTCCCATATATTTGAATTTACTTCTCACTCAAATTTAAAAAATCACTTACTTGAAAGGAGTTTTAATGATGAATTTAACAAACTTAATCGCTTCGGGTGAAACAGTGGATGTTTATCAGGACGGAAATACCGCCATTAAAGTCTTTAAGGATTCAGAGGCGAAAATCAAGGCGCTGAACGAGGCGCTGACACACTCGCGGGTGGAAACCACCGGGCTGCCGATGCCGGTCATCCACGAGGTTTCCGTCATTGACGGCAACTGGGCGATTACGATGGATCACATCGAGGGAAAAACGCTGCATCAGATAATGAAAGAGGATCCGGCACACCTCTCAGAATATGTTGAGAAAATGGTAGATATCCAGCTTGAAATTCACACCAAATCCATGCCGCTGCTCAGCAAATTAAAAGATCAGCTTGCCGGTCAGATCAACAGCCTGACCAGCATTGACGACACAAAGCGGTATGAACTGCTCACCAGACTGGAAAGCATGCCAAAGCACAAGAAGCTGTGTCACGGCAACTTCACACCGATGAACCTGATTGTCAGCGGCGACAAAATCACCATCGTCGACTGGGTCGCCGCAAGGCAGGGAAACGCCAGCGCCGACGTGGCAAGAACATACCTGATGCTCTGCCTTGATTTTCCGGAGGCCGCTGAACTGTACCTGAACAATTTCTGCCAAAAGAGCGGAACCGCAAAAAAATACGTGCAGGAATGGCTGCCGATTGTCGCGGCGGCACAGCTGACAAACGACAAGCCGGAGGAAAAAAAGCTGCTGCTCAAATGGATTGACGTCGTCCAGTATGAGTAATACTAATAATCCATTAAAGGCGAGACAGAAGATAACCGGTTCTCCCTCCCCACCTAGGCGGGGAGGGAGAACATTTTTTTCCATCTATCTCTTAATGCAATATTAGTATAATCTATCATTCTTTTAAAAACGAAAGCAGAGTGCAAACCAATCGTTTGCACTCTGCTTTTCTGTATATTAGGCCTTACAAGGCCTGGGTAAACGATGATTAAACTCGTCAGATAATCAGCGCGGTTACCTGGGTATGTTTAGATTCTTGCAACGCCGGTGTCGCGCGCAGCCTGTGCGACAGCTTTCGCAACAGCTTCGGCTACACTCTTATCAAGCGCACTCGGAATAATGTAATCGGCGGAAAGCTTATCGTCAGTTACAAAGGACGCAATCGCCTTGGCAGCGGCAATCTTCATTTCATCGTTGATGTCGCTTGCGCGTACATCCAGCGCGCCGCGGAAGATACCCGGGAAAGCAAGCACGTTGTTGATCTGGTTCGGGAAATCGCTGCGGCCCGTTCCGACAACGGCTGCGCCTGCGGCTTTCGCAAGATCAGGCATAATTTCAGGAACCGGATTCGCCATCGGGAACAGGATCGGGTCCTTGTTCATGCTTCTGACCATTTCTTCGGTCACGCAGTTCGGAGCGGAAACGCCGATAAACACATCCGCGCCCTTCAGCATATCAGCAAGGGTACCGCTGCGTTTTTCGTGGTTGGTGATCAGCGCCATTTCGCGCTTTTCTTCGTTCAGACCTTCGCGCCCGTCATAGATCGCGCCGACGCGGTCACACATAATAACGTTCTTCAGACCCAGCGCGATCAAAAGCTTGATGATGGCAATACCGGCTGCGCCGGCGCCGCTGGTAACAACCTTGATTTCCTCAATTTTTTTACCGGTCAGCTTCAATGCGTTGAACATGGCGGCCAGCGTTACGACTGCTGTGCCGTGCTGATCGTCGTGGAAAATCGGAATATCGCAGCACTCTTTGAGTTTACGCTCAATTTCAAAGCAGCGCGGCGCGGAGATATCCTCCAGATTCACGCCGCCGAAGCTGCCGGCGAGCAGACGAACGGTATTTACAATGTCGTCCACCTCTTTGGAACGAACGCAAAGCGGAATTGCGTCCACGTCGCCGAATGCCTTAAACAGTGCACATTTTCCCTCCATAACCGGCATGCCGGCTTCGGGGCCGATGTCGCCAAGACCCAGTACCGCAGTGCCGTCGGTTACAACAGCGACCAGATTGGAACGGCGGGTCAGGTCATAGCTTTTATCTACATCCTTCTGAATCTCCAGACAGGGCTGTGCGACGCCCGGTGTGTAGGCCAGCGAAAGATCCTCGCGAGTCTCCAGAGGAGCGCGGCAAATCACTTCGATTTTGCCCTTCCATTCGTAATGTTTCTTCAGGGATTCTTTTGCGTAATCCATTGCTCAACATCCTTTCACAGCTTTTATTATAATTCGTAATAGACCTAATGATGAGTGCAATTAAATATTGAGAGATGCAATCGTTTCTTTCAGAGCGTTCGCGCTTTTCACGAACAGAGCCTCTTCCTCCTGGGTAAGCGGAGGCGCAATCACATTGGTAACGCCGTCTTTTCCGAGCACGGACGGAAGGCTTACACACACGTCTTCCACACCGTATTCGCCGTGGAGCATGGTGGACAGTGTTAAGACAGAGCTGGTGTCGCGAAGGATGCACGCACAAATGCGGCTGGCAACAAGCGCAATGGCATAAAATGTCGCGCCCTTCATCTTAATGACCTGACCGCCGGCTTTGCGGACGTCATCCAGGATTTTATCATGGTCGAGCTTCTTGTAGTTCGGGTCCTTGTCGCGCAGGCTGGCAAGGTAGGTGTCCATCGGAACGCCGCCGATGCTTGTCAGTGACCATGGAATCATGGAAGTATCCCCATGCTCGCCGAGCACCGCAGCATGTACGCTCTTCGGGCTAACGCCCACATTCTTGGCGATTTCCGCACGGAGGCGGCTTGTGTCAAGCAGGGTGCCGGAACCGAACACCTGGGATTCCGGAAGGCCGGTGGTTTTCAGAATGGTATAAGTGATAATGTCAACCGGGTTGCTGACCACCACATATTTCGCGTCGGGCGCGTATTTCAGCACCTGAGGCATTACGCTCTTGATAATATTGACATTCCCCTGTGCAAGATCGATTCTGGTCTGACCCGGTTTACGCGCGCTGCCGAGCGTAATAATCACGATATTGGAATTCGCCGTGTCGGGGTAATCGCCGGCATAAATATTGACAGGCGGGCAAAGCGCCGTACCCTGATAAATATCCATTGCTTCTCCGATTGCTTTTTCGCGGTTGATGTCAACCAATACGATTTCAGAAGCCAAACCTTCTACGGCCAGCGTGTACGCTATGGTAGCGCCCACATTACCCGCACCAAGAATACTGATTTTTTTTCCACTTTCCATTTCCATCACATCTCCTAAACAGTCTAAACAGTAATATATGAATTTTGCGTGCTTTCTATTCGTATCTTTTCCGATAGACGGCATCAGGGGATTTGAGCACCGCGCGCCGGAAAGACCGATAAAAAGCGCAAAGCAAAATTGCCGTATTTAAAAATGCACTTGTTCAGCATTCGTCGGCTATTCGATAGCCGACACCCACTTCTGTCAGAATATATTTGGGTTCCGCCGGATTTTTCTCAATTTTGCGGCGGATATTCGCCATGTTGACCCGCAGAATCTGCCGGTCATCCTTTGCGAACTGTCCCCAAACCTGATTTAAAATATAGGAATACGTCAATACCTGACCGGTGTGCAAGGCAATCAGGGAGACAATTTTAAACTCTATCTGCGTTAGATGCACGTCCCTGCCTTCTACCGTAACAACCCGTTTTTGAAAATCTATCGTTAAATCGCCGCGGCTGAATTTTCCGTTTGAAAAATCCTCCCCGGTCTCCATTTTAACACTGTGGCGAATCGCTGTGCGGATGCGTGCCATCAGCTCCGAAGAACCGAACGGCTTCGTGATGTAATCGTCCGCACCCCCATCCAGCGCCTCGACCTTCTGCCGTTCTTCCCCCCGCGCGGAAACGACAATGATCGGAATTCCAGACCATTCTCTGGTTCGGCGGAGCACCTCCATCCCGTCCATGTCCGGCAGGCCGAGGTCAAGCAGAATCATATCGGGGCAATGCGAAGAAATCAGAGAAATTGCCGAGCCCCCTGTACCGGCGCGAACCGTGCGGTACCCGTTTGCGGTCAGAACAGCGGAAATGAAGGACGCAATTGCCGCTTCATCTTCCACAATCAAAATCGTCGCTTTATTGGTCACCCGGATTCGCCTCCTGCAGCGGCAGCATAAACGTGAATACCGCGCCGCCCTGCGGCATATTGGCGGCGGTAATTCTGCCACCGTGCGCATCTATAATGGATTTGCATATTGAAAGTCCCAACCCGGCTCCCCGGGTGGAATCGCTGTTTTCCAAACCATATCCGTCAAAAACGTGGGAAAGCTGTTTCGCCGGAAGGCCCTTCCCCTTGTCGCGAACCTCAAAGACTGCCCAGCCGCCTTCCGTGCGGATATTCAGCCGAACCGGCTGGTCGCTGCCCGCGTGCCGCTGCGCGTTTTCAAGCAAATTGATCAGTACCTGCTCAATCAGTGTCGCGTCCATCGGAACCGTTAAAAACTCTTCCGGCACGGTAACGTGTATTTCCGCGTCGGGAAAATTCTTTTTCACACGCGCTACAGACTCCGCTGCGATTTCCTCCGCAGCCTCCGGCTGCTTAATCACCTTTGCCGGAACGCCGCTGATGCGTGTGACCGCAAGCAGATTTTCCACCATACGGATCAGCCACTGCGCTTCTCCGTGAATATCGGAAATCAGGCTGTCACGGGCCTGCGGGTCGATCAGCTCCTGATTCTCCAAAATTGCGGAGCTTGCGCCCACGATGCCGGTAAGTGGCGTCCGCAGGTCATGAGAAACCGACCGAAGCAAATTGGTACGCATTTTTTCTTTTTCCGCTTCTATAACAATCGCTTGCTGTTCGTCGGAAAGACGCTGCTGTTCAAGCGCCATGGCGGACTGTAAAATTAGCATGTCCAAAAAGGTAAGCATATTCTCTTCCGGCTTTCCGCCGTCAGTGTAATGGTAACCCACAACGCCAAGTACATGCCCCTGCGAAACAACCGGAAGGTAATGCCCCTCGACGGAGGGAGCGATTTCGGTCCCGGTGCCAGTGGGTTTTTGCATTGAAAAAGCACCGTGTGCGGCTTCCCGCTCACTCGCGGAGAAAAAAATGCGCTCCTGCCCGCCGCCGTTAACGTGAACCGAATTTTCACCGCCGGCCGCCGGGTCACCGATATAAAACGCGACGGAACGATGCAGCATCTGGAACAGGTATTCCAGTGTCAGCCGCGCAATGGTTTCGTTGCCCCTCGCTGTCAGCAGCTTCTGTGTAAATTCATCCAGCGTTTTCGCGCGTCTTTCCCGCTGCAGTGCCAGCCGGGCGTTTTCTTTCAAACGCACCGTAGAGGTGCTGGTAATCAGCGACGCGGCAAGCATGCTCAAAAACGTAAGGAAATGCTCCGGATAATAAAAATCGAGCACATGGAAAGGTGCCATAAAGAAATAGTTTGTGCAGAGTACCCCGGCGACGGAAGCGGCAATGCCCCAGAAATAACCGGAGGTATACCGGGCAACGAGAACCACCGCCAAGACGTAAATCCCGCCGATAATGTCATAGCTGCCCGACCAGTAGATAATCCAATTTAAACTGACAGTGCCTACCCCCACCATCAAAGCGGTGAAAATGCCGTCTTTCAGAAATGGAACAGGCCCGGGGTTCACCTGCCGTTCCGCAGCCAGTTTCACGGTCTGCCACTTCCTTTTCAATTCAGCCTTTTCCCTCGCCTGTAAATTTGGCAGAAGTCTTTGACATGCGCAGACGATTGCCAGAACCAGGTCTTGTTTGTAGAATCCAGTCAAAACAGATTTGCTTGATTGCATCGCTCTATGCCAACAATTTAGTAATTCGCATAATCCTCACCATTTTACAAGCAAGCCCCAGGAAAAGATTGAAGTAAATTGTGGTTTCAAAAACACATTGATAAAAATTTAACACAAAACCAAAATTCTACTCCATTATAAAAGTATAATATCACAAAATGTGCGAAATGGAAAGAGGGAAAGCACTGTTTTTTACTCTTTTCGTTTCTGCATTCTATAGGCGAACCGAAGAATCAGCCTGTCGGGAGACAGACGGGCGAAAAAGCGGGCAGTCTTCATGAGCGCGCCGGGCACGATGACCAGCTTTCCCGCGAACATTTTTTTCAATGCATAATCCGCTACATCACCGCTGTTCAGTCCCTTTACGCTGAACTTTACCTGCGCGACAGAATCAAATTCCGTATGTACCGGCCCGGGGCAAAGCGCGGAAACATGCACATGGCTCCCCTCGCGGCGAAGCTCTTCATAAACGGCCTCGGTCAGCCGCAGAACGTACGCCTTGGAAGCGTAGTATGAGGAAAGCAGCGGACCCGGGAAAAACGCAGCGGAGGAAGCGACATTCAGGATATACCCCGAATCCCGTTCTTTCATATCCTTCAAAAACAGCTTTGTCAAAATATGTACCGCGAGGATATTTGTGTGGAGCATATTGAGCTCTTTGGAAAGGTCGGTACTGTCAAAGGAGCCGAATAAACCGAGCCCCGCGTTGTTGATCAGGACATCTACCCTGTCATCCTTTGTCTGCTCGTATAACCGCAGGCAGTCTTCCTCCAGCGACAGATCCGCTGTGATAATTTGCACCTGTGTACCCAGTTCCCGGGCAAGCTCTTCCAGCCGGTCCCGCCTGCGCGCCACAAGAATTAAACTGTACCCTTTTTTGCTTAAAATCCGCGCCATATCGCGCCCAATGCCGGAACTTGCTCCCGTAATCAACGCTTTCATAAATTCCACTCCCTTCCTATTGCGTTCATCATACGTCATCAACCGGTAAAAAGCAAGACCGGCATTATAAAAAGAATACAATTAAATTGTATTTAATAAAAATTCATAATTGTAGCGTTGAAGGGGCATTCTTTATATGCTAAAATAAGATAAAATTGATATTAGGTCTTGTTTGCAAAAAGAAAAACAACGAAATAAAACCCATAAACGCAAGTTTTTATCCCGGTTTTTCTATTTAACTCAAAGTAAGTCCGCTTGATTGCACTATTCTATGCTGATATTTTTGTAATTTGCACAATCCTTCTCATTTTACAAACAAGCCCTAAAATGAAAGAGAGGAAAACTTATGAATGACTTTGCATATTCCATTCCCACAAAGATCTACTTCGGCAAGGGGCAGGTCAGCCGGCTGGGTGCGGCGGTAAAGCCGTACGGCACACGCGCACTACTGGTCTACGGCGGCGGAAGCATCAAGCGCATGGGAATTTATGACGCTGTGATCGCTCAGATGAAAGAAAACGGAATTTCTGTTGTTGAGCTTTCCGGCGTAGAACCGAACCCGAAAATTGAGTCCGTGCGCAAGGGAGTGCAGCTGTGCCGCGAAAACAGCGTCGACGTCGTCGTGGCGGTCGGCGGCGGAAGCTCCATAGACTGCGCAAAGGTTGTGGCAGCTGGCGCGTGCTATGACGGCGACGCATGGGATTTGGTAACAAACCCGGAGAAAATCAAGAAGGTGCTTCCGCTGTTTACCGTGCTGACTCTGGCGGCAACCGGTTCGGAAATGAACGGCAACGCTGTTATTTCCGACATGAGCAAAAATGATAAGTTTGGCACCGGCAGCGAACTGCTGAAGCCCAAGGCCTCTGTTCTTGACCCGGAATACACTTACTCCGTACCGAAGAATCAGACCGCCGCGGGAACCGCCGACATTATGAGCCACATTTTTGAGGTGTATTTCCATAACGAGCCCGGCACATTCATTCAGGCGCGCTTTGCGGAAAGCCTGCTGAAAACCTGCATCAAATACGGCAGAATCGCCGTAAATGAACCCGGCAACTACGAGGCGCGCGCAAACCTGATGTGGGCGTCCAGTCTGGCAATCAACGGCCTTCTTTCCTACGGCACAGAGGATGCCGCATGGAGCGCGCATCCAATGGAGCACGAGCTCAGCGCGTTTTATGACATCACCCACGGCGTGGGGCTGGCGATTTTGACCCCAAACTGGATGAAGTATGTGCTGAATGACAAAACGGTGGACAAATTTGTAGAATACGGCGTTAATGTGTGGAATATCGACGCGGGCCTTGACAAATTCGAAATTGCGAACCGTGCCATACAGAACACTCGCGACTTCTTTAACGAGCTGGGTATTCCCGCCACGCTGCGCGAGGTTGGCATCGGTGAGGAAAAGCTCTCCATCATGGCGAAGAAAGCGGCCTCCATGGGCCTTGCGTACGCGTTTGTTCCGCTGGACGAAAACGACGTACTAGCCATTTATAAATCTTCGCTGTAAAACCGGTAGCGATTTTGGCCTTTGCGAGCTTTGGAAAATTCGTTTTGGTGAAAAACAGCGCGCAAAAGATGCGTCTTGATCAGGCTTTAAAAGCCGTTTCAAGACGCATTTACTTTATTTATGAGAAAAAAGCTCTCGTCTCTCCATCCATGAAAGCCTCAAAGAAATCCAACACCGCATATCCCCTTGGTAAACGATGACTAAGTCGTCCGCCAGCAATTTGAAGCCGCGAAAATACTGGACTGAGCGGTTTCAGAATTGCTTTAATCAGCGGTTACCTTGGGGATACCGGGGGAAGGGGGGGCTTTACGGAACCCTCTCTTAGCCTTTTAAAATCTCCCTCGTGTGCGCAGAGCGCACACTGCAGCCTTTTGCATACTTTCGGGCGCAACCGAAAGTACGGGCCCGCCCGGCCTGAGTGTAAAGCTTCATCATTTCTCAAATCTAACAATATCGTTATATCCGCTTCAAAACGGAAAATATTTTAAATGCTGTCGCCCTAAGCATCATCTGTGAAAACAGGACATCAGCATACCATACGCATCGTCATAAATCGCCGTATGCCGCTGTTTAGAAGACGCTGAAAAATCAGCTACGAACGTGTGAGCGCGCCGGAATCCTGCGCGCTTATCTCACGCTGCACAGCTTGAATTACCAGATCCGCCAGCCCTTCCTCATATCCGGCATAGGTATACACTGGCTTCAGCCCGGGGCCCGTCACCAGAGTCAGCGGTATTTTTTCGGGGTCCAATCCCAGCTGAATTGCGGTCAGCAGCGCGCTTTCATCAAAATCGGCAGCGTATATCTGCGCGCCCAGTTCTCTTTGTGCCAGACTCAGCAGCGCGGAAACGGAAGCGGCATGCTCGCGCAGAATAAAAATGATGCCGCAGTTCAACGCGTTAAACGCCGAGCGCGCGCGGATCATTGCATTGAGCAGCTCCTCCGTTTCCGGCATCTCTTCCTCCAGCCAAATCGAAACCGTTACCTTTTCCGCAATCCGGCTCAACTCCGTTGCAGCGAGCCGCTGGCTGTACAGCCGAAACGAATTGAGCGGCACGCATTCTGACAACATGGGAACCGTCGTTTCCTGCCGGTGCAGTTCAAGGCTTTTCGTTTCCTGCCCTTCCAACTCAAAGTGGTATTGAAGGCAGTTGACATCCCCGCTTGTCATGCGTGCCGCGGTGATGATGCGGTAAGTTCCCGGATGCACGGCCAGCTTCAGCTTGCCGTCCTCCCATTGAAGCTCAGAGAAATTCAGCGGACGAAATGTGCCGTTAACCATCATGGCCATCGTCCAGTCACGGCCGTAGCTCCAACGTTTTCCGCCGCTTCTGAGCGTCAGCTCGGCGGCGTTTTTTTTGCGCGGAGTTCTTTCCTCCACACTGTGAAAATCACCCTGATAATAAAACTCCGCGCTGAAATCAACGGGATTGATGCGCGCCGGTATACCGAAGGTGCGGCAAATGGCGACAAACACGATTTTCTTTGCTGTTTCGTCCCCCCCGCCGACTCTGAGCGTGGCAGCCGGCGAGGCGGCAGCGGATTTTTTCCCACCCGGAAACAGCGCGGCGTGATGCCACGCAAGCCGGGGGTTCTTTTGGATCATCGTGCTTTGTGAACCCAGCACAGCAGTAATAGCCGCGCGGTACGGCATCAGCGGTTCATTCCAGATGCGCGGATTCATCAGGTACCGTATCAGAATATTTTTCTCATACCGCTCCCGGTGAGGGAGCGCTGCCTGAAAATGCTCGGAAAGCATATCCGCGTGTGTGCCGCAAAGATCCTGCTCCTGAAGGCATCCCAGAAAATCCAGCTTCAGCGACTGTGTTTTTGTATCCTCATATGTCATAAGAAAGCGGGCGATTTCTTCAAAGTTTCCTTTTGCGCTCTGCAACAATGCCTGAACACGTTCAGGCTCGTAGAAACGAGCGGCGAGCCTATCCGCCTGCTCCGACAAGTAACAACAGGCCAGATAATCCTTTCTGGCCTGTGCTGTCCACTGGCTTTCACTTTTCATTTTTGCTTTTTGAATTTCAGTCAGGGACACAAAGAATTCTTCCGGATTTTTCGGGACGGTCATCGTAAACTCTTCCCACACATCCGCTTGGAAGCTCACTGACTTGGAAAATTCCAGAACCACGCTGTCTGACTGCGCTGTGTTGACGAAGCATTGTATCCACCGCCCGTCCTTTACCGCGTGGATATGTACGGAACCCGAACCCAGTGTTAGGCCCGCCATTCCGTTTTCATCGGTGGTCACAGCCGCGATCTGCCGAAAATCAGCCCCGTTCACCAGTTCAAACCGCACCTGTGCACCGGGTAAAGGCTTCTCCGTCTCAAGAACGGTAACCGTGAACGGAACCGTAGGCGCATAGCGGCTTAATAAGTTATTCTGCGCTTTATTTTCCGCGCTGTTAAATGTTTCTTCCTCTTCCCGCGGCGATGCGGCGTTCGTTTGGATGACCATAGCCCGGGCTGCAACGCCTAAAAACCAGTTCTTGGGAATTGCCCAACCGAACTTGTAAGTTTCCATATAGTTCCACTGCCCTTCGTACCACGCCTCCACCCAGGAAAAAGACCCATCGCGGTGCGCCCACGCGGGAATTTGCACCACACGCGCGGGAATTGCCACACTGCGAAGCACTTCGGCCGTCAGCACCGCGATCTGCCGGCTATCCCCGCAGCCGGCTTTCAGAATGCCCAGCGCGCTGAAGCTTTCACTTTCCATCGGGCTTATCTCAACGTGCTCCGCGCACCAGTTAGCCGCCTCCATCGCCGTTTGCTTCATGGTTTTACAGGAAATTCGCTTTTTCAGCGATTGGTAAAAAAATTCCCGATCATCTTCAATCCGCTCGAGCTCCACGCGGTAATTCAGTACACTGTTCAGCAGAATTCGCTCCGGAATTTGCTCAACCCATTCAAACTTGCTTTCTAAATCCAGTGCGTGCTCCGCAATACTCTGCAGAAATGCAAAACCGTATCCGCCGATGTCTTCAGCGGACATGCCGCTATAGTAAAACTCCATCACAGTCAGCAAATCACCGGAGCAAAGCTCCATTTTTTCAACAATACCGTCTTTACACGATCCCATTATGCCAATATTGTCCATATAGCTGCGATGAATTTGGAATTTTAGTTGATCTGTGAACAAAGCAGTACCTCCATGCTGGATCGGTGGCCTCCTACGAAAAACAAACAAACTTAATTTTAAATTAAATACCTGATTAAATATTATCGTCCCGCTTTGAAAATACATTACAAAATGAACCTTGTAATATTTTCCAATCTGTGCACCGCTACCTTAACAGAGCTGATTTTTGCGCAGGAAGCTTTGCTGCCACCGGATTCCATTGCAAAGAACAGAAATTAAGACTATAATTTAGTAACAGAAAACAGTCAGTTACCGGCTTTTTTGCGCGGAACTGATTCTGATAAAGGAGTGAGCCTGATGTATGAGGAAATTGCGGCACAGACCCGTGCTGCTGTGAGCGAACTGGCGGAAATAGCCAGGCTTCAACAGGGGGATCTTTTTGTAATTGGTTGTTCATCCAGCGAAATCGGAGGACACAAAATCGGCTCCGATTCCAGCGTAGAAATAGGGGAAGCCGTATTCCAAGCGGCAAACGCTGTACTGGAGCCAAAGGGAATTTATCTTGCGGCACAATGCTGCGAGCATTTGAACCGTGCCATCATTCTGGGAAAGGAAGCAGCGCAGAAATACCGCCTTGAGCCTGTCAACGCGGTTCCGCAGCCAAAAGCGGGCGGCTCATTTGCAACCGCGGCGTACCGTGGCTTTGAATCCCCTGTGGCTGTGGAAGAAATTTCGGCGCAGGCCGGTATCGATATCGGCGGAACACTGATCGGCATGCACCTTGCGCGGGTTGCGGTACCGGTTCGCCTTTCGATCAATCAAATTGGGGAAGCTCATATTTTGTGCGCACGCACCCGCCCGAAATTCATCGGCGGCGAACGGGCGCATTATGACCCATCGCTGCTGTAACTTCGAGCACGCAAAAAACCGCATCGGTTAACCGATGCGGTTTTTTATGGCTTATACCGGCCATTGCCCGGCATATCGCACTTTCACACATTACTCCATACCGGCACATGGAAACGAGCGTTAAACGTATTTTTGGTACGGCGCACCGTAATCGTGATTCGTTTTCTCTTCGCTCTCCATGTCAGTTTTCACTGGGTACGGTTCATCATTTTCTGACACTGTGTCACGATTTTTTATTTTGAACCTTCCAACCTGATTTCGAAGCATTTGCGCCTGCTCGGACAAGTCCTGGCTCGCAGCGGCATTTTCCTCCGCAGTCGCGGAATTCGTCTGTACCACACCCGCAATCTGGTCAATTCCCTGTGTGACCTGCGTTACGGCGGTCGCCTGTTTTCCTGTCGCATCAGAAATTTCAGCGATCAGCTGGGAAGTCTGTTTCGTGCCGGAACGGACTTCCCTAAACGAGGCGGCAGCTGCGTCCGCTGTTTTTACCCCACCGTTTACCAGCAATACTGTGTTTTCAATTAATTCTGTTGTTTGTTTCGCTGCGGCGGCGCTGCGGCTTGCCAGATTGCGTACTTCATCCGCAACCACGGCAAAACCTTTTCCTGCCTCCCCTGCGCGTGCCGCTTCCACAGCCGCATTCAGCGCCAATATGTTTGTCTGGAATGCGATATCGTCGATGGTCTTTACAATATTGCCGATTTGCGCCGAAGCCTCGCTGATTTTTTCCATTGACTGCAGCATTGTTTCAATATTGCGGTTTCCTTTTTCCACTTCCTCAGACGACCGCTGCGCCGTATCGTTCGCAACAGAGGCATTCTGCGCCGTTTTACGAACCTGTTCCGAAATTTCGGTAATGGTACTCGAGAGTTCCTGAATCGCGCTGGCCTGCTCCGTGGCGCCCTGTGCCATAGCCATTGCTCCGTCCGAAATCTGCTCAGCCCGGGCGGAGACTGTTTGGGAACTCCCCTGAATCTCATAGAAAACACTGTTCAACGAGTCCGTGATTTTCATCAGCGCATCTTTGATCTCTGAAAAATCCCCGTAGTACTCCTCTTTTGTTTCCGTTGTCAAATCACCCGCAGAGATCGCGTTAAGAACCTGCCTGATTTCGCCCACATAAGTCTGCAGGCTGCACACCGTGCCGCGCATGGCGGCGGCTACCTGGCCTACTTCGTTTCCAGAGTCGGCGGCCAGAAGTGCGGTGTCCGTGTTTGCCGCGCCGATTTCCCCCCGCTCCATACGGTTGGCCATCGTGACCACCGCCGTCAGCGGTTTTTTCACTTTCCTTTTCATAACAGTCCGCAAAACAGAGATCGACAGAATAGTAAAAATCAATGAGATGATAATGGACAAAATGATGCCGGTACGAAATGTCTTCTCCTGTTCCCCAATATTTTTGCCCGCGAACAGCGCGCCCACCGCTTTGCCGTCCGGCCCCGGAATCGGCTTGTAATCTGTCATATGATTGGCCCCGAGCACCAGAGCTTTTCCCGTATATTCTTTATTGCCGGTCAATACGGCTTTTGCCACGTTTTCCGGCATCCTTGTTCCGGTCTGCCGTTCCCCGTTCTGAGTAAATGTCGTGTTAAT
This sequence comes from Bacillota bacterium, assembly GCA_023416955.1. GTDB lineage: Bacteria > Bacillota > Clostridia > Oscillospirales > Acutalibacteraceae > Caproiciproducens. Next base: position 32,479 of record JAEZGM010000019.1, on the reverse strand, counting down.
GCGCTCATTTCCGTAAAACACGGTAAACTCGCAGCCCGTATACATTTTCATAGAATCGACGATGGCGGTGTCCGCATAAGAACGCATTGTCGAAACTACACCGATAAGCTTTCCGTTATCCATCAACGGAGTCCCGTAGCAAACGCACAGGTTCTTGTCCGAAATTGCCTCATTGGTCAACACAGGCTTTTGCTCAAGCGCGGACTTCACATGGCTAAGCAAAGCAAAATCGGATAAAGTGAAATCGTTTGTTGATGACGCAATTACTTCTCCTTTTGAATTCGCGATAAACGCATAGCTCAACCCCTTGCTTCTCACGGTCGACTTCAGCAGATCAACCATTGTAAACTGGTTGCCGGTATTTACGGCATCAACCAGTTTTTGACTGCTTCTCAGCGCGTTTGCACCACTTTCCGCCTTCACGCCGTAATCCTTCACGGAACCGGCAAAGCCCTGAAGAGCGGCAGCGCTCTGCTCTTGAATCGAGTTTTCAAAAGAATGGCTGGAAAAAACCAGAACGGCCCCGGATGCAAGTGTCACTGTCAGCACAAGGAACACGGTAAAAAGGATTGACAGTATGCTGCTCAGACTTTTCACTTTCGTTTTCAAATGTACTCACTCCTTTGATTGCAAGACAATTTATTGAGAAAAGCTTTGTTTGACATTTATAGAAAACAAACAAAAATAATTTTGTTTTACCATTAAGTATATCGGATAATACAGAAAAAAATAAAGCAGTGTTACATTTATTCCGATTATTTCCTTACATACGGCATCTGTCCCAGAAGCTGCCGAAAAGTCAATTATTATTAGCCAAGCCTTTTTGAGGCTGAAGAAGGCTGCTCAGATTCACACTGGCCAAAACCAATTTTGTTTTCTGTTTGAACCGTAATTGACATTAATAAAAATTGCTCTGCGCATTTTTCCCGTGCGCAGAGCAATTTATTTTTTGTGAGATGAAAGACCGGTTAACCCGCTGCAATCAGCCTGGCACTTACACCATGTGGATATATCCCGGACTGCACGCTGATCTGTGTTCTGACCGACTGGCCGCCCGTAATTTCAAAAATAATAGTTCCGGTTCCCGCTTGCATTGCGGTTACCGAGTAGAGCTCCAGCCCGTTGGAGGTTCCCTTGTACTCCATATAAGTAGTATTGTTCGCCGAACGCACATCCAACCTTTTACGGTCAATCCCGTACAGCTTTACGCCGATGGTGTACTTTCCGCCGGGCGCCATTGTATAGGAGGAAGTATCGACAATAATGCTTCCGCTCGCAACGGTCACATCCATCTTCTGCCCACCGATGTCGATCTCAGCCTGCCCTTTTGAGACGCCCGTAACAGGGTACAGCCAACCGGACTTCCCGTTATAGGTATACGTTTTTGGCGTACCTACGATTGCGACGGACGAATTGCCGGAGTAGTAAGCCGGCGCAGCTGTGGAACCGGTAACCGCCAGCACGGAGTAAGTGCCTCCGACCGGAATGGTTACGGTTGAGGTATCAAGCGAGACGGAGGTATCCACCGTGCTGCTTGTAATCAGGCAAGAACCCGACCTGTAATCCGTCAGCCGGTCGCCGCGCTGATCGACAAGGTACGCCGTAAGCGTCACTTTTCCGGTTTTGGAAGCGACCGCCGTAACCCGGCAGGTCTGCTTTGTGCTGTCGGGGCTGATGGAAAATACGGTTGTATCGCCGTGCAGTTCCCACATGATTTTGGTACCCGCGGCAAACTTAGAGAGCGACGGGCTTACATTCGCTCTCACCTCCACGGAGTTCCCGCTGCGCAGTGACAAAGATCTTTCACTCAACGAGATTCCACTTTTAAGGGAATCCGTCAGATAAAATCCGTCGTAGCCTCCTACGCTTCTTTCCTCCAGATTATAGTCATACAGGGCAACGTCGTCTTCGCTTACTCTTCCGGGATCGGCTTTAAACGCAAGAGTGCCATTGCCCACGCCGTTGTTAAAACGGATCAAAGGCAGGCTGTCGATTCCATCGTGTACGATGAGCCTTCCCGATGTAATTCCCAGTGTCCCCGGCCCTGTCAGCGTACCGACTTCAACAGTGGAGTTTGCGGTCAATTCCGTCTTTGACGGGATCGTGATCGAATCGGAAATGATTTTTCCGCTCACTGTCGTGTTCCCTACCATCGTAATCGCCGCCATATCGGTAATATCCGGCAAAGGCAGCGTATAGGATTTTAACGAAAGCGCCGTGGAATAATTTCCGCGAATCACGCCCGCTTTTACGCCCTTAGAACCCAGGGTAATGGTATCGGAACCCTCAAGGGAACCGACCGTGGCGGTTGTGCTGCCGGTTGCGGTAATGGTATCGGCAATGCAGACTCCCTTCACCGCAATATCACCGGTGAATGTGATGGTGCCCTCAGACTCGACATCCTTTTTAACCGTACCCGATTTTAAAACGACATTTCCATCCGTATCGATGGAGTTGATGCTTCCCCCGTTCACAGTTACGGTAGAGCTGCTGCCGGAAACGGTAACATTCCTTACAGAGCCGCTTTTTATGGTGAGGCTTCCTGTCCAATCGGCATCCTTGTCTGTAACTTCCTCGAAGTTACCCGCGGCCCATGTTTTGCTCCAGTCCGTGGTAGACCCAATGTATGTCTTTGCCCCGTGCATATCAATGATTCCCGCCGTGTCCGCAGCGGAAGCCGCGACAGGTACCGCGGAAAAGATGACGGCAAGGCAAAGCGCCGCCCCCAAAAATTTTTTCAATCAAATTCCTCCTTTGGTCATCGTTAATGCCTGTACAGAAAATATCTATAATGTGTATCGGCTCATTTCGTGAGTTGCTGAGAGACAAGTCGATATATTCACAAAATTTTATGATTTATTTAACCATATTAATCCATTTTATTATATCGAAATTGAATTTAAAAATCAAGCAGCTGTACACCGCCTTATTATGTTTTTGATAATTAGTCAGTCAATTTGAAAATAAAGCCAATCTCCGTTTTCCTGGATGTTTTCTAAAGTTAACTGACTATGTCAGTCAATTTGAAAACAGAACCAATCTCCGTTTTCTTGGATGCTCTCTAAAGTGAACTGACTATATTAAAATAAAAGCAGGAAACCCGCATAATAACGGGATCCCTGCTTTGCCGTTTTAAGCGGACGCCGCTACATAACTCTCGTCGGGAAGACTGCGTCCAAAACACCGATTACCAAAGCTCCAATCAGCGCACCGAGAATGGTAACGCTCATATTTGGAACCATGAACTGCGCCACATAGAGGATAATCGCCGCTATCAAAAAGCCTTTTAGGCCCTTTCCGAACGGCGAGGCGTCCACTTTCATAACTGCTTCAACCAAATAGTCGAGTACGCCGATTACGATTGCCGCAATCAGGTAGGACCAAAGACCATTGATGCTGAAACCGGGAGTCAAGAAGGAAACCACAAACAAAATAACTGCCATGATCGCCAATCTTCCGAGCCAGCGGAGAAACGTTGTCCCGGCGGAATGCTCGTGATTTTCTTCATTATATCCCGTATCAATATGACCTTCACGCGTCGTCATGATTTTTCCCTCCCAAAAAATTTAAATAACAGGAGCAAACATTCTGCCCCAACATATCGTGTGCGGAAATACGGATTTTATGTTCCAAAACCATGTTTCCCTGTCAATACCGAAAAAATTGTTTATCCTTCTCCAAATATTCGCGCAAAATTTTCCTGAGTGAATGATGATTAAGCCGTCATAATCAGCGTTTACCCGGGGCTTATTGGTAAAATAGTGAGAATTGTGCGAATCACTGAAATATCAGCATAGAACGGCATAATCAAGCGAATCTATTTTGAGTTTAGATTTTACGAAGAAAATCCGATTAAAATTTAAAAGTCGGTAAATCTGCGCGATTATTATTTGCCACTTGCCCTGAATTTTTTCAACCAAATATTTTCCAAATAAGGCCCACGTTCCCATTTGACATTATAAACCTTAAATTTTGTGCTAAAATGTTTACATAAATAAGGAGGTGCACGATGGACAAAAATACAAAGAATATTTTGGAAAGCAAGCTGACTGTATACAAAGTCTGTTACCAGCACGCCGAGGAACACCACGATGCGAAGCGAATGGCTACGCTTGAGCGCTTCATTGACGAACTGGAAGAAAAAATCGAGTCTCTGAACTGAATACCCGCTTTTTCGGCTGATCACATTTAGCTGGAAAAACAGGTCCTGAAAAGTCGGCCTTTCTGCAGAGGCTGATTTGTAAAAAAGGGAATATCTTACAAAAATAATATTTGACAATCACTATGTGTTCCTGTATACTTAAGGCGGTGTTTAACCGTTTGTTAAACATAATTTTTATTAATCGAGGTATACCACTACATGTACGAAGACAAAACTTTAATTTGCAGAGACTGCGGAGCCGAATTTGAATTTACTGCCAGCGAGCAGGAATTCTATGCTTCCAAGGGTTTCACAAACGAACCCCAGCGTTGTAAATCCTGCCGCGATGCACGCAAAAACGCAAGAGGCGGTTCCAACGGCGGCAGCCGTGAAATGTTCGAAGCCACCTGCGCTTCCTGCGGCAAAACATGCAAAGTTCCGTTCAAGCCCCGCGAAGATCGTCCTGTATACTGCAGCGAGTGCTTTGCAAACAGAGGTTAATTTATAAAATCACGGATTTTTAGTACGCCTTTCGGGGCGTACTTTTTTTATGCCAAAGAGGGCACCGGGCTCTATTACAGGCAGAAAGAATAGCCGCGTTTTGCCGAATCCCTCTGCTTTTTGTCTAAGGTGTGGATCTTATTTTGGGGACATCGCCGCCGGTGCCTGCAGGGGGGCTCCCCTGAGTAAGGAAAAATCGCTGTCCACAGTTCATTGGCCGTATATCCAGGTTTTATACTGGCTATACGGCCTCCTTCATAAACAAGCATGGATTCTTTTAATCCAGCAAATAAACGTCGGCTTCAAACGGAGCGAATTCCATTTCATGCTTTACGGATTCGTTCCGGCTGTCCTGGTAGTTTGATAAAATCCGTCGGCCGCTGTTTCCAACGGCTTCGGGCGGCAGTTCAACGGTAGTGCTAAGCTCGCTGAAATTTAAGATTACCAGCAGTTTCCGGTCCTCCAGACATCTGAGGTAACAGTATATCTTATCGTGTTCTTCCAACAGGGGAATAAAATGACCGTAGACAATAACCGGGTACTCCCTGCGCAATTTGATCAGCGCTTTATAATAATTCAATATAGAATCGGGGTTAGACAACGATTCTTCGGCATTGATCTCCTTATAATTTGGGTTTACCTGAATCCACGGAACGCCCGCAGTGAACCCGGCATTTGCGCCACCGTTCCACTGCATCGGAGTGCGCGCGTTATCCCTGCCTTTTGCGTAGATATACCGCATAATTCTTTCTTTGTCTTCCGGGTCACGCGCAACGAATTCCTTGTAAATGTTCAGCGTTTCAATATCGCGGTACTGATCAATCGTATCGAACCGCACGTTTGTCATACCGAGTTCTTCCCCCTGATAAATGTATGGGGTTCCCTGCATGGTAAGCAAAAGAGTCGCCAGAAGCTTTGCGGACTCCACTCTGTACCGGCCGTCGTTTCCAAAGCGGGAAACGGAGCGCGGCTGGTCGTGGTTTCCTAAATACAGGCTGTTCCAAGCCTTTCCGTCAAGCTGAGCTTGCCATTTGTTCATGACTTTCTTAAATTCCTTGAAGGGTACGGGCGTATCGTTCCACTTCCCGAATTCACCCGACCCCAGCTCAACATGTTCAAACTGAAAAATCATATCGAGTTCGCCGCGGTCATTCCCCGCGTATTTCAGGGCATCTTCGGTCGTCACTCCACCGGTTTCGCCCACCGTCATAATATCGTAATGGCTGAGCACCTCCCGGTTCATTTCCTGCAAGAATTCATGTACCCTCGGGCCGTTGCTGGTGTATTGCGACCCGGAAACATATTTTCTGCCCCGCACTTTCTCGCCGTCCGGAAAGAGCTGATCTTTTGAAATGCTGTTGATCACGTCCATGCGGAACCCGTCCACACCTTTGTCAAGCCACCACTTCATCATGTCATAAATCTTGAAGCGCACTTCTTCATTTTCCCAGTTAAGGTCCGGCTGCTTTTCCGCAAAGAGATGGAGGTAATACTGCCCGACTGATTCGTCATATTTCCACGCGGAACCGCCGAACGCCGCCGCCCAGTTGGTTGGCTCGGCGCCGTTCTTGCCGTCTCGCCAGATATAGTAATCCCGGTACTTGTTTTTGGGGGTCTCTCTGCTTTTCCGGAACCATTCATGCTCGTCAGAACTGTGGTTCACGACCAGGTCCATCACGATTTTTAAGTTCTTTTCATGTGCCTGTACCAGCAATTCGTTGAAGTCTTGCATCGTGCCGAAATCTTTCATAATGGATTGGTAATCTCTGATATCATACCCATTGTCAGCGTTTGGCGAATCATAAACCGGACAAAGCCAAATCACATCGGCGCCTAGAGCACTGATATAGTCCAACTTCCGAATAATTCCCTGCAGATCCCCAATTCCATCGCCGTTGCTGTCCATAAAGCTGCGCGGGTAAATCTGGTAGACCACGCTTTCTTTCCACCATTGTCTTGTTATCATTTTTTGTTCTCCTAATAATTCAATATTACCGTCATTGCTTCACGGCGCCGTTTGTCACTCCGCTTATAATCCACTTCTGCCCAAACAGATATACCGCTAAAATCGGCAGCAATACCATAATATAAGAAGCAAAAGCCAGATTATAATCCGTTGAGAACTGGCTCTGGAAGACATACTGAGAGAGTTGTAGGGTTTGCTGTTCCGGTTTGCTCAGTAAAACCAACGGCATCAAAAAATCGTTCCAAGTCCACATAAAAGTTAAAATTGCGACCGTGGCGCTGATGGGAGTGAGCAGCGGGAAGATGATTTGGAAGAACACCTGCCACGGGTTCGCACCGTCAATAATCGCCGCTTCATCCAACGCTACCGGAATAGTTTTGATATAACCTGTATAAAGAAAAGTGTTCATGGGAAGACCAAAAACGATGTAAAGAAAGGTAATGCCGGCGATATTGTCAATATGGAACAAACTGGCCTGCTTTACAAGGGGCAGCATAATTACATTAAACGGAATGAACATTGCACTGATAAAATAATAATAAAGAAATTTAAAAAATTTGTTTTCTTTTCTCTTTCGGGCAATTGCGTAAGCGACTAGGGAATTTGTGATAAGCGTAAAAACCAGTGCAAATATTGTGATCAGAAACGTATTGATAAATTTCTGAGGGTAATTTGTCATGTTCCATGCGTCTGAAAAATTCTGCCACCGAATCGATTTTGGCCAGACAAGAACATTCACCATATCGCTGGGGTCTTTCAGGGCGATCACAACCGCGAGATAAAGGGGAAGAAAAATCATCAGTATTGCCAGCGCGATCAGAACGACGGTAACCGGCCACGACACTTTTTCTTTTACGGTTAATTTGTTCATGAATATTTCTCCTCCCTCTTTTCAAGTACAAACATCTGAAACATGGAAATAGAAGCGATAACGATAAACAGAAGCACGGCATCGGCGGATTGGTAAGCGAATTGCGCACCCTGGAAGCCGCGCTTATAAATCAGCACGGAAATCGTCGTGGTGGCCGTACCCGGACCCCCGCCTGTCATCGCCATGATCTGGTCAAAAGCCATTAAAAAGTTCTTAACGCAAAGAACCATGTTGATTGTAAAAAACGGAGCGATAAGCGGAAAGGTAATATTTTTAAAACGCTTCCATCTGACCGCGCCGTCCAAGTCGGCCGCCTCATACAGATCACGGTCTACCGTTTGCAATCCGGAAAGATAGATCAGCGTGTTAAAAGCGAGTGATTGCCAGACAGTGACAAAAAGCACCCCAAGCCACGCGTTGTCCGTACCGAGAATATTGACACTTAGGGCGCCGATTCCTAAAGTCCTCCCGAGCGGAGGAATCAAGTTTGCAAAGATATAATTGAAAATAAAGCCCACAATTAAATTTCCAAGCATATAGGGCAAAAAGTAAATCGCCTTTAACGTGTTTTTAAATTTGATCTTAGCATTTAAGCCCAATGCCAGAATCAGGCTTATTACGTTAACCAGTATTGTTGCGATCAGTGCAAAAAAGAGCGTAAACGTATATGCGTGGCCGACATCCGGATCCACAAAAATGTGTAAGTAGTTTCGCAGTCCCACGAAGTTCCATTTGCCGTACCCTTTCCAATCGGTAAAGCTGTAAAAAATACCCTGAAGGAAGGGATAAGTATGAAAAATAAAGAACAGCAGGACCATCGGAACTGTCATGATATAAAAAGCATAGGATTTCCGCTTTTTACTTTTTATCATAGGTGCACCTCATTTAACCTAATATAATGCTGCCGAGACCCAAAATCCCGGCAGCATAAATCAATGATTTAGATTCAGCCTACATTTGCCGCGTCGTATTTTTCGTCACACTGTTTCAGAAAGTCGGCAATGTTTTTGTCTGGGTCCATATTTGCTGCGGCGTTCTTAGCAAAGTTCTGGGCAATGGAGGCAAGGTCAAATCCGGAAGGATAATAGTGATCGGGGAAGTTTGCAACCTTTCCGCCCGCAATATCGTCCTTGACGCCGGCTACGGTTTTATCGTTCTGCTCCACCCCTTTAATAGCGGAGAAAGCAAACTGATCCGTAATATATTTCTGCGCGGTTTCCTTTTCCATCATGTAGGAAACAAACTGCTTTGCGGCGTCTTTTCCCTTTGAATCTTTATTGATGCCAAACAGGACGTCCACGCCGGAAGTCACATAGTTTTTGGAGGCGTCATTGGAAGACGGGAACGCGAACAAATCGACATTCATATTGGGGTTTGTCTTTTTGAATTCGCTGATTGCCCAGTTGCCGTTAATCATCATTGCCGCTTTCCCTTCGGCAAAGGCTTTGTTGCCGTCCGCATAAGTTGTTCCCATGTAATCCTTCTGGGCGAACTTTAAAAGCTGAAGGTATTTTTGCGCCACTTCCTGGTGCGTGGCCGCAAAGGTTGTTTTTCCGGCAAGCCTGTCGTCTGTGAAATTAGCCGGCTGTAAATCCGGAGCCATACTGTTCCAGGGCGGCAGGCAGGTCCAAGCATCCTTAAAGGTAAATTCAAACGGTGTCACGCCGGCATCCTGGAGCTTTTTACACGCGGCCATGAACTCATCCCATGTTTTCGGAACCTCAACGCCTGATTTCTTGAATATGTCGACATTGTAGAGGACCCCGGAAGCATTCGTTGCATAAGGTACGCCGTATAGTTTTTCTTCTTTATTCTGCTGCACGTCAAAAAGCATTTTTTTGTAGGATTCCTGAATATTCGCTGCGTAAGGCTCATTGCTCAGGTCTTCCAGAGCACCCGCGGACTGCAGCTCCTTGTAAGTAGCGTCCCCTCCCATTGCGACAATGTCGGGAATATCATTTTTTGTCAGGCGTGTTTTCAGAACGGTGCCGGCATCCTGCGGGGCGGTAATGTTCACGGTAATGTTCGGGTTTTTTGCGTGAAATCCATCTATCAAGGTCTGGAGAATCGTTTTATTTTCCGGTTTTGTCGAAAACAGCTCAAGGGTGACCGGCGCGGAAGAAACTGCTGCGGACTGATTTGTGTCGCCGCTTGCCGCGGAGCTTGTGCCATTCCCTGAACATCCCGCGAAGGATGCACCCAGAATCGCAAGACAAAGTACCGAAGCCGCAACGGATTTGATTTGTTTGTTCATAAATCATACCTCTTTCCCATTATTCTCTTCGCACAATCCATAATAACTGTTAAAATGTTTTGCGCAAAATCTAAATTTATTGTGCTTATTATAGTACACGAATATTCAATTTGCAATAGGTTTTGCGCATAACTATTAATATATAAAAATATTTATATATAATTTAGGCATAATAAATAAATCCCACCGATCCATATTGTCCGGTGGGATTTATGAGATAAATTACTGCTAATATATATGCCGCACGGAATCGCGAACGATCAATTCAATTGGAAGCCGAATATTTTTCCTTTCAATCGGTTCTCCGCGAATAATCCGGATAAGAAGTTCCACTGCCTGCCGCCCTTTTTCTTCCACGTGCTGTCGGACAGTGGTAAGCTTCGGCCGGATTGTCTGGGCGAAATAATTGTCGTCAAAGCCCACAACCGAAATATCGCGCGGAACATAAAATCCATTGTCATAAAAAACATTCATGGCATTGACCGCGTAGTAGTCCGAAGCGAAAAAAAGCGCCGTGAACTCACGAATCCGGGGCAGCAGTTTTTTATAATCCTCCTGCCGCCGGTAGTAATTGCGGGAAAAACTGATAAAGTTCTCGCTGCCGAACGGAACCCCCGCTTCACGAAATGCCCTTTTACAGCCCTGAAGCCGCCACCAGTCGACACCGACCGGTTGGGGAATATCTGCCAGAAAAGCGACCTTTCGATGCCCGTTTTCCAGCAAATAATTTGCCATTTGATAACCGCCACCCTCATCGTCCAGCCCGACATTTTCATATTCATCTTCACCGTCATCGAAGTAACTGTCGATAAAAACCACCGGTTTTTCTGTGCTCTGCTTAATTCTGCGGCATTCCGCGGCCTCAATGCCAAGCATGATCAGTCCATCGATGTTCCACGTGGCCGCGAGCTTTAACACGTCATCCGCTTCCTCCGCGGCATACAGCATCATAAAATATCCGTGAGTACGGATAGCATTCTCCAAAGAACCGATCAGCGCGGAGTTGAACGGATCCTGTACCACGTTTTTTTCCTCTCGCTTAGGATAATTAATAATGACCCCGATAATTTTAGAGCCGTTTTTAGCGAGCATCCTTGCCCCCATATTGGGTATGTAATTCAGGCTTTCAATAATTTCATTAATCCTTTTCACCGTTTCCGGCGACACCTTTGTTATATTGCCGTGAATCACATTGGAAACTGTAGTCGGACTGACTCCGGCTTTCTCTGCGATATCCTTTATGCGTACCATCCTGCTTTGCCCCCTGCTGTGTGCTTGAGGTAAACGATGATTCAGCCGCAAGCAATTCAAAGCCGCGAAAACAGTAGAATGAGCGGCTTTAAAAATCCTTTAATCAGCGGTTACCCGGTTCAATGATATTATAGCATTTCCCAAGAAATATGCAAAACAGAAATATTGCATAACGGTATGCCGACGGGCCGTACCGGACCATCCTGCGGTATTGTAATTTCTATATCCGTTGAGAGCGTGAGCGGTTGGATTTCTTGCTCAGGTTTGTTATGCGTTAAAAGCTTTTGATTTTTGTTCGCAACTGAAATTTAAAGCAAAAAGTCGGAACAGCCAATCCCTTTCGGTATGCTTGTTCCGACTTTTTTCAGCCCATTTACAACAGCGACTTTTTGCTGTACCTTGACATTTTTCCGTCGCGCGGCAGTATCATTTCTATTTGGCTTATTCCCCGGTAAGCTCGGTCAGCCCTTCTATTCCATTGATGGGCAGTGAAAAGACGATGGACCTCGCTTTCGTCCCAACACCGGTATCTGCGGTGATCTTCTGCATAATCTCCGCTTTTTTCTTCTCGTCCGTCACAATCAGTACCAGTTCCTTTTCCGGCTGAATCGGAATACCCAGAAACGTTTCGGCATTTTTCAGATTTCCGCCTCTTGCGTTCAGAATGGTTCCGCCGGTGGCGCCCGCCGTCTTGGCGGCTTCCATCACTTCACCGGAATACCCGCGGTTTGTAACCGCAACGATCAAATCATATTGTGACATTTTCCCTGTGCAAGCCTCTCTTTCTCTTTTTGACTCATCCGTAAAACAGCGAAGCGCCGAGATTCCGCATACGCAGTCGATGGGGATGGTGAAGGTAATTCCATTCCCCGGCTTGTTTAAATGAAACTCCTCGCTCAATTTCTGTGTGATCGCCTGCGCCAGCGGTCTTGGCAGTACATGCATAAACACGACTTTTTCCGCTTCCCCCAGACCAAGGTATTCCCGCATTTCCGTACTGGCGGTTCCATGCCCCAGAAGGACCAGCTGATAAAGCACTCCTTCATCGGTAAATAAATCAACGGCCTGTTTGTCATGCTTACGGCTCAGCACGGTAAACATCAATACAAGTGGAATATCAAATGATTTTTGTTCCATTTTAATCCTCGCTTATAATTGTAATCAGTTCAGATTCCTGTTCTTCCGTAATCTCTTCCGGTATTGCTTCGCGGCGGGTTTTCAGCTTGTAGAGCAGGCCCATAATCTGCACCGTGATCAGCGGCATCATGGCCACCATGGCAACAATGCCGAAAGCATCGGTCATTACGTTGCCGCCCACCGCGTTGCAGACGCCCATCGCAAAGGGCAGAAGAAACGCAGCTGCCATGGAACCCGCGGCCACGCCTCCTGAATCGAAAGCGATCGCCGTAAAAACTTCGGGTACAAAAAACGTCAGTATAATCGCAACAGCATACCCGGGAAGCAGGAAGAACCAGATATTGACGCGCATCATGATACGCACCATGGAAAGCACCAGCGCAAGGCCGACCCCGGCGGACAGCCCCATCATCATCATTCTTCTGGAGATAGCACCGCTTGTGATTTCCTCTACCTGTTTATTCAAAACCTGTACCGCCGGTTCCGCAAAAACGACCGTAACGCCAATGATCAGGCTGAAAGGATACAGAATCCAGCTATACGGCAGCGTGGCAATGGTCTTGCCCAGATACGTTCCGGCGGGCATAAAGCCAATATTAACACCTGCAAGGAAAATCGTCAAGCCAATAAATGTATACAGGATTCCAACCAGGATTTTGATGACCTGCCCTTTGGGCAATTTAAATCGAAAAATCTGAAAAATTATAAAAATCAGCATGATCGGAATCAGCGCCATTGCGGTTTCCTTTGCGAAAACGAGCAGGCCGTTTCCAAACAGCCCGAAAAACTCGGACACACTGTTCGCTGTTTCCGGTGTTTCAAACGCATAGCCTGCCTGTGAAGAATCAAAAAACATTCCGATAATCTGCACGGCCAAAATCGGGCCGATGGAGCACACGGCGCACAGTCCGAAGCTGTCCTCTTCCGCGCTTTTCCCGCTTCGCGCGGCGGAAACACCGATTCCGAGCGAAAGGATGAACGGAACCGTAATCGGCCCCGTCGTCACACCGCCGGAATCGAAAGCGACCGGCAGGTAATCCGGTGAAGTAAACGCAGCCAAACCAAAAGCCAAAGCATACATTACAATCAATAAATACGACAGCTTCATCTGAAAGTATATCCGCATCAGCGCCACGACAAGCGATATTCCCACTCCTGCCGCAACAGAAAATATTAATGCTGCGTCAGGTACGGACGGAACCTGTTTTGTCAGCACCTGCAAATCCGGCTCCGCAATCGTAACCACGGCGCCCAAAGCAAATCCCCCTATAATCAGCGGCAGGATTTTTCGTGAACGAGTCAGCTCGGAACCAATATGTTCCCCAATCGGCATCATTGACATGTCGGCGCCAAGCGTAAAAATGCTCATTCCGAGAATCAGCAGGACAAGCCCTGCTCCAAACAAAGCAAGTGTACCGACAGGCATCGGCGAAACGGTGAGATGAAGCAGTAGAACGATTGCTCCGATCGGCAGAGCGGACGCCGCCGATTCCTGAAATTTTTCTAAAAGTAGTTTTCTCATTCGCGCCTCCTGTTTCATATTTCTTATTTTCATTATAACATGAGCCCAAGGATAGTAACAACCTAATTTTAAAATCAAGTAATAGCTTTACAAAACGGCCATAAATTCCACGCTGCGCCGACACGGTCATATTCCGTAAAAATATTCTGCTTTAGTACCACCGGGCAAACCTAAAACATATTATGACAAAAGAATACATGATAAAAGGTGATAAAGATGCCAATGACTACCAGAGAAATGCTGGCGCGCATGATTCAATGCGAAGCGGGGGGCGAGGGCGACAACGGTATGCGCGCGGTATCTTCCATTATTACAAACCGTACTAATGTATCCTTCGGCGAATTCTTTCGTGTCAGCAACGGCGGCAATATGAGGAACATCATGGAACAGCCCGGCCAGTTTACCTGCATGATGGAAACCGTAAACGGGCAGTACAATTCGCAGAATATTTATAATATGAACCCGGATGACGTGCATTACGCCATTGCGGACTGGGCCATCGCAAATAATATTTTCAACGGGGTCGGCGACGCACTGTTTTACTTTAATCCGTTTAACCCGAACTGCCCCTCATATTTTCCCCCGAACCAAACCGGTATTTTTTACAACCGGATCAACCAGCATTGTTTTTACGGCCCAACACAAAAATACGCATCCACATGAAAAGGAGAAGATTTTATGGAAAATTATGATGCTACGGCAATGGGATATTCGCAGCATTCCTGCATCGGGGGATGCGTCGGCGGATATTCCGGCGGAGGCGGAGACCTGCCCACTGTCCAGGATATTGCAAACTTCAACTCTATGACCCCGGAACAGCAGCTTCAAATGCGGCAGGAGCTTTATGAGGCAAGCCAGAGCACTTTTCACGGACTTCCGTTCCAGCCTTCGTCCCGTTGGGCGGCAAACACATATCAGGCGCCCGCTTCAAACGTAAAAGGGCTCGAGACCAAACCAAACGCACAAGCTGGTGCGGCACAGGTTATGCCGAAGCCGAATGCGCAAGCCGGCGCGGCGGTGACGGTGCCAAAGCCGAACGCGCAAGCCGGCGCGGCGGTGACCGCACCGAAGCCAAACGCACAAACCGGCGCGGCACAGATCACACCCAAAGCAAACGCACAGTCCGGTTCCACCCTTGCAGAAAGCTCCGCCGGTATGAGCGGAATGGAGATGCTTCCTTCCTACGCCCCCGGTACCGATATTCAGCAGGTTGCGGACCGCATCAGTACAACTGCCCCAATCACGCCCACCACGATGCCCGCACCGATTCCCGGCAACAGTCTGGAGTTTCTGAACGGTTTTCTGCGTACCCAGATCGGGCGGCCTGTACTGGTATCGTTCCTGATCGGAACAAACACCGTCACGGACCGTTCCGGTATTCTGCTCGCCGTGGGCACGAACTACATCTTGCTCAACGAGGCGCAAACAGACGATATTCTGGCCTGTGACTTCTACAATATTAAATTCGTCAGATTTTATTATTAGACCTTGTTTATAAACAAAGCTCGGTATGATCCAAAAAGCAGCAGCCCGAAACGATTCTATCTGTTTCGGGCTGCTGCTTCTTTATTTTTTATTTTCCCGCAGCTATGTGCAAAACATTATCCCTGCGCCTGAACTGCGGCGGCGGCGGCGGCCTGCGCGGGCAGCTGAACCTCGGGCTGTTTTCCGATGTTCTGTATCGTTCCCTCTGTCACGCACTTAGTCACCACAACCTTTGCGCTGCTTCCGTCAATGTTCTGAAAAATCCGGTTTACGCTTTGTGTTGCGTCCAACTCCAGTTTTACAATTTGATTTGTCTTTTCATCAATATAACCATATCCGTAAAGATCGCCCGCGCTGTCGAGCAGCGTTTGCACCACCGTGTTGGAGCCTTCTCCGATTCCCGCCGCGGTCACAATATTTTCGACTGTACCGCGCAGCACCTCGCTGTCAAACGTCAGCTCAAGCTTATATGCCTTACCGAAGTCCAAGTCGGCTTCACGCACATATTTCTGCCCTTTTACGCTGTTCAACAGGCGCAGAATATCAACTTGACGGAACGGCGTCGTATCAATTGCCCCGGCAGGTGTTTTCTGCCACTGGTCCCCGGACTGCGCGTAAAACCAGATTCCGTCATGATCCGTCACATTATAAACCGTATTGGAGGAGGTTTTTCCCCCGAGCAGCGAGGTTTGCGTGGACTTCAGCGCAAAAGGCTCCGCCTGATACACAATATCGTTTCCGGTCTGAACGCGCTGCTGCCTCCCGTTCACCGAAAATTCCAATGTATTTCGAATGACGGCGGTACAGCCGGTTATTGCCCCCGCGTTTGCCTTGGCTTCCCGCAGCAGCACGCCGGCATCCTCATTTTTTTCTCCACCGCCGCAGGCGGCCAGAGAAAAAGCCGTAACGGCGGCAAGCAGCAGGCCGACAATCCGATTCCGTTTCATGCAGTACCATCTTTCCCGGGCACAGGATTTTGTGCGGCCGTCTCATACAGCCATTTGCAATGCCCAATATTGTATATATTATCAAATAATTTTTGGAATCGCAACCCAATTGTCCGACACAACTTGACATAATTACCGCGATAAGGGTACAATACAACTAAGTATTTTCGAAATATTGAAGGCGATCCATTCACAACATGGGGGATTTTGAATATGAATCAAAGTAAGCTCGCCGCCAGAAAACTGGCTTCTCTGTCGGTTTACAAGGGTATCCTAAACCGCACGGTTCCGAAGGCGCTGTACCGGCTGCTGTGGGCCGACACGGAGCAGGAATTTCTGAACGCCTGGGGCGATTTTTTTGCGGCGCTCTGTGCGCGCGGCTACAGCGAAAACCTGACAGGCTGCCTGACCGGAACGGCGCTGTACGATGAAAACCCGTTCTCGCTTGCGGCGGCCGCAGGGCGGGCGGAGTTTGACGCGCCGCTGATGCGGGCGGTGGAGCGCGACCTGCGCAGCATTCTCGAAGTCTCCTCCCTTACGCCGCAAATGCTTTTGGAAGACCTTCCTTTCGGGAAAGAGGCCGCGCAGCTTGACCTGCCCGTCTGGAAAACAGGGGAACCGGCTGCTGCACTCAAGGGCGATTTAGAGACCGGCATACGGAACATGGCCGCTTATTACCGTGAAAACGGATGCGGCATGTACGCCCGCTATCGCGCGTTTATCTGGCGCAATCAAAATATTGAGCCAGTTGCTTACCCCGACAGAACAGCTCTTTCCGACCTGAAAGGGTACGAGCTTCAGCGCGCGGCGGTTACTGACAATACGATTGCCTTTTTACAAGGCGCCCCCGCGAACAACTGCCTGCTTTACGGCGACCGCGGAACGGGAAAATCCTCGACGGTGAAAGCCATCCTCAATGCGTATTACACGCAGGGACTGCGCGTTATTGAAATGCCCAAGGAATCGCTGATGGACTTTCCGCTGCTTGTTGACCGCATTGCCGGAATCCCCATGAAATTTATCATTTTTATTGACGACCTGTCCTTTTCAAAACAGAACGATACATATGCCGCGCTAAAGGCGGTACTGGAGGGCGGGCTTGCCGCCCGTCCCGAAAACACACTGATTTACGCCACGTCGAACCGCCGCCATCTGGTGCGCGAGACCTTTTCCGACCGGGAAGGGGACGAAATTCACCGGGGCGACACCATGCAGGAAAGCCTTTCGCTTGCCGACCGGTTCGGACTGTCGGTTCGCTTCACCAGCCCCGGCAAAGACGAGTACCTTGAAATTGTGCACGCGCTCGCCACACAGCGCAGTCTTGCGGTTTCTGCCGATACACTGGAGCTTGCGGCGGAACGCTGGGCAACGGAACGCGCGGGGCGTTCCCCCCGGTGCGCGCGGCAGTTTATTGACGCTGCGCAGGCGCGTTTGCAGCTTGGCCAACCATTGATTTAGGGCTTGTTTGCAAAATGGTGAGAATTGCGCAAATCACTAAGATATCGTGGAATCAAGCGGATTTACTTTGAATTCAGATAGAAAAACCGGAATAAAACTTACGTTTATGGGTTTTATTCCGTCGTTTTTCTTTTTACAAACAAGACCTAGGTAGCCGCTGATTAAAGCAATTCTGAAGCTGCTCAGTCCAGTATTTTCACGGCTTCGAATTGCTGTCTAGCGACTTAATCATCGTGTACCTAGAGAAAAGGAGAACAATATGCTGAAAAAAATTACGGCGGCATTTCTGAGCGTCTGCCTAACAGCCGCGGTCTTTGCGGGATGCGGCCCGAAAAACGACATTTCCTCCGGCGCGGGAACAGAGGATTACCCCGTGACCATTGGAACCGTCACATTGAAGCAAAAGCCTACCGGGGTGGTGGTGCTCTCGCCCAACCTGGCGGATGTAATCCTTTCTATGGACTATGAAATTCAGCTGAAAGCAAAAAGCGAGCAATGCACCCAGAGCGACCTTTCCGCGCTGCCGAACGTAACCGCGGACGACGCTGCAAAAATAAAAAGCCTTGGCGCCGACCTAGTGCTGACCGACAGCTTCCTGACGGAAAACGAGCTGAACGCCATGCAGAAGGAAGGCGTTACCGTGCTGAAAATCGACCGTGCGACAAACCGGGAGGACCTTGACCGCCTGTATTCCAATGTCGGCGCCGCGCTGCAAGGCGCGAAAACCGGCTATGAGCGCGGTAAAAAGGTTTCGCAGAGCATTTTTCTGACGATTGACGACATCAGCCGCATTATCCCCGAATCCAAGGTGCTGACCACCGTTGCTTACCTGTACGATACCAAGGGCGGCGTCGTAACGGGCGACACGCTGGAGGGCAAGCTGATTGAGGCCGCCGGCCTGGTGAATGCCGCTTCCGACGGTACGGGAAATAAAATGGATATTGAGTCCCTGCTGCGCGCCGACCCGAAATACATATTCTGTCCGACCGGCGTGAAAGCGCAGCTGAGCGCTTCGGAGGAATACAAAAAGCTGACTGCTGTCAAACAAGGCCGCGTGTATGAAATGGACCCGAACCAGATGCTGCTGCAAGGCAGGAATATTGTAGATGCCGTCAGCTTTATGGCAGGTACCGTTTACCCTGAACTGCTCAAAAGTACCGCTTCGGATGTTCCCGACGCGACAGTATCTTCCGGCAGCGGCTCTTCCTCTTCTTCAACTTCTTCCGGTACATTGACCGCGCTGAAAAAAGGCGACCAGAACGCCGATGTACTGAAAATGCAGAACCGCTTGCAGGAGCTTGGCTACATGTTTGTGAAGCCGAGCGGGTTATACGCCGAAGCAACCGAACAGAGCGTGAAGGATTTCCAATACCTGAACGGGATTGAGGTCACCGGTGTTGCCGATGTCAACACGCTGACAAAGCTCTATTCCGGCGACGCAAAAAAACGGACGAATTAAAATATATTACACGAAAGACGAACCTCCACCTGAAACAATCGGCGGAGGTTCGTCTTTTTATTATTTCTTTCCTTCGTACTCGTCCAGAAAGCTGTGTTTTTCCTCACCGGTGTGATAGCCGATGACCGTCTCCAGATTCACATTATGAATGCTGTTAAAAATATTTTTATCGATGCTGGAATTCGTCTTGCGGAATTTTTTAATCAGTTCCTTCATTTCCTGCCGTTTCGAGCCGCCGCCGTTGTCGCCCAAAACACAGTTTTCGGTAAAACGGCAGGCGCACTGGATAAATTGCAGATCGTTGTAGCGCCTCCACGCGATGATGTCCGCTTCCTTCACCATGTACATCGGGCGAATCAGCTCCATGCCGGGGTAATTGGTACTGTGCAGCTTCGGCATCATAGTCTTGAATTCGCCGCCGTACAACATGCTCATCAGCACGGTTTCAATCACGTCGTCAAAATGATGTCCCAGCGCGATTTTGTTGCAGCCAAGGTCCTGCGCGTGCTTGTACAAATGCCCCCGGCGCATTTTCGCGCAAAGGTAGCACGGGGACTGGTCAACATTTGCGACTATGTCAAAAATATTGGTTTCAAATATCTTAATCGGAATCTGAAGGCTTTCCGCGTTATCCACAATCCGCCGGCGGTTCACCGCGTTATAGCCCGGGTCCATCACAAGGTACTCCGCTTCAAACGGGAACTCGCTGTATTTTTGAAGGTGCTGAATGCATTTCGCCATCAGCATGGAATCCTTGCCGCCGGAAATGCATACGGCGATTTTGTCGCCCTCCTGAATCAGCTTGTATTCCTTGATGGCGGAGATAAACGGAATCCAGATTTCCCTGCGGTATTTCTTAATGATGCTCCGCTCTGCTTGTTCGTATTTTTCCATCGGTTCGGCTCCCTTTATCGCACAAATTTGCGGATACAATCATCAAAGCGCGACAGGAATTCCGCTATTTCCTCATCGGTCGTCAGGTGGCTCAGGCTGACGCGCAGCGTGGAAAGCGCGGCTTTCCGGTTTTTTGTCAGCGCGAACACCGGGCGCGAAACCGTGTTGGGCGCACAGCACGCCGACTTGGTGGAAAGGCAGATGCCCTGTTCCGCCAGTTCCGACTGGAACTGCTCCCCCTTTGCCCCGCTGATGCTGATATTTAAAATAAACGGTACCGAATGCTCCGTGCTGTTCACCGTAATATTCGGGTATTTCGCGAACGCGCTGCGCAGCGCGGTATTCAGCTCTTTGACCCGCGCGTAACGCGCGTCCATCTGCTCATAAGCGGTGGAAAGCGCCGCAGCGGTGGAAGCAATTAATGCCAGCGCGGGCGTTCCGCTTCGGAACGGGGTGGTGCTGATTCCCCCGTGAATCTGTGGTTCCAGCAGCACGTCCTGTTTTTTCACCGAAACGCCGCAGCCGTTCAGCCCGTAAAATTTATGGGGCGCGAACGTCGCCAAGTCTACATTCTCCAGCTCCAGCGGAATTTTGCCCGCCGCCTGTGTCGCGTCCACATGGAACAGGCAGTGGGGATGGCGCTTGACAAGCTCCGCAATTTTATCAATCTGCTGGCAAAGCCCGATTTCGCTGTCTACATAGCAGACGGAAACCAGAATGGTGTCGTCGCGCAGCAGTTCTTCAAGCGCTTCCAAATCCACAAGGCCGTCGGAGGTCACGCCGACATACTCCACCTCAAAGCCACGGTTCTGCAGCGCCGCCATTGCGCCGTTGACGGAGGAATGCTCCAAAAACGTGGTAATGATGTGTTTGCCGAATTTCCGGTACTGCTCCGCCGCCCCCTTAATGGCAAGGTTGTTGGACTCGCTCGCGCCGGAGGTATAAATAATTTCGTCCTCCCGCACGTTCAGCAAAGCCGCGATCTGCGCGGTGGCTTCATCCAGCCGCTCCTTTGCCGCCGCCCCGGCGGGGTGCGGGGAACTCGGGTTTGCAATATATTCACGGGCCACGTCGCTGAAAGTCCGCAGCGCTTCCTCACAGACTGGCGTGTTCGCCGCGTAATCTAAATAGATCATCTTAATCATTGCTCCTATAGCGTTTTTACTTTTTAACAGGAAATTTGATAAACGTAAAAACGCATTCGGCAATTCTAATTTTCAATCCTTGTCCGGATTAAAAATCAGAATTGCTATTTTAAAATCGTCGATACTATATTAGCACGGAATTCCCTATTTTTAAACGGATTCGCGCTGATTACGCAAAAAATCAGCAAACATGTTTTCAATGCCTGCTGATTTCTTGTTTTATTGACGGGAATTCCGCTTGCTTACCGCATCGCCATTTTCATCAAAACCTGACCGCGCTCCACCTGCTGCCCATCTTCTACGCAAAGCGCCGTGATTTCGCCGCCGCATTCGGCCCGAATTTCATTCAGCTTTCCCGCCGCTTCGATCAGGCAGAGCGTATCCTCGCTTTTTACCCGCGCGCCCGCTGCCGCGAACAGACCGCCCGACTGCGGGTCGGAAAGAAACAGCTTCCCGGCAAGCGGGGCTTTCACCTCATAGGTAACGGCGGAGGGTTCCCGCGCGGGCAGGTCGGCGGCGGACACTTCCGCCAGAACCGGCGAAATTCCCTGCGCGGGAATAATAATATTCTGAGTGGGCTGGCGCTCCATGCGCAGGGAAACGTCGCCCTGCGTCAGCTCCAGCAGGGTCAATCCGTTCCCTTGCATCACTTCGGCAATTTTCTGAATCTGTTTTACGTCCATCGTACGCATCCTTTCCGTTGCCGTTAGGAACCGCGCACAGCGCCGCTTATTTTTTAAGTAAACGATGATGAGCTTAATCAGCGGTTACTTAGGTACGATATAGGCGACACCCGCGCAGCCGGGGCCGGCGTGTGTGCCGACCGTTGCGCCAAGCGCCATTGTACGGCTGTTCCTTGGTTTATATTGCCCGGAAAGCAGCTTTTTTAACCTCTCCGTCGATTCGGGTGCTATGGAGTCCCCGAACACGATCAGATGGCGGGAATCGGGCTGATCCTGCATAAAATGCTGTGCCACAGCTTCGAGGGCGGCCTTTGTACCCTGCTTTTTCTCCGCAACATCGACCATTCCGTCTTTGATGGTAATGATCGGCTTGATGCGCAGCACCGCGCCGACCAGCGCCGCGGAAGGCGCCAGCCGCCCGCCCATTTTCAGGTACTTCAGGGTATCCACTACCGCGTACAGGCGCACACGGTCGATAAGCGCGGTCACTTCCTCACAGATACGCTGTGCGGAGCAACCGTCATTGCGCATTCTTGAAGCTTCTAACACCAGAAGTCCCAACGCAAATGTCACATTGCGGGAATCGACCAAATGGATATTGGTTCTTCCCAGCAGATTTTTTGCGATCACAGCCGACTGGTAGGTACCGCTCATTGCACTGGAAAGGAAAATTCCGACAATTTCGTCCTCGTCCCCGTATTTCTGAAAGACTTTTACGAACTGCTCGGGCGAAACCTGCGCCGTGGTTGGCAGCTGCGCGCTGGCGCTCAGCTTTTCATAGAATTCTTCCCCTGTCAGCGTAACGCCGTCAAGGTATTCCTCCTGCCCGAAACGAACAAGCAGCGGCACGACCTCAATATCGTACTCCTCTTGCTGTTTGAGGGAAATATCCGAAGTGCTGTCCGTAATGATTCTCACTGCCATGATCGTATTCCTCGCTCATTTTTTACTATTTTCAAAAAAGCGCTGCACGGCGGCAAGCCCTTTGACAAAGACCTTCAGCTCGTCGGCGCTCAGCGCCGACATAATGGCGGATACCATCTCATGATGAAACTCCTGATGAAACTCGTTTGCAGTTTTTCCTTTTTCCGTAGGAAAAATACGCACCATCCGCCGATCCTGCTGATCCTGCCGGCGAAGGACAAAGCCCTTTCTTTCCAGCGTGCTGACGGTCGTCGTCAGCGTTCCGGCAGTCACATTCTGCGCAAATGCAATTTCGGAAGCGGAGTTCCGTTCCTGCTCGGTCGCTTCGCAGACGGCCTCAATCACATGCATTTCACGCATGGAAAGATTCTTAAATTCCTTGCTCTTCAGGCTGGCTTCCTCCGTACGGAGAATACTGTTGAATACTTTTACAAGGAATTGGTTGATTTCGTTGTACTCGCTGCTCATGCAGTCACCACTTTTCCGTTTCGTTTTCCAGGCCTTTTTTATTCATAAACAAGGCCTAATGTATTCTAGCAAATATGAATGCCTTTGTCAATCTATTTTGAAGTTCAAAGTAAAATTGTCTTACGAGGTGAATTTCCGGATGCTTTTTTACACATAAAACGAAGGTGTTGCAAAATAAATTTTCATTTATTTTGCAACACCTTCGTTACGGAAAGATTGCTTGTGGGTTATCATTAAACCCACATTTTGTACTTATCTTTGCTAGGTCTTGTTTGTAAAATGGTGAGGATTGCACGAACTACGAAAACATCAGCATTAAACGATGCAATCAAGCGGACATATTTTGAGTTTAGATTTTACAAAGAAGACCTATGATAAATACAAAATCGCAACTTTTCTGGCATGGCTGGTATATTAGCCCCCCTGCAGGATGCACCGGCTATTTTGCAAGCTGATCCATCATTGCAACAATTTCTTCAATTTTTTCTTCCTTGTCTGCCGCGTCGCCCTGTTCAAACGCCGCACGGACGCAGCCCGCCATATGAGCACGTAAAATTTCTTTATTTGCCGTGCGAAGAATCGCCTGTGTTGCCATCAGCTGGTTAGAAATATCCGTACAGTACCGGTCGTCTTCCACCATCTTCAGCAAACCGTCCAGCTGACCGCGCGCGGTTTTCAGCAAACGCGTGATTTTCGCCTTATCCGCCTGCATCGTGTTCCTCCTGCCTGGTCCTTGTTTAACAAATCAAGAGCCTTGTCTATTTCGGTTCCGACTTATAAGCAAGGACTTATTATTTGCCGAACAAACCCTTTTTCTCCTGAACGGAGACCGGTTCGTACCCGGCGTCGGTTACCGCTTGTTTCAGCACTTCGTCCGCCACGGGATTTTCCATGGAAACAACGGCAATGTTCTTTTTCAAGTCGACTTTCGCTTCCACACCCGCAATTGCGTTCAGGGATTTTTCTACATGAGCCTTGCAGTGCTCGCAGCTCATTCCTTTGATTTCAATCACTTTTTTCATCGTTGAATCTTCTCCTTCTGATACAGTATTATTATAGTTTATTTTGACCGATTCGGCAACTGCCGGAACCGGAACACGCTTTGGTTGGAAGAAACGCAGGCGCAGCGCGTTGGTCACCACACACACGGAGCTGAGGCTCATGGCGGCGGCGGCGAACATCGGGCTTAACTTCCAGCCGAACAGGGTAAAGAACACACCCGCGGCAAGCGGAATGCCGATGCTGTTATAAAAGAATGCCCAGAACAGGTTCTGTTTAATATTCCGGATGACGGCCTTGCTCAGCTGAATCGCGGTCACCGCGTCGTTCAGGTCGCTCTTCATCAGAACGATGTCGGCGGAATCAATCGCAATGTCCGTACCGGCGCCGATGGCGATACCGACATCGGCTCTGGCGAGCGCGGGCGCGTCGTTGATGCCGTCGCCGATCATGGCGACCTTTCCGCCCTCCTGCTGAATGCGGCGGATTTCGGCTTCCTTGTCCTGCGGCAGCACATCGGCGACCGCGCGGTCAATGCCGAGCTGACGGCGGATTGCCTCCGCGGTGCGGCGGTTGTCGCCGGTCAGCATGACAACGTCAATACCCATCGCTTTGAACTGCGCAACCGCCGCGCGGCTTGTCGGCTTCACCACGTCGGCCGCCGCGATCACCCCGAGCAGCTTTTCGCTGTCCGCAAAATAGAGCGGTGTTTTGCCGTCCTCCGCCAGCGTATCGGAAACCGACCGCACGGCGGAAATATTGATTTGATGATCTTCCATCAGCGCAAGATTGCCCGCGTAATATTGATTCCCGCCCAAAACGGCGGCAACGCCGCGCCCCGGAATGGCCTCAAACTGTTCCGTTTCACGAACGGAAGCGCCCGTTTCCTTCGCTCTGTCCAGAATAGCGCCCGCAAGCGGATGCTCCGACGGCTTTTCAAGCGAAGCCGCCAGCGCCAGCAGCTCCTGCTCGGACCGGCCCGCGGCGGGCAGAATATCCGTCACGCGCGGTTTGCCCTCCGTAATCGTTCCGGTCTTATCCATGACAACCGTCTTGACGGTATGCGCCGTTTCAAGCGCCTCCGCAGATTTAATCAGAATGCCGTTGGAAGCGCCGCGCCCGGTTCCGACCATAATCGCAACAGGCGTCGCAAGGCCGAGCGCACAGGGGCAGGAAATGACCAGAACCGCAATGGCGGTAGACAGCGCAAATTCGAACGATTGGCCCATCAGCAGCCATACAACGGCGGAAAGCAGCGCGATTCCCATCACCACCGGCACAAACACGCCGCTGATGCGGTCGGCCAGCTTCGCAATCGGCGCCTTCGTGGCATTTGCGTCCTCTACGAGCGCGATAATCTGCGCCAGCGTCGTGTTTTCGCCGACCTTCTGCGCGCGGAATTTCAGGAATCCGGTACGGTTGATGGTTGCCGCCATCACCGGGTCACCCGGCTGCTTTTCCACCGGAATGCTTTCGCCTGTCAGCGCGGACTGGTCAATGGCGGAGCCGCCCTCCAGCACAACGCCGTCCACCGGGATGCTCTGCCCCGGGCGAACAACGATGACATCGTCCACGACAACCTGTTCCACCGGAATTTCGGTTTCCGCGCCGTCGCGCAGAACCGTCGCGGTCTTCGGCGCAAGATCCATCAGCTTGGCGAGCGCTTCCGAGGTTTTTCCTTTGGAGC
Organism: Bacillota bacterium; assembly: GCA_023416955.1. GTDB lineage: Bacteria > Bacillota > Clostridia > Oscillospirales > Acutalibacteraceae > Caproiciproducens. Next base: position 6,687 of record JAEZGM010000019.1, on the reverse strand, counting down.
GTGTTTCCAGAAATTTGCCCAGTGTAATCAAAGCGAGGATCGTTGCGGCAGATTCAAAATATAAATCCATGGAATACTGTTCCACCGTTGCCATATCGCCGTGCCCCATGGCGTAGCTCATTCTGAAAATTGCAAACACACCGTACACCAGCGCGGCGGAAGAGCCGATGGCAATCAGCGAATCCATATTCGGCGCGCGGTGCAGCAGCGTTTTGAAGCCGACTTGAAAATACTTTCGGTTTACATAAACAATCGGGAGCGTCAGCATGAACTGCAGAAACGCGAACGTAATGGTGTTTTCCATGCCGTGCGTCCAGCTTGGGAGCGGAAAATTGAACATGTGCCCCATGGTAAGGTACAGCAGGGGAATCAAAAATACAAAGGATACGATCAGCCTTTGCTTCATATTTTTGATCTGTTCGTCCATCGGGCTTGTTTTTTGCTGAGCGGATTTTGACGGCACCGCCGTTCCCTGTGCCATGACGGAAGCACCGTAGCCCGCGTGTTCAACTGCCTGAATCACCGTGCCGTCGTTGACCGCCGCGCCGTCATACTCGACAACCATACTGTTCGTCAGCAGGTTGACAGCAACGGAATCGACCCCGCTGAGCTTGCGCACGCTTTTTTCCACATTCGCGGAGCAGGCTGAACAGGTCATTCCTGTTACGTTATATTTTTGCTTCATAACATCACCTCAAAAGTTCTGTATGTCTTAACCTCTATACCCCCGTGGGGTGTATTTTCAGTATAGGACGACTTTTTCACTTTGTCAATGGCATTTTAAAATATTTTCAGACGCAAATTTACTTAATATCTTTATTATTTCCCAGAAAGGCAATTTGCTATCCATCCCACGGCAACCGTACTTATTTTCTTAGGACAAAACAGTTCAACTTTGTTGTTCCATCCATGCAGTCATAAAACCAAATTAAATGCCGTCAATGAAAATCGCAAAGGAATCCCCCCCCCCACCGGCCCCTTGGGGGATACTATGGGGGTGCAGGGGGGGATTTATGGAGCCCTCCTTTGCATACTTTCGGGCGCAACGAAAGTATGGGCCTGCCCGGCCTGAGGGCAAAGCCTTATTATTGCTTGAATCCAAAATTAGGATTTCGGATTCACTTTCTTCACTTTGATTTCCCTCTCTCTTTTCACTATAACAACTTTGTGCTATGATAATGACAAAATCCAATTCAGTGGGGATTGACGTAATGAAAAAAATACAAATTCGCTTTGCCGATCAGAATGACGCGGCGGCGATGCTTGCAATTTATACGCCGTATATTCGTGATACCGCCATCACGTTCGAATATGATGTGCCCTCCGTCACAGAGTTCGCGGGGCGCATCGAAACCGTTACCGCCCAGTTCCCCTGGCTCCTGTGCGAAGTGGACGGGCAGGCGGCGGGGTACGCTTATGCTTCACGCTTTCGCCCGCGCGCGGCGTTCCAGTGGGACGCGGAGGTCAGCGTATACCTTTCCCCCGCGTTTCAGCGCATGGGGATTGCCACCGCGCTTTACAACTGCCTGGAATCTATTTTATTGGCGCAGGGGTACCGCAACCTGTATGCACTGATTACCCACCCGCATCCGGCCAGCGAGGGCCTGCACACCAGTCGGGGCTACCGAACGCTTGGCGTTTACCACGGGACGGGATTCAAGTTTGGGAAATGGCACGATTTGACGGTCATGGAAAAGCAGCTTGCGCCGCTTTCCGGCGAACCGCTCCCGTGTAAACCGTATTTTGCGCTGGAGCCGACGTTTCTGGCGGAGGAATGCCGAATTGCGGTCGACCTGATTCAGGTAAGAAAATCGTAACCATGCAGTCAAACGTAAAATGAAAGCGGGGGTTCGTCTTGTCAATCGGTACAGCGCTGCAATTCATTGCAGTCTGCCTATTGTGGGGATTTTTGATTTCCCGAATGATTCGGGAGATCGGAATCGGCGCTGCTAAGCTCATAAAATTTTTTAAAATAAAGAAGCAGTCGGGGAAATAACTTCATAAAACAAAACACGAAGCAGAAATTTCGCTTCGTGTTTTTAATATTATTTTATAAAAAGGGGTTAAGGAATTGCTTCCTTAACCCCCGAAATATACAGACCTGGCTACTCAAACGAATAGTATGCTTGCGCATGGCGCTGATTCTAATATATCGCGCGAACCACGATTGTCCTGTCGTATATAATATATTTATATTACCACACATTCTTAAATCTGTCAACTACTTTTTTCATGTAATTTATTTATTATATTAAAATTTTTTAGAAGTATACATAACATAGTCCGTTCATTTGAAAACAAAACCAATCTCAAGGTAACCGCTGATTATCTTATGACTTAATCATCGGTTACCTAGGCGTAAAATCCATAGATCAAAGATTTTACGCTTGTCTCTTGGATGTTTTCTAAAGTGAACTGACTATATCATAAACCACAGTTCCGAAACCGCGTTAAATACCCAGCAAAGCAGGCACTGCCGCCTTTAAAGCCTCGACCAGTTCACCGGAAGCGTCTCGGTCCGCCGCTTTGGCGGAAAGGTAAATTTTAATCTTCGGCTCGGTACCGCTCGGGCGGACTACCAGCTTCGAACCGTTTTCCATGCGGTACTCCAGCACGTTGGACTTGGGCAGGTCAATCGCCGTTTCGGCGGTTCCGTCATAACGGCGGGAGGCTTCGTAGTCGCTCCAGCCTGTCACCTTAAATCCGGCAATTGCGGCGGGGGGATTCTTTCGCAGCGACTCCATAATGGAGCCCATCTGAATCATGCCGTCCTCACCCTCAAAGCCGAAATTCATCAGCTCGTTGCGGTAATAGCCATGCTTTTGATAAAGTGCCTCCATTGCGTCGACCAGCGTCATGCTTTGCTTCTTGTATTCGTTTGCCATCTGGCAAATCAGCATACTGGCGTCAACGGCGTCCTTGTCGCGCACATAGCCGCCGGAAAGGTAGCCGTAGCTTTCCTCGAAACCAAAAATGTAACGGTCGGTTTCACCCTTTTCCTCCAGAAGCGCAATCTGGTCGCCGATGTATTTAAAGCCGGTCAGCACTTTTTTCAGCGTAATGCCGTACTCCTTGGCAACCGCCTCCGTCATGTCTGTGCTTACGATGGTGGACACGGCAACGGGTTCTTTCGGGATTGTGCCGTTTTGAATGCGGCTGCGCGCAATGAAGTCCAGCAGAAGTACGCCGACTTCGTTGCCGCTCATCAGCACAAATTCGCCGTGCTGATTCACCGCAATGCCGCAGCGGTCGCAGTCGGGGTCTGTCGCAAGAAGCAGGTCGGGCTGTACTTTTTCGCTCAGCTCAAGCCCCTTTTGCAGCGCCTCGCGAATTTCGGGGTTCGGGAACGGGCAGGTCGGAAAGTTGCCGTCGGGGAATTCCTGCTCGGGCACAACCGTAATATCTTTTACACCGATGCGGTCGAGAATCCGTGTCACACAGACGCGGCCCGTGCCGTTGAGTGGGGTATAAACGACCTTCAAGCCACCGCAATCGCCGGAAACAACGCTCTGCTTTTCCACTTCATTCAGGAAGGAGTCAATGACTCCATCGGAAATATACTCAATCAGACCCTGTTTCAAACCGTCCTCAAACCCGATGCGCTTCACATCGCTGAAAATATCGAGGCTGTTGATTTCGGCGAGCACTTCGTCCGCCATTTCAAGGGTAATCTGGCAGCCGTCGCTGCCGTAGGCCTTGTAGCCGTTGTATTTCGCCGGGTTATGGCTGGCGGTCACACAGATTCCGGCGGCGCACTTCAGGTAACGCACCGCATAGGAAAGGGTGGGCGTGGGCGAAAGCCACGGGTAAATATACGCGCGGATTCCGTTTGCCGCGAGCACCGCCGCGCTTTGCTTCGCGAAAACATCCGATTTGATGCGGCTGTCATACGCAATGGCAACCGACGTCGCCTCCCCGTGATTTTTCAGGTAATTGGCAAGGCCCTGTGTCGCCTTGCACACGGTATATACATTCATGCGGTTGGTACCCGCGCCGATTACGCCGCGCAGGCCGCCTGTTCCGAATTCTAAATTGCGGTAAAAACGGTCGTTGATTTCTTCGGGTTGATTCTGAATCCGGCGAAGCTCCTCCGTCAAATCGGCATCGCCCAGCTCGGTATTGAGCCATCTCTCATATTCTGTCATAGTAAGACTTTCCTTTCCGCTTTCTCTTTCATCGGCGGATCAAAATCCGCGCATTTTTCAATTGATTTTTAGAACCTGTTTTTATATCTCAAGCGTATCATTTCGTGAATCCAGCGTATCACTTCATGAATACGCTGTCAATCAAATGTTCATGATGTTCGGTACAATTCCGGCGGGGGTAATATCGATAATGCCGTAGGTTCCCTCCGAACCGTGCAGGCTGCCCGGGTTCATGATATAAAGCCCGTCCTCGTAGTCGACAACGGAAATATGGGTATGCCCGTACAATAGGATATTGGCCTTGGCGCTTCTTGCCGCAGCAATAATTTCGCTCATTCCCAATTTTACACTGTACGCGTGCCCGTGCGTATACAAAATTTTCTTTCCCTCAACCGTAATAACATCCGAAACCGGAAGCGGGGAATTCCAGTCGCAGTTCCCCTTTACCATGTAAAACATTTTTTCAGGGAAGCTTTCCTTCATCAGCTGCGCTTCTTCCCCGCCGTCGCCCAGATGAATGACAATTTCAGCCCGGGGCTGGTTCAAAATCGCTTTTCTTAGGGAAAATTCATCTCTGTGCGTATCGGATACCACTAAAATACGCATATACCTGTCACCGTTTCTCCGTGCGAAACATAGAATAAGAGAAGTAAGGCCCGGCTCCGCACGGAAAATCGGCTCTTTTATAAACTTTATGGTAAAAGGCCGGAATGGCAAACCGCGCGCGGCGGGTTATATATTCCGTGCCCTCAACATACAATGATATGGGGTGATAGTATGCCAAATAATGACGATCAAAGACAAATGATCAACGGTTTGTTAAGCATGCTGAGCGATCAGGATAAGAAAACGCTGGAGAATATCCTGGCCGACAAATCCGCGACAGAAAAAATTCTGAATACGCCGGAAGCGCAGCAGATTATGAGAAAAATAAAGGGAGAAAAATAATGGATGACCTTGCTTCGAAAATCGGCGAGCTGCTAAACAATCCCGGCAGTATGGAGCAAATCAAAAGCCTTGCCGGGCTATTGGGGGGAGCATCAGCCGGTTCACAGCCGGCCGCGCCCGTACCAGCCGCGCCGCAGCCGGAGCAGGTATTTTCCCCGCCCCCTATGGACGGTGAAATGATGCAGACCATTATGAAGGTGGCGCCGATGCTCTCGACCTTTCGGCAGGAAGACGACAGCACCCGGCTGCTGCGCGCCTTGCGGCCCATGCTGGGCCCGGAGCGCCAAAAGAAACTGGACGAAGCCATTAAACTGATCCAGCTGATGCGGATGCTGCCGCTCATTAAAAGCAGCGGACTTTTTAGCGGATTCTGAGGTGTGAGCCATGCCTGAAACAAATAACAGCTATGATATGCAGCGCCTTCAGCAGGAAGCGATCCGGCGCGCAAGGGAAATGCAGGCAAGAGCGCAAAACGCCGTGAACTCTCCGCCCCCCGGCACAAGGCCGGACCCGGGCAGGGAAGCCGCAAACGCCGCGCCGCTTTCCGGCTCAGTGCCGGTGCGGCACACCACACCCGCAGAGCATCGGGAGCCCGAGCATGATTCGCCGCCCCATTCGGCACACAATTCGATTCTGCCCGGGCCGGTCGGAGATGTTTTTGACAGCCTGATGGCGGACAGTGAGCGTACTCTTATTATAATTCTATTATTAATTCTGATTGAGGAAAAAGCGGATTCGGGGGTGATATTGGCATTAATGTATCTCATTTTGTAAGTATAGTCAGTTCACTTTAAAAAATATCCAAGAAAATGGAGATTGGTTTATTTTCAAATGAAATGACTATATTAAACGCCGGCCGGTTTATGAACCCTCCTGAATGGAATAAATATACTGTTTATTGGTTGATGAGTTGGTCTTCAGTACATACTCCATATATTTCGTCGGCTTCGGGCTGGTTACCGTGCTCGATGTTTGAGTTCTCCATGTGTCGCTGGGGGAGACGTATCCCACGCGCAGGATCGTACTGCCACCCTGATTTTTGGCGCTTTCCGTGTAAGGAATAAACGTGCTGTCCGACGAATACAGCGCCACATGGAATTTGTTTTCCTCGGAATTATATTCAAAGAATGTCTCCTGTGCAGGCGTTTTCGGCTGCAGCTGGCAGTCCGGCCCAAATAAGTCACGGCACGCCTGCACCACGTCGCCCAAGGGCACCAGCACTCGACCCGCGTCGTCGTATTCGGTATAGTTCGTTCCGTTGTTCGCCGTGATGGCTTGCCATAACGAAGCGTTCAGAACAAAATCCTCCGGTGCTTTATCCGGCGAAGCGAACGGCTGCGGGTCCTGCATCACAGCCGGTGTCAGAAAGGTGTCATAAGCGCGCAGCTGGCTGTCGTCTGTGGCGGCGGTATAAATCTGTTTGCCGACTATACCGACAATAAACACCACGCCTGTCAGCGCAAGAAGAAGAACCAGTGAGCCCACCGCCACGCCGTAGCGTCTGCGTCCTCGGCGGCGGGCGGGTTTTGCGGGCTTTATGTCCTCCGTCTGGTCGGCGGGGTGCGGTTCGGCGGGCGCCGGCCACGTGGTTAGG